>JABIWH010000015.1 GCA_018701215.1 Rhodospirillaceae bacterium
GAACGGATCCTTCCAGGTGCGAGAACGAGCTGTCCGCCGATGCGAAGATCAGCAAATCATCCCCATAGCGCGCCGAGGAAGCATCATAGGTGGCGCCACCGATGGTGACGAAGTCGGTGCTGCCGCCATCACCGCTGGTCTGCGTAATGGTGTCGTCACCGCCATGCAGATCGAAGTGATATTCGTCCGACCCCAGACCGCCGGTTAAGGCGTCGTCATCGCCGCCGCCGCGCAGGACATCATCGCCCTCGCCGCCTTCCAGAATATCGGCGCCCGCCAGGCCTGAAATGATGTCGTTGCCGGCCAAACCATCGATGATGTCGTCATCGGGCGAACCACCAAGGATGTCGTCACCGCTGGTGCCCTTGGTGCCGAGCACATCACCCACGTTGGCCGATTCCGCCACCACCAGGGCATCAAGGGCGGTTTCGTCGGTATAAGTCGCCTCGGCGGCCGTCAAATCGCCGGCCTCGGCCGCGGTTTCCATTATCGTGGCCGCGTCGTCCGCCACCAGGGCGACCTGCGCCAGTTCCGTCAACAGATCCTCGGTGCCGCCGGCGGTGACGGCCTCGTCAATGACGTTGTTGGTCGCCGAGACGATCGCCGCCGCGTCATTTTGCACGGCCAGCGTCAAGGTGATGCCGAGGTCGAGCGCGACAGCCGCAATGATGCCGTCGAGGGTTGCGCTGTCAGCAAGATCGAGCGATGCCCCACTGCCGCTGTAGATTTCAAGCGCGATGGCCTGATAGGCCGCCTCCAACGCCGCATCTTCGCTGACCGGGATGTTGCTGCCGTCATTACTGGCGCCGACGATGACGGCGGCGATCTGTTCGACGGTATTTTGCACCTTGATGGCTTCACCGGCGATACCACCGGCACCAGCCTCGCCGTTCGCGGTCGCGGCAATCTGGTCATATTGCGTCAGGTCCACATTGGCCAGTGCCAGGCTGCTCTCGACCCAGGTTTCGGCCGTGGCCGCATCGGTGCCGTTGGCCATCACCAGGACCACCAGATTGGTCAACGGGTTGATCACGGTTGAACCTTCCGGCGCGCGCAGGGTGCCGTGGAACGCCGTGCCGGTGGAAATGTCCGTGCCGCCCTGTTGGATCAGCGTGCCGGTGCCCGAGCCGCCGACAAGGCGGAAATCGCCGTCTGAATCCGTCAGGCCCGATGCCTCGCCCACATCAAGAACACCGTTGCCGTCGCTGTCCTGGAACACGGTCGCCCCGGCGATGTAACCATCGACACTGGTGCCCGCGCTGACGTTGGCGATATCGATGGTGAAGCTTAGCGTTTGGCTGCTCAGGCCACCGCCGTCAAAGGCGCGCAGGCTGAGCAATGTTGCCCCCGCATCGTTATCGCCGGGGCTGCCGTTGATGCTGCCCGTCAAGGGATCGAAGTTCATCCAGCCCGGTAGAAGTTCGGCCCCGCCCGCAACATTGTTTACCGCGACAATTTCAAAACTCAGGTCGTCACCATTATCGGGATCACTAAAAGCGTCCTCTGGGATACCGAAGCTGAAGTTGCTGCCTTCCTCGCCGCTCTGATTCTCGATCATGCCGGGGGCTTCCGGCGCGTCATTGCGGCCCTCGACAAGCAGCGTCGCCGTCGACGGCGTCGCGCCGCCATTGCCGTCGATCACGTCATAGCTAACGCTCAAGGTCTCGCTCTGGTCGAACGCCAGGTCGCCGAATTGGCCTGGATCAATGCTCAACGCACCGGTTGCGTCATCGACCGTGAAAATGACCACGCGGCCCAGGTTCGACGAGGTCACCGCGACCGACGCCGTGTCCATGTCATCGCCGTTTGGGTCGGTTGCGTTGTCTAACAGATTGATCACAACCGGGAGCAGGGCATCCTCGTTCGTGATGCCGCCGTCCACGGGGCCCGAAACCACCGGTGCTTCATTGCGGCCCTCGACAATCAGCGTCGCCGTTGCCGGCGTCACGCCGCCGTTGCCATCGATGATATTATAGCTGACGCTCAAGGTCTCGCTCTGGCCGAACGCCAGATCGTCGAACTGGCCGGGATCAATGCTCAACGCACCGCTCGCATCGTCGACCGTGAAACTGACCACGCGGCCCAGGTTCGACGAGGCCACCGTGACCGACGCCGTGTCCATGTCATCGCCATCCGCATCGGTTGCGTTGGCCAACAGGTTGATCACGACCGGTGCGGCATCCTCGTCCGTGGCACCGCCGTCCACCGGGCCGGAAACCACCGGCGCGGCGTTGCCACCGTCAAGGACCTCAAGCTCAAGACTCTCGATCGATTTGACTTCCAGGCCGAACGAAAATTTAAACTTGCCATGGCCGTTTTGCAGGTGGTCTTGGAAGGCGTCCAGTTCGCTTTGAATGCTGGCCAGTTCCGACTGTGTCACGACGAGGCGCAGGACATCGTTGCCGCCATTGCCATCAAATTTATCGCGGCCGCCTGCCTCTGTGCCGTAGACATAGACAAAGGTGTCGTCGCCGTCGCCACCCTTCAGCTTATCCTTGCCCGCACCACCCGAAAGCGTATCGTTGCCGTCGCCGCCCTTCAGCTTGTCATTGCCGCCATTGCCCGAAAGCACGTCGTTGCCGTCACCACCTTTTAGATCATCCTTACCCGGCCCACCCGTCAGGATATCGTCCCCGTCGGTACCTTTGATTTTGTGATTATGTTTATGGTTGTGGTTGTGGTTGTGGTGATGGTGTTTCCCAGGCATTTACGATGCTCCCCGACATATTGTTTCTTCGCTGTTAACGAATTATAAACGATATGCAAATTCACCGCACGCCGTTTCCGAGAAAAAGGCGAACATTAGTTCTCTATTATGGATAATTTCTGTCTGTAAGCACTAAGAGAAATCATTAAGAACTACATACAAACGATTGTATAATTTATAGTTTTTGACAACAATTAACCCGCCGTCGGCATCGAACAGGCTGCCTGAAGAACGGATTGAGCGGAAAAGGCGGAAATGGACGTTTTCCACCTGGTTCCCCCATCATTCTTTTCGGGGTCTTTGATCTATCATCGATTTTAAGGAAAAAATTGGTACGCGCGACAGGGATCGAACCTGTGACAACCTGATTAAAAGTCAGGTGCTCTACCAACTGAGCTACGCGCGCATCGGGGCGGAACTTAGGTCGGTGCGGGGTTCGGGTCAATGTTAATTCGACCCCCAGGCATGAATTTTGAGGTTAAATTTCAGACCGGTTCAATATCGCCCAGTTCAGCCGCCCGTGCATGGGCCGCCGCGAAATCGTCCAGGCGGCCATCCATGATGGCCTGGCGCAGACCAGCCATCAAATCCTGATAATGGGTCAGGTTATGCCAGGTCGCCAGCATGGAGCCCAGGATCTCCTTGGCGCGGAACAGATGATGCAGATAACCGCGTGAATAGTTCCGGCACAAGGGGCAACGGCATGTTTCATCCACCGCTCGTGGGTCGTCGGCGTGGCGGGCATTGCGGATGTTCAAGGTGGCGCGCGGCGTGAACAGCTGGCCCGTGCGCCCGGACCGCGTAGGCATGACGCAATCGAACATATCGACGCCGCGCTGTACCGCACCGACGATATCGCCGGGCCGCCCCACGCCCATCAGATAGCGCGGTTGGTCGTTGGGCAAATGCGGCACGGTCACATCCAGGGTGGAAAACGTCAGCTCCTGACCTTCACCGACCGCCAGGCCGCCAATGGCATAGCCGTCAAAGCCGATTTCCCGCAGGCGGGCGGCGGACTCGGCCCGCAGCCCGGCGTACATGCCGCCCTGAACAATGCCAAACAGGGCATAGCCGGGCCGCTCCACGAACGCCGTGCGGCAGCGTTCGGCCCAGCGCATGGATAGCTGCATGGAGGCCGCCGCGACCTCCTCCGTCGCCGGATAAGGCGTACATTCATCAAAGGCCATAGTGATATCGGCATCCAATAAATGCTGCACCTCGATACTGCGTTCGGGGCTGAGATACATCTTGGAGCCATCGATGTGGGATTTAAACGTCACCCCGTCTTCGTCCAATTTGCGCAGATCGGACAGGGAATAGACCTGAAAACCGCCTGAATCCGTCAAGATCGGCCGTTGCCAATGCATGAAGTCATGCAAACCGCCCAGGCGGTCGACCCGCTCGGCACCAGGGCGCAGCATAAGGTGATAGGTATTGGCCAGGACCATATCGGCGCCGGTCTCGCGCACCGCTTCCGGCGTCATGGCCTTGACCGTGGCCGCCGTGCCCACGGGCATGAAGGCCGGCGTCGCGATGTCGCCATGCGCCGTGTTGATCCGTCCCGTACGCGCGGCGCCATTTTGGGCCAGAACCTGGAAATCATAGGCGGTCACGGGGCGCTCTCCAATTCCAGCAGACAGCCGTCGCCGTAGGAATAGAAACGGTAACCCGCGGCAATGGCATGCTCATAGGCCGCCTGCATCCGCGCCAGCCCGGAGAAGGCAGAGACCAGCATGAACAGGGTCGAGCGGGGCAGATGAAAATTCGTCAACAACATATCAACCACACGGAAATTATAGCCCGGCGTGATAAAGATATCGGTCTCGCCGCAAAAGGCGTCCAGTGTGCCTGCCTGGGCCGCGCTTTCCAACAGACGCAGCGACGTGGTGCCCACGGCGACCACCCTGCCGCCCCGGGCCTTGGTTTCGTTGATCCGCTGTACCACCGTGGCGTCCACCTCGCCCCATTCGCTGTGCATGTGGTGATCATCGGTATCGGCGGCACTCACGGGCAGAAAGGTGCCCGGCCCCACATGCAATGTCAGCTCCGCAGGTTCGACGCCGGCCGCCGTCAGACGCTGCAACAATGCATCGGTAAAATGCAGTCCAGCCGTGGGTGCCGCGACGGCACCGTCATGGCGGGCCAGCACGGTCTGATAGTCGGCATTGTCCTGATCATCCACGGCCCGGTGCTTGCGTATATAGGGTGGTAGCGGCAGGGTGCCGTGGCGGCCAAGAGCCGCCATCAACTCGGCCTCGGTCATGGCGAAATCCAAGACCACCTGACCATCCGTATGGGGCCCTTCGACCCGCGCGGTGAAACCATCGGCGATGCGCAGACGGTCGTCGGCGCGCAGACGCCGGGCCGGACGGGCGAAGGCCCTCCAGCGGCCCGGTGCGATACTCTCAAGCAAGGTGAGCTCTATTCGCGCCTGACCACGCCGCGCCTCGAGTTGCAATGGCAAAACACGGGTGTTGTTGAGGATTAGAAGATCCCCGGCCCGCAACAGCGCCGGCAGATCGGCGATCATCCTATCGTGCGGGCCGGCATGATCCACATGCAGCAACCGCGCACTATCACGCGGCCGTGCCGGGCGCAGGGCAATGGCGCTTTGCGGCAGATCAAAATCAAATAGATCGACGTCCATGGAGGGCGCTCCGCCAACCGGGCAACTCTAGCAAACCACATTGTCATGCCCGGGCTTGACCCGGGCATCCACGGCCAGCAACGGCGGCAATATCCTAAACGTCACCATGGATCGCCGGGTCAAGCCCGGCAATGACACAACAGAGGATACTTCCGGGGGCGTTATTCCGCGTCGGAGGCCATCCGCATGGAAATGATCTTGTCCGGGTCGGTGACAGAACCGCTGCCAGCCGCGCCCATCTTGATCTTATCCACGGCATCCATGCCGTCGGTGACCTGTCCCCACATGGTATATTGACCATCCAGCCAAGGTGCCGCCTTGAAGACGATGAAGAACTGGCTGTCGGCACTATTGGGATCAGCCGCCCGGGCCATGGAAAGGGCGCCGCGCAGATGCTTCTCGTTGGAGAATTCCGCATCCAGATGCTGGCCCGAACCGCCCGTTCCCGTACCCGTGGGGTCACCGGTCTGGGCCATGAAACCCTCGATCACGCGATGGAAGACAATGCCATCGTAGAATTTCTGCCGCACCAGTTCCTTGATGCGGGCGACATGGTTGGGAGCAATGTCGGGGCGCATTTCAATGGTCACCCGGCCATCCTTTAATTCAAGATAGATCGTATTTTCCAAGTCACCTGCTCCCGCTTCAATGACCGGCATCGCCAGGGCCATGATTAATCCAAAAATAAGTCTTCTTAACAGCATCTTGCCGTCCCTCTTCCAAGCCGCCCTCTGCCAAGCCAGCTGCGCCATGCGATACAGCACCGACGTCTGAAGCACTTCAGTCACGCCCGACCCGTTCGTACAAACATTTCGTCACCCGCGGCGAGACGAACGACGAGACGTCGCCATCCAGCCGGGCAATTTCCTTAACCAGACGCGAGGCGATGAATTGATACTTGTCGTTGGCCATCAAGAACACTGTTTCAATTTCAGAATTCAGACGCAGGTTCATACCAACCATCTGAAATTCGTACTCGAAATCCGAGACAGCCCGCAAACCACGGATGATGATCCCGGCGTCATGTTCCTGGGCGCAGTGCATCAACAGATTATCAAACGGCCGCACCGCTATTTCGCAGTCGTGCAACTTCCCCTCGATTGCATCGAGTTCGTCCTGAACCATCTGCACCCGTTCATCCAGCGTAAACATCGGACCCTTATCACGGTTAATCGCGACGCCAATGACCAATCTATCCACCAGCTTGGTGGCACGTTGAATAATATCACTATGCCCCAGGGTGATGGGGTCGAAAGTTCCCGGATAAAAGCCGATACGCTGCTTAGACAAAACCGCCTCCTAGTGCCAACAGACTAATCCTGAAGGATCATTAGCCTTTCAGGGCCATCATGAAAAGGGTGAAAACGTAAGGTACCTGCAATTGGCCCCGTCCATGCCACCGCCGGTTTATTCATCATCAGTATTACCGGGCGAATCACTGGGTGCAACATTGGGTGCATCACCGGTCTCGCCATCATCGCCATCATCGTCGGCATCTTCGCCGTCGTTCTGTTCCGACAGCCAGGCAACCGACACGACCCGCTCGTTTGGCTCCACATCGAACAGGGTCACGCCCTGGGTGTTGCGGCCGGCGATACGAATGTCGTGCACGGGCGTGCGGATCAAACGGCCGGTATCGGTTACCAGCATGATGTGATGATCTTCCTCGACCGGGGCGGAGGCGACGACCGGGCCGTTCCGGTCCGAGGCCTCGATATTGATAATGCCCTGGCCGCCGCGCCCCGTGACCCGATATTCGTAGGCCGAGGTACGCTTGCCATAGCCGTTCTCGGTGATGGACAGCACAAACTGTTCCGCCGCCGCCATTTCGTCGGCCTGCTCAGGCGCGCTGGGCAGGGGATCCGCACTGCTCTCCCCTTCCCCCTCGGCACGGCGCCTGGCATTGGACCAGCGTAGGTACCGGTCCCGCGTATCACTATCGAATTCGGCGTGACGCACGATGGACATGGCGATCAATTCATCATCGCCAACCAGACGGATGCCGCGGACACCAACGGAATCGCGGCTTTTAAAGACCCGCACGTCGATCACGGGGAAGCGGATGCATTTGCCCCGGCGGCCCGAAAGCAGAATATCATCGTTGGCATCACAGATCGCCACACCGACGATACGGTCGCCCTCGGGCAGTTTCATGGCAATCTTGCCGTTTGCCTGCACCCGTTTGAAATCAGCCAGATCGTTGCGCCGCACCGAGCCCGAAGCAGTGGCGAACATGACATAGCGGTCGGCCCATTCCGCCTCGTCCTCCGGCAGGGGTAAAACCGTATGAATGGTCTCGCCTGCTTCGAGCGGGAACAGATTGACCATGGCCTTGCCCCTGGCCTGGGGTGCCGCCATGGGCAGACGAAAGACCTTTAATAGATAGACCTTGCCGGTGGAGGAGAAGAACAGCATCGGCGTATGGGTGTTGGCCACAAATAGCTGGGAGACGAAGTCCTCGTCCCGCGTGGCCATGCCCTGACGCCCCTTGCCGCCCCGGCGTTGCGGTCGATAGGTGGATAGCGGTACCCGCTTGACATAGCCATTGTGAGACACGGTCACCACCATGTCCTCACGCTGGATCAGATCCTCGTCCTCCTGGTCCGCCTCGGCCTCGACGATTTCGCTGCGCCGGGGTGTGGCGAAGCGCTCTCTCATATCCAACAGCTCTTCCCGGATGATCCCGGTAAGGCGCTCGCGAGAGCGCAGAATATCGAGGTAGTCGAGGATTTTTTCGCCCAGCTCGCGTAGCTCCGCACCCACTTCATCGCGGCCCAGGGCGGTCAGCCGTTGCAGGCGCAAATCGAGAATGGCACGGGCCTGAATTTCGCTGAGCCGATAAGCGCCATCGACAACCCGGTGTCCTGGCTCGTCGATCAGTTGGATCATCGCCTCGACCTCCGTCGCCGGCCAATCCCGCTCCATCAGCTGGGCCCGTGCCGTGGCCGGGTCGGGCGCGGAACGGATCAGGACGATGATGGCGTCGATATTGGCTACCGCGATGGCCAGACCAGCCAGGATATGGGCCCGTTCCCGCGCCTTGCCCAACAGATATTTGGTGCGCCGGGAGACCACCACTTCGCGGGAATCGACAAAAGCGGCAACCATCTGGCCAAGGTTCAGCAGCTCCGGGCGGCCATGGTTCAGCGCCAGGCTGTTGACCCCGAACGAGGTCTGCAGGGGCGAAAAACGGTACAGCTGGTTCAGCACCACATCCGCCATCGCATCGCGCTTTAGCTCGATCACCACGCGCACGCCGGTGCGGTCGCTCTCATCGCGCAGATCCGAGATGCCCTCGATCCGCTTGGCGCGCACCGCCTCGGCGATTTTTTCGATCATGCCGGCCTTGTTCACCTGATAGGGCACTTCCGTGACGATGATCGCTTCCCGGTCCTTGCGGATGGTTTCTACATGGGTGCGCCCGCGCATGACGACGGAACCGCGCCCGGTGCGAAATGCCGAGAGAATACCGACCCGGCCGAGAATAAGCCCCCCGGTAGGAAAATCAGGGCCTTGCACGAATTCCATCAAGCCATCGACGGTAATGGCCGGGTCATCGAGATAGGCGCAACAGGCATCGATAATTTCGCCCAGATTATGAGGCGGCACATTGGTCGCCATGCCCACCGCGATGCCGCCCGCGCCATTGACCAGCAGGTTCGGCAACATGGACGGCAAGACGATTGGCTCAGAGGCCGAGCCATCATAGTTGTCCTGGAAATCGACCGTGTCCTTGTCGATATCCGCCAACAGCATCTCGGCCGGTTTATCCATGCGCACTTCGGTGTAACGCATGGCGGCGGCGCGGTCGCCGTCCATGGAGCCGAAATTGCCCTGACCATCAAGGAGAGGCAGTCGCATGGCGAACTTTTGCGCCATGCGCACCATGGCGTCATAGATCGCCTGATCGCCATGGGGGTGATAACGGCCCATGACGTCACCAACCACGCGGGCCGATTTGCGGTACGGCTTGTCCGAGGTATAGCCGGATTCGTACATGGAATAGAGAATGCGCCGATGTACTGGTTTCAAACCGTCGCGGGCGTCGGGAATAGCCCGGCTGACGATCACGCTCATGGCGTAATCCAGATACGATTTCCGCATCTCGTCTTCGATGGCGATGGGCAAGACCCCATTGCCGTCAGCGCCACCCGAGGGCGGCGCCAAAGGAGGATCGGCGGGAGGAATTTGGCTGTCGTCAGTCAATTCGATAGGTCCTGATGGGTAGGTTTCAACGGCCCTCGTCGAACACCGTTTTGGGCAATGGTTCTACGCTTTCGAGATGCTGTAACCCATCGCCCCGCCCATGATCAGAGGATCACGAGATATTGCGACGTTAGGTGAAAGATAATACCAAGTCTTGCGGTTTTCAGCAACGTCGCGTGGCCGAAATTGAGCCCTAAAAACAGTATTTTTTGAGCCTTTTTCGAACCCTTTTAGGCGCGCCAGATTTACCGCGAAGGCCCATTTTCCAGATCCGCTTTAAAACGGCGGCGGATCTGCCGTGATATCCATTACATGCTTTTGAAAATCACCCCTAAAGCGCTAGTTTTGAGATCATCGCGATGGGATGAAATAGGAAACATCCAGTCCGAAAACACCTCGTTAACGGACATCGTCAATCACGAAATAAGCTTCACCATTCGACCCTGAACGCGAATGGAAGCAGAACAATGTATGCCGGCTTCGCAAGCAAAGGCTACATTTCAGGATAAATCCGTTGCCGTATGTTACGCTGCGTTATGCACACTTCCTACGATACGATCGGTGTCAATTATTCTGATCTCAGGAAACCTGACTCCCGGATTGAAATGATGATCGGACGGGCTCTGGGATCGGCAAAAACTGTCCTGAATGTTGGTGCCGGAACTGGTTCGTATGAGCCTGCCGACCGGCGGGTCACGGCTATCGAGCCATCCATGGAAATGATCCGGCAGCGCGGTGCCTCGGCGGCTCCGGTTATTCAGGGCTATGCAGAAGACCTGCCCTTCGACGACAATTCCTTTGATGCAACAATGGCGACCCTGACGGTTCACCATTGGGCCGACCAAGAGAGGGGCCTCAAAGAGATCCGTCGCGTGACCCGGGGCCAGATCGTCATACTTACATTCGACCCTTCGCACCGGGGCTTCTGGCTCGCCGACTACATCCCGGAACTTGTTGCGTTGGACGAGGTGCAAATGCCAAGGATGACAGATTATGAGGCGTGGCTTGGCTCAGTAGAGATTTCCGCCGTGCCAATTCCGCATGACTGTAGCGACGGTTTCTTGTGCGCCTATTGGCGGCGGCCCGGTGCCTATCTCGATCCTAGAATTCGGGCTGCCATTTCTTGCTTCTGGGTGCTGGACAACGTTTCAGTGGCGCTGAAAAAGCTCGCGAACGACCTGGACACCGGCGCATGGGCGCAGCGGTATTCTGAACTACTCGACCTTGATGAATGCGACTTTGGCTACCGCCTCGTCACGACGAAATAAGGCCAGCCCGTCTCCACCCAGGCCCTACGCCAGCTTGATGACCTTGCCGTCCCTGTGGGAACGCTCCATGGCGTCAATCAGGGCATGGCGAACAACAGCAGCGTTGAAATCAGGCGCGGCCGCCGTCCCCGATTGCCCCGATTTAATTACATCGGCGAAGCGGGCATAGGCCTGCCCGACGTTTCTGCCCGGACCGGCAGCCATGTCGTCGGGAATAAGGCGGTAGCTGTCAGGCGGGGTGATCTCCGCCATTTTGTCATTGCCGGTGGCGAGGTGGAGACGGCTAGGTCCAATGTTGACGGAGTTTGAGGTCAGCACCAGGGTTCCTTTGCGGCCATAAATCTCCATCCGTGTGCCACTTGCATTGTAGGGCACGCTGGCCACTTGGTAGGATACTTCCGCGCCGTTTTTGAGCAGGCCCGCGGCGGTTACGGTATCGGGTGCATCGACGGGAAAGTCCGCCCCCGTTACCGCGTGCTTCCACATATCGATCCGCGTAGTTACCCGGGCGCTGACCTCGGCAAATTCGCCCAGGATATAACACAGCGCATCTATGGAATGTCCGCCCGGAATGGTCATGGGGTTGGCGCCATTGGTGCGAATGCCCTGCCAGATGCGGCCATCCCCGCGCTCGGTGATGGCACCGACGATCACGCTCAAGTTAACGGTCACGATGTCGCCGATTTCGCCGCTGGCAACAAGGTCGCGGGTATACATCACGGCAGGGTCGCTTTGCGCCTGCAAACCAACCAATGTCGGCAACCCGGCCGCTTTGGCGCTGTTCGCCATTTCCGTTGCCTCAGCCAGATGCGCCCCCAGGGGCCATTCGCAGCACACGGGCTTGTTGGCCTCGATCGCGGCCATGACCAGCTGTTTGTGCAAGGGTACGCGAACCACAACGGCGATCAGGTCAACATCTGGATGCGCGACCATCTCGTTCATGTCGTGAAAGGCAAGTTCGGCACCGAACGCCTCGGCCGAGGCCTTCGCGGTCTCCTCATGCGCGGTACAAACGGCCTTTAGTTCATAATCGGACAAAGCCTGTAACGCCGGCACATGGGCATTGGCGCCCCAGCCGCTGCCGCCTGGTGTAACGGTTGCACCGACAATTCCGACCCTGATTTTGTCTGCCACGATTGTTCCCCTTGCCCGTGATAACGGCTAAGCGCCGCCTGATGGCCAAGCATAGCACGCTTGGGCCGATCGGGAAATTCGAGCTGCTCGATATTTGTCCGTTTACGGTATTAGGCCCGGGTTCCGACGGTAGGCTGTGCGTCGGCCTGAACGGTCGGTGTCAAGCGGGCTTTCGGCTTGCGTTCCCGCAGCAATATGGCCGGCAGCATGGCGAAGAAAAAGCACATGCCCAAAAACAGAAAAACATCCCGGAAGGCCAGCATGGAAGCCTGGGCGTGCAGGCTATTGCCAAGCAAATGCAGGGCCGCCACGGGGTGCATTTCCACCGGCCAGCCCAATTGCGTCAGCAGGCCCGAGAGGCGCTGCATCAATTGTTGGGTGAGAATATTGTCCGCCGTTTGCAGACTAGCGAAAGCCTGGCTGAAAACGGCGGTGCGCTGCTCCAACATCACCGCGATCACATTGACGCCCAGGGCGCCGCCAATCTGGCGCATGAAGTTCACGGCGCCCGAACCCTGGCCCAACAGCTCGGGGCTCAGGCTTTGCAAGGCGGTAACGTTGATGGTGGGGATAACGAAACCCATCCCGATGCGCCCCAGGATCATCCACAGGGCGAAGGTCCAAAACGGTGTGTCGGTGTGCGCCCCGGTCATTAACATGGACGAGATGCCAAAGGCGAGCAGGCCGCCCAAAATCAACAAATAGCGTGGAAAGTGATCCGCCAGGCGGCCGCCGATGGGCATCAGGCACATCATGGTCAGGCCCGCCGGCACCATCAAAAGACCAGCCCGTGTGGGCGAATAACCTTGCACCGTTTGTACGAACAGGGGGATCAGATAGGTGGTGCCATACAGGCCCGCGCCCAAGGCCATGCGTACCATGGCGGCGGCGGCGAACTGGCGGTTCAGGAACAGGCGCAGCTGCAGGATCGGCACCTCTGTTCGCCACTCCCACCACAGGAAGGCAAAAAAGGTCAATAGGAAGGTCGAGAAATAGACCGCGACGATGGGCGCATGCCAGCCCTCGCGCTGCCCCGACGACAAACCAACCAACATTGAGGTGACAAAGACCACCAACAGCGCCAGGCCGGTCCAATCAAACGCCGGCTTGGGATCGTTGCCCTGGCGCCAGGGCATGAACAGCCAGGCCAGAATACTGCCCACGATGCCCACGGCGACGGGTGCGAAAAACACATAATGCCAATTGTAGGCATCCAGCAGCAAGCCGCCGGCCGTCGGCCCCAGGGTGGGCGCCACGACAACGCCCAGGCCAAACAGGCCCATGGCCTTGCCTCGTTGGTGCATGGGAAAAACCTGATACATCAAGACCATGGACAACGGTTGTATCAACCCAGCACCCAGGCCCTGCAGGACGCGGGCGGAAATCATGATATCGATATTGTTGGAAAGCCCGCCCATGAAGGCGCCAAAGACAAAGACCGCCATGGCCGCAAGATAGGTCGTACGCATACCAAAGGAACGGACAAACCAGTCGTTCAGCAACATGGTCACGGTCATTGAGGCGATATAACCCGTAGCCAGCCAATGCACCGTATCCTGGCCAACCCCAAAGGCGCCCATGATGACCGGAATGGCGACGTTGATCATGGTGGCGTTCAACAACATCGTCACGACGCCAAGGATCACGGTGATGGTCACGAAGAGCCGGTATCTGGGTCCGTAACGTTCGAATAATGTCTCTATCGCAGTGCTGGGCATGACTTAGCCCAGCCGCGGCCGCAATCGGGGCCGGGTCCTTGTCCTGGTAACTGGGTCGCGCAATAGCAATACCGGTATCATCATCCCCACATAGACCACCCCGATGATCATGAAGATATCGCTAAACGCCATCATGGAGGCCTGCGCATAAATGCTGCGGCCTACCAAATAAAGCGCACCCGCCGGTTTCATCTCGAACGGCCAGCCCAGCTGTCCCAACAAATGGCCGAATTTTGCCAGCAACAGCTGGGTCGCATTGTTATCGGGTGTTTGCAGACCCGCGAAAGCATCCGAGAAGAATGCCGTGCGCCGCTCCAAGCCAAGAGAAATCAGGTTAATGCCCAGGGCGCCGCCTAATTGGCGGGTGAAGTTGATCGCGCCCGAACCCTGGCTTAATTGCTCGGGCCGTAAATTTGAGATGGCGGAGACGGTCAGGGTCGGCATCACCGATGCCAGACCAACACGGCCAATCATGATCCAGACCGCGAAGACCCAGAACGGCGTATCGGTATGGGCCCCCATCATTAAAAAGGACGAAAACCCGTAGACGAACATACCGAACAGGATCATCTGATAGTGCGGCAAACGATCGGAAAGCCGGCCCGCAATGGGGAAAGACAACATCATGATCAAACCGCCGGGCACCATCAGCAAGCCCGACCGGGTCGGGCTGTAGCCCTGGATGGTCTGGACGAACAGCGGGATAATATAGATCGAGCCGAACAAACCGGCGCCCAGCACCATGCCGACAAGGGCCGCGACCGCGAACTTCCGATCGAAGAACACCCGCAGCTCCATGATCGGCGTATCCGCCTTCAGTTCCCAATAGATGAACGCGAACAGAGAGATAATGGAAACGCTGAAATAGACGGCGATGAGCGGTGCCTGCCAGCCTTCACGTTGACCGTTGGACAGACCCGTCAGGCCAAAGGAAATGAACAGCGCCACCAGGATCAACCCGGTCCAGTCAAAGCTGGGAAGCGGCCCCTCGCCCTCCTTGCCGGGAATGAAGACAAGCGCCAAGACAATCCCCACGATCGCCACGGGCACCGCCATGTAGAAAACAAAATGCCAATTGTAGAGATCAAGCAGCACGCCCCCCAGGGCCGGCCCCACCGTGGGCGCCACCACCACGCCAAGACCGAACAGGCCCATCGCCTTGCCGCGCTGTTCCGGCGGGAAGACCTTGAACATCACGACCATGGCCAGGGGCTGCACGACGCCGGCGCCGACACCTTGAAAAATCCGGGCCAGGATCATCATATCAATGTTCGTACTCAGCCCCCCCATCACGGCACCAAGAGAGAACACCGTCAGGGCCGCAATGTAAGTGGCCCGCATGCCGAAAGAACGCACGCACCAATCGTTGACCAACATGGAAACGGTCATCGCCGCGATGAAACCCGTGGACAGCCAATGGACCGTATCCTGGCCCACGCCAAAGGCGCCCATGATCACCGGCACCGCCACATTGATCATCGTCGCGGACAGTACCATGGCAACCGTGCCAAGCATGGCGGTGAAGGATACATAATATTGATAGCGCGGCCCGAACCGCGCGAACAACGTCTCTATGGAGGGACCGCTCACGATCCGGTGTTTCCGTACCCAGGACTAACCATGCCGCAGCCGCAACTTGGTTCTAAACTTTGTCTTTATGGGCAGATCCATCAAGAACAGTGCCGGTATCACGGTCATGAAATACAACGCGGCCATGAACAGAAATGCATCGCTAAACGCCATCATCGAGGCCTGTGTATGAATACTGCGGCCGACCAGATAAAGCGCGCCCGCCGGCATCATCTCTAGCGGCCAGCCCAACTGGCCCAATATATGGCTGAACTGCGACATCAGATGTAGGGTCGCACTGTTATCCGGCGTCTGCAGGCCAGTGAAGGCATCGTAAAAAAACGCCGTGCGCTCGCCCAGGATCAAGGCCAGAACATTCACCCCCACAGCCCCGCCAAACTGCCTGGAGAAATTGAGCGCCCCCGATCCCTGGCTCAACAGGTCCGGTTTCAGGGTCGAAACGGCGGTGACCGTCAAGGGCGGCATCATGGTCGCCAGACCAATCCGGCCAATCGTAATCCAGACCACAAAAACCCAGAATGGCGTATCGGTATGGGCTTGCATCATCAAAACGCACGAGGCACCGAACACGGCCAAGCCTAATACGATCATTTGATAACCGGGCAACCTGTCCGAAAGACGCCCGGCAATGGGGAACATGGCCATCATCAGAATTCCAGACGGCATCAGCAACAGCCCGGAGCGTGTGGGACTGTAGCCCTGTACCGCTTGCACGAACAACGGAATGATGTAGGCCGAGCCAAACAACCCGACACTTAATACCATGCCGACCACGACGGCGGCGGCGAATTTACGGTTAAAGAAAACGCGTAGCTGTAAAATTGGGTTCTGCGTCTGCAATTCCCATAGAATGAAGGCCACGAAGGAAATGATGGCGATGGAAAAAAGCAGCGCGATGATCGGCGCGCCCCAGCCTTCGCGCAGACCGCTGGACAGACCCGTCAAGGTACAGCTGATAAACGAGATCACCAGGATCAGGCCGGCCCAATCAAAGGCGGGCAAGGGCCCCTTGCGCGCGGCGGCGGGCATGAAAACCGCCGCTAGCATGATTCCTATCACGGCGATCGGCACCGACATGAAAAATACATAGTGCCAATTGAAGGCGTCCAGCAAGACGCCGCCAACGGCTGGTCCGATGGTCGGCGCAACTGTAATGCCAACGCTAAATATACCCATGGCGCGGCCTCTTTGCTCGACCGGAAAGACCTGAAACATCAGCACCATCGATAACGGCTGCACCAGGCCCGCGCCGGAGCCTTGCAGGATGCGGCCAATGATCATCAGATCTATGGTGTTGGCGAGCCCGCCTAGGATGGCGCCGAAGATGAATACCGACATGGCGCCGATATAGGTCACCCTCATACCGAAGGCCCGGACGCACCAGTCGTTCAGCAGCATGGAGACGGTCATGGCGGCGATGAAGCCGGTGGACAGCCAATGCACCGTATCTTGGCCGACGCCAAAGGCACCCATGATGACCGGAATGGCAACGTTGATTATGGTCGCGGTCAAGACCATGGACATGGTGCCAAGCATGGCCGTGAACGAGACGTAGTAGCGGTAGTTCGGGCCAAACTGCGCGAACATCGCCTCGATTGTATCGCCGGCCATGCTCTAGCGCGCCTTCGATGCAGGCTCAATTAAAAGCGTAAACATTAGAAAAATTCTATCCATGCCGGGGCCTTAACATGGTTCGGAACTTCGTTTTTATCGGCAGGTCCATCAAGAACAGCGCCGGTATCATGGTTATGAAATACAACACGGCCATGAACAGAAAGGCATCGCTAAAGGCCATCATGGAGGCCTGGGAATAGACACTGCGGCCTACCAGATAGAGCGCGCCGGGCCGCATCATCTCGAACGGCCAGCCCAGTTGCCCAAGCATGCGGCCGAACTGCGACATCAGTTGCAGGGTGGCGCTGTTGTCCGGTATCTGCTGGCCGGCGAAGGCGTCGGAAAAAAACGCCGTCCGCTGGCCCAGGATCAAGGCCAGAACATTGACGCCGACAGCGCCCCCCAACTGTCTGGAAAAATTAAGCGCACCCGAACCCTGGCTCAACAATTCCGGTTTCAGGGTCGATACGGCGGTGACCGTCAAGGTCGGCATCATGGTCGCCAGACCAACCCGGCCAATCATGATCCAGACGGCAAAGACCCAGAACGGCGTGTTGGTATGGGCCTGCATCATCAATACGCACGAGGCGCCGAACACCGCCAGACCAAACAGGATCATCTGATAACCGGGCAATTTGTCCGACAGACGTCCGGCAATGGGGAACATGGCCATCATCAACAGTCCGCCCGGCATCAGCAACAGGCCCGAGCGCGTCGGGCTGTAACCCTGTATGGTTTGCACGAACAGCGGAATGATGTAGGTCGACCCGAACAGTCCGATACTCAGCACCATGCCGACCACGACGGCGGCGGCGAATTTACGATTAAAGAAAACGCGCAGCTGCAATATTGGATTGTCCGTCCGCAGTTCCCACAAAATGAAGGCCACGAAGGAAATGATGGCGACGGAAAAAAGCAGCGCGATGACCGGCGCGCCCCAGCCTTCGCGCTGGCCGTTCGACAACCCCGTCAAGGTACAACCGATGAACGAGATCACCAAGATCAGGCCGGCCCAATCAAACGGCGGCAAGGGCCGAGCGCGCTTGGCGCCGGGCATGAACACCGTCGCCAGCATGATGCCGACCACGGCGACGGGCGCTGACATGAAGAACACATAGTGCCAATTGAAGGCATCCAGCAGCACGCCGCCAAAAGTCGGTCCGAAGGCCGGCGCAACAATGATGCCGACCCCGAATATCCCCATGGCCCGGCCTCTTTGCTCGACGGGAAAGACCTGAAACATCAGGACCATGGCCAATGGCTGTACCATGCCAGCGCCGGAACCTTGCAGGATGCGGCCAAGGATCATCATATCGATACTGCTGGAGAGCCCGCCCATGATGGCGCCGAAGATGAACACCGTCATCGCACCGATGTAAGTTACCTTCATCCCAAAGGCGCGGACGCACCAATCGTTCAGCAGCATGGAGATGGTCATGGCGGCGATAAAGCCGGTGGATAGCCAATGCACCGTCTCCTGGCCAACGCCGAAGGCGCCCATGATCACTGGAATGGCGACGTTGATCATGGTCGCGGTCAGGACCATGGACATAGTGCCGAGCATGGCCGTGAAAGAGACGTAGTAGCGATAGTTCGGACCGAACCGGGCGAACATCGCCTCTATGGCAGGGTTCGCCATGCTAACCGCCCCTTGCCGCCGGCGCGGGTTTGGTTTCGGGACGGGGTTTGGGTTTTGGGTACGCGTCCCGCAGCAGCAGAGCAGGGACCATGGTGATGAAAAATGCCAACGCGATGAACAGGAAGACATCCTTGAAGGCCATCATTGAGGCCTGAGAATAGACGCTTTGGCCAACCAGATGCAGAACGCCCGGCCGCATCATTTCGAGCGGCCAACCCATTTGGTTCAAGATGTGTCCAAGCTGCTGCATGAAATACCGGGTCGCGCTGTTATCAGGCGTCTGCAGTCCCGCAAAGGCGTCGGCGTAAAACGCCGTGCGTTGATCCAGCACGACGGCAACAACATTGACCCCAATGGCGCCACCCAAATTCCGCGTAAAATTGAGGGCGCCCGCACCCTGGCTCAGATACTCCTGCTTCATCGTGGAGAGAGCGGTAACCATCAATGTCGGCATCATCGCTGCCTGGCCGAGCCGGCCAAATATCAGCCACGTGGCAAAAACCCAAAATGCGGTATCCGTCGCCGCCTGCATCATCAGCAATGACGAGCAGCCGTAAACGCCAAGGCCAAACAGCGTGATCTGATAACCCGGCAACTTGTCCGACATCCGCCCCGCGATGGGCAGTATCATCATCATGAAGATACCGCCCGGAATCATCAACAGCCCCGACCGCGTCGGGCTATAGCCCTGCACCGTTTGCACGAACAGCGGCACCAAATAGCCGGCGCCGTAGAAACCAAGGCTCAGAACCAGGCCCACGACCATCGAAGCGGCAAACTTGCGGTTGGCGAAGACGCGGATCTGAAGAATGGGGGTCGACGTCGTCAATTCCCAAAGGACGAAGGCGACGCCCGAAACGATGCCAACGGAAAAAAGAGCTGAAATGATCGGCGCGCCCCAGCCTTCACGCTGGCCGCTTGACAACCCGGTCAGGGAACAGGCGATGCACAAAGTCGCCAGAACCAGGCCCGTCCAGTCAAAAGCGGGCAACGCGCCCCTGCGATCCCTGCCAGGCATGAAGAACATCGCCAGAAAAATGCCGACGGCGGGCACCGGCGCCGACATGAAAAACACATACTGCCAGTTAAAGCCATCCACCAATACGCCGCCAAACGCCGGACCGATGGCAGGTGCCGCCATGATGCCGACGCTCAACAGCGCCATGGCGCGGCCACGCCGGTCAACGGGAAACACCTGCAACACCAGGACCATTGCCAAGGGTTGGCCGATGCCGGCGCCGGCGCCTTGTAGAACACGGGCAACAATGATCAGATCGATAGAGTTGGAGAGGCCGCCCATGACGCCGCCGAATATGAAAACAACCATGGCGCCGATGAAGGTTACCCTCATGCCAAAGGCGCGCACGCACCAGTCACTAAGCAGCATGGAGATGGTCATCGCGGCGATGAAACCGGTGGCGACCCAATGCACCTTATCCTGGCCGACGCCAAAGGCGCCCATGATCACCGGTATGGCGACATTGGTCATGGTCGCCATCAGCGCCGTGGCCGTGGTGCCCAGCATGGCCGTGAAGATTACGTAGTAGCGGTAACGCGGCCCATACCGCGCGAACATCGCCTCAATCGTTGACGATTGCAATCTCGACCTCGACCATCATGCCCGGACGCAGCAGACCATTGGTCTGCGGTACCGCGATTTTGACCGGAAGACGCTGGGTAATCTTGGTGAAGCTGCCGGAAGGATTGGGGCTGGGCAACAGGGCGAACTGGTTGGTCGCGGCATTACCGATGCGGACCACCTCGCCCACCACGACAAGGTCGGGATAGGCATCAACGCCGATCTTGGCCTTGGCGCCCAATTTGACGTCGCGAATATCGGTTTCCTTGATGTTGGCCTCTACCCAAATGACCGACGGATTATGCAATAGCAACAGACGCTGTCCGCGCGCCACATACTCGCCGGGATCAATGAAGATACGGTCAATCTTGCCGTCGCTGGGCGCCTTGATGGTGCGGTCCGTCAGGTCAAGCTGTTGCCGCTGCAACTGGGTGCCCAGGCGCTCTTCATCGAAACGCAAAGAGGCGATGCGGCCTTGCAGGACATCCATGCGTTGCCGGTCGGCCTGCGCCTCCATGACGTCCGCGTTGGCCTTGGCGACATCCGCCTCGCCTTTCAACACCTGTTGGGTGGCTACGCGATAGGCGGTGCGGAGGGATTCCCAACGTTGCCGCGAGATCACCCTTTTCTGCAACAGCGATTGCCCCCGCTCGAAATCATTGCGGATCTGTTCCATTTCCGTGTCCATGCCGGATTTGGCGGCCTGGGCGGCGTTCAGGGCGGCGCGGCTGGCCTCGAAACGGCCACGGGTTTGTTGATCGATCATGCGGATTTCCGACTCAATCCGCTGCCTCTCCGCCTGCAATGATTTGCGCTGGGCATCAATTTCCCGAATGCGCAATTCCGAGTCGCGGTTGTCGATCATGATCAAAGGCTGACCTGTTTTCAGCACATCGCCTTCAGATACGGGGACGTCGGTAACCCAGCCGTCAATGCGCGAGGATATCATGATCATGTCGGCTTTGATCCGGGCATCATAGACAACCACATTGGTATAGCGGCCATAAACCCAGTACATCAGGCCAGCCACGCCAACCAGGATCGCCGCCACCAGCAACATACGGCCAATACCGCGGCGCAGGCCCGATGACGCCCTGGGCAGGGCGCCGCCCACCGGCGTATCCTGGGCTCCGGCCTGCTGTGCGCCCTGGTCGGTGCCTTGGCCGCTGTTTGGCGCTTCATCTTGCGGCTGTGGCCGCTGCGTGGTCGATTTATCGTTCACTTGATCAATCCGTTCTTACCGCTTGATAATCCAAACTCATGCCGTCACCGTCCTCCGACGCAGCCGCTTCGGCCTGGCCCTGAATACGGTCAAAAATTGCCAGGCAATGGGCAATTTCGGCATCCGAAACGCCTGCCAGATGCTCCTGTCTCAACGCCGCCGAGACATCGTTCAATACCTCGACCATGCGCCAGCCCTCGTCGGTCAGATGCACCGTCTTGCCACGCCGGTCCGCTTCGTCCGGCCGCCGTTCGATCAGGCCCTGGCTCTCAAGGTTGTCCAGGATATGCACCAGGGTCGGCCCTTCAATGCCCACAAATTTCGCCAAGGCCTTTTGCTGCAGACCGTCCGCCCCGCGTTGCATGTGCATCATGACAACCCATCGCGCCTGGGTCAGGCCATGGGGCCGCATCTTTTCATCCAGACGCGAGCGCCACAGCCGCGCCAAACGGCCCAAGCGAAAGCCAAACTGTTCCCGCGGGTCGATTTTGTGGCCATTTTCGGCACTATTCGATGAACTGTCCATGCCTAGGGTACCATGCTGCATAGGCTCAATTTGATCGCTATTGATTAGCATACTATTAATTTGGAAACAATTAATTCGGACGCAAATAAATTGCAACTATTGTATTTCAAGCGTGGGAAAGCAGCCTCGCCATGGCGTAGACTGCGGGGGAACCATAACGCATCATAAAGGATATCCCCATGCTACTTGACGTCCGCACATACACCTGCCGTCCCGGCACCATCGGCAAACATCTGGAATTGTATGCTGAAAAAGGATTTGCACCGCAAAGCCGTAATCTGGGCCAACCTTTGGCCTATATGAAGACGGAAACCGGCAATCCGAACCAGTACATGCACATCTGGGTCTACGAGAACGCCGGCGACCGCGAGGCCAAGCGCGCCGCCCTGTGGTCCGATCCCGATTGGATCGCCTATACCCAGGCCTCGGCCGCGATGGGTGCCCTGGAAAAGCAGGAAAACATGTTGATGACACCGACCGATTTCTGCCCCATAAAATAATGCGGTCATTGGTGAGTTGGCGGCGGCGGCGTTGTCCGCCGCCGCCCCTCGGTTCGCGGTAGCTACCGCCACCGGGCTTGACCGCTCGCCTGCGGCGCGCCAATCATGGCGCCCCGAAAAATTGCATACAAGAGATCGCGGCCATGACACTGCAACTTGACGAACATCTTCAATTCGGCGTCCAGACCATCCATCGGCGGACCGAGCCGGCCGTGGGCCTTTGGCTGCCAGAAGCGGATGATGGCCGCGCCATGGTCGAACTGATTGACCGCCTGGGCTATGATTCCATCTGGGTTGGCGACCATTTGTCCTTTGCCATTCCGATCCTTGATCCCTTTATCCAATTGGCACAGGCGGCAACCTACAGCTCCCGCCTGGCCCTGGGCGTGGGCGTCTATTTGTTACCGCTCCGTCATCCTGGACCGGTCGCGAAACAGGTCGCTACCCTGGACCATCTATCGGATGGCCGCTTGATCTTGGGCGTTGGGGTCGGCGGTGAATTCAAGACTGATTTTCAGGTTGCCGGCATCGACCCCTCCGAGCGCGGCTCCCGTCTGAGTGAAGGCATCGAGGTACTGCGCAAGCTGTGGAGCGGCGAAGCGGTCGCTCATGACGGCCAGCATTTCCCCTTCCCGGAGTTGACCATGTCGCCGCCCACCCGTCAGCTCGGCGGCCCGCCCATCTGGTGTGGTGGCCGCTCCCCCGCCGCCCTGCGCAGGGCCGGCGAAATCGGCAATGGCTGGTTGTCCTACGTGGTGACCCCGGCGATGTACAAGGGCTCCCTCGACAAAATCCACCAGGCTGCCGATGCCGCCGGTGGACCGGAACGGCCGTTTGGCACGGGGCATCTGTTGTTCGCCACGGTCGATGACACCTACGAAGGCGCTCTGGATAAAGCCACGGAAACCCTAAGCGTCCGCTATGCCATGGACTTTCGCGAAGCGGCCAAGAAATATTGCGCCCTGGGCCGTCCCCAGGACGTGGCTGAACGCTTGTTCGAGTTTCACGAAGCAGGTGTGCGCCATGTCATCATGGACTTCGTCGGGC
Source organism: Rhodospirillaceae bacterium (assembly GCA_018701215.1). Lineage (GTDB taxonomy): Bacteria > Pseudomonadota > Alphaproteobacteria. The sequence continues at coordinate 23,398 of JABIWH010000015.1, forward strand.
CCTATGAAGACCGCGACCGCCAATTCGTCCGTTTCGCCGAGGAGGTTTTGCCCCTGATGAAGGACTTGCGTTAAGAGACTGGCTATTGCCGTGGCTTGGTACGCTCGATCAAGATATTCAATTCCGCCACTAATTCCTGACCGATGGCGCCGCCATCCCCCTTCAGCGATTGCCCAAGACAGGCGCGGATAATATTGATGTGCGCATCGACAACATGCAGGTCGGCGGTTGAAAGCACCGGCCGCTGCCGCAGGCATTGACACAATGAACCGCCCGCGTGGCTGGCCAGATCATAGCCGAAACCTGCCGCCTGGCCACGGATGTCATGGGCAGTGCGAAATAGCTCCGACCGGGCGGCTTCATCGAGCGGATCCTCGCGCAGTCTTTCGTGCGCGGCAATAAGCTTTTCAAGATCTTTCTGCAGCCATTCTGGATAACTTGCGGCGATCGCCGCCATGACAGCGTTCGCCTTGGCCATCAATTCCGAGACGCTTAGCTTGGAAAGCCGCATCTTGGACTGCAGGCGGTTTTCCGGCTTGATAATACGGTGTTGTTTCGGAATCGGCATTACATTGCCCATAAATCAGACGGCAAGGTAATCATCCACTCAACGCCGCCAACTTCCGTTTTTTATCATCGCGGCGAAGATAGGGGCCCCGGAAACCCGGCTGTGCCTTACGCCGGCGGTCGGGACCAAAGAACGACTCCGTTTCAATATAAGGGCGCGGCTGGCGGACAATCGAGGTCAGGCGCGCATAAAGCGCCTCGGGCGAGAGCGGCTTGGTCATGATTTCATTGACCCCGATATCACGCGCAATCTTGACCTTGGACATTTCGGTAAACGCGGTCAGCAGAATGATCGGCAGATAAGGATCGGGACTGGTTTTCTTGCTACGAATTTTATGAGTAAATTCGATGCCGTCCATTGGCTCCATATGCCAATCCAATATCGCCAAATCGACACCCTTCTCGCGAAGCAGGCCCAGCGCCATTTGACCATGAGCGGCGTAGCGAATATCCACAAAGCCGAACGATTTCAATAGCCTTGTCAGGATACGGCACATGTTTTCGTTGTCTTCAATTATCAAGACACTCATGTTGCCAAAAGTGATAGCGAGATCTTTGTTCACCTTGAATATCTAGCCCGCACCGGCGGTACCAGCCCTTATTTCATTCGATTTTCCGCATGATTTTTGCACTGGCGACAGTGTGCAGCAGAATCCGTATAGAATCCGTTAAGGACTACACCATTGGGATAGAAATGGATCGGTATCGGCCCTAGACCACGTTCACAGAACATAGACCTGTTTGATGGCGCGTGGAGGCCGCGCTTCCCAGCGCCGTGGCGTCGTTGAAGGTTTTGCCCGTAGTCCCACTACGCCCGGCAAACTTCGCCTAGCCACGAAGCTGAGACGTGCGGTCAAACGGGTCTATGTTCTGTGAACGTGGTCTAGACGCGCGCGATCCAGCCGCCGCCCAGAACGCGGTCGCCGTCGTAAAGAACGCAGGCCTGGCCCGGCGCGATAGCCTCTTCGGGCTGAGATAGCTCTACCGTAAGGCCCGCCATGGTCGTTTTATCGACCATGCCAAGCGTGGCCGCAACCGGCGGATGGGTGGAACGGATCCTGGCCTGTACCGCCCGGCCTGCTTCCGGCCCCTTGCGGTCCAGCCAATTGACATCCTGCAAGCGCACCTGGCGCTGGGCCAATGCCGCCTTGGGACCAACAACCACACGGCGGGCATCGGCCTGCAACGCCAAGACATACAGGGGCTCCGGCCCGGACAGGCCCAGACCGCGGCGCTGGCCGACCGTGAAATGGATGACGCCGTCATGCCGCCCCAGAACCTGGCCAGCCAAATCAACGATTTCACCCGGTTCCGCCGCACCGGGGCGCAGGCGTTCGATCAATTCGCCATAACGGCCATCGGGTACAAAACAAATATCCTGACTATCCGGCTTGGCCGCGACGGGCAGGCCAAAAGCCTCCGCCAGGGCCCGCGTCGTCGCTTTCGCCGCTAGACCGCCAAGGGGAAAACGCAGGAAGTCCAACTGCTCCTGGCTGGTGGTGAACAGAAAATAGCTCTGGTCCCGCTGCGGATCCACGGCCCGGTACATTTCCGCGCCCGCCTCGCCTTCAAGGCGGCGGACATAGTGACCGGTTACCAGCGCGTCGGCGCCCAGCTCCCGTGCGGTGGTCAGCAAGTCCTCGAACTTGACCCGCTGATTACAGCGGATACAGGGAATGGGCGTGGAACCGGCCAAATAATCATCGACGAACTCGTCGATCACGGCGGCGCGGAAGCGGTCCTCGTAATCCAGTACATAGTGGGCAATGCCCAGGATATCCGCCACCTGTTTGGCATCATAGATATCCGCGCCCGCACAACAGGCACCAGCGCGTTGTATGGCCTGACCATGATCGTACAGCTGCAAGGTAATGCCCACGACTTCATAACCCGCGCGCTGGCACAGAGCGGCACAGACGGAACTATCGACACCGCCGGACATGGCGACGACAACGCGCGCGCCATCCGCCACCCCGTCCAGGCGGATACCGTCCGCGATCATCCGCGCCAAGCTGGGTTCTTGCGCCTGATCCATTTTCTCCGTGCTCAACATGGCCGGCAATATAGAACCGCGCGGGCTGTCAGCAAGAGATTCCTTTCCTCTTCGGCCAATTTGCCGAAGCAATTGGTTACGAAGGCAGACAAGCCCTTGACTTTGGCCTCGCGAATAGCGGCTACTAAGATAATTAGTTCAACATCTCGGGCATTGCCATGGACGTTCTTATTACCGGTGGAACAGGTTTTCTAGGTTCCCACCTGTGCGAATACTTTCTCGAGAAAAAAGCTAGCGTGGGCATCTTAACACGGCGCCAAGCCTCCACGGCGGTAAAGCCCTCAATGTTTGGCCTCTTAAAATTGTCCGACCGGGTAGAACAGATACCTTGTGAACTGGAAAACTTTGCGCAGGTATGTGAACTCATGGCGCAGCACCAACCCCACGTGGTTGTTCATTTGGCCGCTGTCGCCGATGTCAACCAGTCGCGCCAAATGCCGCTGCAAACTTTCAACGCATCAGCCACCGGGTTACTCAACATAGCAGAGGCGGTACGTCAGTTGGAGTTGGAAACCCGCATCGTCAACCACATCACGGATAAGGTATATTTCGCCAATCCTATTCCCTTTGTCGAGGATATGCCCTTCCACACCGGCACCATCTATGAAATTGCCAAGCAGTCACAGGACCAGTTGGGCGCCTTCTATGGCAAATATTATGGCCTGCGGATCATCAATGTGCGCTGCGGCAATTTTTTTGGCGCCTTCGATTTCGACTTCAACAGGATCGTGCCGTACGTCAACCGGCAAATCTTTCTGGACGAGCCCATCGTCCTGCGCTCCGACGGCACGATGACACGCGACTTTCTGTACATCAAGGACGCAGTACGCCTACACGATCAAGTGCTCAATGCCCTGGATAGGAATGAGCATCTCGGCGAGGCGTTTAACTTTTCAAACGAGATAAAACGCGATGTCCTCTCCATTGTCGAGGAGATCGCTGCCCTGCATGGCCATACCGACCAGGTGATATTAGAACCGACGGCAAGTCAGGAAATTCCCGACATGACCCTATCCTGCGCCAAGGCACACAAGGTGCTAGGCTGGAAGCCCCACTATCCCTTCGCCGACGCACTGGCGGAAACCTGCAATGGGTATCTGGATAACTTCCAACGTTTCAGGCGGGAAATCCTTGGTGCCTAAAGCACTTTCAATGCCGGCACCGCGACCACGAATTTGCCGCCCCATTCAGCGATATAGCCATGTTGGCTCGTGACCTCCGCCGCGATATTCCAGGGCAGGATCAAGACATAATCAGGCCGCCGTTGACGCAGCACCTCTGGATCGAGAACGGGTATGTGCCCGCCCGGCGTAAACTTGCCCTGCTTTGAAGGCGCCGCATCAACAATATAGGGCAACAGATCCGCTTTAACGCCGGCATAGTTCAACAATGTATTGCCCTTGGCCGCTGCGCCGTAACCCGCGACCGCCCGGCCGGCTGCCTGCTGTTCCGTCAGGAAAGCCAGGACATCGTTCCTGACCCTATCCGTCACGGCCTGAAAGCCGCGATAAATTTGCAGGCCGCGCAGACCGCTCTGTTCCTCCCGGCTCAGCAATTGTTCTATCTTGTGAGAGCTTACGCGGGCGTCATCGTCGTGGCAGCCCATCAGTCTTAGGCTGCCGCCATGGGTATCCAACTCCTCGACATCGAATACACGCAAGCCCTGGGCGGCAAAAATACGCTGTACGGTATACAGGGACAGATAGGAAAAGTGCTCGTGATAGATGGTATCGAACTGGCATTCCGCGATCAGCCGCATCAGATGCGGGAACTCCAACGTGACCGTCCCGCCAGGTTTCAACACCTCCTTCATGCCGGCGGTAAAATCATTGATATCGGGAACATGGGCAAAAACATTGTTGCCGATGATCAGATCAGCCTGCATGCCCTCGCCCACCAACTGGGTCGCCAGCTCCGAGCCAAAGAATTCCTCCCGAATGGAGATGCCTAGTTCCCTGGCCGCCGCAGCCGTGCCGGAGGTCGGCTCGATCCCAAGACAGGGGATTTTCGCGGCCACGAAGTTGCGCAGCAAGTAGCCATCATTCGCGGCGATTTCCATGACCAGGCTATCCGGTCCCAGGCCCAGGCGTGGAATGATCATCTCCGCATAGCGTCTGGCATGATCAAGCCAGCTGGTGGAGATGGAGGAATAATAGGCGTAGTCGGCCTCAAACAATTGTTCCGCGGCGGCATGGTCCTCGGTCTGAACCAGCCAGCAATTGTCGCAAACATATATCTTCAAGGGAAAATAGCTTTCCCGCGCCTGTAAATCTTGCGCCGAGAGAAAGGCATTGGAGGGCGGCGCCGATCCCAAATCCAGAAAAACGTGGCTCAACGCCTTATGACAGTGACGGCAGTTCATGTATTTGGTCCGCTCATGGCTTCAGACATTGCGCCATCAGACGCATATTCAAGGCGGCTTCATCAAACCGGTCGACGCCGCCGTTGCGGCAATGGTCAAGAAATTCGGCGATATAAGCCGCGAACGGATCCTGACTGGGCCAGCGTTCTCCGCTGACGGTATTTTCAAGGCAGACTTTGTAGTTCATCCCTTCGCCCTCTTGCACGCGTTGGAAGGAAACATCATCGCAGACAAAGCCAAGGCTCCTATCCAGGTCGGGGCCCTGGCGAAGATCAAATGCAACATTACAGCCGCCGTAGGAAAACCGACACTGGCATCCATACCGCTCCACCTGCATGAGGACATCCGACAATGGACGCTCGCCAAGACAACCTAGCAGCATCGACAGCGCGTGCGGTAACAGATCAACGGCGATATCGCGGCCCCGATAAAGACCCTGTGTATGAAAATGAAAGGCAAATTGCGTGACCGTTTCGGCTGGCGGCAACTGGTCGGACACGGCGGCAATAAGAAAGGCATTGGAGGTGTTGACGAACAGGCGGCGGTTGGAGTGGTCCTGCAAGCTAGCCAGTTTTCGCGCCCAGTCCGGTTCGTTCCAATTGTCATTCCAACTGTCATTCCAGAACAGCGGTTTTTCGCAAAACACCGGCACGCCCCTATCGAACGCCGCGATGATCTGTTCGAAATGGTGAACTGGCGGCGTACAAATGCTGACGCCGTCCAAGGGCTGGGAAAGCAACGTTTTCAGATCGGAAAACGCCACCGCAGCAATACCGAAACTATCCGACAAATCCCGCACCGCCTGCCCGGCGCTTGCCTGATCACGGCCCAGAACGGCGCACACATCCGCACCCAGGGCTTGAAAAATCCGGGCATGAACACGGCCGATACCGCGCGCACCCAGAATAGCTATGCGTGGCGGAGGAAGCTTTTCACTCACTTGACCACCAGGTCATCGAACGCGCCGGAGGCGATGACACGGGCGTTCAAGACATGCTCCTTGCGGTCGCAACGGCACCCCTCCTGGTTCATGCGCAGGCCACAGGCGGAAAAATAATCCCCCAGCCGCTCGCCGTCATAGTCATACAACAGCGGCCAAAAATCGTCGCTGTTCAGATCGCCAATCGCCATGCCATGAAAATTCGGCGCACTGCTTTGCGAGCAATGGTAAAGCCAGCCATCGAAACCGACCGTCGGATAGCTAAACCGCGCGAAACAGGGCACGGTGCGCGCCTTGTCGTAAATATCGTGATCGCTGTCCGCATCGACCAACATTGTGGTGCAAGCCGCACTGTCGGCAGCGGCGATGACCGGGCGCAGCTTCTCGCCATACAGCCTGACGTCGTCCGCCGTCGGCACCACGCCGTCGGCGGTCTCTATGCCGCGCGGCGGCTGGGCAAAGGCAAAGCGCAACATGTTGCAGCCCGCTGCCTTGAAGTCGCGGATGAAACGCTGAACCTGCGCCACATCATGATTGCGGCCATTAATCAAATAGGTCGCCGAAAGATCGAACAAATTGCCATTGGCACGGCGTGCGGCGCCCGCCCGCGTGATGCACTGCAATACCCGGTCATAGAGTTTCGCGTTACCCCGAACATCATGGACCGCGTTATAGACCTCGTTGCAGCCCGCATCGACACTGATGCTCATATAGCTTTGCGGGGCGATGTCAGGGCGCGACAACTGGCCCAGAAATGCCTCGGAAAGCTTCAACGCTTTGGTATTGAAGCCAAAGATCTGGCCGCTGTCGATCGTCGCCCGCAGCAAATCATCGATGTATTCGCAATTCAGGGGATCGGTGGCATAACCGGCGAAAATAATTTTTTTGACACCGCCCTGGGCGATCTGCGCCATGACCTCCAGGGCCCGCGACTTGCTAAGCCGCCGGCCGTCATCATGGGCGGAACCGCCATAGCAATAAGGACAATCCAGCCAGCAGATTTTCCGGCCCCGTGGCGGCGGTTGAAACTCTACCTGATGGGGGATAAACGTTTTGGCCGCGATGTCCGATCTAAGGGCCTGAAAATCGCCGACGTATTGCGCGCCATAACGATAGCGGGCGATCAGACTGTCGTCGTTCATGCGCCGCCGATCCTTGGTACGGCCGCCCTGGAATTGTGCCCGACCATTTCCAGGTCAGCACGCACATCAAGGGCCTGGCCGCCGCTGGCATGGTTATCACCAACGTCCATGTTAATTACTTGCAAATCCTTGGGCGTATCGATGGGGTACCAATAGCCAGTGATCAGATAATGGGCCCCGCGTTCCAGTTCGATAATGCGCTGATACAACGTGGTCTCGAAATCATCGCACATCTCCAGATCCACATGTTGCAGCGCGTCCTTGTTAAGCCATGCGATGCCGGAATTTACCAGGCCGTATTCGCCGCGCGAACCGCCGGAACTAAGTTGACGCACCCGGCGTTGGCGGTCAAAGCCAACCAGATCTTCACCTTGCATCAGGATCAAGCCCCAAGTGGAAATTATCTCCACGGATGATAGCGTAACCAGGGCATTGTTGTCCTTGTGGCACTGATACATACCCTCAATATCAAAATCGAAAATCGTGTCGCTGTTAAGCAATAGGAAATCAGCGCCATCGGGAATCAAATCCGATATCTGGCTAATGCGGCCGGCGATTGGGGTGTCATTGCCGGTAAAGCGGGCCAGCATCTGGCAATCCAGGTCACTGCCCAGAGCTTCGAAATATTTCCAGATCACATCGCCCTTGTAACCAAGAGGCAGCACAAAGTTGCGAAAGCCGCGCTTGTACAGGGCCCAAAATATATACCAGAGTATCGGCTTGCCATGGACCTCGACCAGGGACTTTGGGGTGTGCTGCGTGATTGATCCCAATCTGCTGCCCTGGCCACCGCACAGGATGACCGCCCATTTACCCTCTGCCGCCGCCCCGTTGCCTGAGCCGGTTACACGCATAACCAAAGCCTTCCGAAGAATCCTGTCCAACACGCAAAAATTAAGCGCCTGTTAATGCACCTAATCAGAACATTAACTTTGGAATACTAAGGGGCCATGGTTAACGAATTATCTACAAACAGGCGTTCGTAGCGGGGCCGAGATTGCTTTAGCGGAGCCAATTCAGATCAGCATCCAAGGTGCCGTGATCCTGATGGCTCAACAGCATTCTAAGGCGCATCAGATTGGATTGGCGAAAATCCGGATCGTCAAAACCGATCACGCGCAAGCCATCGCTTAATCCTGCAATGGCCTCGGCCAGGCCCACGCGCGGCGTAAAACCGCCCGCGAATTGCGAGAACCGGGAAAAATCCACCTTGTAGGAACGTTTATCGGGCACCGCGTCCTTGTTGATGCTGACCGTGGTATCTGGAATGGCATCGGAGACCGCCTGGGCCAGATCGCGGATCTTGTAATTCCAGGCATCCGAACCCGCATTCAGGGCCATGAAGGCGCCGGTTTCGCGTGTCCCCAAGGCCCATTCGATGGCTCGCGCCATGTCCTGCACATGGATCAAGGGCCGCCAGGATGAGCCGTCGCTTAGAATTTCGATTTTGCCGGTACTCACCGCGCTGGCGACGAAATCGTTCAGAACCAGGTCCAGGCGCAATCTATCACTCATGCCGCAGGCGGTAGCAAAACGCAGGCAGATAACCGAGAAATCGTCATCGGCCAGGACATGCAGCGCCTCCTCCATGGCGATCTTCGATTTCGCATACGGGGTCAAGGGATCGAGCGGTGCATCCTCCCGGCAGGCTGCCGCCTGGCCGGCGCCATAGACGCTGCAGCTTGAAGCAAAGACGAAACGCCGAACACCCGCCGCCTTGGCCTGCCTGGCGAAATCGACCGAGGCCGTAATATTGATCTGTTCCGTCACTTGGGCAAAGGCATTGCCGATGGGGTCATTGGAAATTGCCGCCAAATGCACCACGGCGCCGACACCGTCCAGAATAGCGGCATCGAAACTGCGCAGATCGCCAAAATGCTGCGCCGCCAGGGCACGCTCGGGCTGGCCATCAAGGGTGGTCAGACAATGGGCAAAAAAACCGCTGTCATAGCCGTACAGGCGATAATCGCCATCGCCCCGGTGCAGATATTGCGTCAGGACAGGTCCGATGTATCCCATATTGCCGGTGATCAGAACATTTTCCACGCCTCGGATCCCTTTCGCACAGCAAAATTCATCATGGCACAACCGCTATTCATTGCCCTGAACGGTCCCCATGTCGCGGCGTAACAGCACGCCAATGCTTGCCAGTTAATGTTATTGCAGCCATTTTTCAACCTGTCCATTTGGGACTTCAGTGTTCGGGAAATAGCCGTTCCGTCGAATTAAACAATCGTTCAGATATCTGTGTTCTATCTTCAAGGTAGGAATTTTACATAGCAACCATCGGATCATCATCGCATCACCAATAGACCGGTAGTCATGACCTCATCGCTGATTTCATATCTTATCCAGTGCTACAACGAAGAAAAGTATATCGCCCAGGCGGTCGCAAGCGCGTTTGATCAGACTTATGAAAATTTGGAGATCATACTGTCGGACAACCGTTCAACCGACAGCTCCCACGAAATCATGCTGGCGGCGGCGGCGGCTTATAACGGACCGCACAAAGTAAGAGTGATCAAACAGCCCGACCATTGCAATATCTGCGAACATGCCAATCGCCTGGTAAATGAAGTCTCCGGGGAATATATCATCTTCGCATCAGGCGACGATCTGCAGGATCCCACGCGGACTGAAAAAGTCGTGCGCGTCTGGCAGGAAACCGGCGCCGACATGATTGGTAACAATCTGGCCAAGATAACAGCCGATGGCGGCAAGGTTATCGAGCTGCACCGAAATCCCAACGAACAATACCACGTGGATCTTGAGGAGATTTTGCGCCGCACCCCCCACACGGCCTGTACCGGCGCCGGCCAGGCGTGGTCACCGCGTCTGTTCGATCTCCATGGTCCCCTGCCAAGCTGGTACCATACATCTGATGTGCTGGTGCCCTTTTGGGGCGCTTTGGAAGGCGGCGCCGCGTTTATCAGCGAACCGCTGACATATTTCCGCATCACTGGTGAAAACTGCGGCATGGGTAGCCAGCATATGACGGCGACTGAAGACGAGCGGCACCACCTTGAAGAAAAAATGCATGCCGATGTGTCGATGCATCTGCTGATGATCCGCCGCACCCTGCTTGGCTTAAAGGTGCAGGAGCCAGACCGCTATGACTATGACGGGCTTGACGCCCTGATTTTGGAGAATTTCGCCGACGCCGCGGAATTGTGGTCGGAGTCCCGCGAAGAACTACTCAAGCTCGAGATGGCCGCGCGTCTCTAACGATGTCACGCAGATGCCCGGCAATGATCGCGATATCGTCGCGTTCGAGTGACAATGCGCTGGGTAAATTTACACCAAAGGGCGCAATCGCATAGGCGGCTGGGTTGCGCGCCTCGGCGCCATGAGCCGCCGGTGTGTTGGCATAAGCGGGAATACTGCTCAGAGGATGAAAAAACGGGCGGCAGTCGATGCCTTTGACACGGAGAGCCTCCATCAGGGCAATCTTATCCATACCCAGGCGGGGCTCGAGGATTACCGTGGCCATCCAGTAGCTGTTAAAGACCTGATCGGGTTCCGCGTTCAGGGTGACGCCAGAGAGGTTCGCAAGTTCCTCCTGATACCAGGCGAATATATCACGTTTTCGCCCGACCAATTCATCAAGCCGTTCTGTTTGGGCCAGACCAACCGCCGCCTGTAAGGCCGACATCTTGTACTTATAACCGAGCTCCTGGTTATAGAACATGACATCACCCGGCGCGCGGCCATGATCCCGCAGCACCATGCAACGCGCGTAGAATGCCTCCTCATTGGTGACAAGCATGCCGCCCTCGCCGGTGGTCAGGGTCTTTGAGCCATGAAAACTGAAAGTGCTGGCAAGTCCAAAGCTGCCCGCCGGGCGGCCCTGATAACGGGAGCCAATGGCCTCGGCGGCATCCTCAATCACCGCGATGTCATTGGCCTCTGCAATGCGGGAAATCGTATCCATTTCCGGCATGCTGCCATACAGATCAACCACAATGACCGCCTTGGTCCTGGGCGTTATCGCATGTTGAAATGCATCGGCCGACAAGCACCAGGTCTGTCTATCACAATCGGCGAAGACCGGATCGGCGCCGAGGTAGGAAATAGGCGCGGCCGTGGCAATCCAAGTCAATTCAGGAACAATAACCTCATCGCCGGGTCCTATACCCAGGGCCGCCAGGGCCAAATGCAGGCCCGACGTGCAGGATGGCAGGGAAATAGCGTACACGCGATCGACCCGGTCAGCGAACGCCCGTTCGAAACGGGCCGGATACTCGCCCGCCGTCTCATACCAGCCGTTGGTCGCGGCATCGGTGGCATAGGAAATTTCCTTTTCCGTGATCCAGGGTCCGGCAACAGGAAAACTTGTCACGCCATCAATCCTTGCGTCATCAATATTCTAAAAAAGCCAAAATCATCATAATTCGACCGGATTTAATAAATGGTGCATGGGACGCACCAACATTTATTTACGGCGAAGAATGGCCATGCGGGTGGGGCTGTAGTTACCCTCGCTTGGCAGCGTCATCGCGACTTTGTGGATCGGGTGTTGATAGTCCGGTTCCTCGCCTAAATCACGGCATAGCGCGGAATAAACAACGCGGGTGATATAGTAGTAAGTGCTGGAAAAATTTAGAATGCGAAGGATATCGAAATGCGGTGACGCAATTTCATCCAGCTCTTGCTCGGTTAGGAACCGATTATGCCAGCGCACGGAAATTTCCGGCAGGCCGATCAATGCGCGGGTCTGGTTCAACATCTCCTGACCATCGGTAAAATTCTCCAGAGCCAGATAATATCCGCCTGGCTTAAGGTATTGCGCGATATTGTGAATGGCTTGGCGCTGCTCCTCGAATGTGGGCAGGTTGATGATGCAGCGATCTGTCGTGGCGACATCGAAATGTTCGGCCCCCGAACAAGCCACCAGATTAAGGATGTCGCCCTCTCTAAATTCGACACGTTTCGATACGTCCGCATTGTCCGCAAGATTGGCCACGGCCCGCGCAACCATCGCGGGGCTATAGTCCGCGCCCAGGAATGTCGCGGCCTTTAACGTCTCGGCAACACGGATTGTTGTCTGCCCGTCGCCGCATCCGACATCAAACACCCGCAACGCGTCAGGCAGCTCCAGTTCCTGAATAACCTTGGCGATGGTCTCCGCTTCCAAAATCCTTAGGTAATTATCATTTGTCGTAACCGCGATGGCCGAACTACCGGCGGCCCGCTCATCCCAATATTCCTTGATCTTGTCGTTCTCGCTTAGAGGCTCTTTCATAACCGCCAATTCTCGCATCCGAATGAGAAAAAATTCGAGGCCGGTGATTGCCATGCCCCAACACTATAACGCTGTCACGATTGCAGAGTTTTCGTCAAGTGCGGCGCCGGCAACATTTAAGGCCCAAAATTCTCGAACGCAGCCGCGCCTCCGCCAGCAAGGGTTTCCCATGCGCCCAACCCAATAACTTCGCGAGCTCAGGAATATATTAACCATATGCCGCAATGATTTCGCGATCATGAGCATGGACCAACAATCGTTACAACCCGAAGCACTTTGGACAGAGGCCAATTCCCTGGTTGGCCAAGGACAATTGCTTGACGCCATCCCCCTGTATTTGGAGCTTACCGACCTTTGGCCGGACCGCGCCATTGTCTGGCTGAACCTGGGCATTGTGCTTGGCGTCCTGCATCGCCATGACGAGGCCCGGCAATGCCTGCAACAGGCTCTGGTGCTGGAGCCGGACAACCCCCTCACCCACTATCAGCTGGGACAGATGCAGGAGCACCTGGGCCAGTTGGACGAGGCCGCGCGCAGCTTTCTAAAGGCGACTGAATTGGATCCTGGCTACCTCGATGCCTGGAACAGCCTGGCCGATATATGCCTGCAATGCGGCGAGACCGATCTGGCCCGGCAATATCTGGAACAAATTCTGTTGGCCGACAAGGAACATGCGGCGGGCAATTTCTCCTTTGGCAATCTGTTGCAGGGGCAAGGCGACGACGAGGGTGCCGCCCGGCATTTCGCCATCGCCTATGAAGCAACCAATGATCCGGCCTGCGGCAACAACCTCGCCAACGTGCTGGACCGCCTGGATAGGGTCTCCGAGGCCATCGATTTGCTACAGGGTTTGCTGCAAAACCGTCCCGACTACATGCTGGCCTGGAACACCCTTGGCGGCCTGTTGATGCGCGAGAAACGCTATACCAAGGCGCGGGAGGCTCTGCACAAGGCCCTGGAAATTGACGACGGCTTCCATGCCGCCCGCCACGGCCTGGCCCGATGCCTGGTACAGATGCGCGACCTGCTGGGTGCCCAGGAACAGATGCAGCGTTTGTTGCACGAGGTGGGCGATGATGTTGCCGTTTTGAAAGACTTTGCCGTTGTTTTGGAGCGCCTGGGCGACTTCGACGAAGCGTTGGCACAACGGCAACGGGCCATCGATCTTAGCCCCGACGATGCCCGGCTGATCGCCGACCACGCCAATCTGTTGCAGTCCCTGCGCCGCTATGATGAAGCCGAAACATTCGCCCACCGCGCCCTGGCATTGGACGCAGGGGAATTGCGGGCCCATATGGCGATCATTTCCATCTGCACCAATAAGACCGAGATGACGCGGGCGTATGAACATTTGTCGATCGTCATGACGTCGGGCACGCAAGATGTGCTTATTCTGAACGCGGTCGGCGGACTGTTCGAACAGTGGAAAGAAGCCGCCAAGGCGATCTCCGTCTATGAACATATTCTGGAGATCGAGCCCAGGGACGCCAACGCTTCCATCCGGATTTTTGATTTGAAGATGGGCATGTGCGACTGGAGCAACTACGACGAAATCTGTCAAAACCAGATCGATCAGATTGAGGCTGGCTGCGCCGATAATGATGACGACGGTGACAGCTTTGACGTCTTCAATCTACAAGCCCTGCCCGTCAGCTATGAATTCATCGGCAAAGTTGCCCGACATGCCGCGATACGGATTGCCGGGGAAGCCCGGTTGAACCTGGACGCCCCGCCCCTTGTCCACGCCAAACCGAAATCCGCGCCCGGCGAAAGACGCATCCGCCTCGGCTATGCCCTGGGGTATACCTGGTTCCACAGTCTGCCCCTGGTCATGAAGGAAGTCATTGAACGCCATGACCGGGATAGGTTCGAGGTCTTCGGCTATTCCGTTCGGCCCAGTGATGGCGGCGACTTCAACGCCGTCTACCGCGCCGCCTTCGATCATTTCCGTGACATTCCCGGCTCTGCGCCTTATCTGGCCGCACAGATGATCAACCAGGATGAAATCGATGTCCTGATCGATGTGACCGGCCTAACCTCCATCAACTGCATGCCCGTCAGCTCGTTCCGGCCGGCACCCGTACAGATGCACGGTTATGGCTATTCCATCACCACCGGGGCTGATTACATCGACTATCTAATTACTGACCGCAACTATATTCCCGAAGAATGGGAAGCAGTGGGGCCGGAGAAGCTGTTGTATCTGCCGAATACCTTCATGCCCACCAAACGGCCCGAGAAAATTGGCGCGGCGGTGAGCCGAGCCGATGTGGACCTGCCGGAAGACGTAATCGTCTTTTGCAACTTCAATCATCCGTGCAAATTCGAGCCGAAAATCTTCGCCGCCTGGATGGAGATCATGAAGCAGGTGCCAAACAGCGTTCTATGGTTCGGCGCCTGGATGCTGGATACGCAAACGAATTTGCGCCGGGAGGCGGCGACCCACGGTATTGCGGGGGAGCGCTTGATCTTCGCCGAAATCGTCGAGCACGAAGATCACCTGGCCCGCTTGCAGCTGGCCGATCTTGCCTTGGACAATCTGCATCATGGCGGCGGCATCACCTCGGTCGATGCACTATGGGTGGGTCTGCCGGTTTTGAGCATTCTGGGTGACAAACCCGGCGCCCGGCTTGGCGCAACCTTAAGCAATGCCGCCGGTGTCCCCGAAATGGTGGTGCCGGATCTGCCCAGCTATATCGAACGCGCCGTGGCCTTGGCGCAAGCCCCGGAACAACGCGCGGCATTGTCCCGGCGCCTGATCGAGGGACGCGACAACCAACCCCTGTTCGACAATGAACGCTATTGCCGTAACCTTGACAATGCCATTGAAGCAGCCTGGGATAACCATTGTGCGGGCCGTTCCCCGGAACGTATCGAACTTGGCGAATAGACGCCATTGCCGCCAAGCCAATAAGCGGACCAAAGATGAAGTTTAGCGAACTATCAATAGCGGGCGCATACCGCATCACGCCGGAACCGTTGGCGGATGAGCGGGGTGTTTTCAACCGGCTCTATTGCGCCGAGGAGTTCACTCAGGTCGGCCTGATCAGTGAATATGCGCAGATCAACCACTCGGTTAGCCATCATCAAGGCACCTTGCGCGGGTTTCACTATCAACTGCCGCCGAAATGGGAGACCAAGGTGATGTGCTGCATGGGTGGCAGAGTTTTCGATCAGCTCTTGGATCTACGCCGCAACTCGCCCACCTTTGGGCAGACTTGCGCCGTTACGCTGAAAGCGGAGAGCCATGAAATGGTCTATATCCCCGAAGGCGTCGCGCACGCCTATCTGACCCTGGCACCTGATACCATTTTGCTTTACCTGATGTCCGCGCCCTACAGTCCCGAGCTGGAGCGGGGCATCCGCTGGAATGATCCCGCCTTCGAATTCACCTGGCCGTTTGAACCCACGATTATTTCGGACAAGGACCGCAGTTACCCGGATTTCGATGCGGCGTATCATCTGACAAGTGCCGATTAGGGTTAATTTTGTTCCTTTCGATTTACCATTCGTTCAGCTTCTTTAACTAGCCTAGCCGGGCGGTCAAATGGGGACCGTGAACCAGCAATATAGGCGACGGCGCAATGACGAACATGCAGGCGAATACGCCCTATCCGAAACAGTTGACGGTCGCCATGACGGACCGCTGCAATTTGAAATGCTTCATTTGCACGCGCGAGGAATTCGAAGGTCAAATCGGCAGCAAGGGTAACAATCTGGCGCTGGAAAACCTCTACAAGATGGAGCCGGCGTTGCGCGAGGCCGAGATTATTCAGCTAACCGGTTTCGGCGAGACATTTCTGCACCCGGACCTGGGCGAGGCGCTGGACTACATCTATTCCATAAATCAGCGCGAGGATCTGATCTATTTCGTCTCCAACGGCACCCTGCTGACACGGGCTTGGGGCGAAAAATTGGATAAACGCCTGAATAATCTGGCAATCTCGCTCAATGCCGCGCGCCCCGATACCTACAAGCGTGACATGCATCCCTACTCGTACCGCTATACCCGGGAAACAGCACCCAAGGCCTATAGCGGTAAACGCTTCGCCGAGGACGACAAGCGCGAGCGTCCCTGCCAGTTCGAGCAAACGGTCGGGCGGATCGGCGATTTCATGTCGGCGTTGAGCCCGCAATCAGCGCGGCGGGTCGCCCTGCACTATGTGGTGCATCGGGACAATATTGACGAGATGCCAGAATTCGTACACTTGGCGCACAGCCTCGGCATCACGCAAATTAACTTCACACATTACATGGTGAACCGGGTCGAAAATATCGAATTCAGCATCTTTTTTCAGAAGGCCCGCTTTAACGATGCCGTCGACGGCGCCAAAGCCCTCGGCGCCGAGCTGGGCATCGATGTCAACGCGCGGAAATTCTTCGAAGAAGAGGCCCGGCCGTTCAACGCCGAACAGGATTGCAATTGGCCGACCGAGCAATCCATTATCTTCACCCCCGGACTGGCCGCACCGTGCTGCCACATAGGCGGGGTTTATCTGGGCAATGCCTTTGAACAAGGCTTCGATGCTGTCTGGAACGGCAAACCGTACCGGAAGCTGCGCCGCGAGCGCTGGATGAATGCTTGCCAGAACTGCACCATGTTCCAGACCTTTGACGATTGGAAAGCGCATTTCCACCCCCTGGTGAAGCAGAGCCCGCGCTTTGCCGAATTGGCGGATCATTTCGTCGAGCCGGCGCCGAATACGCCACCAAAGGTATTCGTGGTTGGAGCGGGGCGCGATGGCACCCGCTCCTTGGGGCGCCTGGTTGCCAACCTGCATGCGGCCAATGGCGAGCAGATGGGCCTGCATCACGAAGCCAATAGTTTTCGTGCCCAGGCCGGAACGGCGCAGTATCACTGCAATGGCCAAGACGACTGGATGCGTTGCATTCTTGACAAGTTCAACGGCGAAGTCGTCTCCGGCAATGCCTTCAATTTCGTCCTGCCTATTCTGCACAAGGCTTATGGCGGTGATGTGCGGATTATTCACATCAAACGGGAGCGTGAAAGCTGCCTTGCCTCCATGCATGGCCAGGTCATTGCCGATCCCCTGGCATGGGACGGCTATGTCAATGACGCGGATACATCTCGCGTGGTTGACGACATGACCTATCGTCCGGCACCGCCGAACGCCGTTCTAATGGGCGAGATGGAAGCCGACGCCTGGAACCAGCTATCCCTGGAAGACAAGCTGGCGTGGCTGTATGACGCCAGCCACCGGGCGATCGAGGAACACCTGCATCTGTTTCCCAATCATTTGGCGGTGGCTACCGAAGCTCTCGACGAGCCCGCCACCATCCGCCGCATCGCACAGTTCGTGAACCCAGGCTGGCGGCAATTCTGCCCGCCGGTGCATCTCAATCATGTGCTGCACGAAAACGCCGCCGAACTGGCGCCCGGCCCTCTGCTCGCCACGCAAAACGCCATGGCGGATTTCGATCTGCATCAGATGAACGCCTCCGATACCTACCCGGTTATCTATTTCCTGCAACGCATGATCGCCGATCACAACACAGCGGAACAGGACGAGGCGATTTCAGACCTCGAAACCCTGCGCGGCGAAATCAGCGCATTGGTGAACCGGGCCGAAGGACAGACGCCCGCACCCCCGGTGCATCAGGTGGACGGCGGCGGGCCGAGCCTGCAATTGGTCCGTGGTCACGGGTTGTCGGAGGCACAGACCGCGCGGCTGGATGAATTCTTCCATGACTTCGAGCCGGACAAGCTGGAACAGTCCACCTCATATCCCGTGATCTACTTCCTGCAACGCCTGATGGCTTTGCGTGACGTCACGGGCGAAGGAGATCCGGAATTGGCGGCGACCTATCGTTTCATGGGCGATCAGGTTGATGCCTTGATCCAGAAAGCGGCCGAGGCCAGATAGCGGCAACAACGACCGCAGCGGATCAATCGTTCTTGATCAGCAATAAATGCTCCAACAACAGGGCATCGATATTAGTGCCCAGAAAACATTTTGTCGCATCCTCGGGGCGTTCCATGATCGGTTCGCCCGCGACATTGTACGATGTGTTCAACAACACCGGCACACCGGTCCGATCACCGAACGCTGATACCAATTCATGAAAGCCCGGATCGCGCGCCGCCGTCATCACGGATCAACGCCGCGCCGGTATTGTGCCAAAGATCGTTGTGCCGGCCGTGGACAATTATACGGCGCTACAAGCGGATCGGCTGTTCGACGACGCGGCGCACCAGGGCCGATGAACGGGACGCCGCCCTGAGATGCCCACGTGGCGCATCGGCCAAGGCGGCCTGCGCCAACTCGATATATTCCGCGCCCAGGCCTTCGGCCTGTCCCAGTCCACCATGCACGTCAAGAACATGGAGAAAGTAGAGGAAGATTTCATAAATTGCGTCCGCGCACGATGTACCGTCGCCTAAATTGGCAAAATGGGTATTCATCAGACCCAGCGCCGTCCGGGTTCGCGAAGGCCCATCGGTGACGGCAAAGTTTACTTCCCGCGCCAGTGCCGACAATACCGATAGGTCATCGCCATATCCGCGCTCTGGTTCACTCCAGAGCATCGCGCCGTCCGCCGGCACGCCACGGCACAGAGCCTCGTGGGGCTGAAATTCCTGATTGCTGTGCCCCCGAAGGAAGGTTTCGAATCCCGACGGCCTGGCCACCGGTTCCAATCCGGCGCCGCTGAGCAATTCAGCGAACGTCATGGCGGAATACCAATCAATATGCGGCGCCGCCAAGTCGTCCCGTGCCCGGCGACGGGCATCCCGCGTCAAGGCCAGGCTTTCCTGCCGGAAAGCATCCTCGTGCGGACGGGGATACAATTGCCGCGCCGTTTCGACGGTAAACTGGCGCAGGCTGTGCGCATCATAACCATAGACATAGAACTGAGCGTCCCTGCCCGGCGCCATGTCCCGCAAGGCTTGCAACAACGCCAAGGGCCGGGAGACATGGTGCATGACGCCATATAGCCAAACAATATCCGCCGGTTCCGAAGGGATGTTTCGGCACAGCAGGTCGCCGTGGACGATATCGATGTTGCTGATTTCGTTCCGCCGGCAATAATCTTCCAATCGGCGAACATTATCGATCGCCGCATCAATCGCCAAAACATGCTCGGCACCCGCACGCAGGAACGCCAGGCCCCAGTTGCCCCGGCCACAGCCGTAGTCAATAACCCTGGCGCCTGTCAAACTGTCACCAAAGGTTTGCTTCAAGTAGGCAGCGCATTTATCCAGCCAACCGGAATGCAAATGCTCCCGCCGGAACATAGTGTTGGCGTAGTCGTTGATCGGGGTGGGCGCTACGAGATACATGGGTCAGCTCTTTTTTGTCTTACTGAAATAAACGTTGAAATGGTCCGGCTGTTCGATCACCCGCACATCATGCGGGCCCTCGTAGGCACCCGTCATGTTCTGCATAATTTCCAAGGGTGTATAGGTTTGCTCGAATGTGCACAAGATGGCGCGTTCGACGAAGGCTTCCTCGTTGAAACGTGGCACCATATTACAGATCAGCGGCGCACTCATTTAACTCTCGCAGTCATCCAGACCATCAGGGTCATAGCCTATTCAACTTCGCCGTTTCGGCTATTCCCGTGCAGGCCATTACACTCACGGTCATATTCGATCTTGGTTAAAGTCTGATTAAATCCAGCAGCGGAGACTTAATCATTGGATAAATAACGGAACCAATCCTCGGTCGCAGCGGCAATTTTTGTCGCGTCCCAGACCGGAGCATCACGCCAATAATCGATATTGTCCAACATGATCCGGACGCCGTCCTCGATCGGCACCTGGCTGACCCAGCCGAAACGTTGGTTGATCCGGGTGACATCGGCCAGGGTGCAATCGGGCTCGCCGGGGCGTTTGGGAATATGAATTACCTCGCCGGCACCCAACAGCTCCACCAGGCGGTTGACCGAGACGTCCTTGCCGGTACCGACATTGAAAACCTCGCCACTATCATCGTAGCCGCCCACCGTGGCAACCGCATCGGCGACATCACCCACATAGGTAAAGTCGCGCGTCTGTTCGCCGTCCCCAACCACGGTCAAGGCCTGATCGGCCAGCAGCTGCGCCAGAAAAACGCCAAAGACGGCACCATAGGTCCCCGATGTCCGGGCCCGCGGGCCATAGACATTGAAGAACCGCAGGGAGGCGGCAGGCAAACCATAAATCTGGCTCCAATGCATGACCAATTGCTCGCCCAGGAACTTGGTCAGGGCATAGGGATATTCCGGCCTGATTTCAGCCTCTTCGGCCGTCGGATAATTGTCCGGAATGCCGTAACAGGACGATGATGCGGCATAGATCAAACGTCTGACATCCATGTCACGGGCAGCCTGCAACACATTGAAGGTGCCGGTGACGTTGGTGTCGTAATAGCCTTCGGGATTTTGAATGGAAGGGACGATATCGGCCAGGGCGGCTAGATGAAAGATCCGCTCCGCGCCCATCAGGGCCGTTTTGGTGCCGGCCCGGTCGCGGATATCGGCCTCGATCAGTTCAAAGCGCGCCTCGCCCGCCAGATGCTTCAGATTATGCGGCCCGCCGGTGACGAAATTGTCGACCGCACGGACCCGCCGGCCATCCGCCAACAGACGGTCAACCAGGTGGCTGCCGATAAACCCGGCGCCCCCCGTAACCACATCAAGGCCGTCCCCGGTCAGTTCAAGTTTTGTCATTCCGCCCTCAATTTCCCGTGCCGCGGATGACGCGGGTTCTACTAAATGAAGTCAAGCAGGCTTAAGCGGCCCAGCCGGGCAATAACCGACAATGATGCTTGCAGGGCCGATTCACCCGACTTCAGATTAGCAACGGCCTCGGCAATATCAACGTTCTCGATCTCGGCGGTAAATATGTCAAGGAAACTGAGTTCCTTCGCCTGCAGTTCAAGCTGGTTTTGCACCGTGCTCATATGAATACCGTTGACTTGCTCCGCCGAGCGGGCGGTCTCAATTGCGTTCAAGGCAACGGAAAACTCATTGACCAGAAAATTGATCTGATTTTCGCTCAGGGGATCGGTAAAGGCACCCGCGGGCGCATAGGCGCCGGCCCCCGTGGGCAGGGTACCATTGGCAAATTGCTGAATCCGGCGAATGCCATCCAGCAGCGGTTCGGCGATTTCATTGGCAAGCTGGCCATGTTCGATGCTCCGGCTTTCATCCAGGCGCTGGGTCAGCTTGATCGCATTGTTATCAAAGGCGTCCGAGGTATTGGCCAGGGCCAGCAGATCCGCCGTGGTCGAGACATTGATGGGCGAGACATCCGTGCGCGAGCCGGAGAATATATACTTGCCGTTCAAGGTTGTGTTGAGCAGATTGACCAGGCGGTCCATATGATCCGTCATTTTGTCGATCAAGCCGACGCCGCTGTTCAGGTTGACGGTCTTGATCAGATCATTGCGGAATTCATCGGCAATCCCGGCGATTCCGCCCAAGGCGTTGTTCTGCAACTCCATGCGTACGGCCAATTCCCGATTGGCGCTCATGTAGCTTTCTGTCCGCGCCGAGACGGAGCGGGAGGACAACAGAACATTAGCATCCCGGGCGATATCCTTGAGGTTATCGCCATTTTTTCCCGTGGCTACCCGCGTTTGTTCATGGCGCAAATATTCCTGATTGCGCAGCATCTGCGTGACGAGTGCTTGGCCTTGGCTGAATGTGGATATTCTGGTCATGATATTAATCCCGATGCGCGCTTAGACACGCAGTAAGGTTTCATACATTTCATTTACCGCGGAGATTATGCGGGCCGCTGCATTGTAGGCGTTCTGGTACTGCACCATCGCCGCCAGTTCTTCGTCCAAGTTGATGCCTGTGACAGAATCGCGACGAAGCCCAAGTTCTTCTCTCAGGATCTTACGGTCCTCGGCCAGGCTCGATAGGCGGTCGGCTTCCAAGCCAATGTTGGAGAGGAAGTAGTTGCTGTAATTGGTCAGGGTGGTCGACGTCGTCGGCAGATCGCCGGCGGCAACAAAATCTATGACACTGGAAGACAGGGCCAGGAAGGCATTGACGCCCCGGTTATCGCCGACCGTCAATGCCGGCACGCCGGCGGCCGCGGCCGTTTCCAGGCGCGCCGTGGCGAGCTGCCCGGGATTGGCCTTGATCGTTGGGTCAACCACCACCGAGAACGCCGCATCCATGCGATAATGGTCACCAACACCAAAAAAGTCCGAAAACGACTTGCCCGTGACGCCCCGCGCCGTGGTATCGGTCCGCGCCTTCATGTCGTAGTTTTCGTAACCGGCGGCAGGCGTCAGGACCAGCTTGCCGTTGCTGTCCATGGTAAAGGTGGCATAGCCGGAAAAGGCGGTGTTTAGATCGGTCAGCACATTGGCCACGGTGCCGCCCACGGCCGCGAAATCAAGAGTGTGGGAATCCGCTAGAATGCCGCCGGGCCCGCGGAATTCCAGATTGACCGTGCCCGTGGCACCAAAGCCGTGACCCGATGCCGTTGTCAGACCGGTATCAAAATGGGCAACTTCGCGGCCCGAAAGCAGATCATTCATACCAAAGAAATCCGAAAAACCCCGGCCGCCGCGGTCGCTGGGCGTGGTGGAGTTTTGCAACATGGCGACACCGTCGGTACCCGCCGTAGCCGTTAAACTCATAACCCCGGCGTTCAGAGCCAGGGTGGCGCCCGTGACATTGGCGTTTACCGCGGTGATCACATCCTGCACCGTCACCAAGGCAACGTTGCCGAAATCAACTTCGTAGGAATCCGTTAGAATATCGTTGGCATCCAGTACGCCAAAGGTCACCTTGCCGGTAAAGCCATGGGGATCGGTCGCCAGAACGCCAACATTCCGCCCCGTCAGGGCATTAAGCGCGGGGACGGCACTGTTTTCGTTATGCACTTTGTTGATTTGATCAATGAAATTCGCCGCCAGTTCACCCAAGGACAGGGCAACTTCCGGCAATTCCTTGTCCCGCATATCCACCAAACCCTTAAGGGTGCCGGCCCGGAGATTGGGCTCCAACGCCACGCCGGTGGCCGCCGGCCCGCCGGTGGTGGTATCAATCTGGTGTACGGTGATGGAATTGAAGGCGATCGTGGTCTCGACCTGGCCTGGCGGATTGTATTGCACCACCCGCAGCCGATCATCCAATAGGGAGAGACCGGATATCGTCGAAATTTCAACCTTATAATTGGATTTTTCAACGGCCCGGATATCGACGATATCGCTGATTTTCTCGATCGCTCTGGCGCGTTGCTCTTCCAACGCCGCTGGACTGCCGCCGGCTTCCCTTTCATGGGAAATCAAGTCATTGAGACTGTGAACCTGGGTCAGGGCACTATTGAGAACAGAGATTTCGCCAACAATTTGATTGTCAGCCTCGCTGCGCAGGTTCAGGATTTGCCGGGCGTAGCGGTCCAATGAATCCGTCAAGGTTTGAATATCACTCAACAGACCAATCCGGCGCGGCGCCTGGGTTGGGTCCGTGGCCAGGGAGGCGAAGGAATCGAACACACGGTCGATCTGATTATTCATGGACGAAGTATCGTCCGGGCTGCCGAACAGCGACATCAGACGATCAAAAATATCCGTCTGTTTTTCGTAGTAGCCATTATAGGCGGAGGCGCCGATCAATTCCTTGGTCAGAAAGGTATCGACAATACGGCGCACTTCGCCGATTTCCACGCCCATGGTCTGGCCGCCGGAAGCCGCCGTCTGCAACACCACGTCCTGGCGGGCATAGCCCGGCGTGTTCACATTGGCGATGTTTTGCGATGTCGTGCGCAGGGCCGATTGGTTGGTATTCAGACCACTTAAAGCCGTGCGTAGAATGGCATCCAGGGACATGAGCCGTTATCTCCCCCCTACCAGTAAAGACGCCACCCGCGCATCATCCGTCCGTCCGGCCAAGGTGGCAGGAACTGCCGGGCAGTGGGCGGCATGCGCCTGGTTAGGCAGAAAATACCCAGGGCACAAAGCCAAGTGCAAGCTCAACTCAAACTCGGCAAGCAATTGATTTATAGTCTTTTTTTCTGGCGGTAACACAATGTGCATCCTAAAAATGGGCTTTCCTGCGTGATCTTCTGCCCCTATCGATGCAACATTGATGCCAACTCGGTCCAGGCGCCGATTTCAGGCAAAAAAACGCCCGGACAAGCCGGGCGTTCTGGTTTGGGCATGATTTGCCCGGAATGTTATCGGCGGCGGCCTATTTTGCCGGAACACTGCCATTATTTCTTGCCTGCCATCTATCGGCGACAGCGCCAACGATGCCCTTGGGCAAGAAAATAATGAACAAAATCAACATGATGCCATAGACCAGCAGCGGCACGCCGGCGACGTTCAAACAAATCTTCTCGGTCAGGCAATAGGCTTCCGTGCCGATCCAAATACGCAGGACCTCCGCCAATAGAAGGGTGATCACGGCACCAATGGTGGGTCCGAGCGAATTGTAAATACCGCCCACGACGACCGCGAAGACGATTTGCAGGGAAATTCCAACGCCGCCAATGGTGTCGGGCGAGATGAACATCTGATACTGGCAATACATGGCACCGGCAAAGGCTGTCATGACCGCGCTTAGAACCGTTACTTTCAGTTTTTCCCTGGTCACCCGCACACCAACGGCGGCCGAGGCATCCTCGTCCTCCGAGATCGCCTCCAGGGCGTATCGCGCCATGGAGCGGTCCACCAGACGCCAGATCACGATGCCCGCCATCCATACCGCCAAGGCGACAAAATAAAACACCATCCGGTCATCCGACTGTAGCGCAATAACCGACCAGCCATCGCCGTGACGTTCCGGCGTATAGCCCAACGAGCCCCCTGTTGTATCCCGGGTGGCAATAATGATCTGACGCACCACTTCCGACAACGCCAAGGTCACAAGGGCGAAATAGTGCCCGACAATACGGAACTTAAAGCAAGGATAACCAATCAAAACCGCCAAGCCGCCGGCACAAAGCATAGCAATGGGAATACCGATCCAGGGCGTTAAGCCAAGCTCGTTCCATAATAGGGCCGTGACGTAACCGCCAACCGCCATAAAGGCGCCATGGCCCAGGGAAACCAAGCCAAAACGCCCCATGATCGACCAGCCTGTATAGGCAAATGACCAAATCAGGATGACAATGACCAGATGCAGCGGATAACTATCCAGGCCGAGAAACGGCAGCGCGACCAGAACGGCGGCAACGACCGCGATCAGAAGTTTACTGTTCATGACTTCCTCGCGAACAAGCCTTCAGGGCGTATAAACATGGCGAAGATAAAAAAGGCAAAGGCCAGCACATAACCCCATTCCAGTTCGGCGAAATAGCCACCGATGGTGATCAACTCGCTAAAGACAAAGGCCGCCAAAAAGCCCCCGACCATGTTGCCAAGCCCGCCCATGACGCAAACCATGAAGGTGATTGGGCCGAAACTAAGGCCGATGAACGGATGAACATCATATTGCAGGGCCAGTAACGCCGCCGCCAAGCCCGCCAGACCACCGCCAATAGCGGAGGTCAGCAGATACAATTTCTTGGTATTGACGCCCATCAGGATCATGATTTCGCGGTCCTGCGAGATCGCCCGGATCGCGGCACCAAGGTAGGAGCGGGAGAGAAACTGGTACAAGACCACGACCACCCCGGCCGCGATGGCAAAGGACAAAAGCCTAGTCCAGGACAGATAAATATCTTCGCTTAATGCCAAGCTACCCAAGCTGACGCCTAGGTTACGGAACTCGATGCCGAAGGCGACCATGGCGGCGCCCTGAAAGAAGAACAGCAGGCCGCCCGTCGCCAACAACTGGTTGATGGGTGCCGCCTGCAACAAATAGCCAATCACCAAACGATGGGTCAGCCAGCCCAGCAGGGCGGTCACGCCTACCCCACAAGCCGCCGCCAGGATCAAGGGCATGCCGCCATCCACATGCAGGAAATAAATGGTGTACATGCCCAGCATGATGATCTCGGCATAACAAATCCAAACCACGTCGATGACGCCAAAAATCAAGTTCAAGCCCAATGACAGCAATGCCAATACGCCGCCGAGCAATAGCCCGTTGATCAAGGTTTCGATGAAGAAGATGCTGAACAGCGCTTCCGTGAATTCCGCGAACATTATTGCCTCACATGCCCATAAAGGATTTTTGAATTTCGGCACTTTGTAGAAGCTCGTCCGCCGTGCCTTCCAGGCGCAGACTGCCTGATTCCAAAACGTAGGCGCGATCGACAATACGAAGTACCTGCCTCACGTTTTGTTCGACGATCAACACCGTCAAACCCTCGGCGCGGATCCTTTCGATCAGATCGAATACCTGCTGCACGATGACCGGCGCCAGACCTGCCGAAGGCTCGTCCATCAGCAGGATCTTGGGATCCGACATCAATGCCCGGCCAATGGCGCACATTTGCTGCTCGCCGCCCGACAAGGTTCCCGCCATCTGATTGCGCCGCTCCAACATGCGCGGAAAAAGCTCGTACACGAAATCCTTGCGCGCCTCGTACTTGGCCCGGAATTGCGGCATGAAACAGCCCATGCGCAGATTATCTTCGACGGTCATGCGGGGAAAAAGGCGCCGATTTTCCGGCACATGGGCGATGCCCATGCCGACGATGTCATGGGCCGGGGCATCAAGCACCGAGACCCCCTCCATCTCGATATGTCCCACCGTCGCCGGGATCATGCCGGAGATCACCCGCATCAGGGTCGATTTACCGGCGCCGTTCGGCCCGATCACCGCCACGGCTTCACCCGCCCTAACGTCCAATGAAACATCGAACAAGGCTTGAAAATCGCCATAACCGGCGTTTACGTTCTTAAGGGTCAGCATTACGCTGCGGTCCTCTAATTGGCCTGAAAATGAAAATATTAGGCGCGGCTGGCCGCGGCTGCGGTTTCTTCCGCATCACTGCCCAAATAAACTTCGATAACCTTGGGATCGGCGGCGACCTCCTGCGGCCGCCCTTCGGCAATTTTTTCGCCATGATCAAGGACCATGACGCGATCAACGACACGCATCAAAACGCCCATGATATGTTCCACCCAAATGATGGTCACACCGAGTTCCTCGCGGATATTCTTCAACATATCCGCGGCCTGATCCATTTCCGAATGATCCAGACCGCCCAGGCTTTCATCCGCCAGCAGCAGTGAGGGTTTGGTTGCAAGCGCCTTGGCCAGCTCCAGCTTTTTCAAACCGGCCGCGCCCAGGGTATCGATAGCGGCCTCGGCATCGGTCGGCAGACCAACCATTTCCAAGGCCTCCTCCGCGCTACGCCAGGCCTGCGCCCGAGTGACCGCGCCGGCCTGGCCATAAAAGCCAGCCAGCGCGGCATTCTCGAGGATGGAAAGACGACGAATTGGCCGTGGGATCTGAAATGTCCGGCCTACTCCCATCACGCAAATAGCGTGTGGCGGCGTTCCGGCAATTTCTTTTCCGTCCAATCGGATGGACCCTTCATTGGGCTTCAAGGTCCCGGAGAGCATGTTGAAAATCGTGCTCTTACCCGATCCATTCGGCCCAATCAGGCCCAGGATTTCGCCCTTTTCGAGAGCGAAATCCACGTTATCGACAGCCGTGAAGCCACCGAAACGTTTGGACAGTCCTTCAACGCGAAGCATATTTGTACTCACTAACCAATTGTCATTCTTTCGCCCGTCTACTCTACTTCTTCGAGTACGCCGAGCCTTTCGGTAGCGGCAGGACCGGATCGATGGTCTGCAGTACCTTGGGCCATGCGATATAGACCTTGCGGTCCACATACTGCATCACCACCGGTGAGGCCCGCATGTTCTGGCCCATCATGTCGGACTCACCTGCTTTGGGGAATTTTACGCCATAGCCCAGCAAGGTGCCGCCCGGCGCGATGTCAGTCTCCAAGGCCGCCTTACGCAGCGACTCGGCATCAATGCCGCCATATTTCTTGATGGCCCGGGGCAACACGTCGGCGAAGAAGACAAGGGCGTTCGATGCCGCCATGCCCACATGAGCCGATTTCGTCTTGGTATCCGGTTTGGCCTTCATGTATTCGGCACCAACCTTGGCGGTGATGTCCGAAAGGCCAGGGGCCAGGGATTTCGGATCCAACTTCCAGATCGAAACCGGATCAACATTAAAGATATGGCTGGCATCGTCGCCAATGGCATCGAACAGTTTGTCCACCACGCCATAACCGGCGCCATGACCAATTAAAGCCTTCCAACGCAGACCTTGTTCTTTTGCCTGACGCAGGAACAAAGTGATGTCGGGATTGTAACCGGTGTGCAGGATGACATCAGGTTTCTTACGCTTCAGCTTGGTGACCAGGGAAGA
Source organism: Rhodospirillaceae bacterium (assembly GCA_018701215.1). GTDB lineage: Bacteria > Pseudomonadota > Alphaproteobacteria. Next base: position 51,955 of record JABIWH010000015.1, read on the forward strand.
CAAATCAGGCGCGGTCGCGGAATAGCCTTCCTTCAGCACGATGTTCATGCCCAATTTTTTGGCCGCACCCGCATTGCCACCCGCCACGCCGGAGCCATAGGGGCCATCTTCGTGGATGATCGCGACACGCAGTTTTTTGGGTGCTATGCCCAGTTTGCTTTGCGCATTTGAATTCAGGAAATCCACCGACAATTCGCCAAACATGGCGCCATGCACTTGCGGGCGGAAGACATATTTCAGGTTACGGCCTTTCAACACGGCCGGCGAAATACAGGTAGTAATCCACATGAATTTCTTCAGGGAATCGACTTTAGCCGCGACGGGCACACATTGGGCGGAGGAGTAGAAGCCCAACAGCATATCGACCTTTTCCTGTTCGATCAGGCGGACAGCTTCGTTGATTGCCACTTCCGGCTTGGACTGCGCATCGGCATAGATCGGCTCGATCATGTAGCCTTCAACGCCGCCCTGTGAATTAATGTGATCGATCATGATCTTGGCGCCCAGCGCCTGCAGATCTGAACCGCCACCCGCCAAGGGGCCGGTGTAGTCGTAAATTACGCCGATCTTGATTTTCTTTTCGGCGGCCTGGGCACCGACCGTTATTGCAAACAATGCAAAAACCGCCGCGAGGCCGACCAAAAGCCGCCGCGTCACAGCTAAACTACGCATAGCTCTTCTCCCTATTTGGAACCAATTATTGGTTGCCTCAAGGGTCGTTCGCGATGCGGTGCCTTGTCAAGGTTTCTTTAACCATGATGCCGCAACACCATGGTGGGTGGGAATGAATACCGCCGCGTTGCGCGGAGTACATGCCCCGCGGGCAGTTCCGCGGCTGACCGAGCGTTGTGTTTGCCTCGGAACGGACGATCAATGACGGATCAATTTAGTCCGAAGTCTCGGTATCCGCTTGCTGTAAGGTGGCCAAGCTGTTCACCGCCGGCTCATGGCCTTGCGCCGCGGCCGCCTCCAACAATTTCAAGCCCCGCTCCATATCCTGTTCCATGCCGGTGCCGCTCAAAAGCAGAACAGCCAGATTGAATTGCGCTGGTGCCAGGCCCGCGGCGCTGGCCATTTCATAGAGCTGGGCGGCCTTGGCCTCATCCTTGGGCAAACCAACGCCATTTTCCCACATCACGCCAAGATTAAAGGCCGCGACCACATAACCGGCCTGCGCGGCGGCGGAGTACAATTCCACCGCCCTGGCGAAATCCTGGGTCACGCCCTCGCCCCGTTCATACAAGCCAGCCAAATTACACATGGCGGGCACGTGTTGCTTGTCGGCGGCGCGCGTGTACCAATAGGCGGCTTCAGGTACGTCTTCGTCCATACCCAGACCTATGCCATAGAGGACGCCGAGGCTGTATTCGGATTCCGTATGGCCGCTGTTGGCAGCCTTCATGAAATGATCGTGGGCACGCTGATAGTCTTTCTTAACCCCTTCGCCCTGGCTGTAAAACTGCCCAAGAAGGAATTCTGCTTCAACATCGCCATCTTCAGCGGCCTGGCGCCACGATTCCTTGGCTGCTTGATAATTGCCGCTTTCAAACTGCGCGTTGGCATTTTCCATTATCGACATCAGTTCTGCCTCTTGCTTCAACCTAATCCTGCGTGCCGTTCCAGTTGCCCTCTCGGAAAAGAGCCGAATATTGGACGAAATTCTGGTCAACTTGGTGCACGACGCGCCTATCTCAATACGTAGCTATACCCCCAGGGCTTTTAAGAAAACGTTAACGACGTTTCTTAATCCCGACAGGCAAAAGACGCCGGGTAAGGCGGCAGGAATTACCGCCATGGTACCTCTCCTGCCGCCTGGGGAATCCCGTTTAAATTCCTTTTTACAAGCGTCTCCAATAGCTTATCTAAATTCCGCAAGTTGGCCCGATATTTGCTTCTAGTTTGGCGGTACCAACCGTGAAACGGAAGCAAGCCCTTATGAATTTCAATATCGCCAATCTAGGCTCCCTGCCAAACGATCATGTGCCGGCCAACGGCAGCCAATTTGATCTCGCCAATGTCGGCGCCAAGGACGACGATCATTTCGCCCATATGTTGCGCGACGAAGGCAGCTACGATGAACAGGCCAGCCTTGATGCCAGGGAGCGGGATGCACATGATGCCCGTGACGCCCGTGACGCTATTGAACGAGAAGACAGCCGCGACGACGATGCGGACCACGAGGCGCGCGCCGATAGCGAAGATGGTGACGACCGGGACGACCCGGACGAACTGGATAATGATAACGAGAACGAACAGGCCGAGACGTCCGGCGGCAATAATGAGCAACATGGCGATGCGACAGCGCGCCAAGGGCTTCTACCCGAACATGTAGAAAACCGGGGCGAAGCCGTTCAGGACCGAAGCACACAGCCCGAAGCGCAGACGGCTCGGTCAGAGCAAGGCGCGGATAACAGCAACAACGAACAGCAGGCCGTCGGCAATGCTGGGCTGAATGGTGAACAGGCCGCGGATGCGGCCCGCGCCGCCGCGGCAGCCGCGGTGAACCAGCCCAAGGCGGCCGAGACACTGATCAACCTGGCAAACCGCGATGGCGCGACCCCAGTGCAAGGGCCCCAGGCTGGCCAACCGAACAGTCCCGACATTCTGGCGGCGGCAAGCCTTCCCAAGCCGATGCTGAACAAGCAGGGCGGGGTCAATGCACAAGGTGATGGCAGCGGCAAGGACAATGGCAGCGCACAACAATTCGGCCAACAAGTCCAGGCAGCGGCAAAGCAACAGGCCACGCCGCACTTGCGGGGCGGCCGCATCCAACATGGTGGCGATATCCAGCCAAACGCCCTGCCCAGACTGCAATCAGGGCCCGGTGCCTTTGGCGCCAACATGGGCGTCAACATGGGCGTGCAACCATCCGGCCCGACGGCCCCATCACCCATTGGCGCGGAGCATGCGGCGAACCCAGCCAATTTGAACGGCGGCCAAAGCAACGTAGGCCCCAATAACACCGGCGCGAACGCGGCGAACGTTGCCAGTGTCGCCAGCACGGATGGTGGCGCGGCAATCGAAAATCTACAGCTTACCGTTTCCGCCAAGCGCACAGGCCAGGCCGATTTACCAGTGCTGACGCTGCGGCCTGATACGTCCGCCAACAAGCCAGCCAATACGCCGCCCAATATGCCCAACGGCGCGCCAACCAACAACGCCGCCCCCAACACTCCCATGGCCCCAACGTCGGCGGTGCCGCAACCATTGGCGCCTCTGCCTATGGATGGCGAGGGCGGTTTCAACGCCACTGGCCTGGGCGACGACGGCAGCAAGGGCAGCAGCAATGCCGCCTCGTCAAGCGGTTCATCCACCGACAGCACCGCCGCCGGGTCAAAAGTTTCAAATGTGATCCAACAAACAGCCGCGTCCGACATTCGCAGCCCCGGCATCCAAGTTGCCATGCAGCTGTCCAAGGCGGCCCAGAACGGTATCGACAAGTTAAGCATCCGGCTGGATCCAGCGGAACTGGGCCGGGTCGATATAAAACTGGAAGTCGGCCACGATGGCCGGGTTATTGCGCTGGTCGCCGCGGAACGGCCAGAGACACTCGAACTTTTGAAAAGCGACGCGCGGGCGTTGGAGCGGGCCTTGCAAGAGGCCGGCCTGGAAACCGATGCCGGCAGCTTGAGCTTCTCGCTCAGCCAAGGTGACCAACAAAACGGTGCCATGGCCGACAATGGCGCCGACCATGGCACCGGCAATGGTTCGGGCAATGGCGGTAATGGCGACGGCGAAGGTGCGAACGGCGATGAGGCTGCCGAAGACAGCAATGTCTTGCCGCACGTGGTCTCCAACCGCGCCTTAGATATCAGCGTATAGGGAGAGATTGAGATGGATACCGCAGCAATCGCCAATAGTATCACTGGCGTTCCCAACACCGCCGCCGGTGTGGCGGACGCCAAACTGGCGGACAATTTCGATACCTTCCTGACCCTGCTGACAACGCAGTTGCAGCATCAGGATCCGTTGGAACCCATGGACGCGAACCAATTCACCGAGCAATTGGTGCAGTTCAGCCAGGTGGAGCAATCCATCACCTCCAACAAACATCTTGAGCAATTGCTGGCCATGGTGTCGACCAATTCGACGGGCGAGGCCGTGTCCTATCTGGGCAAGAATATCGAGGCCTCGGGCAAGACCGCGATGCTTAAAAACGGTAAGGCGGAGTGGCGCTACCAGCTACCAGGGGTTTCCGAGAACACGACAATCACCGTCACCAATGATGCCGGCAAATTGGTCTATGCCACCACCGGCGCGACGGATGCGGGCAGCCATGGCTTCACCTGGGATGGCAAGGACCGTCAGGGCAATACCCTGCCCGAAGGCGCCTACACCATTGCCGTCAACGCGGCCAATGATCAGGGCGAGGAGATGATGGTGGAGACCTTTGTCTCGGGCCTCGTCAATAGCGTCCGTAACGACGGCGATGGGGTTGTCCTGATGCTGGACGATGTGAGCATCCCAGCCACCTCCGTACGCAAGGTTAGCGAGCCGGGCCTGGATGCCTTGCAGGACCTGATTGGCTAGCCGCATGTCAGAAATGATCAGACGACAACAATACAGCACCGCTGAACGCGGCGCACTTCGGTACAAGTTAAGGAGAATATCATGAGTCTTTATGGCGCGCTGTTTTCAGGTGTTTCCGGCCTTTCCGCCCAAAGCCAATCAATGGGCATCATCGCCGACAACATCACTAATGTGAACACCATTGGCTATAAGACCACCCGGGCCGCCTTTTCCACCTTGGTCACGGCCAGCGGCACTGCCTCGAAATACTCGCCGGGCGGCGTCAGCGCCAACCCGGGCGGCCTCGTTGACCGCCAGGGCCTGCTGCAAGCCTCCACCTCGGCGACTGATCTGGCGATCACAGGCAAGGGTTTCTTCGTGGTCAATACGGATCAGGTGCCGACAACAACCACCGGCACCTATCTCTATACCCGTGCCGGATCATTCGCCGCAGATTCGAACGGTTACCTCAAAAACACCGCCGGCTATTTCATTCAAGGCTATCCCTATGATGCCGTCGGCGCGCTGCCCTCCAACCGCAGTCTGGCATCCATGGAGACGGTCAACATTTCCGACCTGACCGGTACGGCCACGCCAACCAGCACCTTGTCGATCTCGGCCAATCTGAATTCGGACACGACGCCGCAGGCCTATACGTTTGGCGATATGTCGGCGGGTACCGTCACGCCCGATTTTGAACGCTCCGTTCAGATCTACGATTCAAAAGGCGGCGTCCGGGCCCTGACCCTCGGCTACGTCCGCAATAATGCCTTGGCCGCCAACCAGTGGTCGGTGGAAATTTACGCCAACCCATCGACCGATGTCACCAACCCCAACGGCTTGTTGAATATCGTCGGCGCGTCGCAATTGACCTTTAATAGCGACGGCACCTTGAATACCGCCGGTACCAATTTACCGGCGACCCTGTCGGTCACCACTTGGGCCGCCGCGCTGGGTATCGCCAATTCCAGCATCACCATGGATTACGGTACCAATGCCCAAGCTGACGGACTGACCCAGTTCTCCACGCCGTCTTCGCTGATCTCCAGCGAGACCAACGGTGCGGTCTACGGTGCCCTGACCGGTGTCAGCGTATCGTCCGACGGCATTGTCACGGCCCTGTTCGACAATGGCACCCGGCAGGATATCTACAAATTGGCCCTGGCCTTGTTTCCCAATGTCAACGGCTTGGAATCACGCTCTGGCAACGCCTACATCGGCGCCATTGCGGCGGGTGATTTGACCCTGCAAGACGCAGGCAGCGGCGGCTCCGGCTTGATCAACGCCTCTAACCTGGAAGCATCCACCGTCGATTTGGCCGAAGAATTCTCGATCATGATCCAAACACAACAGGCTTATTCGGCCTCGGCGCGAATAATTACGTCGGCCGATGAGATGCTGGATGAATTGATCAGACTGGCCCGATAAATGCCAAAAACCAACCCGGCGGCACCGTGCCGCCGGGCCTTTTTCGGGGTACGAACTTATGCTTAGCGCCTTATTAACCGTCTTCTTTAGGCAATGTTTAAACGATGTCCGATAGCTTCAGTTACATCGAGTTTGAGGGATGTTCAGTCTATGACACAGATGGCTAATCAAAACCCGGACCGCATCATGGGTCCCTACGGCGAGCAGATCACTATAAGTGATCTGCCGCCCTCCAACACCAAGCGCTGGGTTATCCGGCGTAAGGCGCTGGTTGTCGCGGCCGTCCGCGGCGGACTGATCAGCTTGGAGGAAGCCTGTCGCCGCTATGCGCTTTCAGTGGAGGAATTCCTCTCCTGGCAGCAAGCGATCGACCGCCATGGCCTGCCCGGACTCCGCACCACGCGGACCCAGCTGTACAGGGATAGCGACCAGGAACACGCACAACGGCATGAGGAATTCGAAAGCGATACCAATCTACCCTCTCCCCTGACTGTATAAGCCAAACCACTCGACATTTTTTTTGCCGCTGACAAACGCCTTCAAGCCCACTCCATCCATACAAATTATTCGCGGTTTTCAGCCATCTGCGCGCCGTTTTCGCCGCAAAAGGCCAGCCTGCGTGGCGTCTCCGTCAATGCCCGCCGTCATGAACGCGGGTTAAAGCCGAAGAATCCCCCTTCCGTTAACGTTTTTTTATCTCCCGCTAGGCATGATTTGCCTAGGCACAGGGATAGAACACCCATCGGCTGCCGAACATAAAAGCGCGCTCACCGAAAGTGTGGCCGCGGCATGGCGTAACAGGAGTTGGTGGGAATTTCGTGAATAGCATTTTCGATGCGATCAAGGCGCTGGGGCCGGCCCGAATTCTCGCGACCGGCATGGTCCTGGCCACGGTCATCGCCTTCTTTGTCGTGCTGACAACGCGGCTGACATCACCCAACATGGTGCTGTTGTATGGTGAACTGAATCAGAACGACGCCGGCCAGATCACCGCAAAACTCGAATCGATGGGCATGCCCTATGAGTTGAAGGGCGATGGCTCGGTCATTCATGTCCCCTCGGATCAAGTCCTGAAGCTGCGCATGGCAATGGCCACACAAGGGCTGCCGACAGGTGGCTCGGTCGGTTATGAGCTGTTCGACCGCAGCGATTCCCTGGGCACCACCAGCTTCGTCCAAAACATCAACCATCTGCGCGCCCTGGAAGGCGAGATGGCACGAACCATCGCCACCATCGACAAAGTCGCCGCCGCGCGGGTGCACTTGGTTCTGCCCCGCCGCGAACTATTCAGCCGCGAGCGGCGCAAGGCTTCCGCCTCCATTATCCTTCGGGTGCGCGGCAACCGGATACTTGATACCAATCAGGTAACGGCGATCCAGGCCTTGGTCGCGGCGGCGGTGGCGGGCCTGAAACCCGGAATGGTTTCCATCGTCGATGACCGGGGCAACTTATTGTCGCGGCAAAGCGGCGCGGCGGACGCTTCAGGGGCGGGCACCATTGGCAAACACCGCCTGTCATATGAAACCCGGGTAAAGGAAGCGCTCGAATCCATGATTGAACGCTCGGCCGGCCTCGGCAGCGTCCGGGTGGAAGTGTCGGCGGAACTTAACTTCGACCGCATCACGACAAATTCCGAGCTTTATGATCCCGATGGTCAGGTCGCCCGCTCTACCCAAAGTGTCGAACAATCGGAAACCTCGGCCGATTCCAGCAGCAGCGGCACCGTCTCGGTTTCCACCAATTTGCCGGAAGGCGACGACGGCACCACCGGCAGCGGCAATACATCGAACAAATCTGGCCGTGTTGAAGAGACCATAAACTACGAAATATCGAAAACCATCCGGACTCAAATCCATGAATCAGGCACCGTCAAGCGCCTCTCCGTGGCGGTTCTGGTGGATGGGACATATGCCACCGAAGGCGAAGGCGACGAGGCCAAACGTGTCTACCAGCCACGTTCGGCCGAGGAATTGAAACAGATCGAGGAATTGGTCACATCCTCTGTCGGTTTCGACGAAGCCCGCGGCGACACGGTGAAAGTCATCAACATGCGTTTCGCCCGCCTCGAAGACGACCCGGATTTCGTCGCCGAAGAAGGCTTTGCCCTGACCAAGGGCGACATTTTTCGCCTGGCCGAAGTCGGCTCCCTGGCGCTTATCGGCATCCTTGTCATTTTCCTGGTTCTCCGCCCCCTGATCTCGCGGGTTCTAACGCCAGGCCAGGTCGTCGATACCGCTGGTCAGCCGGTGCCACTTGACGAGGAAGGCCAACCCATCATCACCGATCAGGTTAAAGTCGCCGGCCAGTTGCCCGCGGCACTGACCTCGCAGCTGAGCAATCCCGAGGTGATCAAGGCGGTGGAATCGGGCAACCTAGGCGACGCCGAGGCACAGCAACTGGTCCAAGCCGCCGTTGCGCGCCTACAGGGCGGGTCCGCCACGGATCAGATCGACATGGCCGAGATTGAGGGCCGCGTTACCGACAACTCAACCCGAAAATTGATCGAAATGGTGGAAAACCACCCTGAAGAAGCCGTCGCGATCATGCGTACGTGGATGTATCAGGAAGTTTAGGAATAGTCATCATGGCAGGCGAAATCGCAAAACGCATGGACGATCTGTCCGGCCCGGAAAAGGCCGCGGTGATCATGCTTGCCTTGGGCCATGATCATGGCGCCACGCTATGGCCGCTAATGGATGATGAGGAGATCCGCGATATATCCATGGCCATGGCGAGCCTGGGCAAGATTGACCCGGAGGTCATAGAGTTGTTGGTTGTCGATTTCGCCACCCAGATGACCTCGACCGGCACCATTGTCGGCTCCATGGACAGCACGGAACGGCTGTTACGCGATATTCTGCCGCAAGACCGGGTCGACACGATCTTGGAAGAAATCCGCGGGCCGGCCGGCCGCACCATGTGGGACAAATTGTCCAACGTGAACGAAATGGTCCTGGCCAACTATCTGCGCAACGAATATCCGCAGACCGTCGCGGTCGTACTATCGAAAATCCGTTCCGAACATGCCGCCAGGGTTCTCTCTTCCCTGCCGGAGGATTTCGCCCTGGAAGTGGTAATGCGCATGCTGCGCATGGAATCGGTCCAAAAGGATATTCTCGACAAGGTCGAACGTACCTTGCGGGTCGAGTTCATGAACAACCTCGCCCGCACCAACCGCCGCGACAGTCACGAACTGATGGCCGATATTTTCAACAACCTCGATCGCAACGCCGAGGGCCGCTTCATGGCGTCGCTGGAAGAACGCAACAGGGATGCCGCCGAGAAGATCAAAGCCCTGATGTTCACGTTCGAGGATCTGTTGCGCCTGGATCCGGGCGGTGTGCAAACCTTGATCCGGGGCGTCGAAAACAACCGCCTTGCCCTGGCCCTGAAAGGATCATCGGATTCCATCCGGGATCTTTTCTTCTCCAACATGTCGGAACGGGCAGCGAAAATTCTGCGCGAGGATATGGATGCCATGGGCCCCGTGCGTCTGCGGGATGTGGATGAGTCACAATCAGAAATCGTCGCCACCGCCAAGGATCTTGCCGACCGCGGCGAAATCATGCTGGCCGACAACAAAGACGATGACGAGTTGATCTACTGATGTCGGAAGGCGGGAAAATACAATGACCAAATTCCTTTTCGACAACAGCTTCGAAGTCGATGGCGAAGGCAATATCAAGGTCGAGGACAAGCCGGAAGCCTTGTATACGGAAGAAGATCTTGCCGCCGCCCGGGGCGAAGCGCAGCAGATCGGTTTTGCCGCCGGGCAGCAGGAGGCCCTGGGAAGTATCCAAAATATGGCGGCCAATACATTGCAAAACATTGCAGCGACGATTGCCAACATGGGCGCCCAACAGGAACAGGCAATCCTGGGCGTCAAGCAGGATGCCGCCCAGATGGCCATGGTCATCGCTGGCAAATTGGCCCCTGCCCTATTGCAGAGCCAACCACTGGACGAGGTCAAGAGCTTGATCATGGAATGCCTGGAACTGGTCAAGAACGAGCCGCGCGTGGTCGTACGCGTCAACACCGCGCTGTTGGAGCTCCTGGCCGAGGATGTAGATCAACTGGCAGCCCGTGGCGGCTTCCAAGGCACGGTGGTGTTGTTGGGCGAGGACGATCTGGTTGGCGCGGATTGCAGGATCGAATGGACCGATGGCGGGGCCGAGCGCAATGTGGAAGCGTTGTTCCAGAAAGTCGACGGCGCGGTCACCCGATACTGCGCCAATCTGACGGACCAAATCAATCAGATCGAAGAAGCGATACAAGCCAGCGGCCAGCATGACGAGAGCCCAGAACCTGTTCCACAGGATGCCGGCGAGGCAGAACCAATCGTTACGGCGCAGCTGGACGATGAAGACCCTTTTCCCTTGCCCCCCGGCGCCGAGAATTTTGGCATTGTGGAAGATCCCCTGCCACCCTTGGCACGGGCCGCAAGTCAGCCGCCCCCCCTCCCAGACGACGGTGATCCCCACGCACCGCCAACAGTTATGACAGAGCCGTAGGAGACCCTGATGGCTGAAGATGATGATATGACAATGGAAGAAGCCATGGCGGCGGAAGCTGCCGAGGCTGCCGAAGCAGCGGAAGCTGGCGGCGCACCCGACCTGGAAGAAGCTGTCGATCAAAGCGTTGAAGGTGATCACGCCTTGTTGTCGGCGGCAGAAGATGACGAGGAAAACCAGCGCTCCGCAACGGATCTGGCCGCCGTCTACAATATTCCGGTCAAGGTATCCGCCGTGCTGGGCCGATCCACAATGCAGGTCAGCTCGTTGCTGAAAATGGGCCGGGGCGCGGTTATCGAGCTGGACCGCAAAGTCGGCGAAGCCATCGATATCTACGTCAACAACCGCCTCGTCGCCCGTGGCGAGGTCGTTGTCGTCGACGAACGTCTGGGCGTGACCATGACCGAGATCATCAAGGGCGGTAAGCACTAAGCCATGGCCCGGGCCAAGACAACAAGCCAAAAGCGGCAAAGCGGCGCATCACTGACCACGGTGATCGGCTTGCTGGCGGGCTTTGCATTGGTGATCGCCGCTATGTTCTGGGGCGGCTCGCCAGCCTCGTTTGTTGATGGTCCTGCCCTACTGATTGTCTTTGGCGGCACCTTCGCCGTCACCCTGGCTTCGTTTTCCTTGACTGATATGGGGCGCGCCGCGGGCGCCATTGGTCAGGTCATCATGCGCCGTCATCACAATCCCAGCCTGGCCGCCTACGAAGTGATCGAGTTGGCGGAACGGGCCCGCAACGATGGCGTTCTGGGTTTGCAAGAGCGCTTGGCAAAATTGAAGACAGAGCCATTCTTGATCAAGGCCATGTCATTGGTGGTGGATGGCACGCCTGGTGAAACGGTTGAAAGCATTCTGCGCCGCGAGGTCGACACCAACGCCGGCCGTCAGCAGACATCGGCCGATGTCTTCCGCAAGGCGGCGGAAATTTCTCCCGCCATGGGCCTGATCGGCACCCTGGTTGGTTTGGTACAGATGCTGGGAAACCTGAACGATCCCACAACCATTGGTCCGGCCATGGCGGTCGCCTTGTTGACGACCTTCTATGGCGCGGTCTTGGCCAACATGGTGTTTGCCCCCCTGGCCACGAAACTGGAACGTTCCAGCGACGGCGAGGTTCTGGTTCACAATGTCTATCTGGTAGGCGCCGCATCGATCGGCCGCCAGGAAAATCCACGACGGTTGGAAATGCTGCTCAATGCCATGCTGCCGCCCACCCATCGAATTCAATATTTTGACTAGCTGAGATCTGGAGTTCCAAAGATGCGTTTATTATTAGTCGGCAATCTAGACGGTCAGGTAGCGGCAGCGACCCAAATCGCCATGCAACGCGGCGCCAAGGTTGCCCATGCCGGATCGCCGGAAATCGCATTGGAGCACCTGCGCGCCGGGCGCGGCGCCGATATGGTCATGATTGAAGTCGACCTGGATATCAAGGCCTTCATAGAAAGCCTGGATCAGGAACGGATCTCCATTCCCGTAGTCGCATGCGGCATCGAAACCGATGCCGCCACCGCCGCCAATGCAATCCGCGCCGGCGCCAAAGAATATGTCCCCCTGCCCCCCGATCCCGTCCTGATCGCCGCCGTGCTGGAGGCGGTGACGGAAGAAAATCAATCGATGATCTTTCAGGACCCAGCGTTCAAGTCCGTGGTCGCGCTGGCCGATCAGGTGGCCAAGAGCGAGGCCAGCATTCTGATTACCGGCGAGTCGGGCAGCGGCAAGGAACTGATGGCCCGTTATGTGCACGACAACAGCCGTCGTGCCCAACGTCAGTTCATCTCGATCAATTGCGCCGCGATCCCCGAGAACCTGTTGGAATCTGAACTTTTTGGTCACGAAAAAGGTTCCTTCACCGGCGCCATCGCGCGCCGCATTGGTAAGTTCGAGGAAGCCAGTGGCGGCACCCTGCTGCTGGACGAAATCAGTGAAATGGACCCCCGCCTGCAGGCCAAGCTGCTGCGCGCAATTCAGGAACGGGAAATCGACCGCATCGGCGGCACCCGGCCGATCAAGGTCGATATCCGCCTGATTGCCACCTCGAACCGCGACCTGGCGGAAGCGGTCAAGGATGGTTCCTTTCGCGAGGATCTGCTGTTCCGCCTGAACGTGGTCAACCTCCGCGTCCCATCGCTACGCGAAAGGCCGACGGATATCACCCTGCTGGCCAACCATTTCGCCAAAAAATATGCCGAAGCAAATGGCGTGCCCGAGCGCCCCGTCGGCAAAGACACCATCAAGCTGCTCGAGGGTCTTGCCTGGCCGGGCAATGTGCGCGAGCTGGAAAACACCATTCACCGTGCGGTATTGCTCGCCACTGGGCCGGAAATCTCTTCCGAGGCCATCATGAGCCCCGATGGCCAGATGGCGCAAATCGGCCCGGCGCCATTGGGCAAAGGCACTTCGGGTGCTGGCGCGGCGGACCTTGGCGCCGCTCAGACAGATCAGACAGCCGACGACACATCCGGCCTGGTTGGCCGTACCGTGGCCGACGTGGAACGGGACCTGATCATCGATACTCTGTACCACTGCCTGGGCAACCGTACTCACGCCGCCAATATTCTGGGCATCTCAATCCGCACCCTGCGAAATAAATTGAAGCTGTATACGGACGATGGGGTCCATGTCCCCGTACCCGGCGACGCCAGCCGCGCCAACGCCTAGCCCAGCGGGAAATATTTCGTAAATGAGCGATACATCTACAGACGGCGGGGCCCCGGCCCTACCGGCACCGACCGGTGCCGGCGAGGGCGGCGAGGCTGCCGCGGCGCCCGGCGTCGATGTTGGCGCCGTTGTCCTAGGTGCGCTCAACCGCATGCGTCAGGGCGATGTTGCCCTGGCATTGGGCGTTTCCGCCATTCTGGTGGTCCTGATCCTGCCGCTGCCCAGCTGGCTGTTGGATGTTGCCTTGGCCATCTCCATCACCTTCTCTGTAATGATATTGATGACCTGTCTGTTCATCAGCAGGCCGCTGGAATTTTCGTCTTTTCCCACCGTTTTGCTGATTGCGACAATGCTGCGATTATCCCTCAATCTGGCTTCGACCCGGTTGATCCTGGCGGAAGGTCACGAAGGCACCCAGGCCGCCGGCCGGGTTATCGAAGCCTTCGGCAATTTCGTCATGGGTGGCAATTTTGTTATCGGCGTAATCGTTTTCTCCATTCTAATCATCGTCAACTTCATCGTTATCACCAAGGGTTCGGGACGTATCGCCGAGGTCGCGGCCCGCTTCTCCCTGGACGCCATGCCGGGCAAACAGATGGCGATCGACGCGGATCTGTCGGCGGGTCTAATCAACGAAGATGACGCCCGCCATCGGCGGCGTACCCTGGAAGACGAAAGTACCTTTTTTGGCGCCATGGACGGCGCCGCGAAATTCGTCCGCGGCGACGCCATTGCCGGACTGTTGATCACCTTTATCAATGTCATCGGCGGTATTATCGTCGGCGTGGCACAGAATGATCTGAGTTTCGGCGAAGCCACGCAGTCTTATACCTTGTTGACGGTTGGTGACGGTCTGGTATCGCAAATTCCTGCCCTGATCGTGTCGACCGCTTCGGGCCTGCTGGTATCAAAAGCCGGCGTCGTCGGTTCCGCCGACAAGGCATTGTTCGCGCAGTTGTCAGGTTACCCAAAGGCCATGGGCCTGGTCAGCTTCCTGCTTCTCTGTCTTTCGCTGCTGCCAGGCCTGCCCATGTTTCCATTTCTGATTCTGTCGATTATCACCGGCACCATCACTTGGCGATTGATACACCAGAATTCTCTACAGGAGACCATGGCGGTCGAGGCCGCGCAGCGCCAAGAGGACGAGGCCCCAGAGGTAGAGGAGCCAATTTCCACCGCGTTGTTGATCGATGAGCTGCGTATCGAGCTGGGCTATGGCCTGCTCTCGCTGATCAATGATACCCGCGGCCACCGCTTAACCGACCAGATCAAGGCCCTGCGCCGGCAAATCGCGGGCGATATGGGCTTCATCATGCCGTCGGTACGAATATTGGACAATATGCAGCTGCCGGCCAGCATCTATGCCCTGCGTATCAAGGAAGTCGAAGCGGGCCGGGGTGATTTGCGTCCCGACAAGCTACTGGTCATGGATCCCCAGGGCGGCGCCATCGACCTGCAGGGCGAGGCCACGACGGAGCCGACATTCAACCTGCCCGCCATGTGGGTCGAGGAGACATTGCGGGAAGAGGCCAGCTTCCGCGGTTATACGGTGGTTGATCCGCCAACCGTCGTCACCACCCATTTGACGGAAGTGTTACGCGACAACATGGCGGATCTGCTGTCCTATGCCGCGACGCAAAGGCTGCTGGACGACTTGCCCCACGAACATCACAAGCTGGTCGAGGATGTGGTGCCCGCCCAGCTGTCGGTTACGGCGGTACAGCGGGTTCTACAACGTCTGCTATCGGAGCGGATATCAATCCGCGACCTGCCAACCATTCTTGAAGGCATTGCGGAGGCGGTGGGCTTCACCCAGAACGTCGTACAAATCGCCGAACATGTGCGCGCCCGTCTGGCCCGCCAGATTAGCCATGCCTCAACCTCCATGAATGGATATATTCCCCTCGTCCCCCTGTCGCCGGAGTGGGAACAGGATTTCGCCGAGGCCATTATCGGCCAGGGCGATGAAATGCAGCTGGCCATGGCGCCGACGAAATTACAGGAATTTATCGGACGGATTAGAGAAGTCTTCGACGAACTGGTAAATCAGGGTGAAATACCGGTTCTGCTGTGTTCTCCCGCCGCCAGGCCGTATGTCCGTTCGATCATAGAACGAATACGCCCTTTAACACCGGTATTGTCGCAGAACGAAATTCATCCTAGCGCCAAAATCCGTACATTGGCGCAGATCTAGCGGCGGGCCGGGACTATGCGTCTTAGAACATTTTCCGCACCGACCATGGCCGAGGCCATGCAGCAAATTCGGGGCGCCCTGGGTAACGATGCCATCATTGTTTCCAGCCATCAGAGCGAACGGGGACGCGGGGTACAGGTGACGGCGGCGGCGGAAGCCAAGCCCGAAACGAATGGAGAATTCGACGAGGCCGAGGCATTCGCTGATCCGGATTTTACCGACGATGACCCGGTCCTGGAAGACGACCCTCTGTTCGCATCCCTGCTCTATCATGACGTCCCCGAAGCCCTGGCCGAGCGCCTGGCCGGTGCCGGCGCCAAGGCGGAGGTGGAAGACACGGTCGAGGCACTGGCAATTGCCCTGGATCGATTTTTTAAATTCAGCGCACTAACGGATCTGGAGCGTCCCGTGATGCTGGTCGGCCCACCTGGCGCCGGCAAGACGGTCACCCTGGCCAAGCTGGCGGCGGCGGCGGCCTTGCGCGGCGCGCCCGTGACCATCATCACGACGGATACTGTCCGCGCCGGGGCCACGGCACAGCTGTCGGGTTACACAGATATTCTGCAGCAAACCCTGTTAACAGCAGATTCGCCGGAAAACCTTCACGCCGCCATCCTGAGTTCGCAGGATGGATCATTCCTGATCGACACGCCAGGCACCAACCCTTTCAATGATGATGAAATGTCCGACCTGGGCCGGTTCATATCCACCACCGGGGTCGAACCCGTATTGGTTTTCCCCGCCGGCCTCAATGCCCAGGATGCCTCCGGCATGGCGGCGGCTTATGCCCGATTGGGCTGTCGGACAATGATCGCCACGCAACTGGACAGTACCCGCCGCCTGGGCGCCATTCTTACCGCGGCCCAGGGCGGCAACCTGGCCTTCAGCCTGGTTTCGATTTCACCTTCCATCGCACAAGGCCTGACCGCCCTGAACCCGATGTCCCTGGCCCGCGTACTGCTGCGCGACCCGGAACAAAGTCACGAGTATCCCAAGACCGGAGCCAGCCAAGCATGACCGCCGCACCGAAAAAACGCGTCGCCCTACACCCCGCCTCGGCGACAGCGGGGCGCAACGTCATCAATATCGCCTCGGGCAAGGGCGGCGTCGGGAAAACCTGGATGGCCATCACCCTGGCGCATGCATTATCGCGCAAAGGCGAAAAAACACTGTTGTTCGATGCCGATTTCGGCCTGGCCAATGTGGATGTGCAACTGGGCCTGAATGCCGATCAGGATCTGGGCGACGTGGTGGCGGGACGGCTTTCCATGAACCAGGCGATCACCGCCTTTCCCGACGGCGGCTTTGATATCATCGTGGGTAAGTCGGGGTCGGGGCAGCTGGCGGACATGGGGCGGGCCAGGTTGAGCGAATTGAAGAGTGAACTGTGGCAATTGGCGCAGCGTTACGACCGGGTCATCATCGATCTTGGCGCCGGCCTGGAATCCGCCATACGCTCACTGACGCCAAAGGGCGGCATGACATTGGTGGTCGCGACCGACGAGCCAACTTCGTTGACCGATGCTTACGCCTACATAAAGGTCTCCATGCAGGAAAATTCTAGGGCGGATATGCGCCTGGCCATCAACATGGCCGCCGACCAGCGCCAGGGAGAACGCACCTATGGCGCCCTGGCCAAGGCGTGCCGAACCTTCTTGAATTATACGCCGCCGCTCATGGGCATCATACGCCGGGATGACCGCATCCCGGATTCCATTCGTCATCAGACCGCCTTGTTTTCCCGGCATCCGCAAAGCGACGCAGCCCAGGACGTAGAAGACATGGTGGTGACGATCCGCAATCAGCCAACTAAAGCCAGCCAGACCAGCAAACCATCGGGGAAGCCCGCATGAACATAGAGCAAAATAATTTGCGCGAGCGGCGCGCCTGCTTGCGGACCATCGCCAGTCCGGCCCCCGACCATGACCGCATCAGCATTCTTTCCGGTGCACTACCAAGTTCCGGCCTGATCGGCGGCGGACAGATCCATGTGGACCTGCGTTATATCGCCGACCGCGACCTGATCGCGGCCACGACCCTGGCCGAGTATTTCCAAGTGGCCGCGCAAGAGCCCTGTGAAAGCCTGGAAGCATACGCCGATCTGGTGATCAGCGATCTGAGCAACGAATTGGTGCCGCGCTGGATCTGGCTGCGCCTGCAAAGCGGCGGCCACCAGGTTATCCAACAGGACTGCCAGCCCGCCTGGAACAACTCCGAAATATTGGCGACGCTGGATTTCTCCTAAAGTTAATCGTTCTGCCATTTCGGCGGACGCTTTTCCATGAAGGCGGCTAGGCCTTCGCGGCTGTCATCCGTGGCCACCACGTTGCGCATGGCCTCGGCCATGTTTTCCACATCCCGGCGATATTCCGTATCAACCGCCCGCATATAGGCATCGCGCCCCAGTTTCATCACCACCGGTGACTTCGCCGCCAGTTTCCCGGCAATCTCCATGGCCTTGTCCATGACCTGGTCGTCGGGCACCACGTGATTGATGATGCCAAGGTCCAGCGCCACGTCAGCACTGAATTCATCGCCCAGGAACAGATGCTCGAAGGCGCGATGGCGGCCAGCAATGCGGGGCAGGTGCACATAATGCAGGGCTGGAATAATACCCACGTTGATCTCCGGATAGCCGAAGGTCGCGCCCTGGCCCGCGATGACCATGTTGCAGGATACGGCTACCGTCATGCCGCCTGCCCGCGCGGCGCCCTTGACGGCGGCGATGGATGGTTTGCCCAGGCGGTATTGCACATCATTCAGCTCCAGATACAGCCGCTCCAGAAAGCCGCGCATGCCCTCGCCATCGACGCCATTGACCACCGATAGATCTAGGCCGGCGCAGAACGCTTTTTCCAGGGCAGAGGTGATGATCACCGCGCGGACCTCATCATCATCCCGCGCCTGGCATAGGGCGGCGATGATCTCGTTGACGAAGTCTAAGCTGAGAGCATTGACCGGTGCGCGGTTCAGGCCGATGACGGCGATGCGTCCGGTAACCTGATAGTCGATATTTTCATAAGCCATGACCTAGTCCTTTAAATCGCGCGCAATGATATTACGTTGTATTTCCGCCGTGCCCTCACCGATAACATAGACCAGCGCATCGCGGTGAATGCGGCCGACCTGATATTCCCGCATCAGACCAGCGCCGCCATGGATGCGAATGGCGGCCTCGCTGATCCGCAGGGCCGCTTCCGAGGCCATCAGTTTGACCCGCGAGGCCGTGGCGCTATCCAAGGTCCCCTGATCGACCCGCCAGGCGCCGTAGTAAACATGCCATTTGACAGCCTCGACCTCCGCCGCCATATCGGCCAGCTTGTGGGCAATGGCCTGGTATTCGATAATCGGCTTGCCGGCCACGATACGGTCCTTGGCAAAGGCCAGGGATTGATCAAGCGCGGCCCGCGCCAGGCCCAGGCAGTTGGCCGAGACGCCGATCCGGTTCTCGGACAGCGACGCAAGGATCACCGGATAGGTGCCTTCCCTGGCGCCCAGCAGACAATCGTCGGGGACGAAGGCATCGCTAATATGGATCAGGCCGGTTTCCGAACCGCGAATGCCCTCTTTTTCCAGGGCGGAAATATCAAATCCGGCATTTGGCAGTTCAACAATGAACAAACTGATGGCATCCGGCGTCAAGCCGGGCGAGGTGCGGGCGGCAACCATCAGGAAATCGGCGATGGGCGCGTTGGTAATGTACAGCTTGGCCCCGTTCAGGAGATAGCCGCCATCGACCTTATCCGCCTTGGTGATCATGGCCCGGATGTTGGAACCGCCGTCGGGTTCGCTAAGGCCAAAGCCGGCGATTTTCCGGCCCTGCAATGCAGGCCGGAAAAACCGCTGTTTCTGCTCCTCGGTGCCAGCTTTCCATATGGGCCAAATGCCCAAATGCGTGTGCGCCGACCAGGCGGACGCAAAGGCCTGGCCGACATAGCTCATCTCCTCGCGAATGATGCAATCAGTTACCTTGTCAAAGCCGGAACCGCCGTCCGCTTCCGGATAGCGGATGCCCAACAGGCCCAGTTCGGCCCATTTCGGAAACAGCTCCCTGGGGAATTTTTCCGTTTCGTCCGCCTCGCGGACCAGCGGTGCGACCTCCGTTTCGCAAAAGCGGCGAATGGTCTCGCGCACCTGCTCCTGCTCGGGTGAAAATGTAAAATCCACGTACTCAACTCCCCTATAAACCATCGCATCACGGTAACCTTACATATGGCCCTCATTACACGGCCCGTCTAAACTGCACCACCCTCAACGGACAGCTACGAGACGGAGACATGTCATGAGCAGCGTACCGATCGGCGACAACCTTCCATCATCAATGTTCTTCTGGCCCACGCCCGAGCGGCCCATGGTCGAGCGGGGCGAAGGGATCTACCTGTGGGATCAGGACGGCAAACGCTATATCGATGGCAGCTCCGGGCCGCAAACCGCCAATATCGGCCATGGCAACGCCCGCGTGCGCGAGGCCATGGTGGCCCAGGCGGAAAAGGTCAGCTATGCCTTCCGCTCCCACTTCCTAAATGAACCGGCCGAGCTGTTGGCCCATGAAATCGCCGAGATGACGCCCGAGGGCCTGGACCAGGTATTTTTTGGCTCGGGAGGCTCGGAAGTTGTCGAGGCCTGCATCAAGCTGGCCCGGCAATACGCCCTCGCCACAAATCAGGCGACCCGCTACAAGGTGATCTCGCGTCTGCCCTCCTATCACGGCACCACGTTGGGGGCGCTGTCGTTGACCGGGGATCCGGGCGGTTTTTCCATGTTCGCGCCGATGATTGTCAACCAGCCGAAGATCCCGGCGCCGTTCTGCCGCTACCGCCCCGCTGGCCAAACAGAGGACGAGGCCGCGCTAGGCTATGCCAACGCGTTGGAGAGTGAAATTCTCAACCAGGGCGCGGAAACCGTGCTGGCCTTTATCATGGAGCCCATCGGCGGTGCCGCGACCGGCGCCCTGACCGCGCCGGATGTTTATTACAGCCGTATCCGCGAGATCTGCGATCAATACGGCGTGCTGTTGATTTTCGACGAAGTCATGAGCGGGGCCGGGCGCAGCGGCAAGTATTTGTCCGCCGAACATTGGGGGGTGACGCCGGATCTGGTGGCGCTGGCCAAGGGTTTGGCGTCGGGCTACATACCGCTGGGTGCCTGTGTCACCTCACGCAAGATCATCGGCGCGGTGGAAGACGCGGGCGGGTTCATGCACGGCCATACCTATTCCGCCTCCCCCATCGCCTGCGCCGTTGGCCGGGCCGTGTTGGCGGAGCATCTGGATAACGATCTGATCGGCAACGCTGCCCGCATGGGTGCATTGTTGAAGGGCCAGCTGGAAGGCCTGTTGGATGAATTCGAATTCATCGGCGAAATCCGTGGCCGCGGCCTGTTGCTGGGGTTTGACGTGATCGCCGACCGGGAGACCGGCCGCCCCCTGCCGCCAGAGCTCGACGCCCATATCCA
Organism: Rhodospirillaceae bacterium; assembly: GCA_018701215.1. Taxonomy (GTDB): domain Bacteria; phylum Pseudomonadota; class Alphaproteobacteria. The sequence continues at coordinate 72,718 of JABIWH010000015.1, forward strand.
CCTGGCCCAGGAGGCTTATGACCGGGGCCTGATTATCTATTCCCGCCGCACCATGGGCGGGGCCAAGGGTGATAATTTCCTGGTCTCGCCGCCCCTGATTGTCACCGAAGATCAGATCGGCGAAATCGTGGATATCCTACTTCAGGCCCTGCGGGCCTTTGCGCCCATGGCCCGTGCCGCTATAAAAGCAGGCTGATTAACAAACTTGCGTAACCAGAATTTTGAGTAACTATAGGAGAACGCCATCATGCTAGCCGCCATCGCAACTCTAACCGCCAAGGAAGGCGCCGTGGACGACCTGCTCGCCGTCGGCCAGGAACTCGCCGCCGCCGTCGCCGCCAACGAACCGGGCTGTCTGTCCTACGAAGTCTTCAAGGGCGAAGAGGCCAACACGATTGTGTTCGTTGAGCGTTACGAAAACGAAGCCGCCACCGAGGCCCACCGCAATTCCGAGCACTTCAAAACCATCGGCGCCCGCATGGGCCCCTTCATGGCCGCCCGCCCCGCCGTGCTGCGGCTAAGCGACGAGTAGTCAGAGGTATCAACCAAACCGTCATTTCCCGCGAAAGCGGGAGTCCAGGGCCGCTTGACGCTCCTGGATGCCCGCTTTCGCGGGCTTGACGAACGAAAGTTTGCGCAAGCCTTACCCCTGGCCCTTGAAGGCATCCAATATCTCGCCGCCCGTGGCGGACCAGACGCCGTCGTGGCCGGTGATATATGACAGCGCTTCCTCTAGCTTCTTGATGCGATAGGCTTGGCCCGTGACCCAGGGGTTCAGGTTGATGGCCATGATGCGGCCGCCGCTGTTTACAGACTCGGCATAGAGGCAATCGAACTGGTCTTTCAGCTGATCGACATATTCCTGCTCCGTATGGCGCAGCGCGATCAGGATCTGTTGATCGTCCAGCTCCATTGTATGGGGCATGTTGTGAATGCTGCCCGAAGCGGTCTCGAACGGGTAGGGCATATCGTCGTTAGCCCAATCACACAGGTATTCGATGCCCTCGGCGGCCACCAGGTCCGGGGTGTTCATGGATTCCGATCGGATCGGCGACAGCCAGCCGCGCACCTTTTGGCCCGACATTCCGCGCAGGGTTTCCAGCACACCCTTGATCAGGGCCGCTTCCTCGCCGCTGTCCATGTCGCCATGGTGCGGGTGGCCCATGTCCAGGCCGTTGGCGATCACTTCCCAGTCACGGGCGACGATCTGCTGCATCAGATAGGGGTACATCTCGGCCAGGGCGGAATTGATCGCCACGGACGAGCGGATGCCTAATTTGTCCAGCACCTTGAAAATGCGGTAGACGCCGACCCGGTTGCCATAGTCGCGCAGGGTATAGTTCCAATAATCAGGATAGGGCCGCGCCATGGCCGCCGGAACGGGTACGGCGGGCTTCATATCCAGGGGGAACCATTGCAGCTGGGTCACCACCCATAGGGCAACGCGGGCACCGTTGGGCCAAGTGACCTTGGGGCGGTCCTTCAGCATGGACCAGGTATAGCGGTCATGGTCCATGCCGTGGCCGCGCTTGGGATATTGCAGATAATCTTCGGGCAGGCTCATGCTCAGCTCCCCCTGTTGGCGGTCAGCGCGGCGACCACGTTGTCGTAATGATGTTCGTAGTAATGCGCCGCGATCTCGCGCCCCGTGGTGACCCAGACCTTGTCGTGGCCGGTGATGTATTCCAGAACTTCGGCGAAATTGCCGATCCGGTGCGGCTGGCCGATCAGGAAGGGATGCAGGGGAATGCACATGACCTGGCTGTTCTCGGCGCCTTCCTCGTACAATTGATCAAAGTTGGCCTTGAGGATCTCGGTATAGTGGCGGCTGCTTTTACCCATCATGGACAACACAACGGTGTCGTTCATCTCCAACGAATAGGGCACCGAGATCAGCTTGCCGCTTTTCGTATTCACCGGCTGGGGCTGGTCGTCGTGGAACAGATCGCAGGTATATTTGACGCCGTATTCCGTCAACAGCTCAAAGGTATTGGTGGTATAGGACAGCGCCGGTGCCAGCCAGCCGTCGGTATCCTGGCCGGTGCAGTCCTTGATGGTCTTGATGACGTCTTCCATCATGGCGCGCTCCTGCGCCTCGGTCATGGTGTAGGTGTAGCGGGTGTTGTAAACGCCGTGGGAGAAAAATTCCCAATCCAGCGCGCTACACGCCTCGATAATCTCCGGGTGGTGCTGGCACATGGCAACGTTCAGCGAGACGCTGCCGCGCACGCCGTATTTCGCCATCACCTCCATCATCCGCCAAAAGCCGGCCCGGTTGCCATAGTCCCGATGGGAATGGGGCACCACGTCAGGATGCGGCTTGGGCCAGGCCCGCCGGCCTGGATTAAGCGGTGGGTCGAGCTCGTAAAACTCAATATTCGGCGCCACCCAAAAGGCCACCCTGGCACCGTTCGGCCAGGTAATCTTCGGCCGCTCCGACATCGGTGAATAGTCGTAAAGCCCAGGCTCCCGCAACATCGCCATCGCCGCCTCCCCGTCGCTCAAGTTTCTAGTCGTTCAGAATTTGATAGTTTTCCAGATACTCGATGACATCCGCCGCCGGCACCACGTCGGCATATTTGATCGCCATGTCATAGAGGTTGGAAAAATGCGGGCTCTCATGCTTATCGGCCACGCATTCCTCCGCCACGATGGTGCGGAAGCTGCGTGAGAGGCTATCGACCACCGTGGCCCGCACACAGCCCGACGTCGAGCCGCCCGTGACGATCACCGTATCGATGCCATGGAAATTCAGCACCGAGGGCAGATTGGTCTCGTGAAAGGCCGAGGCCATGCGTTTGTTGATGACCACGTCCTTCTTGTGATCCACATGCAGGCGGTCATCGAATTCCGAGCGGCGGGAGCCAACCTTGATATTCTGCAAGCTATCCTCGGTGTCCGTGCGCGTGCCCCAGATGCCGCAATCCTCGCCCGAGTCCATATAGGCCACATAGGTCCAGACCACGGGCAGGTTCTTGGAGCGCGCCAGGTCTGAGATTTCGTTGACGTAATCCATCTGCTTGGGATCGGTTTCATAGGCGGTGGCGAACTCACCAACGTTGGTGTAGGCCTTTTGCAGATCAATATTGATCACCGCCGCCTTGCGCCCAAAGCCAAACCGCGGCCGGGTTGGATTTGCCTTGATCTCATCATAGAGTTGCCGCGCGCTTTTATCCGAAGTTTCCATTTTCCGCCTCTCCCAAATCTTTCAATTCACAAAGAGACTAGAGCAATTCCGATCAAATGTGAATCGCGAAGCGATTCTCAAGTGATTGGAAAAATTGCTTGATTCTTAAGAGTCGGAGCATTTCCTAGTCGGAAATGCTCTAGCAGAACTGGCAGACATCGGAAACGAAATGGGCCGCCCCGAAGGGCGGCCCAAATATCTATCGTCTGATTTGTTGCAGGATCAGACGCTGTAGTACATATCGAACTCCACCGGATGGGGGGTGTGCTCGAATTTGAAGACTTCCTCCCACTTCAGTTCCAGATAGCCGTCGATCTGGTCGTCAGTGAAGACGCCGCCCTTCTTCAGGTAGTCGCGATCGGCATCCAGGCTTTCCAGGGCTTCACGCAACGAGCCGCAAACGGTCGGCACATCAGCCAGTTCCTCGGGCGGCAGATCGTAGAGATCCTTGTCCATTGGGTCGCCGGGGTGGATCTTGTTCTCGATGCCGTCCAGGCCGGCCATCAACATGGAGGTAAAGGCCAGGTAGGGGTTTGCGCCCGGATCGGGGAAGCGGATTTCCACCCGCTTGCCATTCGGGCTGGGCGAGAACGGAATGCGGCATGAGGCCGAGCGGTTACGCGCCGAATATGCCAACAATACCGGTGCCTCGAAGCCTGGGATCAAGCGCTTGTAGGAATTGGTCAGCGGGTTGGTGAAAGCATTAAGGGACTTGGCATGCTTCATGATGCCGCCGATGTAATACAAGCAGTTTTCCGACAGATCCGCATAACCCGAACCGGCGAACAGCGGCTTGCCGCCTTTCCAGATGGATTGATGCACGTGCATGCCGGAGCCATTGTCTCCACTCACCGGCTTCGGCATGAAGGTCGCCGTCTTGCCGTACGAGTGCGCCACGTTGTGCACCACATATTTGTAGATCTGCAATTGATCCGCACAGGACGTCAGGGGCGCGAATTTCATGCCCAGCTCATGCTGGCTGGGCGCCACTTCATGATGGTGCTTTTCAGTATCGATGCCCATTTCGCGCATCACCGTCAGCATCTCGCTGCGCAGATCGGTTGCCGAGTCGACTGGCGGAACGGGGAAATAGCCGCCCTTTGCCGCCGGGCGATGGCCGATGTTGCCGCCGTCCATATCGGCGCCGGCGTTGTACGGTCCCTCGCCCTCGTCGATGGCATAAAAGGTCTCGTTTTGGCTGACGTTGAAGCGGACATCATCAAAGACGAAAAATTCTGGTTCCGGACCAAAGAAGGCTTCGTCGCCGACGCCGGAACTTTGCAAATAGGCTTCCGCCCGTTTCGCGGTTGAGCGGGGGTCGCGGCCATAGGCTTCATGGGTCGACGGTTCGACCACATCACAGAACACCACCAGGGTCGGCTGCGCAAAGAAGGGATCCATCACGGCAGTATCCGCATCGGGCATCAGCGCCATATCGGAATCGTTGATCGCCTTCCAACCGGCGATGGACGAGCCATCGAACATCACGCCATCGGCGAACAGATCGGCATCGACCATCTTGGCATCCATGGTCAAATGCTGCCACTTGCCCCGGGGGTCAGTGAAGCGGAAGTCAACAAAGGGGATTTCTTCGTCCTGGATTCTCTTCAGGACGCTTTCAGCGTCAGACATGGCTTTTGGTTCCTTCCTGTGTCCTCGGTTATTTTGCTAGATCTTGATACTGTTTCAAACTCGCTTGCTTAAATCGCGTCGTTGCCGGTCTCGCCGGTACGGATGCGAATGGCGGTCTCTACGGTGGTGATAAAAATCTTGCCGTCGCCGATCCGGCCCGTGTGCGCCGCGCTCTGGATTGCTTCCACCGCGCGCTCCACCAGCTCGTCTTCCAGCACCACTTCCAATTTTACCTTAGGCAGGAAATCAACCACATACTCCGCGCCGCGGTAAAGTTCGGTATGGCCTTTTTGACGGCCGAAGCCCTTGGCCTCGATCACCGTGATGCCCTGGAGGCCGATTTCATGCAGGGCCTCCTTCACTTCATCCAGTTTGAAGGGTTTGATAATTGCTTCAATTTTTTTCATCGCGCCAAATCTCTTCTTTCGCCCTGTTCAGCCATATCATGACGGACGGGCAGACCCATGCTCTACATCAATGTTTAAGCACAAACCGTGCCAACTTCCACCACATCGTAAGTCATTGATTTCAAGCAGAAAAATTACACTTACCTGACTTCGCCTCGGCTATTGCCTATATTGTTGCCGGTTTGCCCATTTTTTAGGCAAAAACGTGCTTACTATGCCGCCACCAAATCGCGGATCCGGCCCATTGCGGCAATGATATTCTCCGTCGAATTGGCGTATGAAAAGCGCAGATAGCCCTCACCAAAGGCACCAAACGAGGTGCCGGAAATAGCCGCAACGCCGGCTTCGTTCAACATTTTTTCCTGTAACACGGACGAGGTCATGCCCGTACCTTCGATATTCGGAAAGGCATAGAAGGCACCACCAGGCCGCACACAGCGGAAACCGGGAATGGCGTTCAGTTCATCGACAATGACTTCGCGCCGTTCATCGAAGGCCTTGACCATTTTATCCGCCGCATCCTGCGGCCCGCGCAAAGCCTCGACACCGGCCCATTGGGTCGCGGCATTGACGCAGGAATGATCATTGACGCACAGGCGCGTGGCCTGTTCGGCGCAGGCCTCGGGCCAGATGGCATAGCCCAGGCGCCAGCCGGTCATGGCATAGGTCTTGGACCAACCGTCCAGCAGGATCAACCGGTCGCGAATGGAGGGATAACTCAACAAGGAAATATGCGGCTGGTTGTCATAGACCATGCGGCTGTAGATCTCGTCCGAGAGGATAACCACCTCCGGATGCCGTTCCAGACCGGCGACCAGCTTGTCCAATTCCGCCTTTTGCACCACGCCGCCGGTGGGATTGGCCGGCGAATTAATGATGATCAGGCGGGTCCGCTCGGTGACCTTTTCCAGCACCTCATCGGCCGAGAAGGAAAAGCCGGTGTCTTCGTGCAGCTCTATCGGCACGGGCGTGGCGCCGGAAAACCGGATCGCCGATTCATAGATTGGAAAACCGGGATTGGGATACATGATCTCCGCCCCCGCCTCGCCGAACATCAGGCAGGCATAGAACATGGTCGGTTTGCCGCCCGGCTGGATCACTACGTGTTCGGGATCAATGGTGGCGCCCCGGTATTTCAGAATATCGTCGGCGACTGCCTGCCGCAGTTCCGGGATGCCGTTGGCCGGGGTATAGCCGTGATGGCCGTCGGCCAGCGCCTTGCGCCCCGCCTCGACAATATTTTCCGGCGTCTGGAAATCGGGCTGGCCGATGCCAAGGTTGATGATATCGCGGCCCTGTGCGGCCAGCGCATTAGCCCGGGCCAAGACCTCGAATGCGGTCTCCGTGCCTAGGTGGTTCATTCTGTTGGCGAGTTGCATGAGCGGGGTTATGCCACCTTTGGCCCGCCGCTCCAAGCCCCAGATTTCGCCCTAATGAGCGGCCCGATATTCCTTCAGGGTTTCACGCGCGATGACCAACTGCATGACCTGGGAGGTGCCTTCGAAAATGCGCAACAAACGGGCATCACGGAACAGCCGCTCCACCGCCGTTTCCCGCATGTAGCCATAGCCGCCATGCACCTGCACCGCGCGGTCGGCAATGCGCCAGGCGGTCTCGGAGGCGAAGTATTTGCAGGCAGCGGCGGCCTTGGTGACATTTTCGCCGGCGTCCATCTGCCGCGCGGTTTGTTCGACCATGGCGCGGGCGGCGATACATTCCGCCTCGCTATCCGCGATCATCGCCTGGATCAGTTGAAAATCCGCGATCGGCTTGCCGAACTGCCGGCGCTCCACCGCGTAGGCGGTCATCTCCTCCACCAACCGGGTGGCCAGGCCGACACTGACGGCGCCCATGTGGATGCGGGCATCGTCCAGCACCTTCATCGCCGTGATGAAACCCGTGCCCTCGGTTGCCCCCAACAGGGCATCGCCAGGTATGCGGCAATCGGTAAAGGTCACATCCGCCGTGGGCGCGGCCAGCTGGCCCATTTTCTCCAACGGTGGATCGATATGTATGCCCGCGGTGCCCGCTTCGACCAGGAAGGCGGAGACACCGGCGGCGCTTTTGTCGTCGGGATCGGTGCGCGCCATGACCGTGAACAGGCCGGCGATGGGCGCGTTGGAGATAAAGCGTTTGGAGCCATTCAGGACATAGCTATCACCGTCGCGCCGGGCGGAGGTGGACAGGCTTTTCGCGTCCGAGCCGCTGCCCGGCTCCGTCAGGCAAAAGCTGACGATCAATTTACCCGCCGCGATATCCGGCAGATAGCGCCGCTTTTGCTCATCGGTGCCATCTATGACGATGCTCTTGCCGCCGACGCCGTTGGTGGTGCCCACGTAGGAGCGGTAGGCGGGCGCGGCGCGGCAGAATTCAAATATCGTCCGCACCTCGGCCCACTTGCTCAGCCCCAGACCGCCGTGTTCGGCGGGAATGGCATAGGCGAACAAACCCATCTCGCGGATCAGATCCAGCAACTCGTCCGGGATGCGGTGATCGCGGTCGATCTGCGCCTCCGCCGGGATCAATTTTTCATCTACCAGGCGGCGCACCGCATCCAACAATGGGGTGATATCGTCTTCATTCATTTCAGCGTCTCCTCTCAAGCCAATTTGCCCTGACTTGAGCCATTGGTCCAGCTTGTGCCACGCCGTGGCGGACCAATCGCAATAATTTTTCGGCGCCTAGGGCGGACCGCTTGACGCCGGCCCCTTGGGGGTTTAATCAACCATCCGACTTCGTGGCGGGTGTAGCTCAGTCGGTTAGAGCGCTAGATTGTGGATCTAGAGGTCGGGGGTTCAATTCCCCTCACTCGCCCCATTTCGCCCCTTTCAAATCGCTATCCTGCCGCCAAAGGGCCAAGCTTGGCCCTGATGATCTGGCATGCCCTTCCGCCGTATTACGGGTGACTAATTTGCTAGAATGAGCAATGATGTCGGCCACGCGACTTTCGGCCATCAATTGGAACAATCAATCGAAACAATGGTGGACGGCAAGGCGCTCGGAAGAGTGCGTTTTGGTAGATTTGGCCAAATGTCCAGTGCCACGAACATAAGTATACTGATTTTTGTTGCCGCGGCCGCCGCCGCTGTCTTGTGCTTGCTGTGGTTCGCCGCTGGACGCAACGCCAGGCGCCGCCGTATCCATGAGGATAATGAACGCTACCGCGCCCTGTCCGGTCTGGCCAGCGAAGGCGTCTCCATTCACGAAGACGGCATTATTGTCGAGGCAAATCAAGCGTTTGCGGAGATGTATGGCTATAGCGTCGCCGAGCTGATCGGCAAGCCGGTGCTGGAGTTGACCGTGCCGGAGCATCGCGAACAAGTCGCCGAACGCTTGGCACAGAATATTTCAGGAACCTACGAAAGCATCAGTTACCGCAAGGACGGCAGCCGCATTCCGATCGAAATCAAGGCCATGCCGACCGTCTATAACGGCCGCTCCATGCGGGTCACGCTGCTACGCGATCTGACCGACCAACAGGCCGCCGAGAAAGCAATCCGCGATAGTGAACGGCAGCTTCGGTTGATTACCGACGCCATGCCGGCGCTGATCGTCTATGTGGATGCCGAGTTTAGGTATCAATTCGTCAATCGGGTCGCGGAAATTTGGCACGATTGTCCGGCCAGCGAATTAATCGGCAAATATATCGGCGACCGGGTCGACGAGGCCACCTTCCGGGCCGCCAAACGTCAATACGACAAAGCCCGGGGCGGCGTTCCTCAGTTTTTCGAGGAGGCCTTCACATATCCCGACGGCAAGACGCGTGACGTCAGCGCCAGTTATGTTCCACATTTGGATGATGACGGCACATTATTGGGATTTTTTGCCCTGGTCTTGGACATTACCGCCCGCAAGGAAGCAGAGCGTGCCGTGGCCGCGGGCCAGGAGGAGCTGCGCCAACGGGAAGAAAGCCAGCGTAATATTCTAGAGTCTACACCGGTCCCCCTTGTCATCTCGCGAATAAAGGATGGCACCATATTGTTTGCCAATCAGGCCTATGCCGCGGTTCTGGGACTAGATCCGGATCAGCTTATTCAGCAATCCAGCATGCGCACCTATTTGCAGCCGGAGGATCGCCAGCAACTCCTGAGGGAGCTTAAGCCGGAAGGCAAAACCAATCGGGAAATGCAACTGCGAAAATCAGATGGCAGCAGCATCACCGTATCAGGCTCAATCCAAAGAATTGACTTTGAAGGCGAGGAAGCGATTTTATCCAGCTTCCTGGATGTCAGCGAACGCCGGCGTGCGGAAGAACAGCTGCAAATCAGCGAAGCGCGGTTTCGCGACTTTGCCGCTTCTGCATCAGATTGGTATTGGGAACAGGACGAGAACATGGTTTTCACTTATGTCTCGCCCAACGTTCTTGAGATTCTGCAACTTCCCGCCAGCCACTTCATCGGCAAGAGCCGCCATGAAATCATGCCGGAAAGTATTGATCCTGTGGACTGGCAGCCTTTCTTCGACGCGATGCGCGAGCGCCGGGCCTTCCGGGGCTTAGTCATCCACCGGCGCGAAACCGGTGGTGGCGATAGATGGCTGTCGTCAACCGGATTGCCGATATTCTCGGAAACCGGTGAATTCAAGGGCTATCGCGGCACGGCCACGGATATCACGGCCCTAAAGAAGGCGGAAGAAAGCCTGCTCCAGTCGCAAAAGATGGAGGCCGTTGGCCAGTTGACGGGCGGCATCGCACACGATTTCAACAACCTGTTGGCCATAATGACCGGCAATATCGCATTGCTGGAGGATGATTTGGGTCCGGAACATGAAGCGGCCGAACTGCTAGAGCCAACCATGCGCGCCATAGAACAGGCGACCGAACTGATCAGCCGCATGCTGGCCTTCTCGCGGCGCCAGCCGCTCGCCATGAAAGTGGTCGATGTCAATGCTCTGCTGGACAATATGCAATCTCTTTTGCACCGCAGCCTTGGCAAAGAAATCGAAGTCATGATCAACGCGGGCGCTGATCTGCCCCCTTGCCTTACCGACCCGGGCCAGTTGGAACAAGCCATCCTGAACCTTGCCATCAACGCCCGTGACGCCATGCCGAACGGCGGCCGCCTGTGTCTGGAGACTTCACAGGTAAGCCTGCCCCATGAACACCTTGGTGGCGTGGACGATCTGCCCCCTGGGCAATATCTCGAAATCACCGTTTCCGACAATGGCCAGGGTATTTCGCTGGATGATCAGTCGAAAATTTTTGACCCGTTCTTCACCACCAAAGGCGTGGGCAAAGGTACCGGCCTTGGTTTGAGCATGGTGTACGGCTTGATCAAACAATCCGATGGCCATATCACGGTTACCTCAAATTTGGGCGTTGGGACGACGTTTAGGATTTATCTGCCCCGCGCATCGGGTAAAAGCGCGATTGAGCAAGCGGCGCCATCAACGCATCAGGTAAAATCCGGCAATGAAAAAACCATCCTGGTGATAGAGGACGAACCGGACGTGGCGAAGATGATCTCCAGGATCTTGAAAAAGCATGGTTACAACATCCTGTTTGCCGGCGACGGTCCGGCCGGCCTTGATATGCTCGCTGGCCATCCGGGTATCGACCTGCTGCTGACTGATATCATGTTGCCAGGTGGCCTCAACGGTAACCAGATCGCGGCGGCGGCACGGGCGGAAGATCCGGCGCTGAAAGTCCTGTTCATGACAGGTTACGCCAGGGATATCGTTATCAAACAGGGGCGCCTGGAACCTGATATGCCGTTACTAACGAAACCATTTACGCCGGCCCGGCTGATCGCGCAAATAGCCGAGGTTCTGGGTGAAGGCGTGGTGACGGAGCAAGCCATACCCGCCCCGCCGACCTAATATCATAAAGCAATTAGCCGTATGACAGCGCCGGGAACCAATCTTCGCCGCGACCGGTCTTGGTCAAATCCAGGACATTCCAGAGCGGCCAGATCATATCGACATGGCGGTTATGCTGGCCGGGCTCGGCCGGGGCATAGAGGGCCTCGGTGCCATAGCAGTGATAAATGGCCTCGCCCAGGCGTTGAAATACGTTCAGCATGGGAAGCTGACCGCCCTCGTCCCCTTCGCCAAAATAATCCCGGTTAAAACTCGTTTGCCCGGACGACAGCAGCACCAGCTCGTTCCAACCCCGTTCCGTCTTCCAGGCATCCAGAACTTCAATCGGGGCCTTGGCCACCACCGCGAGGTTGATACGCTGTTCTATGTGTGGGGCGGAGGCATTCAAGCTATCCAGCATGGCGGTGCACATGGGACAGGGCGCCTCATCTCCCGGCGCATACATGAAATTATAGACAACCAGGCTATCCTTGCCCTCGCGGAATAAACCGGAAAGACGGGTTTCGCCGCCCGCACCACCCGAAAAAACATAGTCCTGGGGAACCTCCCCGCCCAGGGGCAGCTTCCGGCGCAAGACGGCCACGTCCTCGACCTGTCGTTTCAATTCCAGCTCCGCCGCCAATAATTTATCCCGCGCCTGCCGGTAGGCATCGCTTTCGCCCGGAAATTGTTTCTCGTGAAAAGTACCCATTTAAGCCTCCCGTCCAAATTGCCGCCTTGCAATTTGATATGGGGGTAGGCGCGGGCTTGTCCAGAACTCAGAAAAGTTGGCTAGTTCTTCAACAGACGCCGGACCGGGGCAGCGGCGGTAATCTTACCCCGGCCGCGATAGTTTTCGTGGTTCTGTTCAATATCCGCCAGTTTGTAGAGATAATTCACCATGAAGCCGGCGGCGCCGTCGAGGCCGTTGCGCGAAGTATCACCCAGCCAGTTGATCCGTTCCAACCGCGCACCGTTCGATAGGTGAAAGTTCTGTACCGGGTCCAGGGCCCGCTTGCCGCGCTTTTCGACCAGCAAATAGCGCGCCACCAAAGGTTCAAGCACCGGACGCATGGCCGAAATCGCCGCCTCGTCCCGGCTCCAATCACTGCGCGCTAAGAGCGTGCGCAGAGCTTCCGGGCCGTTATCGATCCCGGCCGCCTCGATCAAGGCGGCATCCTCGTTCTGTGGCCACAACGCCGATGCCGTGTCCGAAAGCTGCTGGGTCAGCCACTTGCGAAAACCGGGAACCGGCGAAAGGGTGGCGAAGGTTTTCAGGTTCGGCAATTCCCGGCGTAATTCATCGACCACGCGTTTGATCAAAAAATCACCGAAACTAACCTGGGCCAACCCCGCTTGGGCATTGGAAATGGAATAGAATATCGCCGTGTCCGCCTTGCCCGGATCACCCTCGGGGGCATGCAGATCCAACAGTTCCTGTACATTATCCGCCATGCCGCTGACCAGAGCGACCTCGACAAAGATCAACGGTTCATCCGGCATGCGGGGGTGGAAAAAGGCAAAGCAACGGCGGTCGGAATCCAGCCGGTTCTTCAGATCATCCCAGGAGCGGATTTCGTGCACCGCCTCGTAGGCCATTAGTTTTTCCAGCAATAATGCCGGCGCCTCCCAGGTGATCCGGCGCAAATCCAAAAAACCGATATCGAACCACGACGTCAGCAATTCACGCAGGTCATCGTTGAGGGGGCGTAATTCCGGCATCTCGGACAGCAGGGATATAATCTCCGCCCGCATATCAACTAAAAACTTAACACCTTCTGGTAATGCATTGAATTGAGTTAATAAATCAACCCGTCTATGGACTAGTGCCGCGCGCAACTCCCGCTCCGCCCGGCCCGTATCGCCACCTGGCTCTATGGCCTGCAACGAGGCAATGGCGGCATCCACGCGGTCACGGTCGACACCGTAATCCGTCGCCAGTAACAATAGGAAGCGGCGCCGTCCCTCCTGCCCCAATTGCAAATAAGAATGCCCCAGATCGGCTGCCTTGGCCCGCGCCGAAACCTCACCGCCGCGCCGGTCCAGACAATCCTCGATCCGTTGTTTCAGCTTCTCGACACCGGACTCGCTCAGGACCGCGCCCGGCGCCTCCGCATCCGAGGTGCCGAATAACGCGCGGCGCAAAGGCGCGAACGTACGGTCAAAAAGGCTGTCTCTATGCAACATCACAAAATCTCAAATTTTCTGGGGTAAATAATGACATAAGAAAGGTTACAAGTTTGTTCAATTGATTTCGCAGCCGTTTGCCGGGTTATTTCACTGAGGCCCGTAGCTCGGCCAATACAGCCGGCAAAGCCGGGGCAATGTCCTCGGCGGTCAGGCCTGGACCAAAGCGTTGCGCTGCTGCACCATGCAACCAACACGCCGCCGCCGCCGCCTCGAACGCCGGCACCCCTTGCGCCAGCAGGCCGGTGCAGAAACCTGCCAGAACATCGCCCGAACCCGCCGTCGCCAGTTCCGGCGGCGCATTGCTATTGATCACAGCCCGGCCATCGGGCGCAGCGATAACCGTATCGGGCCCCTTTAACAGAACCACGGCGCCGCAGTCGGCGGCGGCCCGGCGGGTGCGCTGCAACTTGTCGCCGCCGCTCTCGAATAAGCGGCCAAATTCGCCTTGATGGGGCGTCAGGATACAATTGCCATGAAGCTTGCCAAACAGGCCCTTGCGGGCCTTGGCGAAGGCCGTGATGGCATCGGCGTCAAGCACAACCGCCTTTTTCAAGCTCAGGGCGGCCAAAACATTGTCCCGCAACTGTTTACCAACGCCGGCGCCGGGGCCCAAACAAACCGCATTGCGCCGTGGGTCGGATAATAAGGCCTTGAATTCAGCGCTGTTCCGCCACGGATCAAGCATCACGGCGGTCAGATGGGCGGCATTCTCCGCCACTGCCCCCTTGGGCGAGGCAACGGTTACCAGCCCCGCGCCCACCCGCAGGGCGGCGGCGGCGGCCAGGCGCGCGGCACCGCTCTTGCCCGCCCCCCCGCTCAAAACCATCGCATGGCCGCGGCTGTACTTATGCCCCTCGGCCCGCAACGGCGGCCAGGACGGCAGCCAGATGGCCGGTTGATTGAGCCAGGTTTTCGGCTGAATTTCAGACAACACAGCGCTTGGTATGCCAATATCGACGACCCGCAGCTCGCCACACAGGCCCCGGCCCGGATACAGCAGGTGGCCTGTTTTTGGCCGAAAAAAGGTAACGGTCATTGCCGCTTGTGGGGCAAAGCCGAGAACCTGGCCGCTATCGCCTTGCACGCCGGACGGGGTATCGACGGCAATGACCGGCAGACCGCGATCCACCGCCGTGCCCAGGACCGCCCGTGCCCGGCCCGTAACGGCACGGGCCAGGCCGGCACCGAAGATAGCGTCGACCACCAGCGCAGCGCCGTCCAGGACGTCAGCATCAAGCGACGCAACCCTGCCCCGCCAACGCCTGGCCATGATCGCCGCATCGCCCTGCAGCTTGGCCCGCTCGCCCAACAACGCCAGCCGCACCCTGGCGCCGGCTTTTTTCAGGTGCCCGGCGATGACAAAACCATCGCCGCCGTTGTTCCCAGGTCCGCACAGGACCGCTGTTGGTTGGGCGCCAAAGCGATCCAATATCGCTTCCGCGACGGCCCGGCCAGCGGCCTCCATCAAGACTTGGCCGCTAATCCCGGCCGCCATGGCCGCACGGTCGGCGGCGTACATTTGCTGGACCGAAAGCAGCTCCACCATTGCGTGGCTACAGATCGGGCTGTCGATTGATGGGCCGCGCGCCTTCAAATGCCTTGGCGGCGCGCAGGACCAGATCTTCACGGAAATTGTCGGCCACGATCTGCAAGCCCACGGGCAAGCCTTCGGCGGTAAAGCCGCAGGGAATGGAGCAGGCTGGCTGCTGGCCCAGATTGAAGGGAATGGTGAACGGCGTCCAATCAGTCCAGTAGGTATTGTCGGCCGGGCTGCCGGGGGGCTGCAACAACTCCACATCAAAGGCCGGCACGGCCAAGCTAGGCGTCAGCAACAGATCCACATCCTGGAAAAAGGCGCGCAACCGCATGCACAGGTCCGTCCGGCCTTCCAAGGCGCGCATGTAATCCATCGCCGACAGTTCCTGGCCTTCGGCAACGATCTGGGCCAGTTCCGGTTCCAGCTTGGCTTTCTGCGCGTCGGGCATATGGGCAAAGGCGCCCGCGGCGCCGGCCCACCATAGGGTCCTGAAGGCTGCTTTGGGATTGTCAAAACCGGGATCGCGGCGTTCCACCGTCGCGCCCAGTTCGGTGAAGGCGGTGACCGCCTCGGCGACGATACCGGCGACTTCTGGATCGACGTTGGCATAGCCCAGATCGGGGCTGAAGGCGATTTTCAGGCCGGCAATACCGTCGTCCAGGCCTTTGGTAAAATCGATAGCCTGATAGGGCAATGCTGTCGGGTCACGATAGTCTGGTTCCGCCAGGACGTTCAGCATCAGGGCGGCATCCGCCACGGAGCGGGTCATGGGCCCAATATGAGAGAGGTTGCGCATGGCGCTCTCGGGATAGACGGGCACCCGGCCATAGTTGGGCTTCAGGCCAAAAACCCCCGCGAAACCCGATGGTATACGGATCGAACCGCCACCGTCGGAACCCACGGCCAAGGGCCCCATATTGGCCGCCAGGGCGGCCGACGCGCCGCCCGACGAGCCACCGGGCGTCTTCGCCAAATTCCAGGGATTGCGGGTAATGCCGCTCAAGGCACTGTCGGTTATGCCCTTCCAGCCGACCTCGGGCGTCGTGGTCTTGCCCAACAATACAGCGCCATGTTCACGCAGACGCGCGACACAAGGCGCATCCTCGTCCCAAGGACCGGCGGGATCGACCGTCAAGGAGCCTTTCAAAGTCGGCCAACCCTTGGTTAGCATCAGATCCTTGATGGTGGTCGGCACGCCATCAATCAGCCCTTTTGGCGCGCCCTTGGACCAGCGCGCTTCGGATTCCCTGGCGGCCGCCATGGCGCCTTCATCGTCGATGATCATAAAGGCGTTGATCTTGTCATTGACCGCGTGAATACGCGCCAGCACCGCCGCCGTCGCATCGACCGGCGAAAAGCGGCCCTGACGATAGCCATCAATCAAATCGACGGCGTCCATCCTGATCAGGTCATCACTCATAACGTTTCCTCGCAATAAGTTTTGGCGTTTTTGCGTCTAGTCCTTTGGCAGCCATGCCTTACTTTGCGCCCGGATTCGGTCCATCTGGGCCATGGACAAATTTCCGCGCAGTTTATCGAAATGCCATTCGGCCAAGGCCGGCTTTTGCACCGCGCCCAACAAAGTCCAGAAAAAGGCCTTGGCGAAATCAACATCCACGCCCTCGCCCAACAGATACATGCGCGAGAGCATCAATTGGGCATCGCCATTGCCGCCCTCGGCCGCCTGGCCAAAATAAAAGGCCGCCAGCGCTAGGTCCCGGGGCACGCCATCACCATGATAATGAACGAAGCCCAGATTATATTTCGCCTTGCCCAGACCAGCCGTCGCCGCCGACTTAAACAGCGATGCCGCCTTGGCACGGTCGCGGATCATGCCCCGGCCAAAATAATACATGTAACCAAGATTGCGCATGGCCTTGGCATTGCCCAGATCGGCGGAGCGCCGCAACAACCGCCCAGCCGCGGCCAGATCCTGACTGACGCCGCGTCCCCGGGTATAAAGCTGGGCCAGATTACGCATGGCCTTGGCATTGTTTTGCCGCACTGCATGGCCGTACCAGACGGCTGCCTGGGCCAAATCCTGGTCCACCACCTTGCCCAGTTCATGGTAGACCCCGATCACCCGTTGCGCCTCGGCATAGCCTTGCGCCGCCGCCTTGGAAAACCATAGATAGGCCGCGCGGGGATCGCGGCTCATACCGTGGCCCCGATCATGTAACAAGCCCAGCCAATGCGCCGCTTCGGCCGAACCCTCGTCCGCCGCCTTGTTGAATTCCTTCAATGCCGCTCGATAATCGCCAGCTTCATATGCGCGGCGGGCCTTTGCCATATCGGCTGCCTGCCCGAACGCCGGCGCCGACAGCAACATCAGCAGCAGCAAGGCAATACCTACAGCCAGTGCGGCGCAAAAGCGGCCATCTACGTTTTGCAATCTCATTGCGACACTGTACGTCGCCCGTAGCATCGCGACAAGCCACCGCCACGGACCACAGACATGCCGCTTGCCTCGCGCATGACAGTCTGCCAGCCTACGGCGAAAGCAACAGGTTCGAGGAGACAGCCATGCGCGTCGTGATCGCGATGATGAAGCACGAAACCAACACCTTTTCGCCGGTACCCACCCCGATCGCACGCTTCGCCAAGGCCCAGCCCCTGCCCTACGAAGGACAGGAAGTCTACGATGCCTTCAAGGGCACCAACAGCGGCGTCGGCGCCTTTATCGATTTGGCCGAGGAAGCCGGCGCCGAAATGGTCTTCCCCATCGCCGCCAACGCGCCGCCCTCCGGCCCCGTGCAGGACGATGCCTATGAATACATCACCTCACGCATCCTCGCCGCGATCAAGGATGGCTGCGATGCCATTATGCTGGATCTGCACGGTGCCATGGTGACCCAGAGCTTCGACGATGGCGAGGGGACCTTGCTGGCCAATATTCGCAAAATCGCACCGGATACGCCCATGGCGGTCTCGCTTGATATGCATACGAACATGTACGCCGCGATTGCCGACAATGCCACCGTCATTGGCGGCTTTCAAACCTACCCTCATATTGATAATTACGAAACGGCGGCCCGCACCGGGCGGCCCCTGTTCGATATGATCAAGGGCCAGGGAAACCCCGCCATGGCCTGGGGCAACCGGCCCATGCTGCCCCACGTCATGCGCCAGGGCACGGACAATTTCCCCAATAAGGAATTGCAGGAGATGACCAAGCGCATGGAGGCCGAGGGCGCCCTGATCGCCACCCTGTTCGTTGGCTTCCCCCATGCCGATATCCACAATGCCGGCCTGTCCGCCGTGGTGGTGACGGACAACGATATGGCCCTGGCGGAAAAATATCGCGACGAACTGCTGGATTTTGCCTGGGCGCAGCGCGAGGCCTTCGTCTATCAGATCGAACCGTTGGAAGACTCCCTGGCCCGCGCCAAGGCTGCGACCGAGTTTCCGGTGGTGGTGCTGGATCACTACGACAACGCCGCCTCGGGCGGTACCATGGATACCATGACGGTTTTAGGCGGCGTGCTGGACGCGGGCCTGGAAGATGTGGCTGCTTTTGCCATTCATGATCCCGGCGCGGTGCAGGAGATGATCGCGGCGGGCGTCGGCAATCAGGTCAGCATCAATCTGGGCGGCAAAATCGACATGCCCTCCATTGACCGCAAGGGCGAACCGCGCATCGTTACGGGGACGGTGAAGCTGATCTCGAATGGGCAATTCCGTAACCTTGGACCCGCACAAACGGGCATCCTGCAGGACATGGGCCCGACCGTGGTATTGGACACGGGCAAGGTGGAAATCGTGGTCATCAGCCGGCATCAGGAGCCTAACGATCTAAACTGTTTCCGCAGCCTCGGGATCGAGCCGACGACCAAGCGTTATCTGATGCTGAAAAGCCGCATTCACTACCGTGCCGGCTATGGCAAGGTCGCCAAGGAAGTCATCGAATGCGCCGGGGTGGGCGTCTGCACTTCGGACTATGACATGTTGGATTTCAAGAACGTGCGCCGGCCGATCTTTCCCCTGGATAAGATCAACGATCCCAATCCGTGATACCCAACCGCTCTTGCAGCTGTGCCGCGCCCGCCTTGGACAGGCGGACGGCACGGCTGCCGGGTACCCGGCGCAGCCATTTTCGGGCCAGGAACTGATCCAATAGCGCCGCCCCCAGGGCGCCGCCCAGATGCGGGCGCCGTTCGCTCCAGTCCAGACACTGGCGCGCGAATTGCCGCCGTCGCGCCCTCTGGCCGCCGCGCAGGCTGTCGGGCGCGATACCCAGTTCAGTGAAAAACCCCTCCCCCGCCGGCGTCAGCTCAAAATCATTGTCATGGCGCCTGAGAAGCTTCCTATCCTCCAACGCCCCGGCCACGGCGACGCCCAGACGGCCAGCCAGATGCTTGTAGCAAGTCCGTGCCAGGCGCACATCGTCGAGCCTGATTGGCTTTTGCACCGCTTTCGGTGCGATCAGTTGCAAGGCCTGTATCGCGGCGGCAACATCCGGCCCCGCGATGCGATAATAATTATGCCGGCCCTGACGCAGCATGTTCAACAGACCGCCCGTGCATAGTTTGGCCAAATGAAAGCTGGCCGTCTGCGGCGTGATGCCCGCGCCTACGGCCAACTCCCGTGCCGTCAAGGCCCGGCCATCCATCAACGCCGCGATCATCGAGGCACGACTCTCCTCACCCAGCAAGGCGGCAATCGTGGCCAGATTTTGGTTTACAGACATAGTTCGATGATATTCGATATGTCTTGGCATGGCAACAATAATACCCTTGCAAAAAATACCGGACCTGTCCCTAATCTTGCCGCAGCAAAGCGAGGAACATATGAATTATCGCCTTTTTAACCGGCCTGGTTCGGGCGGCTTCGTGGTCGAGGCGGCGCTGGCCCTGGCCGAGACGCCGTTTGAATTGCAGGAATTCGAATCCAAGCCGGGCACGCCGTTGCCCGAGGACTTCCGCGCCACCAATCCCTGGGGCCAGGTGCCGGTTCTGCTTCTGCCCGACGGCACCACAATGACCGAGGCGGCGGCGATCCTGATCCATCTGGCCGCCGCTTTCCCCGACAAGGGGCTCGGACCGGTACCTGGAACCTCGGCCCACGCCAAGTTTCTGCGTTGGCTGGTGTTCGCCAGCGTTAACCTGTACGAGGCCGTCCTGCGCCGCGGCTATCCGTTCCGCTATACCACCGACCCCGGCGGTTACAAGGCCCTGGGCGCCGCCGCGAATACCCGCCTGAAAGATGGCTTGGCAGTATTGGACACGGCGGTCGCGCCGGGACCTTTTCTGCTAGGTGAACAGATGAGCCTGGCCGATATCTACTTCGCCATGCTGTTCACCTGGTACCACGGCCAGATCGAAGCGCCGCATCTGGTTGCCATGAAAGACGGCGTCAAGGCGCACACGATGGTCGGCCCGATCTGGCGGCGCCACTTTGGCGATCGTTGAACGGCAGGGCGGCATACGCGGCCAGATCATGGCTTGCATTCATGATCCGGTGAAATTCGATTGATATTCGATCCGTGTCGTCGCGGTAATGACCGTGTTAGTCTGCCCGCCAACACAAAACCAAGGGACGGACAACATGCAAAGCGGGCAAATCGTTTTTACCGGGATGGACCGGGTGATCTTTGGCCAGGCGGCGGCGGGGGCCGTTGCCGGCGAGGCGGAACGCCTGGGCGCCGAGCGGGTTTTTCTGCTGGTCAGCGGCACCTTGAACAGAGAGACGGACGCCGTCGAGCAGATGGCCGCCGCCCTGGGTCCGCGCTATGCCGGGCGCTGGGATCATATGCCGTCCCATTCACCACGCGAGGCCGTAGTTGGTTGCGCCAATGCGGCCCGCGAAGCCGGCTGCGACCTGTTGGTCAGCTTTGGCGGCGGTTCGACCACCGACGGCGGCAAGGCCGTGACCATCTGTCTGCAGCACGGCATCACCGAGGCGGCCGGCCTGGAACCCTTCCGCACCGTGGTCGATGAAAATGGCGAGCGTCATTTTCCCGAATACGACGCGCCGGAAATCCGCCAAATCGTGGTGCCGACCACGTTGTCGGGCGGTGAATTCAATGCCCGCGCCGGCATCACCAACACGGTGGAAAAACTAAAACAAAGCTATATGCACCCCGGCATCATTCCGCTCTCGGTGATCCTTGACGCCGCCGCTACCGTGCACACGCCGGAATGGCTGTGGCTGTCCACGGGCATCCGGGCCGTGGATCACGCGGTGGAGACTTATTGCTCGCTCGACGCCAATGCCTACACCGACGGCGCCGCCTTGCAAGCCCTGCGCCTGTTGAGTGAAGGCCTGGCCCGGGTCAAGGCCGATCCGTCCGATCTCGACGCCCGTCTGCAATGCCTGATGGGGGCCTGGATCTCCATGACCGGCGTCGTCACCGGCACACGCCTGGGCGCCAGCCATGCCATCGGGCATATTCTGGGCGGCACGGCAAATGTGCCCCACGGCTATACCTCCTGCGTCATGCTGCCCTATGTGATGGACTATAACGCGGCCATCAACTCTAACCGCCAGGCCGACATCGCCGCCGCGTTGGGCCAGCCCAAGGCCACCGCGGGCGATGCCCTGGACAAGCTAATCTCCGGCCTGGGCATGCCCCGCACCCTGCGAGAGGTGGACATCAGCGAAGAGCAACTGCCGCAATTGGCGGAAAACTGCATGCTGGATACCTGGACATTTTCGAACCCCCGGAAGATCCGCTCACCGGAACAGATCATGGAAATACTGCGCGCCGCGCTGTAACGCGAATCGGTTCGCGACGGGCCGTTTTTCGGAGCGGATTCAGCCTCAAAACGCCATAACAGTGACCTGAGGGCGAGAAAATTATCCCACATTTATTTTCCATAACCCCCGTTCCAAGTTAATGTTTTGACGGGCGGATTCGACACCGCCAACAGATAGCTGTGGATAGCTTGTGAGGCAGTTGTGTAATATTATTCCACTTATCCACAGATATCTTGGCATTTATTATAATTTTGTCTTGTTTACCGCAGCATCATGATCCACCATTTGATCAGCGGCCACGAAGGATGAATTTCCAGCCTTCAAACAGCAGGAAGATCATAGGTAGGGGCCGCTGCGGAACACCAAGATCCATTGGCTCAAGCCAGCCTCGGTTGGCATAGGTCGAAGGATACCGCCCCAGGCAACTGGAATGGATGGCGTTTCGGGATCTCGAACCTTCGTTACAGCCTTCGGGTTTTATCGTTCGGTGACGGATCGAACGGCCAAGGCGCCTTCGGGTGCGGCGGCCACGCCGGCGGTGGCGGCCTTCGGGCAGCTAGAGTTGGTGGGTTGGGACGCGGTCGACACGTAGCCTCCGGGTGACAAACTGATCCGCGCAACAATCCGAACGGTAGCACGGCATCTCTGGGGAAACCTTGGGCGCTGGGCGAGCCGGGGCCGCGTATCCCTTGGGAAGGCGGTCTGGATCAGAGTGGTTTCCGTGTCTTCGGATATGTGGAGCGACCATGGGTCCGCCGGATGGACGGCCAGCCCTCGGGCGGGTTTGAGGTTCGGCAACCGGGACGGGGCGCTTTCGGGCGCGACGCACCGGGGATCGGAAAGCCTTTGGGCGGAACGGTCCGGTCGGTTAAGGCGGCTTTTGAATTTATCCTTCGGGGTTTATCTCGCAAGCATGTCCAGGCCGGCATGCTAATCAAGGCGTCAAGCGGGTTAACCCGTGGGTGTGTCTGGATTGGTTGGACTGGGAAGTCCGTGCGGCGCACCTTCGGGTTCCGCGGCATTGGGTGGAAAGGTCCACGCGGAAGGGCGGTTACGGTGCGTTTCCCTTTGGGGAGAGGTTCCACGGACACCCGGCCGCTGGAGCAGCAGGCCTTTGAATGCTGGTCCTTGGAGACTGATCTTCGGATTTGGCTCTCTGGATGTTGAATTCGCTGGTGGTTGGACTCCGTGAACCGGGAGGTTTCGGCCTCCGGAGACTTCGGTCTCTCAGGTTCCGAGGCGTCAGGCGTGTCCTTCGGGGCACATTGCTAGGACCCCGCGTCCAATGCACCTGACGCCTTTCTTTTTGGCAAAATTCAGCAGGCTTTTTACAACTATCGCCATTTCAACGAGCGGGGGCAGGTGATCATATTGCCGGCCATATCTCCCAGCGCGTTTTCGTCTATTCTGCTCTGCTGGGCTGGGGCTTTCGCCCCCGATATCAACGGAGCATGAAATCTCCGATAAAAAGTAACTCCTGATAACTAGCTAAACTGGCGAAATCAACTAGGTATTGAACCGTTGTCATATTGGACTTCGTCTCCTTCTGGCCGTGGGCTGTAGTTACAGTTGTCCTTTTCGGCGATAGTGGGTTTGGACCATGGCATCCAACAAAACCTGAGTGCTTATGTGCTCCAGGAACAATGGCTGGAAATTTACGCCCCGGATTACGTCAACCATACGACTGTTGCCGGCGGTGACTTGCACGGCCTCGACGGGGTGAGACGCGTTATGAACGCCTTTCGCACCGGATCCCAGATGTGAATGTGATCATCGATGACGTGATAGATGCCGGAGACAAAGTCGTAACCCGCGCGACGGGTTATGGCACGCACACCGGCGAATTTCGCGGCATGGCGCCTACAGGCAGGAGGATCGAAGTGCGCATCATATCCATATCCCGCATTGCCGGCGGCAGAATTGTGGAGCGTTGGGAGAACATGGCTACGATGACCCTAATGCAACAGATTGGCGCTATTCCCGAGTAGAAACTCCGCAGAGAGACGTGGCTAGGTATGGTGCGACCACCATTATTCCGTTATGAAAGCTGTCCGTTCTCCTGAAAGCGGGCATAGCGTCACGCCAACGGAGATGGATGTCCGATTCCGGCACATCTCGATGGTAATGGCCGAGGACAGCAGCTTCTGTCGTGCCCCGTTATCGAGCAACGAGCAGGCGCGACATATTTGCCCTCGTTAGCCTGTGCGCCACGTCGAGCTCGATTTACACTTACGACAAATGCGCTCACCCGCCCAGGCGCTCAAAAAAGAGTCCGCACACACCAGACATCGTCTTGTCTTACTGTCGTCGTCAAGCTCGGTGTCTTGCTCTGTTTCCTGCGTCTTGAGATCAACTGGCATCGTTCACTTGTCTTCACTTCTTGGGCCAGCGAGATCGCAACCGATCCCGCGCAAAATAGCCATTAAAATTTCGAACTAATCGAGAGCAACTAGATTTTCGGCCGCACTTTTGCCATCACGTCCCGGCTCTACGTCGTACTGAATCTTCTGACCTTCGGCCAAACTCGACATGCCCGCGCGTTCTACAGCGGAGATGTGCACGAATGCATCAGCGCCGCCACCGTCAGGTTCGATGAAACCAAAACCTTTAGTCGGATTGAACCACTTCACTGTACCCGTCACCATGTAAACTTTCCCTTCTCAGCATTTATCTCGCGCGCATTCTGACACAGGATGGCGCTGATCACAAATGTTGACTGAAAATCATCAGTTTGAATTCGCGACGTTGCCAAATGCATACTCGAGGCCGCTTACACCGCCTGCACTGTAATGGGGGCCAATGTCAAAAAAACAGGTGTTGGGGATCGGTGCCAATTACAGGATTGAAATACGGGAATCGCCAAGAATTCGGCCGCCAATGGCGATGAAAACCACGCCGGCGGCCCGTTCGATCCAATGACGGGCATGGCTGAAACGGCGCATGATGGGCGCCGACGACATGAACAGGCTGACCAGACTGTACCAAATCAGGGCGGCCGCAAAGACCAGGCCGATCATCAGCACCATCAGCCAGACGGGCGTTTCAGCCGTCACCGAGGTGGCAAAGACCGAAGCGAACAGAACAATGGCCTTGGGATTGGTCAGAGTGACGAAAAAGCCGAAACGAAAGGCGTGGCGGCCCATCGCGCCGTGCGTCGAAATTTCCAGGTCCTGCGATTTCGCGAAAATCAGGCGCAAACCCAGATAGATCAAATAGCTGGCGCCCAGGATACGCACCAACCAAGCCAGCCATTGATATTGCACCAGGATCGCCGACAGCCCCAACAAAGACGCCGTGGCGTAGAGGCCAAGGCAAAGGGAGACGCCCAGCGTGGTCCATAGACCGGCCCTGGCCCCTTTGGTCATGGAAGAACGCACCACGGCGACAAAATCCGGCCCGGGCAGCATCAGGGCGGGGATAAAGATACCAAAGACGCTAATCAGAATAATCGAAGCGTCCATGTCAGCGACCTTCCATCCAGGCCGCCTTGTCAAAGGCCACGTTGTCGCCGAAATAATGCACCGCCGCTTCCAGCTTATCCATTTCTTCGATACAGTAGATCCGCTTGGGACCGGCTATTCGTTCCACCCCAAATTCCATGGCGGCTTCCCGCTCCGCCACCCAGGCCTCCGCCGTCTGCAGGGTGCTCTGCCGCTGTACCACGTCCCAAATATAATAGTGGCTGGGCACGACCACACGGGGCTGCAAACGATCAACAATCGACTGCACATGGACATGCCCCATGACGTGCTGCGAGGCATCCACGGGCAGCAGCGCGATATCGATATGGCCCAGGGCCTTCCAGATATCGTCCGGCGGGTTGTGGCGGTTGTCGCCCCAATGCACGATGCGCATGCCGCCTGTCTCCACCACGATCAGGCAATGATCCCAGGAGCGGGGATTATTCGGCGGCTCGATATCGGTACCGTTGAAATGTTTATGAACTTTCCTGAAGTCATAAATGGCGCAACTGGAATCGATCGCATGCTTGTCCGCCAGGCCATAAATGGTCATATCGCCGAACGAATACATGCCGATCAAACGGTCCAGCAGGACATGAGCATCCAAACGGTGCAGGGCATCGTGATCGAAATGGGCATGGGTCGAGGCGCCGATATCAACAGCGGTAATGGGGAAGTCGCGAAAATACCAATCCCACGTGCGCGAAGGATGATTGCGCCACGGGTCGATCATCACGCTGACGCCCTTGGGCGAGGTAATGCGAAAGGCCGAGCTGCCGTAAAAGGCCACCTCAACCGGCCCATCACGGGCCGGCGAGGTGTCGGCCTGAAGCTCGATCATCCGGTTGTGGTTGGAGGTCATTTGCCAGACGTTCAGGCCTGTATCGATATCCGTCATGGCGACGCTCCTATTCCGATCAGGCCTTGGCGGCGGTCGCCTCGATCTCGATCAGCATATCCGGCGAGGCCAAACCATCCACGATCAACAATGTGGATGCCGGCAGGGTGGCGTCGCCGATAACTTTTTTGCGGGCCGCGCGATAGTCTTCAATACTGCGAGGGTCGGTCAGGAAGACGGTGAATTTGACCAAATGCTTTTTGGCCATGCCGTTTTCCTTCAGGCAGTTCAGAATATTGCGAAAGCTCTGCTCCGCCTGCTTACGGGCGCCGGCCTGCAGCTTGCCCTTGCCATCAATGCCGACCTGGCCGGCGATCACTAGCCATTCCGCACCAGCCGGTACCTTGACACTATGAGAATAAGCACCCGCCGGTTTCGAATTGGCCTTGGGATTTACGAACTCGTTCATAACGACAGCCTCCCTGTTGTTTATCTCTCCAGCAACCTGAGCATCTTAACCCACAGTGCTGTAACCGCCACTAACAGATACGATCTGGCCGGTGATCCAGCTGGCACCGCCCGAGGCGAGAAACGCGATGGTGGGCGCGACATCGCCCGCCTGCCCGATCCGTCCCGAGGGATAGTTGCGCACGATCTTGGACATATTGGCTTCCAGCCACTCTTTGTTGCTGTGGCTGGTTTCCACCAGACCCAGGGCGACGGCGTTGACGGTGATGCCGTCGCGGCCCAACTCCTTGGCCAGTGACTTGGTCAGGGACAGCACGCCGCCACGGGAAGCGGCGGTGATCGCGAGGTTCTTTTCGCCGACCCGCGCCGAGTCTCCCGCGAGAGAGATAATGCGGCCATCGCCGGACGCCGCCAGATGCGGCACGGCCGCGTGGCAACAATGAATAACCCCATACAGGCCCACATCGATCTGGGCATGCCAATCCGCCGGCGTGGTCTCGACAAATTTCTGCGGCGTGACATAGCCGGCGTTGTTGACCAGCACATCCAGACGGCCCAGGTCAGCCACCACCTGCTCGACCATCGTCCTGGTCGCGTCATAGTCGGTGACATCGGCGCCATAGGCCCGCGCCGTGCCGCCCGCATCATTGATCTCCGTTACCAGGGCATTGGCCGCATCTTCCGAACCACGATAATTGATCGCCACCGCGGCACCTTCGTTGGCCAGTGCCAGGACGATTTCCCGCCCCACATCCCGCGCCCCGCCGGTAACCAGCGCGACCTTGCCCTTAAGTCCTAAATCCATGCTCTCTACTCCTGCTGTTTGCCGACCAGACGGAACAGACGTTCCGGCGTCATCGGCAATTCATTGACGTTCAATGCCAAGGCATCGGCAATGGCGTTGGCGATTGCCGCCGGCGCACCGATGGTGCCACCCTCGCCCATGCCGCGAAAACCGCCGATATTGTTGGGCAGCTCGGTTTCCAGATGGATGACTTCCATGCTTGGGATTTCCGCCGCCGTGGGCACCACATAGTCCATCAGGCTGGCGGTCAGGATCTGCCCGGCGTCATCGTAGACCACTTCTTCCATCAACGCCGCGCCAATGCCCTGGGCGACGCCGCCATGAACCTGACCATCGGCAATCAGTGGATTGATGATGCGGCCGCAGTCCTCAGCTACCCCATAGCGCAGGATTTTCACCTGATAGGTTTCCGGATCAATCTCCAGCATGGCCAGATGGGTCGCCGGGGTCGCCGTACCAAAAAAAGGATCATAGGTGCGGGTCGCTTCCAGCTCGATATCCTCGCGAACCTCACGCGGCAAACGGCCCATCTCGGAATACACGGCGCGGGCCAGATCGCGGAAGCTGATGGACTTATCCGTGCCCTTGACGAAAATCTTGCCATTCGCGGCATCGATATCGCCCGCATCCGCTTCTAAAATATGCGACGCCGCCTTCAGGACCTGCTCGCGCACGGCGCGGGCCGACATGATCGCCGCCCCACCCGCCAAAACGGCACTGCGCGAGGCATAGGTGCCGGTGCCATGGGCGACGATGGCGCTGTCGCCATGGATCACCTCCACATCCCCGACGCGGACGCCCAGTTCCTCGGCCACCACTTGCGCCAAGGTCGTCTCCAAACCCTGGCCGTGGGAGGCGATGCCGAAATACGCCGTCACCGCACCGCTGGAATCAATACGGATATTGGCACTCTCCGTACCCGTGTTGACCGGCATGCCCGGTGCCACAGCGATGCGCGAACCCAGGCCGGTTAGTTCTGCATAGGAGGCCAAACCAATCCCGACCCAGCGGCCCCGTTCCCGCGCCTCGGCCTGGCTCTCGCGCAGGCCTTGGTAATCCAAGCGCTCGGTGACCGCGTCAAGGCATTCCATGAAGCCGGCCCGGTCCCAGACGATGCCGGATGCCGCCTTGTAGGGAAATTCCTCGGCCCGGACCATGTTGCGGCGGCGCATCTCCAAGGGATCAAGGGACAGTTTCGCAGCCGCCATATCGATCAGCCGTTCCATGACAAAAGTAGAGATCGGCCGGCCGACACCGCGATACGCCCCCATGGGTGCCTTCGACGTGGTGACGCCGCGCACCCGGCCCCGGTAATGCGGCACCCGATAAGGCCCCGGCAGGAACGAGACCACCTGCACCGGTTCCACCGTGGCGGTCCAGGGATAGGCGGAATAAGCACCCACATCGCCAGTCACCTCGGCCCGCAGGCCCAGAATATGGCCTTGTTCGTCGCAGGCCAGCTCCGCCTCGATCCGTTCATCGAACGCCTGATTGGTCGACATCAGATCTTCCATGCGGTCCGACAACCACTTCACCGGCCGGCCCAACAGACGCGCCAGCACACAAACCAAGACTTCTTCGCGGTACAACGCCCCCTTGCCGCCAAAGCCGCCGCCCACATCGGGCGCCACCACACGCAGACGGTTGCCCGGAATATCCAACATCTCCACCAGGGCATCGCGGACGATGCCCGGCACCTGGGAGGTCGAGTGCAAGGTCAAGGCGCGGCGGCCCTGATCATAGTCCGCCAGATAACCCCGGTTCTCCATCGCGGTAGGTGTCTTGCGGTGCATACGGAAGCTATCGCCGACGCGGATGGGCGCGCTCGCCATCGCCTCGTCCACATCGCCGCGCATAAAAGTGCGCGTCAGTATAACATTGCTGCCCACGTCATCATGCAGCACCGGCGCATCCGGTTCGGCGGCGGCGACGGGATCCACCACCGCGCCAAGCTCTTCATAGCTGATATATATTTTCTCGGCCGCGTCTTCCGCCAGATAGCGGCTTTCCGCCGCCACGGCGACAACCGGCTCGCCCACGAAGCGCGCTTTTGACCCTGCCAGCACCGGCAGCTCGGTCGCGTGATAATCCGCCATGCGGGATGTGGCGCGGATCGGATTGAACAAATCACTAATATCACTGGCCGTGAAAACCCCGAACACGCCCGGCATGGCCGCCGCATCTGCGGTATCAACGCGGGTAATGCGGGCATGGGCGTAATCGCTGCGGGCAAAAGCGATATGCAGGGTACCGGGCAGATTAATGTCGTCGATGAAAGTGCCGTGCCCCGTCAACAGCCGCGGATCTTCCACCCGCTGAACACGGGCGCCGATAATTTTTGGCCTGGCTTCAGCTTCCCCGACTTCAACCACCATTGTTAGCCTCCACCACCGCGCGGATCGCCTGCACCACATGTTCGTAGCCGGTACAGCGGCACAGATTGCCCGATAGGCCCTCGCGGATTTCCGCGTCCGTCGCCAGTGGGTACTTGCGCAGCAGATCGACCCCCGTCATCAACATGCCCGGCGTGCAAAAGCCGCATTGCAAGGCGTGATGTGCCTGAAATGACTGCTGCAATGGGTCCATGTTGTCGACCGTGCCCAACCCCTCCACGGTCTCGATTTCACAACCGTCCGCCTGCACCGCGAAGCAGAGGCACGCGCGGACGCTGTCGCCATTCAGAATAATTGTACAAGCACCGCAAACACCCTGTTCGCAACCCACATGAGTGCCGGTCAGCCCGAGTTCATGGCGTAGAAAATCCGCCAGCGACAGGCGCGGTTCCACCTCGCGCTCGAAGGTGACACCATTGACGGTTACCTTGATCATATCGCTGCCGCCAGAGCACGGCGAGTAAGCACACCCACCAGATGCCGGCGATAATCGGCGGAGGCATGCAGATCATCATTGGGTGAAACCTCGGCCTGCGCCGCCGCGACGACCGCATCAATATCGGGAAACAAGGCCTCGGCGGCGGTTAGACGCAGTGGCGTATCATGCGCCCCGATCACCACGATCCGCGCTGCCCCCTCACCGACCGTGGCTCCGACCGCCGTGAGGGCGAAATCGCCGGAGCGCCGGGCGAATTCCTCAAAACCCCAACCGGTTTCGTCAGCGAGAGCAGGCAGCTGAATTTCCGTTAGGATTTCATCATCGGCCAACGCCGTCTCCAAGGCGCCCTGATAGAAATCCGCCGCCGCAATCGTTCGCTGCGTTGTCTTCATCTTAGCATCCAGCAACAGCATCAGACCCGGCAACTCCGCCGCCGGATCGCCATGGCACAGGCTGCCCCCAATTGTCCCCCGATTGCGGATGGCCAGATGGGCCACATACCGCATGGCGGCGTTCAAAATGGGAAACCGCTGCAGGACCAATTCAGAAGTTTCCAAGCTGTAGTGCCGGGTCAAGGCACCGACGCGTAGGCCTCCCGCGCCATTGTCCTCGATATAGTCCAGGCCAGGGATGCGGTTGATATCGACCAGCAGGCTGGGCGCCAGCAGTCGGAAATTCAACATCGGTACCAGGCTTTGCCCGCCGGCCAATACCTTCGCCTCGTCATCCGCAAGGGCGGCGACAGCCTCGTCCAACGAGGCAGGGGCGAGGTATTCAAAGGCCGGCGGCTTCACTGCTTAGACGCCCCTGAAGACAGCCTTGCGCTTGCCATGGAAGGCTTCCACGCCCTCCTTGAAATCCTCCGACATACGCAGGCGGCCATAGGCGTTGCCTTCGATCTCGATACCTGCCTCGACCGTGGTGTTCTGCGCCGCGTTCAACACACCCTTGATGGTGCGTTGCGCCAGGGGTGAGAATTCGCGCAGCTCGTCCACGAAGGCATCGACGGTTTCTTCCAACTTATCATCGGCCACGCAATCCAAGACGATGCCCCAATCCTTGGCTTCGGCCCCCGATACCCGGCGCGAGCGGAAGGTCATGTCCTTGGTCCGTTGAATGCCGATCATGTGCAGCAGCCGAATGGAGCCGCCGGAACCGGGGATCTGGCCGATACGCTGTTCCGGCAAGGCGAACTGCGCCGTCTCGGAACAGATACGGAAGTCGCAGGCCAGGGGCAGTTCGAAACCGACGCCAAAGCTATAGCCGCGGATCTGTGCCACCACGGGCTTATGACAGCGCGCCGGCGCGGCGATGTTGTTGGCCAGCTCCGAGACATGCTCAGGCGAGGCGGCGAGAAAACCGGCGATGTTGCCGCCCGAGCTGAAATGCTTGCCCTCGGCGCGCAGCACAATGACACGGACCCGGTCGTCGTGGTCCAGCTCCTCGAACACCAGGCGCAACTGGTCGCGCTGGGGGATCTCGATGACATTCAAGGGCGGGCGGTCGAGAATGATATCGGCGCGCTCTTTTTCGGGATCAATCTCCACCCGGAACCCATCAAGGTTTTCCAACAACTTGGCCCGCTGACTTTCAAAGGACGTGGACATTCGCTTCTAACTCCTAATTACGATTCAACCGTGTATTCGCCGTCCACCAACATGCGGCGGAGGATCTTGCCAACAGGCGATTTCGGCACTTCCTGGATAAAGACATAAGCGCGCGGCCGTTTGAAGGGGGGTAATTCAGATTCCAAACACCAGGTATCCAGCGCTTCCTCCCCGACCCCGTCCCGGCGTACGATAAAAGCGGTGACCACCTGGCCCCAGCGCGGATCAGGCAGGCCGACAACGGCGACCTCGCCAACGCCTGGATGCAGGGACAGCACGCTCTCAATCTCCACAGGCAGGATATTTTCGCCGCCCGAGATGATCATGTCATCGACCCGGCCGGTGACGAAAATATCGCCGTCATCATCCCGGTAACCGATATCGCCGGTGTAGTACCAACCGGCATGCAGTGACTTCTCGTCCGCGTCCGGCCGCTTCCAATACCCCTCGAAGCTTTCATCGCCATCCAGGGCGGCGATGATCTGGCCTTCTTCAGGGCCCTCCACCAGATCATCGGGACCGTTGGCATCCAGATCGATGATACGGATTTCCTGGTTCAGGCCGGCCTTGCCCGCCGAGCCCGGCTTGGCCGCCGCATTCGGCTCGATGGTAAAGGTATAAATTTCCGACGAGCCGTAATGATTGACGAACAGCTCCGGCTTGAACGCGGCATCCAGTTCCTGCAACAGGCCATCGGTCATGGCCTGGCCAGCAAAACCCAGCTTGCGCACCGATGAGGTATCCGTGGCTGTGAAGAACGGCGAGGCCAGGAGATCATGATACAGCGTCGGCACCAAATATAGATTGGTGATGTGATGATCCATGATCAGGGTCAACGCCTCGCGCGGATCATAGCGGCGCTGGCAAACAAAATGGCCGTTGATCAAAACCGACGCCAACAGCGAACGCACACCCATGGTGTGATACAGCGGCATCACGCCCAGGGTGACCTCGCCACGGGCATATTGGTTTTGCGCCACATGGGCCATGGCCGCCGCACGCTCGGCGCCCTGGCGGCGCGGCACGCCCTTGCCACGGCCAGTGGTGCCGGAGGTATAGAGCATGACGGATTTATCCTGCACCGTGGCACGGGAGCCCGCCGCCGCCGGCGGATGGGCCAATAGATCGTCCCAATCATCATCGACATTGATAGCCTCGATAGCAGTATCAACCAGCTCGGCCGTCGCGGCTTCAAACACCACCGCCTTGGCCTCGGCATCGTTCAGGACATAATCAAGTTCCTCGGCGCTGGCCCGCCAGTTCAGCGGCGTGATGACGAGGCCGGCGATCTGTGCCGCCATATGCAATGTCGCCGCCTCGTAGCGGTTTTGCAGCACAGTGACGAAATGATCGCCCTGCCTCAGACCACGGGCATCCAGGCCTGCAACGGCGCGCAGAATATCATCCTGCCAGGCCTGATAGGTCATGCTCCGCTCGCCGTCGGAGATCGCCACCGCATCGGGCATGCGCATGACGGAGGCCAGTAAACTTCTTCCCAAATCGAACATGACTAATCTTTTCCGAATACTTCCAGAGCGGCTTGGACGATGCCATGATAACCGGTGCAGCGGCAAATGTGACCCGACAGAACGTCGCGTATGCGGGCCTCGTCCGCATCCGGTTCTTCCTCGCGCAGCTGGCTTAGGGACATCAGGATACCCGGCGTGCAATAGCCGCATTGCAGGCCATGATGTTTCTGCAAGGCCGCCTGCAATTCGTTGAGACCGTCCGAGGTGGCCAGGCTTTCGACGGTGCTGACCTCTCTGCCCTCGACCTGGGCAGCGTACATCAGGCAAGAACGCACCGCCTTGCCATCAACGCGCACCGTACAGGCCCCGCAAGAGCCATGCTCGCAACCCACATGGGTGCCAAAGGCGCCTAGCTGATGGCGCAGGAAATCACTCAACAACAGGCGCGGCTCAGCCTCTCCCTCCGCCTCTCGGCCATTCAGGACAAAGCGCACCGTATGGCGCGTGCCGGCCTTAAGATAACGCATCGTGAACCTCCTCCAGCGCCCGTCGGCCAAGGCGGCGGACTAATTCCCGCCTGTAACGCGCCGTGGCGTGCTGATCATCGGCGCCGCCCAGGGACCAGGCAAAGTCATTCAAGGCAGTATCGTTTACCGGCCAGCCGAGCTCGATCACGCCGGGAGTATCAGCGACGCCGCCGACGCCCAGGCGGGCGCCCTGTTGATCGCCAATTGCCGCCACCGCGACGATGGCAAAATCACCGTGGCGTTGGGCCACTTCAAGAAAGGCCGATGCCTCGCCCGCCTTGGTAATCGGAAAGCGCGCGCCCACAATCATTTCATCCGCCGCCAGCGCCGTGGCCATCATGCCGGTCTGAAAATCCGCCGCCCCGACAACCCGTCGGCTCTTACGGCTTTGCAGGATCACCTCGCCCCGTAACAAAGCCAATGCCAATGGCAATTCCGAGCTTGGATCAGAATGCGCCAGGGAACCGCAAACCGTGCCGCGCTGGCGGGTTTGATAGTGCCCAACCCAGGGCAGTGCCTGCGCCAACAATGGCTGGCGGTCCACTAGTTCAGGCCAGGACAACAGTTCCGCCTGGGTTACCGCCGCGCCGACCTCGATGGCACCGTCCACGACAGCGATGGTTTTGAGTTCCGCCAGACCCGCGATATCGATCAATGCCGCCGGGTTGGCCAGGCGCATGTTCATCATGGCGCCCAGGGACTGTCCGCCGGCGCAAATGCGCGCAGCCTCGCCCTTCTCTGCCAGCAAGGCCAAGGCCTCATCCAGATTATCCGGACACGCGTAGTCAAATGCCGCCGGCTTCATCGGCCCAACCCCAGCCAGGACAACAGGCGCGCCCACAATCCGGGCGCCGCCACGGCGTCATCGACCTGGCTGACCAGACGTTTGAAGAACTGATTGATCAGGGCCCGGGCGGCGCCATCCATCATGCGCCCGCCCACCGCCGCCACCTTGCCCGAGATCGCAACCGTGTAGCTATATTCGACCTTGGTGCCGCCAGCGGTTTCGCGCAACGTGACATGGCCTTCCCCTTGCGACGTGCCCAATGGCCCAGACGCACCGCCAACCAGGCGCAGAGCATAAGGCGGCTGCAAATCCTGTAACGCCACCGTGGCCACGAAACGGCCTTTCACCGGGCCCACACCCAGGGTTACGTCGGCGCGGTAGGCGTTCTCGCCCGTCATCTCCAAGGCGTGGCAGCCGGGGATGACGGCGGCCAGTTTTTGCTCGTCCAACAGAATGGCCCAGACCTCGTCCGGCATCGCCGGAACAACGGTGCCGCCCTGTCCCTGCAAGGCGTGACCATCCAAAATCTTGGGCGCAATCAGGGGCGCAATGGCCGGCGCGCTGCTTGCAGGTTCGTCCGGCAACAGAAAATCAGCCAGGCGTGATGGCGTCAGGGGCAGTGTGGTCACCTCCCCGCCGATGGCATCGGCCACGGCATTGGCGATGCAGACCGGTGTCGACATGCAATTGCCCTCGCCCAGGCCCTTGGCGCCGAGCGGCGTAAAGGGCGAGGGGGATTGGTCATGCAGGATCGTCAGCTCCGGCACCTCCATGACCGTGGGGGCCAGATAATCCGCCAAGGTGCCTGTCTGAAAACTGCCGTCGGGGGCGTAGGAAAGCTCCTCCAGCAACGCCGCGCCCAGGCCCTGGGCAAAACCGCCACGAATTTGCCCGTTCGCCAACATGGGGTTCAACAACCGGCCCGCGTCATGCATGGTAACGTACTTGTCGATCCGCACCGCACAGGTCACCGGGTCGATCTCCACACCACAGAAATCGAAGATGAAACCGTAGGCGCCGGATGAGTTAATGCGGTCGCCTTCGTCGGGCTCCGCCAATTCAGGCATGTTCCAGAACGCGGTTTCGCGCAGGCCGGCACCGGCGGCATCGGGAATGGACAACGGCGACCAATGGGCCTTGGCCGCAGATCGGCCCAGGGGCACGGAATTATCCGGATTACCCGTGGCGAAGATACGGCCGTTGCCATAGGCGACGTCTTCGGGGGGCACGTTCAGATCCGCCGCCGCGATGACGGTCAGACGCTCCCGCAGCCGCACGGCGGCGGTATGGGTAGCACCCGCGACAGCGCCCGCAAAACGCGAGGCGTAATTGCCCGAAGCGATGGTCCAGGGGTCCTTGGCGGTATCGTGTTCCGTTGCAACAGCAACTTCCAACGGGTCCATTTGGAAAACATCCGCCACCACCTGGGCCAGTACCGTGCGGTGTCCCTGCCCCTGGGGTACGGAGGATACGGCAACAGAGATCGCACCGGATGGATCGAAGGCCACTGTTGCCGTGGCCAGGGCGCCGTTTTTGGGGCCCGACCGCTCCCGCTGCTCCGGCGTCAGCAAGGTGGTGATATAGCCCATGTTCGAGATCGAGGGTTCCACGACGACGCTATAGCCGATGCCATACAGCCGCCCCTCGGCCCGCGCCGCATCACGGCGGGCTTGCAGTTCGGCCAAGCCGCCCTCATTCACAGCGCAATCGATACTGCGCGCGTAGTCGCCCGAGTCCAGCAAGGCGCCGGGCGCCGTGCGATAGGGCATGGCCCCGCCCGGCACCAGGTTGCGCCGGCGCAACTCCAACGGGTCCAGGCCCAGCCTGGCTGCCGCCTTGTCCATCAGGCGTTCCAGGGGAAAATAGATCTGTGGGCCGCCGAAACCACGCATCAATCCGGTCGGCGTTTTGTTGGTCACCACGACGCGGTTATGGATGGCCAGATTCTCGATCCCATAAGCGCCGGTCATGTTGCCGTGCATGCGGTAGATCGTCGCCGGCTCCGGCGCCCGCAAAAACGCGCCGCAATCTTCCAGCTGATCATAGTCCAGTGCCAGGATGCGGCCCTGTTGGTCCAATGCGGCCCTTATATTGGTCACCCTGTTGGTCGACGAGGTGGCGGCGGTCAGATGTTCCAGGCGGTCTTCCAGCCATTTCACGGGCCGGCCGGCGATCCGCGCCGCCACGCCCAGGGCAACCACATAGGGGAAAACCGCCTGCTTGACGCCAAAGCTGCCACCAGACGAAGGCGGCGTTTTCAGGCGCATGCGGTTGCCCGGCACTTTCAATGAACGGGCCATGATGGTGTGCAGCGTGTAGGGCCCTTGAAAATTCGCCGTGATCTCGAAAGCATCAAGCCCTGGATCATAGTCCGCGATAACGCAGAAACATTCGATCGGCGTGCAGGAATTGCGCGGGTAGCTATATGTTGCCTCGACCACATGGGCCGCATCGGCAAAGGCGGTTTCAGGATCGCCATAGCGGAAGCGGCGGTCGTGCAGGACATTGCCCTCCGTGCCCGGATGCAGAGGCGTCGCGTCCACCGCCCGTTCCGGATCAATTATGGGCGGCAAGGGCTGGTAATCGACGGCGATGGCCTCAAGCGCATCCTCGGCCAGATAGCGGTCACGGGCCACCACCATGGCCACCGGCTCGCCCACATAACGCACCCGGTCCATGGCCAGGGCATATTGCGGCGCGTCTACTTTGACGCCAGTGATGAACGGCGTTGAATGCGCCTTCAACTCAGGCCCCGTGATGACGGCCACGACACCGGGCATGGCAGCGGCAGCGGCGGTATCAATGGCGCGGATTTCGCCATGGGCCAGGGGCGAACGGAGAAAGGCCACGTGGCAGGCGTGTGGGGGCGTGGGCAGATCGTCGGCGAAACGGCCCAGGCCACGCAACAATGTGGGGTCCTCCACCCGCTGCATGGAGCGTCCGACCCAGTCGCTATTCGTTGTGTTGTCCGCCGTATTGTTCACGTTGCTCAGTACGCCACATAAGCCCGCAAAAGAGAAGGCCCGAAGCGATGTTGCCATCGTTTCGAGCCTCACCCAACATCGTTAGGCACGTCCTTGCTAGATCCCGCGTCCATGCACTGACGCCTGTTCTCTTACGGGAGCAACCCATGACTGTCAACGCTATTTTGTGGTTGCGCGCTACCCGGACGCTAAATCTAGTGCCCATCCTGCTTCTGCCAATTGGCCAGCTGGGCTCGCACCGCCGCCACGAAAGCCAGGGGTTGATCCAACATCAGATGATGTTGCGCGGCGGGAATAACCACCAAGGGCGCATCCGGCCCCATCAGGCCGTTGGTATAGCGGGCCATTTCCTCCGTGACCAAGGCGCTGTCGGCGCCAATAAACATGGCTGTTCGGCAGTTTGCCGCCGCTAAATGCTCATGAAACGGCTCTGCAAAGCGGCGCCCGGCCATGGCGTTGCTATCGAATTTCCAGGTCCAGCCGCCTTCCACCTCTTTCAGGGAATGGCGGGCGATATATTCGACAATAAAGCGGTTCTCACAGACCTGCCGGGGGCGCAGGCGGAAACGCGCCACGGCTTCGTCAAATTCAGGATAGAGGCGGATGGCGCCCATGGGTGAGGCCCTGCGGCCCCGGCCCTGATCCTCGCCAAGTGGGCGCAGGGGCGAATCAGCGATGATCATGCCGCCCAGATTTTCGCCGTAAAGCGAGGCATAACGCATGGACATGAAGCCGCCAAAGCTGTGCCCGACAAGGAAAGGCTTTGGCCCCAGGCTGCCATCCTTGATCACCGCATGGATTTCCTCGGCCCGAATGGTGGCGTTGTAGACCTCCCTGGGCCGGATGCCGCTATCCCCCATGCCGGAGAGATCAATCGCCGCGACCCGGTAGCCGGCCCGGAAAAACGGCGCGATATGGCTCCACCAATGGGCGTGCGCGCCGCCGCCGTGGACGAATAGAACCCCGCCAGGGTTCTCGACACTGTCTTCAGGTTGCCACAGCAGATAGTGGATAGAGCAACCCTCCACCTCGACCCGCCGCGATTGCCCCTGCTGGCCGATGGCCCAATGAAACCAATCGGGCGCCGCCGCCCTGACCTTCAATCGTTGTTCTTCGTTCGTCATCTCACCCACGCTAAACGACCAAATTCAACGCCCTCATAGCACATTTTCAGACGGTGCTTGCCTAGAGCCTGCCCGAGGCCCTAGATTGGTTGGTGGAAGGGGAACGCATTCCGGTGTTGCGCGCGGGCTTCAAACCCGTTGAGGGGCGTTAGACGTGCCTGGTGGGTTCGACTCCCACTCTCTTCCGCCAAATTTCTTCTAGAACCACAAAAAAACGGGCCCTTCACCGATTTGGCAAAGGGCCCGTCTTTGGTTCAGCGGCCTATTGCGGAATTTCGAACAGGCCGGCGGCACCCATGCCGGTGCCGACGCACATGGTCACCACGACGAATTTTGCGCCACGGCGCTTGCCCTCGATCAGGGCGTGGCCGGTCAGGCGGGAGCCCGTCATGCCGAAGGGATGGCCGACGGCGATGGAGCCGCCATCAACATTAAGTATGTCGTTATCGATGCCCAGCTTGTCCCGGCAATACAACACCTGCACCGCGAAGGCCTCGTTCAGCTCCCACAGATCAATGTCATCCATCTTCAGGCCATTGCGTTCCAGCAGTTTCGGAATGGCAAATACCGGCCCGATGCCCATTTCATCCGGCTCACAGCCATGCACGGCCATGCCGCGATAAATACCCATGACATCCAAATTACGCTTGGCGGCTTCCGCATCGCTCATCAGGACACAGACCGAGGCGCCATCCGATAGCTGGGAGGCATTGCCGGCCGTGATGTGGCCGTCTTCCCGGGTCACCGGCTTCAGGCCTTGCAGACCCTCCAGCGTGGTCGAAGCGCGAATACCTTCATCATGCTCTAACAGGGTATCCACATAGGTGACCTCGCCGCTTTCCTTATCCGTGACAATTTTTACCGTTGGCATTGGCACGATTTCGTCGTCGAAGCGGCCGGCCTGTTGCGCGGCGGCGGTGCGCATCTGGCTTTGGAAGCCGTATTCGTCCTGGGCATCGCGGGAAACGTTGTAGCGGTCCGCGACAGTCTGAGCGGTTTTCAGCATGGGGTCATAGATCGACGGCAGGTTGCTATCCAGCCAGTCGTTGACCCGGCGATAATCATTGGCATGCTCGTTCTGAACCAGAGATACGCTTTCCAAGCCGCCGGCCACCGCGATCGGCACGCCATCAGCGATGATGTTCCGCGCGGCAATGGCGATGGCGTTCAGGCCGGAGGAGCAGGCACGGTTAACCGTCAGGCCCGACACACTAACCGGCAGGCCGGCCCGCATGGCCGAGGCGCGGGCAACGTTACCGCCTGAACAGCCTTCCGTACGGGCAGCACCCATGGTCACGTCCTCGACCTCGGCGGGATCAATGCCGGCGCGTTCCACGGCATGTTTGATCACATGACCGCCCATATCGACGATGTGGGTATCATTGAAGGCACCGCGAAAGGCCTTGCCGATCGGCGTGCGGGCGGTTGAAACAATAACGGCGTCGCGCATGATGGATTTTCCTTGCTTTGCTTGTTTCCAATTGAGCTGGCCCAACTATAGCCCCCTTCGCCGGCCCGTGCCAGCGGTCCCGCCATATCGCGGCACATGGTCACACATCAACATTGTTTGCAGATAATGGACCCCCTACACTGCGCGCATTATAGCCTAGTGAATGGAGTGCCAAATTCCGTGCCTGACGTAGATCCGATTACCGCTTCCGTCATCCAACATCGTCTGGTCGCCATCGCCGAGGAAATGGGCGAGGCCATGCTGCGCACGTCCTATTCACAGATCCTCAATTCCAGCCGGGATTTTTCCACCGCGATCTGTGGCGTCGGCAGCCGTCTGGTAGCCCAGGCCGAACACATCCCCGTTCACGTGGGCGCCCTGCCCTGGGCCGTTAAGGCGGTGGTCGATTTTTTCGGCGATGATGTGCATCCGGGCGATGTCTTCCTGTTGAACGATCCCTATCATGGCGGCAGTCATCTGCCAGACCTGACAGCCTTCGTGCCCGTATTCGCGAAAGGCAAACTGTTATTCTGGACCGTCAACCGGGCGCATCATTCAGATATCGGCGGCGCCACGCCGGGCGCCTACAACGCCTCGGCCAGGGAGATCTGGCAGGAGGGCCTGCGCGTGCCCCCCATTCGCCTGTACGCGGGCGGTGAACTTCGCGAGGATCTGATGCAGATGCTGACGATCAATGTGCGCCATCCACGGGATTTCCAAGGTGATCTGGCGGCACAAATCGGCTCGGTACGGCTGGGTGAAAGGCGCCTGGAAACACTGCTGGACGAATTCGGCGCCGACGTGGTCGCGGCGGCGGTGGAGATCATTCTGGATGCAGCCGAAAAGCAGGCCCGGGACGTCATCGCCGCCTGGAAGGACGGCACTTATCATGGCGTTGCTCTATTGGACGATGACGGCCGGGGCAATCAGGACATCGCCATCCGCGCCAAGGTCACCAAACAGGGCAACGGTTTGGAAGTCGATCTGAGCGGTTCCGACGACGAGGTGACGTCCTTCGTCAATTCCTCCTACGCCAACATGCAATCCGCCGTGGCCATGGCGCTGGCATTTTTATTCGACCCTGAAACGCCGAAGAACGATGGCTCTCTTCGCCCTGTAAAGGTGATCGCGCGGGAGGGCAGCATCGTCTGGGCCAAGCCCGGCGCGCCGGTAACGCTGTCCACCTCGCATTGTGCGCAGGAGATTATCGAGGCCATTATCAGGGCCCTGGCACCGGCTTGCCCAGAACGCGCCATGGCTGGTTGGGGCCGGCGTTTCCGCATCGCCATCAAGGGCGAGGACCCGCGCAACGGCAAGCAATTCATCTGGCATATGTTCCACGCCAGGCCCGGCGCCGGTGCTTCCTCGGGCGGCGACGGCTGGCATGGCTCGGGCGAATGGCATTCGACGGGCGGGCTTAAGTTCGGCTCCATCGAAGTCGCTGAGTCTCGTTTTCCGCTATATTTTCGCCGCCATGAATATCGCCCGAATTCAGGTGGTGACGGCAAATATGTCGGCGGTTGCGGCGTCGATCTGGATTTGCAGGTGGAGACCGAGACAGCCTGTCACGGCAACACCGCCGGCGACGGCGCCCGCCACGGCGCCGCCGGACTGTTGGGAGGCCAGGACGGCGCACCCCACCGCTATCTGATGCGGGCACCGGGACGCCGCGCGAAAGTGTTGAGCACCAAGGAAGAAGGCATCAACGTTCCCGCCGGCACCATATTCGAGGTCCATTCGGCGGGCGGCGGCGGTTGGGGCCCGCCGGAGGAGCGAGACGAGGCCGCACGGGATTACGACAGGAAGAACGGATACGTCACGGGACGTAAGACGGCGGGTGGCTAGCAAAATGTATCGTATTGGCATTGACGTTGGCGGCACCTTCACCGATCTGGTCGCGATAGATGGCGGGGGCCAGGTTACCCTGGGTAAGACGCCGTCCACACCGGGCGATCAATCGATCGGCGTCATGAACGGCCTGACCCAGGTGGCCGAGAGCCTGAATTTGCAGTTGGCCGAATTGCTGGCCGGCACCGAACGGATCGTGCATGGCACCACCGTCGCCACCAATGCGCTGCTGGAACGCAAGGGCGCCAAGGTCGGCCTGTTGACCACCGCCGGTCACCGGGACGTGTTGGAAATGCGCGAAGGGCTAAAGCCCGAACGCTATAACCTGCGCCTAGCCAGGCCCGAGGCCCTGGTGCCCCGGCGCCTGTGTCTTGGCGTTGAGGAACGCATCAAGGCCGATGGCCAGATCGACATACCCCTTGATGATGCCTCCCTGGCCAAGGCAATTCGGGTGCTGAAGCGCGAAAAAGTGACCTCGGTCGCGGTCTGTTACCTGCACGCCTACCGCGACGACCGGCACGAGAGGTTGACGCGGGCGGCCCTGGCCAAGGCCTTGCCGGATGTACACGTCTGCCTGTCCTCGGAAGTACTGCCGCAGATCAAGGAGTACGAGCGGGTCTCCACAACCGTGGTCAATGCCTATGTGGCACCTATCCTGGCCGGCTATCTCTCGCGTCTGGAACAGGCCTTGAAGGCAGCCGGCTATGGCGGACCGGTGCTGATCATACTCTCCCATGGCGGCATCGCACCCATTGCCGAGGCCATCCGCATGGCCGCGGGCACAGTCCTATCGGGCCCCGCGGGTGGGGTTTCGGGCGCCCGCCATGCCGCCGAGCTGGTCGGCATCGATGATCTGATCCCGTTCGATATGGGCGGCACATCGTCCGATATTTCATTGATCGTCGATGGCCAGGCGACCCTGGCTTCGGACCGTCAAATCGCCAATTCGCGTATTGCCCTGCCCAGCCTGGACATCGTCACCTTAGGCGCCGGCGGCGGCTCCATCGCGCGGGTCAGCGCCGGCGGCCTGCTGGAAGTCGGCCCGCAAAGCGCCGGCGCTATTCCAGGCCCGGCCTGCTATGGCAATGGCGGCATAGAGCCGACGGTGACCGATGCCTCCATGGTATTGGGCTATCTTGACCCGGACAATTTCCTGGGCGGGCGGGCGCGTCTGGACCTGGGCGCGGCGGAGACCGCTTTGCAACGCCTGGGCGCCGCGCTTGGCATCACCGGCGTGCGCGCGGCCGAAGGCGTTCACCGGGTCGTCAACACGCAAATGGCCGAGGGTGTGCGCCTGGCAACCGTGCGCCGAGGCGTCGACCCGCGGCGTTTCGCGCTGCTTGCTTTTGGCGGCGCCGCGGGCCTGCACGGTACCGAGATGGCCCGGCAGCTAAACCTGGGCCGGGTCGTGGTGCCCCGCATCGCCTCGGTGCTGTCGGCCTGGGGCATGCTGGCCACGGAACTGCGTTTGGAAGTCACCCGCACCCATATTGGCGATACTTCGGCGCTGGATGTTGCGGCCATTAACAAGCTGTATGAAGAGATGGAGGCAGAGGGTAGGCAGCGGCTGAGCAGCTGGTTCGATGGCGCCATTAGCTCCGTCCGTTCCGCCGATATGCGCTATGGCGAGCA
The DNA here is from genome assembly GCA_018701215.1 of Rhodospirillaceae bacterium. Lineage (GTDB taxonomy): Bacteria > Pseudomonadota > Alphaproteobacteria. The sequence continues at coordinate 115,995 of JABIWH010000015.1, forward strand.
GATCTTTGAAATCGATGTACCGTTGGAGCAGATCGACTTCACCGCGCCGGACCTGCTGGACCAGATCAAGGCCGCGTTCGAACGCCGTCACGAGGCTCTTTATACCTACAGCCTGGCGGACCAGGATCCTGTCCTGATCAACGCCCGCGTCGCCACCGTTGGTGCCCTGCCTGCCTTGCCGGAGGAACCCCTGGCCGCCACCGGCGCGCCAAGGCCCGCGATCGGGCAACGGCGCATCTACCTTGGCGATTGGCTGGATGCCCCGGTCTACGATTTCGATACCCTGACGGCGGGTCAGACGGTGCCCGGCCCGGCGCTGGTGGTGTCGGAGACCACCAATGTCCTGCTTCGTGATGGCGACCTGGCCACCACGACGCCGCATGGCTGGCTGGATATAAAGGTCCCGATCTAAAGCCCTGAAATGATCCGTTTAAGGCCCCATTAACCATACCGGCGGATACTCGGTTCACACATCATTCGCAGCCCGGCGTCGGGACGGAGATAACGATGAACGAACTGGGTCCATTGATCGAGACATTTGCCGGACTGACACCGTGGTCAGAGCCAATCACCAAGGGCAGCGTTGGCAATTTTCTTGGCGTGAAGACTGATCAGGAATTTCTTGAGCGTCACCACCCCTCCAACGTCGAGCAAAGCGGGCCAGATCAAACGCCGGAAACGCTGTTGCCAAAGGTGACGGATGGCGAGCCGTTTTTTGAATTCGCGGCGATCCACAAAGCCGTCAGCGCGGCGCGGGACCGTTTCGTGATGATCGAGTTGGGCGGCGGTTATGCCGCCCGCTCCGTCGATGCCCACCGGCTACTGCAAAAGCTGAACCCGATGCCCAGCCAATTGACCATCGTAGAGGCGGAGCCAACCCATTTCGAATGGGCCAAGCGGCATATGCTCGCCAACGGCATCGATCCCCTGGACCACTGGCTGATCAATGCCGCCGTTAGCGCCAGCAGTGATCCAAGGCTTTTCATGTTAGGCTCGGGATTATATTTCAACGGTATTGTCCGGGACGGCGACATCGAGGAAATTGTCCAGCAACTGATCGACAGGAAGCAAACCCCTGAGGCAATACGCAACCTAATGCTGGGCGGGCGCTGCGGCATGCAAATTCCGTACGATAGCGCCGCGGGCCAGGATATTTTTGACTATCAGTTTGTCTCCGCCCTGCCCTTGGCGGACATTCTGGCGCCATTGCCCCAGGTGGATTTGATCGACATGGATATCCAGGGCGCCGAGGATGCGGTTATCCCGCCTGCCATGGAGATGCTGGATCGCCGCGTAAAACGCATCCACATTGGCACCCACCATGCTGATATTCATAGCGGACTGTGGGATCTGTTCTTCGAACACGAATGGGCCTGTGAGTTCGACTATGCCCCCTTGGGCACGCACGAAACGGCCTGGGGTAAATTCGATACCATGGACGGCATTCTACATTTCTCCAATACCCGGTTGCCCTGAGGCAAGCTCGTTTTATTGACCGCCATCAAGGCCGCGCCTCCACCACTGCACAATAATATTGTAACATTTAGTCTATCCGCGACGATATTGTTCCAAGCGGTTCACGACTGGTGGAGGGTGTATCAATGATCAAAACCATACTTGTAGCGACCGATGGGTCCGAGCATGCCAAAAAGGCGCTCGCCCTGGCCTCTGACCTGGGCGCGAAATACAATGCGCGGTTGGTTCTGGTGCATGTACTGTTGACCAACGCGCGCGCCGAGACCTTGCGCACGCTGGCCACCCGCCGGGGCCTCTCGAAGGATCAGCGTGACCTGTTGGAGAATTATGAAATTGATTTCCACCGCGAAGTCGCCGCCGCCGGCGCGGCGGTAGGTTTTGTCACGGTCCCGCCACCACGGGAACTGGTCAAGGCGATTGGCCGGCAGATCATGGATCGCGCCGAAAAAGCCGCCACCAAAGCGGGCGTGAAAAAAGTCGTCATGCACACGGTGGAGGGTGATCCGGCGGAGGCGATTCTTGAGCTTGCCGCATCCAGCAAGGCGAGCATGATCATCATGGGCAGCCGTGGCCTCAGCGATTTCAAGGGCCTGTTACTGGGCAGCATCTCGCACAAGGTTAGCGCGCAGGCTGAATGCACCTGCGTGACGGTGAAGTAAATTTTCTAACCCATAGTCAATACGGCGGCGCCTTCGAAACGCCCGGCACGCAGGTCGTCGAGAGCTTGGTTGGCCGCGGCCAGCGGGTAGACATGATTGGCGGTCTTGACCGGCACCTGGGGCGCAATCTTCAGGAATGCGATACCGTCTTCACGCGTTAGATTGGCGACCGAACGGACCTCCCGCTCACCCCAAAGCAGATCATAGGGAAAGGCGGGAATATCGCTCATATGAATACCGGCGCAGATCACCTTGCCGCCTTTGCCGACGGCGCGCAGGGCGGCCGGCACAAGCGCGCCCACGGGCGCGAAGATGATCGCGGCATCCAGCGGCCGGGGCGGCAGTTGCCCGGAATCCCCGGCCCAAACCGCGCCGAGCCGGCGCGCGAAAGCCTGGCCGTTCTCATCACCCGCCCTGGTAAAGGCATGGACTTCCCTGCCCTCGTGGCAGGCAACCTGGGCAATGATATGCGCCGCCGCGCCAAAGCCATAGAGGCCGATCCGCCGCGCCGCGCCGATCATACGAAAGGCGCGAAAACCGATCAGGCCGGCGCACATCAGAGGCGCGGCGGCAATATCGTCATAGGCATCGGGAATGGGAAAGACATAGGCGCCGTTCGCCACCATATATTCGGCGAAGCCGCCGTCCAGATCGTAGCCGGTGAATTGTGCGTTATCGCATAGGTTCTCCCGTCCGGCCCGGCAGAATTGACAATCACCACAGGTGCCGCCCAGCCACGGCACGCCAACCCGGTCACCGGGCATAAATCCCGCCACCGCCGCACCCGCTTCGATCACCACGCCAATCACCTCGTGGCCGGGGATCAAGGGCAATTTTGGATGCCGCAAATCGCCGTCCACGATGTGCAGATCCGTGCGGCAGACAGCGCATGCCATCACCTTGATCAGGACCTGCTCCGGCCTTGGTTCAGGGCGTGGCACATCCAACAACCGCAAGGGCTGGCCCTGCGTCTGTCCTTGTGCCTCTAGCACCATTGCCCGCATGCTTGTCATACTTACGACCCGGCCACGGCCGCGCCCCAATAATTGAAGCCATGGGTGCGGGGGCCGGGCATATACATGGTTTCCATGTCGGCCATGCGGAAGCCCGCCGAGGCGATCAGCACATCAATGGGCCGGTTCAGGTGGCAGCCGCCCGAGACCTTGCTCCACAGTGGATCAATGCGGTTCTGCCAACGGGCGACACCATTGTCGGGCGCCAAGCCGTGTTCGCAAAACAACAGCTCGGCGCCAGGTTTCAGCACCCGGCGGATCTGCCGCAAGGCCTGGGCCACATCGGGGATCGTGCATAGGGTATAGGTCACCAACACCGTATCGACGCTGTCATCGGGCAAGGGTATTTCCTCTCCCGGCAGCTCCAGGAACGCTACTTCCAGCGCGACCTTGCGCGCCACGCCCTCGGCCATGCGGCGCATCTCGGGGCTGGGTTCCAGGCCCCAGACTTTCTTGACTTTCGCCGTATCGTAGAACGGCAGGTTCAGGCCCGAACCGATGCCAACCTCCAGCACCTCGCCCTTGGCGCGCGGCACGATCTTGGCCCGTTGCCTGGCGATGGGCTTACCGCCACAGGCCAGATTGACGCCCCAGGGTAGAATATATTTACCGTAGACCGACATAGGCCCGCATCCAGCCCCCTAACCATCCATGGCATCACGCCATTACCAGATTATATGGGTATCAGATCCGGTTTGGGCAAGAACGCCGGTGTTCCCACGCGGCTAAAGCGCGCCGACTGCGCTCAATGCCGAAATATAGCCCCAGGTCAGACAGGGGCCCAAGGTGGTGCCGGCGCCGACACCCTTGGAACCGAACGAGTTCGCCATGACATTGCCGGCGGCGTAGAGGCCGCCGATGACCGCGCCGTGGCGATCCAGCACCTGGCCTCTTTCGTTGGTGCGCGCACCGCCCTTGGTGCCCAGGAAAGAGGCCTTGAACGGCATGGCATGGAATGGCGGCCGCTCGATCGTGCCCAGGGTTGGGTTTGGCCCGTGCGTTGGATCACCGCCCCGGTTGCGGTCCCAGATGGAGGCGCCCCGGCCAAAGTCATCGTCGATCCCGGCATGGGCAAACTCGGAAAACCGGCGCGCGGTTGCAACCAATGCCTCGGGCTCCACATCGATCAGGCCGGCCAGCTCGACCAGGTTGCCGGCTTGATAATGATTGCCGGCGACGGCCTTGGAGGGCATGGCATGCGGATATTTTACGGCAAATTGGCTGTCGTAAATGCGCCAAGCGGGCAGATGCAACGGGGTGCCGGTAACGGGGTCCATCTCGGCGAAGGCCAGGCCGATATTCATCTGCTTTTCGTTGACGAAGCGACGGCCATGACGATTGACGATCATGCTATGGGGCAGGAAATAATCCGCCGCCGGCTGCCCCTGGATCTGCCCCTCGTAAGTCACCGGCGTCACGCCCATCACCAGGGCCTGATCCATATGGTCAAGCTGGGCGCCGGCGTCAGCCGCCATGCGCTGGCCATCGCCGGTATTGCTCTGCGGCGAGGCCGTCCATTCCACGGGGCCCGGGAAATGTTCCGCCATCATTTCTTTGTTCCATTCAAAGCCGCCGCTGGCCAGAATGACGGCTTTCGCTGCCGCGATAGTGACCGTTTGCCCCCTGCGTTCAACCTCCAAGCCAATGATCCGGCCTTCGTGCTGCCGCATTTTCGTGGCCGAGGCCTCGGACCAAATTTCCACACCATGATCCAGGCAACCCTTGAGCAGACCGATGGTCAGGGCACGGCCGCGGGTATGCGCGCCGGCCAGCTTGCGCCAGATCAGGCGCGGCAGCAGACGGGGCATGTGTCTTTTCGGATTGGCGAAGAAAAAATTATCGATCACCTCTTCATAGCTGATCCGCATATCGGAGGTCGGCGCCCGCACCTTGTCGCGCCAGGGACCAAGCTGTCCGATCCGGATCGGCGCGGCGGATATATTTCGCCCATATGCCATGCCGCCCGCCGCCTCGGCATATGGATCAGGATCCCGGTTCGGAATAAACCGGGTCGGGCTGTGCGCCTCGACGAATTTCAACATCGCCGGTGCGTGATCCACATAGGCGGCCCAGAGCGGCTCCTCCCGATTGTGCCAGCCGTCGGGCGAAACGGCGCGGATGTAGTCCAACGCGGCCTCGCGCGAGTCCGTCAGGCCCAGGCCAGCCATGTGATGATGGTTGGGCACCCAGATACAGCCCCCCGACATGGCCGTGGTGCCGCCAAGGACCGCGGCCTTTTCCACCACCAAGGTGCGGGCGCCGTGCACGCTGGCCGCCAGGGCCGCGCTCAACCCGGCAGCGCCGGTGCCGACGACGACAACGTCGAATTGCTCACTCTCGCTCATGCCCGCCAGCCCCGTTATTGAATGGTTTCGCCGACACAAGTAGACCATTAGCCATCGATTTCCTATATCCTGCCAAGTTCAATCATCGCCAACAGCCGACGGTAGGGAGATTATTCGATGAAAATAAAGCGGGTGGAGCACATCGCCATCGCGGTCCATAACATGGCGGAGTCCATGGCCATGCTGCAGCGTACCCTGGGCCTGGAACTGGACTATGAAGAGGCCATCGGCAGCGCCAATCTGGCGATGTTTCCAGTGGGCGAAACCTCCCTGGAACTGCTGCAAACGGATGATCCAAATTCGCCCATAACCGAATGGATGACCGAGCACGGGCAAAGCCTGTTCCATCTCTGTTTTGAAGTCGAGGATATCGATGCCGCGTTGGACGAGTTGCGCGCGAAAGGCGTAAAGTTGCGGGACGAAACTCCAAAAGAAGGCCACGGCGGCAGCCGCATCGCCTTCCTCGACCCAGCCTCGACCGGGGGCATCGTGATCGAGCTGGCCGAACTGCCGGCGGGGCATGACTAGGTCTAGAAACCCGTCGTTGCCAATATTTAAGAAATGGCGTCCCCAAGGGGAGTCGAACCCCTGTTTCCGGCGTGAGAGGCCGGCGTCCTAGGCCACTAGACGATGGGGACGCGGTAGGCGCAGAAATAGCCGCCGCGGGACGGCCCGTCAAGGGGCTGTCGGCGCCGTGGCCAAGAAACCCGAAACCGCCCCAAGCTTTCAACTATCACCCGGCTTCAACCCGGCTTGCCTTGGGTAGCAGCAGGGAGATCGTGGTGCCACGCTCGAGCTCGCTTTCCAGACGCAAGTGGCCGCCGGATTGCTTTATGAAACCGTACACCATGCTTAGACCCAGGCCGCGCCCTGGCCCACCCGTTTGGTGGTGAAAAATGGATCCAGGGCCTGTTTCATGACCGCCTCCGACATACCCGCCCCGGTATCGGATACCGAAAGCACGGTATAGGCCCCGGGCAGGACAGCTTGTTCACCGATCTGAAGGATTTCCGTCAGCTCCAGATTACTTGTCGCAAGGGTCAATTCGCCGCCCCCCGTCATGGCGTCGCGGCCATTGATGGCCAGGTTCAATATGGCGTTTTCCATCTGCCCGGCATCAATTTCAACGGCGTGCAGATCAATCTCCAACGATGTGCGGATCGTTATGTCCGGGCCAAGGCTGCGGGACAAAAGGTCGCCCATGCCGTTGATCAGATCATTCAGATCCACTGCTTCCGGCGCCAGGGGCTGTTGCCGGGCGAAAGCCAGCAAACGATGGGTTAGTCCGGCCCCGCGCTCGGCCGCCGCCAGTGAGGAAACGGCAAGTTCGTGGACATCCTCATTTATCGTCCCGTCGTCCAGGACATGCACAAGATTGCCGATGATGACCGATAGCAAATTGTTGAAATCATGGGCGATGCCGCCGGTCAATTGGCCGACCGCCTCCATTTTTTGCGCCTGGCGCAAACGCTCTTCCAGGTCCTCCCGTTCGGTTACGTCCTCGAACGCCGACAGGGTCGCCGCTTCGCCGTCATAACTCACTGATTGCAGAAAATGCCTGGTCGAAATGCGGCCCCCATCGGCGGCACGCATCTGCATCGGACGGTCGCCGATTTGCAAATCCGGATCCGGATGCTTGAACCAAATTTCACGGTCCCGTGGCCACCAATAGAATTGTATGATGTTTTGCCCCACCAGCTGCCCGGCCGGCATGCCCAGGATTGCCTCCACCCTGTTGTTGGCGAACAGAATAACACCGTCGCTTTGACGGGCAATCAACAGCGCCATGGGGGTGTTTTCGGCGATGGCGCGAAAACGTTTCTCGCTGTCCCGCAAGGCCTGCTCCGCCACGCGCCGTTCCGTGACATCCTGCAGCGAACCCGCCAGCTCCCTGCCCCGGCCGTCTTCGTCCCGCAGCAATTCCCACTGGGTAACGGCTTGGCGAATGTCGCCGTTCGGGCGCACGATCCGGATCTCTTCCTCCAACGGCTCGCCGGTTCGGATGATGGTTGCCTGCAACTCATCAACGCGGGCCCGGTCATCGGGATGAACGAAGGTCATGAACGCCTTGAATTCAGCCGCGATACTGCCCGGGGGCACGCCGAGAATACGATAAATTTCATCACTCCAAAGAGAGCCTTCGGAATCCACCCAGCGCCCCCAACTGCCCACGCCCGCCAACCTCTCCATGGTTGCCAGATAACGGCGCTGCCGTTCCGCCTCCACCTCGGCCGATTTTCGCTCCGTAATAGAGATCGCAGTGATCAATCGGGCCGGCCGGCCCTGCCATGTCACGGCACGGACGCGGGTCCGAAACCAGGCGACGGAGCCGTCCTTGCACACCGCCCGGGCTTCGCCGATTTCGTATTCACCCGATTTGGACATTTTTGCCCTTTTCGGTAGTATATCGGACAGATCATCGGGATGAATAAGCGCGTCGATATCCCGACCCAGCAGTTCATCGACTTCGTACCCGATATTGTCCGAGAACACCTGATTGACGAAAACCATGCGCCGGTCTTGCTGGATCACCATGCCTTGCAGCGAGGTTTCGATCAGTTCCCGATAGCTTTCCTCGCTCTGCCAAACGCCGGTTTTGGAATTTTCCAGAACGCCCGCGCCGTGCATCACGGCGGTAAAGTAATGCCGGCCGCCAACTTCCAATCGGTTGACGGTGCAGGCAAAGGAAAATTCTTCGCCGCTTTTGTGCCGGCCGCTCATTTCGGGCCGCCATTCGCCATCTTGGGTCTTTTCCCACCCAGAGCCGGCAAAATCCTTGAGCCGCGCTTCGTGGTCGACACGGGCCTGGTCCGGCAACAGCATGTCCAAGGACTGACCGAGAACGTCAGCCGCCGTGTAGCCGAAGGCTGCCTCGGCTCTGTTGTTGAAAAAACAAATACGATGGTGCTGATTTACGGCCAGCGTAGGCTCGGGGATGAGGTTCAGCAGATGTGCCAAGCCACCGTCACCGTTATCATCGGAAAAGGCCGAATGCGACCCACTCACAATACCACCCCCTTGTGGCTTCACAAGGTACGAACACTCGTTAGACTAAAACAGTACGGAAAAAATTATCATAAGACAATACTTATGTATAGCGCTGTTGCCGCGTCGGGACAACAAGGCGACGGCGTCTTATTGGAAATATCACGGACCCGGCCTGTAAGCCGGGTCCGGAGCAAGATCCTTTAACAAGCAGTGCGCAATAGGTCTATCGACACAATGGCCGGAGCATGGAAGGATTATGACGATTCCCGTGACAATTGCGCCCTGATATCCAGCCAAACAAGAGAAGCAGACATGCCGCACGCCGATTTTGTCCACCTTCGCGTCCATTCCGCATTTTCCCTGTCGGAAGGCGCCATACATATCAAGGATCTGGCCCAGCTTTGCCGCCATGGCGAGATGCCTGCGGTGGCGATTACCGATACCGGCAATTTATTCGGCGCCCTGGAATTTTCGGAAACCATGATCGAGGCCGGGGTACAACCGATCATTGGCGTCACGATGGCCGTACGCCGGGATGATGGCGCGGCGGGCGGGCAGCCGGGTGGCGTCAATGCCGAACCGGACCGCCTGGTCCTTTTGGTGCAATCAGAGGCCGGATACGAAAATCTGTCCCGTCTGTCCTCGAAGGCCTATTTGCAAAGCGAGGGCGGGGAAACGCCGCAGATAGATTGGGCCGATTTACGGCAATGGAACGAGGGCCTGATCTGTCTTTCCGGCGGGGCCGAGGGCCCGGTCGGCCGCTTGTTGCGCGCGGGCCAGGCTGAACATGCGCGGACCTTGCTGGAGGATCTGGCGGCGATTTATCCGGGCCGCTTGTATGTTGAGTTGCAGCGTCACGGCCTGGCGGAAGAAAGCGCCTGCGAAGGCGCGATGATCGATCTGGCATACGCTCTCGAGCTTCCCCTGGTGGCAACCAACGACGCGCATTTCGATGATCCGAACATGTATGAGGCCCATGATGCCCTGTTATGCATCGCGCAAAAGAATACCATTAGTCAGAGCGACCGCCGCCGCCTGACCTCGCAGCATTATTTCCGCTCATCCCGCGAAATGCGGGCTCTGTTCGCGGATCTGCCGGAGGCCTTGGACAACACCTTGGTGATCGCCAGGCGCTGCGCCTACCGGGTACCCATGCGGGATCCGATTCTGCCCAGCTTTGGCGACGGCAGCGACGAACAGGCCACCATGCGCGCAATGGCCGAAACCGGCCTGGCGGAGCGCATGGCCACCGTTGGCATCACGATGGATACGGAACAGTCGGAACCATACCAGGCGCGCCTGGCGTTCGAGCTGGATGTCATCGTCAACATGGGCTTCGCCGGCTATTTCCTGATCGTCGCCGATTTCATCCAATGGGCCAAGGCACAGGCAATTCCGGTGGGACCGGGCCGCGGTTCGGGTGCCGGTTCGGTGGTGGCCTGGGCCCTGAAGATCACGGATCTGGACCCCCTTCGCTTTGGCCTGCTGTTCGAACGATTTTTGAATCCGGAGCGGGTCTCCATGCCTGACTTCGATATCGACTTCTGTCAGGACAAGCGGGACCAGGTGATCCGCTATGTGCAAGACAAATATGGCCATGACCAAGTGGCGCAGATCATTACCTTTGGTAAGTTGCAGGCCCGCGCCGCCCTGCGCGATGTTGGCCGCGTGTTGGAAATGCCGTTCGGTCTGGTCGACAGGCTGTGCAAAATGGTACCCAACAACCCGGCCAATCCCACCACCCTGCCAGAGGCCCTGAAGGCGGAGCCGCGCATCAAACAGGTGATGCGGGAGGAGGCGGGCGTGGACCGGCTGTTCGATGTCGCCATGAAGCTGGAAGGGCTGTACCGCCATGCCTCCACCCATGCCGCCGGCGTAGTGATCGCCGACCGGCCGTTGGAACAGCTGGTACCGCTCTACCGCGATCCCAATTCGGACATGCCGGTGACCCAGTTCAACATGAAATGGGTGGAGCCGGCGGGCCTGGTGAAGTTTGATTTTCTGGGCCTGAAAACCCTGACCGTGCTGGACCGCGCGGTGGATATGATCCATGCCAGGATCCCGGAATTCGATCTGACCCGCATACCGCTGGACGACACCGCTTCCTATGATCTGATCGCCCACGGCGAGACGGTTGGTGTGTTCCAGTTGGAAGGCGCGGGCATGCGCGATACCTTGCGCCAAATGCAGCCCGATTGCTTCGAGGATATCATCGCCGTGGTGGCCCTCTACCGGCCCGGCCCGATGGACAACATTCCCAAATTCTGCAACGTCAAATCCGGCCGCGAGGCACCCGACTATCTGCACCCCTGCCTGGAAGAGATCCTGACCGAGACCTATGGCGTTATCGTCTATCAGGAACAGGTCATGCAGATCGCCCAGGTGATGGCGGGCTATAGTCTGGGCGACGCCGACCTGCTGCGCCGGGCCATGGGCAAAAAGATCCAGGCCGAGATGGACGCCCAGCGATCACGCTTCGTCGACGGCGCCGTGGCCAACAACATCGAGGCAGACAAGGCCGAGTACGTGTTCGATCTGGTGAACAAATTCGCCGGCTACGGCTTTAACAAAAGCCACGCCGCAGCCTATGCCCTGATCGCCTATCAGACAGCTTATCTAAAAGCCAATCATCCGGTCGAATTCATGGCCGCGACCATGTCTCTGGATCTGACCAATACGGACAAGCTGAACCTGTTCAAACAGGAAGTGAAGCGCATGGGCATCGCCCTGCTGCCGCCCGATTTGAACAAGTCCGATGTGGTCTTCACCGTCGCGCAAGATGCCAGTGGGAATGTCGGTGGGGATGCCGGTGAGGAGACTAAGGGCGCGATCCATTACGCCCTGGCCGCCGTCAAGAACGTGGGCCGAGAGGCGATGGCGGCGGTGGTCGCCGAACGCCGCGGGAACGGCCCGTTCAGGGATGTCTGGGATTTCGCCGGCCGCCTGGACCCACGCCAGGTCAACAAGCGGCAGGTGGAAAACCTGGCCCGCGCCGGCGCCTTTGATGGCCTCAATCCGAACCGGGCCCAGATAATGGCGGCGGCCGAGATCATGCTGCGCTTTGCCGCCGCCGCCGCCGCCGATAGGGACTCCGCCCAGGTCAGCCTGTTCGGCGGCGAGGATGGCGCCGAGGCGGTGCCGCCGCCGCCCCTGCCCGTGGTTACTGAATGGCTGCAACTGGACAAGCTGGCGAACGAGGCCCAGGCGATTGGTTTCTATCTTTCCGCCCATCCGCTGGAATCCTATCCGGCTTTACTGGCACGGAAATCCATGGTCGATTTCGCCGAACTGGAAGCCCGCGCCAATCAAGGCGGGCAGCAATTCCGCATTGCCGCCACCATCGAGGGCGTCAATGAACGCAAGAGCGCCAAGGGCAAGCCGTTCGCCTTTCTCGATGTCTCTGATCAGACCGGGATTTTCGATGTGGCTTTGTTTGGCGAGGATTTGGCGGCAAGCCGGGAGCTGCTGATCAAGGGCAATTCGATCGTCATGACCATTGATGTGCGCGACGGCGAGAAAGGCCGGCGCATGATCGCCTCTCAGATCACCGACATTGATCAGGCCAGCCAGACCGTGGCCTCGGGCATTCGGGTGTTTCTGAAAAATCCCGACCCCCTGGCTTCGCTCCGCCATCTGTTGGAGGACCACAAGGGACGCGGCCAGGTAACCCTGTTGTTGGAGCTGGCGGGCAAGGGCCGCGAGGTCGAGATGGCACTGCCGGGGGGCTTCGCCATTACCCCGCAAGTGCGTGGCGCCCTAAAGGCGATCCCCGGCGTCATGGATGTACACGACGTGTAGTTTTCAGCGCATTTGGGCACGGCGGCAAAAAGGAGTGCAATTGCCATGAGCGTGGAAGTCAACGGCATCGCCCATATCCAGCTAACCGTGATCGACATCGAAAAATGCCTGCCGTTTTGGGAACGGTTCTGCCATTTCCTGGAAATGAAGACGCTGATGAAGTCGGACGAGATGGTCTATTGCATCGGCAGCCGTACCGGCGTGCTGGTGCGCCAGGCGCCCGAGGGCAAACGGGACCGTTCGTTTGATCAAGACCGCCCCGGCCTGCACCACATCTGTTTCCGCGCCCGCGCCAACGACGACGTGGACAAAATCCATGCCTTCGTGCGGGACGACTTGGGCGGCAAGATCCTGCGCGCGCCCGAGGAAGGCGCCTGGGCGCCCGGCTATTACTCGACCCTGTTCGAGGACCCCGACGGCCTGCGGGTGGAAGTCAACTTTGTGCCCGGTAAGGGCCATTTGGAGACAAAATAGCAATCAATTGGGGGAGTATTGATAATGACGGTGAAACACGAATCGAGAGGCATGTATTACGAGGATTTCAAAACCGGCGTGGGATTGGTGACGCCACGGCGCACGGTGACCCTGACCGACATCGTCAATTTTGCTTCCATCACCGGTGATTTCAATGCGCCCCATTGCGACCACGAATTCTGCAAGGAGCAGCCCTATGGCGAGCCCATCGCCCATGGCCCCCTGGTCTGGTCCATGGCCGGCGGCCTGGGCTATGCCTCCGGCATCACAGACGGCACCGTGGTGGCCATGCTGGGGGTAGATAACTGGCGGGTGCATCTGCCGGTCAAACATGGCGACACCATTCATGTGGTGCAAAAGGTGACCTTCAAGCGCGAGACCTCGAAACCGGACATGGGCGTGGTCGAGTTCGACCGCGAAATCCGCAACCAACGCGACGAAGTGGTGCAGTCCGCCAAAGCCACGAATATGTACCTGCGCCGACCTAGCACTTAATATTTGGAGACGGAACAATGGAATTTGCTATTGCCATGGCGACCGCCGCCGATGCCTGGAAGTTGGTGCAACGGGCCGAGGATTTAGGCTTCTCCAATGCCTGGTTCTACGACACCCAAATGTTGAGTGCCGATTGTTTCGTCGCCATGGGCGCGGCAGCTGTCAAGACCGAACGCATTCGCCTCGGTACCGGCGTTCTCATCCCCTCTAACCGGATCGCGCCGGTAACGGCAAATGCGCTGGCCTCGTTGAACCAAATGGCGCCAGGCCGGATCGACTTCGGCGTCGGAACCGGTTTTACCGGTCGCCGCGCCATGGGCCTGGGCGCCATGAAGCTGGCTGATATGGAAGACTATATCCGTGTTGTTCGCGGTCTGCTTGAAGGTGAGATTCTCGAGACCGAGTTCGAGGGGCAGCGGCGAAAGATCAAGTTCCTGAACCCTGACTTGGGCCTGATCAATACGGAAGATCCAATCCCGCTGCACATTTCGGCCTACGGTCCGAGGTCACGGGCATTGGTGGCAAAGCTGGGTGCGGGCTGGCTCAATTTCGTCGGTGATGTGGACACGGCCGTCGCCAGCCTGGAAGAGATGCACAAAAGCTGGGCCGGGGCCGGACAAGATCTCAATGAGCTGACCGCCACGGAATTTGCCCTTGGCTGCGTGCTGGCCGACGGCGAACCCTTTGATTCGCCCCGTGCCATTGCGCAAGCCGGCCCCAGGGCGGCGGTGGTGTTGCACCGGGCGGCGGACGAAGCAATTGCCGGCTGGCAGAATTCAAGCGGCATCCCCGATGCGGCAGCGGAGGCGGTCGCCGGCTATGTGGAGCATGTCATGAGTTATGAGCCGGCGGATGCCAAATATCTGGAGAACCATCGCGGTCATCTGATGTTCGTCAAGCCAGAGGAGCGTAAATATGTCACCGCCGAGCTGATCCGCGATACCTCGTTCACAGCAACGGAAGCCGAATTGAAGAATCGCATCGGCGATCTGCGCGATGCGGGATATACCCAGTTCACCATTCAGATCGTGCCGGGCCAGGAAGACGCCATCGAGGATTGGGGGCGTATCCGCGAGGCTTTTGCTTAATTCTTGTCGGTTTCAAGGCATTTCGGCTAAGAGTGGCATGAGATGACCAATGGTTTCTCAAATAGCCCGCAAACTGCCTTGCAATGGTCGCCAATTGCGTCTATTTAGCGCCGACTTAACGTAAATCGCACGTGGGCTTGCGTCGATGGGACAGACAGACCCCATCGGTGCTCCGGTGTCCGGCAACGGATGGGCGCCCGCGGAGGCATAACCGGAGAAGAAAATGACACTTTCGGACGTCCCGACATTCACCATGCGTCAGCTATTGGAAGCTGGCGTCCATTTCGGCCATCAGACCCATCGCTGGAACCCCAAGATGGCGCCCTTCATCTATGGCGCGCGGAATAATATCCACATCATGGATCTGCGCGAAACAGCGCCGATGCTGCAACGCGCCCTGGTCCGGGTCCGCGACGAGGTTTCGCGCGGCGGACGGGTGCTGTTCGTCGGCACCAAACGCCAGGCTTCCGGTCCCTTGACTGATGCGGCCAGGGCCTGCGGGCAATATTACGTCAACCACCGTTGGCTGGGCGGCATGCTGACCAATTGGCGGACCATCTCCAATTCCATCAAGCGTCTGCGGACGCTGGAAGAGCAATTGGCGGCGGAAACCAGCGGCTTGACCAAGAAGGAGCTGTTGCAGCTGACCCGCGAGCGGGACAAGCTGGAGCGGGCCCTAGGCGGCATTAAGGAAATGGGCGGACTTCCCGCCGTGATGTTCGTGATCGACACCAACAAGGAAGAGATCGCCATCCAGGAAGCCAAGAAGCTGAACATTCCGGTCATCGCAGTGGTGGATTCCAATTGCGACCCGGACAAAATCGACTTCCCCATTCCAGGCAATGATGACGCCGCGCGGGCCATCTCGCTCTATCTCGATCTGATCTCGCGCTCGGTGATTGCCGGTCTGCAACAGGAACGTCAGGCCGACGGCGAGGACCTGGGCGCGGCGGAAGAGCTGCCCATGGAAGAAGTCGCGGCGGTGGAAGACGCGGTTGCGGAGGCTGCGACAGAAACCGCGGCAGAAACTGTGGCGGAACCCGAGGCGGCGCCGGAAGCAGCTGTTGAAGCCGCTCCGGAAGCAGCTGCCGAGGCAGTTGTTGCGGCAGCACCGGAAGCACCCGCTCCGTAATATAATTCACACTTAATAACAGTATCTTACACTGTATACTTCACTTGGGAGATTAACAGTGACACAAGTATCAGCGGCAATGATCAAAGAACTGCGCGGCAAAACCGGCGCCGGCATGATGGATTGCAAGAAGGCCTTGGAGGAATCCGAGGGTGATATCGAGGCGGCCGTCGATTGGCTGCGCACCAAGGGTCTGGCGGCAGCCGCCAAGAAGGCCGGCCGCGTGGCGGCGGAAGGCCTGGTCGCGGTTATCGCGGAAGGCAATAAAGGCGCCGTGGTCGAAGTCAACAGCGAGACCGATTTTGTCGCCCGCAACGATCAGTTCCAGGACTTCGCCCGCACCATGAGCGGCCTTGTCCAGGCCAGCGGCACCGGCGATCTCGACGCCCTGCAGGCCCAGGCCTATCCGAATAGCGAGCGCAATGTGGGCGAGGAACTAACCCACATGATCGCCACGATCGGTGAAAATATGTCTTTGCGCCGGGCTGAAACCTTGTCCGTGAACGAAGGCGTGGTAACTAGCTATGTCCATTCCGCCGCTGCCCCCGGTCTGGGCCGCATCGGCGTTCTGGTCGCACTCGAATCATCGGGCGATCAGGGACAATTGGCGGACCTGGCGAAACAAGTTGCCATGCACGTGGCCGCTGCCTCGCCGCAGTCGGTCAGCACCGATGATCTGGATCCCGAATCGGTCGAGCGCGAACGCGCGGTTTTGACCGAGCAGGCCCGCGACAGCGGCAAACCCGAAGAGATCATCGCCAAGATGGTCGAGGGCCGTTTGCGCAAATTCTATCAGGACGTGGTCCTGACGGAACAAACCTGGGTGATAGATGGCGAGACCAAGGTCGCTAAGGTGCTGGAACAGGCGGGCAAGGACCTTGGCGCGCCCGTCAAGGTCGCCGGGTTTGTTAAATATGTACTGGGCGAAGGTATTGAACGGGAAGAAACTGACTTCGCGGCCGAGGTCGCGGCACAAGTTTCCGGTTAGTTCGTTCCCCGCTTCCGCCATGGAATAGGCGCCGGCCAAGTGGTCGAAAAGGCGCCTCGAAAAAGGGGGATCGCTTGTGACAGCGTCCGCGACAGGCACGTCGGATAAGGCTGGTGATGGCCACAAATTGCGCTATCGCCGGGCCTTGCTGAAAATTTCGGGCGAGGCCCTGATGGGCGCGGGCGAATATGGCGTCGACTTCGATACGGTACGTCGCATCGCCCAGGATGTTAAACAAGTCCACGATCTTGGCGCCGAAGTCTGCCTGGTAATTGGCGGCGGCAACATCTTTCGCGGCATCTCGGGTGCCACGGTGGGCATGGAACGGGCCAGCGCCGATTACATGGGCATGTTGGCGACGGTCATGAATGCCTTGGCCATGCAAAGCGCCTTGGAAGGCATTGACCTGCCGACGCGGGTCCTCTCGGCAATCCCCATGGCCACGGTCTGCGAACCATATATCCGGCGGCGCGCGGTACGGCATATGGAAAAGGGCCGTGTGGTGATCTTCGCGGCCGGTACCGGCAATCCGTTTTTCACCACGGATACCACCGCTGCCCTGCGGGCCGCTGAAATGGATTGCGATTGCCTGTTGAAGGGTACTCAGGTCGACGGCGTCTACTCGGAAGACCCCAATCACAACCCCGATGCGGAACGCTACGAACACCTAAGCTATCACCAAGTGTTATCCCGCGATCTAAAAGTCATGGACGCGGCTGCCATTTCTCTTGCACGAGAGAACGCGATCCCTATCCTAGTGTTCTCTATTCATAACGACGGTGCTTTTGCCGACGTATTGCGGGGCAAAGGTACCTGTACCGTGATAGATGAAAACGCCTGACACAGTGGCTGACATAGTGCCTGACATAAGGACCTAGCAAGGGCATTTACAAGAACACCATCAAGAACAAGGGATAAGGGAGATTGAACGGTGGCGGATCCTGACCTGGACGATCTGGAAAGACGCATGAACGGTGCTATCGAAGCATTGCGGCACGAATTTGCGGGTTTGCGCACGGGACGGGCATCAATCGGGTTATTGGAGCCTGTGATGGTCGACGTCTATGGCGCGCAAATGCCCTTGAACCAAGTCGGCACCATTGGTGTGCCGGAGCCGCGGATGTTGACCGTACAGGTCTGGGACAAGACGGCTGTATCGTCGGTGGAAAAGGCGATCCGCGCTTCGGGCCTTGGCCTGAACCCGGCCGCGGACGGCCAACTGGTGCGGGTACCAATCCCGGAATTGACCGAGGAACGCCGCCTTGAAATGGCCAAGATCGCCCATAAATATGCTGAGCAGGCCCGTGTCGCGGTGCGCAATGTGCGCCGTGACGGCATGGAAAACCTGAAGAAGATGGAAAAAGATGGCGACCTGAACGAGGATGACCATCATCTTTGGAGCGACGAAGTACAACAATTGACGGACCGGACCATTACCAAGATCGACGAAGCCCTGGTTACCAAAGACGAAGAAATCAAACAGGTTTAGCGGAAACTGGATCGTGACCATTCCTTCACCAGAGGCCGATGCGCCCGAGCCGCCCAGGCATATCGCCATAATCATGGACGGCAATGGCCGCTGGGCCAAGGCGCGTGGCCTGCCCCGTGTGGCCGGCCATCAGCGCGGTGTCGATGCCTTGCGCGGGGTGGTCGAGGCGGGCCAGGAAATGGGCATCGACTATCTGACACTGTATGCCTTTTCGTCAGAGAATTGGAAGCGGCCGCCGACCGAGGTCGATGATCTGATGGGCCTGTTGCGCCTGTATTTGCGGCGGGAGCTGCGGGATTTGCACCGCAATGGCGTGCGCATCCGTTTCATCGGCGAATGGCGGCGCTTGGCCCCCGATATCGTTAAACTGATCGAGGATGCGGAGCGGACCACCAGCGACAACAGCGGTCTGACCTTGGTTATCGCCGTCAACTATGGCAGCCACCGCGAAATTGTCGAAGCTAGCCGGCAAATTGCCGTCGCGGTCTCGGATGGCAGCATGAGCCTTGATGAGATCGACGAGACGACCTTTGCGTCTCACCTTCACACCGACGGCATTCCCGATCCGGATCTGGTTATCAGAACCAGTGGCGAGCAACGCCTGAGCAATTTTCTGCTCTGGCAGGCCTGCTATGCGGAACTGGTTTTCATGGATGTGCTGTGGCCCGATTTCACCAAGAGCAGCCTGGAGCAGGCCATAGATGAATACCATCACCGCGAACGGCGCTATGGCGCAACCAGAAGCTAATCTCATTTCTTCGTCTTTGCGGACACGGGTTCTGTCGGCACTGGTCTTGCTGCCAGTTGTTTTGGGGCTGCTCTATGTCGGCGGTCTGGGCTTTGCGCTGTTGCTGGCCTTAGTGGCGGTCTTGATGGCAGGCGAGTGGGACCGTCTGACAGAGGGCGCCATAAGCGGACCTAAGCATTTCGGAAATTTTGGTACGCTTGGCCTTACCTCGGCACTTGTTTTATTGGCGGCCCTGACACTTGGCTATTATGGCGAGGCCGGCTGGGCCTTGCTGCTGCTGTTACCGGGGGCCTTGCTCGTTGCCATCCTGAGCCGTTTCAATGGTCGTGCCGCGATTTGGCCGGTACTTGGTCTATTTTGGTTGGGATTGCCCTGTCTGGCGCTATTGTGGTTGCGCATGGGGGATGATGGGATGCTGGCTGTTTCATGGCTGTTTGTAGCTGTGTGGTGTTGCGACACAGGGGCCTATTTCGCGGGCCGGCGTATCGGCGGGCCGAAACTGGCGCCGCGCATCAGTCCCAAGAAAACTTGGTCGGGATTGCTTGGCGGGATGGCCTTGGCGGCGCTGGCGTCCGTATTGCTGGCCCTCGCC
The DNA here is from genome assembly GCA_018701215.1 of Rhodospirillaceae bacterium. Classification (GTDB taxonomy): domain Bacteria; phylum Pseudomonadota; class Alphaproteobacteria. Next base: position 135,280 of record JABIWH010000015.1, read on the forward strand.
ATGGGACTGAAAGATGTGGCGGTGCTGGCTTTTCTGGGTGCGCTCTTGGCCTTGATCTCACAGGGCGGCGACTTGGCGGAGTCAGCGGTAAAACGACATTTTAAAGTCAAGGACAGCGGTGCTCTGATCCCCGGTCACGGCGGCATCCTGGACCGGGTCGATGGCGTTTTGTTCGCCGCTCCAACCCTGGCAATTGTGACCATGGTCTCGGCCCTGGTCCCTGCCCTGGACGTGCTGCCATGGCGATGATGGGAAAAAACATGGAAGAGGGCGCCACACCACGCCGGGTCTCTATCCTGGGCGCGACCGGCTCCGTGGGCCGCAATACCCTGGATCTGATCAGCCGCCAGCCTGACGCCTACAAGGTTGTCGCGCTGACGGCACAACGCAATGTGGAATTGCTGGCGGCCCAGGCGCGCCAGTTCAATGCCGAACTGGCGGTAATCGGGGATGGCGCGCATCATGCCGCTTTGCAAGATGCCCTGGCCGGCACCGGTGTGGCCGTGGCCTCGGGCGCGGAGGCCCTGTGCGAGGCCGCTGAAAGGCCCAGCGATTGGATCATGGCGGGGATCGTCGGTGCGGCCGGCCTGGGACCAACCCTGGCCGCCATTCGCCAAGGTGCGGTCGTGGCCCTGGCCAACAAGGAATGCCTGGTCTGCGCCGGTGACTTAATGTTGGACGAAGTCCGGCGCAGCGGTGCCACCCTATTGCCTGTCGATTCCGAGCATAATGCGATTTATCAGGTCTTTGATTTTGACCGGCCCAAAAGCGTCGACCGCATTATCCTAACCGCCTCGGGCGGGCCATTCCTGAACCTTGACGTCACGGCCATGGCCCAGGTAACGCCGGCCCAGGCGGTGGCGCATCCAAACTGGGACATGGGCAACAAGATTTCGGTGGACTCCGCCACCATGATGAACAAGGGCCTGGAATCAATCGAGGCCTTTCATCTGTTTCCCGTCACCGCCGGGCAGATTGATATTCTGATCCATCCGCAATCGGTCGTGCACAGCCTGGTTGCCTACGTGGATGGCTCCGTCCTGGCGCAACTGGGGGCACCTGATATGCGCACGCCCATCGCCTATGCCCTGGCCTGGCCGGAGCGCATGGCAACCCCGACTGAACGGCTGGATCTTGCCCGTATCGCCAACCTGGCGTTCGAGGCGCCAGACCCCATGCGCTTTCCGTCCCTGCGTTTGGCGCGCGAGGCATTGCAGGCGGGGGGCACCGCGCCGACGGTTTTAAACGCCGCCAATGAAATCGCCGTCGCCGCTTTTTTGGAGGGGCGACTGGGCTTTTTGGAAATCGCCCGGGTGGTTGAGGAAACCTTAAACAAGTTGGCCATAACCTCCGTGGCTGAATTGGCTGATGTTGGCGCCGCCGACGACGAGGCCCGAAAGGTGGCGCGTCAAATTGCCGGCCTTCCGGCCCGGCGCGATGGCCGTTTGAGCCTGGTACAAGGTTAGACTGGCAATGAACATGATCATGGACATTTTTACCGGCGTCGGGGGTTATGTGCTGCCGTTCCTGGTGGTCTTGACGATCCTGGTCTTTGTTCACGAGATGGGCCATTACCTGGTCGCGCGCTGGAATGGCGTGCGGGTCGAGGTCTTTTCCATTGGCTTCGGTCCCGAGATCAAAGGCTGGAACGACAGCACCGGCACCCGCTGGAAGTTTTGCTGGATACCTTTTGGGGGCTACGTCAAATTCTTCGGCGACAGCGATGGCGCCTCCCGGCCCGACGGCGAGGCCTTGCGGGAGTTAACCGAGGCGGAGCGGGCGGTATCCTTTCACCACAAGCGCCTTGGCCAACGCGCCGCCGTGGTGGCGGCCGGCCCAATGGCCAACTTCATTTATGCCATCGTCGTGCTGGCGGCCATGTACATGGCCTTTGGCCAGCGGGTCACACCGGCGGAAATTGGCCGCGTCGTTGATCAAGGCGTCGGGCAAAGTGCCGGCTTTCAGGCAGGCGACGTGGTCCTGGCCATCGATGGCGACAGCATCCACCGCTTTGAACAGTTTGAACAAGCGGTTTTCCTGAACCCCGAAAGACCCCTCACCTTTCGCATTCGCCGCAACGGCCGGGAACAGACCATCTCGGCCACGCCGCGGTTGGTTGAAAAGGCGGACCGCCAGGGCATCATGCACAAATTCGGCGATCTGGGCCTGTGGCCGGCCAACCCCGCCATCGTCGGCAAGGTCTATGAAGACAGTCCGGCGGCTAAAGCAGGTGTTCAGGTAGGCGACCGGATCATGGCCATCGACGGCAAGCCCGTTGATAATTTCGAGCGTCTGCAAGATATCGTCGCCTTGAGCAAGGGACGGCGGCTGGCGGTAACAGTCCTGCGCGACGACAGCGAAGTCCGCTTGCATATGGCGGCCCGGCGCGATGTGACAATGGCAGCGGATGGCGCCAGCGTCGCCAAGGAGCGTTGGCTGGTCGGCATCCTGCGGGCCCAACGGACACCGGTTCGGCTCAGCCCCGGCAACGCCGTCGTACAGGCGGTGGCGACCTGCTACAACATGTTGGCGCAGACCCTGGCCTATGTGGGGCAGATGATTTCCGGCAGCCGGGGCACGGAAGATCTGGGCGGTCCGATACGAATCGCCCACGCTTCCGGGCAAGCGGCACAGGTCGGTGTCGAACAACTGATAATGCTGTCAATTCTGCTGTCGCTTAATCTCGGCATGATCAACCTGTTCCCAATCCCCATACTGGACGGCGGCCACCTGCTTTTCTATGGCTTTGAGGCTATACTGCGCCGTCCGCTAAAGGAGCGGACCCAGGAATTCGCCTTTCGCATCGGCCTGGCATTGGTGCTAACACTTACGGTCTTTGCCACCTGGAATGATCTGGTAAACTTGCGCGTCGTGGAGTTTATCGCTGGCCTGTTCTCATAACCTGGGAGCTGGGTCTATTGGAGGCCGTACTTTTGCGTTTTCGTTTGATCCCCCTGCCCTTTGCCGCAACATTTGCCGGCGCCCTGTTCGCAGCCTTGCTGATGGCACTGGCCGCTGCTGTTCCTGTTCTGGCGCAATCTGTGTCGGCGGCGCCATCGTCGTCTTCAACCACCGTGACGCGCATCGATGTGCAGGGCAACCAGCGGATTGAGGCCTTGACGGTACGGTCATACATGACCATCGCCGCCGGCGATCCCTTCAATGCGAGGCTGGTTGATCAGTCATTAAAGGCGTTGTTCGCGACCGGCCTGTTCGCGGATGTTTCCATCCGGCGCCAGGGCAATGCGCTGGTGGTCGATTTGGTGGAAAATCCCATCATCAACCGGCTGGCATTCGAAGGCAATAAACGGGTCAACGATGACGCGCTGGAGCAGGAAGTACAATTGCGCCCCCGCATCGTCTACACCCGCAGCCGGATACAGGCGGATGTCCAACGCATCCTGCAAGTTTACCGCCGTAGCGGCCGGTATGCCGCATCGGTGGAACCAAAGGTCGTCCAGCTTGAACAGAACCGCGTCGATCTAATCTTCGAAATCAACGAAGGCCCGGTTACGGGCATTCGCCGCATTGACATCATCGGCAACAAGAACTTCGACGACGGCAAGCTACGCCGAACCATCGCGACCAAGGAAACCCGCTGGTACCGTTTCTTTTCCTCCGATGACAACTACGACTCCGACCGCGTGACCCTGGACCGGGAATTGCTGCGCAAATTTTACCTGGAACGTGGCTACGCCGATTTTCGCGTTCGCTCGGCGGTAGCGGAATTAACCCACGACCGCAGCAATTTCTTCCTCGCATTCACTGTGGAAGAGGGGGAGTTATACAAATTCGGCAAGATCGAATTGGCCACGACCCTGCGCGATCTGGACGCCGAGACCCTACGCGGCTCGCTGACCATCGTCGAAGGCGAAACCTATAATGCCGAGGCGATCGAAAAATCCATTGAAAAGCTAAATTTCGCCGTTGGCGCCCTTGGCTATGCCTTCGTGGATATCCGCCCCCGGGTTAAACGCTTGCGGGATCAACGTTTGATCGAACTGGTGTTACAGATCAATGAAGGGCCGCGGGTCTATATTGACCGGATTAATATCACCGGCAATATCCGCACCCTGGACAAGGTAATCCGGCGCGAGGTGCGGTTGGTTGAAGGCGATGCCTTCAATACCGCCAAGCTGCGCCGTTCCCGGCAACAGATCCGCCGCCTGGGCTTTTTTGACAAGATCGATGTGGCACAGGCACCCGGCGAAGCGCCGGACAAGGTTGTAATTGATGTTGACGTACAAGAGCGTTCCACAGGTGAATTGAGTTTCGGCCTGGGCATATCGACGACGGAAACCGTGGTTGGTGACATCTCGATCCGCGAACGTAATCTGTTGGGTAAGGCGCAGGATCTAAAACTGTCCCTGGGGCTGTCCGCCAGGCGGCAGCAGATAGATCTGTCATTTACCGAACCGTACTTTCTGGACCGCCATGTCTCGGCCGGGTTTGATATATTCAGCCTGAAAGAGGACCAGCAGGACCGTAGCTCATTTGACGAACAGTCCCGCGGCTTCAGCCTACGCTCCCGCTTTCCGATTACCGAAAATTTAAAGCAGGGACTGCGTTATACCCTGCGTCAGGATACGATCGAGAACATCGACAATGATACCTCGCCCTTTATTCTCGTGGATGCTGGCGATTACGTCACTTCCGCCATTAGTTACAGTCTGACTTACGATACCCGCGACGACATTTTTCTGCCAAATACCGGCATCATTATCAGCGGCGGGCAGCAATTGGCGGGCCTGGGCGGCGATATTCAATATATTCGCAGTACCGCGAAATTGTCGTACTTCTACCCCATTATCCAGGACGTGGTGGCCAACGCGTCATTGACGGGCGGACATATATTGGGCCTGGATCAGGATGTACGGGTGCTGAACCGGTTTTTTCTGGGCGGCGATAACTTTCGTGGATTTGAGACCGGCGGCCTGGGGCCCAGGGACAGCAAGACCGATGATGCGATCGGCGGCAATACCTACTTTGTGGCGACCGGGGAGTTACGTTTCCCCATTGGTCTGCCCAACGACTTTGGTGTCTTGGGCCGGGCTTTCACGGAAATCGGCACCTTGCTTGACCCTGACGTCAGCGGCCCGGATTTACTTGATTCGAAAGAACCGCGCGTGAGTATCGGTGTCGGCGTATCATGGCGCTCGCCATTCGGTCCAATTCGTGTTGATCTGGCCCAGGCCGTCGTGAAGGAAAGTTTCGATAAGGAAGAATTATTCCGGTTTAGTTTTGGCACCAGGTTTTAAGGCACGTACAATTCAAAGCCCGCCACATTCGGCGAAACCCGTTATCCCGTTGGAAAGACGCACATGCGGCAATTATCTACTCTGTTCATTCTAGCATCCGCCATATTGCTCGTGGTGACCGTTGGATCCAGAGCCGTTGCCCAAGATAGCAAAGAGATGCCACGGGCGGTCGTGGCGGTGCTCGACTATACGCATATCCTGCGGGCCTCGGATGCGGCCAAGGATATTCGCCGGCAGGTCGAGCAATACCGCGTCAACCTACGCGATACGGTCCAGGCCGAAGAGCTTACCTTGCGCAATGAAGAGGCCGAGTTGAAACGTCAGCGCAATGTATTGAGCCCGGAAGCCTTCGCCGACAAGCGGGGACAGTTCAAGGCACGGGTGATGGCCGCACAACGGCGTGGCCAGGGGCAGAAACGGCAACTGGATCAAGCCATCAAGACGGCCATGCTGCAAGTACAGCAGGCCGTGATACCTCTCGTTAAGAAACTGACCGAGATTAATGGCATTACCATTGTGGTGGATAAATCGCAGGTTCTTGTCGCGGATCGGGCGATTGATATAACCAAGCCCGTGATGGATAAGCTGAACCAAAGCCTGCGCACGGTCATGGTTCCTAAACCGCAATAACGAGGCCGCAATAGTTGTGGACAGGCAATAGACGGACATGGCGAATCCCAGATTTTTTCAACGGCAGGGGCCCTACCGGTTGAGCGAATTAGCGGCAATCAGTGGCGCGGAAATCGCCGATGCGGCGACGGCGGACATCTTGATCGAAGATATCGCCGCCCTGGAAACCGCCGGGCCTGGGCAGTTGAGCTTTCTCGATAACAAGGCTTACATCAACGCCTTTGCCACTAGCCGGGCGCCTGCCTGTATCGTGGCCGCCAAGCATGCCGGCCGCGCACCTGACGGCATGGCCCTGTTGTTGAGCGAACAGCCTTATCGGGCCTTTGCCCTGATCGCCCAGGCATTTTATCCGAGGCCAAAGCCGTTGGCGTCGGTATCCGACGCCGCGACGGTCGATGCCTCGGCGGTGCTGGGCCCTGATTGCCAGATCCAGGCCGGCGCCGTGATCGCCGCCGGCGCGAAACTGGGCCGCCATTGTGCCGTTGGCGCCAACGCAACCATCGCTCCCGGCGTCATCATCGGCGACGACTGCATCGTCGGGGCCAATGTTTCACTCTCTCATTGTCAGATTGGCGACCGGGTCACATTGCATCCCGGCGCCCGGATCGGCCAGGACGGATTCGGCTTTGCCATTGATCCGGCTGGTCATGTCAAGGTGCCGCAGGTTGGCCGCGTCCTGATTGGCGATGACTGCGATATCGGCGCCAATACGGCGATCGACCGCGGTTCCATGCGCGACACGGTGATCGGTCCTGGTTGTTGGATTGATAATCTGGTGCAAATCGGGCACAACGTTGAACTGGGCCGTGGTTGTGTCATCGCCGCCTTGGCTGGTATTTCAGGCAGCACCAAGGTTGGTAACTTCGTTGCCGTCGGCGGGCAGGTTGGCATGGCGGGCCATCTGAATATCGGCGATGGTGTGCAGGTCGCGGCGCAAAGCGGTATCATGGCGGATGTGCCGCCCGGTTTGACCCTATGCGGCACGCCGGCGGTGCCGATCAAGGAATTCTTTCGTGGCGTGGCGACCTTGCGCCGTCTAACGCGGAACAAAGATAAGGGCGAGGGAAGCAACGATGGCGAGGGGACATGACTGAGGCACCGGTCAGCGGCGTGATCGACGCCATCGATATCAATCGGATCATGGCGATGATACCCCATCGCTATCCCATGCTGTTGATTGACCGGGTGGTCGATATTGTCCCTGGTGAAAGCGCCGTGGGCATCAAGAACGTCACCATTAACGAGCCGCAATTCCAGGGCCATTTCCCGCAACGCCCGGTAATGCCAGGGGTGTTGATCGTCGAGGCCATGGCGCAGACGGCGGCGGTCCTGGTGGTACAATCCCTTGGCGCGGAGGTCGAGGGCAAGTTGGTCTATTTCATGTCCATCGACAATTGCCGTTTCCGCCGCCCCGTGGGGCCGGGCGATGTCATGCGCCTGCACGTCAGCAAGGAACGCAGTAAAGGCAGGGTCTGGAAATTTCAGGGGCATGTCTATGTTGACGAAATACTTTGCAGCGAGGCCAGTTTCATGGCCATGCTGGCCGACGAATAGATTGGCGAATAGGTTGGAACGATAGGTTAGGATCATGGTGGAAATTCATCCGACGGCAATCGTGGAAGATGGTGCGGAACTTGGCGCCGGGGTGCGGATCGGCCCCTACTGCACGGTCTCGGCCGAGGCGAAACTGGGCGACGGCGTTGTTCTCGACAGCCATGTGGTAATTGCCGGGCGCACCTCCATTGGGCCGAACAACCGCATCTATCCATTCGCGGTAATCGGCTCGGCACCGCAGGATACCAAATACGCCGGTGAAGCATCGGAGCTGATCCTGGGCGCCAACAACGTCGTCCGCGAGCATGTCACCATGCACCCCGGGACCGAGGGCGGCGGCATGGTGACCCGCATTGGCAATAATTGTCTGATCATGGTGGGCGCTCATCTGGCCCATGACTGTCAACTTGGCGATCATGTCATCCTGGTTAACAACGTCATTCTCGGTGGCCATGTCGAGGTTCAGGATCATGCTATTTTGGGCGGTATGTCGGCGGTGCATCAATTCGTCCGGATAGGCCGCCACGCCATGATCGGCGGCAAATCCGCAGTGGAAAGCGATGTCATCCCCTATGGCTCGGTGTTGGGAAATCGGGCCTATCTAAGCGGCCTGAATATCATCGGACTCAAGCGCCGTGGTTTCAGCCGGGACGAAATCCACGGCCTGCGCGCCGCCTATCGGTTGTTGTTCGCGCAAGAGGGCACCATGCAGGAACGCCTGGTCGATGTCGCCGCCATGTTCGCGGAGCACGAACAGGTGATGGAGATCGTGGCCTTTATCCAGGCGGATTCATCCCGCGCCCTCTGCCAGCCGAAATTGGACCGTGCCGCCTAAGCTGGGCATTATTGCCGGGCGGGGGGAATTGCCCCGCCGTATCGTCGAGGCAGCGCAAGCCGCCGGGCGAGAGTTTTTCGTTATCGCCTTCAACGGCGAAACCGACCCGGCCACGGTAGCGGACGGCGCCGAACATGCCTGGGTCGACCTGCCAACCGTGGGCCGGACCATCAAGCTATTGCAACAAGCCGGTGTGAGCGAGCTGGTTTTAATCGGCCCGGTGGGACGGCCAAACTTCAGCAAATTGAAACCAGATTGGCATGGCGCGAAATTGCTGCCCAAGATCATCCGCGCCGCCGGCCAAGGTGATGACGCCATCATGAAAGTCGTGGTGGAAGACCTGGAAAACCAGGGCTTCACTATTCTTGGCGCCGAAACGGTGCTTGCCACTTTGAGTGCGCCAACGGGCAGCTTTGGCCACAAGGAACCCGATGCCGGGGACCGGACGGATATTGAACGGGGCATGGCGGTGGTGGCGCAACTGGGCCAATTGGATATCGGCCAGGCTGTCGTGGTGCGGGAAGGCTATGTTTTGGCCGTGGAGGCTGCCGAGGGCACGGACGAGATGTTGCGGCGGTGCCGCCAGTTCCGGGGCGAGGTAGCCGCCGGCGTGTTGGTCAAACGGCCCAAGCCGGGGCAGGAACGCCGGGTCGATTTGCCGACCATTGGAGTTCCAACGGTGGAAGGCGCGGCGGCAGCCGGCCTGAAAGGTATCGCGGTTGAGGCCGGCGGCGCCCTGGTCACGGATCGGACGGCGGTGGCGCAGGCAGCCGATGCCGCGGGGATCTTCGTCTGCGGCGTCGCGGTGGAGGATGGGTCCTGAACACCGCCAAACGTCATTTTGTCCTGGTCGCGGGCGAGGCCTCGGGCGATGTTCTAGGTGCCAGATTGATCGCCGCTCTGCGTCAGCGTCACGATCCGCGCAACGGTGATCTCGAATTCAGCGGCGTCGGCGGCGCCCTGATGGCGGCCCAGGGATTGGACAGCCTGTTCCCCATCGCCGATCTGTCGGTCATGGGCCTGGCCGAGATCCTGCCCCGCCTGCCGCTGCTGCTGCGCCGCCTCTCGGAAACGGCGGCCCATGTCAGCGCGGTTCAGCCAACGGCGTTGATTACCATTGATGCGCCCGGCTTTTCCTTTCGTCTGGCCAAACGCCTCAAGGGCCAAGGGTTCCCCTTGATCCACTATGTCGCCCCCCAGGTCTGGGCCTGGCGGCCGGGCCGGGCACGCCATCTGGCCGGGCGAATTGATCATTTGCTGGCCCTGTTGCCGTTCGAGCCTGCGTTCTTTTCCGATTATGACCTGCCCTGCGATTTCGTCGGCCATCCGGTGATCGAAGGCGTCGCCGAAGCGCCCGGCGATGGCGCGGCCTTTCGCCTTGCCAGAGGCATTGCCCCCGATGCCCCGGTCCTCGCCCTGCTGCCCGGCAGCCGGGTGGGTGAAGCCAGCCGCCTGTTGCCGGTTTTCGCCGAGGTCGCCGCGCGTCTGCATGCTCAACGGCCAGGCTTGGAAATCGTCCTGCCCACGGTAGAGCAGGTCGCCGCCACGGTGGCGGAGGCCGTGCGCCCCTGGTCCGTGCCGACCCATATTGTTAAGGATGGCGGCGAACGCGCGGATGCCTTCGCCGCCGCCGACGCGGCCCTTGCCGCCTCCGGCACCGTGTCGTTGGAGTTGGCCTTGCGCGGCATTCCCACGGTCGTTGCCTACCGCACCAATCCGGTCACGGCGGCCCTGGTCCGGCGCATGCTGACCATACCCCATGTGGCCTTGCCAAATATTCTGGCTGGTTCAGAAGTGGTACCGGAGTTTCTGCAGGAGAATTGCCGGGCCGAACCCATTGCCGCCGCCTTGGCGAAATTACTGGATGACCCGGCACGGCGCGCCGCCCAGAAGACCGAGTTGGCCCATATCGCCGAGCTGTTGGGTCGGGGCGGCACCGCGCCAAGTTTGCGCGCAGCGGACGCAGTTCTAAAAGTTATCGCGTAGTCAATTGGACAAAAAAGGGCCCGCGCATGCGGGCCCTTTTGTCGTTAAGCGGCGTCGTGGTTAGCGATTACCCACGGGCACGAAGGTGCGTTCGGTCTGGCCGGTATAAAGCTGACGCGGCCGGGTGATTTTCTGGGACGGATCCTCGATCATCTCGTTCCACTGCGCGACCCAGCCAACCGTGCGGGCCAGGGCGAAAATCACCGTGAACATGGAGGTCGGGAAACCCATGGCGCGCAGGATGATGCCGGAATAGAAATCCACGTTGGGATACAGCTTGCGGTCCACGAAATAGGGATCGCTGAGCGCAATCTTCTCCAGCTCCATGGCCAATTCCAGCAGCGGATCATTGACACCCAGATCGTCCAGAACTTCATGGCAGGTTGCCATCATGACCTTGGCGCGGGGATCATAGTTCTTGTAGACCCGGTGACCAAAACCCATCAGGCGGAAGTTGTCGTTGGGATCCTTGGCCCGTTCCAGGCAGGAGGCGACATTGGAGATATCGCCGATTTCACCCAGCATCTTCAACACAGCCTCGTTGGCGCCGCCATGGGCGGGGCCCCAAAGCGAAGCAATGCCGGCGGCGATGCAGGCAAAGGGATTGGCGCCGGAGGAACCGGCGGTGCGCACGGTCGAGGTCGAGGCGTTTTGCTCGTGATCGGCGTGCAGGATCAAAATGCGGTCCATGGCCCGGGACAGAACCGGGTTTATCTTATATTCCTCACAGGGCACCGAGAACATCATGTGCAGGAAATCTTCCGCATAGGAGAGATCGTTGCGCGGATACATGAAGGGTTGGCCGATGGAGAATTTATAGGCCCAGGCGGCGATCGTCGGCATCTTCGCAATCAGGCGGTAGCTGGCCACCATGCGCTGGTGCGGATCATCGATATCCGTGCTGTCATGATAAAACGCCGACAAGGCGCCAACCACGCCGCACATGATCGCCATTGGATGGGCGTCCCGGCGGAAGCCACGATAGAACATCGCCAGTTGCTCGTGCACCATGGAGTGATAGGTGATGTCGTGCACGAACTTGTCTTTCTCCGCCTTGCTCGGCAGTTCGCCGTTCAGCAACAGAAAGCAGGTCTCGAGAAAATCGCTCTGTTCCGCCAATTGATCGATCGGGTAACCACGATGGAGCAGAATACCCTCTTCACCATCGATAAAGGTGATCTTGCTTTCACAGCTCGCGGTCGAGGTAAATCCGGGGTCATAGGTGAATTGATCGGTCGCGCCGTACAATTTACGAATATCGATCACGTCCGGCCCCAATGTGCCCGACATGACGTCAAAATCCACGCCTCCGTCCGCGTTGCCGAGGGAAATCGTCTTTTCCGCCATGGAATTTCTCCAGTCTTTTGTGGTTCGCCCGCCCCGCGTCATCGGGACCGGCGTTTTAGTTGATGCCATCGATGCTGCCCCCATTATAGCGGAGGTGACGTCATTCGCGTAGGGTGGATTTTGTCGCAGAGAACAAAAAGTGAATACCCGAGCGCATCCCCGGCTTTATGCCATATGATCGCCAATTCGGTCGAGACTTTCCTGACGGCCAAGGAAATACAGCACTTCGAAGATCCCCGGCGAGGCGTTTCGCCCCGTCAAGGCCGCGCGCAGGGGCTGGGCCAGTTTGCCCAGTTTCAGGTCCTCGGCCTCGGCCAAACCACGAATGGCCTCGGTCAACGGCTCCAGGTTCCAATCCTCAACCGCGCCAAGGCAGGCATGTGCCCGGGCCAGGATCGCCGGGGCCTCGCCCTCCAGCAGCTTGGCGGCTTTTTCCTCCAACGCCAGGGGCCGCCCGTCAAGCAGGAAGCCGGCCTTGTCGGCCAGTTCGATCAGTGTTTTGGCGCGTTCCTTGAGGGCGTCCAGCGCCAGCGGTAGACGGGCCGCCTCGACCGCGCTCAATTCCCGCGCCTGGCCTTGGCAAAGCTGCGCCGCCAACAGCTTGCATAATTCAGCCTCGTCCATCGTGCGGATGTAATGACTGTTCAGGCTTTCGAGCCGCGGGATGTCAAAGCGCGCAGCGGATTTGCCGACGCCTTCCAGGTCGAACCATGCAATGGCCTGGGCAGTATCTATGATTTCTTCATCGCCGTGGCTCCAGCCCAGCCGGAGGAGGTAGTTACGCAGCGCGGCGGGCAGGATGCCCATGTCACGGTAGGCTTCCACGCCCAAGGCGCCATGGCGTTTCGAGAGCTTGGCGCCGTCGGCGCCATGGATCAGCGGGATATGGGCGAAATGCGGCGCGCTCCACCCCATCAGGTCATAGATTTGCCGCTGACGCAGGGCGTTGGTCAAATGATCATCGCCGCGAATGACATGGCTGACGTCCATATCGTGATCATCGACCACCACGGCCAGCATATAGGTTGGCGTGCCGTCGGCGCGCAGCAGCACCATGTCATCCATTTCAGTATTCTGAACGGTCACTTCGCCCTGTACCAAATCCTGGATTACCGTGGCGCCGTCCTGGGGCGCCTTCAGGCGGATAACCGGCGAAGCGCCCGCTGGCGCCTCTGACGGATCCCGGCCCCGCCAGCGCCCATCGTAACGCATGGAACGGCCCTCGGCTTTGGCGGTTTCACGCATTTCCGACAGTGCCTCGGGCGTGGCATAACAATAATAGGCGTTGCCGTCGGCCAGCAATTGCCGGGCCACCTCGGCATGGCGGTCGGCGCGGGCGAATTGCGAAATGGGCTCGCCCCGCCAATCCAGTCCCAGCCAATGCAGGCCTTCATGGATCGCGGTCACCGCCGCCTCGGTGGAGCGGGCCCGGTCCGTGTCCTCGATGCGCAGCAGCATTTCGCCGCCATGATGCTTGGCGAACAACCAATTGAACAACGCCGTGCGGGCGCCGCCGATATGCAAAAAGCCGGTGGGAGAGGGAGCGAAGCGGGTAATGACGGACATGCTTTTGAGTTCCGGGTTGTGGGTCTATGATAACGGGTGGCGTTATCTATCACATCGTTCTGGCGGAGGCCAACGGATCGCCTCGCGATGGCCTTCCTGGTCGAGCGGGAGCGTTGGCCGTTGTGGCTGCCTGTATTGCTGGCCCTGGGCGTGGCGCTATATTTCTCCCTGCCCATGGAACCGCCCTGGTATGTGGGCCCGGTTCTCACCAGCGTCCTGATTTCCGCCGCTTGGATCTTGCGCCGCCATGGCTATGTGCTGCTTGTCCTCCTTGCGCTGTTGGCCATGGCGCTGGGTCTCTGGGCCGCGCAGGACCGCAGCGCCCGTGTCGCCGGCCCCATTCAGGCCGCCAAGTTGGGGCCGGTCAGCCTGACGGGCACAATCGCTGATATCGAAACCCGCTCCTATGGCTTGCGCCTGTCCTTGCGCCACGGCGAAATCGCCAAACGGCCAGAATGGCGGGCGCCCCGGCTGATCCGGTTAACCTTGCGCGGCAAACAGGATCCCGCCCTGGCGGTTGGCGATCGGGTCAGGCTGCGCGCGGTTCTGATGCCCCCCGCCGGCCCGGCCGCACCGGGGGCCTATGACTTCGCGCGGGCCGCCTGGTTCAAGCAGATCGGCGCCGTCGGTTACGCCGTCTCCCGCGCCGAAGTTCTCAGCAACGAAAAGCAAGGTGACTTTGCCGCCTTTACCCTACGGATCGCGGGCTGGCGGCATGCACTCTCCGCGCATCTTCGGGCCCGGTTGCCAGGCGAAGCGGGCGCCGTGGCGGCGGCCCTGATGACCGGCGACCGGGGCGCCATTCCCGAGGCGACCATGCAGGCGATGCGCGATGCCGGGCTGGCGCATTTGCTGGCTATTTCCGGCTTGCATGTGGGCCTGATCGCCGGCTGGCTGTTCTTCTCGGTGCGGTTTTTGTTGGCCTTGGTCCCTTCCCTGGCATTATACGCGCCGATCAAGAAATGGGCCGCCGCCGCCGCCCTTTCCGGTGCCTTTGCCTATATGTTGCTGACCGGTGCCACGGTACCGACCCAGCGGGCCTTTTTGATGCTGGCCCTGATGATGCTCGCGGTGATCCTGGACCGGGTGGCGATATCCTTCCGCCTGCTCGCCTGGGCCGCCGTCGCGGTACTGCTATGGGCGCCGGAAAGTCTGCTGTCGGTCAGTTTCCAGATGTCATTCGCCGCCGTTGTCTGCCTGACCGCCATCTACGAGGGCCTGGCGCCAATAATGACGCGCTGGCGCTCCGATGCCGGTCCCATCAAACGCTCCGGCCTTTATCTAACAGCGGTCTTGCTGACCACCCTTATCGCCAGCCTGGCAACGGCACCGTTTGCCTTGTACCACTTCAACCGTGTCGCCATGTTCGGTCTGGCCGCCAACCTACTCGCAGTGCCCCTGACGGCACTTTTCGTCATGCCCTGCGCCTTGGCGGCCTATCTGTTGCTGCCCTTTGGCCTGGAACAGCTGGCCCTGGTTCCCATGGGTTATGCGATCCAGGCGATCTTGTGGGTGGCCCACGGGGTCGCGGCCTGGCCCGGCGCCGTCGCTCTGGTGCCGGCCTTTTCCATTGCGGCGTTAACAGCCATGACCCTGGGTGGGCTATGGCTTTGTCTATGGCGCGGCCAATGGCGCTATGGCGGGGTACTTGTGATCGGCTTGGGCATCGCATTGGCGACGGGGGGCGATCCGCCCGACATTCTGATCGATGGCCGTGGCAAGGCCATGGCGGCGCGCTTGCCGAATGGCAATGTCCTGGTGGCGGCACCCTATAGAAGCAACAACATCACCCTGACGACCTGGTTACGCCGTTGGGGCAGGGCAGCACCGATCAAGGATGAGCGCATCATGCGCTGCGACCGGCTGGGCTGCAGCCTGGTGCATGGCGCCGCATCGGTCGGTTTCGCCCGTGATCCACGCGCCCTGGAAGATGATTGCCGCGTCGCTGATTTAGTGCTTTCGGCGGTACCGGTACGCTTCAATTGCCCGTCGGCGCGGATGGTCATCGATCGTTTTGATTTGTGGCGCCGGGGTGCCATCGCGGTGCGCTGGCGGGATGGCGCGATCAACATTGAAGGCGCCAACGATCATCGCGGCGACAGGCCGTGGAGCCGCCCCAAGGGGCGAAAAGCTCCCTAATACTGCCGCAGCAGACCGATCAGCTGGCCTTGAATTTTGACCCGGTCGGGCGGGAATATCCTGGTTTCGTAACTCTGATTGGCTGGTTCCAGCGCTACGGAATTGCCCTTGGAGCGCAGCCGTTTCAAGGTCGCCTCGTTGTCATCGATCAAAGCGACGACGATAGCGCCGTTTTCAGCCGTATCACTGCGTTTCAGAATGACCGTGTCACCATCGAGAATGCCCGCGTCGATCATTGAATCGCCGGCAACCTCCAAGGCGAAATGTTCGCCCCGCGCCAACATACCCCGTGGCACATCGACAAAATTGGACGGATCGCGCAACGCCTCGATCGGGGTGCCGGCGGCGATCCGGCCATAAAGGGGCATGGAAACGATATCATCGGAACTGGCCGTCTGATGGGACATCGCCGTGCTGAATTCGCCTTGAATAACATTGGGCGCCAACTTCTCACCGCCCGGCAGCACCGCATCTGGCAGTTGCAGGACCTCCAAGGCCCGGGCCCGATGGGCCAGACGCCGTATAAAACCGCGTTCCTCCAGCGCCGTGATCAGGCGATGAATGCCGGATTTTGATTTCAAATTCAGCGCATCCTTCATCTCGTCGAAAGATGGCGATATACCGTTCTGGCGAATATGTCCGTGGATAAACGTGAGAAGTTCGTGCTGTTTCCGCGTCAACATTCCATGACCCTCAATTGGCCGGGCCGCTTGTGCATAAGTCATGCACAATTCAACCCAAAAAACCATACCTTTGCCGGAACAAAAGCAAAACGTAGCTATATGTTCTAGTTTGGTTCTCGAATGTGGTCAAGAAATAATGTCGAATTGTGGATAGTTTATCCACAGGCCCGCCCCGATCGCAGTGTCAAATACCTGTGGTTTCGCCACTCAAGGGCAGAATTTCAACCCTTTCACCGGCTTTCGCGGGGTCTGCGTGGGGCGCCCGGAGGATCAGACAATCGGCTTTGGCCAGGCGGGAAAGCATGGAACTATCCTGTTTATCAAACGGCGTAACCACGGTTTCGCCATCTTCATTCAGAGACGCAGTGGCGCGTAGATAATCCTGCCGCAAATCATTGCCGGGCAGATCCTGTCCCAGGCGCGCGGTCTGGCTGGCGGCATGGGGGTCAAGGCCTAACATGGCGCGGACCGCGGGCCGTAGGTAGACGATGCCGCAAACTAGCGAAGACACCGGGTTGCCCGGCATCCCCATCATCGGCGTCTCGCCGATACTGCCAAAGATCAATGGTTTGCCCGGCCGCATGGCGATGCGCCAGAAATCCAGTTCCAGGCCATCCTGGCCCAGCACCTTGCGCACCAGATCATGATCCCCAACCGAAGCGCCGCCCAAGGTCACCAGCATATCAGCGCCACGGGCGCCCGCCGCCAAGGCACGCAGGGACGCTTCATCATCCGAGGCGATGCCCAGATCGATCGCTTCCCCGCCCGACGCCTTAATCAGACCCATCAGGGCAATGGTGTTCGACGAGATGATCTGGTTCGGGCCCACGGGTTCGCCAGGACGGACAATCTCGTCGCCGGTGGCCAACAGGGCAATGCGCGGGCGCCGGGCCACGGTCAGCCAGGGCACGTTCATGGCGGCGGCCAGACCCACATCGCGGGATGACAGTACCCGGTTTGCCGTGATGCCCACATCGCCAAGCTGAAAATCCAGGCCGGCGGGACGAACAAATTTGCCCGGCCAAGGCGCCACGGTCATGGTGATTTGATCGCCGGCGACTTCGGTGTCTTCCTGCATCACAATGGCATCGGCGCCCTTGGGAACCGGCGCGCCGGTGAAGATACGCGCGGTCTGTCCCGGCCCCACCTTTCCGCCAAAGGCATTGCCGGCGGCGGACTCGCCAATTTGCGTCAGGGTCGCGGGGACTTCCGCCACATCCGCGGCGCGTACCGCATAGCCGTCCATGGCGGAAACATCGGTCGGCGGTTGGGTCAGGCGGGCGGTAACATCGCGGGCCAGCACCCGGCCATGGGCGTCCGCCAGAGAGATGTTTTCGGTCGGCATCCGGTGCACCCCATCCAGGATGCGTTGCAGCGCCTCGGCGACAGAGATCATTCCATAAATCCTAATGTATTATCTTCACGATGCATCGTAATTACCTGATTTACCACCAGATTTGTGGATTAATCGAACGTCACATAATTGCATGCCGCGATCCACCGCCTTGCACATATCATAGATGGTCAGGCCGGCGACACTGACGGCGGTCAAGGCTTCCATCTCGACCCCGGTGCGCCCGGTCAGCTTGACCTCGGCCGTGATCTCGACGCTGTTTTCCGCCGCGTTACAGGAAAGCTCCAAACTGACCGATGAAAGTTGCAGGGGGTGGCACAGCGGGATCAGATCGGCGGTGCGTTTCGCCGCCATGATCCCCGCCAAACGGGCCACGCCCAGCACATCGCCCTTGGCCATGGCACCAGCCTGAACGCGGGCCAGGGTTTCGGGTGCCATTGTTACGCGCCCGGCGGCGCGCGCGATGCGTTCGGTGACCGCCTTGTCGCCAACGTCCACCATATGGGCGTTGCCCGCATCGTCGAAATGGGTCAGTTCAGCCATGGGTTAAACTCCCGTCATGAATTCAGCAAGTTCCGCACCGCGGCTTCCACATTCTCTTGGCGCATCAGGGACTCGCCGACCAGGAAACAATGACAGCCGGCCTTGCTAATGCGGAGCACATCGTCGTGGTTATTCAGGCCGCTCTCACTAATGCCCAGGGCGTCCTTGGGCATTTGTGCCGCCAACTCTTCCGTGGTGGCCAAATCCGTGACCATGGTCTTCAGATTGCGGTTGTTGATACCCAGCAGCCGGCTTTGCAGACGCATGGCCCGCTCCATTTCGCCGGCATCATGGACCTCAACCAGAACATCCATACCCCAATCGATGGCCACGGCCTCGAGCTCGGCTGCCTGGCCATCTTCCAGTGCCGCCATGATCAGCAAAATGCAATCCGCGCCCAAAGCCCGCGCCTCAACCACCTGATAGGGCTGCAACATGAAATCCTTGCGCAGCACGGGCAGATCGACGGCATTTCGCGCCTGGACCAAAAAATCATCGTGGCCCTGAAAGTACGGCACGTCCGTCAACACCGAGAGACAGCTGGCCCCGCCGCGTTCATAGGCCCGGGCCAGGGCCGCGGGATCGGAATCAGATCGGATCAGGCCCTTGGACGGCGAGGCCTTTTTATACTCGGCGATCAGACCATAGCGGCCATCGTCCACCGCCCCGCGCAGGGCGTTGGCGAAACCACGCACGGGCGAGGCGGTCTTGGCCACCGCCTCGACCTCCGCCAACGGGCGTTCAGCTTTGCAGGCTTCGATATGCAGGCGTTTGTCGGCGCAAATGCGGTCAAGAATGTCACTCATGATGCGCTCGGTGCGGTGCGATTGGTGATCTCCACCAAACGGTGCAGTTTTTCCAGGGCCAAGCCCTCGTCAATGGCCCTGGCCGCCATGGCCACGCCTTCAGGCAGGTCCGCCGCCTTATCGGCAATGATCAGGGCGGCGGCGGCATTGAACAGCACCACGTCGCGATAAGCCCCGGCAGCACCCTGCAACAGAGCGTTCAAGGCAGCGGCATTTTCCTCCGCCTCGCCGCCACGCAGATCCTCCAATGTGGCCAACGGCAGACCAGCCTGCGCGGGCAAGACCTCGAACTCGGTAATTTCGCCATTCTCCAGGGCAACTACATAGGTCGGGCCCGTGGTCGTGATCTCGTCCGTGCCGTCGGCGCCATGCACGACCCAAACCCGCTCCGAACCAAGGGTTCTTAGAACCTCCGCCATGGGGCGCAGCCAATGCCGGTCAAAGACGCCGATCAGCTGCCGCTTCACGCCCGCCGGATTGGACATCGGCCCGAGGATATTAAAGATCGTCCGGGTACCCATTTCAACCCGCGTCGGGCCGACGTTACGCATGGCGCCGTGATGGCGGGGGGCGGCCATGAAGCAGATACCCGCCTCGTCCAAGGCTGCCTGCAACAACGAAAAATCCGCGTCCACATTGATACCCAGGGTATTCTGCACATCGGTGGTACCGGTTTTCGAGGATGCGGCACGGTTGCCATGCTTGGCTATGGGCACGCCGCAACCGGCTACAACGATCGCGGTGGCGGTGGAAATATTCAGCGTATGTTTGCCGTCACCGCCCGTACCGACGATATCCATGGCACCGGGCGGCGCCTTTATGGGCGTCATGCGGTCGCGCATGGTCATCACGCCGCCGGTAATTTCATCCACCGTTTCACCGCGCACCCGCAGGGCCATCAAAAAGGCGCCCATCTGGGACGGCGTGGCATCGCCCGACATCATCACATCGAAGGCCGCGCGGGCCTGTTCCACGTTCAATGAATCGCCGTCGGCCACAATGGCGATCAGCGCTTTGAAATCTGGCATATCCCCGACCATCGACGGTTCTCCAACCCTGCGAATACCGGCAGCCCGTATTGGCTGCGCGGCACAACAAACCGCGCCTCATGGATGTCGTCAAGGCTCCATTACGCGAAATTGGGTCGAATCGGCGAAAAGATCGCCGCGCCCTCTGATCCGATCCACCCCGCCCGAGCCATGGCCGCACGAAATTCCCTTTTTTTAGGCGGACTCGCGGGCATCGTTCGACGGTTGCCATTTCACTACCGTCTTTTTTAATACCTATATGGTAGATTACGGCCCAGAATTCATCTGGGGACTCGATTAAGAGGGAGCTGGCCACTGGCCCAGAAAACGCTGAAAGATGCGCCGATGCAGGGCAAGCAGAAGCGGCCCGTACGGCAGCGGCGGGCGCGCCGGCGGCAGGCGCGGTTGATGACAAAAGCCCTGTTGGTGGCGGTAGCCGGCTTTGCCGCCGGCCTGGGCGTGACCACGGCGCTGACCTTTACCTTGCCGGGGCCAAATGGCGGCGGCCCGCAGGCCACCGCATCACCCGTGACAAAGGCAATGATGGCGAACGGTTTTGTCGAACAGCGCATCGCCCTGACACCACCACCCGCCGAGACGGTAACGCAAACGGTGAAGCAGGAAGCGCCGCCACCGGCCGTGGCAGTGGCAGTGGCAGTGAAAATTCCACCCGCCCCTATTGTTGCGAATGTCACGGAGCCTGCACCGGCACCCAAAGCGGACCCGGCCATACGGGCGGTCGAGCAACCGGCAATCGTGACGGCAAATCTGGCGCCACCGGCACCTGATGCGGGGCCAGTGGCGGCGGTGGAGGCGGAAGCGGAAGCGGAGGACGAAGCCGATGTGGTGCAACCGGTGTCAGGCCCCGCCATCGCGATCGATGTGGCGGCGGCTGAGCGGCACGAGCAGATCGAACACGAGAATGTCCGCCTGGCGAATTTGACCGCGCCGCCGGTGCTGCCCCCCGCACCACCGCCCCTGCCACAGGTGGCAACCGCGAGGTCCGATGCATTGGACGTGTCACGATTGAGCGCGCCCCGGCCAACCTGGAAACGTTTTGCCGCCCTGTCGCCCGGCATTGGCGATCCGGCCCAGATCTCTCCCCTGGTTAAGGTCGCGATCGTGCTTGATGATATGGGGCTTAGCCAATTCCGTTCGGACCGGGCCATTGCGCTACCCCGGCCCATCACACTTGCCGTCCTGCCCTATGGCAATCATCTGGCCGGGCTGGTGGCCAGGGCGCGGACGGCCGGGCATGAAATTCTGGTGCATCTGCCCATGGAACCCAAGGCCGCCGACGCGGACCCAGGTCCAAATGCCCTGTTGACCGGCCTGCCGATCGCGGAACTG
Source organism: Rhodospirillaceae bacterium (assembly GCA_018701215.1). Classification (GTDB taxonomy): domain Bacteria; phylum Pseudomonadota; class Alphaproteobacteria. The sequence goes on from JABIWH010000015.1 coordinate 156,359, forward strand.
GACCGCCGGATCGCGGCGAATTTGGCGCGGCTGGACGGCTATGTGGGCATCAACAATCATATGGGCAGTCTGTTCACCGCCTCGGCGCGGGAGATGCGCCGGGTCATGGCCGCCCTGCAATCACGGCAACTACTGTTTCTTGATAGTCTGACCACGGGCAAGTCCACCGGCCACCGCCTGGCGCGGGAGTATGGCATTCCCACCGTGGTGCGTGATGTATTTCTGGACAATGACCGCAACCCCGAGAAAATCAGGCAACAGCTGGAAATGACCGTGGCGACGGCGCGTAGACACGGCCAGGCCATCGCCATCGGCCATCCCTATCCCGAAACCTTGAGCGCCCTGGAAGGCTGGCTTCCGGGACTGCGCGCCCGTGGTCTGGTGCTGGTCCCCATAAGCGCATTGGTCGAGGAAAGCGCGCCGGTACAATCAAAGCATTACGCGGGCAGGCAGGGACAGTAGCGTAAAAGGGACAGCGGTATGATTGAAGTGCGGGGCCTGCGGAAGAGTTTCAACAAGATCGAAGTATTACGCGGGATCGATTTCACAGCCCGGAATGGCGAGATCACCGGTCTGATCGGGCCCAATGGCGCCGGCAAGACGACGACCCTGCGCATGCTCTATACCGTGTTGCGGCCCGATGGCGGCCAAGCCTTTGTCGATGGCCACGATGCCAACATTGAACGGCTAACGGTGCAACGAAGGATCGGCGTTTTGCCTGACAACCGGGGCCTGTACCCGCGCCTGACCGCGCGGGAGCATGTGCGTTATTTTGGCCGCTTGCACGGCTTGGGCGGACCTGAGTTGGAGAGCCGTATAGACCGTCTGGTGGAACGCCTGGGCATGGAGGATTTCGCCGACCGCCGCTCCAAGGGCTTTTCCAAGGGCCAGACCCTGAAGGTTGCCCTGGCCCGCGCCCTGGTACATGAGCCGGCCAACGTAATTCTGGACGAGCCAACCAATGGCCTGGACATCGGCTCTTCCCGGGCGGTGCGGGAATTGATCAGGGAAATCCGCGACCAGGGGCGCTGCGTGTTGTTTTCCAGCCATATCATGGGCGAGGTCGAGGCCTTGTGCGACCGCGTCATCGTCATTTCCGATGGCCTGATCGTCGCCAATGGAAAGCCTGAGGAATTGCGCCAGGCCACCGGCGAGGGCGATCTTGAAGACGTCTTCCTGGCAACTATCAGGCAAGCCGAAGCGGCTAGCCCCAATGCTGGTGGTAGTACGAGCCGTGCGTAACATCTGGATTGTTTTCCTCAAGGAAAGCATCGATAACCTGCGTGATCGACGCAGCTTGTTCCTGGCGCTGATCTATCCGGTGATCGGCGCCTTGCTGCTGGGCATGCTGGTCAGTTTCGTGGGCGGCATGTTTCGCGGCCAAGGCGACAGCACCCTGCATCTGCCTGTGGCCGGCGCCGAGCGGGCACCGGCGCTGATCAGCCATCTGGAAAGCAAAGGCGTCATTATCCGCCCCGCGCCAGTTGATCCGCGGCGTGCGGTGCGCCGGGGCGAGGCGGACGCGGTTTTGGTTATTCCCGGCGGCCACGCAGAGAAATTCGCCGCCCAGCGCACCGCCCGCCTGAACATGGTGGTCAACGCCACGCGCCTATCCACCGTTATCAAGGTCAGCCGCGTGGTCGGGCTGTTACGGGACTATGGCCGGGAGGTGGGGCAACAGCGCCTGCGCGCCCACGGCGTCGATCCAGGGGTTGCCGCGCCATTGGAAATACGTTCCACCAACGTCGGGCGCTCACGCAATCTGGCTGGCTTTTTCCTAAACATGTTACCGCCCTTCATCATCTTCACGATCTTCGTTGGCGGTGTTTATCTGGCAATCGACACCACTTCGGGAGAGCGGGAGCGCGGCTCGTTGGAGCCACTATTGGCCAATCCCGTGCCCCGTTGGCAATTCATGCTGGGCAAGGCGATGGCAACCTTTGCCTTCACCCTGACCGCCGTGCTGGTGCAATTGCTGGCTTTCAAAATCATGTTTGAAATTGTCGCCGCCGGCGAATTCGGCATTAAGATCAACCCAGGCCTGGGTGCCTTCATCGGCGTCGCCTTGCTTTGCCTGCCTTTGATTGGCTTCGCCGTTGCCCTGCAAATTATCGTCGCCACGGTATCGCGCAGCTATAAGGAAACCCAGACCTATCTGGGCCTGCTGCCTCTCTTGCCGTCCCTGCCGGGCATGATTCTGGTTTTCGTGCCGGTAAAGGCGCAAATCTGGATGATGGCAATACCGACATTTGGACAGATCCTGTTAATCGGCCGCCTGATGCGTCAGGAAACAGCGGTATGGTTGCATATCGGCGTATCGGTTGCGGCCACCACCCTGATCACCACGCTCCTGCTTGCTGGCGCGGCCCATCTGTACAACCGGGACCGAATGTTATTCGGCGGTTAGATCGCTTTCAGGCTGCTCTAGCCCAAAGGCCGCAACAGGAGTAAGCTGTTGGCGCCGCAGAGGGCAGGTAAAAAGGGGCCAGGCAATCGTGTCGAACAATAATGAAGGCCGACTGGCCAACATTCGTTTGCTGGAAGGCCTTGGTGACGAGGAAAAAAGCGGGCTGGAAAAGCGCTGCCGCTGGCGGCGCTATAAGACAAACGAACAGATACTGGATAAAGACAGCAACGACCGGGACGTCTATTTCGTCGCCGAGGGTACTGTGCAGGTAGTCAATTTTTCCATGACCGGACGGGAAATCGCCCTAGCCCGTCTGCATTCCGGCGCCTTTTTTGGCGAACTATCGGCAATCGATGGCCAGCCCCGCTCGGCCAGCGTCGTGGCTTTGGAGGATTGCCTGCTGGGCTCGTTGTCGCCGCAATTGTTCATCGATCAGATTATCGGCCATCCGGAACTGGCGGTCCGTGTGCTGGGCCGGCTGGCGGGCATTGTGCGCAGTTGCGATGAACGGATCATGGATCTCTCCACCTTGGGTGCGGTCGAACGGGTATATCGGCAGTTGTTGCGCCTGGCCGAGGAAAGCCCGGTCGATCCCGGCAGCTGGCTGATCCGCAACCTGCCCACCCACAAAGCCATCGCGGCCATGGCCTCGACCACGCGGGAAACCGTGGCCCGCTCCATATCGCAGCTGGGTGCCGGCAATATTGTCGAGCGCAAGGGCCGCATTTTATATTTACGCGACCGTGACCGCCTGGAAAAACTGGCAGGTGTCCTGGATAATGCCCTGGAAGAGGATTTTTCCCGCTGATCAACTCTGTATGACTGGGGCTGATTATTGGAGGCCCATATTCAGAGGCTGATGATCAGAGGCTGATGGTCAATTTCCGGCACCCGCCAATGTCGTCCCGATCAATTCGAATAAACGAATAATTTCCTCGCCGATCGAGAACAAGGCCGCGATGATGGCAACACTGATACCAGTGCCGATCAAGGCGTACTCCATGGCTGTCGCGCCGGACTGATCCGCCAAACCGGATCGTTTCAGGGCAGCTCTCGCGATGGTCGCGGTCTTGGCCCACATATTTGCTTCCTTTAACTAATGTCACGTCGGCAGCATAAAAAAGCCGACCGCGACAGAGGACCTCCCGCCCGTCTCACCTATATTGGCTATAAAGACGTAAAGAAAACCCTACTTCGTGGTTAATAGATGCTAAAGATATTCAGTAAACCGCCCAAGCGGGCAACCGGGAGCTACCGATGGCGAGAATAGTGCTTTGTATAGTGGCTTTAACCCTCCTCACGGCATGCATGACCCAGGAACCAACATGGTACGAAGACCGCTGCTTAAGGCTTGGTTTCAAAGCCGGTAGCGCGAAATTTAATGATTGCATCGCACGGGACCGGCGCTGGATTGAAGACAATGAACACCGCGCCAGCGGCACCGTCGGGCCGTGATGGAATTCTTCAATCCTACGGCAAATTTCGCTGAATAAGATCGACCCTGGCCTGCAAACGCTGCAAAGCGGGTTCGGGCTGCCCGCCCATCGCCCGTATGGCGCCAATCGTACCCGCCAGATAACCGCGCGAGGTGCCTTTGCGCCCCTCCCCCTGGGCGACCAGACGGGCGCCGTGCGCCAACGGTTGCTTGCCGATATAACGTGGATGGCGCGGATCGGCGGCGAATGTCAGGGCGGGGACAATCCCCTGCCCGGTATGCACCGGCACCTGAATATGGCGATAGGCGGCTTCGCGCCGGCGTAGATAGCCTTGGGTCCGCCACCAATGTCCTGGCGCCACCCGAAAAACACTGCCCAGACATTCCCCGCCCGGCACCAAGGTTAGAATCAGGCCGGGCCGCGACGCCGAGCCCCAGGCCAGGGTACTATACAAGGCATGGGCACGGTGCCAGCCCTGCAACAGAGCTGGGCGGCGCTCCACATAGGGAAAATCCGGCTGCCACATGAGCGAGCCATAACCGAAGACCCAGTGTTGCCGCGCCATGGCTATTAAAGTTTCGGCTTTACGTATGATGCCAGCATGCGCGTGGGTTCGTCGGTCTCGTAGGCGTCGCCAAAGGGATCGATACCGGCCTCGATCGCGGCGGCCAGACCCAGCGTTTCCCATTTGCCGATCAGGGCCTTTTGTGCGCGGACAACAAGGGGACCAGCCTCCAGAATCCGCTCCAGCCAGGTTTCCACCCAATCATCCAGCGCCGCCGCCGGCACCAGTTTCTCGACAAAGTGCATGGCAAAGGCTTCCTCGGCGCCGTAATTCATGCCCGTCAGCAATAGCTCCCGCGTCTTGCCCCAGCCAATCAGTTGCGGCAGCAGCGCGGCCTCGATGACCGAGGGCAGGCCCACCTTCACTTCCGGCATGCCCATGACGAAGCTGTCATCGGCAACACGAAAATCACAAGCCGCCGCCAGTTCCAAACCGGCGCCCATGCAATAGCCGCGCAACCGGCCTATGACCGGCACCGGCAGGGTTCGGATCGCCTGGGCCGCCAGATGTATTTGCGTAATAAAGTCGCGCGCGCTGTTGGGCTGCAACGTCGCCAGCTCGTTCAGATCAGCGCCCGCCATGAAGGCCTTATCGCCCGCCCCGGTCAACACCGCCGCGCGCAATTGATCATCCTGGGCCAGACTTTCGAACGCCGCCTTCAAATCCGCCACCAACGGCATGGAGCCGGCGTTCAGGCGCCGTGGATTGTCCATGCGCACCCAGGCAATGCGCCCAACCGTTCGTTCCTGAATTTCCACATGTACCGTCGGTTTTACATCCGTCATCCACTCAGCCTCTAAATACTTGTTAATAGCACTTGATATCACAGGCCAAGGCGGTGCCAACACTTGATTGGCTCACGCCAGGGGAAAAGGCATGCTAGATTGCCGCCATGGGAAGCGAAGACAAAATATCCGTGATGGCGCTGGTCGTCGCCGGCGGCCGAGGTACGCGCCTTGGCGGCCCGATGCCAAAGCAATATCAAAGCCTGGCCGGCATCCCCGTGCTGCGTCACGCGCTGCTGGCCTTTTGCCACCATCCCGCCATCAATGCCGTGGCCACGGTGATCGGCGCCGAGGACCAGGAGCTGTATGATCAGGCCGCCCAGGGTCTGGAACTGCTGCCGCCCATCGTGGGTGGCGACAGCCGGCAGCAATCAGTTCTGAACGGTCTTCGGGGCCTCGCCCCCCTGACGCCTGACCTGGTTTTGATCCACGACGGCGCGCGGCCCTTTGTCTCGGCCACGGTGATCAATAATGTTCTGGCCGGCCTCGACAGCCACGATGGCGCCATCGCCGCTATTCCGGTGGTTGATAGCCTAAAGCGCGGCGATGATGGTGCGATCATTGAAGAAATACCACGCGATGGCCTTTGGCAGGCGCAAACGCCGCAGGGTTTTGTCTTTTCCACAATCCTGGCGGCGCACGAAAATGCCTCCGACGGCCATACGGATGATGCCTCCCTGGCGCGGGCCGCCGGCCTGGACGTAGCATTGGCGGCGGGCGCGCCAGAGAACGGCAAGATCACCACGGCCGAGGATCTGGCCCGCGCCGATGGCGCCCATGCCGCCCGCCTATTCGATGTGCGCGTCGGACAAGGCTTCGATGTGCACCGGTTCGAGCCCGGCGCCTGGGTCCGCCTGTGCGGCGTTGATATTCCCCATGCCGCCCAACTGGCGGGCCATAGTGACGCCGATGTGGCCCTGCACGCGGTTACCGACGCCATATTGGGTGCCATTGGCGACGGCGACATTGGCCGGCATTTCCCCCCCAGCCAGACGCAATGGCGGGATGCGGATTCCGCCCGCTTTGTTTCCTTTGCCGTGGATCGGGTACATGCCCTGGGCGGCCGTCTGGCGCATCTGGACCTGACGATCATCTGCGAGGCACCGCGCATTACACCTCATCACGAGGCCATGGCAGCCCGTTTGAGCGCCATTCTGGGCCTGGAAGCCAACCGGGTCAGCATCAAGGCGACGACCACGGAACGTCTTGGCTTTACCGGACGCAATGAAGGCATCGCCGCCCAAGCCACCGCCACCGTGCGGCTGCCGATCTGAATGGCCTCCATCTTCTCCAAGCCGGCCCTGCCGCTTTCTCATCCCGCCTGCCTGCTGGCAACCTGGTTCGGCAGCGGCCTGCTGCGACCAGCGCCCGGCACCTGGGGTTCGTTGGCGGCGCTGCCTTTCGCCTGGGGTATCGCCTATTTCGCCGGACCCATTGCCCTGGCCGTGGCGACAGGCGCGGTTTTTGCTCTGGGGTGCTGGGGGGCGGGCGTTTACGAACGGGCCAGCGGCGGCAAGGACCCAGGCGTGGTGGTGATCGACGAAGTGGCCGGACAATGGTTGGTGTTGATCGCGGCGCCGTTGGATCCTTGGTACTATCTGGCGGGGTTCGTGTTGTTCCGGATTTGCGACATCCTCAAACCCTGGCCGGCCAGCTGGGCCGACCGCAATGTCACGGGCGGCCTGGGCATCATGTTGGACGATATCCTGGCTGCGTTGTTTGGCTTGGCGGCGATCGCTGCATTTCGCGTTTGGTACTAATTTGTAGGAGATAAGAGATGAAATTCGGCGGCATGGTATCGACCAAGATCGATGATTGGCAAATGTTTCCCTATCTGGAGGAACTTGGCTACGATTGCGGCTGGGTGCCGGATTCACAGATGATCTGGTCCGATTGCTACGCCACGATGGCGCTGGCGGCGGTGCATACGTCCAAGCTGCGCCTGGGCACCGGCGTGGCTATCGCGGGCACCCGTCTGGCACCTGTCACGGCACATTCAATTGCCTCCATCAACAAGCTGGCGCCGGGGCGGACTTTTTTGGGTATCGGCACCGGGCATACCGCCATGCGGGTAATGGGCCAGAACCCCATGCAGCCGACCGCCTTCCGTGACTATCTGCGCGTCGTGCGCGGCTTGCTGGCTGGCGAGGAAGTGGACTACCAGGGCAAACCGATCAAATTTCTCGACCGGGAACTGGAATGCATCAATACAGAGCACAAGGTGCCGATCTATGTCGCGGCCAACGGCCCCAAGGCGCTGGCGGCGGCGGGCGCGTACGGCGATGGGCGGATCGGGGCTGGGAACGAGCCTTATGGCCTGTTGTCAAAAAACCTCAAGCGCATGCGGCAGGGCGCCGAGGATGTCGGCCGGCGGCTAGATGACAACTTTCATACCTCGGTGCTGACGTTTGCCTGCGTGCTGAAACCCGGCGAAGATTTGACATCTGACCGGGTCATTGACGAGACCGGGGCGGAAGTCGTCTCGTCGCTGCATTTTTGGTACGAGATCTATCGCCAGCGGGGCGACGACGGCTTCATCCTGGGCGAGGTTCGCGATGTCTGGGAAGCCTACAAAAACTATGTGGAAACCGAGATGCCGGAAGACCGCCGGCATCAAATCCTGCACACGGGCCATTGCTCGTTCCTTCCCCCCGCCGAACGGCGCTTCATCACGCCCGAGATGATCAAGGTTTCCGGCGGCTTCGTGGGTGAACCGGACGAGATCATCGAGCGTCTGCGGAAGTTGGAGGCCGGTGGCCTGCGCGAGATAGCTCTGTTGCCCCCTATCGCGGTAGCGCGGGAAAATTTCAAGGACTTCGCCGAACAGGTCATGGCGAAATATTAGGAATAAAAACTCATGTTTAGCGATGAATTGACGGCCCAGGCGAAGGCGTTGTTACAGGATTGCCGCGAGGCGCGGGTCATGGTGGCGACGGCGGAATCCTGCACGGGCGGCCTGATCGCCGGCTGCCTGACGGAGATCGCCGGTTCTTCCGACGTGGTGGACCGTGGCTTTGTCACCTATTCGAACGACGCCAAGAACGCCATGCTGGAGGTGCCCATGGCCTTGATCGAGGGTCATGGCGCGGTCTCGGAACCGGTCGCCCGCGCCATGGCCGAGGGCGCCATCGCGAAATCCGCCGCCGATCTGGCGGTCGCCGTGACCGGGGTGGCGGGGCCGGGCGGCGGCACGGCGGATAAACCCGTGGGCCTGGTGCATCTGGCTTGCGCCAAACGGGGCGGGGCGACCCTGCACCGCGAACAACACTATGGCGATCTAGGCCGTGGTGGCATTCGGCAGGCGACCATCCGCACCGCGCTGGAAATGTTGGCGCAACAGATTAACGGCGCCTGAGCCCAGAATGCCGATCCGGATGCCAATCAATACGCCACCCAGCATCGCCACCCGGCAAATGTCGCTCGCTCTTATGGGCGCCATCATTGTTCAATTGGCCGCCGCCTTGTGGGGCCGGCGGCTGCTGGGCGCCGAACACGGACCGGCGGCGATGTTACTGGCCTATCTGGTGGTGCCCAGCCTGGCCGCGATCATCTGGCTTTGGTTCGCGGCCGTCTGGCGTGAACGGGATGGCTGGAGCCGCCTTGGTTTTGCCTGGATTGACCGCCGCTGGTTGCTCCGCGCCGTCGCTTTGGGACTACTTTCCGTACCGGTTCTAATGCTGGTGACGGCCATTACCAAACCGGTTTTCGGCCCGGCCAAGAACCCGGCCCTGCCTCTCTCCGGAGCGGAAGCGTGGAGCCAGCCGTCCTATCTGCTGATGCTGTTCCTTGGCATCGTGGTCCTGGCGCCCCTGATGGAGGAAATGATCTTTCGCGGCCTGTTGTTCGGCTGGCTGCGCCGGCATCTAGGACTTTGGCAGGCCGCCGCCCTGGCCGCCCTGGGACATGCGATTTTGCATTTCGATCTTGGCGCCCTGCCCGGCCTGTTCGCGCTGTTTCTATTCCTGGCCTGGATCTATGAATACTCGCAAAGCCTGTGGGTACCGGCAATCATCCACGCCGTCCATAACTTCGCGGTGCTGCAGTTACCCTGAGGCAGGCCTTTCGCCATTGCCATAATTTATCGCTGCACGCTGACCGAACGGTTGGCAGTACGGCAACTATGGTGTAAAAGCCCCCCTTCGTTATGCGTGTCCGCGTACCTATATACGTTATCAATATGGGATATTGGCGGGACGCGGTTTGTTGCGCGGTTTGATCACTGACCGTGGCGCAATCCATCAGCTAGGTGCGAATTATGCAAGAAGTGTTGTTGGTTGTTCACTTGATGCTGGCGATCGCCATCGTCATCACTGTTTTGTTGCAGCGTAGCGAGGGCGGCGCGCTGGGCATGGGCGGCGGTAGCGGCGGCGGCGGCGGCGGTGGCGGCGGTCTGATGACCGGGCGCGAGGCGGCCAATTTGCTGACCCGCTCAACGGCCGTTCTGGCGGCTTGTTTTTTCGCCACATCGCTGACCCTGACCATCATGGCCACTGGTTCGAGCGAGCGAAAATCGATCCTGGAGCAATCGGAAACTGGTAGTTCCACGAATCAACCAGTCGTGCCCGCCGGACCGACCGTACCGACCGATAAATAGTTTCGCCTGTTCGGCCCGGAAAAGCGGCAAAAACTGGATATTCGTCAGCCGTTAGCGAAGTAAGGCTTTGGCCCTTGGGCTGCCTGGCTTAGAATGTAGTTCCATGACGCGGTATATATTCATAACCGGCGGCGTGGTTTCCTCGTTAGGTAAGGGATTGGCATCGGCGGCCCTGGGCGCTTTGTTACAAGCGCGTGGCTATTCCGTACGCCTGCGCAAGCTTGACCCCTACCTGAACGTTGATCCGGGAACCATGAGCCCCACCCAGCACGGCGAAGTCTACGTCACCGATGACGGTGCCGAGACCGACCTGGATCTGGGCCATTACGAGCGCTTCACGGGCGTCTCCTCCCGCCAGAGCGATAATGTCACCACCGGCCGGATCTATCAGGATATCCTGGCCAAGGAACGCCGGGGCGACTATCTGGGCGGCACCGTGCAGGTCATCCCCCATGTGACCAATGCCATCAAGGAATTTGTCCTGAACGAGACCGAGGGCACGGATTTTATTCTTTGCGAGATCGGCGGCACCGTCGGCGATATCGAGAGCCTGCCATTTTTGGAAGCTATCCGGCAATTGGGCAACGATCTGCCGCGTGGCCAGACCGCCTATATTCACGCCACCCTGGTGCCCTTCATCAAGGCGGCGGGCGAATTAAAAACCAAGCCGACCCAGCATTCGGTGAAGGAGCTGCGCTCCATCGGCATTCAGCCCGACGTTCTGCTCTGCCGCAGCGAGCGGGAAATTCCGGCCCACGAGCAGCGCAAGATCGCCCTGTTCTGCAATGTGCGGGAAAGCGCGGTGATCCAGGGCCTGGACTGCAGCTCGATCTATGAAGTGCCCCTTGCCTATCATGCAGAGGGGCTCGACCGGGAGGTCTTGAGCATCTTCGGTATCGAGAACCCGCCGGAGCCCGACCTGAGCCGCTGGCGGGAGATCCATGACCGCATCTCATCGCCGGAGGGCACGGTAAAAATTGCCATCGTGGGCAAATATACCGACCTGCAGGATGCCTATAAATCTCTGGGGGAGGCCTTGGTGCATGGCGGTATGGCCAACCAGGTGAAGGTGGAACTGCAATGGATCGAGAGTGAGACCTTCGAACAGCCCGATGCGGTGCAGCGCCTGGAAGGCGTGGATGGTATTCTGGTCCCAGGCGGTTTTGGCGAGCGTGGTTCGGAAGGCAAAATCGCCGCCGCGACGTTCGCAAGGGAGAAGAACGTTCCCTATTTCGGCATCTGTTTCGGCATGCAGATGGCGGTGATCGAGGCGGCACGAAACCTTGCTGGTCTACCTGACGCCTCATCCACTGAATTTGGCACCTGCAGCGATCCCGTGGTTGGCCTGATGACCGAATGGAGCGACGGCAACAGCCTGCAAACCCGCGGCATCGATGATGACAAGGGCGGCACCATGCGCCTGGGGCAATATCAATGCCAGCTGCAGCAAGGCTCGAAAGTTAATCAGGTTTACGCCAACGGCGCCGGCGACAGCGCCTCGGGAAGCATGATGATTTCCGAACGTCACCGGCACCGCTATGAAGTCAACATCAACTACCGGGAAAAACTGGAAGCGGTAGGCCTGCATTTCTCCGGCCTCTCACCCGACGGCGCCTTGCCGGAAATCGTGGAATTGCAAAATCATCCCTGGTTCATCGGCGTGCAGTTCCACCCGGAACTAAAATCAAAACCGTTTGAGCCCCATCCCCTGTTTGCCTCGTTCATCGCCGCCGCCGTCGATCAGATGCGCATGGTGTAGTGGTATGGTTGACGTCGCCATTGGCAAGATCACGGTTGGCAATGACCAACCGCTAACCCTGATCGCCGGCCCTTGTGCCATGGAAGGGCGGGAGCACGCCTTGGAAATGGCAGACCGCCTGACCGACATGGCCGACGGCCTGGGCTTTGCACTGATCTATAAATCCTCGTTCGACAAGGCCAACCGCACCTCGTTGGACAGCCCACGGGGCATCGGCATCGAAGCGGCCCTGGACATCTTCGCCGAGATCAAGCAGCGTTTTGACTGCCCGGTACTGACCGATGTGCACACCGAAGCGCAATGCGCCCAGGCCGCGTCAGTGGTCGATGTCTTGCAGATCCCGGCTTTTCTATGCCGGCAGACGGATCTGTTGCTGGCGGCGGCGGCCACCGGCCGCGCGGTCAACGTCAAGAAGGGGCAGTTCCTAGCACCTTGGGACATGGCCAATGTGGTGGCCAAGCTGACGGGCAGCGGCAACAGCAACGTACTGGTCACCGAACGCGGCGCCTCGTTCGGCTATAACACCCTGGTCAGCGACATGCGCGCCCTGCCGGTGCTAAAGGATATCGGCCAGCCGGTAGTGTTTGATGCCACCCATTCGGTTCAGCAGCCGGGCGGCCAGGGCGGCACCTCCGGCGGGCAGCGGGAAATGGTGCCCGTACTGGCCCGCGCCGCCGTGGCCATTGGCGTTGCCGCCGTCTTCATGGAAACCCACGAAGATCCCGACAGCGCACCATCGGATGGTCCCAACATGGTGCCCGTGGATCAGTTGGGACCGTTGATGGAGACCCTGCTAGCCTTTGACCGACTGGCCAAGGCGGGCTAGCGGTGGAGCCCGAACAGGCGCGGGCGGAGATCGACGGCCTTCTCGAAGAATTGCTGGAGCGTTACGACCTGCGCGTCCGGTCCGCCCACAACCGGGCCCGCTCGGATGCCGGACCGTCGCTCATGGGCGGTATGCGCAGTTTTGATCATTACACTTTTAATTATGTGCGCGAAGCGGCGGACGATTGCCTGCGCGATGCCTCCATGGTGCTGCTGGAATACGCCGGCGAGCGGGGGGTTGAACCGGGGCAATTGATCGAGGCCGCGCGCGCTTGCCTGGGCCAGCACTTCCAGGGGATCAAGAACTACCTGTACGACGACATCAACCAACCCCCAGCCCACGAATACGGCATGCGCCCGAGCCGGGAATCCCTGGCCGAGGTCAGCCGCTATCTCGATGAACGTCTGGCAAACGCCATGACGTCCCTGGGCCGGGGCCGTCTGGATGAACGTTTGCGGCCCAGGGTCAGCATTCTCGGCCCCATTCTGCAGCGCTTTGGCGGTGGTCATCGGGTGGCCATGTACATCGTTGCCGCCGCCCTGATATGGGCCCTGTTGTCGGGTCTTTGACAGCGTCGGGGAGAGGCGGTAAGAGCCGGTAGCAGCCGTTAGTTCTCCGTGCCGCCCGCTCCCCCGGCCCGGCCACCCACAAGGTACCATAAATGGGTGGCCGGGCCGGGGGAGCGGGAGGTCCAGCCAACATCGTAAGGACAAATTCATGAGTGGAATAATCGATATCGTCGGGCGGGAAATCCTGGACAGCCGGGGCAATCCCACGGTGGAGGTCGAGGTGACCCTGGACAGCGGCGCCTTTGGCCGGGCCGCGGTACCTTCGGGCGCCTCCACCGGTGCCTACGAAGCGGTGGAACGGCGCGACGGCGGCGACCGCTATCTTGGCAAGGGCGTGCTGGGCGCCGTCGATGCCGTCAATGGCGAGCTGTTCGATGCCCTCTCGGGCCTGGACGCCGATGATCAGGCCGGCATCGATGCCATCATGTGCGATCTGGACGGCACACCGAACAAGGCAAATCTGGGCGCCAATGCCATTCTGGGCATCAGCCTGGCGGTGGCCAAGGCGGCCGCCGTGGATGCCGGCCTGCCGCTGTACCGCTATGTGGGCGGGGTTGGCGCGCGCCTGCTGCCGGTGCCGATGATGAATATCGTCAATGGCGGGGCGCATGCGGATAACCCCATCGACATCCAGGAATTCATGATCATGCCGGTACGGGCCGAAAGCTTCCGCGAAGGCCTGCGCATGGGCGCGGAAGTCTTCCATACCCTGCGCGGCGCCCTGAAGGATGTGGGCCACAACACTAACGTCGGCGACGAAGGCGGCTTCGCGCCCATGCTGAACAGCGCCGACGAGGCCATGGGCTTCGTGATGAAAGCCATCGAAGGCGCCGGCTACCGCCCCGGCGAGGACATCTATCTCGCCCTCGATCCAGCCTCGACGGAATTCTACCGCGACGGCAAATATCACCTGGACGGCGAAGGCAAGGTCCTGGATGGCCCGGAAATGGCCGCCTACTACCAGGATCTGGCCGACCGCTACCCGATCATCTCTATCGAGGACGGCATGGCCGAGGATGACTGGGCCGGCTGGGCTGCCTTGACCAAGGCCATTGGCGACCGGGTGCAGTTGGTGGGCGATGATCTGTTTGTCACCAATCCCGTGCGTCTGGCCGAGGGCATCGACAAGGGCGTGGCCAATGCCATTCTGGTCAAGGTCAACCAGATCGGTACGTTGTCCGAGACCCTGGATGCGGTGGAGATGGCCCATAAAGCCGGCTACCGCGCCGTGATGTCCCATCGTTCCGGCGAGACCGAGGATGCCACCATCGCCGATCTGGCGGTCGCCACCAATTGCGGCCAGATCAAGACCGGCTCGCTGGCCCGCTCGGACCGGCTGGCGAAATATAACCAGCTCCTGCGCATCGAAGAAGAACTCGGACCCCAGGCACGTTATGCCGGCGCCTCCGTATTGATGGGATGAGCGCCGCCGAAAAAGCTCCCGTCGCCCTGGTCGCGGGCGTCGGCCGGGGAACGGGCGGCGCCGTGGCCCGGCGCTATGCCGCCGCCGGCTATCGCGTCGCGCTGTTGGCCCGCTCGGAAAGCCGTATGAAGGAATTCGAGGCGGAGCTGGAAGGTAGCCTGGCCATCCCCTGCGACGTGACGGACGAGGCGGCGGTGGAAGCCGCCGTCGCCACCTGCCGTGCCGAATTGGGCGAACCGGACGTGGTGGTGCATAACGCGGCCCGCGGCACCCACGGCACCTTCATGGAAATCGATCCAGCAGACATGGAAGAAAACTTCCGGGTCAACACCATGAGCCTGCTGTATCTCGCGCGTGCCGTCGCCCCCGCCATGATCGAACGGGGCAGCGGTGCCATCATGGTCACCGGCAACACCTCCGCCCTGCGTGGCAAGGCGAATTTTTCGGCCTTCGCCCCCACCAAGGCGGCCCAGCGCATCCTGGCTGAGTCCATCGCCCGCGACCTGGGCCCGAAAGGCATTCACGTCGCCTATATCGTCATCGACGCGGTGATCGATCTACGCTGGACCCGCCGCAGCCGTCCCGATTTCAAGGACGAGGATTTCGCCCACCCCGACGATCTGGCCGAAAGCATCTTCCAAATCAGCCAGCAGCCCCGCTCCGCCTGGTCGTTCTACACAGAGCTACGACCCTTCAAGGAACCCTGGTAGCTTAGAAAAGTGTCGGATCATTCTACCACACATTTTCAGCCTGCATCAGCGAAAGTTCATGAAGCTAACCCTCATTGCAGTCGGATCTATAATGCGCTTACTGGCCAAGACACGCCTCAGCGCCGCCAAGAATGTCCCCACGCGAACCCTGTCCTCCGGTGTGACGAGGTAGTCCGGAGAATTCCCTCGGACAATCAAAGTGGCCTCCGGGTGACCTTCCTCCAAGCTCTTGATAATCAAGCCGATATAACGTTTTAGGACCTCCAAGGAGGACAGATCCTCCTTGGAGAAATCCAAGACTAACAAAGCCTTTTTTGCCGATTTATCGGTTCGCATTGCTGCGGAGGCAGGAACGGAGAAAATTACTGCGGGATTACAAGGAACAGCGTCGTTCGATCGGCATGGCGGTTCACCCGTGACCGGTTGTGAGACCGCCCCCAAGGTATAGGTGTCAAGCGAGGCACAGGGTTTAGGTCCATTGAGCCGGCAAACAAGGACCTTATCTACGGCCGTTTCAGCATCGGAATAAATTTGTTCTCGTCTGCTTTCTGATAGGGAATCTACACCGTGTTCCACATAATGGATTTGATATAACGCTTCGGCTGTCCTGACGAAACGATAGACCCCTATCTCCCATCGCAGGCCCTGCCCACCGAGAATCGACTTCCCGGCAACGACCGGGTCGCAGCCTACACGAAATCGCGCATCACCTTCGTTTACCAACAAATCCTTGATATCAAGCGTCTGGCAACTGCGCCGCATTCCTTTGAATACAAGCGCAGTGAATTCTCCAATGCTGGGAAGCAATTTTGAAGGGCCTACCGCAACGACGGACAACATGCGGGTCCAACTATTCAAGCTTTCGCCTTCCGGGATATACTCAATGATGAATTTATTTAGGGCGCCTTTTTCATAGGCGTGAACGAACCCATCTGGTTGAACATCCGAGATAAAATCCTGAAAAGCTGGGAGTTTGTTATCTTTTTTTGTCTGGGCAAATAACGGCATACTGAATGCAGTTATCAGTAACGTGAATATGACAATACTCGATATTTTGTGCTTCATACTTCACCTATCGGCTTCAAAAACCCTCAATACGCGCATATATTAAAATTTAAACTCGAAAACTGTCAAGCCGAATCTTGTCCCATTCATTCACGAAAAAATAGTCGGAGATGCTTGTTTTCTACAACCCGAAACCACTGGGGTCAGAGTAATTTGATTTCAACAGCCTAGCTCCGCCTAGTCTTCTACACGGAACTGTGGTCCTTCAAGGAACCCTGGTAGTTTAGAAGAGCGCCGGATCTAATTGCTCTGGCCCCATTTCCTCCACTTTTCCGCCGTATTTGTCCGAGCCAAATATGTGCATGACCAAGTGTCGGTGGATTGGAGTGTCGCCCCAGTACGGCGGCCGGCTTCGGCCTTCAGGGGCGTAAGCGTTGCAAGATGGCCGGGGGTTGGCTACGATCCTTGTGGAGATGGGTTTGATTTCATCCCCATTCCGGCTTTGTATTGATTATGCATGGAGTGCCGCCATGACCGCGAACAACCTCAGGGAAACCGTCCTCAGGGACCCCACGGATTTTGGCGAGGGGGATTACCCAACCGCCCTGGTCAATGTGACCAATGTCTGTAATCTCAGCTGTTCCCATTGCTTTGTCTTTCGGGACGACAACCCCGCTGACGCCCGCGACAAGATGGACGACGCCACCATGCTGCGGCAGATCGAGATTCTGCGCGACAAGCACAACATCAAATCCATGCTGTTCATGGGCGGCGAACCGATGATCCGCAAGGACCTGGTGATGGAGGCGGCCAAGCTGTTCGAAATTCCGGCCATTGTCACCAACGCCACCTATGGCATTCCGAAATTGCCCGGCGGCCTGGTCACCGTGTCCCTGGACGGGCCGGAGCATATGAACGATCCCATCCGGGGCGACGGTGTCTTCCAAAAGGTCAAGGCCGCCGTGCTGGCACGGGACCCAGATGACGACACCTCCGTCATGGTGCAAATGGTACTGACGGCCCAGAACCATTCCGGGTTGGAGGAATTCATCGAAGAGGTGCGGGAGTGGCCCATCAGCGGCGTCGCCTTCACGTTTTATGTGCCCCGCGCCAATGATGACACCGGACTAGCCTGGGACGACCTGGCGGACCGGGATCCGGTGATCGACCGGCTCATCGCCGCCAAGAAAAAGGATCCCAACCTGGTCAAGGCCAACGTCGGGACGTTGGAGTTGATGTACTCGGACCGGTGCCTCGAATATACCGGGGAGAACGGAGAAAACTGCCTGATGGGGAGCACGCTGCCTTTGTATATGGGCGATGGCGGTCGTTTCGAACGCACGTTCTGTTGCTTTGGCAACGACGTGGACTGCAGCCACTGCGGCGGCTACGTGGTTTTCAATTCGGCCTATCACAAGCAGATAAAGGGCGAGGGTGAATATCATCACCGCAGCCGCTATTTCTCCAAGCCAAAGCCCTGATTAGCGGCCCTATTTCGAGCCGCCATCGATCTTCAGGATGGCGCCGGTGGTGTAGCTAGCACCGTCGGAGGCCAGGTACAGCGCCGCCGCCGCGACTTCCTCGGCCTCGCCACCCCGTTGCATGGCGATGCGCTCCTGGGCGCGGGCGTTGAAGGCGTCCATGTCCCAGGCCTTGGAAATGTCCGTCAGGAAGGGCCCTGGCATGATGCAATTGACCCGCACCTTGGGGCCATAGGCATCGGCGAAGGCCTCGGTCATGGCATTGACGCCGGCTTTGGCGGCGGCATAGGTGATGACCTCCTTGGTGGGCCGGATCGCGGCGGTGGAGGAGACATTGATGATGGCACCTCCCGCGCCCTCCAGCATGCGCTGGCCCACATTAGCGCACAAACGAAAGGTGCCTTTCAGGTTCACATCCAGAACCTTGTCGTACAGCACCTCGGGGATCGAGGCCGCTGTATCATAATGCGGCGACATGCCCGCATTGTTGATCAGGACATCGATGCGGCCAAAGCGTTCATAGGCGGCATCGACCAGGGCATCGCATTGCTCCCAATAACCCACGTGGCAGGCATAGGGCATGGCCTGGCGGCCCAGGGCCTCGATCTCCTTCGCCGTGGCCTCGCAGCTTTCGATCTTGCGCGAGGTGATGATCAAATCCGCCCCCGCCTCGGCAAAGCCCAAGGCCATGGCCCGGCCCAGGCCCCGGCTGCCGCCGGTGATCAAAACCACCTTGTTGCTCATATCGATCTGATTGCTGGCCATCCGGCGTGCTCCTCGTTTTACGCAACTGTTGGCGCAATCTTACCAAATTGATCGTTGCCGCGCATCCGGCAGATCGTTGAAGAATGGGAATCAAAGCGTGAACATAACGTGATCATTTTGGAATCTTCGGTAACTAATTGAATCAGCGTGGTTTTTTATCTTGATCCGATTCGCTGTATGTGATTCGTTCAGCCTGATATGGGACTTTGGTATGATACGCGACGTAGTCTGCGCAGGGCGGTCACGCCCTGTCTGGGGATCTGTGCGCTGTTGTATTTCTGTTATCACACGGTCCAGGGTGAGCGTGGGGTCATCGCATATCTACGCCTGAGCACCCAGCTGGAACGGACCGAAATGGCCCTGCGGGATAGCGGTGAGGCCCGTGAAGTATTGGCCCGCCAGGTCGGACTGCTGCGGCCGGAAAACCTGAACCGCGATATGCTGGACGAACAGGTCCGCCGTACCCTTGGTCTGACCCACCCCGATGACGTGGTTATTTATACGCCATAAGCGGCGCTGGAAACGCCGCAAGCCGGATAAGTATTGTGCGCCAACAGGTTGTCTGATGCCGGCGGGCATGATGTCTTAATATTGAATTAATCATTATGCAGTTAATTTGTAAATTCCCCTTGTATTACAAGGAGTTTTGACGCTTCAATATTGGTTGAAAGCGTCAACAATGATCAATTGCGAATGAGGCTGTCATGGCGAAAGCGGCGAAGTCCAAGGCTGTTGGCTCGAAGACCGAAGCTCTAAAGGCGACGAAATTGCCGGCCCGCCGGCGCAAGGCGCCGCCACCGCCCGCCATCACCAAGGATAATGCCGGGGAAGCCTTGGGCTTTTACCGCCAGATGCTGTTGATCCGCCGCTTCGAGGAAAAGGCCGGACAGATGTACGGCATGGGCCTGATCGGCGGCTTCTGCCATCTCTACATCGGCCAGGAAGCCGTGGTCACCGGCATGCAGTCGGCCATTGAAGAGGGCGATACGCAGCTGACCAGCTATCGTGATCATGGTCATATGCTGGCCTGCGGCATGGATGCCAAGGGCGTGATGGCGGAACTGACCGGGCGCATCGGCGGTTATTCCAAGGGCAAGGGCGGCTCCATGCATATGTTCAGCCGGGAAAAGAACTTCTTTGGCGGACATGGCATCGTCGGCGCCCAAGTGCCGATCGGTGCCGGCCTGGGCTTTGCCCACAAGTACAAAAACAACGGCCGCATCTCGCTGACATACTTCGGCGATGGCTCCGCCAACCAGGGCCAGGTCTACGAGGCCTTCAATATGGCGGCGCTGTGGCAGTTACCGGTGATTTTCATTGTCGAGAACAATCAATACGCCATGGGCACGGCGGTGGGCCGGGCCACGGCCCAGACCGAGTTATATCGCCGTGGCGAAAGCATTGGCATCCCCGGCGTCCAGGTCGACGGCATGGATGTCCTCGCCGTCAAGGCGGCCGGTGATGAAGCAGTCAAGCATGTCCGGGGCGGCAAGGGCCCAATCCTGTTGGAGATGAAGACCTACCGTTATCGCGGCCATTCCATGTCCGATCCGGCGAAATACCGCACCAAGGAAGAGGTTCAGCGGGTCCGCGCCGAGCGTGACCCCATTGATCACCTGCGCGAATCGATCCTAAGCGTCGGCGTCGCCGACGAGGCCGCGTTGAAAGCTCTGGACCGTGAGGTCAAGGATATCGTCACGGAGGCGGCCGAATTCGCGCAAAACAGCCCCGAGCCCGATCCAGCGGAGCTGTACACAGATATTTTGGTGGAGGTCTAGAGCATGCCCGTCACCATTACCATGCCGGCGCTTTCGCCCACCATGACCGAAGGGACGCTGGCCAGTTGGCTGGTCGCCGAAGGCGAGAGCGTCAACCCCGGCGACATGATCGCCGAAATCGAGACCGACAAGGCTACCATGGAAGTCGAGGCGGTGGATGAAGGCGTGGTGGGCAAGATCCTGGTTCCCGCCGGCACCGAGAATATCGCCGTCAATACGCCCATTGTGATCCTGTTGCTGGAAGGCGAGGACGCCGCGTCCATTGATAGCGCGGCGGCGAGCCCGGCCCCTGCCCCTAACCCTGCCCCCGTCGCGCAACCATCGCCCGCGCCTGCTGCCGTCGCGGCGGCCCCGGCGGTGGCCGCCGCACCTGCCCCTGCACCGGCCCCCGCACCAGTTGCCGAAGCCGTGATAGAAGAGGATCTGCCAGCAGGCACCGAAATGGTTGCCATGACCGTACGCGATGCCCTGCGCGATGCCATGGCGGAGGAAATGCGCGGCGACGGCGATGTCTTCCTGATGGGAGAGGAGGTCGCGGAATACCAGGGCGCCTACAAAATCAGCCAGGGTTTACTGGCGGAATTCGGGCCGCGCCGGGTGATCGACACGCCGATCACCGAGCACGGCTTTACCGGCATGGCGGTCGGCGCGGCGTTTGGCGGCCTGAAGCCCATTGTCGAATTCATGACTTTCAATTTCGCCATGCAGGCGATCGACCAGATCATCAATTCTGCGGCCAAGACCCGTTATATGTCAGGCGGTCAAATGGGTTGTCCCATCGTCTTTCGCGGCGCCAACGGCATCGCCTCGCGCGTCGCGGCCCAGCATTCGCAATGCTATGCCTCGTGGTATGCCCATTGTCCGGGCCTCAAGGTGGTCTCGCCCTACAGCGCGGCGGACGCCAAGGGTCTGTTGAAAAGCGCCATCCGCGACCCGAACCCGGTGGTATTTCTGGAAAACGAATTGATGTACGGCCATTCCTTCGAGGTACCGGTGCTGGACGATTACACCGTACCCATCGGCAAGGCACGGGTGGCCAGGGCGGGCAGCGATGTCACCATCGTGGCCTTTTCCATTGCCGTCGGCTGGGCCCTGGAAGCCGCCGATGCCCTGGCGGCGGAAGGCATTTCGGCCGAGGTGATCGATCTTCGTTCCATCCGGCCCTTGGATTTGCCCACGGTTCTGCAATCGGTGCGCAAAACCAACCGTTGCGTCACGGTAGAGGAAGGCTGGTTAGCCTGTGGCATCGGCGCCGAACTGTCCGCCCTTATCATGGAACAGGCCTTTGACGAATTGGACGCGCCGGTCAGCCGGGTCGGCGGCGCGGACGTGCCCATGCCCTACGCGGCGAATTTGGAGAAGCTGTCAGTACCCGACGCCGCCGCCATCGCCGCCACCGCCAAAGCCGTCTGCTACCGCTAGCCTGCAAGAGACACCAATCAGGCAAAACGCTAAAAAAACCGGGAAAACAAGCCATGCCCATCACCATCACCATGCCCGCCCTTTCGCCCACGATGACCGAGGGAACCCTGGCCAAATGGCTTTTGCAAGAGGGCGATACGGTACGATCCGGCGACATGCTGGCGGAGATCGAGACGGACAAGGCGACCATGGAGGTCGAAGCCATCGACGAAGGCATCCTGGCCCGTATTTTGGTCGCGGAAGGCACCGAAGGCGTACCGGTGAACGCGCCCATAGCGATAATATTGGAAGAAGGGGAGGACGCCTCCGTGCTTGAAGACGCCATATCCGCGCCCGCCACCACGCCAGCCGCGGCAACGCCCGAGCCCGCGGCAGATTTGCCGGCACCGTCGATGCCCGCGCCGGCGGCGCCCGTTGCCGCTGCTGGCGGACGCATTCTGGCCTCGCCCCTGGCCCGGCGCATGGCCAGCCAAGCAGGCTTGGATCTGGCTTCCGTCAGCGGCAGCGGTCCGCGTGGGCGGATCGTCAAAGCGGATATCGAGACGGCCATGGCAACAGGCGGGGCACCGGCGCCCGCCGCCGCGCCTGTTGCGGCAGCGCCCGCCGCTCCAATGCCGGCGGCAGCCGTGCCTGCTGCGGATGCCTCGCCATTTGAAGGTGAGTTCGAACTGCAACCGCTGACCACCATGCGCAAGACCATCGCCCGCCGCATGAGCGAGTCCAAGCGCGAAGCGCCGCATTTCTATATGACCATGGATTGCGAGCTGGACGCCCTGTTGGCCCTGCGTACGGAATTGAATAATCGCGCTGACGGCGCCTTCAAATTGTCGGTCAATGATCTGGTCATCAAGGCCGCAGCCGTGGCGTTGATGAAAATACCCGCCGCCAACGCAGGTTATTCCGAAGGCGGAATAAAGCTTTATAAATCAGCCGATATCTCCGTTGCCGTGGCTTCCGAGCGGGGCCTGATCACGCCGGTGATACGCAATGCCAACGGCAAGGGTTTGGAGGCGATCTCGACGGAAATGCGCGCGCTGGCGCAAAAAGCCAATGACGGCAAGCTGATGCCTGAAGATTACCAGGGCGGCAGCTTCTCTATCTCTAATCTGGGCATGTACGGCATCAAGCAGTTCGATGCGGTCATCAATACGCCGCAAGCCTGCATTCTGGCCGTCGGCGCCGGTGAACAGCGCGCCGTGGTCAAGGACGGCGCCCTGGCCATCGCCACTGTCATGTCGGTCACGCTTTCCGTGGATCACCGGGTCGTGGACGGCGCCATTGGGGCCCAGTTCCTGGCGGCCTTCAAGGGCCTGCTTCAAGAGCCCATGACCATGTTGTTGTAGGGGAATACCAATGGCCGAACAGCAATTTGATCTGGTCGTCGTAGGCGGTGGACCGGGCGGCTACGTAGCCGCGATCCGGGCCGCACAGCTGGGCATGGACGTTGCCCTGGTGGAGCGGGAGCATCTGGGCGGCATTTGCCTGAACTGGGGCTGCATCCCCACCAAGGCCTTGCTACGCTCGGCTGAAGTCTATCATCTAGCCAAAACTTCATCGCAATATGGATTTAAAATCAACAATATAGAAATCGATCTTAATGCGATAGTTCAACGTAGTCGAAAGATCGCCAAGCAACTGAACGGCGGCGTCGGGCATCTGCTGAAAAAGAACAAGGTCGAGGTTTTGACCGGCCACGCCCGCCTGCTCGGCAAGGGCCGTCTGGCGGTAGAAGTCGATGGCACGGCGGTGATGGAGCTGAGCGCCAAGAACATTATCCTGGCAACCGGTGCCAGGGCCCGGGATCTGCCGGGCATGGAGGCGGATGGCAAACAAATCTGGAGCTATCGCCACGCCCTGGTCGCCGACACCATACCAAAGCGGCTTCTGGTCGTCGGATCAGGTGCCATTGGCATTGAATTCGCAAGTTTTTTCAACACCCTGGGCTCTGACGTCACGGTCGTCGAAGTACTGGACCGCGTGCTTCCGGTGGAAGACGAGGAAATCTCGGCGATGGCCCATAAGGCCTTTGAAAAACAAGGCATGCACCTTTTGACGGGTGTGCAGGTCAAGGGCCTGAAAAAGGCGGCGGACAGCGTTACCGCCAACATCGATTTGCCTGACGGCACCAGCGAAGCGATCACCGCCGATCGGGTTATCATGGCGGTAGGCATCACCGGCAACGTCGAGGATATCGGCCTGGAAGATAGCAAGGCGGTGGTCGACCGCGGCCATGTGGTGGTCGATCCTTGGTTGGCCACGGGAGAGCCCGGATTATATGCCATCGGCGATCTGGCGGGGCCGCCCTGGCTGGCGCACAAAGCCTCCCACGAAGGCGTCATCTGCGTCGAAAAAATCGCCGGTGTGGCCGATGTCCATCCCCTCAACGCCATGAATATTCCCGGTTGCACCTATTGTCAGCCGCAGATCGCCTCCATCGGCCTAACGGAGGCCGCGGCGGTGGCGGCGGGGCACCAGGTGCGGGTCGGCCGGTTTCCTTTCATTGGCAACGGCAAGGCCATCGCCCTGGGCGATCCAGAGGGCATGATCAAGACCGTGTTTGATGAAGCCACGGGCGAATTGCTGGGCGCACATATGATCGGCCCGGAGGTGACGGAGCTGATCCAGGGCTATGCGGTGGCGCGCAGCATGGAGAGTACGGAGGCGGAATTGCTGCATACGGTCTTCCCCCACCCCACATTATCCGAGGCGATGCATGAATCCGTGCTTGACGCCATGGGCCGGGCCATCCATTTCTAGGGTTGATCCTATAACAATGGGCCAAGGCAGCTAAAACATCATGGCCGACAGCGAAATTTCAACGCCTCCAAAGTCAAAGCGGCTGCGCCATCCGGAAAAACGCAACCGTCCGGACAGTCCACCGCGCCGCAAGCCGCCCTGGATCCGCGTCAAGGCGCCCAGCGGCGCGACCTATTTCGAGACCCGAAATCTGATGCGGGAGAACAACCTGCACACCGTATGCGAGGAGGCCGCCTGCCCCAATATCGGCGAATGCTGGGGCAAACGCCACGCCACCATGATGATCATGGGGGATACCTGCACGCGGGCCTGCGCCTTTTGTAACGTCAAAACCGGCCGGCCCGGGCAATTGGACGCCGGGGAACCCGAAAATGTCGCCAGGGCGGTGAAAACGCTCGGTTTGCGCCATGTGGTAATCACCTCCGTTGACCGCGATGATCTGGACGACGGCGGCGCCGAACATTTCGCCCAGGTGATCGGCCGGGTGCGGGCCCTGGCGCCCGAAACCACGATCGAGGTGCTGACGCCTGATTTTCTCGGCAAGCAAGGCGCCCTGGAAGTTGTCGTCGCGGCCCGCCCGGATGTCTTCAATCATAATCTGGAAACAGTACCCGGCCTTTACCCCCAGGTCCGCCCCGGTGCGCGCTATTTCAACTCCCTGCAATTGCTGGCCAAAGCCAAGGAACTGGAGCCGAATATCTTCACCAAATCGGGCATCATGGTCGGCCTGGGCGAGGAACGTCAGGCGGTACACCAGGTCATGGATGATCTACGCGCCGCGGAGGTTGATTTCCTAACCATCGGGCAATATCTGCAACCCACGCCGAAGCACCATCCGGTGGCCGATTTCGTCACGCCGGAACAATTCGCCGCCTATGAACAAGCGGCACGGGGCAAGGGCTTTTTGCTGGTGGCGGCGACACCATTGACCCGGTCCTCGTATCATGCGGATAGCGATTTCGCCGAGCTGGCCCGCCGCCGAGCGCAAAATCATCTGGCCGCCAGTTAATGCCAACCCATGCGGAGCGCAAAATCCTGCCCTATACGCCGGAACAGATGTTCGATCTGGTCGCCGATATAGAACGTTATCCGGAATTTCTGCCCTGGTGCGTGGCCTGCCGAGTGAGCAAGGTCGAAGGGCCGGTGATCTGGGGCGACCTGATGGTTGGCTTCAAGGTTTTTCGCGAGAAATTTACCTCCAAGGTCACCCTGCGCGCGCCGGACCGCATCGACGTGGAATATATCGACGGTCCATTTCGCTATCTGAATAACCACTGGCAGTTTAATCCAACAAACGATGGACTGGCGACGGAGGTTGATTTCTTCATCGACTTCGAATTCCGCTCCCGCATGCTGCAGGCGGTGGCCAGTACGGTGTTCAACGAAGCGGTACGCCGCATGGTTGGCGCCTTTGAAACCCGCGCCGGGGTGATCCATGCAAAGGCGCTTCCAACCGTAAGCCCATAGACGAGCCCATGGACAGAACTGTGCTAGAGTTGGCGAAACAAACGCCAGAACGAGGATACGCCATGAGCAACGCCAGCGAGGTTCAGGATCTTGGACCGGTTATCGGGATCGAAAGCGGCCGGATCGAAGGTTTGAGCCTCGACGGCGTCGATGCCTTCAAGAATATTCCCTTCGGTGCCGATACAGGCGGCGCCAACCGTTTCCGCCCACCCCAGCCGGCGCCAGCGTGGAACGGCGTACGAGCAACCCTGGAATTCGGGCCCAGGGCGCCCCAGGACCCGAACCGGGTGGATAATCTGAAAGGCGGCTTCGAAACAGTCATGTCCGAGGATTGCCTGAACCTGAATGTCTGGCGGCCCAGTTCAGCAAATGGCGGTGCGGCATCCGGGATGCCGGTGATGGTCTATATCCATGGCGGCGGCTTCCTCTACGGCAGCGCCAATCACATCGCTCATGACGGCGGCATTCTGGCCCGGCGCGGTAATATGGTGGTGGTCAGCATCAATTACCGCCTGGGCGTCCTGGGCCTGCTCTCGCACCCCTGCCTGCGCGATCCCGATACCGGTTACGACGGCAACTGGGGCTTTTTGGACCAGATCGCCGCCCTGCAATGGGTTAACCGAAATATCGCCGCGTTCGGCGGCGATGCGGACAATGTCACCATCGTCGGCCTGTCGGCGGGCGGCGGCAGCGTCGGGGCCCATTGTATTTGTCCGACATCGCGCCCGTTGTTTCGCCGCGCGGTGGTGCAAAGCAGCTCTCCCCTGCCAACGCCGCGCGCCGACCATGATGCGGCGACGGCAACCCTGCTGGCCGAACTTGACGTCGCGGCTGAGCTGACCGCCCTGCAGGCCGTGGACCGGGATGCAATTCAGGCGGCACAGGCGGGTTGGACGGCCAAGCTGCAAAATGGCCGTACCGCGCCGCGCCCCATGGTCGATGGCGAACTGCTACCCTATTGGCCCGACGAAGCCATGGCGGCGGGCCTGATGGACGGCCTGGACCTGTGGGTCAGCCATACCAGGGACGAAGCCACGGTATTCGCCATGAACATGGCGCCTGACACCATTCCACGTAACGACGCGCAGCTGCGTGCTATCCTGGCCAAGGCCGGCCTGGATGGCGACTGCCTGATCCCCGCTTACCGCAACGCCCGTCAGGCCCGTGGCGAAGCAGCAGACACCTGGGCTCTGTGGATCGCCATGCACACGGACCGCCTAATCCGGGTGCCCTCGATCAACTTCCTGGCCGATCATGCCAAGCACGGCAATAATGCCTGGGCCTGCATGGTCACCCGCGAATGCGACTGGGTGCCGCCCGTGCCCGGCGACAAAGCCCTTGGCGCCTGCCATGTGGTCGATCTGCCCTTCATGTTCGGCAGCCTGCACGCCACGCCGGAGCTGCAACGCCTGGTGGGCAGCACCCCCGGTGCCGATGCGTTGGCGGAGATCATCCAGGATGCCTATATCGCCTTCTGCCATACCGGCAGCCCGGTGACGGACAAGCTATCCGCTTGGCAGCCTTATGACGGGGAAAAACGTTCCACCATGCTGTTGGGCGATGACCTGCTGGCTCTTGACGACCCCATGGGAGTGGAACGGCAATTAATGACGGCGGCGTTGGCGGACGCCTAGGCTCTATTTTTTCTTTCATGTTATAGCGCAGGAGTACACACAGATGCAGTTGGTAACACCGGAAACCGTGGGCATGTCGGCGGAGCGCCTGCAAAAAATGACCTCCTGGATGGAGCGGCAGGTCACCTCGAACCGGCTGGCGGGGCTATCCGCCATGATCCACCGGCGCGGCCAATGCGCCTATTTCAATTGCACCGGCCAGATGGATGTGGAGGCCGGCAAAATGGTGGCGGAAGACACGATCTTCCGGATTTACTCCATGTCCAAGCCGATCACGGCGGTGGCGGCGATGATCTGCTACGAGAATGGCGATTTCCAGCTTGATGACCCAATCGCCAAGTTCCTGCCGGAATTCGCGGCGATGCAGGTCTGGGACGGCAACGCGGAGGCCCTGAACACAGTGCCGGCTGACGGCTATATTACCGTGCGTCATCTATTGACCCACACCGCCGGGTTCTCTTACGAATTCATGGAGGCAACCCCGGTCGAAGCCTATTACCGGGAGCATAAAATCAGCTTCAACCCTGGCCGGCAGAGCGAAAGCGGCAACGACCTGGCCACCATGACGACACGCCTGGCAGCCGCACCCCTGGTCCGCCAGCCTGGCAGCGGTTGGGGTTATTCGGTCTCCATCGATGTGCTTGGGCGGCTGGTCGAGGTTTGGTCGGGACAAGCGTTGGATCAGTTTTTCCAGGAGCGGATTTTCCAACCCCTGGCCATGACCGATACCGCATTCTCGGTCCCGGCGGACAAACAGTCACGCTTCGCCGCCTGTTACGAACCCAGCAGCGGCGGCGGCCTGGGCGGCTTGAGCAGCCAGGATGCCGTTATCCGCAAAAGTGAGGGCATCGGCCTGAAACTGGCTGATGCGCCCAGCGACAGCCACTATCTAGAAACGCCGGATACTTTTTCGGGCGGCGGCGGCCTGGTCGGCACCATCGGTGACTATGGCCGGTTTTGCCAGATGCTGTTGAACAAGGGGGCGTTGGACGGCGTGCGCATCCTGGGCAGCAAAACGGTGGAATTCATGTCCGTCAACCACCTGCCCGACAACAAGGACATGGCCGCCATGGGCCAGCCCATATGGAGCGAATCCAGCGCCGAGGGGATCGGCTATGGCCTGGGCATGGCCGTGGTCATCGACGCCCCAACGACGCAACTGCTGCGCTCCACCGGTGAATATTTCTGGGGCGGCGCCGCCAGTACCGCGTTCTGGATCGACCCGGAGGAAGACATGTTCGTGGTCTTCATGACCCAGCTGCTGCCCTCGTCCTTCTATCCAATCCGCAGCGAACTACGGGTCGCGGCCTATCAGGCCCTGATCGATTAACGCGGATCGATTAACGCTGATCAACTGGGGCATTTCAATGCTATCCAAGCCACCCGCCTCCCCTTCCCACCGGACACTTGTTGCAGCCACGGGGTACCATCAATGGATGGCCGGGTTAGCTCACTCTGACCCTATTGATTGGCACTGAATTCTTCCTTTTGGTTTTGTATTTTTAGGAGACAGAAATGAATGATGAACTAGTCGCGCGCCTGCGCAATCTTGCGGTTGCAACGCTTTCGGACGGTTGCGATCAAATCGCTGGAAA
The DNA here is from genome assembly GCA_018701215.1 of Rhodospirillaceae bacterium. Taxonomy (GTDB): domain Bacteria; phylum Pseudomonadota; class Alphaproteobacteria. The sequence continues at coordinate 185,337 of JABIWH010000015.1, forward strand.
GCGGGGTTTTCTCGATTTCGAAATTAAGGCCCGCGTGAACGCCAGAAAAATCGTTGGGACCGCGGCAACAGTCCTCGAAGTTCCCAATGATGAACAGCACAAACCGGAGCTCGCCTTTGATGTTATCGATCAGGCGCCGCCGGGCAGCGTTATCGTAATTTCTAATGGTTCTGACGCCAATACCGCGGTTTGGGGTGAACTGATGAATGCTGGTGCTGTTGCCCGTGGCCACGAAGCCGCGGTTATTGATGGTGGTACGCGCGATGTAGCGCTGATCCGCCGTGACACGGATTTTCCGGTCTATGCCCGCTCCGTCGTGCCATCGAGCTCAATTGGCCGAACCATGACAATAACCCGTGATGAGCCTGTGGAAGTGGGTGGGGTGGTTATTCATCCAGGCGACTATATCGTGGGTGATGAAGATGGCGTCGTGGCTATTCCAGCTGATCATGTGGAAGCCATAGTTGAATTCGCCGAGGAAGCCGAGGCAACCGAAGCTGAAATGGCCAAATATATAACCGAAGTGGGATCAATGCGGGCGGCGATTGATAAATTCGGCCGGGCCTGATGACCCCTTTTCGGCTGGTCTTCATTGGGCCGGATGCAAGATGATTTTATTATGAGGAAAAGCAAATGAGCGGACATACCGGCTTTCATGGTGTTTACCCAATTCTGTACAGTTTCTATGACGCCGAAGGGAGGCTTGACCGCGAGGCGATGCGCCGCCAGGTAGATGGCTGTATCGCCGGCGGGGCGCATGGAATTGCGGTCATGGGATTGGCGACCGAGGTCGGCAAACTGGACGTCAATGAACGCCGTCAGGTGATCGAATGGGTCGGTGAAGATATTGCCGGTCGTGTGCCGTTTGCGGTGACGGTCGGTGAAGGAAGCGTGCCCGGCCAGATCGCCTTCGTCAACGCGGCACAGCAGGTTGGCGCTGACTGGGTGATACTGCAACCGCCGGCGATTACCGGTGTCCCCGAGATCGAATACGTAAGGTTCCTTGGCGCTGTTGCCGATCAAGCAGATGTACCCCTGGCAGTGCAAAATGCGCCCGGCCTGATGGCGACCAGCCTTTCCAACGGCGGCCTGAAAGCGCTGAACAGCCAGCATCCGAACGTATGCTTGCTCAAGGCCGAGGGACCGGCAACTTATATCAGCCAGTTGATGCAAGATACCGATGGCGCTTTCGATATCTTCGGTGGCATGGCGGGCATCCAGTTTCCTGATTCACTTCGGGCGGGCTGTGTTGGCATGATCCCGGCGGCGGACCTGTTCGATCCACAGGTACGTATCTATGAACTCATGCGCCAGGGCACGCCGGAGGCCATCGCACAGGCCGAGGAAATTCATCGGGAATTATTGCCGTTGATTGTTTTCATGATGAGTTCGGTAGAGAATTTTATCGCCTATGGAAAGCATCTGGCGGCACAGCGGCTTGGGCTCACCAACAGCTCGGCGCGGCAACCTTCGGTGCCGGTAACGGATTTTGGCCTTAAAATCATGTCACATTGGGCCAGCCACCTGGGTCCGTTTCCCAAGGTATAACATCCCCCTAACTCTGCCGATAATTCTCCCGACGGATATTCGGGCCGTTGCCTAATGCCCGCCAGACACTCCGACAACAAAGCCGAGGGAACACTTTTGAGACACTCACATTCCGAATAAGGGTAGCGTCCCCTTTAATTTACCTGGCCGATAAGCGTGTAATTTTTTTCTATTTCGCTTTGTGCAAAACTTGCGACTTCCGCCGCGTCATTCTCGAAGGCTTTCGTAATCAAGGCATCCAGCATCTGGCTGCTTGCATCTTTATCAACCCTATAGGCAAGGCGGGTCGATAAATGCCTGACAAGAATGTTGGTGGTGTTCTGGTTATCCGACATGCGTTTCACTCATTCTTGCTTGAGGCCTGCCCCAGCGGCGCGGCGGGTTTGAGAACTTTCGTAATAGCCCAGCCCAAATAGGTCTCGCGATCGTGCGGACAGTACACGCTGCGGTCTCGTTTCTTGAAATAGATGATGTGCTCGCGGAATTCCGCCATGGTGTCTTGGTCATTGCGGTCAACCACCTGTTTCACAAAAGTGACGAGCACTCCATACGATCGATTGCGCCGAATCTTGTTATCCCGCAATTCGTAGCGGGCGCTGAAATTCTCGATGGGCCACGTGGCGATGCAGGTGTCCTGAAAGTCTAATCGGCGTCTTCCTTGGGCCACCATGTCTGGGTGTTTGAACGCTTGCCAGCGCTCGAATATGCGGCAATTGGGGTGGCCCGGTTTTTCCAGCGTAAAGCGATACAACCCTGGTTTCTCTACGAAACCTCCGAGGTATCCGCTTGTGCGATTTAATCCGCTCAAGCGATTGAATTTGTGCACAATTGGGTTGTTTTGTATAAATTCGCTTGAGGCTGCCGCTTCAACGAAGCGATATTCCCGGGACTTCAGCACATTCACACAGCTGCCAAAAGCGCATCCATCATCTTGAGCCCCGAGACCAACCATCCGATCTAGGAAACCTGCTACATTTTCGGCGGTGCGGTAGATTTTCATGCCGTCGTGCTCGTCGCACAGCTTCTGCATCTCAGGCGTCGGTGCGCGGAAGGGCGGCGCATTGATCGCGCGCGACAAGGCAAGGGTCTGCGCCGTTGTGCAGGCCGACAGCGGCAAAACAAGGCACCCGACCAGAACTAGCAATGCCCGGCGAGCTCCGGGGACACGGCGCCCGAATTTTCTCATTCTGTCCATGCCCCAATCTCAAACCCTATCCCGTCCGCCTTTTGCCGTACCGCCTTCACCGCCCGGTCCTTGAAGGTTTGCTCGCGTAGCTGCTGCACATCAAAGGGGACGCTACCCTTTTTTCTTCATTCATCTGTCTTCCTCGGCCGGCCACGCGGCCGGTAGTGTAGCGTTCGACCCGCCAACGCCTCCAGTTTTTCGATGAAAGTCTCCGAACCACAGGGCAGCCGCTTATCCGCGTGGCGCCGCAATACATCCAGCCTGTCCGGTTCGTCGCCTTGACCAAGCCAGGCGGACCAATCGCCGACGCCATCACATTGCCGGCGCCAGGCGGCTTTGACGCTCAACGCCGCGTCATCGCGCAGGCCGCAGTGCGCCGCGGCGCCTCCTGCGTCGTGTCCGGGCCCGCTCATGGTCCGACCGCCAGCCTACACATGCCAAACGCCTCCCTCCAGAGTCCCCTCATGATTAGTTAACAAAACCTTAACGGCAAGAAAAATCGTCCCGGTTGCGCGCCGCAAAATGCAATTTATTGTGGATAACTTTTGAAATTGCCACCCCTGGTTTTGATTTTCCCCTAGGGCGGGAATAACATGCATTTCGACAATTCCGTATCGGTCTAAAAAATGCAGCGTTTGGGGGTCAAGGCCAGAGCCGTAATCTCCATTCGATGTATGCCTAATCCGCAGCTTCCAGATGGCCGTCCCATAGGTCCACGTAGACGCAATCGGCGGCGGGGGCGTCCGGGCCCCACAGCTCTTGGGCGGCGAAGCGGACGCTGTAGATGTTCTGGCCCACGCGATGGCCGGGGCCCTTGGCGTTTTCATCGGCAAAGACAAAGACGCCGTGCTGGCGCTCCACCACGCCGCATTTACCGCGCACATAGCGCGGCGCGCGGGTGTGATGGGTGGGGTGGTTGTTCAGAACCCGCACCTGCTCGCCAATGGCGTATTCAGGGGGGATGTCGTCGTCCGTGGTGTAATCAGTGCCTCGGCCCAGCACCGCTTCGACGGCGTCGGCCTGCAGTACCCGTTGCGCCAGATCATCGGGCAGCGGCGCGGCGGATTTGCCGTTGGCGATTTCATCAACCGTGACCAGGCCGGCCTCGAGCAGCAGTTTCTCCAGCCCCACCAGCCAGGTCTGGTAATAGCTGTTGGCCAAATATTGCGCCGGCGGCTGGTTCTCGCGGGCATGGCGGGAGACATCGATGTTCCACTTGCCCATGGCGCCCGCCGCCAGGTTCAAGGCCAGGACGCGGCGCTCCCAATCATGGTGAAAAACCGGCTCGTCAACTTCTGCATTGATCGGGCCAAGGCCGTGCATTCCGCCTAGATCATGCGCCCCGTTCATGACGCTGCTACCTTCTCGACGCCGATCATCGCATTGCGGCCAACCAGGGCGGCCAGCTCATCCTGGCTCATACCTTCGGTCCCCTCGGGTTGTTCGGGCAGCACCAGATAGCGCAGCTCCGCCGTGCTGTCCCAGACGCGCACGGCGACATCCTCGCCGACCTCGGTGCCGAATTCACGCAGCACCCCGCGTGGATCCATCACCGCGCGGGAACGGTACGGCGCCGATTTATACCAGGTGGGTGGTAGACCCAGCACCGGCCAGGGGTAGCAGGAACAGAGCGTGCAGACGACCAGGTTATGAACCGCCGCCGTGTTCTCCACCACGTACATGTACTCGCCCTGACGGCCGTGATAGCCCATGTCGGCGATGGCGGCGGTGGCATCGCGCAACAGCCACTCCTTGTACGCCGGATCGCTCCAGGCCCTGGCCACCACGCGGGCGCCGTTTTGCGGCCCCACCTTGTGCTCATAGTTCTGGATCAAGGCTTCCAAGGCGGCCGCATCAACCATGCCCTTGTCCAGCAACAGGGATTCCAGGCTGCGCACCCGCAGGTCCGTGTCGCTCAAATGACTATGGTTCGGATCGCTATGGTCTTCGCTGTCGCTCATTGCAGGGTCCCCTCCCCAATCAGAAGCCGCACCTTACAGGCAGGCCTTGACGATGGGCCAGAAGTCGGCGGCGGTCAAGGAAGCGCCGCCCACCAGGGCGCCGTTGACATTTTCCACCGCCATAAGCTCGTCAGCGTTCGACCCCTTGACCGAGCCGCCATAGAGCAGCCGCATTTTCACACCTTCATCCTTGAAGCGGCGTTTCAGGCGGCCCCGGATCGAGGCATGCACCGCCGCCACGTCCCCTGCCGTTGGCGTCAAGCCGGTACCGATGGCCCAGACGGGTTCGTAGGCCACCACAGTGTTCTTCGCCGTGCAGCCCTTGGGCAGGCTGTCGGTCAATTGCTTGCCGATCACCGCCAGGGTCTGGCCCTTATTGCGTTCGGCCCCGGTTTCGCCGATGCAGATGATGGCGCGCAGACCGGCCCGATGCACCGCCTCGGCCTTGGCGCGGACCTCTTTGCTGCTTTCGCCATGATCGGCCCGGCGTTCGGAATGGCCGACGATGACATAGCCGCAGCCAGCATCTTTCAGCATCTCGGCCGAGATATTTCCCGTGTGGGCGCCCGAGGCCGCGGCGTGGCAATCCTGCCCGCCGATGGCGACGCGGCTGCCCTTCACGGCCGCGCGCAGGGGTGCGAGCAAGGGTGCCGGCGGGCAGATCAGCACATCGCAGCCCGGTTTCTTTTCCTTGCTCATACGCGTGGCCAGTTTCTTGACCTCGCGCAGGGCGGCCGATTTCAGGCCATTCATCTTCCAGTTACCGGCGATCAGGGGGCGTACCTTGGCGACCATATTGTTGTTTCCTTATTTGCGGCTTCAATGTGGTATTAGGTGTAGCAGATGCGGCATATGAACCGATTGTAAAGTTTAGCGATTATGAAAACGACGACAATATCCGAAGCGGCCATCTCCGACCATCTGTCACGTCTTGACCGCGATGGTTTCACGGTGCTGGAAAACGCCATTCCAGCCGAACTGCTGGCAGAGCTGAAAGCCGCCCTGGCCGCGATCGAGCAGGAGCACAATTTCGGCTACCGCGACACCGCCTTTGAAGGCACCCATACGACACGGATTTACAACCTTTTGTCCTATCACCCGGCCTTTGCCAAGATACCGGTGTTCGAAGGCGCCCTGCCGCTGATCGAGCGGATTTTGGACCCCGGCCTGCAATTATCATCCCTCTCCGCGATCTGTCCCGGCCCTGGCCAGCAGCCGCAGCCCCTGCATTCCGATAGCCAGATGATCCCCCTGCCCCGCCCGCACGTACCCATCGCGGTCAACTCCATGTGGGCCTTGAGCGATTTTAGGGAAGAAAACGGCGCCACCCGCATCGTGCCGGGCAGCCACCTCGCCGACCATGACCCGGATTACGACGGCGTCTACGACAGCGCCCATGACGTCGTTTGCGCCGAGATGGATGCAGGCAGTATTCTGGTCTGGCACTCCACGCTATGGCATGGCGGCGGCCATAACCGGAGCCAGGCCCGCCGCGACGGCATTGCGTGCTATTACTGCGCCGGCTGGCTCCGCCAGCAGGAAAACCAGCAACTGGGCATCGAGATGGAGCGCCTGCGCGGCTTCCCAAGGCGCCTGCAGGAGCTATGCGGCTTCTCCGTCTATCGCGGCATCTATGGCCATATTGAAAACGCTGACCCGATCGAACTGCTGGGCCGCGAGCGCACCGGCAAAATGGTCTGGCAGGCCTCGGATGAGGTGCGGAAGTCCTAATATTTGCCTGGCAACGACACGCGTCATCGGCAATGGCAATGGAACCAATCAAACGGCGCTGACACCTTATAATTGTCTATTGAAGCCGCATGCCGCTTATCGCCGTGCCCCTCAATCGTGACCGATGAGATTGCGCCAGCCGCCATTGCTCTCGGGATAGACGATATACATTAGCTTCGCCTTGCCGGTCGTCTCGTAGAGCAGTTGCGTGTTCTTGGGCAAAAAAATAGTGTCGCCCACTAGAGCCTCATAAACCTTGCCGTCTATGACGCAGCGGAAATTGCCTTCGAGAACGTAAAAAATCTCGTCGTAGTTCAAGAACCATTCAGCGGACATGTCATCGCATTCGATGATGCCCATGCCGAGGCCGTTGCTCAGTGGTTGACGGACAATACGCGCAAAACGAGTCTTCACCGGATCCTGTCCGACGCGATCTTCGAAGACCACGTCCTCTGCCTTGATGACCGTCGCTTCCCAGTATGAACCTTTCATGGCATGGCGCTCCTGCATTCCTCGTCAATCGCTGCCGATGAGGGAACGCCAACGCATATTGCCCTCGGGATAGACGATATAAAGCAGCCTCGCCTTGCCGGTCGACTCGTAACGCAGTTGCGTGTCTTTGGGGACAAAAATGGTGTCACCCGTTGCACCATCGTAGACCTTGCCGTCTATGATGCAGCGGAAAATTCCTTCGAGAACGTATAAAATCTGGTCGTAGTTTTGGAACCAGTCTTCAGCCATGTCATCGCACTCGATGATGCCGAAGCCGAGGCCGCCGCTCAATGGTTGGCGGACGATGCGCCCAAAACGCGTCTTCACCGGGTCCTCTCCGACCCTATCTTCGAAGACGACGTCCTCTGCCTTGATGAGCTTCGCTTCCCACATGGCATGGCTCTCCTTCTTTATCTTCCAGTCAGTTAGCCTAACATCCCATCCCAGGGTTGCAGCAAGGTATATTCCAGAGCGATCGAAGGGCTCCGATGACAGCCGAAAATCCTAGGCGTTGGTCGCGGTCTGCTCACGTTATCGGTACTTGCCCGAAGGCCCTGCGGTTTCTATGATGCCGCGCCCTTTGGCGGGAAATTTTAACAACTGATTTGGACCGGAAGACAACATGCTGAACGCCTTACGAAAGAGTGCAAGCACCTGGGTCGTTAAGATTTTCCTGGGCTTGATCATGCTCAGCTTCGCCGCCTGGGGCGTTGGCGATATTCTGCGGGTTAAGCCCGAAGCCGCCGTGGTCACGGTGGGTGATATGCAGATCACCGGCTATGAATTCCTCAATGATTTCAACCGCCAGGTCCGCCGCATGCAACAGAGCCTGGGCCCGACGTTCGACACCCAGCAGGCCCGCCAGCTGGGCATGGTCGATCAGGTGCTGCAACAGGCGATCACCCGGGCGCTGTATGATCAGGAAGTGGCCGAGTTGGAGCTGACCATGTCGGACGCCGACATCGCCGCCTGGATCAAGCGTTCGTCGGCCTTCAAAAACAGTTTCGGGCGCTTTGACAAATTGTTGTTCGAGCGGCGCCTGTCGGAAAACGGCTTCAACGAACAATCCTATATCGTGGCCTCGCGCCGGGATCTCTCGCGCGAACAGCTGTTCGCCTCGATGATGGCCGGCACCCGTGCGCCCGGCGCGGTGGTCAAAACCTTTTTCCAATATCAACAGGAAAGCCGCGCCTTCCAGGTCTTGAGCCTGCCCTACGACAGGATGACGGACTTTTCCGCACCCGTGGAGGCGGACCTGACCGCCTATCACGAGGCCCACAAGGATCAGTTCATGGCACCGGAATACCGGGCCCTGTCCTATCTGACCCTGCGGCCCGAGGATCTGCTTGAAGAGACCTTGGCCTCTCCGAGCGAAGTCGAAGAGGCTTATGAAGCGCGCCTGAACGAATTTTCGACACCCGCCAGCCGCGAGGTTGAGCAAATCGTTGCCGCTGACGAGGCCGCAGCGCAAAAAATCGCCGGGCGCCTGAAAGACGGCGGCGATTTCTATGCCGTCGCCAAGGAACTGGCCGATATGGACAAGGCCTCGGTCAAACTAGGCCGGATGAGCAGCGCGGACCTGCCGGAAGAAGCCGCGAAAGGCGTCTTTGCCCTGGCCAAGGGTCAAATTGGCGAGCCGGTGGAAACCGGCCTTGGCTGGCATATCTTCCGGGTCCTGAAAATTACCGAAGGCGGCGCCAAATCGCTGGAAGAGGTCCGCAAACAATTGACCCGCGACGTCAAGTTAGAGAAAGCCGGCGAGGCGATGTTCGAGCTGGCCAACAAGGTGGAAGATCAGCTTGCGGGCGGCGCCTCGATCCGGGAAGTGGCGGAAGCCTTGCGCCTGAACCATGGCGTGATCGCCGCCGTTGATCCCCAGGGCCGCGGCCGCGACGGCCAGCCGGCGGCGGGGCTGCCCAAGGCGCCGGAATTCGTCAACGATGCCTTCACCGTCCTGCCCGGTGACGAGGGGCAATTGAAGGAATCCGGTGATGGCAGCTATTACCTGGTCCAGGTCGATAAAATCTTTGAAAGCGCCCTGAAGCCCATGGCCGAAGTGCGCGACGAGGCACGCCGGCTGGTCATAGCTGAACGCCGGGCCAAGGCGGGCGCGGCACAGGCCGGCAAACTCGCCGCCGCCGCGCGTAGCGGCAAGGATCTCGCAGCGCTGGCGCAAACCGGTGTCTCCACCGTTGCCACCCTGAACGCCATGACCCGCCAGCAGGCGGCGGGCGACGGGCAGTTGAGCGCGGATCTGGTGAAAAAGCTGTTTCAACTGCAAAGCGGCGACATAGCCGAAGGCGCCGCATCCAGCGGCAGCAGCCACTCCGTGGTCCGTGTCGTCAAGATTACCAGCGCCATCCCAAAGGACGAAACGGCACGGCTGAAACAATTGGATGAACTTGTCCGCTCGTCCATCGCGGAAGATATTTTGGTGCAATACCGATCCGCCTTGCAGAAAAAATACGATGTAGAGATTAACGACGGTATTATTGATAGTCTGTTCGACGAGTTGAACGTACGCGGTTAGCGTCGATCTAGTTTAAGAGGTTATTCGCGCGCCTGTTAGTGTGAGGTGTCATGCGGCCTGACGTCATTGATCTGCGTGAATTCTATGGCAGCCACCTGGGCAAGGTGGCGCGTACGCTGGTGCGCCGACGCATCCGACAACTATGGCCCGATGTGGGCGGCATGAACGTCCTGGCGCTGGGTTATCCATCGCCGTATTTGCAGCCATTCCATGCCGAGGCGCAGCGCGTACTGGCCTTCATGCCGGCACAACAGGGCGTGCACCGCTGGCCGGTCCGCGACCCCAACCGGGTTGCCCTGGTGGATGAAACGGAATTGCCCCTGCCCGATGCCAGCGTCGATAGGGTTTTGCTGGTCCACGCGCTGGAGAGTGCCGAACAGGTGACACCGCTGTTGCGCGAGGTTTGGCGCGTTCTGGCCTCGGGCGGGCGCCTGATGGTGGTGGTGCCGAACCGGCGCGGCATTTGGGCCCGTATGGAACGCACCCCCTTTGGCCAGGGCCATCCCTATAGCCCCGGTCAGCTATCGCGTCTGTTGCGCGACAATCTGTTTCAACCCAGCGAGCGGGCCGCCGCGCTTTACATGCCGCCCATGCGCTCCTCCATGCTGCTGCGCACGGCGGGTGCCTGGGAAAAACTGGGACAAAGCTGGGGCAACGCCTTCGCCGGCGTGGTATTGATGGAAGCGGACAAGCAGATCTATGCGGTGTCGGCCAAGCCGCGCCGCCGCCGCCGGCCCATCGCCGTGGCCCTGCCCGCGCCGCGCGCCGGTGCCACCGGAACCATTGGCATTAACAGTGCCTCGTACAGTGCCTCGAGCGGGACCTTTTCCATGGCTGCCCCGAGTACCAATTTCGATTATGATCAATGGCCGGAAAACAATCCGGCCCCGCCTCGGAGAGATCGATGACACGGACAACGTTACGAACTGTTCTGAGCGCCATGGCCGCCGCTGCCGGTTTGACCGCCGCCGCCCTGTCGCCAGCCCATGGGGCGCCGCAAATGATGGGCCTGGTGGCCTCCAATACCGCGCAATCCCTGCAGTGTCAGCGGGGTGATTGTTTCGCGGAATTCACCGCCTTTTGTTTGCAGCCCGAGCGGGCCTCGCCGGTCAAGGGTACGGCCTACCGCATGCATGACGGGGGCCGTCTGACGGCGGTCGCCACCACCAGGGATGGCCGCCAAATCAAGCTTGATACAGCCCAATTGACGATCAAGGCGGAACGCAGCCACGTGGCCGTGCGCATCGGCATGCCGGCGCGGGAAATGGCCCGCCTCGGCCTGCGTCAGGTGCATATTCAGGTGGCGCACAACGCGACGCTGATCCCCCTCGCCATACCGGGCGACAAAACTCCCTTGCAGGCCGACGAAATCAGCGCCGGGGCCGGACCAATGCGGGACTTTGGCGCTGGCTATGTTGACAGGGAACAGCATTGGATGCCCGTCGCCCGCCTGGCCAGCCACATGATCAACGCCTTGCCCCCTGGCGGCCGGGCCTCCGAGCAACAGCGCCAAAAACTGTGGGACGGAATTGCCGGGCAGCATGACTTCACATCCGCGCCCGACGGCACGCAACAAAGGCTACGCCGCGTCCACGACCAATGCCAGGAGGCGGTAGCCCTGGGGCGGATTTCCTCGCTGCGCCGCTGTCTCGAAAGCAAGCACGACAGCATGGTCGGCACCCTGAACAACCGCTATTGGCACGCCATCAAAAACGGTAGCTAGATGGCCGGCACCGGGCCCGCTTCCAGACGCTATCGGCCCGATGATCTGATCGGCTGCACCGCGCGGCTATTCGAACGGGCCGGTCTGGACGGCACCATTGCCGGCGCGGTCGCCGATATTCTGGTCGCGGCCGATTTACTGGGCTACGACACTCATGGCCTGCAATTCGTGCCGGCCTATCTGGCGGATATCGAGCAGGGCCGCACCAGGACAAGCGGCGAACCGGAAATCCTGAACGATACCGGCGGCTCTCTGTTACTGGACGGCCGCATGCTGCCGGGGCAGTGGGTGGTGCTGCGTGCCCTTGCCTTGGCGCAGGAACGAATGGGGAGCGGCGGCCATGCAACGGTTTCCATCGCCATTCGCCATAGCCAGAATATTTCCTGTCTCGCAACCTATGTTAAGCGCGCCGCCGACGACGGTCTGATGGCTTTGCTGACCACATCGGCGCCCAACAACGCGATGGTCGCGCCTCATGGCGGCCGTTCACCGCGCCTCTCCACCAATCCGATTGCAATCGGCATTCCGACCGATGGCACGCCGATCCTGATCGATACCTCCACCTCCGCCACCACCAACCGGCGCATAGAACGAAGCCGCCGGACCGGCCAACGGCTGCCGGGCCCCTGGCTGGTGGATAACCAGGGCCGTCCCAGCGACGACCCGGAAGTGATCTATACCGATCCACCCGGTGCCATACTGCCCGCCGGCGGCCTGGACATGGGCCACAAGGGCTTTGCCCTGGCGCTGTTCGTGGAGGCGTTGACCTCGGGCCTTGCCGGCCACGGACGGGCGGCGGCTGATGGCGCGGACAAGGATGCGCCCATGGGCGCCAATGTCTTCTTGCAATTGATCGACGCGGCGGCTTTCGGCGGGATCGAGGCTTTTCGTCACGAGACCGGGTTTTTGGCCCAGCTTTGCCGGCAGTCCCTGCCCCAGGCCGGCGGCCCGGCTGTGCGTATACCCGGCGACCGGGCCCACCAGGCTCTTTCCGAGCAGCGCGAAGCAGGCGTGCTACTGCATCCTGAGATCATGCAGCGCCTGCGCCCCTGTCTGGAGAAATACGATCTTGAACCGCCAGAAGCCTTGGCGGGATAATTAAGCTATCTAACCGCCGATCACATCCTTGACCCGGCTGGCGAGCTGTTTCAGCGAGAAAGGCTTGGGCAGCAGTTCAAATTCGCTGCCAGGGTCCAGATTTTTGCGGAAGGCCTCCTCGGCGTAGCCGGAAATAAAGATCACCTTTAGCTCCGGGCGTTGCTTACGGACCTCGCGGATCAAGGTGGGGCCATCCATCTGCGGCATCACCACGTCGGAGACCAGCAAATCTATATCGCCGTTTTGCTCGTTGAACTGCTCTAACGCGGTCTCGCCGCAATCGGCTTCCAGCACCGTGTAACCCTTGTTGCGCAGAGCCCGGGCCGCGAACATACGCACCGCTTCCTCGTCCTCCACCAACAGGATCTTGCCCTTGCCGGTCAGATCCTTGGGCCGTTCGTCGTCTTCCTCGTCGCTGCCAGCCTTGGTGACATCATCCTCGGTCGGAATATAGCGCGGCAGATAGATCGAGAACGTGGTGCCGACATCGATCTCGCTTTCCGGAAAAATATAGCCGCCGGTCTGTTTGACGATACCGAATACCGTGGAAAGGCCCAACCCGGTGCCCGAACCGGCCCCGGTGCCCGGCTGTTTGGTGGTGAAGAATGGCTCGAATATCCGGCCAAGATCTTCCTTTTTGATGCCCTTGCCGGCGTCCTTGATCTGGACCATGACATATTCGCCCGGCTTGATCAGATCATTGCCAAGATTGCGCGATTCCTGCAGCGAGATATTAGCGCTGCTGATTTCCAGAACGCCGCCGCTGGTCATGGCGTCACGGGCATTGACGGCCAGGTTGATCACCACCTGTTCGAACTGTCCCTGGTCGACCTTGACCAGTCCCAAGTCCCGGCCATGTTCGATACGCAGTTCGATATTTTCACCGATCAGCCGGCGCACCAGATGGGTCAACTCGGCCAGCACATCCGTAAGGGACAAAACCTTGGGGCGCAGGGTCTGTTGCCGGGAAAAAGCCAGCAGCTGGCGCACCAGATTAGCCGCCCGGTTGGCGTTCTGCTTGACCTGCATGATATCGGGGAAGGTCTCGTCACCAGGACGGGCGCGCAACAGCAACAGATCGCAATGGCCAATCATGGCGGTCAGCAAATTGTTGAAATCATGGGCCACGCCGCCCGCCAACTGGCCCACCGCCTGCATCTTTTGCGATTGCGCGAACTGCAGTTCCAGATTGCGTTGGGTGGTATTGTCGATCAGATGCAGCAGGATGCCCGATATCCCACCCTCGGCATTGGTCATGCCGGAGGCGTAAAGTTCCATCTGCCGCAACCGCGGGCCGGAGAACAGGGCCAGCTCCAACGGGCCCGACAAAGGTTCATCAGCCCAAGCCGCCTGCAAATGCCCCGCCACCGCCTCGCGGTCATCGGCGGAGACGAAATCATACAAAGAGCGCTCAACCGCTGCCTCGCCCTCACCCAGCAGCGACATGAAAGTGACATTGGCTTCCTGGATCACGCCGTCCGCGTCCAGCAACAGCACCGCCACCGGAGCGTGGTCAAAGAATTCACGAAAGCGCCGCTCCGCCGTCTGCAAAGCGCTGCGCCGCTCCATCTCGCGCGACAGGTTGCGCACCACCGAACGGGTCCGTGCCTCGCCCTGGCCCGCATCGCCAACCACCGATTGAGTGATCTGGGCCTGAAAGGTCTGTCCATCCCGGGCCTTGAAGGTGACATCATGATGGCGGATCGAGTGCCCTCTATCCACCCGGCGACGGTCTTTTTCGCCTTCCGCCCACCCCCGCGGGCCGTCCTCGTCAGGGCCGGGCAACAGAATTTGGTAATTCCCCACGACAACGCTGCTCAAATCCTGGCCAGCCGCCAGCTCGTCGGGGCGATAACCCAGCCAGCGGGCCAAGGTATTGTTGGACAGGACAAACCGCCCCGCCTGATCCACCGAAAAGAAGCCGACCGGCGCATTGTCGAGAAAATCCGTCAACAATACCTGTTCACCACGCAGCACTTCACGTAATTCCTGACGCGCCGTGGCCTCGGCCAGATACCAGGCCACTTTGTCCGCCGGATCACCAATTGGGTGAACCCGTAATTCCAGGCCATGAACTTCGCCGTCGGCCAGGGTCAGACGAATTTCATCCTGGCCCGAGGTTCCCGCAAGGGCGTCCTTTTGCAGACGCTGCAGGGTCTGCTCAACACTGCTGTCGGCACCTGACAGCTGGGACAAATTTGCCTCCGGTCCGTACTGACCGAACAGGCCCTTGCCCGCCTTGTTCATGAACAACAGCCTGCCCTCGCGGTCGGTGACCATCTGGCCCTCGCGGCTTTGCCCCATCATTTCCGATAGCAGGCGGTCTTGAGCATTGCGGGCATCGGGCAGCAGCGTGGCAAGCGCCAAGCCGATATTGGCGATCAGGCCCAATGCCACCGCAATCAGCACAACGCTGTCGGTACCATCCGTCCGAAACAACAAAGCCAGGCAGACAATGGCCGCGGCCGACGCCAATGCAACCGCAAGCCAGCGTAACAGACGCAAAGATCTGACCTTGGGCAGGATCGTCTGTTGTTCAGCCTGAGTGCTATCGGTAATCGCCGCCATTTACTTTGATTGATCCCCGTTGAGAGTATTGCTCGATTTTATCGTTTGGTAGCTCAATTATTTATGGTTAACAAGCTTACGCGTAAAAGGCGTTCAAGAAAAGCAATGGACCGCCCTGCGCCCTATCCGGCGGTGCGGGAACGGCCGCGCATCTTGCCCTGCAGACGCATGACATAGCCGATGACCTCGGCCACCGCCTTGAAGAATTCAGTGGGAATTTCCCGGTCCAGATCGGCGCTGGCGTATAGGCCGCGGGCCAGGGGTGGGTTTTCCACGATGGGTACATTGTTTTCCTCGGCCACCTCGCGGATACGGAAGGCGATGTTGTCCTGTCCCTTGGCGACCACCTTGGGTGCCGCCATGCTCTCGGCATCATATTTCAGGGCCACGGCAAAATGGGTCGGGTTGGTGATCACCACATCCGCGTCGGGCACCTCCGCCATCATGCGGGTTCGGGCCCGCTCGCCGCGCAACTGCCGGATCTTCGCCTTGATGTGCGGATCGCCTTCCGACTGCTTGCTTTCATCCTTTAGGTCCTTAACGCTCATGCGCAGACCTTCGAACCAGTCATAGCGTTGATAAAAGATATCCGCCAAACCAACCACCGCCATAATGGCCAGGACAACCAGGGCGATCGTCAGGGCTTCCTCCTTGATGTAGGCAACCACGCCAATCAGGTCCATGCTTGGTACATGCCGCAGATTGGCCAAATCCGGCCAGACAACGCTAAGAACCAGTCCGCCAACAACAAATATCTTGACCATGGCCTTAAGCAGATCAATCGCGCCCTTGGAGCCGAAAATTTTCTTCGCGCCCTTCAGGGGCGACAAATTGGCCAGCTTGGGGACCATCTTCTCGGGTGAGAATACCAGGCGATGCTGCAACATGTTGCCGGCCAGGGCGGCGCCGACCAGAATTAGCAGCGGCATGAACAAAAAGCCGAGGACCTTGAAACCCTTGTCCGAGGCGAGTTGCATAAGCGTGCCCGCCTCAACAGGAATGGTATGGGGTGCGGCCAGAAAAAGGGTGAAATTGCGCACCAGGCCGACCGCAATATCGCCACTGAAAAGCCCCAGCACCAAGGTACCGCCCGCCAGCATGAACCAGTGGTTCATTTCCTGGCTTTTCGGCACCTGGCCTTTCTTGAAGGCGTCGTCGATACGTTTCGCCGTCGGTTCTTCTGTTTTCTCTGATTTATCCTGGTCGTCTGACATGGCTTACGGCCCCGCCAGCAGACGTACGACGTTTGCTTCGAAATAATTCAGGAAAACGATCAGGGATGACGACAAGACCAGCGTTATCATCAGGAACGCCATCAGCATCTGCGCCGGCATGGCAATGAAAAACAGCTGCACCTGTGGCACCAGGCGTTGCAGCACACCCAGCCCGATATAGAACACCAGACCATAGACAATGAACGGCGCCGCCATCTGTACGCCGACCTTAAACGAGGACGAGACCAATTCCACCGCCGTTTGGGCAAAGTCGCTAACAGGCGGGGGCTGGCCGGCGGGGAACAATTCATAACTATCGCGGATACCGGCGAATAAAAGCATATGCAGACCAGAGACAAAGATCAGCACCACGCCGCTGATCGTCATCAAGGCCGCCAGCACCGCGCCCTGGGTGCCTTGGTTGGGATCCACCGTCTGGGCAAAGGCCAGGCTGCTTTGAAAGGCGATGACCACACCGCCTACATGCAGGCTCGAAATCAACAGCCGCGAGATACCGCCGATAAACAATCCGATGATAACTTCACCAATGATCAGTACGAACAAAGCCACGGCCGAGATCGGCATGACAGGCAAGCTGTCTCGCACCAAGGGATACATGATCAAGGTCAGGGCCAGGGCGAGCGAAAGGCGAATACGGGAAAAGACATAATTCTCGCCAATGCCGGGCAGCAGCATCACGGCCGAGCCGATGCGCGAAAAGACCAAAATGAACGCGAATATCTCCGCGGGCAGCATTTGCCCCAGCATCGCCCGGCGCCTACGACAGCGACACGATACGCTGGGCGATCCGGTCCATGAAGGACGTCATGTTCTGGAGCATGTAGGGCAGGAATACCAGCAGGGCGAGGAAAATGGCGAAAATCTTCGGCACGAATACCAGGGTCATTTCCTGGATCGACGTCAGTGCCTGCACCAAGGCAATGGTCAGGCCAACCACGAGGCCAACCCCCATGATCGGCGAGGCCACCAGCAGCAAGGTAAAGATGGCATCCTGTGCGATATCGAGTACTTCGGGCACGCCCATGATCGGTTTCCTAAATTTGCCTTGAGCAATTTTCAATTGCTCGATTCTTAAGAGTCCGAGCGCATTTGCAATGAATGCGCCCGAGCGCAGGCTAAATGGGCATACGCAGAATATCCTGATAGGCCTGCACAACCCGGTCGCGGACGGCCACCACGGATTCCAACGCCATTTCGGCATTGGTAACGGCGGTGACCACGTCGGTGATGTTGGTCTGTTCCGCCGCCGCCTGAATACTCTGCGCCTCCGCGACTTTTACGGCGGCCGAGGGCTTGGAAATGGGATCCTTCAGAATTTCGGCGAAGCCCGGGCCGTCCTGGACATTTTGTCCGGCCCCAACCGCGCCGCCACTACCACCGTCCATGGACCGCTTCAGCGCTTCCACGTACGCGATCGAGGCATTTACGACCTTGGCATCCATTCCGTATTCTCCTGTCTGCCGCACCGGTTTGTTTTATCCAGGCGCGGCGTTAACCTCTTGCCGCCACCCTAACCAACGGTGGCGGGCATTATTTCAACATATCGATCGTGCGCATCATCATCCGCTTGGCCGCCTCGATCACTTTGATGTTGGCGCGATAGCTGCGTTGCGCCTCTTGCATATCCATCATCTCGATCATCGCGGTGACATTGGGAATCTTGACATAGCCTTCTTTGTCGGCGCCGGGATGGCCGGGTTCGAATTTCTTGGTGAATTCCGTCGTGTCCGTGGTGATACCGCCGATTTCGACCTTGCGCACACCGGTCTCACGGTCCAACTCGTTCTTGAAGCTGATCAGTTTGCGCCGATAGGGGTCCATGTCTGGGGCCAGCGGCTTGGTCGAGGCGTTGGCGATATTCTCCGCGATGATCCGCATGCGCACGCCCTGGGCGCGCAAGCCAGAGGCGGAGATCTGTATCGTTTTATCAAAATCCATACGCCCAATACTCCAAAATGGCTCCTAAACTAAGCCGTCGCCAAATTCTGTCGGCAATTCGTTCATCAGCCGCGCGCCGGCCGGCTGATGGCAACCCGCATCAGGTCAATACCCTTGCGGTACAAGTTGGCCATCAATTCGTGGTCGGCCGTGGTCTTCGCCACCTTCATCATCTCGCCTTCAAGGTTCACGCTGTTGCCGGACTTGTCCTCGGACGCGTCCTCGGTGTCATGCACCTTGAAGGTGACCTTGCCGGCCTGCCCCTGGCCCTGCATGTGCTTGCCGGTAGTCGTTGCCAGTGCGACCGGGGCCACGCTACGGCGCAACAGATCCTGGAAATTCGGATGCTCCACATCCTTCGATTTAAAACCAGGCGTGTTGGCGTTGGCAACGTTTTCGGCCAAGACCTGCTGACGCTGGTTAAGCCAGGTCATGCGCGCATTGATCGCCTTGAAATAACCCATGGATTCCAAAGTCATGGCACCGCTTTCCTTGCCGCAAAAAAGATTTTCATCACGTCTCGCCCGGCACCTTTTTCGGGCTCTGCCTATTTTCGCCTCATAGCCTTTAACAAAGCCTTAACCGCAACCGCCCCGCTTTGCATTGCAGGGGCCGAAGATGAACGAAGATCGAGGCTCATTTAACTTTTGTTAAGCATAAAGCGGGATAACAGAGGCAGGTTTGAGAGATCACGGCATCTCGCAACTGCATTTTCGGCCATCACGGC
>JABIWH010000030.1 GCA_018701215.1 Rhodospirillaceae bacterium
CGCGTAGATAAAGATCCACCGAATACATCCCCCTACCTTCCATCCACAAAAGGT
Organism: Rhodospirillaceae bacterium; assembly: GCA_018701215.1. Classification (GTDB taxonomy): domain Bacteria; phylum Pseudomonadota; class Alphaproteobacteria. The sequence goes on from JABIWH010000030.1 coordinate 55, forward strand.
TGGAAGGTTACAGGTGGCAGAGTTTAAATCCGCCAGCAGCGGGGTATCCGCCGCTTCAGTGGTCTAGTGTGTCACCGCCGCATACACGACCAGCGCCAGATATGAAAATATCTCGCTCGCCTCGCCCCACTGATCACCAAGAAAAACAAATATAATCTCTTTGCTCATCAAGAATGAAAGAATGGCGATTGGAAATGAAAACAGGCACGTCGCAGACAATATATTTGCGTAATAAAGCCGGTATTCTTCCGGTTCCTTGGTTAAACGGCTAAGCACAGGAACCGCCATTTGGTTAATAGGAACACTCAAGAGCTGTATCGGTGCCAATAATAATTTATAAGCAATAGCATAGGGACCTAAATCAGCACTACCATACCACCAACCCAACAAAACATTATCGGCGTTTCTTCCAAAATAATTAACAATTGTGAAGCCCGTCAAATTCTTGCCAAATTCAATTGACATTCGAAAATCTTTTTGTTTCCTAAACCGACTTGGTCGCCACTTTACTACTATCCACATCAGTATAACGTTAAACACCAACGGAACGATTTGTAGGAGCACCAACGCCCAGTATTTCCAGCCCAGCAAACCCGCGGTACAACTAACCAAAACACCAAGAACCAATCCGGAAAGATTGATAATCGCGATATGTTTGAACATCATTTGACGGGTGAGCAGCGCTTGATGCTGACTGTAAAGGCTTTGGGCTACAAATGACGTGGAAAGAGCTATGATCAACGGGGTGATCGCAGGCTCCCCATAAAAGATACTGGCAAATGGCGCCACGGCCACGGAAATAGCCATGGCAATCCCCGATAGGACCAGACCCATCCAAAAGACATTTGACGATTCTTGAGGGGTTAAGTGCTCTTTATGAATTGTGTAAAGTGAAAGGCCAACCGTGCTCAACAAGCCAATTATTCCTGAAACCGCGAGCGCCATGGCAAATAAGCCAAAGTCAGCCGGCACAAGAATTCTTGCAAGCAAAACGACTGTTAGCAATTGAAGCCCAAGCCGAGCACCTTGCGCAAAAATCGTTATCGCGCCGCCTTTAATGGAACGGCTTTGCAATTCCGACCGTACATTTTTCGTCGAGAAATAGTCTGTCATATTGGTTCGCAGGTCCGCGGTTCACTGTCTTCATAGTGAGAATATTATCGAAAAACATGGTGATGCTGAAATCGTGCCACTCGTTTCCATGATCAAAATATACTGCGCAGAAAACCCCTAACATATTGCCAAATAAAAAAGACCGGCCAGGCCCAGCCGCCGTATCTGCGAGCATAATGAAATGTGGGCTTGAAGGGTAAACCATGCGGCGTGTTGACCAGCTTTATCCTATCGCGAAGCGTCAGCTCTGGATTGCGCCAAAGTAGATGTTTGTTATTGGGTGCGCAGTCGCCGACATAACCCGGCGCAACCCAAATCTTGGCCCCCGCTTTGCGTGCCCTGAAACCATAGTCCATGTCCCCTGCGGTTTGAATATAGACAGGGTCCAAATTTCCAATCAGCTCAACAACCGCATGCGGAATAAGAACACAATTGCCGTTCATCGTGTCGCATTCCAGAGGCTGCTTTTCATCAGGCTGCAACTTAAAAAACCAAAGCGGCTTCCAGCGTGACGCGTGAACAAAGCCACTATACGTCATCGCACCCGATACTGGATCCCGCGTCGCCCCGACTATTATGTTCGCGGCTGACTCCTGAGCCGCCACCGCATCATAGGTCGTAAACAAATTGACGAGAAAGCCATCAAACAACCGAACATCATCGTTCAGCCAGAGATAGAAATCATAGCCGTCTTCTATCGCTGCTCCAAAGGCCGCCCGCATTCCGCCGTTCCAATATAGGCTGCCATCTCCATCCAATAGCCGCACCTGGGGAAACTCTTTTCTGACCGACGCCGCCGTGCCGTCGCTGCTGCCGTCATCAAGCAAATAGACGGTGAGCTCTATACTTGCCAACTGGGTCCGCCCGAGCAGTGAGCGCAGGCAGGCCATGGTTTTTTCCCGGCGATTGAAGCAAGTCAACAGAGCCGCGACTGATACCGTCATGATCAATCCCTACTGCCTGGTAAACAATCCATCGACTTGCAGCATCTGGTAGGTATCCCAGTCGGTAAAGCCTGGATACAGCCCCACGCAGGTAAAACCCATGGCCTCCACTCTGGCATAGAGCTCAATAAATGATGGCGCGCCTTCGTAAAGATTGGTCAGTGACATTTCCAGTTCCAAAACCCTGATCCGCTCAAGGACGTGTTCAGCACCGCGCAATACACCATCTTCGAAACCCTGCACATCGACCTTCACCGCGATTGCACCGTCGTACCCTGTCAGCTCCTCTTTTACCCAGCTGTCGAGCCGCCGCAACGGCACTTCTGCTTGGCCGACGTATGCGGTTTCGGGTTTCACGGATGTTGAGCTTTCAAGCACGGGCAAAAGCGACGAACTCACCGAGTTTTCCGACAAATTGAATGATGCCATACCATCCTTGTCACCAACGCAAATTCGCGCGGCGACGTCCCAACCTTTGACTTTCGAGGCGTTGGCCACCAACTCGGAATATGCTTCCTCCTGAGGTTCGAAAGAAATGATTCGACCCGAGAAGCCCCAGTTCCATAAATGTTGTGCATATTGTCCGGCGTTGGCACCGATGTCTAAAAGTGTCCGGCATTCGTTCGCTTTACAAAGGTGGATCATTTGCGCAATCCGTGGCATGGGCCGAACACGGTCTATCTCGACACCAAAGCCGCGGGCCGCGCTCTTCAGTAATTGGTTAATTTTGCTCAATTCATTTTCCGGTCATGTGCCCTGATATGAAGTAGAACCGCCATGCTTCACAATTGCCTTGCTTCAGCGTTTGGTGCGCTTTGTCGGTTGTGGCACGCCTATTCGCACCGCACGATAGCGTTTATTTCATATCCATAGTGACGTACTCGAGCCATGGTTTCCAGTGCCATCGCCCTCTCGTTAGGGTCGCCGCAACAGGCGCGCCATCTCCAGCAGCAATTATCGATCGAAATAATCCATGCATCGACCTTTTTCAACAAACTTTAGAGTACAGTGTATGGCCTTTAACCCGCTGGAAATCCGCCCCCATTTGGTGTACCCGATAGAACATGGAGAGGGCAAAGCGAAATATCATGAACGATAGTCCGGCAATGCTTCGGCTGTTGGAGCAGTTCCACCTCGCACAGATCGTCTGTCTGGGCGATCTGATGTTGGACCGCTATGTCTATGGCGCCGTCGAGCGGATCTCGGCCGAGGCACCGATCCCCATAATCCGGGAAGAACGGGACGAGAGCATGCTGGGCGGCGTCGGCAACGTGGCGCGCAATATCGCCGCCGCCGGCGGCCGCGCCCATCTGCTGGCCCTCAACGGCGATGATGCCGCGGGTGTCGAAGTTAGTGAGAAAATCGCTTCCATGGCAGAGACCGGCGCCGGGGTAGGTGCCGATTTGGTAATCCAGCCGGGCCGGCCCACAACGGTAAAAACCCGCTACATCGCCGCCGGCCAGCAATTGCTGCGGGCCGACCGTGAGACCACCGAAACCATCACTGCCGCCGATAGCGAGGCGCTGCTGTCGCATCTGGATAATGCCCTGGCTGAGGCCGACGTGCTGGTGCTTTCGGACTATGGCAAGGGTGTCTTGAGCGATGACCTCCTCGCCGCCGCCATCGCGCGTGCCCGCGCCGCCAAGGTCCTTACCATTGCCGACCCGAAACGCCATGACCTCTCGGTCTATGCGGGAGTGGATTTTTTAAAGCCCAACCGGGCCGAACTGGCCGCCGCCACCGGCCTGCCGTGCGATAACGACGATCAAGTCAACCACGCCGCCCGGTCGGTGATGGCGCAATGCAGCATCGGCGCCATGTTGGTCAGCCGCTCGGAACAGGGTATGAGCTTTATTGTCAAGGACGGCGATCCGGTGCATCTGCCCGTGCGCGCGCCGGAGGTCTATGATGTTTCCGGCGCCGGCGATACGGTGGTGGCCATCTTTGCCCTGGCGCTGGCCGCCGGCGCCGCACCCGCGCTGGGCGCCGGCCTGGCCAATCTGGCGGGCGGCATCGTCGTGGGCAAGGTCGGCACCGCCGCCATCAGCCGGGACGAACTGGCCAACGGTATTCTGAGCGCCGATCTGAACCGCTCCGAGGACAAGGTCGTCTCCGCCGCCATGGCGGGGGCGGATGTGGAACGCTGGCGGGCTAATGGCTTGCGGGTTGGTTTCACCAACGGCTGTTTCGACCTCCTCCATCCCGGCCATATTTCGCTGTTGAACGAGGCCAAGAGCCATTGCGACCGCCTGATCGTCGCCATCAATGATGATGCCTCGGTACGGCGCCTGGAAAAGGGCGAAGGCCGCCCGGTCCAGGCAGAGGCCGCCCGCGCCCTGGTGCTGGCCTCGCTGGCCATGGTCGACCGTGTTCTGATATTCGCCGATGACACGCCCATTCCCCTGTTAGAACAATTGCGCCCGGACGTACTGATCAAGGGCGGCGACTATGACATCGCGGGCGTGGTGGGCGGCGACATCGTGCGGGCCTATGGCGGCGAGGTAAAGCTGGCGGGATTTCTCGACGGACATAGCTCCACCGCCGTGATCGCGCGCATGGACGCAGGCAAAGCCGGGCCGGGCCGTGGGGAATAGCCGCGCCCGCATCGATGTTCTTATCGTTGGCGGCGGCATCGCGGGACTATGGTTGCTGGATGAACTGCACAGATGCGGCTACGCCACCTTGCTCATAACCAAGGGCAATCTGGGCCAGGGGCAAAGCATCGCCGCCCAGGGTATCATCCATGGCGGCACCAAGTATTTTGGCGAAACCTCGGTCGCTGACCTGGCGGCAATGCCGGAAAGATGGCGGGCCAGCCTGGCCGGAGACACGGGCCCGGACCTAAGTACCGCATCGCCCTTGGCCACGGCCATGCAAATGTGGCTGCCGCCACAGCTTGGCGGTGGCTTGCTGGCCGGGTTTTCGCAAAAAGCCATGCGGGGCCGCATGCGGGAAGCGCCCAAGGACACCTGGCCGAACTGTGTCGCGGGTGCCACTGGCGGCCACCTTTTCGAGCTGGACGAAATCGTGGTCGATGTGCCCGCGATTCTGACCGCCCTGCATGCGGCACACGCGGACCGCATTCGCCAGATACCCGATGATTGCGCTTTCGAAGTAACAAGCAACGGTCGCCAAGGCGCCGTTATCGGCATCGACGACTACGAGATTGAAACACAGTTTTTTGTTTTTGCCGCCGGCGCTGGCAATGATGAATTGTTGCGCGGTGCCGGAATGAAACAGCTGCAAGGGCAAAGCCGCCCGCTGCATCAGGTCATGATCTCGGGCATGAAAACGCCCTTGTATATTCATTGCGTCGGCAAGAACCCGAAACCATTGGCCACCATAACCAGTTACCCGGATGGCCAGGGGCGCCACTTTTGGTATGTCGGCGGGCTGTTGGCGGAACAGGGCATCGAACAAACCCCGGACGCGCTGATCCGAACCGCGAAACAGGAACTGGCCCGGTTGTTGCCCGGCGCCGACTTCACCGGCACGGGCTGGGCCACCCATGCGGTCAACCGTGCCGAACCAGCCCACAGAGGTGGCTTACGCCCGACCTCGGCAACGGCCAAAAGCTTTGGTTCGGGTATCGTGGCCTGGCCGACGAAGCTGGCCTTGGCGCCGGTTCTGGCCGACAAGGTTCTAGAGATATTGCGCCAGGCCGAGCTCGAACCTGGCCCACATGAGCTTGGCGGACTGGTTGATCTGCCCCGGCCCGCGATTGCCCGGCCACCATGGCAGGAGGTGGGGCAATGGAGCTAAGGCAGCTTGGGTCTCTGGCGTTAAAGGTCAGTGCCCTGGCGCTGGGCAGTACCAAATTTGGCCGCCGCGAGGGCGTCAAATATCCCAATGACTTTGCCCTGCCCTCCGACGGCCAACTGGCGGACCTGCTGGCGCTGGCCAAGGATCAGGGCATCAACCTGGTGGATACCGCGCCCGCCTATGGCAGCAGCGAGGCACGTATCGGCGCCCTGATCGGCGGCGACGAACATTGGCGTATCGCCACCAAGGTGGGTGAGCAATTCGTTGATGGGCGTTCTCAATTTGATTTTTCACCTGGCGCCATCCGCAGCAGCGTGGAACGCAGCCGGCAACATTTGCGCCGGGATGTACTCGACATAGTGCTGTTGCATTTGTCCGATGACGATACTGAAATTCTGCGGGACGGCGCCGCTGTCGAAACCTTGTTGGAACTGCGCGAAAAAGGACTGATCAGCGCCGTCGGGGCATCGACGAAGAATCTCGCGGCAGGGCTGGAGGCCGTCGAACAATGCGATCTGGTGATGATCACCTTGAACCCGGCCGATCAAACGCAATTGCCGGTGCTGACGGCGGCGCGAAGTGCGGGCAAGGGGGTCTTAATAAAAAAGCCGTTGGATAGCGGTCATCACGGCAATATTGCCGATGCCCTGGCGTATTTGGTACAGAAGCCCGGCGTTGGCAGTGTCGTCGTGGGAACGATCAGTCCCGATCATCTGGCCGATAATTGCGCGGCCGTCCGGCGGGCCCTGGCCCATGACTAAGCAATTATCAAAGGCATAGGCGGCATGGCGCGGCACAGAGGCAATAGCGGCGGCAACAATGGTGATGGCGACAATGGCCGCTCATTGGACGGCTTTGCCTGGCTGGCCGACCGTTTGGCGGCCATGAGCCCGGCCGAGATCGCCTTTCGCTTTGAAGAGCAATTCAAACGCGGCGTCTCGCGTATGTATCAGCCCAATTTTGAACGCTTGTTGAAGGCGCCCTTAGATCCCCTGCCCGCCATTCCGGGTCTTGCGGATGGCTTGGCGGAATTGGCGGGCGAGGAAGACCTGCGACGATGCTGGCGGCAACTGGCGGAACAAATGCGCCACGGCCGCTTTCAGTCGCTGGGTGTCAGTTGGCCCGACAGGCCGGGAACACCTGATTGGCACATTGATCCCAGCACCGAGACGGCCTGGCCCAGCGAGATCTATTGTTTTGATGTGCCTTATCGCTATGCGCCGGAGCGGGGTGACGTCAAGTTTGTCGCCGAACTAAATCGGTTGCAGTATCTTCAGCCCATGGCCGCCGCCGCCGCGATCGAGGATGACGACGATTTGGCGGCGCTGGTGGTCCGTCATATAGATTCATGGATCGCCGCCAACCCGACCTTTCGCGGCGTCAACTGGGTTTCGGGGATTGAGCTGGCACTGAGGGTGGTCAGCCTGTTGATGGTCACCACCTTGATCGGCGAGCGGGCCTTTTCAACGGAGTTCCGGCACCGGCTGCATCTTTGCCTGGCGGCCCACGGCTATTGGCTGGCACGCTTTCCCTCGCGCTTTTCCTCCGCCAACAATCACCGGATCGCCGAGGCCGGCGCCTTGTACCTGCTGGGCCGTCTGGTTCCGGCATTGCGCGACGGCGATGCCTGGGCCAAGTATGGCAAGCGTGTCCTGGAGGAAGAGCTGGCCCTGCAGTTTCACGATGACGGCGTTGGCGCGGAGCAATCTCCCACCTATGCCGCTTTTTCCCTGGAATGGTGCCTGCTCTGCGCCACGATTGGCGGACGCAGCGGCGATCCATGGCATAACGCCTCGTGGCACCGGATGGTGCAGGCGGGTAATCATCTGCGCGCCATCACCGACAGCGCGGGCCACCAACCCCGCATCGGCGATGATGATGAAGGCCGGGTGCTGTGTTCCCTGCCCGGCCCCGAGGAACACGTCAATATTGTGCTGGGCTATCTGTCGATGGCGGCCCGGCGGCCCGACCTGGCCCCGCCCCGCCTTGAACCGCACCTCGGCCATGCCCTGTTCGGTCAACCGCGGCCAGCCCGGCGCACGGCATTCGAATATGCCGCCTTCCCCGACGGCGGCTATACATCGGTGCGGGAATGCCGGAATGGAGAAGAGAACCTTTGGCTCATGGACCATGGCCCCCTGGGCTACCTCGCCATCGCCGCCCACGGCCACGCCGATGCCCTGGCCGTCTGGCTGCATATCAACGGCCGCCCAGTGCTGGTTGATGCCGGCACCTTCCTTTATCATTCGGGCGGCAGCTGGCGGGACCATTTTCGCTCCACGATCGCGCACAATACCCTGGCCATGGTGGGTGAAAACTCGTCCCAGACCGCCGGCGCCTTCAACTGGTCGCACAAGGCGGCGTGCCGTCTGCTGCAGAGCGCCGAAGACACCGAAAACTGGCTGGTCGAGGCAGAACATGATGGCTATGTAGAGCGCTTTGGCTACCGCCACCGCCGACGCCTTGAACGCCTGGGCGATGCCGGCGTACAGCTGACCGACAGCTTGCTTGGCGAAGGCACCGACGAACAGGTCGAGATCGGTTTTCTGGTCGCACCAGGCTTGGACGTCAGCCATACCGCTGATGGCTGGCTGGTCAGCGAGGACGGCAAACGCCTGCTGTTGATCGCCCATGTGGGGCGCCTGCATGGCTGGGTCGAAAGCGCCTTGGAAGAACCGAAGCGCGGTTGGCATTCGCCTGCCTTCGGGCAGCGGATCGCGGCGCAACGGCTGCTTTTTACCGGCCGCATGGGGGCAGGCGATGAAGCCACCTTCAACTTGAGCACACGGTTTTGAGCATGACGGATCGGCGTATTCATATGATGGGCGCTCCGTTGGATCTGTTGGATATGGCGGAAACCGTGGCCCAAGCCGAGGCCGCCATGGCCGAAGGCCGGCGACTGCAGCAAGTGGTGATCAACGTTGCCAAGCTGGTCAATATACGCAGCGATCCCGAACTGCGCCGAGACGTATTGGAAAGCGACATTATCAATATCGACGGCACGGGGGTTCTTTGGGCCGCGCGTTTACTGGGACATAAAATATCGGAACGGGTCGCCGGAATAGATCTGATGTTGGCCTTGATCGACAGTTGCGCCCGGCGGGGCTTCAAGCCCTATTTTCTTGGCGCCCGTGACGAAATTCTGACGCAGGCCATGACGCAATTGCAGGCGGATCATCCCGGGCTTGTCATTGCCGGCTACCGGAACGGCTATTTCACGGCCGAGGACGAGGATCAGGTGGTGGCGGATATCGCCAACTCCGGGGCGGATTGCCTGTTCGTGGCGATTTCCAGCCCCACCAAGGAACGTTTCATACATCAACACCGCGATAACTTGGGCGTGCCGTATCTGATGGGCGTGGGTGGTGCGCTTGACGTGGTGGCGGGCAAGGTGCGCCGGGCGCCGATGTGGATGCGCTGGGCCGGGCTGGAATGGCTGTTCCGTCTGGCTCAGGAGCCACGGCGCATGTGGCGGCGTTATCTGGTTACCAACACCATATTTTTGTTTTTGCTGCTGGGCGAAATGGCGCGAACATGGCTGAGCCGCAAAAAAAGCTAGGGGAGAAACCCCTGGCAGGCCCCCTGTCAGGCCGACGCGTACTGTTTCTGGCCGAGAATTTGCCCTGCCCGTTTCACACCCGCGTTTGGCAGGAAGCGCGGACCATTCATGATGCCGGTGCCACGGTATCGATCATTTGCCCCAGCGCGCCCGGCTACCAAGCACGTTACGAGGTGGTCGACGGCATTCACATTCATCGGCACCCCCTGCCCTTTGAGGCGCGCCGGGCCGCCGGTTTCCTGGTGGAGTACAGCGTTGCCATGTTCTGGCAGTTTGTACTGACCTGGCGGGTCTTTCTGGGCCGCGGTTTCGATGTTATCCACGCCGCCAATCCACCTGACCTGTTGTTCCTGGTCGGCGGTTTCTTCAAGCTATTGTTCGGGCGCAAGTTCATCTATGACCAGCACGACATTAATCCGGAGCTTTACGAAGCCAAGTTCGGCCGCCGGGATTTTTTCTATCGCCTATTGCGGCATTGCGAACGCTGGAGTTTCCGCCTGGCCGATATCTCCATTGCCACCAATGAAAGTTATTATCGAATTGCGCTGGAACGTGGCGGCAGGGCCACCGACAAGGTCTTCGTTGTGCGCAGCGGCCCCGATCTCGACCGAATGCGGCCTCGGCCGCCGGATACCGACTGGAAGCAGGGCCGCCGTTTCGGGATCGGCTATGTTGGCGTCATGGGCCACCAGGAAGGCCTGCATCACCTGCTCGCCACCGTCGATTATCTGGTTCATGAACAAGGCCGCGAGGACATCCAATTCATCTGCATCGGTGATGGGCCAGAGCGGACGCACCTGATTGCCCTGGCCCGGGATCTTGGCATTGAAGACCATGTCAGCTTTCCCGGCCGTCTGTCCGATGATAAAATGGCGGCCACTTTGTGCGGCGCCGATATCTGCGTCAATCCCGACGACGCCAACGAGATGAACGACAAATCCACCATGTTGAAAATCATGGAATATATGGCCCTGGGCAAGGCGGTGGTGCAGTTTGATCTGACCGAGGGCCGCGTCTCGGCCCAGGATGCCGCCCTATATGCCCGGCCCAACGACGCGGTGGACCTGGGATCGAAAATCGTGACGCTTTTGGCTGATCCCGAAGCCTGCCAGCGCATGGGCGCCCTGGGCCGGGCCCGTGTCGAAAACCAGCTGGCTTGGCGTTATGAGGCCCCGAAACTGCTGGCTGCCTACGCCGCCCTGTGGCCGCAAACGTGACAGCGGCCATGAACACCGCGCGTGCCCGTCTAATCGTTGCCTTGGCTGTGCTGGCGGTCACTCTAGTCGCGTTTGCTCTGACGGAAAGATACCAGCTTGAAAAAGCGCAAATCCTGCGCAACGGAGATTTCTCCGCCGGATTAGAGAATTGGCGGGTCAGCAATAATGAAAATCAATTAGCGCTTGAGCAAGGCGTCCTGCACATCCGCTCTAAACACACTGGCCAAGCGCCTGGTATCCGACAGCGCGTCCAACGGGAGGCGGGGGTCAAACGTTTGCGCCTATCGGCCTGGGTGCGTCATACGGACGTTACCATCGGCCTGCGTCCCTGGAATGCCATGCGCCTCATGCTCGTGCCAAAAGATGCCGACGGCAACAGCTTGCCGGCACAGCCGCAGGTGGTGGAACAAGGTCGTGGTGACAGCCCCTGGCACCTGGCCAGCAAGGTCTTTTGGCTGCCCCCGCGGGTCGACGCGGTGGAGGTTGTCGTGATCTTGAGCCGGGTCACCGGCGAGATGGCGGTTCGGGACTTGAGCCTGGACGTGGTCCAGCAACGCCCAATATTCAACGTTATGCGCTACAGCCTGATCGCGGTCTGGCTGTTGCTGTTGCCCTGGCTGGCCTGGCCGCTTTGCCGTGCCGGCCGCCGCAGGTATGGGCGCCTGGCCGTCGCCATATTGTCGTTGGCAATTCTGGTCGGCGCCCTGACCCCTCATATAGCAAAAAATGAACTCAGCCGCCTGACCAGGGATCTACTCGGAACCGAATTGGCAATCACCGCCAAGGCGCTGCTGAAAACAACGGTGAAACCAGCCGCAGCGGTTATCGCCAGCGAGGTAAGCGGCAACGGGGATACAAGCGTGCCCATCGGCCAGATCTGGCTGGCCGGACATAAGCTGGGCCATTTGGGCCTGTTCGCTTTGTTGGCCCTGGTAACAACGTTGGCGTGGCGCGGACAAAGCTGGCAACGTCTGGGCCTGTACCTCTTTGCCTTCGCGATAACGGCGGAGGCATTGCAATTGCTATCCCTGGACCGTTCGGCGCATCCATTGGATGCGGGCCTCAATATCCTAGGCGCGGCCGCTGGACTGGCGCTTGGCTCCCGCCTGTTTCCACGCCGCGCTGAAGCGGTTACGGTCCCGGATCCTCCCAACGCCTGAGGCGTTTGGCGGCGGTGCGGGCAAAACGCAAGGTAACCTCACGCCGCCGGCTGGCATGCAGGGGCTTGGGGTTGTCGGGCGCCGCACGGGCGATATCGCCGGAGTAGGCATCGGCCAGGATAAGACCGGGTTCGTCAGGCAAAATCTCCACTGGAAAATCCAGGGGCACCGCGAAATAGAACAGATCGCAATAGTCGAGATACTCCGGCCACTTTTGGTCCGAGCGGAAGTCCGCCACGCTGCTTTTGATCTCGACAATAACAATGCGGCCCTTGCGGTCGATCCCGGCCAAATCGGCGCGGCGGCCTGAACGCAAGGTAAATTCGGTCAGACTGTCATAACCAAGATGGGTTAGCAGGCGGCCCACGCCACGGGCTAGCTTTTGGGCCGTGTCATCCCTTACCTTGTCATCCTGGGGTGCCGCCATGGCAAAAGCTAGCCGCGCTGTATGAGATATTTTGGGTTGGCCAGGGCGATCTTGTCCTCGGCGGTTTTGCGCAAATGGTCCAGCACGGCGCCGCGTTGGTCATCCATCGCTCCCGAACGAATGGCGCGGGAAAGGGCGGCGTTCATCTCGCCCAGATCGCCGTCCTGGCCCAACAGATCCTTCAGACGCTCCAGTTCGGCGGCATCCATTGGCCCGCCATCCGCCATGGTGCGCTCCACAATGGCCAGGGCATTGATGGCGACCCTGGTGTGAAAGGCCAACTGCCCCTCGACATTCGGCGTGACATGGTCGGCCAGGAATTCCCGCACGGCCTCAACCAGCTCGGCGGCGGTGGGTCTATCGGTTGGCATTCTTAGGTCCTTCCATACTTAGTCGAGCAACTGCAACAGGTCATATTCGGTCTCCGCCGCCCGCCGGCCGATGCCGGCATATTCCACCGTGCGCTGTTCACCATCAAGATGCGTGAAGCAGAGGATCATGCACAGGATACCCCAGCGCAAGGTGCCGAAGACCTGCCAGAAATAGATTTCTTCCGCATCGAGGCGGCCGCCGCCGCCGGCTTCATAACCGTCAAGCAGCTCGGCGACGTCACCAAAGCCACCAACAATGTTGTCATGATAGCCATAGCGCCAGGAGCGCACGCACATCCAGCCCAGGTCGCTGCTTGGATTTCCCAGATGGGCGGATTCCCAATCCAACACGCCGATCAAGCCGTCCTGATCGACCAGAATATTGCCATTGCGAAAATCCCCATGACAAAGCGCATAGCGCTCGCCCGCCAGCTGCAAGCGTTCCTGCAACCAGCGGAAACCGTATTCAAAGCCCGCCTGTGGCTGGTGAAAAGAATCCATGATGGCGCGGTAATGCAGCAATTCCTCCGCCGCCGGCAAACCCCGCATGGCGGGCAGAATTTCCAGGGGGATGGTGTGAAAACGTCCGGCGGCATGGCCAACCTGATAGGCTAGTTTTGGCCGGGCGGCGGCATAGGCATCGTCACGCACGATGCGCCGGCCCAGGGCTTCGCCCACCAGGCGATGGCTAAAAAAGCCCTCGGTGGTGCGTTCGTCCTTGTCCAGGAAAAACGGTACCTTAGGCATAGGCACGCCGGCCTCGCCGGCCAACTGCAATAAGCGCCCTTCGACCAGCCGGCCCACATTCAGGCGGCCCCCGGGCACGCCTTCGTATTGCTTTTCCACCTGCCGGTCCATGGGGTCGCGTTTCAGGATCAGGGGTTGGCGCGTGCCATCGAGCTTCAAGGCATCAAACGACCAGGTCTCGCGGCTGGCCCCGCCCGAGAGACGCAGCAGAGCCTCGATCTCTGTGCCAGGGCCATATTCCTCGGCCAGCCTTTCGCGCAGGACCGCCGCCAATTGTTCACCGGCGGTCAGTTTCGGATCTTGTACTGCCTCGGCCATCAATCCACCAACTGCAACATGTCATACTCACCTTCGATGGAACGGCGGCCAATGGAGACTTTTTCGACCGAGCGTTCCCGCCCCTCGATATGGGTAAAGGCCAGCATCATGCAGATCACACCCCAGCGCATGCAGCCGAAGACTTCCCAAAAGCGCAGGGTTTCCAGAGATACGCGGCCACCGCCGCCGGCTTCATAACCATCGAGCAGATCTTCCACCTCGCCGAAACCACCCACCGGGTCGTCGTAATAGCCATAGCGCCAGGCCCGGATGCAGATCCAACCAAGATCGGACACCGGATTGGCCAGATGACCCAATTCCCAATCCAACACACCGCGCAAGCCGTCGCCGTCAACCAGCAGATTGCCGTTGCGGTAATCGCCATGGGACAGGCCCCAGCGATCGCCCGCCAGTTCCAGGCGCTCGCGCAGCCAGTGGATGCCGTATTCAAATCCGGCGTGCGGCTGTTTGACCGAATCCATTACCGCCAGATTGTAGTCCAATGCTTCTGCCGGGGTGAAGCTGCGCAACTGGGGCAGACGCTCGATGGGAATATTGTGAAAGCGGGCCGCCGCCTCGCCGCATTGAAAGGCCAGTTTGGGCCGCGCCCGGGCAAATTCGTCCTCGCGCACAATGCGCCGGCCCAGGGCCTCGCCTTCCAGGCGCTGCATCACGAAGCCTGCCGTCGTGCGCTCGTCGGCGGCCAGAAAGAACGGCACCTCCGGCACCGGCACGTCAACCTCGCCGGCCAACTGCATCAGGCGCCCCTCGGTCCAGCGGTCGACGCTGAAATTCGTGTCGGCCCCGCCCGGCTGGTTCTCCAGCTTTTCATCCAAGGGATCGCGCTTCAGGATCAACGGCTTACGCCCGCCATCTGGCAACAGGGCATCAAACGACCAAGTTTCCCGGCTGGCCCCGCCCGAGAGACGCAACAAGCCTTCAATCCCGGCACCGGGGCCATAAACCTCGACCACCCGCTCACCCAGTACGTCGGCCAAATTCCGGGTTTGAATTTCGGCCTTGTTCTTTGTCATGTCAGCCGTCATCGTCTGGCTTCCGTCCGCCTGTAATACTATACAAGTCCATAGGATAGAGGGAGAGAGGGAAGCATGGCAATTGGCAACAGCGATGACCCACGCCTTTTGCGCCTATCGCCGCAAGACAATGTCCTGGTTCTGATCCAATCGGTCAGCCAGGGCGAGCGCCTGTTGCTGGACGGACAAGAACTGGTGATGCCCGCCGAAATCGGCCTGGGTCACAAGCTGGCGCTGCGGACGCTGGCGATTGGCGATCAGGTGATCAAGTACGGCGCGCCCATTGGCTCCATCACCCATGCCGTCGCCATTGGCGAACATGTGCATAACCACAATCTGAAAAGCGATTACATCGCCAACTATTCCGAAGACGACCCCTATGAGGCCGACCTAGGCGCGGAGGCGACGATATGATCAACGGTTATCTGCGCGCCGACGGCCGTAAAGGCATCCGCAATGTCATCGTGGTCGCCTATCTGGTGGAATGCGGCCATCACGTGGCCCGCGAAATCGCCCAGCCATTCCGTGAACAAGGCGTTCATGTCATCGGCTTTCCCGGCTGCTTTCCCAATGCCTATGCCGAACGCA
Organism: Rhodospirillaceae bacterium; assembly: GCA_018701215.1. GTDB lineage: Bacteria > Pseudomonadota > Alphaproteobacteria. The sequence goes on from JABIWH010000030.1 coordinate 15,295, forward strand.
TGATGCGGTCCCTGACAACGCACCCGAACGTGGGCGGGGCGCTGTTGATCTCGCTGGGCTGCGAAAGCTTCAATGGCCGCGATCTGAAGAGCCATATCACCAAGTCCGGGCGGCCCGGCGAGTTAATGATCATCCAACGCGACGGCGGCACCAGATCCACCATCGAGGCCGGGCGGGCCTGGGTGGAACAGACTCTGGCCGAGCTGGGCAACACGCCGCGGGCCGATATCAAGCCAGGTGAACTGGTGATCGGCACCATTTGTGGCGGTTCGGACGCTACCTCCGGTCTGGCGGCCAATCCGGCCATGGGGCGGGCCTTTGATATGCTGGTGGATCTGGGGGCGGCCTGCATATTCGAGGAGACCGGCGAATTGATCGGCTGCGAAGGCTACATGGCGGACCGCGCCGTGACCCCCGAATTGGGTCAGGCCATCATCGACAGCGTGGCCAAGGCGCATCGCCATTACCATACTCTTGGCCATGCCTCGATCTCGCCCGGCAACGCGGAAGGCGGTTTGACCACGATCGAGGAAAAATCCATGGGCGCCTATGCCAAATCCGGCGCCGCGCCTATTTCAGGGCTGCTTAAGCCCGGCGACCAACCGCCTAAAGGTGGGCTTTATCTGTTGGACATGGTGTCCGACGGCGATGTGCGCTTCGGCTTCCCCTCCATCAACGACACGGAAGAAGTCGGCGAGCTGATCGCCTGTGGCGCTCATGTGGTGTTGTTTTCCACCGGGCGCGGCTCGGTCGTCGGTTCCGCCATCTCGCCAGTGATCAAAGTGTGCGGCAATCCCGAAACCTTCGCCCGTTTGTGGGACGACATGGATATCGATGCGGGCCGCATTCTGGAAGGCGAAGCGACCTTGGACGAGGTCGGCGAGGAAATCCGCAACATGGTCCTGGCCGTGGCCCAAGGCACCGAAACCAATTCCGAAGCCCTGGGCCACCAGGAGTTTTGCATGAAATACAAACGCTTCGAACCCATCGGTCCGGAGTGTTTGCCGGTTTGAGCCAAGGGTCACTGCGTGACCCTTGGCTTTTGCGTTCAGCGTCCGGCTAAAATTCCTACCCTAGATCCGCCAGGACCTGATCGGGATGTTCGGCTGGTACGACGGTGTCGTAGACCTTGACGATATGGCCGTCGGGACCGATCAGAAAACTAAACCGGGCCGGATAGGGCTTTTCCGTCTGGATCACGCCATAGGCTTCGCCCGCGGCTTTTTCCGGATCACTCAACAGATCGAAGGGAAAGTTGAACTTCTCCTGAAAAGCACGGTTATCCTCGGGGCTATCGAACGAAGCGCCCAGGATCACGGCATTCTTGGCTGTAAAATCTTGGATTCGATCACGGAACCCTTTGCCTTCAACGGTTCAGCCAGGTGTGTCGGCCTTTGGATACCACCACAGAACCACGTGGTGGCCCTTGTATTGTTCCAGGGTCGTGGTCACCCCCTGTTGGTTACGCATGGAAAAGGCGGGCGCCAAATCCCCTACTTTCGGTAAAGCCATGAGTTTTATCTCCCCTTTGGTTATGGCTGCACTAAGTATCAAATGAAAATTCTCTGCCGTCGCTACGGCCTGTCCGCCGCTTGCCGCCAGCCGGCGTGGGCACAGATGCGGAAGGCTGCGCTGGCGCCAGCATGGGTCTGGCCGTCTTGGCGCGTTCCCGGGACGATGTCGAGCTTAGGTCATCAAGGCGCTGCCGGTTCTTGTCCAGCAGCGCATCGAAGGCGGATGAAAGGCTTGCGTCGCGATCGTCAGCCATGTTCCAACTCCCCTCCGGCCTTATGCTTGGGCCTTGTGGCCTGCGTTCCACCAGGTCTCGAATTCCGTCCGCGCCGCATCGGAAAAGCCCGACGTGGCCAAGCCGCGCAAATACGTCAATACCGCGTTGCCATCAATGACATCGCCGTATTTGGCGTCGATATCAAACAGATTGGCCTCGTGCGGCCCTTGCGCGCGGTCGCCCACGCCGTCGCTGACGACGATAGTGTAGTAGGCATATTGCAATGAATCCACCGCCGAGGCACGCACACAGCCCGATGTGGTGGCGCCGGTAATGACCAATGTATCCACGCCCTGGGAACGGAGATAGCTGTCCAGATCAGTGCCGAAAAAAGCCGAGGCATAGTTCTTTGAGACCACAAGTTCGCCGGGCAGCGGTTTCAGCCGCGCATCGACCACACAATTGGGTGAGCCCTTGCGCAAGATCCCCAGCGAGGGCACTTTCTTTACGAAGACGCCGCCGTCCGAGAGGTCTTCCTTGTATTCCACCGTTGTGTAGACGATGGGCAAGCCGGATTTGCGAAAGGCTGTCTGCAATTGCGCCGTGACCGCGACCTCGGCGTCAAAGTCGCCCCCCAGGGGCGATGTGGGATCAGTAAAGCCAACGATGAAATCCACCACCAGCAAGGCCGGCTTCTTGCCGAAGCCCGAGGACACGGCAAAGCCCTTGCTCTCGTAGTCCGCCCGCGTATCCCGTTCCCATTCCGCCATCATCCGACTCCCCGTTTTGCGGCGATTGTACCAGCAATAAACTTTGCTGCCACCCCATCAATCGTCGAACCCAGTCTTAAACATTGGTCCAGTTGAGCCAATTGTCGCGCAGGTTACACACGCAAACGATTCTCACGCCAACCAAACGGTCAAATATGCGGCAAAGATGCCCCGTATACATCTGGCGCCATTTTTCGGCTATGTTATCGGCAAGCACGATTTGTATCCGTAGATTTGGAAGGATGTTGTCATGGATATCGTCTTCAATGCCGAGGAATTGGCGTTCCGTGATGAGGTGCGGGAATTTCTCGCCAGCAAACTGCCGCGGGAAATCCAGGAACGCACCCGCCTGGCACCGTCTTATGTACCTTCCGATTATACCAAGCGATGGCAGAATATCCTCTACCAGCAAGGCTGGGGCGCGCCGAATTGGGCGCTGGAACTTGGCGGTACGGGCTGGAACGCCATGCAGAAATATATCTATGACGCGGAATACCAGGCTGCCGATTGCCCGCGGCAAAGCCCGTTCGGGATCTCCATGGTTGGGCCGGTGATCGGCGCCTTCGGCACGGATGCGCAAAAGGAACAGCACCTAGGCCCCATAATCCGGGGTGAAAAACAGTGGTGCCAGGGCTATTCAGAGCCGGGCTCGGGCTCGGACCTGGCCTCATTGGCGACCCGCGCCGTGCCTGACGGCAACGACTATGTGGTCAACGGCTCCAAAATCTGGACCTCGCACGCCCATCATGCGGATTGGATTTTTTGCCTCGTCCGCACCAATACGGAAGTCAAGAAACAGGAGGGTATTTCCTTCCTGTTGATCGACATGACCACGCCCGGCATCATCGTGAAACCGATCATTTCCATCGACGGCCATCATTATTTGAACGAAGTGTTCTTCGACGACGTCCGCGTGCCGATCTCAAACCGCATCGGTGAAGAGAACAAGGGCTGGACCTACGCCAAATTCCTGCTTGGACACGAGCGCACGGGCATCGCGGGGGTAGGCAAGTCAAAGCGCAAGGTGGAGCGTCTGAAGAAAATCGCCTCCATCGAGCGTGCCGACGGCGCCAGCGTGTTGGAACAGGACTCTTTTAGAACCCGGTTGAGCGAGGCGGAAGTTGCCTTGCAGGCGGTGGAGTTCACCCAATTGCGTATTCTGGCCCAGGAAAAGGCGGGCAAGCCGCCGGGGCCGGAAGCCTCGACCCTGAAGATCGGTGGCACCCAGGTGGAGCAGACCCTGAACGAATTGATGATCGAAGCCATCGGCCACTACGCCGCGCCTTATCCGGCCGACGAGCTGGACCCGGAGCGCAACGAGCCCCCCATCGGGCCGGATTACACGGTTGGGTTAGCCCAGGAACGCCTGTTACGCCGCGCCGCGACCATCTATGGCGGCAGCAACGAAATCCAGCGCGGCATCATCGCCAAGGCGGTATTGGAGATGTAGGGGGAGTTGGCACAAATGCACAGAGTTCTGGTCTAGGAACAAAGCAAATCCTGATCACTCTGTTTGCGCCTCCACTCATTGGATCTCGAACGAGTTAAGTCCCCAACGAGTTTTGCTGCCATGTCAGCTTTGCCCCCGGCTTTGGGCATTACATCAGCAAATACTTACAGGCCACTATTGACCCTGGCTGTGTAAAAACGTGATGGGTGTTATGATTCCTCATTGAATCGGATGAGGTGTCCAATGCAGCGATTTGTCGAAGGTCTCGACCGTAGTCAAAGCACCTTATTCCCCGACCGCCTTGAAGACTGGATTGATGGGGATAATGCGGTTCGTGTGATTGAGGCTTTTGTTGATGGCGTTGATCTTGATGGCTTGGGGTTTTCTGGTGTTGCGCCGAAGCAGACGGGTCGTCCTATCACCCGTCGGTGCTGTTGAAGCTCTACATCTACGGCTATCTCAACCGGGTGCAATCGAGCCGCCGGCTGGAGCGCGAGGCGGGCCGCAATGTCGAGGTGATGTGGCTGACCGGACGCCTGGTTCCCGATCACAAGACCATTGCCGACTTCCGCAAGGACAATGGCTCAGGGATCCGCAAGGTCTGCACTCGGGTTGTCGAGCTCTGCCGCTCGCTTGGTCTGCCGGCTCATGCCAGTGTCGCCATTGACGGCTCCAAGTTCAAGGCGGTGAACAATCGGGATCGCAACTTCACGACGGCGAAGATGAAGCGTCGGCAGGCGCAGATCGAAGAAAGTATTACGCGGTATTTGCATCAGCTTGACAGTGCGGACCGGCAAGACCCTTCTCCTGCCCTGGCCAAGCGGGTATCACGGCTTGAAGAAAAGATCGGCAAGCTCAAGGACGAGATGGCGCGCCTGGAGGCTTTGGACGCGGAGAGGCAGACGGACGGCATTGACCTGAGGCGATATGCGGCGAAGGAATGCGGGAATTGCATGTTGAAGACGCGCTGCACCACCAGCACACGGCATGTGGTCACCCGTTGGGAGCACGAGCATCTGGCCGAAGAGGTGCAGCGGCGGCTCGACGAGAACCCGCAGGCGATGCGTCAACGTCGCGAGACAGTGGAGCATCCTTTCGGCACCATCAAGATGCGCCTGGGTGCCACCCACTTCCTGATGAAGCGGCTGAAGAACGTGCGCACCGAGATGGCGCTAAGCGTCCTGGCCTACAATTTGACCCGGGTCATGACCATTCTGGGGCCGCGACAACTGCTCCAGGCGATGAGGGCATAAAGAACGCCTCTTTGTCCGCCGATTTGAGCCGATAAAGACGGTTTCAGGCCCCGTGGACCGGCTTTCCGCGCCTGACATACCCTAACCCAGGGAAAATCCGAAAACATTGCTTAAAGGAACAAGCCTGGTCGAGACACAAACTGGCACCGCCGTTTTCACACAACCAAGACCCACAACGGTCATCGGGGCAGTGCGGTTGTCGGGATTGTTGAAATTCCAGGTCGCCCTTACGTTGTTCCAAGGCCTCCAGTTTTGTCTTGAGGCCTTGGGTGCGCAGCCCATCAGCAATGGCGTCGTAGAGACCATCCAACTGGTGGGTGATCTTCTCAATCTCGGCAGCGGTATTCTTCTGTTGGGAGCCGCGCTGTTTCTCAGCGCGATTGACAATGCCGTCAGACGCCTTGCCTTCCGATGGTTTCGACGGCTATGGTTCGTCCACGTTTGCCATAGCCCGCACCTGCCGCGCCGTCCGAACCTCGTAGGTATTTTCGGCACACAAACTACCGGCTATGGATGCCATATCAGTGACCATTGGGGACAAGGAACGATAAAGATGAACGACATGTCGCTCAAAAATAAATGGATCGGCCAGCGCACTGTACGGCCCGACGGCATCGATAAAGTCACCGGCTCGGCGCAATACGCGGCCGATTTCACCATGCCCGGCATGGTCTGGGGCAAGCTGCTACGGAGCCCGCACGCCCACGCGCTGATCAAGAAAATCGATACCTCCAAGGCGGGAGAATTGGAGGGCGTGGTGGCGGTGATGACCGGCGACGACCTGCCCTTGCTGCCTTTGGACAAGCCGCTGCCGACGGGTCCGAACGATATTCGCTGGATTTCCCGCGGCTGCATGGCCCAGGAAAAAATTCTCTACACTGGCCAGCCAGTGGCGGCGGTCGCAGCAATCTCGAAAAGCGTTGCCGAGGCCGCGCTGGAACTGATCGAGGTCGACTACGAAGTGCTGCCGCATGTCATCGACGTCGACGAGGCGATGGCGCCGGACGCGCCGATTTTGCACGATTGGCTGAAAACCGACGGGATCGACGGGCCAACCAATATTGCGAGCACCATGGTGGTCAAAGCTGGCGATGTCGAACAAGGTTTTGCCGAGGCCGATCTGGTGATCGAGCG
>JABIWH010000014.1 GCA_018701215.1 Rhodospirillaceae bacterium
GGTATCCTATGCGTGACGCGCCAGATCGGCACCTGAAGACGCAAAGAAGTGCGCCGCGCGCATGGCTTTCATCGTAGGTGCCGATGCCGCCGCCTAAAGCGGCACATGCCGGTCCAACGCGGCGAACAAACGGTCTATATCCGCCACATCATTGTGCAGATGCGGGCTAATACGGATGGATGGGCCACGCGGCGCCACGTAGACATTATCGGCGGCCAGCGCCTCGACCAAACCCGTGGGCACGCCGCCAGGCGGGGTGACGCCGATGAAGTGACGGGCGCGGTGTTGGCGCGGCGGATGGGCATAACCACGCCGGGCCGCCTCGTCGGCGATTTTGTCGGTCAGACGGCCCAGGCTTTCCTCAATCTCGCCGAGGCCCCAATCCAGCAGTTGCGTCATCGCCGCACAGGCCATGGGTAGCGAGGTCAGGTTGGTCCGCTCACCCATATCGTAACGGGCAGCACTCTGGCGCAAGGCCGCACTATAGGTGCCGTGCTGTTGGCTGGGATCATGGTTGCCGCTGTGCAATTCAAGCGGCATCCCGTCGCGGCGGTGCGGTGCGGCATAGAGAAACGCCAAGGTATACGGCGACAACAGCCACTTGTAGGCGGAACAGGCCAGGAAATCCGGCTGGATCGCCGCAACATCCAGGCGCTGGGCGCCGGTGGATTGGGTGGCATCGATGACAAACGCCGCGCCCACTTCGCGGCAACGGACACCTACCGCTGCAAGGTCCAGCAGGCTGCCGTCCATCCAGTGACAGCCAGGTAGCGCGGCGATTGCCGTATCCGCGCCGATGGCCTCCAGGACCCCGGGCGTCCAATCGCCATTTGCCGGTCGCGGCACCACTTGCATTGTTGCCCCGGCCTGTGCCGCCTTCTCGACCCAGACGTAATAATTGGATGGAAACTGGTCTTGCAGCACGACGATGTTTTGCCCGGCGGCCAGCTCCAGATTGGCCGCCGCCACGGCGATACCATAACTGGTCGCCGGCGTAACGGCGATGGCATCCGCCTCGGCATTGATCAGGCGGGCGAACAATGCCCGGGCCCGGTCGGCGCCATCGGCCAGTTCCGTGGAGTTTATCTCCCAGGTATGTACCCGCCGTTGCACCGCGCCATGGCCGGCCTCGGCCACGGATAACAGGAACGGAGAAAATGCCGCACAATTGAAATAGGCGATCTCGCGCGGCACATCGAACAGATGCCGTTGGCATTCAAGCATGAAGTTGCTCCCAATTTTGGCCCAAGACTGAACGCCGATTTCGCCATCAACATGGCCGGCGCACGGTGCTGAAAACAGCTATCGCAACGTCCTTACTGACGTTGCGGCACGCCATGGATATAGCGGGTGTTAATTTCGGTCTCGTTGCCATCGGGATCAATCATGAAGAGGGCGCGGCCCTTGCCCCGCTCGCCGTATGGCCCCCGGGTAAAGAACCGGCCACCTTCGAAGTTGCCCATGATTTCATCAAAGCCATCTTCCGTTACCGTCATGGCAAAATGCAGCGGACCGCCCCCCTGATGGCGCCCGGTATGATTTTCCATTTGCAGTACCAGGTGGCCGCGCTCGGTCTGCAGATAGGTCCGCTCGCCATCCTGCTTATCCAACGGAATACCAAGAAGACCATTGTAGAACTCGATCGCCTTTGCCATATCCCTGACCTTGAGGAAGATTTCTTCAATGCCGATGATCGTCATGCCGTGCGCTCCCAATTCCGCCCAATGTGCCGCCCAGGTTTGCCGCCGAAGTTTGCCGCCGGGGTGTGCTGCCGGGCTGTCCCGTCCAAGTTGCGCGCCATGCTACACCGGGCCGCGGCAATGAGCTAGGCCAGCCATCCGCCGTCGGATTTCTGCTGGTTTTCCAACGTTGTACATTCAGAAACCGCCGCCGGGATCCACCGGACGGCACGCGGCGGCACAACGCTGCCGATTTGATCCATAAAGGATCCCGTCCAGGCCGTGCGCTTGTCTTGCTATCGTATATGGACGTTGGTATGACTGAATTATGGGTTGAATTTCACAATTCAGGATGCGGCCGCGCGCACAGGCACTGCGAGACCTGACCTCTATGGGGATCTGGTTCCATGGCTTTGTCTGACAAACGCGGATTGCGCGCCAAAGCAGGAAAGCCAATGTCCACATCGCCGGAAAGTAACCTGGAAATTGTTGAAGACGATCAGGATGTCATCATCATCGAGAACCTCCTGCTACAAACGCACATCGGTATGCTCGAAAGCGAGAGGAGGCGCACCCAAACGGTCTGCTTCACCGTCGAAATCCGCACTGTTTCCGATTATCGGAAAATCGTCCAGGAAACCGGACAATATATATCCTATGCTGACGCGGTCGACTTCATGCAAAAAAAGGCGGCGTCCGGCGAGCATGTGGACCTGGTGGAACAGTGGGCAGAGGACATCGCCAATTTTGCCTTGCAAAACCCATTGGCCGACCGGGTTACCGTGACGGTGTTAAAACCGGATATATTTAGGGACGCGGACGGCGTCGGGATTCGCATCGTCCGGAAGCGTTCCTGCTAACCAGACTTGCCGGATGAGTATACACGCCAATTTCGTCGCCGAAGTTCCCCATTCAAGTGTTCAGGAGATGACTGTTTCATGATATCGGCAGACCGGCTTCTTCCACTGTGGCTCAAGTACCGCGACGCGCTGGAAGCGCCAATCCAAACCTTTGAATTTGCGAAATTTAATCGTCGGTTTGAAGACCGCACCTATCAGATGGGGGTCTTGAACCTGTCATCAGACAGCAGCTACCGGGAGACAGTGTGCCATACCTTTGAGGCGGCGCTGTATCGGGGCCGGCGCATGACGCTTGAAGGCGCGGCGATGGTGGACATCGGCGCGGAATCTACCGGGGAAACAGCGGATGTCGTCTCGACCCAAAAGCAGATCGACCGGATGCGTCCGGTGGTCAGGGCGCTTGCCGACGAGAACATCCTGGTCTCGGTGGAAACCTATCATCCCGAGGTCGGCATTGCGCTTTTGGAGGCCGGGGCCGGTGTAATCAATCTGACAGGCCGTGTCGATGATCAGGAACTTTATCGCGCTATTGCCAAACATCAGGCCGGCGTGGTGCTTTGCTATACGCCTGGCGAAAACGCCCGTTCTGTGGACCACTTGCCACCTGCCGACGAGATATTCGATCAACAGCTGACGTTCTTTAAAAAGCGGATCAACCTCGCAACCGAGGCCGGCGTGGAACGGCTTTGGGTCGATCCGGGCTTCGGATTCACGTTGCATTTACCGGATGGCCCGGATCGTATTCGCTATCAGACCGACAGCATTTTGCAGTCTTTCCGTTTGCGGGAGCTTGGCTGGCCGGTCACGGTTCAATTGTCCGGCGCCGTGTATCTATTCCGCGATGAAGTGCGCGTTGCACAAACAAGTGCCGCGACGATCGCGGTTCTCTCCAAGGCGAATTTGGTCCGCAGCCACGAGGTGCCGCGCGTGCAACCGGTTCTTAATCTGCAGGATTTTGCCTGACAGAAACACAGTCACGAGGCAGCATGTCCGTTGAAAAAATTGCATTGGTGACCGGCGCTGGAAAGCGTCTTGGCTGGGCCATTGCGCAAGCGCTTGCCGAGCAAGGCTATGCCCTGGGGCTTCACTACAATTCTTCCAGTGCTGGCGCGGAGCGGCTTTGTGCCGGTATCCACGCGGCCGGTGGACATGCGGCGTTGGTCCAAAAGGATCTGAGCCAGCCGGAAACAGCCGGGGAACTGATCGCGCAAACCGCGGCCGCGTTGGGTGGTCCGGTGTCGGTTCTTATCAATTCAGCCGCCGCGTTTCAGATGGACAATCTTCGGGATCTGACACCAGAGTCATGGCAATATTTGATAAATGTGAACGCGGCAGCGCCGGTTTTTCTGATGCAGGCCTTCGCCAATCAGAACCCGGCGCCGACAGACGGCGCAATCATCAATCTGCTCGACACCCAGCTTACGTCTGCCTCTCCGGAACGTTTCAGCTATTTCTGCGGCAAGTTTGCGCTCGAAGGGGCGACCCGGCTGGCTGCCTACGATCTGGGCCCGCAAGGTATCCGGGTGAATGCCATCGCACCGGGCCTGGTTCTGCCGAGCGATCAGAGCCAGCAGAACTTCGATGATCGTCAGGCCCTGACCCCCTTGGACGCGGGCCTGGGGCCGGCGGATATCGTGCAAGCCGTGCAATATCTGATAGCCGCGCGCCAAGTCACCGGACACACCCTGGTGGTCGATGCCGGACAGCAGCTCATGGGTTTTGGAAACGCGCCAATCGGCTAAAGCCCAGCACTGCCCTGCAGGCCCAACGGGCTACCAACGAAAAATCGCCACTGCCTGTGGCCGATCGAAAAAAAGCGAGCTTCTTTGAAAAAGCAATTGTGTCTGTTGATCTTGCAAACTTGTCTACCCTGAACATAATCTGGAA
>JABIWH010000044.1 GCA_018701215.1 Rhodospirillaceae bacterium
CAGGCGGCAAGAGCCGCCGAATGAACCCCGAACGTCAATCCCTAACACCTCTAAAAATTAGCCGCTGAAAACCGCCGTCGATCCGGCTGAAGCCGTGTGCTCAGATCAAAGCTGATCGCGATCATGAATAATGTGGGTTAGTAAGAGCAAGCTAAAATCGTAGGAGGGTCGGCAAAATGGTGCTTGACGTTGATACAGAACAACGAAAAACTAGTCTTCAATCGTTTGCATTCTCATAAGAGCTACGAAAATGCCTAAAATATTCTTGTCATTTTGGAATGGCGAAACCTCTTTGGGGAGAGCGTTTTGGATTTGGGGGGTTTTGGGGACATTCCTTTTGGGTACGGTTGGGTTCGCAAACCGTGCCACGGGATTATACAAAGAACTTGATCCTGCTGCGGTTGTTTTGATAAGCGGTATTATTATTTCAGTTCGAACTGCATATGCGATTTTCACTACTGTTGGAATTTGGCGAAGTGCTTCTAGTCATAATGGGTCTCGCGGAATTGCTCGACTTACTCAAGCCTGTGTGGCTCTTTGGCTTATTTACGTTTTCTTCACTCTTACACCTCTGTTCAGAGGACTTCTAAAATGATCGACGTTATTATAAATACTACGTTTTAAGCGACCAAATCTAATTTTGACGCTGTGATCAGAGCGCTAGAAAAGTTGATGCTATTTAAAATTTGGCGAAGTTTCAAATTTGGAATTTCTTTCCAAATGCAGCACCTGCAGCTGTCATAAGAAACGCAGGCGTTAAGTAAAGATAGGCAGGTATTCTAATATCTGTTCATTGTCTCGTATAAGGGTCCATTTCAGGCCCCTTGACCCTCTGTTACAAAGTCTATAATGCACCCTCACGTGATACTTCCCACACAGTTCAGGAACCTAATTATGGATGAATCAGCCCTCACAAAGGGACAACTTCGCAAACTCAATGCTTTGAAGAAAAGTGTTGGTGATGACATTGGAACTAAGGCATTTTCTAAATGGTTAAATACCCTACCCAAGAAGGATGCCATTAAGGTCGATCCTGTTGCCGTAAAACTTCAAGCAGCATTGTCAGGACTCGCATCTGATGCCTCAGTGAGACTTGGTAATAAGGGTTATTCAATCAAACGTGCCAAGGGCAAGGGTGCCTCTGATTTCGTAATATCTAAGATTGCCTGACAATATTATTTGTCTGTTGTCTGAGTTCGAGGGTGGCATGATCCTGTAGGTACTATGATGTACCTACTGACTGTTGCAGGAAATATAATCCTTTGGTTTTGGATCATTGCCTACTCTTTGAAGGTACTGATACCCCTCATAGGTATTGGACTGTATATCTACTACATCATTGGGATGGACACTATAAACGAGTTCTTACAAGGTGCTATGTCTGCTTTCTGATAACTCATCAAGGTTCCCCCCAAATATCATTAAGCATGTCTGATGCTATCAATGATGTATAAAATCTACTCTGCTTCTCTATCTACCATCGTCATCCTACCTTGTATTCTTAATAACTACGATGGTTGCCTCTTTATTCGATAGGTAAGTCCCTACCTCCTTACTCACTTTCGATAAATCCTTCTTCTCGACGTTCTCTATAATCTTAAACTGAACATCCTTAATTGATTGGATACGTTTCAATAATTCAAATTTATTTTGCGGTAAAAGCACTTCTCCTAAAATCATTCCATCACCTCCCATGTCTGTGTAATGGGATTTTTAACCAATTTTCCCCACCTCTGAGGCGGCGTTGTCGATTTTTTGGATGCTTGACCCCATCCATCATTCCTCGTCGTTTTCTGTGAGGGTTTGATGTGGGTAGTGTTGGGCATGTCGTTAGGGGATACACTGACACCCATCTGCTCTACTTTGGGTGACTCCTGTGTAATATATGTGGACATGAACCTCGTTAATTCCTTTGTCATTGTCGACTCGTTACATTGACAAAGCATATGAAACTTTACTCTTAAGTGATTTGGCACTCTGAAATTCGCTAATCTCGTACCATCGTATTGTAGTGCATGCATATAACTTCTCCTTTAGCATTATGTGCTATCATATTTATCAAACCCCTATCCTTATATCTTCATAGTGGTTTAAAAATGTTTGGGGATTTACGAAAATGTTTTAAACAAGTTTAAAAGTGCTATTTGGGCATATGATAAAAACTTTAAAACCACTTATAAATGGCGATTAAGTTACAATCGTTGCAATAGAAATAACTTTTTAAATTCAATAACTTAAATTTTATTAGAAGTTAATTGGAAGTACACTTATACCTATACCTATATCATTCCATTCTGAGTCAGGTCACTCCAAAATTCACAAATGTAATTCTTCTTTCAGTTCGTATAGTCGTCTAACACCTTTTTCAGAAAGTCTATTTTTATACTTTTTATAATAACCTTCTCGTCTGTGCTTATTGTACATCCACCAATTCTCTGCACAGGACTTGCAATTCCGTTGTTTGTTATTTCTTAGTTTAATCACCCCTATTGTTTGAGATGATAGGTCCTTTAACTCTTGTCTTTTGTTACTGCCTGTATAGACATTCCAAAATTCCACGCCGTCCTTATACTCTCCACAACAACCGCATTTTACCTTCATCCTTCTAACTCCCCTAACTATGTTCTTTCAGAAATAAATCTTTATGTAAAGATTTATTTAGTAATCAGGGGAATTTGACGAGAACGACTAACGACCCCTCTTATCGTGTTGCTGTGTGTATACGACACACTTCCTATACACTTCGTTCCTTTTCGTATGGTTCCAATACCAACGAGGCATCGTGTCAAAGAATCGTTCTTGTTGGATACACCAATCTGCATAATTCATCATTTTTCGTTTTCCTTGATTTGGGTTTGTTCAAGGTCTGATATGATCCATGGTACGTCGTTTTCTTCACCCTCGTCCCACAGATCAAAAAGGATGAAGTTTTCTAATACCTTGAATTTAACGTTCGTTAGTGGTTCTGAGGTATCAAAACTGTACCTGTAGTGGAATGTCTCTATTGGATCTTTCATAAGTTCCTCACAATGTCTCATTATCCCTACCTTCCCCCCTCTTTGTGTTGGAGACAACGACCTTGACGCTCTCCCCTCTAACTGATTTGACGGTATGTGGTATTACTCGCCAACTCGACGTCTCTGTGTGTACCCACAGGTAACGATACCTACGCCTATGCCTTCCTAATACCTTGCCTAATACCTACTGAGTACCTGCATGGTTAGGAGACATCATTCTTTAGGATAAGTTTGGATTTTTGAACTTTGTTTCACCTAAGAATCTAATTCCTCCGCGATACCTGCAGAGGGCAAAATCCTTTAGAAGTGTTTTGGAAGTAAACAATTAATTGTAAATAATTGATTTTATTGGATAATTTTTTTTGAAATCATTCCAGCTCGATGGTTCCCGGGGGCTTTGACGTCACATCATAGACGACCCGGTTGATGCCGCGCACCTCGTTGATGATGCGTGTTGCAGTGCGGCCCAGAAACTCATGATCAAAGGGATAATAATCCGCCGTCATGCCGTCGGTGGAGGTCACCGCGCGCAGGGCGCAGATGTAATCATAGGTCCGTTGATCGCCCATCACGCCAACGGTGCGCACGGGCAGAATAGCCGCGAACGCCTGCCAGATGGCGTCGTACAGGCCGGCCTTGCGGATTTCGTCCAGATAGATCGCATCGGCCTGACGCAGGATGGCCAGTTTGTCGGCGCTGATCTCGCCCGGGCAACGGATCGCCAGGCCGGGGCCTGGGAAAGGATGCCGTCCCACCAGGCTTTCGGGCAAACCCAGGGTGCGGCCCAGATCGCGGACCTCGTCCTTGAACAGTTCGCGCAGAGGCTCGACCAGTTCCATGTTCATGCGGTCAGGCAGGCCGCCCACGTTATGGTGCGATTTAATGGTCGCCGAAGGCCCGCCGGATGGCGAGATAGATTCGATCACGTCCGGATATAGCGTGCCCTGAGCCAGAAAATCGGCGCCGCCGATGCGGTTCGCCTCTTCCTCGAAGACATCAATAAACGTCGCACCGATGATCTTGCGCTTTTGTTCCGGATCGCTGACGCCAGCAAGTTTATCCAGGAACAAATCCGAGGCATCCCGGTGCACCAGGGAAAGATTGTAGTGCTCCTTGAATAGCGAGACGACCTCCTCGGCCTCGCCCTCGCGCAGCAGGCCATGGTCAACAAAGACGCAAGTTAACTGATCGCCAATGGCTTCGTGCAACAGGATCGCGACGACAGACGAGTCCACCCCGCCCGAGAGGCCGCAAATAACCTTGCCGTCACCCACCTGCGCCTTGACCCGCGCCTCGGCCTCGTGGCGGAAGGTGGCCATGCTCCAGCTACCCTTACAGCCCGCCACATTGTGGGTGAAATTGCGCAACAAAGCGGTGCCGTCCGGGGTGTGGATGACTTCCGGGTGGAACTGCACGCCGTAAAAATTCCGGACATCGTCGGCAATGATGGCAAAGGGACAATTGTCCGAGGTGCCCACGACGCGGAAACCAGGCGGGATTTCCATCACCCGGTCACCATGGCTCATCCAGACCTGATGCCGCTGATCGGTCTGCCAAAGCCCCTCGAACATGGCGCAATCGTCGTTGATATCAACGAAGGCGCGGCCGAATTCCTGATGGTCGGAGGCTTCGACCCGGCCGCCCAGCTGTTCGCACATGGCCTGCTGGCCGTAACAGATGCCCAACACGGGGATACCCATATCAAACAGGCTTTGCGGTGCCCGCGGCGTATCGCTTTGTGTGGCCGAAGACGGTCCGCCGGATAGGATAACCCCGTTGGGCCGGGAGCCGGCAAGAGCCTCTTCGGCCTTGAAATAGGGTACGATTTCGCAATAAACGCCGCTTTCACGCAGGCGGCGTGCGATCAGCTGCGTGACCTGGCTGCCAAAGTCGAGGATCAATATGCTTTCTGTCGAAGATTTGTTCATAGGCGCAGCTTTACGACGGCCCCAGGCCCCGGCGCAAGAGCATTTCGCGGCGGCGCGGTGAAGTGCCCTATTTTGGCCGGTAGGCGGCGACGGCGGCTTTCAAATCGTCATATTCCTGGCAGCCAAAGAAACAGATTCGATCCAGCGCCGCCAAGTGTTCCTTGGCTTTTGCTAAATTGCCCACCGCCAGATAGGTCTCGCCCAGATACTCGTGCGCGCCCCGGTGTTCCGGGTTCATTTTCAAGGCGATGGCGTAGTGTTCAAAGGCCTTGTCGTATTGTTTCAAGCCGCGATAGGCGAAGCCGAGATAATTGTAGGTATCGGCGGTGGCGGTTTTCGCCGCCACATCGCGCTCGAACAGCTTGATCGCGGCGGTCCAATCCTTGTCGCTGATCGCCTTGCGCGCCGTGGGGGCCCAGGGGCTGTCCGTGGTTTTATCTTCATTGCTGCCCGCGGCCGATGCCCCCCCGGACAGCAACAGCATGGCCAGCAGACAAGAAATTGCGAGTTTCATCGCCCGTCCCCCTGATCGTTTCCGGGATTAGGGCCCAAACATAACCGTGGGGATACTCAAGCACACATCAAGTTTTCGCGCGCCGTTGCAGGATGGCAACAAAAAAGCCATCGGTTCCGTGCTTTGCCGGCGTCAGATGCAGATAGGGGTCATCACTGGGGCAATCGGTACCCAGGGTTTCATGCCAAACGCCGCTGATAGGCAGAACTTCGAATTCCGGCTGCTCTTTCAGGAAGTTTTCGATCTGGTCTTCGTTCTCTTCCATCAGGATCGAACAGGTGGCATAGATCAAACGTCCGCCGGGTTTGACGAGAGGCGCGGCCCGGCGCAGAATTTCGCCCTGTGTGGCGCCATATTCGGCAAGCTTCTCGGCCGTCAGGCGCCATTTGCTTTCCGGATTTCGGCGCCAGGCGCCAGAGCCGCTGCACGGCACATCCAACAGCACCCGGTCCGCCTTGCCCTCCAACGTGGCCAGGGCGGCGATGGCAGCGGCATCGGCGAGGGCATGAACCTGAATATTCCGCGCGCCGGCCCGTTGCAGGCGTCCACGCAAGGGGCGCAACCGTTGCGGCGCGCTGTCGAAGGCAAAGATCTGTCCCTTGTTGTCCATTTGTGCGGCCAGACCGAGGCTTTTGCCCCCCGCACCGGCGCAATAGTCAACCACCTGCTGGCCTGGTTGCGCCGCACACAACAGAGCCACCAGTTGTGAACCTTCATCCTGAATCTCGACCGCGCCGCTTTGATAGAGTGGATGATTGATCATGGAGCGGCGGCTTTGCAGGCGCAGGGCGGTCGGGGCCAGGGTACCTTGGGTAGTCGCGATATCATCCTCGGCCAGGGCATCGGCGGCCTTTGCGGCATCGGAGCGCAGCATGTTGACCCGCAGGTCAACCGACCCCCGGCCCTGCATGGCCGCCATTTCCGCTCCCAGGTCATCGCCGAACCAACGCGTCAAAGGTTGATGCAGCCATTCGGGGTAATTGCCCACGACCCAGGCCGGTGCCTCCTTGCTGGCGTCTTGCGACAATTGCGCCAGGGCCACCTGCTCATCAGCATCCAGGTCAGCGGGACAAAATTTGGCGGCATCGAACAGGGCCGCCACATCGTCCGCTTTTTGATCCTGATCCAACATAAGATGCGCCAGAACCAGCCGGCGGCTGTCCGTGCCGCCGGCACGCCAGGCGTATTCCCCCTGCCGGCGCAGGACATCATAGACGGTTTCCGTGACCGAGCGGCGGTCTTTGGAACCGGCATAACGGCGGCTGCGAAAATAGTTGCCGACCAACCGGTCAGCCGGAACGGTGGCCGCGCCGATCTGATCCAATAGTTCAATAGCCGCTTGGATGCGGGCGCCGGGAATCATAAGGAGCTGGTCCCTCTAGGATTGGTTTATGGGATAGTTCGGTGCTTCCCGGGTTAGCGAGACGTCATGCACATGGCTTTCACGGAAGCCCGCCTGGGTGACCCGGACAAACTGGCATTTGGTGCGCATATCGTCCAATTCGCCATTGCCCGTATAGCCCATGGCCGCCCGCAGACCGCCGATCAACTGGTGAATGATATCGGACACCGGCCCCTTGTAGGGCACCCGGCCTTCCACGCCCTCGGGCACCAGCTTGATGGCGTCGCGGATCTCTTCCTGAAAATAGCGGTCCGCCGAACCCCGTGCCATGGCCCCCAACGAGCCCATGCCGCGATAGGATTTGTACGAACGGCCCTGGTACAAAAAGACCTCGCCCGGCGCCTCTTCCGTGCCGGCCAGCAACGAGCCGATCATGGCGCAGTTGGCGCCCGCGGCAATGGCCTTGGCCAGGTCGCCGGAATATTTGATGCCGCCATCGGCAATGACCGGCGTATCGTTTTTCTGGCAGGCTTCAACCGCTTCCATGATGGCGGTCAGCTGCGGCATGCCGACGCCTGCGACAATGCGCGTGGTGCAGATGGAGCCCGGCCCAATGCCCACCTTGACCGCATCCGCGCCCACGTCCATCAGCGCCTTGGCGCCGTCGCCGGTGGCCACGTTGCCCGCCGCCAGTTGGGTGTAATTGCTCAATTTTTTGATCTCATCGACGCTGCTCAATACGCCGGCGGAATGGCCGTGCGCCGTATCGACAATGATCAGATCGACGCCGGCATCAATCAGGGCCTCGGTCCGGGCCAATCCATCCTTGCCAATGCCCGTAGCCGCCGCCACGCGCAAGCGGCCCTGTTCATCCTTGGCGGCGTTCGGATAGGTGGTGGCCTTTTCCATATCCTTGACGGTGATTAGGCCGACGCATTTGTAGTTCTCGTCGACCACCAACAGCTTTTCGATGCGGTGCTGATGCAACATGCGCTTAGCCTCACCGCTATCGATGCCCTCGCGCACGGTGACCAGGTTTTCGTGGGTCATCAACTCCCTCACCGGCTGGCGCTTGTCGGTGGCGAAGCGCACATCCCGATTGGTCAGGATGCCGGCCAATTTGCCCGTGCCTTCCTCGACTACGGGAATGCCGGAAATGCCGTGGTAGTCCATCAGGTTCAGGGCATCGTCGAGGCTTTGATCGGGGTGGATGGTGACCGGGTTGACCACCATGCCGGCCTCGAACTTCTTCACCCGGCGCACTTCCTCGGCCTGTTCCTCCACCGTCAGGTTCTTGTGGATCACGCCCAGACCGCCCAATTGCGCCATGGCGATGGCCAGGCGGTGCTCCGTCACCGTATCCATGGCCGACGATAAGAGAGGAATGCCCAGGGGAATGGCCTTGGTGACCTGGGTATTGGTCGTCACCTGGTTCGGCAATACGGCGGATGCCGCCGGTTTCAGAAGAACATCATCGAACGTCAATGCCTCGGATATTTTCATATTGTTTCCCGCCTCCTGAAAATGGCGCGCACTATGCCATGTCCGCCCAAACAAAAACAGGGCGCATGACGCGCCCTGCGATGAAAATTATGTATTCCTGCCCAATCATTCGCCAGCGCGATCAGCCTCCGCCTCGGCTTCCATGTCGCCGGCGACGAAGCGGTCCGGATCATCGGCATACATGGCCGGATAATGCTTGATGAACGAGGCCTTGATATCGTCGAACGGCGTATCGGCGAAAGAGCCATGCTCGGTGATATATTCCATGTGCTGGTTGCCAGCCGCATCAAATGGGTGAAACACCGAATCGGTACGGCCGTCGAATTCCAAGGGCAGGGTGCCGAATTTCTCGCACAGGGAGAGATTGAAGGCCGGCGTCGCCTTGACCCATTTGCCTTCCAGATAGATCTCGACAAAGCCGTGATAGACAAAAAGATCAGTGCCCATCAATTCGACCATGCGCTGCGAGGCCAGATGATTGCGCACATCGGCGAAGCCGAGGCGGGCCGGAATGCCAAGGACCCGGCAAGCCGCCGCCATCAAGGCCCCCTTGGTGATGCAAAAGCCATTGCCCCGCTCCAGTACGGAACTGCCCTTCATGCCGTGCTCGGTCATCTCCACGCCATAGGGGTCATAGCGGAAATCGTCACGCACGGTGTAGTACAGACGCACGGCCTTTTCCAGATCGGTGCCGCCCTCGCCGCCAGCTCGTTGGGCAAACTCAATCACCGCCGGATGGTCGCTGTCCACAAAGGTGGCGGGTTCAAGATAGGCTTGGAAATTTTCGCTGCTGGCTTCACTCATAACACTGCTCTCTGCGGTTTGAACTTCCGTATAACGCAAAAAACATCCCGCGCCTACGTTGTTATATCAAGCGTCATCGCCGCCTCGGTATCCGGTGGCCACCACGTACATTTCCGCCGAGTCCGAGCGCGAGGCCTCCGGCTTGGCATGGCGGACAACGGCAAAATCCCGTTTCATGGCGGCCAGCAGTTCCTGCTCGGCGCCACCCTGCCAGACCTTGGCGACAAAGCCGCCGCCCGGTGAGAGCACGCTTTTGGCCAGATCCAGCGCCACCTCGGCCAGGGCAATGATGCGCAGATGATCGGTGGCCCGATGCCCCGTGGCGGGCGGCGCCATATCGCTCAAGACCAAATCCGCCGGCCCGCCCAGGGCAGCGCGGATCGCCGTTTCAGTCTCCAAATCGGTGACATCGCCGACCAGGGTTTGCGCCCCGCCCATGGCATCCATCTCGATCACGTCGACAGCCAGAACCTTGCCCCTTGGACCCAAGGCGGTAACCAGAACCTGGGTCCAGCCGCCGGGCGCTGCGCCCAGGTCAACCACCGCCAAGCCCTTTTTCAGCAAGCCGAATTTTTCGTCCAGCTGCAGCAGCTTGTATGCGGCGCGGGAGCGGTAGCCGTCCTTTTTGGCGGAGATCACATAAGGATCGTTCAGTTGCCTTTGCAGCCAGCGCGTGGACGATGTCTTGCGCCGCCGCGCCGTGCGCACGCGAACCGACAGGTTCCGCCCCGACGGCTTGGATTTACCGCCGCCACCGCCTTTACCGCCGCCGCCTGCCGGGGGTGTCATTGGCCCGCGCCACTGGCCGGCATGGCCGCCGCGCGCTGTCTGTCCCAGCGCATCAGGGACAACAGCAGGCCTTCACGGACGCCACGGTCGGCGACGCGCAATTTCTCGCACGGCCAGGTGCGGCGGATCGCCTCCAATATGGCACAGCCCGCCACCACCAGATCGGCTCGGCCACGGCCAATACAGGGATGGGCCGCGCGTTGTTCCAGATCCATCCGGCGCAATTGTTCCGATGCCCCGCAGGCATCCGTGAAGGACAGCCACAAACCGTCCACCTGGTCGCGGTCATATCTCTCCAGCCCCAAATGCACCCCCGACAAGGTGGTAACGGTTCCCGAGGTGCCGATCATCTGCACGCCGCCGCCGCCTTGTCGGGAACGCATTTTTTCGTTGATGCCATGGGACGCTTCGAAGGCGCGGAAATCAACTTCCAGGCGCTGCACCAGATCCTCGTATTGGGCGGGGCTGAAATCACCACTGCCATGCTGCTCGGCGATACCAACGACGCCATGGGGCAGGGAGGTCACGGCGATGGGACTGATGCCGGTTTCGGGGTCATGTTCGGCCCAAACCAATTCCGTGCTGCCGCCGCCAATATCGAACACCAGGACATGGCTGGTTTCCCGCTCCATCAGGGGCCGGCAGCCGGCAATTGCCAGCTTGGCCTCTTCCTCGGCCGAGATGGTTTCCAGGTGCAGCCCTGCTTCCTTTTCCACGCGGGAGAGGAACTCCTCGCAATTATCCGCCTTGCGGCAGGCGGCGGTGGCGACGCAGCGGGCCCGGGTTACCCGGCGCCGGCGCATTTTGTCGGCACAAACCTTCAGTGCCGCGACGGTCCGGTCCATGGCCGCCCCCGAAAGCCGCCGGCTGCCGTCCACGCCTTCGCCCAAACGGACGATGCGGGAAAAGGCATCCACCACACGAAAGCCTTCGTCCAAGGGCTTGGCCACCAGCAGTCGGCAGTTGTTGCTGCCCAGGTCAATTGCGGCATAGGTATGCTCGGGCGGTGCCGCCATGGCTGAACTGCCATTGCGCGCGCCATCTTGCCGACCGTTTTTCTTGCCGCCCCGTGCTGACATTGCTGCCGCCGCCTTTAACTTTTTTTAGCACTCCCTATCTATAACTTGACCTCTTGGCGGGCTCCTTGCAATAGCCTGGATGCTTAATGCCATCGGTTGACATCGTGACGGCTGCTAAATAGGTTGCGCCCAACCAACGTACTTGGGACAATTTCGTGCCCGGCAGTCTTGGTGGGAACTCGTCTAATGGTAGGACAGCGGACTCTGACTCCGTAAGTCCAGGTTCGAATCCTGGGTTCCCAACCACTTCCCTCCAAACCAGCACGTTGTAGATCAGCAGCCGCGTAGCATGAGTTCACGAGCAAACGAATCTGCCAACCGCCCGGTCGCCCGTTCCACCACCGGCCAGGGCATGTTGTACATGATTGCCGGTACCTTTCTGTTGACCCTGCAGGACGGCATCACCAAATGGCTGACCGCTGATTTCCATGCCGGCGAGATCATGTTCTATCGTGGTCTGTGGATGTTTCCCGCTCTTGCCGTGCTGATCCATTTCAACGGCGGGCCCAGGACCCTGCGTCTGCAGCAACCCGCCGGCGTCATCTGGCGCGGGGTGGCGGCCCTGGGCGCTTCTATTCTGGTCACCGTGTCGTTCAAGAACATGCCCCTGGCCGAGGCCTCGGCCGTGGTCTTTGTCAGCCCGTTGTTGCTGACCGCGGTGTCGCCATGGCTGCTCGGGGAACAGGTCGGCTGGCAGCGCTGGGGGGCGGTCGCCTTTGGCTTTATCGGCGTCCTGGTGATGGTTCAACCGGGCACCGACGCCTTTGATATGTGGGTGCTTTTTCCTTTGGCGGCCTCGGTCTTTTCCGCCGCCCGTGATGTGATGACGCGGCGTTATTGTGCCCGCGACAGTGCTTCCGCCGTGATGTTTTATACCTCGCTGGTCGCCTGTCTGGCCGGGGCGGCGACATTGCCCTTCGGCACCCATTGGCCGAGCTTGTCCCAATGGAGCCTGTTCATGGCCGGCGGCACGATTTTAAGCTTCGCCCATGTTCTGATCGTCAAGGCGTTTCAATTGGCCCCGGGTGCGCCCGTATCGGCAATGAAGTATTTCTCCCTGGTCTGGGCCGCGATGATCGGCTTCATGGTCTGGGGCGATGTGCCGGGACCCATGAAACTGTTGGGCGCGGCCCTTGTAGTTGCCGCCGGCATGTTCATTCTGTACCGCGAGACGAAACGTTAAGGAGTGCTATTCCGGCTTGGCCAGGCGGTAGCCAAGGCGGTGCATGCATCGAGAGTAGAGTTTGCCGCGAATGGCCTTTTCCTCCAACGAAATGGCCTCGCGGGTGGAGGCGGAAAGATCACGGACCCGGCCCGCGCCGGCGCGCAATTCAATCTGCGGCGCCACGCTGCCGCCGCGCTTGTCGATCTGCATTTTCGCCTGGATCGAGGCGCCCCGAAAGCAGGCCGCGGTATCCTGATCGAAAATCGCCGGGCTGCCGCCGGGTTTTTCCCACACCGCCTCGGCGGCGCAGGCCGTCAGCAGCAGCATGGCTGCCATCAGCGTGCGCCCCGGTGTGCGTCCCGGTGTGATCCCAAATGTGGTTTTGGACATGCGCTGTTCTCCGCCATCGACCGGCAATCCGGTGGCGCACTATGCCATGGACCGGCGAGCCGCCGAAAGTGCTAAGGTAGAGCCAATGGCCAAATGCGCCGCCAGTGCGCAAGCCCCGTCGCCGGAACCGTAGCCGTAGCCGTAGCCGCGTGCCGTGGCACAGGAGGAGAGTTCGAGATGTTTCATACTGAAATTTGTGATCTGCTGGGCATTCGCTATCCAATTTTGCAAGGTGCCATGCAAGGCGCCGGCGGCCCGCGCCTGGTCGCCGCCACTTCACAAGCCGGGGGGTTGGGTATTCTGCCCACCTTTGGCGGCACCGAAGAGGCCCTGCGCGCCGATATCGAGACGGCGCGCGGCCTGACAGACAAGCCCGTGGCGGTCAACATCACGCCCATGGGCAAGGCTTTTACCGAATCCCGGGCCCGCATCTGTGTCGAGATGGAGGTGCCCATCGTTACCACCGGGCGCGCCGATCCCGGCGAAGATGCCGTCGGCACCATGAAAGACGCGGGCATCAAGGTGATCCCGGTGATCCCCTCGGTACAGCATGCCCTGCGGGTACAGGCGGAAGGCGTGGACGCGGTGATCGCCTCGGGCAGCGAGGCCGGCGGCCATGTGGGCGGGGTGGCGACCCTGGCCCTGGTGCCCCAGGTGGTGGACGCGGTGGATATCCCGGTGCTGGCGGCGGGCGGTATCGGCGATGGCCGGGGTTTTCTGGCCATGCTGGCCCTTGGCGCGGTGGGCGTGCAGTTGGGCACGGCGCTGATCGCGACGGAGGAGGCGGATGTCAGTGATTGGTACCGCAACGCCATCCTGGAGATGCAGGCCACGGATACCATTGTCACCACCGCCCTGACCGGCGCCACGGTGCGCTGTATCGCGACGCCGGAAATCCGCGCCTATGAAGAGGCCCGCCTGTCCGGCGCGCCCAAGCAGGAGCTGCAACGCCTGCGTCAAATCACCCGGCAAAACCATGGCCACGCCGACAGGGTCGGCGGGGCCGACAGCAACGAGCGGCGGCAGGGCGCCGCCGGACAGGTGGCCGGCTTGATTACCAGGGTCCGGCCGACGGCGGAGATTATCGAACACATGATCCAGGACGCCGCCGCCTTGAGCAACGGTCTGGCGGACTTGGCGCAAGCCTCGGCGCCCGGCGCCGAGCGGGCGGCGGAATAGAGAGCTATATTGGCGGCTTTAGCTATTGAGTAATCGATTGCATGCTATTGTCTCGGTGGACCGCGACCTTTAAGACTGCAGCGTTTAAGACTGCGAGCTTCGAGATTGGGGTCTACAATTGGGGCGCAGGCAAACTCGGGAAGCCATGAAACCGCGCATACTGCTTATCGTTCATCAGGAAACCTCTACCCCGGGCCGGATCGGCCATATGGTGGAGGAGTTCGGCTATGAGCCGGTAATCTGCCGCCATGCCTGCGGTGACCCGCTGCCCGATAATCTGGATGATTATGCCGCTTCCGTAATGTTCGGCGGTCCCATTAGCGCTAATGACGACCATCTGCCTTATATCCGTAACGAGCTGGACTGGTTGGAAGTGCCTCTGCGCGCGGATAAGCCATTTCTGGGCATTTGCCTGGGCGCCCAGTTGCTCTCGCGTTATCTAGGCGGCACGGTGGACGGTCACGCGGACGGCTTTCACGAAATCGGCTTTTACAAAGTTACGCCCAGCGCCGCCGGCAGCGCGCTGTTTGATGCGGAAAACTATTTCTATCAATGGCATAGCGAGGGCTTCACCTTGCCCCATGGGGCCGAGCATCTGGCCGGCAGCGAATTGTTTCCCAATCAGGCCTTCCGCATCGGCAAGACCTATGGCGTGCAATTCCATCCCGACGTCACCGGCGAAATGCTGTACCGATGGAGCACCAAGGCGGCCCACCGCATGGTCCTGCCCGGCGCCCAGGCCCGCGACCGCCAACATGCGGGCCATGCCGCCCACAATGATCAGATCGAACGTTGGTCGCGGCGCTTTTTCGCCCAATGGCTAGCGCCAGTACAGCATCTGGTACGTAGTCAGGCCGGGGCGGAGGCTTTCGCCATGGCCGGCAGCGATTAGACCACGTTTAGGTTGGCAGCGGGCGCGGCCGGCTGTAGACGACCAGGGTTTCGCCGTAATAGCGGTCGGTCTCGCCAAGATGACGCAGGCCAAGTTTTTCCAGAACCCGGCGCGAGGCGGCATGTTCGGCCCGGGTAAAGGCCTGAATTTCCCGTACCGCCAGATTGGCAAAGCCCCAGTCCAGGATCGCGCCCGCCGCTTCTGTCGCCAATCCACGGCCCCAATGCGTCGGCGCCAGGGCATAAAGCAATTCCACCGCCGTGATCCGGTCGGGCAACAGACGCAGGCCGCAATAGCCAATGGCCGGCTGCTGGCTGGGCCGGTCAGATTGGCCGCTAAATTTACCGTCAGATTTACCGCCGGGGCCACGCGGCACGACGGCCAATGCGCCGCAACCGCCGTCCCGCCATTCGTCCCGGCTGGCGGCAATGAAGCTGGCGGCAAAATTCAGCGCGCCCTTGGCGTCCAGGGATCCCAGCGACAAATGCTTTCGCACCGCCCCATCGGCAAACAACGCGGCCATGACCGCCCTGTCGCCCGCGACCAATGGACGCAGGCATAACCGGGGTGTGGTGAGCTCGATTGCCATCCTGAGAGCAGGCTACAGCAAAACGCCGGCCTTCACGATCAATTGAAAATTTTATCGCCGCCCCGGCCTTTTAATCTCGCGCCATCACCCCCATATTATGTCTAATTCCGGCTTGGTGCCTGCCGAGGACCGAAGGGCGGCAGGCCGGATGATGCCCATTTTCAGGCATCGGGGCCCCGCGTGTCGCAATTAGCAATGCCCCCTCCTCTCCGGCAGCGACAGCGGGGCCCTTTTTAATTTCGCGGTCAATTTGGCAGCGTCAGCATCAGCCGGTTTCAGGTCATACAGCGTCGGCAAGACAGTTTTTGCATCTGCCGGGGCCGCTCCCGCGCCAAGGCAAAACCAGGATGGAACCAAGAATGGTTAACCCAAAGGTCACATTTTATCTGTATGGTGGGACACGTATT
Source organism: Rhodospirillaceae bacterium (assembly GCA_018701215.1). Taxonomy (GTDB): domain Bacteria; phylum Pseudomonadota; class Alphaproteobacteria. The sequence continues at coordinate 15,599 of JABIWH010000044.1, forward strand.
GGTTAATATTGTCATTAGGCGCGTATGTGGGAGCCTAAACGGCGATCAGGGGACTGAGGGGAACCAGGATGAATCTGACCCAGGTTTATGAAGAACCGGCGCGCCGTATAAGCTGCCGGCGGGGAAAATCCGCGTCGTCCGAGGGCTTTTGCCATGATTGCGCCGTACAATCGCGCGCCTTTTGCGCGGTGCTTAGTAACGAAGCCCTGACGAAGCTGGAAGGCTTGCATACCCTTTGCGATCTGGCGCCCGAGGAAAGCCTGTTCATGGAGGGAGACAGAGCGGCCTCGTTCTTCACGGTCTTGAACGGCTGTTTGCGCCTGTCGAAACTGTTGCCCGACGGTCGGCGGCAAATTACCGGTTTCGTTCTGCCCGGCGAATTTATCGGACTGTCCCCGGGAACAACCCACGCCTACAACGCCGAGGCCCTGGTCGAGGCCAACCTCTGCCGTTTCGCCCTTGGTGATCTGGAACGCATTAGCGATGAGAACCCCGCCATGAAGGGCCGGCTTCTCGACATGACCAACGCCAACCTTGCCCGGGCGCAAGAACATATGCTGTTGCTGGGGCGCATGACGGCGCTGGAAAAAATTGCGTCATTCCTTTGTAATTTGATCGAACGGGCCTCCGCCGCCGATCTGTCCCATGACCCACTGATATTGCCCATGAGCCGGGCCGATATCGCCGATTACCTCGGTCTGACCATCGAAACCGTCAGCCGCACATTCACCAGACTGAAGACCGACAAATTAATTTCGCTGCCGGAACATAATCAGGTTGAGGTGAACGACATGCCAGAGTTGCGCCGGCTGGCCGAGGGCTAAGTTCCCGCACCTTTCGATCAATATCTCGGAAACGCGCTATACAATGCATGATACAATGCAATGCGCGCAGGACCGCGTGCGTGATATGCCGGGTGTGTGGTGCGACAGCGATTTCAGGATAGAGTTCTGCCCATCTGGGCCTGGTTATGGTTGCCCGTCGCCGCCATTGTGATCGAGCTTGGTTTCCGTATTGCCAACGAACCCCTGTACCGCGCCTTGTGGCAAAGCGAACTGGGGCCGGTGGAAACCGGCACCGTGGTGGTTCTGCTGCCGGGTCTGGCCGCCGGCCTGTTGGCCTTGCGCCACATCGCCCAGCTGCCAACCGCCCCACGGCCCACAGCCTTCCTGAGCGGCTGGCTGGTACTGATCATTCTGGGCAGCGTCTATTTTGGCGGCGAAGAAGCGTCATGGGGTCAGCATTGGCTGGGCTGGGACACACCCGAGGTGATCAGGCAATTGAATGACCAGGGTGAGACCAATCTGCACAATACATCGTCGTGGCTGGATCAAAAGCCGCGCTTGCTGTTGGAACTGGGGGTCCTGGTCGGTGGTCTGCTATATCCGTTGTGCCTCGTGCTGGGGCGGCGGAACCGTCCGTTCGACCCGGCTGATCTGCACTATTGGCTTTGGCCCAGCCGGCAACTGCTGCCGACCGCGCTGCTGGCGGTTGCCATCGGGCTGCCGCAACGCCTGGAGAAATGGTTCGGCTGGCCCATCCCCTACCCCCTGGACATCCGCGCCAGCGAAACCCAGGAGTTCTACTTCGCGCTGTTCCTCTCACTCTACTTGATGTCCTACTATTTGCGCCTGGCAAGATTAGCTCATGCGAAACGAGGCTGACGTGCTGGCGCTGATCGCCGCCGACCCCTGGATGATGGCGGTGCTGAAGGCGGCGGCTGGAATGGGGTTGCCCGATTGCTGGCTTGGCGCCGGCTTTGTCCGCGCCAAGGTATGGGATCATCTGCACGGCTTTGATCAGGCCACGTCCCTGGACGATGTGGATTTGTTGTACTTCCAGCCCGGCAAAATCGGCCAAGCGGGCGAGCGCGCCATCGAGGCGGCCTTGCATGATGCCATGCCGGATGTGCCCTGGTCGGCAAAGAATCAGGCCCGCATGCATTTACGTAACGGCGACCAACCCTATACCAACACCGCCGATGCCATGCGCTATTGGCTGGAAACCCCGACCTGCGTCGCGGTCCGGCTGGTTGGGAAGGGTGAGTTGGCGCTGGCGGCCCCCTATGGCATCGACGATTTATTGCATATGATCATACGGCCAACGCCGGCGGGCCGGCGCCGTGCGGCGGCCTACAGGGAACGCCTTGAAAGCAAGAACTGGCTGCAACAATGGCCCAGGACGCAAGCGATCTGGGCCTAGAGCGCATTTCAAGAAAATGCGCTCAGACTCTTAAGACTCGAGCAATTGAACCAATTACTTATATCGCGCCAAATAAGCTACGGTGGCGACGCCGATTAATTGAAAATTGCTCTAGCTCGATGAGGTTTCACAAGACATGATGCACACGATTTCCGTCTATGATCCGGGCCATTTTCATGCCGCCCTGTTGCTAAACCAGAGCAACGCCAGAGTAAATCGAACCATCCATGTCTTTGCCCCGCCGGGGCGGGATGTGGAAAAATTCATCGCCCTGATCGAGAGCTTCAATAGCCGGGATGAAGATCCCACTGACTGGCATCTCGAACATCACATCGGACCCGATGCGCTGGAGGCCTTGGTTGCCGAACGCCCTGGCGGCATCGTCATATTGGCCGGTCGCAACGGGCCACGGCTTGCCTTGATGCATCGTCTACATGACGAAGGATTCCACGTCCTGGCCGACAAGCCATGGCTCACCGACAGCGCCAATCTGCCCCACCTAGAGGCGATCACCGCCAAGCTGCCCCTGGCCGTGGACAATATGGCCGGGCGCCACAGCGCTTTTGCCAAGCTGCGCAATGCCGTAATCAGTACGTCGGCGATCTTTGGTGAGCTGGATACCTCCGCCGAACAGCCGGCACTTGAATTCACCTCCCGCCATCATCTGATGAAGCTGGTCGGCGGCCAGCCCCTGCAACGGCCGGCCTGGTTTTACGACAGCCGCATACAGGGTGACGGCCTGGTCGATATCCAGTCCCACTATGTGGATCACGCGCAATGGATTGTTGGCGAGGGGCATCGCTTTGACATCGACAGCGACGTCGAGATCATGGCCGCCGAGCGCTGGACGACGCCGGTACCGCTGGATTTGTTTCGTGAAAGCACCGGCGAAAGCGCCTTCCCCGATTACCTGAGCCATGCCGTTGAAGACGATGTCCTGCACCTGCCCTGCAACGGCCGGATCGATTATCGCATGCGCGGCGTCCGGGTCCGCCAATATTGCGACTGGGGGCCGCGCGAAGCGGAGGGCGGCGGCGATCTGCAAAGCTTTACCGCGCGGGGCACCAAGGCCGAGCTGACGGTGGAAAGCGGACCGGAAACCGGCTTTCAGCCGGAGATGTGCCTTCACCCGGATGAAGCTCTGGATCTCAGTGCCGCGGCGGCGCAATGGCGCGCGGCATTTCCAAGCCTGGAGATCACGGCGACCGAAGACGGCGGCCATATTCTGCGCCTGCCGACCAAGGACCAGGTCGGACATGACGCACAATTCCCCTTGATGCTGGATCAGTTTCTCGACCTGGTAGAGGCGGACACTTGGCCCGCCGATCTGATGGCCCGCATTCGCACCCGCTATACTTTGCTGGCACGTGCCCTGGACCACTGCTCGGCTGTTAAATAAGAATTATTCGCAAAATCGTTTTTCGGCCAAAACGCACCAAAACGGCCCTAAAATCACCTTAACGAACCCTTAACTCCTGCTTTATATGGTTAACCCAGCTGACGTGCCACTTGACGTGAACCGATACGAAAGATAGTTTCGCTGACCATGACGCGGATGTATCACATAGCGGGCCTTGCCCTGCGACTTAGCGACCCGGGCCTTGAGGGGCACCGGGATGCCGCACTTTTTGCGCGCACGCTAAGGGACCACGCGTCAAATGTTCTATTGCACGACTGAAATCACAGACTCCAGATTTTATCATCTAGCCGCCCGCTGGCCCGTGCCGCGGCGCCGTTTCATAACGTATCGAAATGCGCGCGCGATGGGGTCTCACGGCCTGTTCGGCGGCCCACACGCTGAGGAGCGAACATCATGAATACCATGGCCATCCATAAATACCGCGCCTTCCCGCCCATTGATCTGCCGAACCGGCAATGGCCCGGTAAAATCATCGACAAGGCACCGATCTGGTGCTCGGTTGATTTGCGGGACGGCAATCAGGCCCTGATCGACCCCATGGGCCGGCAGAAAAAGCTGCATTTCTTCAATCATCTGCTGAAGTTGGGCTTCAAGGAGATCGAAGTTGGTTTCCCGGCGGCCTCGGATACGGATTTTGATTTCGCCCGCCATATCATCGAAAACGACCTGATCCCCGATGACGTATCCATTCAGGTGCTGACCCAGTCCCGGCCGGAGCTGATCGAACGCACCTTCGAGGCGCTGGAGGGCAGCAAGAACGCCATCATCCATCTGTATAATTCGACCTCTGAATTGCAGCGCCGGGTGGTTTTCGCCCAGGACCGGGACGGCGTAAAGAAAATCGCCACGGACGGTGCCGCCTGGATCAAGGAGAAAATCCCGGCTCTGCAAGCCAGCGGCACCAATGTGCGTCTGGAATATTCCCCGGAAAGCTTTACCGGCACCGAGTTGGATTACGCTTTGGATGTCTGCCATTCGGTGATGGACATCTGGCAGCCGACAGCGGAAAACCCGGTGATTTTCAATCTGCCGGCAACGGTCGAAATGGCCTCGCCCAACTATTGCGCCGATCAGATCGAATGGATGCACCGTAATTTCAAGGAGCGCGAAAAAGTCATCCTGTCCCTGCACCCCCATAACGACCGGGGCACTGCCGTGGCCGCCACGGAACTGGGCCTGATGGCCGGTGCCGACCGCGTCGAAGGCACCTTGTTTGGCAATGGCGAGCGCACCGGCAACGTGGATGTCATTACCCTGGCCCTGAATATCTTCAGCCAGGGCGTGGACCCGAAACTGGATTTCACCAATATTCAGGAATCCATCGAGGTTTCGGAATATTGCACCCAGTTGGACGTGCCCGAACGCCATCCGTACGCGGGCGAACTGGTCTACACGGCTTTTTCGGGCTCGCACCAGGACGCCATCAAAAAGGGTATGACGGCCAACAAATCATCCAACGACCCGGTCTGGGAAGTGCCCTATCTGCCCATCGATCCCATGGACGTGGGCCGTTCGTACGAGGCGATCATCCGGGTCAACAGCCAGTCCGGCAAGGGCGGCGTGGCTTATATCATGGATACGGAATACGGTATCGACATGCCGCGCGACATGCAGGTCGAATTCTCCAAAGTGATCCAGAATATCGGCGACAAGACAGGCAAGGAGATTACCGCCTCCGAGATCTGGCTGGCCTTCAAGGAAACCTATCTGGACGCCGACGAGCCGTTCGAGCTGATCGATTATCGGATGAATTCCACCGCCGAATCCGCCGAGGTGATCATGTGCACCGCGACGATCCGGGCCTATGGCGAGGTGCGGGACATCGTCGGCCGGGGTGACGGCCCCATCGATGCCTTCTTTGGCGCCCTGAAAGAGGCCTGCGGTGTCCAGGCCACGTTCGAGGACTATGTACAAAAAGCCATGGGCGCCGGATCGGACGTGGAAGCGGTCTGCTTCATCAAACTACAGGGCGAAGACGGCCAGTCGGCCCATGGTGTCGGCGTGCACCCCAATACCAACAGCGCTTCGTTGAAGGCCATAATCTCCGCCGTCAACCGCCTGCTGACCCAGTAATAAGGCGAGGCTGGCGACATCAATTCAGCCGCGCTGTTTGGCTGTCGCCGCCTCGTCGATCTGTCCATCTTCGCTAACCACGACGCCGTAGTCCCGCGCTGCCGCTTCGACGCTGACCAGGCCAAGGCGCACATCCATGGCAACGGCCTCGGCGTCGCGCGCCTTTGGCTCGCCATAGCCGCCGCCGCCGGGCATTTCGATAATCAACCTCTCCCGCGCCGGGATGGTTTGGAAGCCCTTGTTGCGCAGTTCCTGGCCGGAGCCAAGGCGCAGCTCTCCCGTCGCGCCGGAACCACCGCCGTCACGGCCACGCGGCGGGAACAGCACACGCTCGAAACTGGCGAAAATGCCAAACGGGGCATCCTCGCGGCTGGTGATCTCCATGCTCTGGCCCAAACCGCCCCGCTGTGCGCCGCTGCCGCCAGAATCCTTGCGCAATTCCTTGCGCCAGACCACGATCGGCGTGATCGCCTCGGAGATTTCCACCGGCACGTTGCGCACGCCGCTGGGATAGGGCGTCGCGGATAGGCCATCCAGCTTTGGCCGCGCACCCGCGCCGCCGCTATGGAAGGCCATCAACATAAATGATGTCGTCTCCTGCTCGGTCCGTTCGGTGATGCCATGTCCCGCGCCCAGCTTGATATTCCACAGGTTCGAGGTGCCTTCCGCCGGAACCCGGTCGGGCAACGCCTGATGCAGACAGCCGAAGATAACATCAGGCAGCATATGGCCGATTGTCGAACGTGCTACGACGGCACAGGGATGGGGTGCGTTGACAATTGTATTGTCCGGCGCCGAAACAGTGATCGCATCCAGGGTGCCCGCATTGTTGGGAATATCAGGCGCCACGAGGCATTTCACACCAAAGGCGGTATAGGCCTCGGTGTAGCACATGGGGCAATTGATGCCGAAATCCGAAGTCCCGGACGAGCCTGTATAATCCACGTGAATGATGCCGTTCGATATGGTCAGTCTGGCGACAAGGTCGATCGGTTCCTCGAAGCCATCAATGCGCATGGCATGGTCCCAACTGCCCTGGGGCAGTTCGTTGATGGCGGCGGTAATCGCGGTCTGGCTTTGCTCGATGATGTGGTCACCCAGGGCATCGAGATTATCGAGGTCGTATTCCTCCATCATCGCGAACAACCGCCGCGCGCCGGTTTCATTGCAAGCGGCAAGGGCGTAGATATCGCCCTCCACCTGAACCGGCTCGCGCACATTGGCGCGAACCAGGTTCAACAGCCACTGGTTCATCTCACCCGCCGTGGCCAGCGGCATGATCGGCACGAAGAGGCCTTCATGATAAATCTGACGGCCATCCGGCGACATGCCGACACCGCCGATATCGACCACATGCGAAGTACAGGCGAACAGCGCGACCATTTTGCCTTTGTGAAAGGTTGGCGTGACAACCGTGAAATCATGCAGATGACCGGTGCCCTTCCAAGGATCGTTGGTGATGTAGACATCACCGTCCCGCATGCCGTCCGCCGGGAATACATCGAGGAAATGCACCACCGCCCGGGCCATGGAATTGATGTGCCCCGGCGTGCCGGTGACCGCTTGGGCCAGCATCTGGCCTTTCAGGTCAAAAACCCCGGCGGAGATATCGCCGGCTTCGCGGCTGGAGGTACTAAACGCCGTGCGCACCAACGCCTGGGCCTGTTCCTCGACCACGGCGAGCAACCTTTCCCACATCACCTGATAGCGGATTTGATCCATGTTCGTGCTCATGCCGCTTATCCCTCACCGGTTGATGTGCTGGCTCTGGTCATGACAATCTGACCCAGAGCGTTGATTGTTGCGCCAAAGCCGTTGGTCACCAGCGTTGTCGTTCCATCCTCGACGATCATCGCCGGGCCGGGGACCGTCGCGCCGGCCCCCATGTCCTCCCGCGCATAGACCTCCGCCTCGACCCAGGCGCCGCTGGCCGGATCAAACAATTCCCGTTGCGCCACCGATTTGAGGCTGCCGTCGGCAGCTTGCTGTGGCGCCGCTTCCACGCTGGGCCGCCCGGTCGCCAGGGACAGGGTCCAGGTCAGCACCTCGACGCCAAGATTGGGAATGGTCCGCATGAACAGCGCCTCATAAGCCTCGGCGAACCAGTCGGCCAAGGCCTCGCCATCGCCCGCGCCAAGGTCCCTGACCGGGAGCGGAACCATGATCTCGTGGCCTTGTCCGCGGTAACGCATGAACGCACCCCTGGTCTCGACCAATGCTTCATCCGGCGCCCCAAGGCGGACAACCGCCTCGGCCTCGGCCCGCATGGAGCCAAAGATGTCATTGACCGTATCAGCATCGAATTCGCGCAGATCCGTATAGCGTGTCCGCACCACTTCATAGGAAATCTGTGCCCGCAAAAAGCCGATGGCGGAACCGACGCCGGCGCCCTGAGGTACGATCACCGTGTTGATGCCCAGCTTGTCCGCCAGCCGCGCCGCGTGCAACGGTGCCGCACCGCCGAAGGCAACCAACGAGCGGTCGATCATGTTCTTGCCGTTCTCGACGGCATGAACCCGGGCCGCGTTGGCCATATGCTCGTCGACAATCTCGGAAACCCCGGCGGCGGCAACGTTCGTTTCCACTTCCAAGGCATCGCCAATGTCTTTGCTAACCGCCGCCGCCGCACGGTCCGGTTCCAGGGTCACCTGACCACCGGCGAAACGCGAAGGATCGATCCGCCCCAGCACCGTGTCGGCATCCGTCACCGTGGCCGCCGTGCCGCCGTTGCCGTAACAGGCGGGGCCGGGTACGGAGCCGGCGCTTTCCGGCCCGACGTGAATGCGCCGCATCGCATCCACCTCGGCGATGGAACCGCCACCGGCACCGATTTCCACCATCTCGATCGCCGGGATGCGCAATGGCAGGCCGCTGCCTTTCAAAAAGCGGGACATCCGCGCCACCTCGAACGAACGCCCGATTTGCGGCTGGAAATCGTCGATCAGGGTGATTTTCGCGGTGGTGCCGCCCATATCAAACGACAGCGCCTTGCGCAGGTCATTCTCCTTGGCGATTTCACGCGCCAGGATGGCGCCGCCCGCAGGGCCGGATTCGACAAGACGGATCGGCAAGCGAACAGCCGTCTCCACCGTGGTCACACCGCCGCTGGACATCATCAACAGCAACGGACAGGTGATGCCGCCGGACTGCAAACCACCCTGCAGCCGGTTCAGATATCCCGCCATCATGGGCTGCACATAAGCATTGGCGCAGGCCGTCGACATACGGTCGTATTCGCGGATCTCCGGGCAGACCTCGGCCGAAAGAGTGATCGAAACATTTGGCAGCAGCTCGGCCAGAATCTCGCCCGCGCGCAGTTCATGGTCCGGATTGACATAGCTGTGCAGGAAGCAGACGGCGACCGCCTCGATATCGGTCTTAGCCAATTTATCGGCCAGGTCACGCAGTGCGGCTTCGTCAAGCTCCAACAGCACGGAACCATCCGCCGCGATCCGCTCGGGTACTGAAAAGCGCCAATCCCGCGCGATCAGCGGCTGTGGCCGCTCCATATACAGATCGTACTGTTCGAAGCGGTGTTCGTAGGCGATTTCAATGGAGTCGCGGAAACCGTCCGTGGTTATCAGCGCGGTGTGCGCACCCTTACGTTCGATCAGGGCATTGGTCGCCAGGGTGGTGCCGTGGATGACCAAGGTGACATCCGATGCCTTCACGCCGGAGCGCTGCAAGATCGTGTCTATGCCTTCGAGAACCGCACTTTCCGGCGCCGCCGGCGTCGTCAACAGCTTCAGACGCTCCTGACCGCCGTCATGTTCCAAAACCACATCGGTGAATGTGCCGCCGATATCAACGGCCAGCCTCGCCCCGGCATTCATATAAACGCTCCTAATCTACTCATACCAACGTTCGGTGATAAAGATCCATATAGATCATTTCAGGGCCCCATCGGGTAGGAGTGGAAGCGCCGGCGGTACTGGTGCCTTCAAGCTTTCACGACGCCGTCGATGAGGCCCTGAAACGACCGAATTCGGCGCTTCACGAAGGCTTTCGGCGGTGTCGCGCGCTGCTTGTGGTACCGGGGCACCACGGCGCAACACGCTCCTACCCGAAAGCCTTCGTGAAGCGTCTATATGGGTCTTTATCACCGAACGTTGGTATGAAACCCGCGAAATCGTATTCGTCAAAGCGGCGAAACGAGACGGACGATATTATGCGGCCTCTCCTAGGAAGCGTCAACGAAGCCCATAAACACGGGGTGCGCAAAACAAACTATTGACCCGCACGGGTGGCGGCGGTGATACATAATCAGGGGTATGTTTGGGACGGCAATAGTCGAAACGCGAGGCGAGAGACGATGGACCTAACCGATCGCGCGGAGCATGGGGCCTTTCGCGGGGAAGTGCGCCAGTTCCTGGACCAGAACAAGCATCTGGCACCGGACGTATCCTCTTTCACGCTCCGTATGCGACCGCGCAAATTGAGTGAGGACGTGCGCGATTGGCAGGGCCTGCTGGTCGACCGCGGCCTGACCTCGCGCACCATTCCCAAGGCTTATGGCGGTTTCGGCGCCGAACCGGATATCTTGAAATCGCGGATCATCGCGGATGAATTTTTCGCCGCCGATACCGTCCAGGGCCTACGCAACATGAGCATTTCCATGCTTGTGCCGACCATGCTGGAGCATGGCACGGAGGCACAGAAACAGCGCTATATCGAGCCCTCCATCCGCAGCCAATTGGTTTGGTGCCAGGGCTATTCCGAACCCAATGCCGGCTCTGATCTGGCATCTCTGCAAACCGCCGCCACCGAGGACGGCGATGATTTCATCATCAACGGGCAGAAAATCTGGACCTCGGGCGCGCATGTCGCGGATATGATGTTCTGCCTGGTACGTACCGAGCCGGACGCACCGAAACACGAAGGCATCAGCTATATCGTCTTTCCCATGGACACGCCGGGCATCGAAGTCCGGCCCTTGATGAACATGACCGGCGCGCCGGCCTTTAACGAAGTCTTTTTCACCGACGTGCGGGTGCCCCAGGCCAATGTGGTCGGCCAACGCGGCCAGGGCTGGCAGGTGGCCAACAGTACCCTGAAGCATGAACGCGGCCTGCTGGGCGATGCCAACCGCTCCCTCGACAGCCTGTTGCGGGTCGGCAAACTGCTGCAAAATGAAAGCCTGGATGGCCGGCCCCTGATCGAAAACCCGTTGTTCCGCGACCGCTACATTCGCCTGCAGGCGCGGACACAGGCCATGCGCCTGCACGAAATGCGCCTGATCTCCGATAGCGTTAAAGGCAAGCCACGCTCCCTGGGCGATATGGTGGTGAAGTTGCTGGGCTGCGAGTTGAACCACCAACTGGACGGCCTGGGCGTCGATATCCTGGGCGAGATCGGCGTGCTGTACGATGAAAGCTCCATGTTGCGCGACGGCGGCGCCTGGCAGGCCAATTTCATGTTTGATCTGGGCCTGATTATCGGCGGCGGCACGGCGCAAATCCAAAAGAACATCATTTCAGAGCGGGGTCTGGGCATGCCCCGAGAACCTAAAGTGGCCGAACCAAAAGTAGCTGGCGCGTAGGAGGCTGTAGAGATGGATTTCGGGCTTTCGGAAGAACAGGAACTAATCCGCGACAGCTTTCAGGGCAGTCTTTCGCGCATCTCGGAACTGGACACGGTGCGCCAAACGGCGGAGGCCGGCGCGCCCATGGACGAGAGCATCTGGGCCGAGCTGTGCGCCCTGGGCATGGCCGGCTTGATGATAGCGGAGGAATTCGGCGGCGCCGGCCTGGGCCTGCTGGAGGCCGCCGTGGTGGCCGAGGAACTTGGCCGCCGCGTGACACCGGTACCGTTCGTGGCCAGCGCCGTGATGGCACCCCTGGCGATCCGCCTGGGCGGTAGCGAGGAACAATGCCGGGAATGGCTGCCGGCAATGGCCGATGGCTCGGTTCGCGTCGGCGTCGCGGTCTCTGAAACCGCAGCCGGTGCCCGCGAGAATGCCGGTGTGACGGCAGAGAACGGCGTTTTGAGCGGACGGGCATTGTTCGTTTTGGATGGCGCCGGCGCCAATGGCTATGTGGTCGCCGATACATCCGGCGGCCTGCATCTGGTCCGGGCCGACGCCGCCGGTTTGGACAATGTCGCTTTGAAAACCATCGACCGGACCCGTGCGGTCTGCGAGCTGAACTTTGAAAATACCCCCGCCGACCCCTTACGCCACGGCGAGGACGTCCTGCAAACGGTGATCGATGCGGGCCGGGTGGTCCTGGCCGCCGACAGCTTGGGCGCGGGCGAGGAAATGCTGCGCCAGGCCGTCGACTATGCCGCCGAGCGCAAACAGTTTGGCCGCGTCATCGCCTCATTTCAGGCGGTCAAACACATGTGCGCCGAAATGGCGGCGGAGTTGCAGCCCTGCCGCGGCCTGATCTGGCATGCCGCCTATGTCATGGCGCAGGAACCCGAGGCGCTATCACTGGCGGCGGCCTTCGCCAAATCCCATACGGACGAGGTTGGCCGTTTCGTCGCCCGCACCGCCACGGAGGTACATGGCGGCATGGGTTTCACCGACCTGATGGGCCTGCATTACTGGTTCAAACGCCTGGGCGTAAATCGCGCCTACCTAGGCAGCCCCGAACGCGTCCGCGCCGAGGCCGCCCGTTTGCAGGGGTTTGCCGCATAGAGCGGGACTGGGACGAGAAGATTGGCTGCAGATTACCGCCAGCCGCCGCTTGACACCCATCGCTGTTGCACCTAAAAACCGCCGCGACCCAGGTGCGCGCGGTTTATTCATGCGCGGCCCTGTTTTGCGTGAAATTTTGACAACCTTTTTTGCCATTCAAGTGGAGCGTTCACAGCGCCATGTTTGATAGCCTTACAGACCGGTTAGGATCGGTTTTCGACAAGCTTACCCGGCGCGGCGCGCTGAGTGAGGGGGATGTCGATGCGGCCCTGCGCGAAGTGCGCCAAGCGCTGCTGGAGGCTGACGTCGCCCTGCCCGTGGCCCGTGACTTCATCGCCCAGGTGCGCGAACGCGCGGTTGGCGAAGAAGTTGTCAAATCGGTCACGCCGGGCCAGATGGTGGTCAAAATCGTCAACGACGCCCTGGTCGAAACCCTGGGCAGCGAGGCGGTCGAGATTAATCTGAACGCGGTGCCGCCGGCACCGATCATGATGGTCGGCCTGCAGGGTTCGGGTAAAACGACTTCCACCGCCAAGTTGGCCAAACGGTTGGTGGAGCGGGACAAGAAAAAGGTCATGATGGCCTCGCTCGATACCCGCCGTCCCGCCGCGATGGAACAGCTGAAGATCCTGGGCGAACAGATCGACGTGCCGACCCTGCCTATCGTGGAGGGACAGAACCCGGTCGATATCGCCAAGCGCGCCATGCAATCGGCGCGCCTGCAGGGTTTCGATATTATCCTGCTGGATACCGCCGGGCGCATGCATGTGGACGAGGCCCTGATGGCCGAGGTTCAGGCGGTGCACGGCGTGGCGCAGCCGGTGGAAACCCTGCTGGTGGCCGACAGCCTGACCGGCCAGGACGCGGTCAATGTGGCCGAGCAATTCAATAAACGCCTGGGCCTAACCGGCATCGTGCTGACACGGGTCGATGGCGACGGCCGCGGCGGCGCGGCGCTGTCTATGCGCGCGGTCACCGGCTGCCCGATCAAACTGCTGGGCGTCGGTGAAAAGCTGGACGAGCTGGAAACCTTTCATCCCGACCGCATCGCATCGCGCATTCTCGGCATGGGCGACGTTGTCTCCTTGGTCGAAAAAGCCACCGAGAACATTGACGAGGCGGAAGCGGAGAAGCTGGCCAAAAAGGTGCAAAAGGGTCAGTTCGACATGAACGACCTGTTGGACCAGCTGCGGCAGATTTCCAAGATGGGCGGCCTGGACGGCCTGATGGCCATGCTGCCCGGCGTCGGCAAGATGAAAAAGCAGATGGCCGAAGCCAATATCGATCCCAAGCTGATCAAGCGTCAGGAAGCCATCATCCTGTCCATGACCACGCAGGAACGCACGACGCCGAAATTGATCCATGCCTCCCGCAAGAAGCGTATCGCGGCAGGCTCCGGCACCTCGGTGCAGGAAGTGAACAAGCTGTTGAAGCAATTCAAACAGATGTCGGGGATGATGAAAAAAGTCTCCAAGATGGGCAAAAAAGGCATGATGCGCGGCGGCTTGTCGAACCTCATGGGCGGGGGGCAAATGCCGCAGATGCCGGGCATGCCCGGGGGTCAGTTGCCGCCACGGTAAATTTATTCGAATAGCGTACGACGAAATTAGAGCTTAGTTGGAAATAGGAACACACGAATGTCATTGAAAATCAGACTGGCCCGCGGCGGGGCAAAAAAGCGGCCGCATTATCGCATTGTGGTGGCGGACAGCCGCATGCCCCGTGACGGCCGTTATATTGAGCGCCTGGGCACCTATGATCCCCTGCTTGCCAAGGACGACGACAAGCGCGTCGATCTGAAGGAAGAGCGCATCCGCTATTGGCTGAGCCAGGGCGCTAAACCCACCGACCGGGTCGCGACTTTCCTGGGCAAGGCCGAAATCACGGCGATGCCCGCGCAACGCAGCAACCCGGAAAAGGCCAAGCCCAAGGCCAAGGCTCAGGAACGCCTGGCCGCGGCGGCGGAAGCAGCGGAAGCCGCCAGTGCGGCAGCCAATGCCCCGGCCGAGGAAGCCCCGGCGGAAGAGGCTCCGGCGGAAGCTTAAGCGGCAGCTTGAGTATTTGGCCGGATCAGGTGCCGTTCGATGCCCGATGAACGCCTGCTATTGGGTGAGATCGTTGCGGCGCACGGCATCAAGGGTCTGGTCAAGATCCGCAGCTTTACGCAAACGCCGGAAGATATCCTGGCCTACGGCGCGCTGCGGGATGAAGCTGGAAAGGTGGTCGAACTGGCCCTGAAGGGGCCGACCAAGGGCGGTCTTCTGGCGGCGGTTTCGGGGACGCATGACCGTAATGGAGCGGAAGCGCTGAAGGGCACCAGGCTTTACGTGGAGCGTGGTGTCTTGCCGGAACTGCCGGCGCGGGAAGAGGAATTCTATTACGCCGACCTGATTGGCTTGGCGGTGGAATTGGCGGACGGCACGGCCTTTGGCGAAGTTAAGGCGGTGCATGATTTCGGTGCCGGCGATTTGCTGGAGCTGCAACCGCTGAATTCCGGTGGTGGCGCGCCAAAAACGGTACCGGAAACGATTTTGGTGCCGTTCGATCGCGAAACGGTGCCGGAGATTGATCTGGTCAACAGACGCCTGGTGTTCGTGGCGCCTGTTGAAGATGACGGTGGCGAAGATGCCGGTGACGAAGATGACTGGGCGTGTTGAAGGCAAATTTTGGTCGGCAACCGTCCTGACCCTGTTTCCGGAGATGTTTCCCGGTCCCTTGGGTCAAAGTCTAGCTGGAAAAGCCCTGAAAAATGGGATTTGGCGGCTGGAAACGGTGGACATTCGTGACTTTGCGCGCGATAAACACCGCTCCGTGGACGATGCCCCCTTTGGCGGCGGCCCGGGAATGGTTATGCGGCCCGATATTTTGGCCGCCGCGGTGGATCATGTGCGTTCCGGGCAAGCTTCGGAAGGCTCGGCCCCGGGTGGCGAAAAGAAGGTGATATATCTAAGCCCGCGCGGGCGCCGGTTGGATCAGGCGATGGCGCGGGAGTTGGCGGAGCAGAACGGCGTTATCCTGCTTTGCGGGCGTTTCGAAGGGGTCGATCAACGGGCCCTGGACGGACGCGGGATAGAAGAAGTTAGCGTCGGCGACTTTGTGCTGTCGGGGGGAGAGACGGCGGCACTGGTGTTGTTGGACGCGGTTGTTAGGTTGCTGCCGGGTGTTATCGGCGACAGGGCGGCGTTGGAAGAAGAGAGTTTTGCCCACGGGTTATTGGAATATTCCCAATATACCCGGCCCCAGGTTTGGGAAGGGCAAGAGGTGCCGGACGTCTTGACGTCCGGCCACCACGAGAACATTCGGGCCTGGCGTAAGGCGCAGGCAGAGGAATTGACCAAGGAGCGGCGGCCGGACCTGTGGGAACGGTATCTTCGCTCCGCTAAATCGCGAGGCTAGTGCGATGAATTTGTTGCAGAAGTTTGAAGACCGCCAATTGCAGGCACGGAAGTCGGACTATGAAGTGCCGGATTTTGCCCCGGGCGACAGCGTCCGCGTCAACGTCAAGGTGATCGAAGGCACGCGGGAGCGGGTGCAGGCCTTTGAAGGCGTCTGCATCGCGATCAAGCAGGCCGGGATCAATTCCTCCTTCACCATACGGAAAATTTCCTATGGCGAGGGTGTGGAGCGGGTCTTTCCCATGCATTCGCCGCGCATCGATTCCATCGATGTGGTGCGCAAGGGCCGGGTTCGCCGGGCCAAGCTGTATTACCTGCGCGGCCTGACGGGCAAACGCGCCCGCATCGCCGAAAAGCAGGATCATCGCCGTGTTACCCGCGCCAAGGGCGAAAGCAAGAACAAGAATAAGACGGCGGCGGCGCCTGAAGCGGCTTCTGGCGCCGAATAAGTTTTCCAACCAAGGTGATGCGGCAAATCGGCCGCGCCTTGTTTTACGGGCGGACTTGAATTCGGTGGCGCCCATGTCTGAAAGGATTGGGCGGTATGGCTGCTGATAGTTCGGGTGCGAAAACCCTCTACGACAAAATCTGGGACGCCCATCTGGTTGACGAGCAGGATGACGGCACCTGCGTCATCTATGTCGATCGGCATCTGGTGCACGAAGTCACCTCTCCCCAGGCCTTCGAAGGGCTGCGCACCGCCGGGCGCAAGGTCCATCGCCGGGACGCCACTCTGGCCGTGGCCGATCACAACGTCCCCACCAAGGACCGTGATCTGGGCATTGATAATCCGGAAAGCAAGTTGCAGGTCGATACCCTGGTCAAGAACGTCGAAGATTTCGACGTGCCGTATTTTCCCGTCGATGACCCGCGCCAAGGCGTGGTCCATATCATCGGGCCGGAACAAGGCTTTACCCAACCGGGCATGACCATCGTTTGCGGCGACAGCCATACCGCCACCCATGGCGCCTTTGGCGCGCTGGCGTTCGGCATTGGCACTTCCGAGGTCGAACATGTGCTGGCCACCCAGACCCTGATCCAGCAGCCGTCGAAGAATATGCGCATTGACGTCAACGGCGATTTACCCGTCGGCTGCACGGGCAAGGATCTGATCCTGGCCATCATCCGCAAGATCGGCACCGCCGGCGGCACGGGCTGCGTCGTGGAGTATACCGGCGACGCCATCCGGGCACTGTCGATGGAAGGCCGCATGACGGTCTGCAACATGTCGATCGAAGGCGGCGCCCGCGCCGGCCTGATCGCCGCCGATGAAGTCACCTTCGAATATATGAAGGGCCGGGCCCTGGGCCCCAAGACCGGACAGTATGAAGCGGCGGTGGCGTATTGGAAAACCTTCCACACCGATCCGGGCGCCAAGTTCGACATTGATGTGTCCTTGGATGTCTCGCAATTGGTGCCGCAGGTGACCTGGGGCACCAGTCCCGAGAACGTCGCCGACATTACCGCCACCGTGCCCATGTTGGAGCAGGCCCGCGACGACGACCAACGCGCCGCCTGGGAACGTTCGCTGGAATATATGGATCTGAAGCCCGGCACGCCGATGGCGGAATTGAGCATAGACAAAGCCTTTATCGGCTCCTGCACCAATGGTCGGATCGAGGATATCCGAGCCGCCGCCGCCGTTGCCAAAGGGCGCAAGGTCGCCGCCGGCGTGCAGGCCCTGGTGGTGCCCGGCTCTGGCCTGGTCAAGCATCAGGCCGAGGAAGAGGGCCTGGACAAAATTTTGATCGAGGCCGGCTTTGAATGGCGCGATGCGGGCTGTTCCATGTGCCTGGCCATGAATGCCGACCGCTTGGAACCGGGAGAGCGTTGCGCCTCTACCTCGAACCGAAATTTTGAAGGCCGTCAGGGTTTTGGCGGGCGCACCCATCTGGTCAGCCCGGCCATGGCCGCCGCCGCCGCCATCGCCGGTCATCTGACCGACGTGCGCGAGATGCTGTAGAGCAGGGAAGGATTAGGAAAAATGGAAAAATTCACCAAGGTCAGCGGTGTCGCAGCCCCCATGCGCGGTATCAACATCGACACCGACAAGATCATTCCCAAGCAGTACCTGAAAACCATTGAGCGGGCCGGTCTGGGCAAGCACCTGTTCGCCGAAATGCGTTACAACGAAGACGGCAGCGAGAAAGAGGATTTCGTCCTCAACAAGCCGGCCTATCGGAATGCACAGGTTTTGGTGGCGGGCGATAATTTCGGCTGTGGCTCGTCACGCGAGCATGCGCCGTGGGCAATCAAGGATTTCGGCATCCGCTGCGTGATCTCAACTTCCTTTGCCGACATTTTCTACAACAACTGCTTCAAGAACGGCGTCCTGCCCATCAAGGTTACGCCGGAGCAGTTGGAGCTGTTGCTTGATGATGCGGCCCGGGGCGCCAACGCCACCCTGACGGTGGATCTGGAAAAGCAGGAAATCACCGGTCCCGATGGCGGCACCATCAATTTCGAGATGGATCCCTTTAGAAAACAATGTCTGCTGGAAGGTCTGGACGATATCGGCCTGACCCTGCAGCGCAAGGGCCGCATCGACGACTACGAAGAAAAACAAAAGGCCGGGCAACCCTGGCTGTACGGCGCGGCCGCGGAATAAGAATTGCCGCCAGATCAAATTCCTTTCTGTTCATGAGATTTAACGAGCGAGCGTAAACAATGGCTTCAAACAAAAATCTGCTCATCCTGCCCGGCGACGGCATTGGCCCGGAAGTCATGCGGGAAGTGCGCCACATCATCGACTGGATGGACAAGCGCCGGGCGGTAACCTTTGATATTTCAGAAGGCCGGGTCGGCGGCAGCGCCATTGACGCCGACGGCACGCCCCTGACGGACGAGACCATGGCGGATGCCATGGCGGCGGACGCGGTCCTGCTGGGCGCGGTGGGCGGCCCGAAATGGGACGATCTGCCGTTCGAGATGAAGCCGGAGCGGGGCCTGTTGCGCCTGCGCAAGGAAATGGATCTGTTCGCCAACCTGCGGCCGGCGATTTGCTTCGACGCCCTGGTTGACGCTTCCACCCTGAAGCCGGACGTGGTCTCGGGCCTGGATATCCTGATCATCCGGGAATTGACCGGTGGGCTGTATTTCGGCGAGCCGCGCGGTATCGAGACCCTACCCGACGGCCAGCGCCGGGGCTTCAATACGCAAACCTACACCACCTCGGAAATTCGCCGGGTTGGCGTCATCGCGTTCGAGCTGGCGCGCAAGCGCGGTAACAAGGTCTGCTCTGTGGAGAAAGCCAACGTCATGGAATCCGGTGTGCTGTGGCGTGATGAGATGACCAAGTTAGGCGCGGAGTCCTTCGCGGATGTTGAATTGAGCCATATGTACGCCGACAACTGTTCCATGCAGCTGGTGCGCGAGCCGAAGCAGTTCGACGTTATCGTCACGGACAATATGTTTGGCGACATGCTGTCGGACACGGCTGCGATGTTGACCGGTTCCCTGGGCATGCTGCCCTCGGCCTCGCTGGGCGCGGTGGATGCCACGGGCAACCGCAAGGCATTGTACGAGCCGGTCCACGGCAGCGCGCCTGATATTGCCGGCAAGGAACTGGCCAACCCGATCGCGACCTTGTTGAGCTTCGCGATGAACCTGCGTTATTCCTTTGATCTAGGCGAGGATGCCGATTTGATCGAGCAGGCGGTGGAGAATGTTCTGGCCGGCGGCCTGCGCACGGCGGATATCATGCAGCCGGGCAAGGCCAAGGTCTCGACCTCGGTGATGGGCGAAAGCCTGATCCGTGAATTGGATAAATTGTCGGCATAAGTTGTTTTCCGGTGCGTCGGTTGTTGACCCAACCGGCGCCGGCGCTATTATGCCGGCCGGGCCCCTGTGGCGGAATTGGCAGACGCGACAGATTCAAAATCTGTTGTCCTTAGGACGTCCCCGTTCGAGTCGGGGCAGGGGCACCAACAAATTCCCGATATTCTTAGGGCGTTAGCAGACACAGCTGCTAACGCCCTACTTATTACAGTCGACGGGTAAGCAAGGGGTATGCACGGCGCGCAGATTAGCCCGCCATATTGGCCAGGGCCATTATCTCGCCGGCATCCTCGGCACCGTCGAGGGACCAAACAGCCTCGGCAATGGCGCCGACATCACGGTTAAAGCCACGATAGGCGGCAAGCTCGGCGAGCTTTTCTTCCAATTCCGCGTCGGTCATGGGGTTCAGCGGCCCGCCTTTGGCGGCGGTAATTTCAATATCGTGGGATCGCCCTTGCTGGGTACGCACAAGCATCCGCACGGTTTCAAGCGCGCGCCCGGCGTCATCGATGAATTTCACGTTCGGCCGGATGCCATCGCCCAGGGTTTCGGCGGCCGCTGCATCATTGAACTCCATCAGGCCGGCCTTGCCTCGGCGCAATGCGATGGCAATGGCATGTTGCGCACTGACTTGCGACAACCGCCCCGTTGCCGCCTCCGCCCGGTCGGCGCGTTGACGCAACAACGGATGTCCGGTCAGCTCAACTTCCGCGACGTCTTCGCTACGCAGCCCTGCCTCCCGGTGCAACTGGATGCAGGCCTCGATCACAGGGTGCAGCACAATCGCCGCCGGATACGGCTTGTAGGTATTCTTGGCGATCTCCCAATCTTCGCCAAGCCCATCGGTCAATCTGTTCACTGTCGGTTGATCGGAGAAAACCGAGAGAAAACCACGCTCACCCGCCAATGGGTCCGCCGGCCCGGAAAAATTATTCTCTGCCAGCAGGGCCGAAAGGATGCCGTTGCGCGCGGCATTACCAACAGAGATGCTTTTCGACATGGTGCCCAGGGTTTCGACCAGACCCGAGGCCTGCGCGGCGGCGTTGCCGATGGACCAGGCATGTTGTTCCTGGCTTAGCCCCAGCAGCACACCAATACCTGCCGCGGCGCCGAAGACACCGCAGGTCGAGGTAATATGCCAGCCGCGCGCGTAGTGCGACGGCGATACCGCATTGCCAATGCGGCACTCGATCTCGCCGCCAAGCACAAAGGCCCGCAACAGCGATGCGCCTGTACAGCGCTGTCTCTCGGCATGGGCAAACAGGGCCGGCGCGATGGGCGCCGTTGGATGGATCACCGTCTCTTGATGGGTATCGTCATAGTCAAAAACGTTTGCGCTGATCGCATTCAGGTAGGCGGCCAGGGGCATATCCACCCGCTCCGCCCGCCCGATGATCCGGCAATCAGCCGCGCCCGCGAACGGCGCCAACACGGCCAGGCTGGTCGCCACCGCCGCCTCGCCGCTGCCGGCGATCGCCGTGGCGAAATAATTCAACAGCGAACGCTTGGCCTCGTGCCGCACGTGGGCGGGAATGTCGTCCCATTGGGTTTGCGCCGCGAAGGCCGCGATCTTCGACGTTGCGGCCGCGCTCAATTGATGCCTCAGCGGACGGTGGATTTGGTCGTCGGAATAATCCGCGTCACCACATTGTTTGGCCGGTCCAGATAGTCCGGTACCCTGGGCGCCATCTCGTTCTTCCAATAGTCCGACTCGTAGACGGCTTTGTAGAGTTCTTCCCGCTGCGCCTCGCTTTCAAAACGGCGCAGCCAGACATAGACGCTGTCATCGTCCTCGCCCTGAAAGCTGCCGCAGATGACCATGCCCTTGGAAACCTGAAAGGGGATGATCTCGTCCTCCATCACCTTGACCCAGGCATCGATCTTGCCGGGTAGGACTTTGTATTGGCGCAGTTCATAGAAAGCGGACATGGCGTTACCTTTGTATGTATGATTGGAAAAATTTGGCTTGCTCGCCCCTGAGTGTAGGGCAGATAGGGATTGCCAACAATGCATCGCAAAGGGCGGTAGATCGTGGAGACGGCGAGACGGGAATTCCAGGTTATGGTCAAGCCGGTTGGCGCGATCTGCAATCTCGACTGCGGCTACTGCTATTACCTGGAAAAAGAACAGCTTTACCCGAAATCACAATCCCACCGCATGGCCGATGAGCTGCTGGAAAACTATATCATCCAGCATATCGAGGCCTCTCCCGATGAGACGATTTTCTTTTCCTGGCACGGCGGCGAGCCAACCCTGCTTGGTATCGATTATTTCCAGCGGATCCTGGACCTGCAGCAACGCCACCGCCCGGAAGGCCGCAAGATCGCCAACGGTATTCAGACCAACGGCACCCTGATTAACGAGGAATGGTGCCGTTTCCTGGGCCGCAATCGGTTCTATGTGGGCCTCAGCATCGACGGCCCGAAGTATCTGCACGACCATTACCGGGTGACCAAGAAGGCGGAGGCCACCCATAAACAGGTTCTCCACGCCCATCGCCTGTTCAAGAAACATGGCATCCATTGCGACCTGCTGTGCGTCGTCAGCGAGCGGAACGCCCGCCAGCCGGTGTTGGTCTATCGCTTCTTCAGGGATCTGGGCATAGATTTTCTGCAATTCCTGCCCCTGGTCATCCGTGACGGCGAGAGCGGCGTAAAGCCGGAGTCCGTGCCGGCCAAGCTGTATGGCGAGTTCCTCAGCGCGGTGTTCGATGAATGGGTGCGCAATGATGTCGGGCGCATCACGATCCACAATTTCGAAGAGGCGCTGCGGCCCTATATCGGCCTGGATCATTCGCTTTGCGTGTTGCGCGAGACCTGCGGCGATGTGGTGGTGGTCGAACATACCGGAGAGTTTTATTCCTGCGATCACTTCGTCGAGCCAGGCCATATGCTGGGCAATATCCAGGAAACGCCGCTGGTCGATATGATCAATGGCGCGGCGCAGGAAAAATTCGGCAATCATAAAAAGGACAGCCTGCCGCAATATTGCCGGGACTGCGAGGTTCTCAGCTCGTGCAATGGCGGCTGCCCCAAGGACCGCTTCATCCAGACGCCGAGCGGCGAGGACGGCCTGAACTATCTTTGCGCCGGCTACAAACATTTTGCCCTGCACGCCCGGCCCTATCTGCAAAAATTCGCCGAGCTGAAAAAAATGCGGCAGCCGGCCACGAAGATCATGGAACTATTGCGGCAGAGCGCGAAAAAGCCCGTGGGCGAGGTCGGCCGCAACGACCCCTGCCCCTGCGGCAGCGGCAAGAAATACAAAAAGTGCTGCCTCGGCGGCGCCAGAATCTAGATATTAAGGGAGAAAGAATATGGGTCAGGATATAGAGATCACGGCAACGGGCGGCGGCGCCTTCGACGCCTACCTGGCGCTGCCCGAAAGCACGCCGGCACCGGGCATTGTGCTGCTGCCAGAAGTCTTCAACACCAACGATCATATCCGCTCGGTCGCCGACGGTTTCGCCGCCGAAGGCTTCACCGTCATCGCCCCGGACGTCTATTGGCGCCAGGAAGCCGGCTGTTACCTGCCCTACACCGACGAGGGCCGGGCCAAGGCGCAAGCCTTGCGCGCCGATTTGGACACGGATCAATTCGCCAATGACCTGGGCGATACCGTTGCCGCCCTGAAGGCACGGCCCGACTGTAGCGGAAAAGTTGGCGTGGTCGGCTTTTGTCTGGGCGGCAAGTTCACCTATCTCTCCGCCACGCGGCATGAAATCGACGCCGCGGTGAGCTACTACGGCGTTCAGATCCACGAATATCTGGACGAAGCCGAAAATCTGCACTGCCCGATCCTCATGCACTTCGCCGGCATCGACCCGCACGTGCCCCAGGACACCGTCGATGCCATTCAGGCCCACATGGGGGCATGGGATAATGTGGACATACATCTCTATCCCGGCGCCGAGCACGGCTTTAACCGAGACGGCTATCCACCCTACAGCGAAGCGGCGGCGGGCCCGGCAATGCAGCGCACCCTGGCGCATTTTCGCAAGCTGCTGCGCTGACGCGGCATCTTTGGCTTTGAGGAGACGATAGATGAAAGCGGTTGTGACCAATGCGAAGCTGCCGGGCTGCCTGGAAATTGGCGAGGCGGCGGACCCGGTCGCCGATTCCAACCAGGCGGTTATCGAAGTGACGGCTTTTTCCCTAAACCGGGGCGAGTTGCGCCGCGCCGAGACAGCGCCCGGCGGCACGCAGATCGGCTGGGACCTGGCCGGCGTGGTCAAGACCGCCGCCCGCGACGGCAGCGGCCCGGGCCAGGGCGCGCGGGTCGTCGGCTTCTCCCGCCGCATGCAGGGCTGGGCCCAGTACGTGGCCCTGCCGACGGTGGATTTCGCCGTCATCCCCGATGCGGTCTCCGACAATGATGCGGCGACCCTGCCGGTTGCCGGCCTGACCGCGCTTTATGCGCTTGAACGCTGTGAGCGGCTGTTGGGCAGCAAAGTGCTGGTGACGGGGGCCAGCGGCGGGGTTGGTTATTTCGCCTGCCAACTGGGCCGGTTGATGGGCGCGGAAGTCACCGCGCAACTGCGCCGCCCGGATTTCGCAGACATGGTGCGCGCGACGGGCGTCAGCGACGTGGTCATATCAGCCGATGGCGCGGCGCTGGAAGACCGGGGAAAATTCCGCTCGATCATTGACGGCGTCGGCGGACAGATACTCTCCAAGCTGTTGTCACAATTGGACGAGCGCGGCCGGGCAATTCTTTACGGCGTCAGCGCCGGCGCCGAAACCGGCTTGGCGGTGCGCGATTTGATGTTCACCGGCGACGGCCGTGTCGAGGGTTTCCATCTCTACCGGGAATCGGAGATCGAGACAGCAGCCAAGGGGCTGGATCGCCTGTTGGCTCTGTTGGCCGACGGCCGCCTGACGACCCATGTGCCGGTGACCGGTAATTGGGAGAAGATCGGCGAGACGGCGGCGCAGTTGATAGGCCGTGATTTCGCCGGCAAGGCCGTGCTGACAATTTAGACAGAATCTCTAGCTAAATAGGATCCCTGGCCCAGCCATCCAAAATCGCGCGCAGCGCCGCGACGAAGGCCAGGGGCTGATCCAACATGACGTGATGATAGGCGTCGGGGATCTCCACCACCGGTGCCTTGGCGCCCATCACCGATGACATATAGGCGACCGTCCGTTTCGAGACGACGGCGCTGTTTTCCCCATAGATCAGCGCGGCACGGCATTTCAAGGCTTTCAGTTCCTCGCCATAAGGTTCGCCGAAGCGCCGTTCGCCCATGACCTTGAAATCAAACTTCCAGGTCCAGCCGCCGCTGACCTGCTTGATCGAGGTGCGGGCAATAAAATCGGTGATATAGGCGTTCTCGCAAGGCTGCTCCGGCATCAGGCGAAACCGGGCCAGCGTTGTCGGCAGATCGGGGTGGATCGTCGGCCCGGTTCTGGTCGGCACCGGCGGTTGCGGCAAGGGCGTGTCATGGGGGTCCTGCACGGGAGAATCCACGATCACCGTCCCCGACAAGGTTTCGCCGTGCTCGGCGCCGTACTTCATGGCAATGAGCCCGCCAAAGCTGTGGCCGACAACCAACGGGCGTGGCCCGAGGTTGGCATCTTGCAGTACCGCACCGACTTCCCGGGCCCAGGTGTCGGGCAAATACTTTTGCCGCGCGCCGCTGTCGCCCATGCCCGATAGGTCAATGGCGGCAACCCGGAAAGGCTCGGCAAAAAAGGGCGCAATAAACCGCCACCAATTGGCATGCGCGCCGCCGCCATGGATCAACAAGAGGCCCGGACGATGCTCCTCTTGTGAGCCATCATCGTCATCAAACCAGGTCAAATAATGGATGGCGCAGCCGTCCACATCGACAAACCGGGACTGGGTTGGCTTATCGATGGCGCGCTGAAACCATTCCGGTGCGTTTGTTGCTGTTTCGTCTGCCATGGCGCCCGTCGTGATCCCCTAAGTTAACTGAAATATGCGCCAGAAGGCAGCGAGGAACAAGACGGCCCGGGCTTGATCGGCGCATGTGGTACAGACAAGGATCGAGTATGGTAGCGTAGATATCGCCCGGCCGGCCGCTGCTTGCCGGGATTCTCTTTGTAGGAACAGATCACCGGCCATGCGCGAACTGCTGCAATCCAAAATCCGCATCGCCCTGCCGGCAATGCTGGCGATACAATCCTTCGGCACCATGTGCAGCTTTGCCGCCGCCGTCGTGGCGGTGCAGGCTGCCGCTGATCTTGGTGTGAAGGCCACGAGCATCGGCATCTATATGGCCGTGCTGTACGTCGTCGGCATGCTGACGGGTCTGGGCGCGGGCAGCTTTCTGGCCCGCTTTGGTGTCATTCGTATTTGCCAGGCCGCCTTGTTGGCCGCCGCCATGGGCCTCTGGCTGGCCGGCGCTATTCCGATATGGTGGATGGCCCTGTCCAGCGCCGCGCTGATTGGCTTAGCCATGGGACCGCTTAACCCGGCCAGTTCGCGGATCCTGGCGCGGCATGCACCGGAACGCTGGCAACCCCTGGTATTTTCCCTAAAGCAAACGGGAACGCCCATGGGCGGCATGCTGGCTGGGCTGCTGCTGCCGCCGTTAATGGCGCTGTATGATTGGCGGATCGCCATCGTCGCGATCACCGTCCTACCGCTCCTCACCCTATTTGGCGTACAGGTTATCCGCAACGATCTCGATGATGACCGGGACCCCAGCTATCCAATCAGTCTGGCCGGCGTCGCGGACTCCCTGCGGGTGATTGTTAGGTCCAAGCCGCTCCTAACGCTGGCCGCGGCTGGCTATTTTTATACCTTCACACAGATGGCCATTCTGGCCTTCATAGTGATCTATCTGGAAGAAGCGAACGATCTTTCGACTGAATTCGCCGGCGGCATTTTCGCCATCATCCACGGCTCCGCCATCCCGGCACGCATCGCCTGGGGGGCCGTCGCGGGCCGTTTCCTTAGAAGCTGGGTGTTGCTTGGCCTGATCGGTATCATGATGTCCGCCAGTATCGTCGCCATGAGCTTTTTCAGCCCGGCCTGGCCTTTCTGGCTGACCGCGCTGATCGCGGTCATGCTGGGCGCCAGCACCAATGGCGTGCTTGGCCTGTTGCTATCCGAATTCTCCCGCCTCGCCCCGCCGGGCAAGGTTGGCGAGGTCGTGGGCGGCGGGCAATTCTTCCTGTTCTTCGGCATCGTCTCCGGCCCGCCGGTGTTTGGCGCCATGATCGAGTTTGGCGGCGGTTACACCAACGCCTTCTATCTAATCGCCGCCGCATCGTTTGCCGCCGGCGTCTACCTGTTGCTGACCGCCCGGCGCGGCAGGGTGCGATGAACATGTCGCCGAGAACATGCCCTGGCCTCACAGCCTGGATGTGCTAAAATAGAGCATGGAATGTTGTATTGTGATGGAAACGGGTCTCCATTCATAATCAACGCCAACCACATTAACCTCAAGAACAAGGCGATGGCACAATGCGGAAATATTTGCACATAAACCTCGATGATCAATCCACCGAGACCGAGGAGTTGAACGGCGCGGCGTGCATTCGCGTAGGCCGGCATTTCATTGCCAAAACCCTACTGGACAAGGGTGCGGCGAAGGTCGACCCGCTGTCGCCGGGCAATCCGTTGATCTTTTCCGCCGGGCCGTTGGCCGGCACCAACTTTTCCAACGCCAACCGCATCTCCGTCGGCTGCAAAAGCCCGCTGACCGGCGGCATCAAGGAAGCCAACGCCGGCGGCACCTTTGCCTTTGCCCTGGGCCAATGCGAAATTTCCGGCATAACCCTGATGGGCGCCGCGTCGGACTGGGTGATCATCCGCGTCACCAAGGACGGCAAAATCAGCTTTGACGACGCTACGCCGTTTCTGGGCATGGGCAATATCGAAACCGCGGCCCTGCTGTTCGAAAAATACGGCGACAAGATCTCCATGGGACTGTGCAGCCCGGTCGGCGAATACGGCGGCCTGGTTGCCGGCATCTCTTTCCCCGATCCCGAGGGCCGGCCGGTACGGATCGCGGCGCGCGGCGGCGTCGGCGCGGTGATGGGTAGCAAGAAGGTCAAGGCGATCGTCGTCGACATGAACAAAATGCCTACTTTCCATGACCGCAAGAAGGTCATGGGCGGGGTGCGCGAATACGGCAAATTGCTGCGCGAGGACAAGGCGATCGAGGCCTTCTCCATGTACGGCACGGCGATGGTCAGCGATCTGACCAACCAGTTGGGCGGCCTGCCAACACGCAATTTCAGCGACGGGCGGCTGGTCGATGCTTCGGAAGAGACCCTAAAGCTGGGCGGCAGCTATATCCGCGATCTGACCATCGAACGGGGCGGCGAGCCGACCCATGCCTGCATGCCCGGTTGCATGATCAAATGCTCCAATGTCTATGTGGATGATAAGGGCGAGGAAATGGTCTCGCCGTTGGAGTATGAATCCCTTGGCCTGCTGGGCAGCAACTGCGGCCTGAAGGATCCCGATGACGTGGCCCGGACGAACCATCAATGCAACGACCTAGGCATCGATACGATCGAGGTCGGGGCCATGTTGGGCGTGCTGATGGAGGCCGGCGAAGGCGAATTCGGCGATGCCGATTTCATGCTGGCCGCAATGGACGATATCCGCGCGGGCAACGAACGTGGCCGCATCCTGGCCCAGGGCGCCGGCCTGGTTGGCAAACATTATGATGTCGCCCGCGTACCGGTGATCAAGAACCAGGGCATCAGCGCCTATGACCCCCGCGCCATTGAGGTTACCGGCATCTCCATGATGATGACCGCGCAGGGCGCCGATCATACGACGGGCAACATTCCCGGCCACAAGAGCGCCGATATGACGACCGAGGAATTGACCGAGGCCAGCCTGGATATCCAGGAAGATTGCGCGGCGGCGGATTCCCTGGGCCTCTGCCTGTTTGGACGCTCGGTTACCAACGTCAACCAAGACTTGATCGTCGGCGCCCTCAACGATGCCCACGGCACCAATTTCGACGCCTCCTTCATGAAGGATCTGGGCCGCGAAGCGTTAGAGATGGAATGGGAATTCAACCGCCAGGCCGGCTTCACCGAGGACGATGACGAGCTGCCGTCGTTCTTCTACGACGAAAGCCTGGAGCCCACGGGCAAGACCGCCCGCCATCACAGTGGTCAGGTGAACCAGCATATGCGCAAGCTGCTGGCGGCTGAATAGAGCGCGCAGGCGCTTTAATCAGGCGGCAATTGTAGATGGGGGCGGCCAGGTGCCGCCCCTAGTTGTTGTGGCGCGGCTTGGTGCCAGCCTTGATTTCCTTCAACATTCCGCGACTCATACCTTGCCAATTCTTCTCCGCTGGTCTTACATGCGCCGGCAAGATTAAACAATCAGGGGGAAATTTCAGCATGAAATTGTACAATTCCATCGGCCCGAATCCGCGCGTTGTCCGCATGTTCATGGCCGAAAAGGGCATTGATCTGCCCATGGACGATGTTGATATCGTCGCCGGCGTAAACCGCCAATCTGACTATCTACAGCTAAATCCATCCGGACAATGTCCGGCGCTAGAGCTTGACGACGGCAGTATTCTGGCCGAAATCACGGCGATCTGCGAATATCTCGAGGACCGCTATCCTGAACCGCCGCTGGTCGGCGCCACGGCGGAGGAGAAGGCGGAAACCCGCATGTGGACCCGGCGCATTGATCTGAACATCTGCGAGCCCATGGGCAATGGCTTCCGCTATTCCACCGGTCTGAAGATGTTTCAAGACCGCGTGCGCTGCATGCCCCAGGCGGCGGATGACTTAAAGGCGGCGACCCAGGACAAATTGCAGTGGCTGGATCAACAGATGGCGGGCAAAAGCTTTGTCGTGGGCGAACGGTTGACCCTGGCCGACATTCTGCTGTTCGGCTTCCTCGATTTCTTTGCCGGCGTGGATCAACCCATTGATCAATCGCTGGCGAATATCACCGCCTGGCACGCACGCATGCAAGCCCGGCCCAGCGCCACGGCCTGATAACCGCGCGCCCATAGTGACGCCAAGAATACCAATTGAAAAACAATTCCAGCAAAGGAACAATCCATGGACGACGACGCAAAAAAAACAGCCCTGCGCATGATTCCCTACGGCATCTATGTGATGACGGCGGAAAACGACGGTGAAGTCGCCGCCGCCACGGTCAACTGGGTAACGCAGACCTCTTTCGCGCCGCCCCTGGTCGTGGTTGGTGCAAAAGCGGACTCGGGCGCCTACACCATCGCCAAGGCGGCCGGGAACTTCACCCTGAACATGCTGGGCAAGGGACAGCAGGGCATGGCCTTTGGCTTTTTCAAGCCCGCCACCCGCGACGGCAACACGGTCAGCGGCGAGCCCTTTCAGATGGGCGGCAACGGCGCCCCCATTCTGGATAACGCCATCGCTTCGGTGCAATGCAAGATCGTCGAGATCGTCGAACAGGGCGATCACCACATCCTGATTGGCGAAGTGGTTGACGCCAATGTCGCCAAGGCGCCCGAAGGCCGCGCCGATGAAGCCATCCTTGAGATGAAGGAGCTAGGCGACAACGTTTTCTACGGCGGCTAGGGCGTTCTAGCGTTTGGACTACTCGCCCGCTCCCCCGTCGCCGCCACCCACAGGGTACCATTAATGGCTGGCCAGGACGGGCGCGCGGACGGCCCGGTGATGCGACGAATATCGAACATGCCTTAATGCAGTATTTTATCTGCGTCCAGGTGGCGAAACCGTGATGGCGTGATCAGTTTGGCCGAGGCGACACGGACCGAATGCAACGGGCCGTCCAGGTGTTTTTCCCAGAACGCAAGGAATTCATGCAGGCGGGGAAAACGCGGCGCCAGATCATATTCCTGCCATAAATAGGTCTGCAACAAGGCCGGCCAATCCGGTAGCCGATAGGTGATTTCCGCCGTCGTCAGACGATAACCGTCCAGCTGCGTCTTTATCGTGGCCATGATGTTGCTCCTTTTTTGCTCATCGAACCACCTCTTCTATGTTTCACATAATCCCACAAAGATCTTAACGGTCCGTTGAAAGTTGTGCAAATTCAAAGGCTTGGCACTCACCAGGCAAGGTGGCTAACAGATTTTATTGAACAGAGAGAAAAAGAAGTACTTGAACCTGGAGCCCGCCTCGCCTAAATCACTGGCACTCGCCGCCATAGAGTGCTAGCAAGCGCCCTTGGCGGCTGAAATTAGCGAAACCGCTATCGATTAAACCCTATTTTTTGCAACCTACAGCGACTGTGAGGACTCCATGAAGCTTCGTCCGCTGAACGACCGCGTGCTGATCAAGCGCGCCGATGAGGACACCAAAACCGCCGGCGGTATTATCATTCCCGATACGGCACAGGAAAAACCAATGCAGGGCATCATCATGGGCGTCGGCCCTGGCGCCCGCGATGAAAAGGGCGAGCGCGTTGCCCTCACCGTCAAGAACGGTGATCGCGTACTGTTCGGCAAATGGTCCGGCACCGAGGTGACCTTGGACGGCCAAGAACTGCTGATTATGAATGAATCCGACATCATGGCCGTGCTTGAGGAGAAATCCGCCAAGCCCGCCAAGAAGGCGAAAAAAGGCAAAAAGGCAGCTTAAAGGCTGCCTTTGTTCCTTTTACCCACTGCCTGATACCAATTTAGAAGGAGGCCAAAAAGCATGGCTGCCAAAGAAATTAGATTCGACACCGACGCCCGTGACGGCATGTTGCGCGGCGTCGATGTCCTGGCCAATGCGGTCAAGGTGACCCTGGGTCCCAAGGGCCGCAACGTGGTACTGGACAAATCGTTCGGCGCCCCGCGCATCACCAAGGACGGCGTCACCGTCGCCAAGGAGATCGAGCTGAAGGACAAGTTCGAGAACATGGGCGCCCAGATGGTCCGTGAAGTCGCGTCCAAGACCAATGAAGTCGCCGGTGACGGCACCACCACCGCCACCGTGTTGGCCCAGGCCATCGTGCGTGAAGGTGCGAAATCCGTTGCCGCCGGCATGAACCCCATGGATCTGCGCCGCGGCATCGACCTGGCGGTCGAGGCGGTTGTCGCTGCTTTACAAAAGAGCGCCAAGAAGGTCGCCGGCCGCAAGGAAGTGGCCCAGGTTGGCACTATCTCCGCTAACGGCGAGGCCGAGATTGGCGAGATGATCGCCAAGGCCATGGAGAAAGTCGGCAACGAAGGCGTCATCACGGTGGAAGAGGCGCAAAGCCTGGATACCGAGCTGGACGTGGTCGAGGGCATGCAGTTCGACCGGGGCTATCTCTCGCCCTATTTCATCACCAACGCGGAAAAGATGATTTCCGAGCAGGAAAATCCCTACATCCTGCTGCACGAAAGCAAGCTGACCTCGTTGCAGCCCATGCTGCCGATCCTGGAAGCGGTCGTACAATCCGGCCGTCCCCTGTTGATCATTGCCGAGGATGTCGAGGGCGAAGCCCTGGCCACCCTGGTCGTGAACAAGCTGCGCGGCGGCCTGAAGGTCGCTGCCGTCAAGGCCCCCGGCTTTGGCGACCGGCGCAAGGCCATGTTGGAAGACATCGCCATTCTGACCGGCGGTCAGGTGATCTCTGAAGATCTGGGCATCAAGCTGGAAAGCGTCTCCCTGGACATGCTGGGCACCGCCAAGCGGGTCTCCATGACCAAGGAAGAAACCGTCATCGTCAACGGCGCCGGCAAAAAGGCCGACATCGCATCCCGTTGCAGTCAGATCCGGGCCCAGGCCGACGAGACCACGTCCGAGTACGACAAGGAAAAGCTGCACGAGCGTCTGGCCAAGCTGGCCGGCGGCGTCGCCGTGATCAAGGTTGGCGGCGCGACCGAGGTCGAAGTGAAAGAGCGCAAGGACCGCGTCGATGACGCCCTGGCCTCGACACGGGCCGCGGTCGAGGAAGGTATCGTGCCGGGGGGTGGTTGCGCCCTGGTCTATGCCGGCCGTGCCCTGGACAAGCTGAAGGTCAAGAACCACGACCAGCAGGCGGGTATCGACATCATCCGCCGCTCCCTGCAGGCCCCGATCCGGCAAATCGCCGAGAACGCGGGTGTGGACGGTGCCGTCGTCGCCTCCAAGGTGATGGAGAGCAAGGACACCAACTGGGGCTTCAACGCACAGACTGAAAAGTATGTGGACATGGTCAAGGACGGCATCGTCGATCCGGCCAAGGTGGTGCGCACCGCCTTGCAGGACGCGGCCTCCGTCTCCGGCCTGTTGATCACCACCGAAGCCATGATCGCCGACAAGCCCGCCAAGAAGGGCGCCGGCGGCGGCGGTGCCATGCCCGATATGAGTGGCATGGGCGACATGGGCGGCATGGGTGGTATGGGCGGCATGGGGGGTGGCATGGGCTTCTAAGCCACTCGCCAATACGCACATAACCCTAAAGATCAGGGGGTCGCGCCAGTCCGGCGCGGCCCCTTTTTCTTGCCTCTATGTAGCGCAATTTTCAATTAATCGGAGCCGCCACCGTAGTATATTTGGCGCGACGTAAGTAATTGGTTCAATTGCTCGATTCTTAAGAGTCTGAGCGCATTTTCTTCGAATGCGCTCTAGGCGCCTTGACCCGGACGCGGCCGCCGCGGCGGCGCGGTTTGGCGGCGCCCGCCTCGGTCTGGGGCAGATCGCGGGCATCGGCGATCAAATGCACGGCCATTGCCTCCGCCCGGCCCCGTACGGTGACCTCGCGCACCTCGAAGGCCGAAAGATCGGCACCGGCGCGCGCCGCGACAAAATCGGAAATCACCGCCTGTACCGCAAATTCCTTGGTCATGGTTTCCAGGCGGGACGCGGTATTGACCGTATCGCCAATGGCGGTGACCGTCGTGGCCGCGCCATAGCCCATTTCGCCGACGATGGCCGGGCCGGCGTGGATACCAATACCCATGCGTAGGGGCTGCTCCAGGTCGTGGCGCAGTTGATGGTTCAGATGCTCCAACGCCTGGGCCATGCCCGCTGCCGCTGCCAGGGCCTGGCGGCAGCCTGTTTCCAAATCCGACTGCACGCCAAACAACGCCATGACGCCGTCGCCGATGAATTTGTCCAGATGCCCGCCGGCGGCTTCAACCGCCTGGCCCATGCCGCGAAAGTACTGGTTCAGGGCGAAGACCACATCATAGGGCAGCTTGCTCTCGGAAAACTGCGTGAACGATCGCAGATCGGCGAACAGCACCGCGATCTCCCGCTCGCTGCCTTGTAAATAGTTGGGCCGGGGCGCGCCGCTTTGCACCGCGACATTGGGCGGCAGCAGGGGTACCACGGCGACATCGGCCACGGGCCGCAACTGGCAGGCCAAGCGGACGCTGTCCGGCGCGCCGACGCGGGCCAGGACTTTTCGTTCGTCGTCGCCGGCGCCGGGCAGGGCGCTCAGACCATCGGCGATACGGACCCGGCAGGTGGAGCAGCGGCCCCGGCCGCCGCAGACCGAGGCATGGGCGATACCGGCCAGGCGCGAGGCGTCCAGCACGCTCAACCCCGGCTCCACCGCGACTTCCTGGCCGTCGGGATAGGCAATGGTGATGCGGGCACCGCGCCGGGCCAACAGATGCCGCAGCCATCGGCCCAGCAACAACAACGCCAAGACCACGGCGACGCCGATCTGAACATAGTCGGCGGTGCCGAAGGCAAAGCCTTTCAATTCAGCAATAGGCACGCTGAACTTGAAGGACGCAATCGCCGCGTTCATCCAGGCCTGATCCCGCGCCAACAGGGCGATCTGCTTGCCCACGCCCGCATAACCCGAGAGTGCGAGGGCCGGCAGCAAAAGCGCGCTAACGAACAGCCAGACGCGGGCGCGGTCATACCAGGGCTTCAAGCGCAGCCAATGGTGCATGCCGAGGCAGCCGTGGCCCCAAACAATCAACACGGCCGCGGCGGTGGTCCAGCCATACAACGGCTCAAAGACCCAAATACTTATGATCTCGTAAAGATAGCTGTCATTGATGCCAAAGAGCTCATGCAGGCCCCGGGTCGCCAGGATATGCACCGAAAGAAGAAAAGGGATGCACAGGGCCAGCACGATTTGCACTGCCTCGGATCGCGACATACGCAAGGTGCGCCGCCGCCAGATCGCCAGCAAGGCGGTCAGGATATGCAGTAGCATGGCGCCATAAAGCAGTATTGTCGCCGGCCAGTTGCGCCAGATGGCGGTGAAGACCTCGCGGCCCGCCTCCATCGCCTGCAGGGAAATATTGCCCAAGGCATGGTTGATGAAATGCATGCAGACGAATGTGAACAGGACCAGACCGCTGCCCAGTCTTAGATTACGCGTCAAACCCGTGCCCATTTTTCCCCGCGAGAATTCCTAATGCGCTTCGTCCCAATTATCGCCGACCCCGGCGTCGACAACCAAGGGCACGGATAGATGCGCCGCGCCTTCCATGACCCGCTTGGCCACCGCAACCGTTTCCTCGACCTCCCCCCCGGGCACCTCGAAGATTAGTTCATCGTGGACCTGCAACAGCATGGTGGCGTTCAGCTTTGCCGCCGCCAGGGCAGCCGGCATGGCGACCATGGCCCGGCGGATCACGTCCGCCGCCGAGCCTTGAATGGGCGCATTGATGGCGGCCCGTTCGTGAAAGCCGCGCCGCGCGCCGTTTTTGTCGTTGATGCCTGGCATATGCACCCGGCGGCCATGGATGGTTTCCACATAGCCGAGCTCGCGGCAACTTTCCTTGGTCTTCTCCATATAGTCGCGGATACCGGGGTAGCGTTCGAAATAGGCGTTGATGTAATCCTGGGCCTCACCCCGGGCGATGCCCAGATTATTGGCCAGGCCAAAGGCGGAAATGCCATAGATGATGCCGAAATTGATTGCCTTGGCCCGGCGCCGGATCATCGGGTCCATATCCTCGATGGGCAGATCAAAAACCTGCGCCGCGGTCATGGCGTGGATATCCAGGCCATCGTGAAAGGCCTGCCGCAGGGCGGTGATATCGGCGATATGGGCCAGAATGCGCAATTCGATCTGAGAGTAATCCGCGCTCAACAGTTTATGCCCGGGCGCGGCGATAAAGGCCTTGCGGATGCGCCGGCCTTCCTCGGTACGGACGGGAATATTCTGCAGGTTCGGATCGGTGGAGGCCAGACGTCCGGTCGATGTGGCGGCCATGGCATACGAGGTATGGACCCGGCCCGTGACCCCGTTGATCTGGTTTTGCAGGGCATCGGTATAGGTGCTTTTCAACTTCGCCAGCTGGCGGTATTCCAATACGCGGACGGGCAGATCATGGCCTTGCGCAGCCAGGCCTTCCAGAACATCCGCCCCGGTGCCATAGGCCCCGGTCTTGGTCTTCTTACCGCCGGGTATGGACATTTTATCGAACAGGATTTCGCCCAGCTGTTTCGGCGAATTGACGTTGAAGGCCTCGCCGGCCAGCTCGTGGATCTGTCCTTCCAAGGTAACGATCCGGCCGGCGAAGTCGGCGGACAGCCGCGCCAGCTCGGCCCGGTCGACCAGAATACCGGCCTGCTCCATATCCACCAGCACCGGCACTAGGGGCCGTTCAAGGGTTTCATAGACCGTGGTCTTGCGCGCGCTCAGCAATTGCGGTTTCAGGTGCCGGTACAGGCGCAGGGTCAGGTCCGCATCCTCGGCCGCGTACTCCACCGCCTTCTCCAAAGGCACCTGATCAAAGGTGATCCGGGCCTTGCCGCTGCCGGCCACTTCCTTGAACGGGATCGGCGCGATATCCAGATGTAGTTTGGACAGCTCGTCCATGCCATGGCCGTGCATACCGCCTTCCGTCACGTAGGACAGCAACATGGTGTCGTCAAACGGCGTGATTTCAATGTCATAGCGGCGCAAGACCAGCATATCGTACTTCAGGTTCTGCCCGACTTTCAGCACCGATGGATCCGCCAGCAGGGGGCGCAGCAGATCCAGGGCCTGATCCAACGGGATCTGTTCGGGTGCCGTATCCTTCGTGCCGCCCAAATCCAGCTCGCCTTCGGGCCCCGGGCCCTTGTGGCCCAGGGGAATGTAGCAAGCCTGGCCCGGCGTCACCGAGAGCGAGACCCCCACCAGATCCGCCGCCATGGCGTCCAGGGAGGTGGTTTCCGTATCCACCGCCACCACGCCGGCGGTCCGCGCCCGTTCTATCCATGGCTCTAGATCAGCGAGACTTTGGATGCATTGATAATCCAGTTCCGCCGCCGCCTCGGCCGCAGCCGGCACTGCAATGCTGGGTATCTCGCCGCCCAAGCGTTGGGCGATGCGCCCGGCCAGGCGCTCCAAACCCATCTCGGCCATGAAGCCCAGCAATATGTCTGCCTCCGGCTCGCGCAGGTTCAGATCATCCAGACTTTGCTCAACCGGGACATCATCCTTCAAGGTCACCAATTCCCGGCTGACCCGGGCCAGATCGGCATGTTCGATCAAGCTCTGCCGCCGTTTCGGTTGCTTGATTTCCTCGGCTCGCGCCAACACTCCATCCAGGTCGCCATATTCGTTGATCAACAATGCGGCGGTCTTGACGCCGATGCCGGGCACGCCGGGCACGTTGTCCGTGGCATCGCCGCACAGCGCCTGCACATCGATGACTTTGTCGGGGCCGACACCAAATTTCTCATGCACCTCGTCCGGGCCGATCCGGCGCTGCTTCATGGGGTCGTGCATGACCACGCCGCCACCGACCAACTGCATCAGATCCTTGTCGGAACTGACGATGGTGACCTGCATGCCGGCCTCCCTGGCCTGGCGGGCATAGGTGGCGATGATATCATCCGCCTCGAACCCCGGCATTTCGATGGTCGCCAGATTGAAGGCCTCGCTGGCCCGTTTGACCAACGGAAACTGCGGTACCAGGTCTTCCGGCGCCGGCGGACGGTGGGCCTTGTATTCAGGATAAATGTCGTTGCGGAAAGTCTTGCGCGCGGCATCAAAGATCACCGCGAAATAATCCGCTTCGCCGTCTTCGCGCACATCGTCCACCAGTTTGGACAGCATATTGCAAAAGCCAGAAACGGCGCCGATGGGCAGTCCATCACTCTTACGGGTCAGCGGCGGCAGGGCATGATAGGCGCGGAAGATATAGGCGGAGCCATCGACCAGATAAAGATGACCGGGTTGCCCGCCGCCCGCCCCGTATTTGCTGGAGGACTGGGTGGAGGTATTGCTGTTTTGCTCGCTCATGACGCCACTATGCCATGGCGCGGCCCAAGGTGGAATGATGTCAATGCGCAGCCGGTAAAATCAATTGTCAAATTCAGGCATAAGATGACACGCTATATGGCGTAGTCCGAAATATATTGATTTTCTAATAAAAATACAAAATTGTTACAAAGTAATTATTTATTAATATGTCTCTCCTATTTTACAGGATGTTCGATGCGTACCAGGCGAACAAATCCATCAGCCGATTCCGTCCGGGCTGATGTCGCTGAGCCGGGTTCCCTCCTCCTCCGGCGCAGCCCTTGGTTGGGCGCCGTGGCTAACAGCCATGGCGCCCTTTCAACTTTCTGGGCCACAATTCCAGGCAAGCTGCTGAAAAGCTTGAGAATCACTAAAATTCAATAGTCATGCCGTCGTAAGCCGGCTCCACCCCCGCCGGCAGCTCGGCGCACAGGGTTGCATAGTCCATATCCCAAGTCATGTGGGTCAGGATCGCCCGCTTGGGCCGCAACCTATCGATCCATTCCAGGGTTCGGGCCAGATGGCTGTGGGTTGGGTGCGGTTTTGGGCGCAGCGCATCAACGATCCAAACATCCAGATCCTGTAACATTTCGAACGCGGCATCCGGCAGACCGCTCAAATCCGTGGAATAGGCCATGCCGCCGAAACGGAAACCCAGGCTTTCCATGGCGCCGTGGTTTTGCCGGAACGGCAGAATATCAATGTCGCCCACGGCGAAGGGGCCAGCAATAAGGTGTGCCGTGGCGATGGCGGGATAGCTCCCGGTGCTGGCGAAGATATAGCTGAACCGCTGTTGCAAACTGGCCAGGGTAGGGGCATCGGCATATATCGGCGTGCGTGTACCCTGCAGCAGGGTAAAGCCGCGCAGATCATCGATGCCATTGACGTGATCGGCATGGTCGTGCGTGTAAAGGGCGCCGTCAAGATGCTGGAGATTGATGTCCAGGCATTGTTCCCGCATGTCCGGCGTGGTGTCGACGATCAGGTTGGTGCTCTCGCTTTGTACCAGGATCGAAGAGCGGCGGCGGCGGTTCCTCGGCTCGGCCGGATCGCAGACGCCCCAGACATTGCCGATCCGGGGCACCCCGCCGGAGGTGCCGCAGCCAAGCACAGTTACCCGCATACTGGAGCCAATCCACGATAACAGGAATTGCACGTAGTCATATTGGCATAGCCCAATCTTAATAAAAAACTTCGGCAAACATTATGGATATACGCCGATAGTAATGTTTTATTAATTTTACAACTCCAATCTATGCATCCGTTCGTTTCCCATAACGAATGCGGATTGAGCACCAGCCATATCCGTCTTGGCTGGCGCTGCCAGGCCGGGCCTCCTCCTCCCCCGGCATGGCGTTTCAAGGGGCGCCGCGGCATACACCGCGGCGCCCTTTCCCTTATCAGGCAATGGATTTGTCGCCGCCTGCTGTCGAAGCCTTTGTGAACAAACGGAAAAAATTGGCCGTGCTCTGTTCCGCCATCTCCCTGCCGGTTACACCGCGCAGCTCGGCCAGCTTGTTGGCCGTGTTGGCGACAAAGGCGGGTTCGTTGTCCTTGCCGCGATGGGGAACAGGCGCCAGATAGGGCGCATCTGTTTCCACCAACAAACGGTCCAGCGGCGTTTCCAGCGCCACCGCGCGGACCTCGTCGGCATTCTTGAAGGTGAGGATGCCGCTGAACGAGATATAAAAGCCCAAGGCCAGGGCGGCGCGGGCCAATTCCTGACCGGAAGAGAAACAATGCAGCACGCCGGGGAACGGCCCCTTGGCCGTTTCATCCTGCAATATGGCGATCATCTCGTCATCGGCGGCCCGGCTATGTACGATCAGGGGCAGACCGGTTTCCCGGGCGGCGGCGATATGGCGGCGAAACAATTCTGCCTGAATGTCACGGGGGCTCTTGTCGTAGTGAAAGTCGAGACCGGATTCACCAATCCCCACCACCTTGTCATGGCCGGCCAGCTCTATCAGGCGGTCGGTGCTCAGGTCCGGCTCCTCGGCCGCGCTATGGGGATGCAGACCGACCGAGCAGTAGACATTATCGAAAGCCTCGGCAATAGCCAGGATATCGGCGAAACGCTCGACCCGGGTACAGATCGTGACCATCGTTCCGACGCCGGCCGCCGCCGCCCGCGCCATCACGCCATCCAGATCTTCGCTCAGAGAGGGAAAATCCAGATGGCAATGACTATCGACCAGCAGGCTCAAGCGTCTTCCTCCGCGCCGCTATAACGGGGAAAGATCCCTTGCGGTTTTGGCAGCGCCGTGCCTGGCAGCAGCATTTCCTGATCGCCCAGACTATCGAAGCTGCGTTGCTGCTCTGGAACGGCCAGTTGATCCAGCATCCTGGCCGCCGCATCGGGCACCACGGGCTGGGCCAGAATGGCCAGATGGCGGATCACCTCGGCCAGCACGTACAACACCGTCGCCATGCGCTCGGGATCGGTTTTCTTCAGGCCCCAAGGCGCCTGGGCATCCACATAGCGGTTGGCATCGCCCACCACCTCCCACATTGCCGTCAGGGCATGATGGATGCCCTGTACGTCCATTGCCGCGCGCATCTTATCCACCAGCTCCCGCGCCGTGACCAGCAGGGCACCGTCATCGACGCTCAACAGTGCGGGCGTCGGCACCGTGCCTTCGCAATTCTTGTTGATCATGGACAACACGCGCTGGGCCAGATTGCCGAAATCATTGGCCAGATCGCTGTTCATGCGGTTGACCATGGCGCCATGGGAAAAATTGCCGTCGTTGCCGAACGGCAGCTCCCGCATCATGAAATAACGCGTTTGATCCAGACCGTATTTATCCACCAGGTCCTGTGGCGGGATGAAATTGCCCAGGGATTTGGACATTTTCTGCCCTTCCACGGTCCACCAGCCATGGGCGAAAATGCGCTTGGGCGGGGCCAGGCCGGCGGACATCAGAAAGGCCGGCCAATAGACCGCGTGAAAACGCAGGATATCCTTGCCCACCATGTGCACATCCGCCGGCCAATAGGTCTTGAAGCTATCGGCATCGGTATCGGGATAGCCGACGGCGGTCAGATAGTTGGTCAAGGCATCGACCCAGACATACATGATATGGGCATCGTCGCCCGGCACCGGCACGCCCCATTTGAACGATGTGCGCGAGATCGAGAGATCCCTGAGGCCGCTTTTGACGAAGCTGATAACCTCGTTGCGCCGGCTTTGCGGCAGAATACGGCCCGGATCCTCGTCATAGTAGGCCAACAACCGGTCCTGCCATTCCGAGAGCCGGAAGAAATAGCTCGGCTCCTCCACCCATTCCACCGGCGCGCCGAAGGGCGAGAGCTTCTCGCCATTGGCGCCGTCCGTCAGCTCGTCCTCGGCGTAATAAGCCTCGTCACGGACGGAATACCAGCCGGCATAGCTGTCCAAATAGATGTCACCATTGTCCGCCATGGCCTGCCAGATCGCCTGGGAAGCCTGGGTGTGGCGGTCCTCGGTGGTGCGGATAAAGCCATCATTGGTGAAATTCAGCATCGGCGTCAGATCACGGAAATTCTGCGAGACGCCGTCGCAAAAGGCCAAGGGCTCCACGCCCGCCGCCTGCGCCGATTTTTCGACCTTTTGGCCGTGCTCGTCGGTGCCGGTCATGAACATCACGTCGCGGCCATCCAGGCGCATGAAGCGGGCGATCACGTCACAGGCCAGCGTGGTGTAGGCATGGCCGATATGGGGTTTGTCGTTGACGTAATAAATCGGCGTCGTGATGTAATAGGCTTTGGCCTCGGCCATTCGCTCTGATCCTATGCTGATAATCGGTACTATTGGCGCGCCGTGCTTTGCAAATCCATGAAAGCGCTCAAGATAACCTGTTTTCGATCCAGATTGACCCGTTCGGCCCGCATGGCCAGGCCGCCGATCTTTTCCCATAGCTCGACCCAGCGATCAAGGCCAACCGCGCCGGTCAGACGGCCGGCCAGGGCAACTTCGCCCGCCACCGCGTCGCTCATTCCGCCCAGCCCGGCACCGCCACGGGCCAGACGCGACAGCCACAGACGCAACAGATCGATCCAAACCCGATAGGCGGCCTCGTTATTGGCCCGGTTCAGACGGTCGCCCAGGGCATGCACCGCCGCGAAATCCAGCTCCGGCAGATTGCGCACCAGCTTGAGCAATTCGTCATAGGCCTGCAGGCCGCCTTCCGCGCCCATGGCCAAGGCGCGGCCGGGGCTGCCCTCGGCCAGGCGAACCAGGCCCAGGCGCTCGCCCTCGTCCATCTCCGGTGCCTGCTGGGCCAGCACCGCCATGGCATCCGCCTCCGCCAACGGGCGCAGGGCAAGGTGGCGGCAGCGCGATCGGATGGTCGGCAGCAAACGGCCGGCGGCATGGCTGACCAACAACAACAGGCTGTTCTCGGGCGGCTCTTCCAACAGCTTCAACAAGGCATTGGCGGCGTTTGGGTTCATTTCTTCGGCGCCGTCAATGATGGCAACGCGCCAGCCGCCCTCGGCCGAGGTCATGGAATAAAAGCGGCCCAGGGCGCGGATTTGATCAACCACGATATCGCCACGCATTTTCTTGGTTTTCTCGTTCAAAGTCCGTTCGATCACTTGCAGATCGCCAAGGCTGCCGGCCAGGATTCGGCGAAAGACATCGTGCTCGGGCGCCATTTGCAGGCTGTCGGGACCGCCAAACAGACCGCCATCGCCGCCGCCCGAAAGCTGGAAGCGCGCCATGCGGTAGGCCAAGGTCATTTTGCCAATGCCCCTGGGGCCGGAGAGCAGCCAGGCATGCGGCATACGTTGGGCGGCGGCGGTTTCAAGAAAGGCCTGTTCCGCCCCGTCATGGCCGATCAATGTGGCGGTGGCGATAGGGCCGGAGGGAACTTCGGGATCATCCGCCATGGCAGTACATCAATTGCTGGCGCCGCCGAACAACAGATGTTCCAGCGCCGCGCCAAGTCGGCCAAAAATACCCTTGCGGGCGATATCGGCGCCGGCGATCAGGGGCCGCTCGATCGGGGTCATGTTTGGCGCTTCGATGCGCAAGGTCGCCACCGCCTGACCCTTGGCGATGGGCGCGGGCAAGGGGCCCTGATAATTAACGCTGACCTTCATGGCGCGGCGCGCCTTGCGCGGGATGATGATGCTCAGCGGATCCTCGATCAACAGGGGCACCGCGCCCGCACTGCCCAGCCAGACCGGGGCGTCCGCCACCTGTTCGCCGGCCTTGAACAGGGCGTAGTTGCCGAATTCGCGAAACCCCCAGGACAACAGCCGTTGCGATTCCTTGCTGCGCTGATTGACACTGTTCAAGCCGTTGACCACCAGGTCCAGGCGCCGCCCGCTGCGCTGGGCCGAGGCGACCAGGCCGTAGCCGGCGGCCTCCGTATGACCGGTCTTCAGGCCGTCGGCGCCGACGTTTTTGTAAAGCAGGGGGTTGCGGTTGCCCTGGCGGATCTTGGAAAAGGTAAAACTGCGTTCGGAAAAGATCGGATAAAACTGCGGGAATTTATCGATCAGGGCGCGGGCCAGAACAGACAAATCCTTGGCGGTCATGACGTGATCAGGATGCGGCCAGCCGGAGGCGTTGACGAAATGGCTGTCCAGCATGCCCAATTCCCGGGCCGTCTCGTTCATCAGGGCTGCAAAGGATGCTTCATCGCCGCCAATGCCTTCCGCCACCACGATGCAGGCATCGTTGCCTGATTGAATAATGATGCCACGGATCAGATCGCTGATCTTGACCTGGGTGTTGACGCGGACGAACATTTTCGAGCCGCCCATGCGCCAGGCTTTCTTACTGACCGGAAAGGTATCGTCCATCTTCAAGCCGCCGGCGGCCAGCCGATCAAACAGCATATACAGGGTCATCAGCTTGGACATGGATGACGGCGGCATGGACTGTTCGGAATTCTTGGAAAACAGCACCGTCCCGGTGGCGTGATCGACCAAGATCGCCTGTTTGGCCGGGGTTTCGATCACGGAGACCGCCGCCGTCGAGACATTGCTGCCCGGAAGTACCAGAGCCGGGGCCAAAACCATGGCGGCCAGCAGAAGCAACCGCGATCCATATCCGAAAAGACTCATGAAACCTCGTCCCCTAACCTCTTGCCCAATCATCAGGCAAACCTAGACGTGAAATATAGCGAATTTGTGGCGGGCCGGGGACCGTCAAAGATATTTTTTTGCATATTCATTCATCATCGTTCGCAAGTTCGCGGCGCAGGGTGAATTTTTCCACCTTGCCCATGGCGTTGCGCGGCAAAGCCCGCATGAAAATCACCTGGCGCGGATGCTTGTAGCGGGCCAGGCGGCCCTCGAACAAGGCCAGGACGTCACCACCCTGAATATCGCCGCCCACACGGCGTACCACGCAGGCCACGGGAATTTCGCCCCAGCGCTGATCGGGCCGGCCAACCACGGCGGCCTCAACCAAATCCGGGCAGGCGGCGAGAATATTTTCCAGCTCCGCCGGGTAAATGTTCTCGCCGCCCGAGATCACCACGTCTTTCTTGCGCTCATCGACATAGTAGTATCCATCTTCGTCCTGATGCCCGATATCGCCGGTGTGGAACCAGCCGCCTTCGTAGGCTGCCGCCGTGCCTGCCGCATTGTGCCAATATTCGCGGAACAGGTTCCTGCCGCGCAGAACAATCTCGCC
This sequence comes from Rhodospirillaceae bacterium, assembly GCA_018701215.1. GTDB lineage: Bacteria > Pseudomonadota > Alphaproteobacteria. The sequence goes on from JABIWH010000044.1 coordinate 59,797, forward strand.
GCCTTCACCCTGGCCCACATCATCGCCGCCGTCATCGACGATACGTACCTCGGTATGCAGAGCCGGTTTGCCGCATGATCCGATTTTGGGCCAGGCATCGGCGATCGGCAGGCAGACCGCTACCGGCGCGCTTTCCGTCAGGCCGTAAACCTGCGTCGCGGCAATACCCCGGTCCAGAAAGGCGCGCAAAATCGTCTCTGGCACGGCGGAGGAGCCAAGGGCCACGAAACGCAGACTGGATAGATCCGTTGCCGCCCAGTCGGGATGGCCGGCCAAGGTCATGGCCATGGCCGGCACCGTCAGAAAAATCGTCGGCTTGCGTTGCGCGATGGCGGCCAAGGTCGCGGCCGGGTCAAACCGGGCCTGAATGGTGACCGTGGCGCCGGCATGAATGGCGGGTGTGGTGTGGATATTCATGCCGCCCACATGGAACATGGGCAGCACGGTCAGAATATGATCGGCGGAGGTGATGTCCTGGGCCGCAATGGCATTGACCGCGTTGTATAAAATCGCCTCCTGGGTCAGCAATGTGCCCTTGGGCCGCCCGGTGGTGCCGGAGGTATAGACGATGGTCACAGGGTCATCGAGATCGCCGCCGCCCGTCGCCATCATTTCGGTGGCGGCAAGCAGCGCCTCGTAACTTTGCCAGGTTGCGTCGGGCGCGGCGCCATGTGCGGGCCCATAGGCCACGAGGGGCAGGCCGCTATCGAGGCCGTTCAGGTGCGCAAAAAAGTCAGCTTCGGCCAGCACCGCCTTGGGTTCGCAATCCTCCAGTATCCAGGCATGTTCCGGCGCCGCCAGACGCCAGTTCAGGGGCACCAGCATCGCACCCAGGCGGGCACAGGCGAACAGCAGCTCCAACAATTCGGGGCTGTTATAGCCAAGATGCGCCACCCGGTCGCCCTTGCCCACGCCCAGCGCGCCCTGCAACATGGCGGCCAGGCGCCGAACCCTGACATCCATTTCACCATAACTGATGTCCCGGCCCTCGAAATGCACCGCCGTTTTGTTGCCGTGCCAATCAGCCCAATGGCTGATCCAGTGCGAGATATCCATTGCCGCCTACTCTCTAACTCTCGCCCGCCTCGAACAGGCTTTCCCGGCCCAGGCGTTCCATACAGATCTCCGGTGTCCAGGGTAGCATCAGGGCGCCGCAACGGGAATCCCGATACAATTGTTCCAAGCGCAGGCTGCGGAAGATAGCCCGCCCGCCGCAAGTGCGCAGCGCCAGGCGGCAGATGTCGTTGGCGAACTCCATCACCGTGTATTGCGCCGCATAGGCCCGCAGGCGGGCATCCTTGGCCGGATTGACCCCGGCCTCGGCAATGGCGCATTGGAACAGCGCGCGGGCCTGTTCCAGCTTGATGCGCATTTCCGCCACCGCCAGCTGTTTGGCCGGACTGTGCCGGGCACTGCCGGCGGGCGGGCCGCCCTCGACCTCGCCGCGCAGATACTGGCAGGTAAAATCAAACGCCGCCTGGGCGATGCCCATATAGGTGGGGCACAGGGTCATGAACATATGCGGCCAGGTCAGGGCGGCCTGATAGTATTTGCCCCGCGGCATCAATTGATGCGCGTCGGGCACGAAGACATCCGTCAGCCGCAGATTATTGGACGAGGTCGCCCGCATGCCCAGGACATCCCACTCGCCATGAATGGAGAAACCTTCCGATGTACCATCGACCGCCAGATAAATGGTGTCGCGGACATCGGCTTCGCCCACATCTTTGGCCTCGGTACAGAGCACGCCGTAGAAATCCGCCGCGCCCGCCAGGGAGGCGAAATGCTTGGCGCCATTGACCAGCCAACCACCATCTACTTTCCGTGCGGTGGTGCCAAAGGGCGCCTTGCCCGCCGCCGCCGCGCTGTTTGGCTCGGAAAACGGCTGCGCAAAAATCGCGCCGTCCTCGATCACCTTGCGGTAGATACCCGTGCGGCGGCCTTCATGTGCCGTGCGCTGTTCATCGGTCATCTCCAGATCATCTGCCATCTGCGACGACCACAACATGGTGGCGCAATGCATGTTGAAGGTCAGCGCCGTGGCCCCGCACCATCGTCCCAACTCGGCCGAGATCTCCATATAGCCCCGGTAGTCCACGCCCAGGCCGCCATAGCGCTGTGGAATAACCAGGCCAAGAAACCCGGCCTCGCGCAGATCGGCGTAGTTTTCGGTCGGGAAGCGGCCTTCCCGGTCATAAGCCGGGGCGCGGGCGAGAAATTTGTCCCGGCCCAGATGGCGCGCGGTGGCCAGCAGCTCGTCCTGGGCCGGCGCCGTCATGCCAGCTCTCCTTGCAAAACACCGTCCTTGACCACCGCCTGACCATCCAGTTGCACGGTGCAATTGCGGATCGGCAGGTCGAAGTGGCCCAGGGTTTGCCGGCCTGCCACTTCGTTGGCGCCGGTGGAATAGACCACGTTGCCGGCAAAGGCACGCAGTTCGGTACCGTTGAAATCCCTGCGGTCGTACATGGTCATGGCGTCCCAGCGGGCCCCGTGGTTCATGCCCCAGCCGATATGCGAGGTGGCATAGGCATCCCGGTCATCCCAGGCTGCGAAATAGCTGCGCATCAGATCCGCGTCGACGCCGGCGCCTTCGATGGCCGTGACATAATCGTCCTCGATCCGCAACGTGATGGGCGCATCAAGATAACGCTTGAAAGTCAGGTTCACATCGCCCCGGTCCAGGACCAGGGTGCCGTTGACGGTACCGGTATTGGGAAAGCACAGGCACAGCCCGCCGGGCCAGTGGGACATGATGCCGGGCCGGGTGACCCAACCCCAGCCACCGCCCGCCACGGCGCCGGTCAAATCCACGGACAGATTACTGCCCGCGGCCGAGGTAATGGTCATGGCCTTGGCCCCGCGCAGCATCTTCATGCCCGTCTTGACCTTGCCTTCCAGGGCATCGTCGGGGGCCAGGCGCTCCAGCGCCTCGGGATGTTCGTTGGAAATCATCAGGACCCTGGCGCCGCCCTGCAGAATCTCCGCCAGTTCCGGGGCATGCAGCAAACCCTCCACTGTACAGTCTACGACAAAGGTGGTGGAGGCCAGGGCGCCCACGATGGGCCGGATATTCTGGATCACGTCCGAGGCGCCGGTGGAACGGATGGGCACGGGCGCCGATTGCGCCGGTGTCGGGATCACGATGTGAAACGGTTGTGCGCCCAATTGATGCAAGGCCAGTTCCGCCAACTGCACATTGATGGGCCGGGACTGGCTTTCCGACAGGATCGCCACCGCCTCGCCCGGTTCCACCTTGCACCTGGCGAAGACGCGGGCAAAGCAATCAATCCATTTCCCCTCGATACGTTCCTGCAGCATGCCGCTTCATCCCCTTTTTTTCGCCCTGATGTTAGTGCAATAATCCTTTCAGATGACAGGATAAAACATGACCTTGATTTTTGAACACGCGATCTGCCTGGAACATGATATGGGCGCGGGCCATCCCGAACGGCCCGATCGTCTGCGCGCCATCCAAATAGCTTTGGCGGAACCTGAATTCGCGGCGCTGGAGCGGCGCCAGGCACCGCTCGCCAGTTGGCAACAGATCGCCCTGGTGCATCCGCAAAGCTATATCGATCAGGTGATCGCGGCCGCGCCCGAACAAGGCCGGGTGCAGCTGGACCCTGACACGGCGATGAACCCGGCCTCGTTGGAAGCCGCGCAACGGGCAACGGGCGCCGTCTGCGCCGCCATCGACGCCGTCATGGCGGGGCAGGCCAAGAACGCCTTTTGCGCCGTACGCCCGCCCGGCCATCATGCCGAACCAGAACGCTCCATGGGTTTTTGCATCTTCAATTCGGTCGCGATTGGCGCCCAGCATGCCCGCGCCGCCCATGGTTTGCAGCGCGTCGCGGTGGTGGATTTCGACGTGCACCACGGCAATGGTACCCAGGCCGCGTTCTGGGACGACGGCGATTTGTTCTATGGCTCCACCCACCAGATGCCGCTGTACCCGGGCACCGGCGCGGCATCGGAAACAGGCGCCGGCAACATCCACAATTTTCCCCTGGCCCCAGGTGCCGCGGGGATCGATTTCCGCGATGCCGTCACCGATGGTTTGCTGCCAGCCTTGGATGCGTTCAAGCCGGAATTTTTGCTGATTTCGGCGGGTTTTGATGCCCATGCCGATGACCCCTTGGCGCAACTGCGCCTGGACACCGATGACTATACATGGGTCAGCCGGGAATTATTGGCCGTGGCGGCGCGTCATTGCGATGGGCGGCTGGTTTCCTCTCTTGAAGGCGGTTATGATCTGACCGCATTGGCAATGGCAACGGCGGCCCACATCCGTGCCCTGATGTCCGGACCCTGATGGCGGCATGAAAGTATTGGCGAATGGCAAAGCAAACAAAAACTGAAAGCGAAGCTATACCCGATGATGTGGCGGCCATGAGTTTTGAGGCGGCCATGGCGGAGCTGGAATCCATCGTGCAGAATTTGGAAGGCGGCCAGGTCGATCTGGATGCCTCCATCGCATTGTATAGCCGGGGCGCGGTTTTGAAACGCCATTGCGAGGCGAAACTGAACGCCGCCAGCGAGCAGGTCGAAAAGATCGTCGCCGATGGCGCCGGCCAGGCCCAGGCGGTCGAAGCCGCCAATATCGAATAACAACTCAATAGACAGTAGATAGCGTACACAAATGGTTGATTTTAATGCCATGCTGGCCGAGGCCGTGGATCAGGAACTGGACAATCTATTGCCTGCGGGCCGCGAGCTGGAACATCGCCTGTTCGATGCCATGCGCTACGCGGTTCTGGGCGGCGGCAAGCGCTTGCGCCCATTTCTGGTCATCGCCGGCGGCGAGATTTTTGATATGGAGATGGCGCAATGTCTGCGCACGGCGGCGGCGGTAGAATTGGTGCATGCCTATAGCCTGGTGCATGACGACCTGCCCTGCATGGACGATGATGACCTGCGCCGGGGACGGCCGACCGTGCATGTGAAGTTCGATGAGGCCACGGCGGTGCTGGTCGGCGACGCCCTGTTGACCCTGGCCTTCGAAATACTGGCCGACCGCAGGACCTCCGCCGATCCGGAGGTACGGACAAATCTTGTCGCCGGCCTGGCAAAAGCGGCGGGCGGCCACGGCATGGTCGGCGGTCAGGTGCTGGACCTTTGGGCCGAGAATAATCCCTTGGACGAGGCCGGAACGGTGCGTATGCAACGCCTGAAAACAGGCGAAATGATCGCCTTCGCGGGCGAGGCGGGGGGCATTCTGGCCCGGGCCCGGCCGCAGCAGCGCCAGGCCTTGCGCATGTTCGCCCACGATCTCGGCCTGGCCTTTCAGATCACCGACGACCTGCTGGACGCCGAAGGCAGCGCGGTGGAGGTCGGCAAGGCCACGGGCAAGGATGCCGCCGCGGGCAAGGCAACCATCGTTGCCAAATTGGGTATTGAAGCGGCCCGTGACCGGGCTACCTTGTTATCCCGCCAGGCGGCGGCGCATTTGGACCGTTTTGGCGACAAGGCTAACCCTTTGCGGGCTTTGTGCGAATTCGTTATAACTCGAAGCAATTGATATGAATTGCGGCGGAAAGTAAGTGTCTGATAGCAAGACGCCATTGTTGGATACCATCGAAGGGCCGGCGGATACCCGCGAGCTGTCCTTGGAACAGCTGCGCCAGCTGGCGGACGAGCTGCGTGCCGAGACTATCGATGCGGTTTCTCAGACCGGCGGCCATCTGGGTGCCGGGCTGGGCGTAGTAGAGCTGACCGTGGCGTTGCATCATGTTTTCGATACTCCTAATGACGTGCTGATCTGGGATGTGGGGCATCAGGCTTATCCCCATAAGATTCTTACCGGCCGGCGGGACCGGATTCGCACCTTGCGCCAGAGCGGTGGCCTCTCGGGCTTCACCAAGCGTTCGGAAAGCCCTTATGATCCGTTCGGCACGGCGCATTCCTCGACCTCTATTTCCGCCGGGCTTGGTTTCGCCGTGGCACGGGATCTGGACGGTCGGGATAGCAATGTCGTCGCGGTAATCGGCGATGGTTCCATGAGTGCCGGCATGGCGTTCGAGGCCATGAACAACGCCGGTTCGTTGGATACCCGCATGATCGTTATCCTAAATGACAACGATATGTCCATCGCGCCCCCCGTCGGTGCCATGAGCGCCTATCTCTCACGCCTGTTGTCCTCGCGGCCCTACCGTGGCCTGCGGCATTTCGCCAAACAACTGGCCCAGAAGATGCCAGAGCCCATGGAGCGCACCGCGCGCCGGGCCGAGGAATATGCCCGCGGCCTGATTACCGGCGGCACTTTGTTCGAGGAGCTGGGCTTTTTCTATGTCGGGCCTATCGATGGCCACAATCTGGATCATTTGCTACCGGTGCTGAAAAACGTCCGCGAGGCCCGGCGCACCAATCCGATCCTGGTGCATGTGGTCACGCAAAAGGGCAAGGGCTATGCCCCGGCCGAGGAAGCAGCGGACAAGTTCCACGGCGTCTCCCGCTTCGATGTGGTTACCGGGACCCAGGCCAAGGGCAAACCCAATGCGCCCAGCTATACCAACGTGTTCTCCGACCAGCTGGTCCGTGAGGGCGAGCGCGACGACAAGATCGTCGCCATCACGGCCGCCATGCCCTCAGGCACCGGCCTGGCCGAATTCCAGCAACGCTTTCCCAGCCGCTGTTTCGATGTAGGCATCGCGGAACAGCACGGGGTGACCTTCGCGGCCGGGCTGGCGGCGGACGGCTACCGGCCCTTCGCGGCGATCTATTCGACGTTCCTGCAGCGGGCCTATGATCAAGTGGTCCACGACGTCGCGATCCAAAATCTGCCGGTGCGGTTCGCCATCGATAGGGCCGGTCTGGTGGGTGCCGATGGGCCGACCCATGCGGGCTCCTTCGACATTACCTATCTGGCCAGCCTGCCGAACTTCGTCGTCATGGCGGCGGCGGACGAGGCCGAACTGACCCGCATGGTGGCCACCGCCGCCCGCATCGACGACCGGCCGTCGGCTTTCCGCTATCCCCGTGGCGAAGGCGAGGGGGTGGAAATCGAACTGCCTGCCGAACCGCTGGAGATTGGCAAGGGCCGCATGATACGTGAAGGTAATACGGTCGCCATCCTGTCACTGGGTACACGCTTGGGCGAATCACTGAAGGCGGCGGAAGAGCTGACCGCCAAGGGTATTTCCACATCCGTTGCCGATGCCAGGTTCGTCAAGCCACTGGACGAGGATCTTGTTTGTAACCTGGCCCGCAACCATGAGGTTCTGATTACCATCGAGGAAGGTTCGATCGGCGGTTTCGCGGCCCATGTACTGCAATGCCTGGAACGCCATGAATTGCTGGATGAGGGCCTGAAAATCCGCACCATGATGCTGCCCGACAGCTTTATCGAACATAACGCCCCAGAGGAAATGTATGCCATCGCGGCCCTGAACGCGCCTGACATTGTAGCCAAGGCCCTGGCCGCCCTGGGGCAGGCGCAAGAGGTCGAGACACCAAAGCTGGCCTGAGCCGACATGGCGCCCGGCACTAAATCCAAGAACACGAAAGCCAAGAAAATCCGTCTCGATCTCTTGTTGGTGGAGCGCGGCCTGGCGGAAAGCCGCAGCAAGGCGCAGGCCCTGATCATGGCGGGCAAGGTTCATGGCGCCGACCGCCGTCTGGACAAGGCCGGCCAGGAGCTGGCAGTTGATGCCCAGATTACCGTCAAGGGGCAGGACCACCCTTGGGTCTCGCGCGGCGGGGTTAAGCTGGCCCACGGTCTGGCGGAATTCGCCATTGATCCAACGGATCTGCTTTGCCTCGACGTGGGCGCATCGACGGGGGGTTTTACCGATGTCTTGCTGCAAAATGGCGCGGCAAAGGTTTATGCGGTCGATGTAGGACATGGCCAATTGGCCTGGTCTCTGCGCAACAACGAACATGTCGTGGTCCTGGAACGGACCAACGCCCGCTACCTCACCAGACAAGAGGTGCCCGATGGGATTGACCTGATCGTCTGTGATGCCTCCTTCATTGGCCTGCGCACGGTGTTGCCGGCAGCCATGGCCCTGGCTGTGCCCGGCGCCCGTTTGATCGCCTTGATCAAACCGCAGTTCGAGGTGGGGCCGGACAAAGTAGGCAAGGGCGGCGTGGTGCGGGACCCTGAGCTACATGCCAAGGTTCGGGCCGAAATCAGCGCCTGGTTGGACGAGCAAGCGGGCTGGTCCGTGCTGGGCACGGCGACCAGCCCCATCAAGGGCCCACAGGGCAATATCGAATTCCTGCTTTGTGGACGCCGGGAAGGCGGTGGCGATGGTTGAGCTGACCATTGCAAGCCTGGGCGCCCGTGGTGACGGCATCGCCCATGATGATGCCGGCGTCCTCTATATTCCCTATGGCGCGCCGGGGGACCATGTCGCGGCCACGGTGACGGGAAAGCGCGGCGATGCGCGTCTGGCCCATCTGGATACGGTGCTGCACGCGGGCCCCGACCGGGTGCAGGCGCCCTGCCACCATTTCGGCAGTTGTGGCGGCTGTGCCATGCAGCATTTGAATGACCGAGCTTATAGCGACTGGAAGCTGGAAATCCTGCGCCAGGCCCTGGCGCGTCGCGACCTTGGCGGCACCGTGATCCAGGCCATGATTACAGTGCCGACCGCCAGCCGCCGCCGGGCGCGGTTTACAGCATTGCGTACCCGAAATGGCCTGCGGTTGGGTTTTAACGAGCCCGGCAGCCACAACATCATCAACCTGACGGAATGCCATATCCTGCGCCCCGCCATTGTCGATCTATTGGACCGCTTGCGCGCGCTTTTGACCGACCTTTTGGCCCCGAATAAACGCGCCGATGTTCAGGTCACCGAAACCGAAACCGGCCTGGATCTGTGGTTGGCGGCTGATCTGCCCCATAATGCCCAAACCGATATGCGCCTGGCGGATTTCGCCCAGGACGCCGATCTGGCCCGTCTGTCCACCGGCAGGCGGCCGGAAGTGGTCATGGTCCGCCGGGCCCCGCGGGTGACGTTCACGGGCGTGGCGGTAACGCCGCCGCCCGACGGCTTTCTTCAGGCCAGCCGGGCCGGCGAGGCCGCCCTGGTGCGGTTGGTCCAGGACGGCGTGGCGAATGCCGCCAACGTGGCCGATCTGTTCGCCGGGGTCGGCACCTTTAGTTTCGCCCTGGCCAAGGGCACCAGGGTCACGTCGGTGGAGGGCGCCGGCGATCAGGCCGAGGCCCTGATCGCCGCGCGCAATGCCGCCCGGCGCAGCGGCATTGAGGTCGAGGTGCGCGACCTGGAACGCCGTGCCCTGTCGGTGGAGGAACTATCTGCCTTTGACGCCGTGATCTTTGATCCGCCCCGCGTCGGCGCCGCGCGCCAGGTGGACAATCTGGCGGTATCGGCGGTACCCAGGATCGTCGCGGTGTCATGCAACCCCGCGACCTTTGCTCGTGACGCGGCAACCTTGGCCGATGCCGGTTATCACCTGCAGTCGGTTACCCCGGTGGATCAATTTCCCTGGAGCCGGCACTTGGAACTGGTGGCGGTATTGCAACGCTGACCCTGGACTTCGGGCATCGCCAGGGCCACGATACGGACCATATTGAGGAACCGAAAGGGCATGCATGGCCCTGATGAGCTTCATACGCGGATTATTTGGCCGCGACCGGCGGCAACATGGACGTTTCGGCCGTCCGTCTCTGCGTGTGCGGTATCATGGACGCCGGGTGCGGGCGGTGGATTGGTCACTTGGCGGCTGTTTACTGCCCATCCCAGAGCCACCGTTCGATCCGCCCTTGCGGGTCGGCGATACCTTTGAAGGGCGGATCAGCGGTATCGGCCTGGGCAATTCAGGCGATTTTCTGGCCGAGGTGGTGCGCATCGCCGGGGACGGCAAGGTGGGGCTGCGCTGGTTGGAATTGGATTCTCATGTTTTTCTGGTACTTTCAGGGCACAACGCCAAATAGAGGATTTAAAGCAATGGGTAGCATGATCGATTTCGCGAGGCCGGACGGCGGCACCACCAAGGGCTATCTGGCCACGGCGGGTGCGGACCGCCCCTCGGTTATTGTTATTCAGGAATGGTGGGGCCTGAACGATCAGATCTGCGGCGTTGCCGACCGCTTTGCCCGGGCCGGCTATAACGCCCTGGCGCCGGATCTATACGAAGGCCGGGTAACGCAAGAGCCCGATGAAGCCAACCATCTGATGAGCGGCCTGGATTTTCCCGGCGCGACGCATCAGGACCTGCGCGGCGCGGCACGGCATCTGCAAGCCATTGGCCAAAAAGTCGGCGTGGTGGGCTTTTGCATGGGCGGTGCGCTGACCATCGCCACCGCCGTGCATGTGCCAGAGGTCGCGGCGGGTGTCTGTTTTTACGGCATTCCGCCCAAGGAATTTGCCGACCCGGCCAAGATCGCCCTGCCCCTGCAATGTCATTTCGCCAACCAAGACGATTGGTGCACGCCGGATGCGGTGAACGAGCTGGAAGCGGCAATGACGGCCGCCGGCGTCAAAGCGCAGGTCCACCGCTATGACGCCGCACATGGTTTTTTCAACGAAACCAGCGAGGCCAACTATGATGCCGCCTCGGCCAATCTGGCCTGGGAGCGCATGACCAACTATCTGGCGACTAGTCTTTAGCGCCCGCTAACTCTTGCCAAAATCGCCATGGCGGCCTTCGCCGGCGGCGAAGCGGGCAGCACCTTGCTGAGCCTCAGCGGCCTTGGCGGCCAGGGACAGCGCTTTTTCCTCCCGAACCGCATCCTCGAGCGTCTGTCCGGCCTGGCGGTAGGCTGACATCCGGTCCGAACGCATGGCGATCTGGGGAAGGGCGGCGATCTGCCGGGCCAGCTCCTCGGCCTGCCCACGGGTTTCCCCCTTGGGCGCCCGGCGTGTCGCCAAACCCCAATCAATGGCTTCGTCGGCGCCCACGCCCCGGCCGGTGATCAACATATCCAGGGCCCTGGCCGCGCCGATCAGCCGCGGCAGACGCACCGTGGTGCCGTCGCTCATGGGCACGCCCCAGCGCCGGCAGAAGACGCCAAACACCGCCGTTTCATCGACCAGGCGGATATCGCACCACAGCGCGAGACCCAGGCCGCCAGCGACCGCATGGCCCTCCACGGCCGCGATCACCGGTTTCGACAGGGTTGGATTGGTCGGCCCCTCCGGATCGCCGGCCCAGGCGACATAGTCTGCACTGCCCGCCACCGCTTTCAAATCAGCACCGGCGCAAAAGGCCCCGCCCGTGCCCGTCAACACGGCGACAAGCCGGCTTTCATCGGCATCGAAGTCACGCATCGCCTGACCGAGACCACACGCCGCGTCATTGTCGAGGGCATTGCGGACCTCCGCCCGATTAATGATGACCGTCGTAACCGGGCCCTGGGTTTCGACCTGTATCTTGCCGTCCGCATATTCCTTCATGCCATGTTTCCTTTTTCATTCACCCTATCGGGAATGGGCTCGGGGCGGGTCAAGGCCAGCAGAATGCTGGCTATGGCGACGGCCAAATAGATCATAAAGCCAATAGCTATGGTTTCCATGGCAACGCCACGGTCGATCAACCAACCAACGACAAGCGGCGATAGCGCCGACGCTCCCACGCTCATGGACATCACCATGGCGCGTATGGCGCCCAAATGCATGACGCCATAAAACTCCGGCCAGGCCGCGCCGATCAATGTTTGGCCGCTGCCGCTGGTCAGGCCCATGAAGAACATCAAGGTCATTGCCGCCATGTGATGACTGGACACAGCGATGGAGAGGCAGGCCAACATCAATGGGTAGAGGTAGTAGGGCAGCAATTTGCGGGCGCCAAAGCGGTCGATCAATGGGCCAAAGGCCAGGTTCGCGCCAATGGCACCGATGGTATAAGCGACGAAGGCGGACGCCATCCAAGCCAGGCTCCAACCCTTGGCGGCCGCCAGCGGCGCCTGATGGAAGAAAAACCCGGTCGAGATAAACGAGGGCGCGGTAATAGCGATGCACAACAGATAGAACCGGGGATCGCGCAAAACCTCGGCTCGGGTCCACTGCCGCCGCACCGAAGCGGTCGGCGCATCGGTCTGGACAGTTGCCGTTTGCGTTAGAAAGAACCGGTGCCGCGCACCATGGCCTTTCAACAACCACAGGGCCAGGGGGATCAGGAACAGCGCCAAGGCAACGGCCACGGCGGCCCAGGCCATGCGCCAACCAAACATCGAGATCAACCACACCGCCAAGCCGGGAAACACCGCCACCCCCGCCGGGAACCCCAGAATGGCGATAGAGACGGCGCGGCCGCGCTCGGCCTCGAAATAGCGGCCCATGGAGGTCATTGCCGTATGGCTCATCAAACCCTGACCACTGAGGCGCAGGGCAAAGATCGCGGGCGCCAGGGCCCAGGCACTCGGCACCAGCGCCATATTGGCGCAGGCCAGGATCAAGGCCGTGCAAACCCCGGCGGCAACCCAGCGCAGATCAAAACGGTCAATCATTTTGCCGGCCCAAATCAGGCAGAAACCAGAGGTCAGCGTGCCAATGGCGTAGTAGCCGCCGAAACCGCCATGGCTCAGGCCGAATTCGGCCCGGATCTCGGGCCCGAACACGGCAATGAAAAAGGTTTGTCCAAAGGCCGAAAAAAAGGCGATCAGGATGCCGAAACTCAGGAACCGCCGGTTTTTGGTCAGGAATCGCAGATATCCCATGAATGCCCGCCGCCGCCCCGATTAGCGCCGGCTACGGCTGGCGCAGTTGATGCAGGTCGCCACCGCCGGATCCAATTTCAGGCGGGCCGGTGCGATATCCTCGTCACAACTGACACAATAGCCATAGTCGCCGCTTTTCAAACGTTCCAGGGCGGCATCAATGCGCTGTAACTCCCCGGCGCGGCGGCGCTCCGCCTCCTGGGCCATGGCCTGGTCCTGCATGGCGTCCATGCGCGACAGCCGGCCTACCTTGCTTTGATCCAGCTCCACCGGCTGGCGGCTTTCGCGCGCGCTGTCCGATAGGGCGCGCAGTTCCACCTGCCGCGCCTGCAGCATTGCGGCCAATTCGGCCACGTCGCGATCCGATTCCCCCGCATTCATGCCCGTTACATAGCAGCCCTCGACTGCCCTGCCCAGCAGCACGATAGACAGAACCCGGCGACGCTTGCTATGAGGGCATAACGGATTAGCAAAATAGGCGGAATACATGCTCGAAATTACCCCCATAACTCCAACTCTGGGCGCGGAAGTCTGCGGTATCGATTTGTCCGCCGATTTGAGCGACAACCTCTTTGGCGCTGTCCGCGACGCCTTCAATCAGCATTCCGTGCTGTTGTTCAGGGGCCAGGAAATGAGCCCGGAACAGCAAGTCAAATTCTCCGCCCGTTTCGGCAAGCTGATGGTGCATGTGTTGAAGGAGTCCCTGTTGGAGGGACATCCGGAAATCTACCGCCTGTCCAACGTGGTCAAGGACGGCATCCCCCAGGGCCGGGCCAACGCGGGACAATATTGGCATTCCGATCTGAGTTACGAAGCGCAGCCATCCTTGGGCTCGGTGTTGTACGGCATCGAGGTGCCGAAAGTCGGTGGCGATACCCTGTTCACCTCCACCGCGCATGCCTATGAAACCCTGTCACCGACAATGCAAAGCTTCCTCAAGGGTCTGACCGGCGTGCATCAATTCGCCCATGCCTTTCGCGGCCGCACTACCTCGCCGACCCTGTCCCAGGCCAAGCTGGAGGAACGCCCGCCCGTTGAGCATCCCGTTGTTCGCCGGCATCAGGACAATGGCCGCGACTGCCTGTTCGTCAATCCCGGTTTTACTATCAACATCAAGGAGCTGGAAGACCAGGAAAGTGAAATTCTGCTGGACTTCCTTTATGCCCACATGACCAAGCCGGAGTATGTTCTGCGCCACAAATGGCTTCCGGGCGACGTGGTGCTGTGGGACAACCGGGCCCTGATGCACACCGGCGTCAACGACTATGACGCCGCCTCGCCGCGCCATATGCACCGCACCACGATCGAGGATGCGGCTTGATACCGCAACCTGGTATCAGTAGATCACGGCGTCGGCGGAGCCGCCGTCCACGGCAATCGATTGGCCCGTAATGATATCCGCCATGGGTGAGCAAAAAAACAGCGCCGCGTTGGCGATGTCCCGGGGCTGGATCAACCGGCCCAAGGGAATGCTCGCGATTTGCCGTGCTTCGATCTCGTCCACGGTGACTTCGGCATCGCGGGCCTGGCGCGCAAATCCCTGCAGCATCCGGTCCGTGGCCGTGGTGCCGGGGTGAACACAGTTGACCGTGATGTTGTGGGCCGCCACGTGAGCAGAAAATTGTTTGGTGAAATTGGCAACGCCGGCGTTGACGATGCCATTGGTGACCCGTAGCGGTGCCGTGATGCGTGCCGTCATGCCGCCGATGTTGACGATGCGGCCCCAACCCTGGGCTTTCATATATGGCAGCACTTGGCGGGCGCAGCGGATATAGGCCATCAGCTTGACGTCGATATGATATTGCCAGTGTTCGTCCGTCTGCTCGTCAAACGGCGCACTTTGCGAGGCCACGGCGTTATTAATCAAGATATCGGCCCGGTCCGCCGCCGTTACCGCCTGGCGCACAAAGTCTTGGATATTTTCCAGCTTGCTGACGTCAGCGACGATGGGCCATGCCTCGACGCCCTCGGCGCGGATAGCGGCGGCCGTTTCTTCCAGGGTTTCAGCGGTGCGGCCGCACAGGGCGATATTCACCCCCTGTTCCGCCAATGTCAGGGCGATAGCCTTGCCGATACCCCGGCCGCCACCGGTGATAAGGGCGGTCTTACCCTGCAAATCGAACGCCACGACGATCTAGCTCTTAAGAAGATTGACCATGGCCGGGCGCTTCAGGCAACGCTCCATCCAAGCAGTCAGGTTGGCATAACGTGATAGATCGACGCGCCCTAGTTTCAGCCAACTCATCACCGCCGATACGTTCAGATCGGCAACCGTGAAACGGTCCGCCACCAAATAATCCCGCCCAGCCAGGGCCTCGTTCAGCAGTGCTAACGGCTTTTGCAAGTCAGCTTCGCCCGTGTCCGCCGCCGCTTCATCACGCTCTTCCTCGGGGCGCAGGACGCGGCAAAACATGATCATCAGGGCCTTGGCTTCGACCTCCGTCATGGCCCAGAAGGTCCATTGCAGCATTTTGGCTTCTTCCGCCAGATCACGAGGGGCAAGATCGCCGCCGTGTTTTTTTACCAGATAGAAATTGATCGCCATTGATTCTGTCAGCACCAAGCCGTCGTCAGCAATGGCCGGCACCTTGCCGGAGGGGTTGATGGCCAGGTAATCCAGGCCATCTTCGTCCGTCAACCGATGCTCATAGTCCAGACCCAATTCCTCGGCCAGCCACAAGGTCCGCATGGCGCGCGACCGGGTAAAGCCGAATATCTGCAATTTCCCCAATGACCCACTCCTTAATTGTGTGCGACCGCCGCGCCTTCGGTCAGATGGCCGAGGCGGGCGTCGAAGGCACGAAAATGTTCCTCGAACCAATTCTTCAGGCGTCCGGCCAATAGATCGGGAACATCGCCGAATTCTCCGGCATGGTGATCATCCATGATGTCGCGGATGGCGTCCAGCAGCTGATCGTGATCAGCCTTGTGGAGCTTGTATTCATCGTAGCCGGTATCGCGCATGATTTTTTCCTCAAGCGCGAAATGGGCCGAGATATTGGCGAAGACCTCGCCCAGGAAATCCGCGATCGCATCATCATCCGGATCGTGATCCAGTTCGGTGTAAAGCTGGTTCAACAGCTCCACCATCTCCTTATGCTCGAAATCCACCGAAGGGATACCGGTTTCAAATTCTGCCTGCCAGGCAACCAAGGTCATCGCGCTGACTCCATCTTCTTGGCAAGGCGAGATTGCCCGCCGCTTTTCTTCATGCCTACCATCGGAGCAGGAACCCCCCCATTTCCTGGCGAAAATCAATCGCCAGGCTCTGTTGCGCCTTTAATTCTATGGTCGCCTTCTTTTCGAAGTCAAAACCCTCCGTGCGGTCACTGTCACGCAGGCGGGCGACGATGTCATGTTTACCGGCGCTAACCGTGAAACGCTGATAAATTCGGCTGGGGCCATCGCCGGACAGGCCCGTGGGGGGCTCGGAGGCACTGTAAAGCGTCACGCCATCAATCTCGAATTCGATTACCACTGGCAGGCGTTGGCGCGGGCAGTCCATGGGCCGGCGCATATTCGGAGCAAGTTTTTGCAGCTCTTCCTGGGTGCGGCGGCGGCAGCCACCTTCGCGCGCGGCACCATGCGCCAGGGAAAGTTTAATCAATGCCTTATCGGCTGGAAAATGGTTGTAGACGGGCGCCGAAGCGAAATAGCCCAGAAAAGCCGCGAAGATCAAATAGACCAGGGCCTGTCCCGCATATCGAAACAGCATGTTCATACCGTCTCCTCCGCTGGCGTTTCGGGTGAGGCTTCGGGTTGAGCTTTTGACTTTTCGGTTTTTGCCGGACGTTCAGGCAGGCGGGCTTGAAAGGCGCGCAATTCCTTGCCCAGCTGTTTGGCGGACCGCGCCCCGGTCCATAGCTGGCCGATGCGATCGCGCGGCACACGGCTGCGCAAATGCGGGTCGCGTTCGCCGGCCAGCCGCTCCTCGGTCCAGCGGATACCAAAGCGGCTGTAGCATTCACCGCCGTTGCAGCCCGCCAGCAGAACCCCATCGGCAAGGTTGCGGCTTAGAACGTAGTCGATAAACGACGGCGGCAGAGCGCCGACGCAAGGCAACTGTACCGCCGCGACGCCATCAATGGCGGGATGGCCGAACCGCATGCCATGGGCACAGCCCAGCATCAAAACCCGGCGCTCACCACTCAAATTGTCGGTCGCATCCTGGATCTGCTGGCGCAAATCACGCAGGGGCTGGTCGACCAGATCAATGCCCGGCACCAGGGCCGAGGCGCGGCGGAACGGGGTCGAGGTCGGGCAGGCGCCGGCGCAAAGGCCGCAGCCGGTGCAGAGTTCCGGATCAACCACGGCCTCGCGCTCGAACGGGCGGCCATCGCTGCGGGGGTTCATGGTAATGGCGGCGAAGGGGCAATCAACCTGGCAGCGAGTGCAGCCGTTGCAATTGGCCAGATCTACCTGGGCGATTGATTTATGCTGCAAACGGGGCAGCCAGGGCAATATGCAGATGAACGTACTGCCGCCAAAAGCCAGGGCCCAGGCCGGGCCGGCGCCCCAAATTTCCACCACAGGGTAGGCGATCAGATAAAACCAATCCAAGCCGATAGCGGCCGGCACCTTGCCCAAATCGGCGGGGCCTTGGCTCAACGCGGGCCAGGCCAACGACAAGGCCAACAGCATGCCGAAGCTGCCGACGGCCAGGCCACGGGCGGGAAAAATCTCGGGTTTCGAAACCCGTTGCAGATGGATCCACAGCACCAATAGAAGGATCAACGGGACCGCGATATGCAGAAACACCATCAGGGTGAAGAAACGGTCGTCCAGCAATTCGGGGGAGAGGAAATTGCGCGCCACGGACTCACCGAAAATAGGCAGCCAATCCAGCCATTCCGTGGTCGCGGTGGCAACGTATTGCGCCAGGCTGTCCCAGACCAACCAATAGCCGGTGATGCCGCAAATCACCACCAGCCATAATATGGGCACGCCGGTGAACCAGGTGAACCAACGGCTACCCCGGTGGCGGTCCAACGAAAATTCTCGGACCATATGCAACATCATCATCGCCACCATGCCGTCCGAGGCATAACGGTGCAGCGAGCGCATGACACCGGCCAGATACCATTGATCATGGGTCATATATTCGACGGAATCGTAGGCTTCCGAAATACCGGTATCGAAAAAGATGTAGACGTAGATGCCGCTGACCGCGACCACCCAGAAATAGAAAAAGCCCAAGGCACCCAGGTGGTACATGGGATTCCAATCGGGTCCGAACGGTTTGTCCAACCAACTTTCAATTAGATCAAAGACCGCCCGCAATGGACGCTGCAAAAAAAGCACGAAGCTCCCCTTTTCCCCAAAAATTCCCTTGGCTCGCTGCCCGGTTAGTGCCGGATCGACAACCAGACGCCATTCCGGCGGCGCCAGATGTTGCGCACCAGGACACTGCCAACGATCAAGAGTGCCGCCAAGCCGATCGTCAGGCCGATGAAGACGGAATAGTCAAATCTATATCGTTGCGCGGCGGGGTCATACAATGTGCAAAATAGTCGCAGGCGATTGACCAGACCCTCAACCGACAAAGGATCGGAATTACGCCCGAAAACCAAATCCTTCAATGGCTCCACCAGAAACGGACTATCGAAATATTCGCCATAGACCTGACGGTACAAGACACCCTGGCTGTCGAGAATACTGACCTGGGAGAGATGCTGAAAACCTTCGGCTGAAGCGTAATAGACGAAGCCGAGTTGTTTGGCGAGCCTTTCGATGGTCCGGCCATCACTGGAGAGGAACCGCCAATTCGGCAGATTAATGCCCTGGCTGCGGGCGAAGGAGCGCATACGGTCCGGCGTATCGGATCGGGTATCAAAGCCGACGGTTATGATATTGAAACGATCCGCGTCCAGGGCGCCTTGGGCATCGGCCACGGCATCATTCAGGGTTTGCACGATCACCGGGCAACTACGGATGCAGGCGGTATAAACCAGATTGACGATCAGCGGCTTGCCCCGGTAATCGGCGAGATGAACCGTCTTGCCGTCGCCATCGACAAAGCGATAGTTCTCAATCTGCGTCCCCAGCGCGGCCTGGCTGAACGCCAGCGCGCCCTGTTCATCCAAAATCGTCGTCGCGGGCCCCGATGACGTGGCGGCGGTCGCCCGCGGCAACACAGCCGCCGTCATGGCCAGCATCGCCATGCCAGCCGTCAATATGGCCCGAACGGTCATACCAGTCCCATAATCCAGGGTTCGGCGATCGCCGTTACCAACAACAGGGTCAATTGTATCAATGAGGCGAAAAACGTCTTCATCGCCAAGACCGGGCCGGGCGCGCGCACCAATTGCACGGCGCGCAGGATAAAGTAACCGCCACCGATCACGGCGCCCGCGAGATAAAGCCAGCCCATGCCGAAAGCGAACGGCAGCAGCGACAGAGCCACGAGGGCAACCGTATGGGCCAGAATAACCCTTGCCGCCGGTCCATCGCCGATAACCACGGGCAGCATGGGCACCTTGGCGGCGGCATAGTCCTTGTGCAGTGCCATGGCCAGGCTCCAGAAATGCGGCGGCGTCCACAGGAACAGCACCACGGCCAGGAGGACCGGCGCCGTCGCCAGGTCCGGGTCAGCCGCCGCGACACCGGCCAGCACGGCGAAGCTGCCTGACAGTCCGCCGATCACGATGTTCATCCAGCTGCGCCGCTTGAGCCAGACCGTATAAACGACGCCATAGAAAAAGGCGCCGAGAAAGACATATAACGCCGTGGCGAAATTCAACACCGACCAGGCCAGAATGACCGCGCCGGCCAGCAACAAAATGATGGCGCACAGCCATTTTGGTCCGGCCTGAAAAACACCGGTCACGAAAGGGCGGTTCGCCGTCCGCGCCATGTTGCCGTCCAGATCACGTTCGAGATATTGATTTAGCGCGCCCGCGGCGGCGGCGGAGACCAGTACGGCGACGGCCAGGGCGGAAACTTCCAGGATCGACAGGTCGGCATTCGGGGTCATTGCCAGGCCAGCCAATGCGGTCAGCATAATGGCAAAGCCGATGCGAAGTTTGAAGACGTTTTGTAGCTGGCTGAACTGCAATTGACGGGATGCGGTGGCCATTTCGTTGTCTCCCCGGAAGGCGCCGTTGTGCGCCGGATCGCGCCTGAACGCGCCAAAAACGCAATTGTACAAGGTGGAAAAAGCAGGAGCGGGCTACGTGGATTATACGGAGCCCGCTCCCCTTTTCGCGTGATCGACGTCCTAAGCTATAAACTAGTAAGGAAACTAGCTCGAATTAGCTCAGGGGCCAGACCTCTGACAGATACTTCCAATTGACGTAGTAGTAGAGAACGAACGCCACGAAGAAGACTGCGACCAGAACCACGGTACCCGGCAGCTTCGGATGTGCTTCGCTGCCATAGGTGGTGACCGTCTCCGCGCTGCCGGTTGACGGCAACGTAGGCGAGGCGGCGATAGATTCCGGTGTCCGGGCCTTACCGAAGAACACCGAGCAGACTACCACCAGAACGAACATCAGACCACCGACCGCGGCACAAATAGCCGAGATCCCATTCAGGCCCATCATCAGGAAGGCCGTGGCCGGATAATCGAAGCTCATGGCCGCATCGGAGAAACCGATATCCCAATGCCGCCTGGCGACACCAAGGGTGCCCGCGCCCATCATGAACAAAGAGATACCTGAAATGCCCGCGCCAAAGACGTAGGGCTGCCATTGGGCAATCTTCTTGAACATGATTTCCTTGCGGAAAATCAACGGTACCAAAAGATAGGTGATCGCCATGAAGGCCAGGGTCGTCCCACCCACCACGGTGGCATGGAAATGGCCAGGCACATACAAAGTGTTGTGCATGATCAGGTTCAGCTGTTCGGTGCCCATGATGACACCGGTGATGCCACCCAGGAAGCCAAAAATCACGATCGACAACATGGTGCCCGAGAAGGCCGGGTTGCCCCAAGGTGCCTTACGCAGCCATTCAAAGATGCCGTTGTTGAAGCCGTTGCGCCGCTGCGCCGCCTCCATCGCACCCGGAATGCTCATGCCATGGATCATGCTGCCTAGGACCGCGAGATACAAAGCATAAGAAGTGTTGAAGATCTTCCATTCGGAGCTGACGCCCGGTTCCACCAGCAGATGATGGGCCGAAGCCAATTGCAGGAACAGAATATACATCAGGAAGGCCATGCGGGAGACCTTCTCAGACAACGGCTTGGCGCCCAGCAACATGGCTGCCACGGCGTACCAGATCGCCACCTGGGCGGAGACATTGATCTGTTGCGAGGCATGTCCCATGCCCCACCAGATAATCTTATACATCAAAGGATCAATGTGGCTGATATAGCCGATCGACCACAGGAATGTGGGGATCAAGATGATCGCGCCGGAGGCGAGCGTGAAAACGGCGATGATTGCCGCCGTGATCGCGCCAAAGGTTACAAGGGGGACGGAGCCTTCATAACTGCGCTCCTCCCTGGCGATCACCAACGTGCCGAAGAAACAGCACACGGCGATCAACGTTCCCACGGCAAAGACGATCAGCCCCAGATAGAAATGCGGCGCTGCCTGCATGGGTACATAGGAGGTGAACATGACGCTGGATTCGCCCTGCAGCACGGCGACATTGGCGAGAACGGCACCAACCACCATGAGGACGAAGGCTAGCCAAGCGAATTTCGGCGCCGCCAATCGACAGTTTAATATGATGGCGGAGGCAAAATAGAGCACCGCGACTTCAAAGAAGACGATCCAGAACAACAGAACATCGGCGCCATGCGCGGTGAGCAGCAGATAGAACCAATCGGCAGGCAGCAAATGCACGGCCGGCCAACGGGTCAACGCCACCAACAGGCCAAAAAAGCCGCCGACGGCCAGGAAAACAACCGCGACAACGGCATTTACCTTAATGAGAGCTTCAGCCTGGGAACAGACCTTTAGCCCGGTTTCAGGGCAGGTTCGAAAGCTAGCGCCTAGGAACCCGCGCGACGGTGCTTGTGCATCAACAGCCATAGTCAGCCTCTATTTCTTATCTACGACGTGGATCTTGCCGACCATCGTATGATGGCCGATACCACAGAATTCATTACAGACGACGGCATATTCGCCGGCCTTATCAGGCGTGATCGTCAAAACAAAATCATAGCCGGGATGCACCTGGATATTGATATTCTGCGGTTGCAGCGAGAAGCCGTGCTGCCAATCGGTCGAGGACAGATGCAGGCGATAGGTCTGGTCTTTTTCCAGCTCCAACACCGGCCACCATTCCCACAGCCGTCCCAGCATATAGACATCGCTGCCCGGCGTCGGATGGACGACCGGCACGCCGGTGTCGCCTTCCTCGCGCACTTGGAAACGCTCGACCATGGCTTCGACTTTATCGGCAAAGGCATCGGGTGTCGTGCGATAGGTCTCGTTCGACAAATTCTGCTTACCGACGAAATGCCAGCCCACCATGGTGCCAAACATAACGAGGCCCCACAGGAAGGCGATGCCGACCCAGGTAATCTCGATGCCGGACATGGGCTCTTTCCACCAGAGCTTATTTTCGGGGGGTGATATTGCCATTATTGTTTCCTCCCTGACGGTCTATTGAGGCGCCAGAGGGATCTGGGACAATTCCATCACCCCCCAGAGCAAATACAGCACGGCAGGTGTTGCCACGCCCAAAAAGAGCAGAAGAAATGGATTATCAAGCAACCGCTGCATCGCGGGCACCCGCTCCTCCGGCGCGCCGCCGGAACCTGTACCTTGTTCGCTCATCATCACCCCTTTCAGAGGACCGCTTCGAATTTCAGCGCCTATTCAGGCCATCGCACGATGCTAAACCCCTTGATCAGCAATTTAATTGACCACCGTCAAGTGCGCTGCGGAATACTGCTATCACCCTATTTGGCCGGCAATCCCACGCACATTGGAAATTTCAATAACAACGCGTCGGAAAGCACAGTAAGAAGATCAGCAATACATCCAGGATTCTTGCCAATTTGTGTTAATGTAGTTTTACAGTTTTCCAAAATATGAGATTTATTGCGATAAATCGCCAATTTTTCTACGTAAAAATACGTAGTATTTATGTCTATTGGCTTATTTTTTATTATATACTTGCCCACATCCGCCGTATTTCATCCGCCATGTCGCGACACTAACCAGCGAAATCATAGAGTATTATTAGCTCGAATAGCCGGCAGCGCCGCTGTCTCGGCTTCTGTTTAGCGCAATGTTCAATTAATCGGAGTCGCTGTCGCAACGTAAGCAATTGATTTAATTACTCTATTATTATAAGTCTGAGCGCATTTTCTTCGAATGCGCTCTAGGCTTCGAGCACTCTGATCGGCTGCCCATTCAGCCAGGCGGCGATGTCTTCCACGGTTTCCCGGTGAAATTGCGTCAGGTTTTCCTCGGTTACATAGGCCATATGCGGCGAGATAATGGTATTTTCCAAGGTCAATAGCGGGTGATCCAGTGGCAAGGGCTCTTGGTCATAGACATCCAGGGCGGCGCCCGCGATACGGCCATCGCGCAAAACCTCAAGCAAAGCGGCCTCGTCAACAATTGGCCCTCGCGCGGTGTTGACCAGATAAGATTCCGGCTTCATCAAGGCCAGGTCATCGGCCCCAATCAGGCCACGGCTGCGTTTCGAGAGGATCAGATGCACCGAAACGATATCGGATTGCCTGAATAATTCCGCCTTCGAAACCAGCTCGGCGCCGCATTCGACGGCCCGTTCCGCGGTCAGGTTTTCACTCCAGGCAATAACCCGCATATTGAAAAAGTTCGCGATGGCGGCGGTCCGCGCGCCAAGCTTGCCCAGACCGACCAGACCCAGGGTCCGTCCCGCCAAGGTCCATCCGACGCTGGTCTGCCATTTACCCGCGCGGGTCGCCTTATCCTCCTGGGGGATACGGCGGACCACGGCCTGGATCAAGGCCCAGATCATCTCCACCGTGGATTCGGTACTGCCCGAGGTGCCGCAAACCGTGACGCCGTGCTCCGCCGCCGCCCGCATATCCATGGCGCCGTTGCGCATGCCCGTGGTGACCAGCAGTTTCAGTTTCGGCAGCTTCTCGAACAAGGCACGGGGGAAGGGCGTACGCTCCCGCATGGCGGCCAGAATTTCGAATGGCGCCAGGCGTTCGGCCACCGCGTCCAGATCGGCCAGATTGTCGTCGAACACGGTGATCTCCACATCACCGGGCAGGCCGGACCAATCCGCCATCTCCAGCGCCACCCGCTGATAGTCGTCCAGGATCGCCAGTTTGGTCGCCATCTTCAGGCCTCCTTTTCCTCTGCTCGGAATTTCTGCGAGGCAGGGATTAACAAAAGATTGGCGAACGTCTTCATGAAGCCATCATCCGTCCGTTTTGCAAGGTCATTGGCGATGGGCCACAACGCATACATCGCCTTGCCGGCCGCCGTGCCGCCATAGAACCAGTCATTCATTTCCCGGCCCGTATTCTGCCCCGGTTGTGCGCCGGCGGCCTCGCGGTAAAAAGCCTTCAGATCCTCGACGGCGAATTTCAGGCTTTGACCCAGGCTTTGCCCTTGCCGTGGATTGTCGGGCACTTGGCCGTCAAGAAAGGCACAGACAAAGTTCGTGATTTCGCTGATCGTCATGCCGCTGAGGCCCATGGTGGTGCGGCCGCGTTCCCGCAGCGCGATATCGTACCAGGTGGTCAGCCCGCCGACCTCCGCTTCGATGGCGGCCTTAAAGCCGCCGCCTGCCTCCAGGTCCGCCGGTGGCGGTGGTAAATTGATGGGACAGAACCAGCCTTCGTCATTCTCCGCTTTTCCGGACGCTGGGGCATCCTCGGGGAAGTCATCCAGGATGATCGGACCGTCCGTCCGCTCCAGCAAAGCCAGGGCCGCCCGCAGAACCTTGGTTTGAAAGGCTGCGTCATTGGGCGCGCCCAGGGGCCGGCCCAATTCGAACGGCACCCACAAGGCGCGCGGCGGCCGCGTGTTCTCGGTCTGCGGCCGGATCAGGCTGATCTGTGTCGTCGCCAGACCTTCTTCTTCCAGATAATGTGCCAGCCCGCCCACGGCGCGCGTACACAGAGGTCAAACCGGTATCAGGATACAGCTATCGACCCCGTCGGCTTGCAAATGTCCGGCCATGGTTCGGGCCGCGTCTTCCATCTGCACCGGGTCGGTGGAGCCCATGAAGGCGTAATGGAAACGCGCGACCGAGCCGATCTCTCCCGCCTCGGCCATTTCATGCATGCGGTCCAGGGGCAGCACCACGTTCAGGTCCTGCTCAAACCCAGAGCGGTCGAAATTGGTTGAGATATGCGCCATGACCAGATCATTGGCCGGGGTATCGTCGGCAATAACGCGATAATCACCGGTGCCGATCAGGAACGGCTGGTCGTCCCGGTGCTGCAATGCGGCGGTGGAAATCATCGCGATCCGCCGTTCCCGCAGAGGCGGCCCGGTGACCCAGGGTTCGCTGTCGAAACTGGTGCAGGGCACATTGCCCAGGTGCGAGCGTTCCGGCTCGTCAAGATCCGCTAATCGTACCACTATGCTCTCCTCATCTAGCTTTCGGCGCCGAAAGCACCGCGCAGCTTCAACTCCGCGATGCCGGCTTCGTCATATCCGGCCTCGGCCAGTATTTCCGAATTGTGCTGGCCGACCTCGGGTGCCGGGCCGGGCGTCACCTTGGTCTCGCCGTCGATCCACATGGGGCTGTCGATAATGACATCGGCGCCCAAACCGGGATCAGCGGCGGGAACCGTGATGCCGGCCGCCCGGACCTGTTCGCCATTGCGGATATCTTCCGTCTTGGCCACCTCGCCGACGGTAATCTTGCTGGCCCTGAAGGCTTCGCGCCAATAAGCCATATCATGCTGGGCAAATACGTCGTCCAGAATAGCAATCAGAACGCCGGCATTCGTCTGCCTATCCTGTTGCGTTAGGAAACGCGGGTCCGCGGCCAATTCCGGACGGCCGATCGCAGTCGGGAAGCGCGCCCATTCCTTGAGTTCATTGGCGGCGGTCATAATGAACCAACGTGCATCCTTGGTCTGGTAATGGTTCGAGAGGGCATTCGCCGCCGCCTCGCGCCGGGGCCGCATGGGCACCTCGGCGCCACACAAAGCCGCCTGTGCCATGAAGGAATTGGACCAATAGCCATTGGCCAATAAGGAAGTATGCGCCATGCCGCCCTTGCCCGTGCGCTCGCGCCGGAACAGCGCCATCATGATGGCCGAAAACAAAGCGACGCCCGTGGGATGATCGCCCATGCCGGCCATGGAGCGGGCCGGGTCGCCGTCCGGGTCGGGCCGGACCAGATCCATCAGGCCGCTGCGGGCCCAATAAGCCGTGGTATCAAAGCCGGTCTGGCCCGCCTCGGGCCCGGTTTCGCCATAGGCGGACATGGAGCCATAGATCAAGCGCTCGTTCAAAGGTGCCAGGTCCTCATAAAGCAGGCCAAGCTTTTCCCGTACGCTGGGCATGAAATTGGTGACGAAAACATCCGCTTCCGCGACCAGCTTATACATCACCTCGCGCCCGGCATCCGTGCTCAGGTCCAAAGCCAGGCCGCGTTTAGAGCGATTGTCCACCAGCCAATGGTAGGGCGCCTCGGTCTTGGGCATGCCTGCGACGCCTGTTATGGCCCGATAGCCATCGCCCATGGGCGGTTCCACCTTGATCACCTCGGCGCCAAAATCGGCCATGATCGTGGTCGCCACCGGCCCGGCGATAAAACTGGCCGCGTCCAATACCTTGATGCCCGATAGGATCATGGCGTCCTCACTCATACGATGGCTTCCTTCTGGTATCCTGGATCAGAGCTGCGCGGGAGTTCACACCATAAGGCGATTACCGGGAATGGCAACGCTTGCGCCTTGACGGCTCCGCGCTTCGTAGGCAGCATTCGTTCACAATGCAATGGGGTCGGCGCGACAAACAGCGCAACGGTAATCACAGACTGGAGGCATCATGAAAAAGCTATTCACGGCAATCGGCGCCAGCATGGTCTTGCTAGCCAGCAACACGGCACTGGCGGACGGCAAGACCCCCGCCGTGGTCTTTGACATGGGCGGCAAGTTCGACAAATCCTTTAATCAAGGCGTCTACGATGGGGTCGAGAGGTTCCGCAAGGAAACCGGCATCAAGTACCGGGAATTCGAGGTCAAGAATCCGACCCAGCGGGAACAGGCCATACGCAAGATGGCCCAGCGCGGCGCCGATCCGGTGCTGGGTGTCGGCTTCGCCCAGGCCGCGGCCATCGAAAAAGGCGCCAAGGCGTTTCCCAAGACCCGCTTTGCCATTATCGACATGGTGGTCGATCAGCCCAATGTCCGCTCCATCGTCTTCAAGGAACAGGAAGGTTCATTCCTGGTTGGTATCCTGGCCGCGATGGCATCGAAAACAGGTAAGGTGAGTTTCGTCGGCGGCATGGATATCCCGCTGATCCGGCGCTTTGAATGCGGCTACTACCAAGGCGTCAAGCATGCCAACGGATCGGCGACGGTCTATGCCAACATGGCCGGCTCCACGCCCGCCGCCTGGAGCGATCCGACCAAGGGCGCCGAACTGGCCAAAAGCCAGTTTGACCGGGGTGCCGATGTGGTCTTCGCCGCCGCCGGCAGCACCGGCCTGGGCGCGCTGCAATCCGCCAAGGACAACGGCAAATACGCCATCGGGGTCGATTCCAACCAGAACTATCTGCATCCGGGCACCATGCTGACCTCGATGCTGAAGCGGGTCGACGTGGCCGCCTACAAGACCTTCAAAAGCGCCAACGACGGCAGCTGGAAATCCGGTATCCAGGTCCTGGGCCTGGCGGAGGGCGGCATCGATTGGGCCCTGGACGAGCACAACAAGCATCTGATCACGCCGGCGATGAAAGCGGCGGTGGGGCAGGCCAAGGCCGATATCATCGCCGGTAAGATCAAGGTACATGATTACATGTCGGACAATAAGTGTCCGCGATAGACGGCACCGCACTGCCGTTGCGTCTTCGGCGGCGGTCAACATGACCACCGCCGGGGCGCCGGCTATCGCACCCGCAATAACCCTGAGGGGCATCAACAAGCATTTCGGCCCGGTGCACGCCAACCGGGACGTCTCGCTGTCCGTGCCGGCGGGCAGCATTCACGGCATCGTCGGCGAGAATGGCGCCGGCAAGTCCACCTTGATGAGCATATTGTACGGCTTTTATCAGGCCGACAGCGGCGCGATCGAGGTTGGCGGCAAGCCCTGCTCCATGCATGGCCCGGAAGACGCCCTGGCCGCCGGAATTGGCATGGTGCACCAACATTTCATGTTGGTCGATGTCTTCACGGTGTTGGAGAATATCCTGCTGGGTGCCGAGGGCGGCCCGTTGCTGGCGGGCGGCATGGCAGCGGCACGGGCGGAAGTCGCGCGCCTGGAGGCCGAATATGGACTGCAGATCGACCCGGACGCCGTGGTCGGTGAGCTGGCGGTAGGTTTGCGCCAGCGGGTGGAATTGCTCAAGGCACTGTATCGGGGCGCCAATATCCTGATCCTGGACGAACCGACCGGCGTACTGACCCCGCAGGAAGCCGACCGGCTGTTCGAAATCCTGCGTGCCATGCGCGACCGCGGCGTCACGGTGATCCTGATAAGCCACAAATTGCAGGAGATCATGGCCATCACCGACAATGTTTCGGTGATGCGCGCGGGCGAAATGGTGGCGCACCGGCGGACGGCGGAGACCACGCGGGCGGAACTGGCGGAGCTGATGGTGGGCCGGCAGGTTCTGTTGCGCCTGGACAAGACCGCGGCCCAACCGGGCGCCGTTGCCTTGCGGGCGGACGATGTGAGCCTTAGTGACGATGCGGGCATCAGGCGTCTGGATGGCATCAGCTTTGACCTTCGTGCGGGCGAGATCGTTGGCATCGCCGGTGTCAGCGGCAACGGGCAAAGCGAATTGCTGGAGGTGCTCGCGGGCATCCGGCCGCCCAGCCGGGGCCGCCTTGCCGTCCACGGCCGGATCATCGACAGGGAGCATCCCGCCGACGCGGGCGAGTTGCGGCGCCTTGGCCTGGCCCATGTGCCCGAGGACCGCCAGCGCATGGGTATGATACCTGCATTCGCGGCGTGGGAGACGGCTATCCTGGGCTATCACCATGACCCGGCCTATACCGGGCCTCTGCTATTGAAAGGCGCGGACATCGTGGCCGATACCGCCGGTAAAATGGCGCGCTTTGACGTACGTCCAGCGGATCCATATTTGGCCTCGGACAGTTTCTCGGGCGGCAATCAGCAAAAGCTGGTGCTGGCGCGCGAGATTGAGCGCCGCCCGGACATTCTGCTGGTGGGCCAACCCACCCGGGGCGTCGATATCGGCGCCATAGAGTTCATCCATCAACAGATAATGCAGATGCGTGACCGGGGCTGCGCCGTGCTGCTGGTCTCGGTCGAGCTCGACGAGATCCTGTCCCTCAGCGACCGCATTCTGGTGATGTTCGAGGGCCGCATCGTTGGCGAGGTAGATGGGGACAAGGCCGATGCCCGAACCATCGGCCTGATGATGGCCAATGCCATGGACACCCAGGCCGCCCATGGCTAGCGCGCCGGACAAGCTGCCGGCCTGGATCGATATCGGTCTGCTACCGGTGATCAACCTAGCCCTGGCCCTCATGGTCTCGGGCCTGTTGATCGCCGCCCTGGGCCAGGACCCGTTCGAGGCTACCTGGATCATGCTGCGCGGCGCCTTCGGCTATCAGGAGGGCCTGGGCTATACCCTTTATTATGCCACCAACTTCATCTTTACCGGTCTGGCCGTGGCGGTGGCTTTTCACGCGGGGCTATTCAATATCGGCGGCGAGGGTCAGGCCTACATGGGCGGCCTGGGTGTCGGCATCGCCTGTCTGGCCCTGGATCAGCACCTGCCGTTTGCCCTGATGCTACCGGTTTCCGTTTTGGCCGCCGCGCTGTTCGGTGCCGCCTGGGCCTATATCCCGGCCTATCTGCAGGCCAAGCGCGGCAGCCACATTGTTATCACCACCATCATGTTCAACTTCATCGCCGCCTCCGTGATGGTCTATCTACTGGTCAATGTCTTCATCAAGCCGGGGCAGATGTCGCCGGAAAGCCGGGAGTTCGCCGCCGCCGCCTGGCTGCCCTATATGCACGAGGCGTTCGCCTGGTTCGGTCTCGATGTCGCGCAGTCACCCCTGAACCTCTCGCTGCTCTGGGCCCTGCTGTGCTGCGTTCTGGTCTGGGGTCTGATCTGGCATACGCGATGGGGTTACGAGATCCGCGCGGTGGGCGCCAACGCCGCCGCCGCCATTTATGCCGGCATCCCGCCGGCCCGGATTATTATCATCGCCATGTGTATCTCGGGCGCCCTGTCGGGCTTCGTCGGCGTCAACGAATTGAACGGCGTGCAGCACCGTTTGTTGCTGGATTTCGCCGCCGGTTATGGCTTCACCGGCATCGCGGTATCGTTGATGGGGCGCAATCATCCCCTGGGCATCGTGCTGGCCGGATTGCTGTTTGGCGCGCTGTATCAGGGCGGGGCCGAACTGGCCTTCGAGAATTCGGCCTTCACCCCGGACCTGATCGTGGTGATCCAAGGTCTGGTGGTGCTGTTTTCCGGCGCCTTGAGCTATATGTTGCGCGGCCCCGCCGAGCGACTGTTCCTGCGCCTCGCCGCGCCAGCTGCCGCCTTGGAGGCCTAGGGCAATGGCGGAGGATTTCCTGCTCGTCATCCTGACCCTTGATGCCACCATTCGCGTCTCGGTCCCGTTGATCCTGGCCGCCCTGGCGGGCCTGGTGGTGGAGCGTTCCGGCATCATCGATATCGGTCTGGAGGGCAAGATGCTGGCCGCCGCCTTCGCCGCCGGCACAGTGGCTTATCTGAGCGGCTCCGCCTGGCTGGGTCTGGGCGCGGGCATTGTGATCTCGGTGCTGCTGGCGCTTTTGCACGGCTTTGCCTGCATCACGCACAGGGGCAATCAGATCGTCAGCGGCGTCGCCATCAATATTCTGGCCTCGGGCCTGACCGTGCTGCTGGGCATCTCGTGGTTTTCCTTGGGCGGGCT
Organism: Rhodospirillaceae bacterium; assembly: GCA_018701215.1. Lineage (GTDB taxonomy): Bacteria > Pseudomonadota > Alphaproteobacteria. The sequence continues at coordinate 90,411 of JABIWH010000044.1, forward strand.
GACCCCGCCTTTGACCGGCAGTGCGCGGTTCATGTCCCTGACCTGGCCCGGCGCCGAGGTTCTGGCGGGCACGCCCATCCTGGGTCAGCTCTATGCCGAACTGTTGAGCGGCCACAACATTCTGGTCTATCTGGCGTTCCTGTGCGTACCGGCGGTCTGGTGGCTGCTCTACCGCACCCGCTTCGGTTTGCGTCTGCGGGCCACGGGAGAGAACCCGGCGGCGGTGGACACGGCGGGGATCTCGGTCATTCGCATGCGCTATCTGGCCCTGATCATCTGCGGCATCCTGTGCGGCATCGCCGGCAGCTATCTCTCCACCGGGCATGGCGCGGGCTTCGTACGCGAGATGACCGCCGGCAAGGGCTTCATTGCGCTGGCCGCCATGATCTTCGGCAAATGGCGGCCCGTGCCGGTGCTGTTCGCCTGTCTGCTGTTCGGCTTTCTCGATGCCATCGCCATCCGCCTGCAAGGCGTTGAAGTGCCCCTGATTGGCGAAATGCCGGTACAATTCATCCAGGCATTGCCGTATATTCTAACCGTTGTGCTATTGGCCGGCTTCATCGGCCGGGCCATCGCGCCCAAGGCCTCCGGCATACCTTACGTGAAGGAGCACTGAGCATGATTGGGAGCATGACCGACGAGCTTTTGCAAACCGCCCTGGCGGCGCGCGAGAAAGCCCATGCGCCTTATTCCAAATTCAAGGTCGGCGCCGCCGTGCGGGGGGAAAACGGCCAGATATTCAGCGGCTGCAACATTGAAAACGCCGCCTACCCGGAGGGCATCTGCGCCGAGACGGCGGCCATCGCGGCCATGGTGCTGGCCGGGGAAAGCAAGATTATGGAGATCCTGGTGGTCGGCGTCAGCGACCGGCCCGTGACGCCCTGCGGCGGCTGCCGCCAGCGTATTCGCGAGTTTGCCGGGCCGCATACGCCAATCCACATCGCCAACCCTGACGGCGTGCTGGAAACCCTGACCCTGGAGCAATTGTTGCCGCAATCGTTTGGTCCGGACAATTTGTCATGACTGCGCAACAGGTCATCGAACAGCGGTGTCCGAATTTTCGGCCACGGGTCGGCGTTGTACTGGGTTCGGGACTGGGCGGGCTGGCCGAACAGTTGACCAAGGTGACGGCCGTTTCTTATGGCGAGTTGCCTGGTTTCCCCACGCCGGGGGTCAGCGGCCATCCGGGCCAATTGTTGCTGGGCAGGGCCGGGGCCACGCCGGTGGCCCTGTTGCAGGGCCGGGCGCATCTATATGAAGACGGCCGGGCCGATGCCATGGCCGTTGCCATCCGCACCCTGGCCGGCCTGGGCTGCGAAAGCCTGGTGCTGACCAACGCCGCCGGCGGTCTGGATGACGACATGGAACCGGGCAGCATCATGTTATTGACGGATCATATAAATTTCACCGGGCAATCGCCCCTGTTCGGCGCCACGGGCGATGACCGATTTGTCGATATGTCAGAGGCCTACGATGCTGATCTGCGGCGACATTTTTTGGCCTTGGCCGCGGGCATGGATCTGGTCTTGCACCAAGGTGTCTATGCCTGGTTCGCCGGGCCGAATTTCGAGACCCCGGCGGAAGTCCGCGCCGCCGGCATCCTGGGCGCCAATGCGGTCGGCATGTCGACGGTGCCAGAGGTGGTCCTGGCCCGCCACGCCGGGCTGCGGGTTGCAGCACTATCCATTATCACCAACCGGGCAGCGGGCTTGAGCGATACCCCCTTGAGCCACGCGCAGACCAAGGCCAATGCGACCCTGGCCACCGACCAGGTACGGCGGCTGCTGACGGCGTTCCTGTCGGAGTACGGCCTATGAACCTGCTGCCCCAGGAAATTATCCGCCGCAAGCGGGACGGCGAAACCTTGCGAGAGGAAGAAATCGCCTTCATGGTGCGGGGCCTGACGGACGGCGGCATCGGCGACGGCCAGATCGCCGCCTTCGCCATGGCGGTCTTCTTCCAAGGCATGAGCATGGCGGAGCGGATCACTCTGACCCGCGCCATGACCCAGTCGGGCACGGTGATCGCGTGGTCCGGCCTAGACCTGCCGGGGCCGGTGGTGGACAAACATTCCACGGGCGGTGTCGGCGACAAGGTCTCCCTGGTGCTGGCGCCCATCGTGGCCGCCTGCGGCGGCTTCGTACCGATGATTTCGGGCCGGGGGCTGGGCCACACGGGCGGCACCTTGGATAAGCTGGATGCAATTCCGGGCTATAACAGCACGCCGGACCTGGCGCTGTTTCAGCAAACCGTGCGGGCGGTGGGCTGCGCCATCATCGGGCAGACCGGCGATCTTGCGCCCGCCGACGGCCGCCTTTATGCCATCCGCGATGTCACGGCGACGGTGGAATCAATCCCCCTGATCACGGCATCGATCCTGTCCAAAAAGCTCGCCGCCGGGCTGGATGCCTTGGTGATGGACGTCAAAACCGGCAGCGGCGCCTTTGCCAACCAGATCGGCATGGCGCGGGAGTTGGCGGAAAGCATCGTCACCGTGGCCAATGGCGCCGGCTTACCAACACGCGCCCTGATTACAGATATGGACCAGGTCCTGGGCCGCAACGTCGGCAATGCCCTGGAGGTGGCGGAGGCATTGGCGTTCTTGAAGAATGACAATCCCGATCCACGCCTGCGCGAGGTGGTCCTGGCCCTGGCACGGGAAATGCTGGATTTAGCGGGTCTGAGCGCCGATCCGGCAGCCGCCCTGGACAGTGGACGGGCCTTGGAGGTTTTTGCCCATATGATCCATGTTTTGGGCGGTCCGGCGGATCTGGCCGAAAACAGCATTCTCTATCTGCCCATCGCAGCGGTCGTGAAACCATGCCTGGCGCATCAATCAGGCGCGGTACGGACCATGGACACGCGGCGCATTGGTGTCGCGGTGCTGGCCATGGGCGGCGGCCGCCGCGATGCCGCCGATGACATCAACCCAAGCGTCGGGTTGAGCGACGTCTGCAACGTCGGCAACCGGGTCGAAGTGGGCCAGCCCCTGGCCATGGTGCATGCGGCCAGCGAAGCCGACGCCAACGCCGCCATCGCCGAGATAAGATCGGCCATATCGATCGGCGAGAGAGCCGCGGCCAAGCCGGTCATCCTGGAACAAGTCGCCGGACCAGGATCCGGGGCATGAGCCGGGCTTTCATCCTGGTGATGGATTCCTTCGGCATTGGCGCCAGCGCGGATGCGGATAAATTCGGCGATACCGGCGCTAACACGCTGGGCCATATCGCAGCCGGCCATGGCCTGCAGCTGCCCAACCTGGCACGTCTGGGCCTGGCCCGGGCCGCCGGCGCCGCCAGCGGTGGAGCGGCGCTGTCCCTGGGTTACGACGGCGCCCCAAGCGGGGCCTGGGGTTATGCGGCGGAACAAAGCCTGGGCAAGGATACCCCCAGCGGCCATTGGGAAATCGCCGGCCTGCCGGTGACTTTCGAATGGGGCTTCTTTCCCAACACACAGCCCTGTTTTCCCGGCGAACTTATCGATCAGCTGATCGCCCGCTGTGATTTGCCCGGCATCCTGGGCAACAAGCATGCTTCCGGTACCGAAATAATCGCCGAACTTGGCGCCGAACATATCCGGACGGGCAAGCCGATTTGCTATACTTCCGCCGATTCCGTGTTTCAGATCGCCGCCCATGAAGAGCATTTCGGCCTGCAACGCCTGTACGATCTGTGCACCATGGCCAAGCAAGAGGTCGACGCCCTGAATATCGCCCGGGTTATTGCCCGGCCGTTCCTGGGCGAAGACGCCGCCACCTTCAAACGCACCGCCAACCGCAAGGACTTGACCACGCCGCCGCCTGGCGAGACCTTGCTGGACCGCCTGCTGGCGGACGGCGGCGAGGTCGTCTCGGTCGGCAAAATCGGCGATATTTTCGGCCATAGAGGTATCAGCCGTACGCTAAAGGCGGCGGACAACATGGCCCTGTTCGACGTCCTGTTGCAGCAGGCCGAAGAGGCCTCGGAACATAGCCTGATCTTCACCAACTTCGTCGATTTCGACATGCTGTACGGCCACCGCCGGGATGTGGCAGGTTATGCGCATGCCTTGCAGGCCTTCGATGCCCGCCTGCCGGAATTCCTATCCCGCCTGCGGCCCGGCGATCTGGCCCTGATCACCGCCGATCACGGTTGCGATCCAACCTTTCGGGGCACGGACCATACGCGGGAGCATGTACCGGTGCTGTTCTTTGGCCCGGGCGTCGGCGGCCAGGCCCTGGGCGGCCGGAACAGCTTTGCCGACATGGGGCAAACCATCGCCGCTCATCTGGGCCTCGCGCCCCTGGCGCATGGGGAGGCCTGCCTGTGAGCGTGGAAATCATCGCCCTGGATGCCGACGATACCCTGTGGCACAGCGAAAGCCGCTTTCAGGACACGCAGCTGCGCCTGTCGGAAATTCTCGACCGGCATGCGCCCCATGATGAGGTACAGGCGCACCTGCACGAACTCGAAGACCGCAACATCAAGCTGTTCGGCTATGGCATCAAGGGGTTCACGCTGTCCATGGTGGAAGCGGCGATCGAGATTTCGCAAGGGCAAATCACCGCCGGCGAGATCCACGAGATCGTCATGATGGGCAAGGCGATGCTGGAAATGCCCATGGAGCTATTGGCTGGCGTGGTGGAGACGCTGGAGATATTGGGCCGGAACTACCCATTGTTCCTGATCACCAAGGGCGATCATATGGATCAATACAACAAGATCGAAAAATCCGGCCTAGGGGACCATTTCAAGGAAATCGAGGTGCTCCTGAACAAGGACGTGGCCGCCTACCGCGAGCTTTTCGCCCGCCATCGCACCGATCCGGCCAAGGTCATGATGGTGGGCAATTCCATTCCCTCGGATATCCTGCCGGTGTTGGAGCTGGGCGGGCATGGGACCTACATCCCCTATCATGTCACCGCCTCGTTCGAGAGACACCAGAGCGAGCCGGACCACCCCCGCTTTCGCCGCCTGAAGACGATCCAGGCGCTACCGGAACTGCTGCTAAAGATGAATGGAGGCTAACCATGAAAGCATTCACAAAGATTTGCACCATTGCGCTGCTGGCTTTGGCCACCGGCGCCTGTAGCAATGCGCAAAATGATGGCCTGAACGGCACCCTGTGGCTGCAAAGTTCGGTTGAGTTCAAGGCCAATGCCCTGGGCACCTACCGCCTGGGCGCCATGATGCTGGATGCTGCCTTGGAAGACAAAACCTGGACCGCGGTGCCGGCTGAACAGAGGGGTGATTTCGCGGCCAAACCGCCGGCGGTGATCCTGGATGTGGATGAAACGGTGCTGGATAACTCCCTTTACCAGGCCTGGGTGGTGCGGGCGAATGGCCGCTACAGCTCCAAGACCTGGGGACCGTTCGTCGATGCGGCGCTGTCCAAACCGGTGCCCGGTTCATTGGCCTTCATCAAGACGGCGGCGGCCAAGGGCGTGAAGATCTTCTACGTCACCAACCGCTCGGCACCGACAGAGGCGGCCACCCGCAAGAACCTGGTGAAGTTCGGCTATCCCGTCGACACATCCGAGGACACGGTGCTGACCAAGGGCGAAAAGAAGGCCTGGAAATCATCCAAGAAAAGCCCGCGCCGGGCTCACGTCGCCGCCAAGCATCGGGTGATTATGGTGTTCGGCGATAATTTCGGCGATTTCGTCGATGGCTACAAAGGCGACATGGCGGCGCGCCAGGCTCTGTACGAAAAACACGCCGATATGTGGGGTCGAAAATGGTTCATGCTGGCCAATCCCACCTATGGCAGCTGGGAATCCGCCGCCTTCGGCCACGACTGGCGCAAACCGGGGCCTGAGCGGCGGCAGATGAAACGTGACGCGCTGGAGGCCTGGCAGCCCTAGAGCGCATTCGAAAAAAAATGCGCTCAGACTCTTAAGAGAAGAGCAATTGAACCAATTACTTACGTCGCGAGGGCGACTCCAATTAATTGAAAATTGCTCTAAATGCGGGCTTGGATGCGGCTATAGCTTCGTTGGGTTGGGCGCGTCGCCATAGACCGCCTTGGGATCAAAGACTTTTTCCGTTTCTTCGTATTGCAGGCGCGGCGCGGCGCCGCTCTGAGAGGGGCCCAGGGGAACCGAGCGGTAAAAGCAGGAGCGGTAACCGACGTGGCACGAGGCGCCGCCCGCCACATCAACCCGCAGCCAAACCGAATCCTGATCGTCATCGATGCGCATTTCCACGACCTTTTGCACCAGGCCCGAGGTCGCACCCTTGTGCCAGAGCACCTGCCGGCTGCGGCTGTAGTAATGCGCCTCGCCGGTTGCGATGGTCAGACGCAGGGCCTCGTCGTTCATATAGCCATGCATCAGCATCTCGCCGCTGGCGGCATCCGAGGTGACCACGGGCAAAAGCCCGTCGGCATCAAATTTCGGCGCCAGATCAAAGCCTTCCTCGACCTGTTCAATGCTTTGCCGGGCCACGAATTGCATGGCCGCAGTGGTTGATTTCGTCTCTGTCATGGCGACAAGTCCCAGTCGGTATTAGCGGTCAATATTCGGGCCGCCTAAATAGGCTTTACCCACCGCCATGGCAACCGGCTAGCGATGTTCATCGAATCGCCGAGCCGCCCGCTCCCCCTCCCGGCCACCCAATGAGTATGATCCCGTGGGTGGCCGGGAGGGGGAGCGGGCGGGTACGTCAATTCCAAAAACGGTCTAATGCCAGGCTAACGGCCTTTGAAGACCGGTTTGCGTTTCTCCAGAAAAGCCTTGGCGGCCTCGGTGTTGTCCTCGGTGGTGCCACAGCGGCTGTGACGGTCGGCCTCGTTATCCATGGCCTCGGACATGCTCAATTTGGTGGCATCGTTCAGATTCTGTTTGATGCAGCGCAGGGCGATGGGCGCGGCATCGGCCATCTGCTGCGCCTTGCCGCGCACATGGGCCATTAAATCCTCGTCCGGCACGGCTTCCGATACGATGCCCAGACGCTCGGCGTCGGCGGCGGTGACGCGGTCCGAAAGCAAATACAGCTCCCGCGCCTTGGCGGTACCGACGATTTGGGTCAGGCTGAAGGTGCCGCCGAAATCGCCCGACAGCCCGGCGTTCAGAAACGCCGTGGAAAATTTGGCCGATTGCGCGGCATAGCGCAGGTCGCAGGCCAGGGCCCAGGACATGCCCGCACCGGCGCAAGCGCCGTTGATGGCGGCGATGGAGACGAACGAACTTTCCCGCAGCCGTTGCGAGGTGCGCATGGACTGGCGCAGATCGGCGATCTTGGTTTCGATCGGCTGTTCCTCCTTGAATTCGCCATCGGCGAAGCCGGCCAGATCGCCGCCGGCGCAAAAGCCGCGGCCGGCGCCGGTCAGGATCAGCACGCGGATGGCCGGGTCCGAGGACGCCCGCTCCATGGTCTCGACCATCGCCGCGATCAATTCCTTGTTCATGGCATTCAGGCGGTCGGGACGGTTCAGGGTAACGGTGGCAATGGCGCCATCGGTTTCATAAAGGACGGTATCGCTCATGATGGTTTCTCCCGTGGTGGAAATTATTATGGTTTTGAGTTGATGTGGCCCTGGGCCAGCAGCAGTTCTTCCATCGTCTGAACCAGAATATGGCCCAGCATGATATGGCTTTCCTGAATCCGGTTGGTGTCGTCGGAGGGCACCACGATGGCCTGATCGCATTTCGCCAGCGCCGCGCCGCCGGTGCCGCCTAGAAAACCCAGACGCAGCAAACCCTGGTTTTCCGCCACATCCAGCGCCGCTAGAATATTGCCTGAATTGCCCGAGGTCGTGATCGCCAGCAAGACATCGCCCCGCCGGCCCAATGCCTGCAAGGGCCGGGCGAAGATCTGATCATAGCCGTAATCGTTGGCGCAGGCGGTCAGGGTGGAGCTGTCGGTGATCAGCGACAGGGCCGGCAAGGCCTCGCGGTTCAGCGATGAACGCAGGCGGACCAGGAATTCCCCGGCCAAATGCTGGGCATCCGCCGCCGAGCCGCCGTTGCCGCACAACAATATCTTGCCGCCGCCCACGATGGCTGCCGCCGCCGCCTCGGCCATGGCGGCAAGCCGTGTGCCGATATCGTCCGCCAACATGCGTTGCTTGACCGCGATGGACTCGTTGATCGTCGCCGTAATCCGGGCCGGCAAATCGCCTGCGTTCATCAATCCAGTCCGTCCATCAATTTTTTCTCCCAGGCCAAGGCGGTGGCCGCCATGACCGCCAGGTCATCATACTTCGGTTGCCAATTCAAAATCTGGCGAATTCGACCGGTATCGGCAACCAAACTGGCCGCATCGCCCGCCCGGCGCGGCCCGTGCCGCCGCCGCATGGGCTCGGCGTCCAGCATTTCGCCAGCGACCTGGTCGACCACGTCGAGCACTTGGGTCACGGAATAGCCATGGCCGTAACCGCAATTCATGGTGACATATTCAGCACGTTCGCCAATGTGATCCAGCACCGCAAGATGCGCCTGGGCCAGATCAGAGACATGGATATAGTCACGCATGCAGGTGCCGTCGGGGGTGTGATAATCATCACCGAAAATGTCCATCCGTGGATGCTGGCCCAGCACGGTCTGACAGGCACGTTTGATCAGGTGGGTGGCCGCCTTGGCATACTGCCCCGAGCGTCCGGCCCCATCGGCACCCGCAACGTTAAAATAGCGCAACACCGCAACCCGCAGATCCGTGGCGGCGGCGATGTCGCGCAACATCCATTCGGTCATCAACTTGCTGCGGCCATAAGGATTGGCCGGTGCGAGAACGCCATCTTCCGAGACAGGTTTATCGCCCGCGCCGTCGTAAACGGCCGCCGTGGAGGAAAAGACGAAACGCTCGATACCATTGTCCAAGCAGGCCCGCAGCAATGCGGCGCTGCCGGCGACATTGTTCTGATAATATTCCAGCGGTTTCTCCACCGATTCCGGCACGACGATGGAACCGGCGAAATGCATCACCGCGCGGCAGCCATGTTCGCGGATGATCCGCCCGATCAAGGCGTTATCCGCGATCTTACCTTCATAGAACGGCACCCCGGCGGGCACCGCGCCACGCCGGCCGGTGGACAGATCGTCCACCACCACCGCCTCGCGACCATTGTCCAGCAACGCCAACATGGCGTGGCTGCCGATATAACCGGCACCGCCGGTGATCAGGACGGGATGGTGAGCTAAACTGGTCATTGCAACACCTTAGCAGGTTGCCTGCCCTCTCTGTGAAATATGTAAATACCACTGCCGATCAACAAGCCCGCGCCCAGCAACGTCCAGCGGTCCGGCACATCGCCCCAGATCAGAAAACCAAAGGCCATGGCCCACAATAGCGACGAATACTTGAAAGGCGCCACCAAGGCGGCCTCGGCAAAGCGGAAAGTCTCGATATGCAGGAAATGCGCGCTGCACAGCAAAAGTCCGGCCAAGGAAAGAAGCGCCAGATCAGTTGCGCCCGGCGTTTGCCAGCCGAACGGCGTCACGGCCGCGCCGGCCAGGGTGACGCCCAATGTGGAATAAAACAAGGTGGTGCCCGTGGCCTCGCCATGGGAGATACGCCGGGTCAGAATATCACGAAAGGCGCCGCACAGCGCCGCGCCAGCCGGAAACAGCGCAAGCCAGTTCAAACCGTCACCGCCGCCATCAATGCTTAGGGCGGCTTGGGGACGCAACATCACCAAGACACCCGCGAAACCCACCAGCACGGCGGTCCAGCGGCGCCAACCAACCTTCTCGGCCAGAAAGACCGGCGCCAGGGCGGTGACGAAGATTGGTCCGACGAAGGCAATGGCAATATTTTCCGCCAACGGCAGCACCCGCAGGCCGGAGACGAACAGAAAGGTGGAGACAATCATCAAAATGGCGCGGAGAAACTGCACCCCTGGATATTTGACCCGAAAGATATGGAATTCCTTGCGCCAGGCGACCACCGCCAGGATGATGATCAGCGCGGCCAGGCCGCGGGTGGCAAGAACCTGCCCCAACTGAAACTCGCCCGAGACCCATTTCACCACGGCATCGTTGACGGTCAACAACAGACAACCCGCCAGCATGCAGGCGATGCCCCGGCCTGGCGCCTCCACACGCCCGAATGTGCGCACGCCTTCGCTCATACGGGTGGATTGATGTGGTCGCTACAGATTGTGGTACTCCCGGTACCAGGCGGTAAATCGGGGCACGCCCTGTTCGATAGCGACAGTCGGCTGAAAGCCGAGATCCCGTTGAATGGCGGTCAAATCGGCATAGGTTTCCTTGACGTCGCCGGGCTGCATGGGCTGCAAGATCCGTTCCGCCTTGCGGCCAAGAGAGTCTTCCAACACTTCGATAAGGCGCAACAGCTGTTCGGGATGGTTATTGCCAATGTTGTAGACCCGGTGCGGCGCCGCGCCGTCCTTGGCGCCATCTTTCCCACCATCTTTCCGGGCCGGCGGGTTATCGCGCGCGGCCATGATACCCGTGACGATATCATCCACGTAGGTAAAGTCCCGGCGCATATCGCCGTTGTTGAAAACCTTGATCGCCCGGCCCGCCAAAATTGCCTCCGTAAACAGCCACAGGGCCATGTCCGGCCGGCCCCAGGGGCCATATACGGTGAAGAAACGCAGGCCGGTTTGCGGAATGCCATATAAATGGGCGTAGGATTGCGACAGCAGTTCGTCCGCTTTCTTGGTCGCGGCATACAGCGATACCGGCTGGTCCACCCGGTCATCCTCGCTGAAGGGAAATTTCGTGTTGCCGCCGTAAACAGAGGAGGAGGAAGCGTAAACCAGATGCTCCAACGCCGCTTGCTGCCGGGCCAGTTCGAGAATTACCATATGGCCAACCACATTGGCCTCAATATAGGCAAAGGGGTTTTCCAGGGAATAGCGGACCCCGGCCTGGGCCGCCAAATGGATGATCGAGCTGAATTTCAGGCCGCCAACGGCTTCCTGCATGGCGCCCCGGTCCGCGATATTAATCTGATGGAAGGTGAAGTTGGGGTGCTGCAGCAATTGCCGCAAACGGTCTTCCTTCAGGCTGACGGAATAATAGGGGCTAAGGTTATCGACGCCGACGACCCGCTCGCCCTGATCCAAGAGCCGCCGGGCCACGTGAAAACCGATGAAACCAGCGGCACCGGTAAGCAAGTTCGTCATACGCTCAATCGCTCCAAATCGGGCCTAAATTCGCGCTGCCCATGCGCAAGGTTTGACCTGATACCCCAAAATCGCCTATTCGATCGGGTCACCGGTTACAGCGCCGCACACGGAAGTGAACGTAGCGCTGGCATATGGCGCCAATCAGGCCTAATTTCAAACTGATCGTCAATCCGCCTGATCAAGCTATCGAAACCGGGCTGGCGAATTTGTACACTTAATTACGCTCTCCCATGAGGCGCGTCAACGTGAAGGAGGAAGCTATTAGCGGGGTTTTGAGCAGCGCTGTAACAGGCCTTCTCGCGGTCGCTGGGGCGGCGGCGATAAGCCTGCTGATCTGCGTTTATGCGCGGCCGATCAGCATCGCGCTGGGGATCCTTGACGCCCCGGACGGTCGGCGCAAAATTCACCCCACCATAACGCCCCTGGCGGGCGGGCTGGCAATCGGTCTGCCGACCTTGCTGGCTTTGTTCTATAGCGCGTGGGCGACGGATTTTCTGCCGCTTTACCTCGTCATCGCCATAGCCGGCCTGGCCTCTCTGTTGCTGGGCCTGCTGGATGACCGGGCCCATATTCGGCCAATCTACCGCCTGGCATTGTCATTGTTGTTGGCCTTGGCGGCGTTGGAAATTGTACCGGCGCTGTTACTAAGCTTTCTGCATTTCAGCTTTCTTGGCCAGGTTGTTTTTCTGGAGCAGTTCGCCCTGATCTTTACCGCCGTCTGCATTGTCGGGTTGCAAAACGCCATAAATATGGCCGACGGCAAGAACGGCATCGTCATCGGTTTGTGCCTATTCTGGTCGCTGGAATTGCTGTTGTTCGCACCTGATCATATGCGCCCGGTCCTGCTTGTCGTGGGCGCCGCGTTGTTAGTGACATTGGCATTCAATCTGCGCGGCCGATTGTTTCTGGGCGATTCGGGCAGTTATGCCCTCAGCTTCATCATCGCGCTGCTGACGGTCTATGTTTACGACACCGCCTTCACCACGCTGCCGGCGGATCTGGTGGCCTTGTGGTTTTTGATCCCGGTGATCGATTGCCTGCGCGTGATGGCCCTGCGCGCGTTCCGCGGCCACTCTCCCTTTGATTCCGATCGCAGCCATTTACACCATATGCTCTATCACCGGATGCCTTGGCGCTGGGGCCTGCTGGTGTATCTGGGCCTGGCGGGCATGCCGGGCCTGTTGGCCTCGTTCGCGCCCGACACGGCGCTGGCCTGGGGTATCGCGGCGCTGTGCTGTTATAGCGTCATCATCGCCTGGCCGGACAGACGCAGCCAGGAAGCCGGCGGTACGGCGAAATAGCCGGCAAAAAATGAGCATGAAAATTAAGCATTTTTCCATACCTTGGGCGTTGTTTCCTAAGACTTCGATGCCTATATTGCCGGTCGTCGAAAATTGGGGCGTAGCCAAGTGGTAAGGCAACGGGTTTTGATCCCGTCATGCGCAGGTTCGATCCCTGCCGCCCCAACCAATTTTCGGCATTCCCGCGGTAAGGTTGCCGCGTCGGTCGTTTTTGGCTTTGTCTGTTAGGGTCGTTCATGCAGGGAAAAATACTAGAATCAGTATCCGATAAAGCGCTGGAAGCAATGTTGGTGTTTTTCGGTTTCATCGGCATGTTGACACCCTTGGCGCTATGGATCACCTGGTCGGAGTTCACTTTTTATCTGGTTCTTGGCACTGGGCTTATAACCATCAGTGCCTTTGTTCTGCTGTCCTGGTTTTTCAACGCCCGCTACAAGGCCCGTCATGGCGAGTTGCCGAAAAAGCACCACATGAAGTACCTGCCGAAATAGTCCGTCGTAATCACCGACCGGAATTCGGCGCGGCATTTCCGCCCCCCGCCGATTAGTTGTGCCTTGCGTGACCGCGCACACCGCCTATCTGTTGTGCATACTTCCCATAACACCTGGCAGAGGACTGGCAACAGCATGGACGAGCAACTCAAGAGCAATATCTCCGATCAATCGATCTGGCGGCGGCTTTGCTTCATGGTGCTTTTCGCGGTGGTCTTCAACATCGCGGAATTCGCCATTCTGGCCATCGCCGTGGTGCAGTTTTTCACCCGCCTGGCCACGGGTTCCGTAAACGAAGAGCTGCGCGCCCTGGGCCCCCGTCTGGGCGAATACCTGAAACAGATCGTGGCCTTCGAGACCTTTCATACGGAACAGCGGCCCTATCCATTCGCGCCATTCCCCGAGGGTGAGCACAAATCAGCCAATGGCGGGCAGGCTCACGCCGGATAAGCGCGCTCAGTCATACGACACGGCGGCGGCCTCGAAGGCGGCCTTGAGGTTCTCTTGCATGGCGCCAACATCGGCGCAGACCGCATAGCGCAGGAAGTCGCCGAAGTGCACGCCGACCACGCCGGTATTTTCAATCATCATGAAATTGAACTGCTCGGCGCTGCCGACCCTTTCGCCAAAGGCTTCGCTGGGCGTTTCCCACAAAGTATAGAACCCCGCCCCCGGTTGCGAGGCCGGGCGCATGCCGCAGGCCGTCATCAGCGCCATGAGCAGATCCAGCCGCCGCCGATACATCGCCCTGAATTGCGCAATGCCCGATTGGTCATTTTCCAGGGCGGCAATGACGCCGGCGGCCATGGGGGCCACGAAACCGGCATCGGTTTTGCCTTTGACTTCCTTCATGTCGGAGATGAAATCAGCCGAGCCGACCATGGCGCCCACATGCCAGCCGGTGCCGTTGCCGATCAACTTCGCCGCCGTGAAGCCCTCGGCCCAGGACAGCTCCGGATAGCCGGCGGCGATTTCACTCAAAGCGATGCTGTCCTCGCTGTGCGACAGCGAGATGTAGGCGGCGTCATTGAACAGGCGGATATCGTGATCGCTGCAATATTGGCACAGCTGCCGCCACCAGGCCGCCTGGGCGATTTGCCCCGACGGATTATGCGGATAGTTGGTCATGATCAGATCCGTGTTCGCCGCGATGTCGGCCACGGCAAAGCGGAAACCGTTGCCGGCATTCAAGGCCAGGGCGTAATGGCCGACGTTGACATGGTAGTCGCACCAGTCGGCGGGGATGGGATAGCCGGGCTTGGTCATGGTGGCGACGGTTATCGGCTCCCGCGCGCAGTCGCACGCCAGCGGCAACAGGCCGAGGATCGGCTTGATGCCCGAAATCGGCAGATAGTCCAGATCTTCGTCCGCGATAGCCTTCTTCAGATGGGCCCGGACGAAACGGCGGGAGAAATCAGGCACCGCCGCGCTGTCATTGTACTGGTAGGCGTGCATGCTCTCGTCGTCGCTGAGAACCGCCGCGGCTGCCGCCTGCCGCGCACTCGACAGCGCCGGCCCCTTGGGTTCGCCGATGGAGAGGTCGAGAAGTTTTTGCCCCGCCGCCTCCGCCTCGGCCCGCTTGCCACGGATTTTTTGAAAAATGTTGGCACCGCCGGCGGGCAGTCTCGATCGTCGCATGGGATGCACTCCTTATGCCGCATTGTGTCGGATTGCGATGGGGCATGGTGATATGTTCATTACAACATAGATCGCCTACTCTATCAGTGAGAATTCTGTGCCGATTTTTTTGCAGCGGAGCCTGACGTGAGCCAAGCAAACAGCGCCGACGCCTATACGCCAGGGGAAATCGCCCAGCGGGTGGAGAACGCCGGCGTGACCAAGGCGGGCCTTGCCACCGTCCCGACACTGGTGCTGGGCGTACTGGCGGGTGCCTTCATCGCCTTTGGCGCCATCTTATATATGGTGGTGATTACCAACAGCGGCATGGGCTTTGGGCCCGAGCGCCTGTTGGGCGGCGTGGCCTTTTCGCTCGGCCTGATCCTGGTATTAGTCGGCGGGGCGGAACTGTTTACCGGCAACAGCCTGATCGTCTTTGCCTGGGCCGATGGAAAAATTAGCGCCGCGGCCCTGCTCAGAAATTGGCTGCTGGTTTATCTCGGCAACTTCATGGGTGCGACGGCCATGGTTGCCATGGTGCACATCACGGGCCTGCACAATCTGGCCGATGGCGCCGTCGGCGCGACCGCCATGGGGATTGCCGAGGGCAAGCTTGCCCTGACGCCGCTGGAGGCCTTCAGCCGCGGCATCCTGTGCAACGTGCTGGTCTGCCTGGCGGTCTGGCTGTGTTTCGCGGCCCATTCCGTGGTCAGCAAAATTCTGGCCATCGTTTTTCCCATATCCGGTTTCGTCGCCCTTGGTTTCGAGCATTCCGTGGCCAATATGTATATGATCCCGGCCGGTTGGCTGGCCGGTTCCGGGCTGGTCAGCTTTCAGGGCTATGTGGAAAATCTGGCCGTGGTCACCGCCGGCAATATCATCGGCGGCGGCGTGCTGGTGGCAGGGGTCTATTGGTTGGTTTACCACCGCACGGATAATTAGGGAGAGGCCGGCATGCCGATCAAGCCATTGAAGGCCAAACAGGTCTATCGCCGCTGTGACGCAAAGCGCTTCCGCTTTCGCAGCACGGCCGAGCTGGCCGATCTGGACGGCGTGCTGGGTCAGGCCAGGGCGGTCGAGGCACTGTTATTCGGCATCGGCATGGACCAAGACGGCTATAACCTGTTCGTCCTGGGACCGCGCGCCACGGGCCGGCACACCATTGCACGCCGCTTTCTGGCGCGACAGGCAGCGCAACAAAGCCCGCCCGACGATTGGGCCTACATCAATAATTTCGACGAACCCCATAAACCAAGGGCCCTGCGTCTGCCAGCCGGCCGCGCCGGCATCCTGCGCCATGACATGGCCCGCCTGGTCGAGGAATTGCTGATCGCCATTCCCGCCGCCTTTCAGACAGACGAGTATAAAACCCGGCGCGAAGCCATTCAGGAGGAATTCCAGGAACGTCAGGAAAGCGCCTTTGGCGCCATCCAGAAAGAGGCGCAAAAACGTGACCTGGCCTTGGTCCGCACGCCCATGGGCTTCGCTCTTGCGCCGGCCCGGGGCAACGAGGTCATGCCGCCGGACGAGTTCCACAAATTGCCCGAGGTGGTCCGCAAGAAAATCGAGGCGGATATCGAAGAGCTGCAGGGCCGCCTGCAGGAGGTCGCACAGCAGCTGCCCGATTGGGAGCGGGAACGGCGCCGGCGCATACGCGAGCTGAACCAGGACATAACCGGCATGGCGTTGTCACAGCTGATCAGCCGGTTGCGCAAGACTTACGCCGGCCTGACCCAGGCCCTGGACTATATCGCGGCGGTGGAACGGGATATCAGCGAGCATGTTGATCTGTTCCTGCCCTCTGAGGCTACGGGGGCCGGACAGCCTGACGCCCAGGGCGGCATGGCGGCCATGGCGCCATCGCCGGCGGCCCGGCAGGCCGCCGCCCTGCGCCGCTATTCGGTGAATGTGATGGTCGGCGACGGCACCAGTGGCGGCGCGCCGGTGATCGCCGAGGAATCGCCCAGCCTTAGTAACCTGATCGGCCGGGTCGAGCATCAAGCCGAAATGGGTGCCCTGTTAACGGATTTTTCCATGATCAAACCGGGTTCGCTGCATCGGGCCAACGGCGGTTATCTGATCATTGATGCCTTGCGCCTGTTGCAACAGCCCTACGCCTGGGAGGCCTTAAAGCGGGTCTTGCGAAGCAATTCCATCCGCATAGAATCTCCGGGCGAAATGCTCTCCCTGGTCAGCACGGTGTCGCTGGAGCCAGAGCCCATCCCCCTGGATATCAAGGTTGTCCTGATCGGCGAACGCCGGATTTACTATCTGCTCTGTCAGCAAGACCCGGATTTCGACAGCCTGTTCAAGGTCGCCGTTGATTTTGACGAGAGTATGGAGCGCGGCGGCAGCCTCTCGCAATTCGCCCAGTTGATCGCCACCATGGCCCGGCGCCACAAGCTGCGCCCGCTTAATCCGGGCGGCGTGGCCCGTGTCGTGGAGCAGGCGACGCGCCTGGCCGGCGATGTCAAAAAGCTGTCCCTGCAAATCGGCCATATCGCCGATCTGTTAAAGGAAGCCGACTATTGGGCGGGAGAGAAAAACCGCACCATCATTGCCGCCGCGGATGTGCAGGCCGCCCTTGATGCCCAGGTTCGCCGGGTCGACCGCCTGTCCCACCGCATGCGCGAGAGCATCGTCGAGAACACCATCCTGATCGATACCGACGGCGCCAAGGTCGGGCAGATCAACGGTCTGGCCGTGTTGGATATGGGCAATTTCGCGTTTGGCAAAGCCAGCCGCATTAGTGCCCGGGTGCGGATCGGTAATGGCGAGGTGATCGATATCGAGCGCCGCGTCGATCTGGGCGGGCCGCTGCATTCCAAGGGTGTCTTGATCCTGTCCTCTTATCTGGGGGCCCGCTATGCGGCTGATCATCCGCTGTCTCTGTCGGCCAGCCTGGTGTTCGAACAGTCCTATGGCGGCGTCGATGGCGATTCCGCGTCCTCCGCCGAGCTTTATGTGCTGCTATCGGCGTTGGCGGATCTGCCCATCAATCAGGGCCTGGCGGTCACCGGCTCGGTCAATCAGCACGGCGAAGTGCAGGCCATCGGCGGGGTAAACGAAAAGGTCGAAGGCTTTTTTGATCTCTGCCAGGCCCGTGGCCTGACCGGCCAGCAGGGCGTCTTGATCCCGAAAGCCAATGTGCCCCACTTGATGCTGCGGGCCGATGTGGTGGACGCCGTGCGTAGCGGAAAATTTTCCATCTATGCCGTCGCCAGCATCGACCAGGGGATCGAGCTGTTGACCGGATGCAAGGCCGGACGTCTGAGCAAAAGCGGGCGCTATCCCGCTGCCAGCGTCAACCGGCGGGTACAGGACCGCATTCATCAACTGGCCGACATGCGCCGCCAGTTCGCCCGCAACGGACGTAATAATGGCAATGGCAACCGCGATGACGGAAAGAATTCGTCATGACGCCGGCACAAGCCACCGGCAAGCACCGCCGCATCGTCGTTGCCATGGATAGCAACGCGGAAAGTCTGGCCGGTTTGCGCCGGGCCGCCGCCCTGGCAGCCGAGCTGCGGATTGAACTGGCCGGACTGTTCCTGGAAGACGTCAACTTGCTGCGCATGAGCGAGCTGCCTGGGCACGAGATCTCCCTGGCCAGCGGGACAAGATCAGCCACCTCTCGGACCGGGATGGAGCGGCAAATGCGGCAACGCGCCGCTACTGCGCAGCGTGAGGTGGAGCGCCTGGCACGGACGTTCTCCCTGTCCTGGAGCTTCGAAGTACGCCGCGCCGGTCTGGACAATGCCTTGCGGGAAGCGGCCAAGGCGAACGAGCTTGTCTGTAGCGCGCTGGCACCGCCGGCCCAGCCTCATGTAGCGCCCCGTGCCGCCGTCAAGGCCGGCTATCCCCACGCTCCGACGCACCGGCCGCGCCCGGTTCTGGCGCTGTTCGAAGGCGGAATTTGCGGCGCCCAGGTTCTGGATCTGGCCACCCGCGCGGCTCAGATCAATCATCAGCCCCTGGAAGTACTGGTGCCGGCGCGGGCCGGCGGCGCCAGCGAAAGGGCGATGGGCGAAGTGAGCCGGGGTTTGGCCGGGGCGGAGGTCACCGCAACGGTGCGCCGCCTGCCGGTAAGCGAAAAGGCGCTGCTGGATGCCTTGGCGTCGGCGCGGGGACAGGCACTGTTTCTTGACGCGGCGGGAGCGGCGGCGGGCCGTCTCGCCGCGCTTCGCGCGGCCGCCAAATGCGATCTGCTGCTGGTATCGCGGCGCTAGCGGGAATAGGAAACAACATGGAACGCAAGACACAGATTAATATCATCTACGGCATCATCGCCGTCTTCTCCATATTGATGTTGCAATCATGGTGGCAGCAAAGCCAGCGGGTTGAAGTCATTCCCTACAGCGAGTTTCAGCAATTCATCAGCGACGGCAAGATTGCCGAGGTCGTGGTCACCGAAAGCCAAATTCGCGGCACCCTGAAAGCACCCCTGCCCGACGGCAAAATGACCTTCGCCACCACCCGCGTTGAACCGGACCTGGCCGCAAGCATGGCCAAGCATGGCGTCAAGGTAACGGGCGGCACTGACGAAAGCGTTCTGAAGTCCTTGTTCTCGTGGCTGCTGCCGATGTTGATTTTCCTCGGTGTCTGGATGTTCGTCATTCGCGGCTTCGCGGAGAAACAGGGCCTGGGCGGCATGGGCGGCGGGATGCTGTCGATCGGCAAAAGCAAGGCCAAGGTGTTCGTCGAAAACGATATCCAGGTCAGCTTCGATGACGTTGCCGGTGTCGACGAAGCCAAGATCGAGCTGCAGGAAATCGTCGCCTTCCTGAAAAACCCAGACACGTATGGCCGCCTGGGCGCCCGGCTGCCCAAGGGCGTTCTGCTGGTGGGGCCGCCGGGCACCGGCAAGACCCTGCTGGCCCGTGCCGTTGCGGGGGAAGCGGGGGTGCCGTTTTTCTCCATCTCCGGCTCGGAGTTCGTCGAGATGTTCGTGGGCGTCGGCGCGGCCCGTGTCCGCGACCTGTTCGAGCAGGCCCGCAAGACCGCGCCCTGCATTATTTTCATCGACGAATTGGACGCCCTGGGCCGGGCCCGTGGCGCCTTTCCCGGCATGGGCGGCCATGACGAAAAAGAGCAAACCCTGAACCAACTGTTGATGGAGCTGGACGGTTTCGATCCCTCCAAGGAGGGCATGGTCCTGTTAGCCGCCACCAACCGGCCGGAAATCCTCGACCCGGCCTTGTTGCGTGCGGGGCGTTTCGATCGCCAGGTCCTGGTCGACCGGCCCGACCGTCTGGGCCGGGTGCAGATCCTTGCCGTGCATCTCAAAAAGGTCCAGCTGGCCGGCGACGTGGATGGCGAAGCCATCGCCGGCCTGACGCCGGGCTTCACCGGAGCCGATCTCGCCAACCTGGTCAACGAGGCGGCCTTGCTGGCCACACGGCGCGGCGGCGACGATGTGGTGATGGCCGATTTCGTCGAGGCCATCGAACGCATCATCGCCGGTCTGGAAAAGAAGAACCGCCTGCTAAATCCAAAAGAGCGCGAGGTGGTCGCGCATCACGAGATGGGCCATGCCATTGTCGCCCTGGCTTTGCCGGGCACGGACAAGGTTCAAAAAGTCTCCATCATTCCGCGCGGTATCGGCTCCCTCGGCTATACCATCCAAAGGCCCATCGAAGACCGCTTCCTGATGACGCGGCGGGAACTGGAAGACAAGATGGCGGTGCTTTTGGCGGGACGGGCGGCGGAAAAACTGATCTTTGATCATCTATCAACTGGTGCCGCGGATGATCTGAACAAGGCGACGGAGATCGCCCAGGCCATCGTCACCCGTTATGGCATGGACGAAACCCTGGGCGAGATGACCTACGAGAGCGAACAGCCATTATTTTTGGCCAATGCCATGGGTCCGTATCCGGAGCGGCGGCGGTACAGCGAAACCACGGCGCGGGAGATCGACTGCGCCGTGCGCACCCTGGTCCATGACGCTTTCGAGCAGGCCAGCGCCGTGCTGAGCAAACATCGCGGCGTGCTGGAGAGCAGCGCCAAGGAGCTGCTGGAGAAAGAAACCCTGTCAGCGGCGGATCTGCCGGTCGTCGAACCCTGGACCTAGAGCGCATGCGAAGAAAATGCGCTCAGATTCTTAAGAATCGAGCAATTGAACCAATTACTTAAGTCGCGCCAAATAAGCTACGGTGGCGACTCCGATTAATTGAAAATTGCTCTAGGACAGAAAATATCCAGCCAGAAGCAAACCGCCGCTGGACAGCAGGCCCAGGACCGGAACCCAGAACGGGACCTGAAAGACATCGCCAGTGGGTGGTGTTCCCGTCCATTTCAAACGCAACAGGGCCATGTTCACGAAGGCGAACACGATCAGGACAATGGTTGAGGTCATCTCGGCCAACTCGCCAATGGGCAGGAAATAGGCCAGGACAAAAATAATCGCCACCACCAGCCCCGTCGCCAGCAACGGCGTGTGGGTGATGCCGTTCACGTTGGCCAAAACCGCGGGCAGGCTGCCTTGCGCGGCCAGGCCGTACAATACGCGGGAGGCCATGATGACCTGGATCAAGGCGCCGTTGACCGTGGCGATGATGGCAATAATGCTGAACAGGGTGCTGACCTGGGGCCCGGCGCTTTCGAAAATCAGCGCCAGGGGGGCGGCGGAGCCGACCAGGGCGCTCATGGGCACCACCAGGACCACCACCGAGACGACGGTGAAATAGATCAAGGTGGCGATGATCAGGGTCAGGATGATGCCGCGCGGCAGGGTTCTGCCCGGCTGTTTAACCTCTTCGGCCACGTTGGCGATATCCTCGAAGCCGACGAAGGCGAAAAATGCCAACAACCCGGCGGCGACAATGCCGTTCCACGCGCCAGCTTCCAATGGCGGGATAAGGTTGGCAATTGGTGCCGGATCGGAGGCAAGGCCAAACCAGACCACCAGGCCAAGGCCGCCGATTTCAATTACCGTGAACAATGCGGCCAGGGCGACGGATTCCAGAATGCCCCAGACCGCCACCAGACCGACCAGCAGGATCACCAAGGCCGTAAGGATCTGTGGCGACAGCGGCACGAACACCTCGAGATAGGCCGCCGCGCCAATGGCAACCGCCGCCGACGAGACAACACCGGATGAAACAACCAGCAAACCGATCAGCAGAGACAGCGTGCGGGAGTTGAAGCCCTGGCGCACATAGGCGGCCTCGCCGGCGCTGACCGGATAGCGGGTGCCCAGCTCGCAATAGGAAAAACCCGTGAAGCCGACCACGGCGGCGGCCAACAGAAACGAGATCGGCGCATACACACCCGCCTTGGCCGCCGTGGCGCCAACCAAAACATAGATCCCGGCGCCGATGGTGACGCCAAGGCCATACAGGGTGAGTAGCGGCAGGGTCAGGCGGCGCTCCAGCTTGGCCATTATTTGCGGCCCCCCGCCAGGCGGGACGAATCGGGATGGGCGCGCAGGCGGGACATGGCGAAAACGCCCAGGAACGGTCCCACCGCTAGGATGGCAAAGGCATATTGCCAGCCCCAGGCCGCTGCCAGGGGCGGCACCAGATGCACCGTGAACAGGGTCAAAAGAAAACCGGCGGATGTTTGTACGGTCAACATGGTACCAACATATTCAGGTGGTGACAGCTCGGCGATGGAAGCTGAAAACTGCGCCGAATCCGCGACCACGGTAACCCCCCAGATGGTGGCCAGCAAGGTCAACAGCCAGGGTTCGGCGCCGAATAGAAAGCCGATCACCAGGGCGCATAGACCCGACGCGGTCATCGCCCCCATGGTCAGGGTGGTGCGGCCATAGCGGTCGGCGATCGCCCCACCCAACAAACAGCCAATGGCGCCGCCCAGGCCCATGGCGCCGAATGTTGCCAGGCGCGACCACCAGGCCGCCGCGTCCGCGCCCATGTTGAGCCGAAACGAAGCATCCAGGAACACCACCAGCCAGGCCCACATGGCATACAGCTCCCACATATGACCAAGATAGCCGAAGTTGGCCCAGCGCAGCGCGGGTTGGCGAAAGGCCTGAAAGGCGGCGCCCGGATTAAATGGCGGCGCGGGCGCGATTTTCGGGCCCAACTGCACCAGATTGATCAACAGCGCCGCCGACAGCGCCACCGCGGAGGCGGTCAAAATGGTGAATTGCCAATCGATGCCGCCAAAAGCATTGAACAGATGCGGCGCGGCGGAGCCCAGGGTTAGCGCGCCGACCAGAATGCCGATCAACAAACCAACATCGTCGCGGGCCCAGCTGACCGCCATCTTCATGCCCACGGGATAGACCCCCGCCATGCAGGCGCCGGTGACAAAGCGCAACACGATGACGACGGGCGAGGTGGGCTCCACCGCCAGCAACAAGGCATTGGCCCCGGCCGCCACCAGGGTGGAGAACATGAAGAAACGGCGCGGGTCCAGCCGGTCAGCCAGGGACAGAATGGCCGAGGCCAGGGTGCCGGCGACAAAGCCGATCTGCACGGCGGAGGTCATCATCGAAGCCTGGTTTGGTGAAAGGCCGTATTCCGCTATCAGCGACGGCACCACGGCGGAGGCCGAGAACCACAGGCCCAGGGCCGCCACCTCGCAAATCGCCAGCAGCGCCAGGGATCTAACCCGCACCCCCTTTACGCTCACATCCGCCATTCAACATTTCCCCAAACAAGCTTGTCCGGCAGCCATGGTTTCATGTTAGGACTGGCGGTGTGTTTATCGTTTCTGATCATAGCAGAACCGGCACCAATGTACCGGCGGGCTGCTTATTTTTTGGGGGACCGCCATGTCCGGTGTGTTGACGGTGATTTTGGTCATTGCCCTGGTCGCCGTTTTGGCTGTCCTGCTGGTGGGCGTTTACGGCATGGGCCGGGGCGGGGCATTCAATGCCAAGCATGGCAACAAGCTGATGCGCTGGCGCATAATTTTGCAACTGGTCGCCGTCGGCATCATGTTAATGCTGTTTTTCGCGAACCAGAGTTAGCCGGAGACGCCGCATGGTCAAACTGACGAAAATCTATACCCGTGGCGGCGACGGCGGCCAGACCTCGTTGAGCGACGGCAGCCGGGTGGCCAAGGATGACGGCCGGGTCGCGGCCTATGGCGATGTGGATGAATTGAACGCGGTCATCGGCCTGGCCCGCCAACATGCCGAGGGTCAGATGGACGAGATGCTGGCCCGCATCCAGCACGACCTGTTCGATCTGGGCGCCGATCTGGCGACACCCATTGTCGCGGACCCGAAATATCCGCCGCTGCGCATCGTCGATGCCCAGGTGGACCGTCTGGAGCAGGAAATCGACCAACTGGGCGAGGCCTTGGCGACCTTGAATTCGTTCGTTCTGCCCGGCGGCACCGCGCTGGCGGCGCATTTGCACCTGGGCCGCACAGTGGCGCGGCGCGCCGAACGAGAGGCCACGACCTTGGCGGGCCAAGCGGAGATCAACCCCGCCGCGCTGCGTTATCTGAACCGCCTGTCCGACCACCTGTTCCAACTGGCCCGCCACGCCAACGACGACGGCGCCGCCGATATCTTATGGGTCCCCGGGGCCAACCGTTAGGGTTTTAGCCACCGCGCCAGGGCATGGCCCAGGGTAACCATGTGGGCCACGGCGCCGGGGCTGCCGACGTAGGCGGCGATCATTTTTCGGGCATCATCCGGCATGGCGGAGGTATCGGGGCCGAGCTGAGCCAGACGGGCGCCTTCGGCCTGCGCCAGTTCGTGGACCTGCTGGCAACCGCGCACAATGCCGCCGTCTTCCCTCAATGGGACAAAACCGGTCTGGATCAAGGCCAGCAAGCCCGGCCAATGGGCCAGGTGACGCCATAGGGTGGCCAGGACGGCATTATCTCGCCGCGCGCCCTGATAGCCGAGATGCTTGATCTCGTTCAACAGCGCCCAAGGTGCGGGATCAATCGCTTCCTGAGCCAGAAGCGGTCGCAGCTCGGGCCAAATCGGGGCGGCGGACGCCGGATCATCCGGCTGCTCGCCCGCCGGCGGCACCACCAGAGCCGTCAGGGCCACCATGTTCATGCCGTTGGAGCGGTTATAGGCATCGACGATGGCCCGGACCGCCACCAGATCATCCGCGCCGATGCCGGCACAGGCCAATTGCCCCGGCACCAGGGGCGCGGGTACGGGCAGCTCGGCCGCCGCGGTCACCCGCGCCAGGGCCGGTGCCACCTGGCCGCTCCGGTAGATCGGTTTCACCGCCCGCCAGGCCGTGGCCAGGCCGTCTTCGACATCGTAAAGCGAACGCCAGATCGAGGTGATCAGTGGAATTTCCATGGCAGCGCGGATATCGGCGAAGATCGTCGCCGTCTCCCCCGTCGCCCCCCGCTCGGATATGGCCGAGACCGGATCCCGTCCCAATCTACCGGCCATCAGGCGGTCTTCGATGGCGCGTAGGGTTGACGCAGGGCGCGTTCCACCATCTCCAGGCGGTCCTGGCCGTAGAACATATCGCCGTCCACGAAATAGGTGGGTGAGCCGAATACCGAGCGTTCAATGGCTTCGTCCGTATTGGCCTGATAGATCGCCTGTATCTCGTCCCCCAAGGCGGCGGCCAACATGGGTTCGGCGTCCAGCCCTACGCTTTCGCCAATCCGGACCAGGGTATCGCGGTCCGCGAGATCCGCATCATCCTGCCAATGGATGCGCAACATCTCGTGGACCAGATGGTCCACGTTTTGGCCTTGTTCAATGCCGGCGATGACCATGCCGTTGCATAGCTTCATATCGTTGCGATGGTATTGGGGAAAGCCCTCCATCACCGGGGCATTTCGTTCTTCGGCCCAGCGGTCGATCTCGCGCCTGAAAAAGTACGCCCGATGCTTTCGGCTACGTTCGGTAAAGCCTGGGGCCCCCGCCGCCGGCACCGATTGGTTCAGATCAATGGGCCGATGCACGATCGTGCGTCCGGCGGCCTTGGCGATTTCCATGAACCGGGCAGAGCCCAAATAAGCGAATATGGAATGGGCGGAATAGAAGTACTCGATCTCGGACATGCTTTGCTCCAATCTGTCGGCAAATTGCCAACGCCACTATAGCCATCAAGAGGAAGTCGTACATGGCCCTGCAAATCCGTACCATCGATCATGCGGTCGTCATGGCCGCCGATATGGAGCGCTCCATCAAGTTCTATTGCGATACCCTGGGTGGCCGCGCCCGCTATCTGCAGCGCTTCCGTGATGGCAAACTGCCCGTGCTGCCCATTGAGTTGGGCGGCGCCGTGATCAATCTGCAATATCTGGACAAGCCGGCCTACCTGGTGGCCGAGACGCTGGAATCCGGCACCCTGGATGTTTGTTTCCGCTGGGACGGCACCATTGCCGAGGCCGAGGCGCATCTGCGCCAGGCCGGTATCGGGATCATCGAGGGACCGGTGCCCCGCTGGGCCGCCGACGGTGTTTGGGGGCAATCGGTGTATTTTCGCGACCCAGACGGCAATCTGCTGGAATTTCTCTCCACGGCGGAGCCAGTTGAGCCCTTATTCACCGCGGATTAAGCCAAATGCGGCCTTTTGCCGCGATGGGACGCCCAGCGCGTTGACTCGCCCTGTCGGCTTCACTATTTTGCAGCGCAGCATAAACCCGCGGGCGTGATAATCCGTCCGCCCGGTGCATGGGCGCAGGGCCCCACGTCACCGGAAGTCCCATTTCCCTGAGTGAAGAGGCTGCTGATGAAAGTTCTCGTCGCCGTCAAGCGCGTGGTTGACTACAACGTCAAGATCCGGGTCAAGGCTGACCAGACTGGTGTTGATCTGTCCAATGTCAAAATGTCCATGAACCCCTTCGACGAAATTGCCGTCGAAGAGGCTCTGCGCATGAAAGAGGCCGGCACGGTCGACGAGGTCATCGCCATTTCCGTCGGCGTGCAGCAGTGCCAGGAAACCATCCGCACCGCCCTGGCCATGGGCGCCGACCGGGGCATCCTGGTCAAAACCGATGAAGTGTTGGAGCCTCTGCACGTGGCCAAGCTGATGAAGGCCGTGGTCGACGAGGAACAGCCGGGCCTGGTGATCCTGGGCAAACAGGCAATCGACGACGACTGCAACCAGACCGGCCAGATGCTGGCGGCGCTGCTGGGCTGGGCCCAGGGCACGTTCGCGTCCGAGATCAAACTGGGCGACGGTTCGGCCAGCGTGACCCGGGAAGTGGACGGCGGCCTGCAGACCCTGGAGCTGAAGCTGCCGATGATCGTCACCACCGATCTACGCCTGAACGAGCCGCGTTATGCCTCGTTGCCGAACATCATGAAGGCCAAGAAAAAGCCGATAGACGAGAAAACCCCGGAAGACCTGGGCGTCGACACGGCGCCGCGGCTGGCCACCTTGAAGGTGGAAGACCCGCCAACGCGCCAGGCTGGCGTGATTGTCGCGGATGTGGCTGAATTGGTGAGTAAATTGCGTAACGAAGCGGGGGTAATCTAATGTCCGTCCTGGTAATTGCAGAACATGATAATGCCGATCTGAAGCCGGCAACCCTGGCCGCTGTCACGGCCGCTGGGCAATTGGGTGGCGACGTGGATATTCTGGTCGCGGGCAGTGGCTGCGGCGCGGTCGGCGAAGCGGCGGCGAAAGTCGCCGGTGTTGCCAAGGTGCTGGTTGCCGACGATGCCTTATATGGCAACATGATGGCCGAACCCATGGCCGATCTGGTGGTGCCCCTGGCGCAAAACTATGGCGCCGTGATCGCGGTGGCCAACACGGTCGGCAAGAACTTCATGCCCCGTGTCGCGGCTCTGTTGGATGTCAGCCAGATTTCCGAGATTTCGTCTATCGAAAGCGCCGATACATTTGTTCGCCCCATCTATGCCGGCAACGCCATGGCGACGGTGCAATCGTCCGATGCCATCAAGATCATCACCATTCGGGCCACCGGCTTTGAAAAGGCCGATGCCGAAGGTGGCGCCGCGGCGGTGGAAAGCATCGCGGCAGCCGGTGATCCGGGCCTGTCCAGCTTTGTGGGCGAGGAACTGTCGAAGTCCGAGCGTCCGGAACTGACGGCGGCGAAGACCATCATCTCGGGCGGGCGCGGCATGCAGTCGGGCGACAACTTTCCGATTATCGAAGCGGTCGCCGATCAGCTTGGCGCCGCGGTCGGCGCTTCCCGCGCCGCGGTCGATGCGGGCTTCGTGCCCAACGACTATCAGGTCGGCCAAACCGGCAAGGTGGTGGCGCCGGAGCTGTATATCGCGGTCGGCATTTCAGGCGCCATTCAGCATCTGGCCGGCATGAAGGACAGCAAGGTCATCGTCGCCATCAATAAGGATGAGGAAGCGCCGATCTTCCAGGTTGCCGATTACGGCCTGGTCGCCGATCTGTTCAAGGCGGTGCCGGAGTTGGAAGAAGAGCTAAAGAAGCTGCCGCCGGCATAGCACGGGCCTAGATCAAACAGCATGAAATTGGGATCAATTTGATGCTGATAATTTGATCTAATCCAATAAGTTAGTGCAACGTATCTGCGTTCAAATGAACCCGGGTTGCTCTAAATCAAGCCTGGCGATAACGGTTGGCATATTAAGGACTACAGATGATCCAAAAGATTGGCATTATCGGCGCGGGACAAATGGGCAATGGTATTGCCCATGTGCTGGCCGCCGGCGGTTACGACATCATGTTGACCGATACTTCCAACGCCCAAATGCAAAAGGCGATGAAAGTGATCGAGGGCAACATGGGTCGCCAGGTCAGTCGCGGCAAGCTGGAACAGGTTGAGATGGCCGAAGCTTTGGGTCGGATCACAACCGTTGCCGGTTTGCCGGAGCTGGCCGATGCCGATCTGGTCATCGAGGCGGCCTCGGAAGATGAGGATATCAAACGGCAGATCCTCACCGATCTGGGCCCGATTTTGAAGCCGGAAGGCATGATCGCCACCAACACCTCGTCCATTTCCATTACCCGCTTGGCCGCCGTCTCCGGACGGCCGGAAAAGTTCATGGGCATGCATTTCATGAACCCGGTGCCAGTGATGGAGTTGGTGGAACTGATCCGGGGTATCGGCACGGACGCGCCGACCTTTGATGCGGTCCGCGACATCGTCATCAAGATCGGCAAAATCCCCACGAATTCAGAGGATTTTCCCGCCTTCATCGTCAATCGTATCCTGGTGCCGATGATCAACGAGGCGATCTATACCCTGTACGAGGGTGTGGGCACGGTTGAAGGTATCGACAGCGCCATGCGTCTGGGTGCCAACCATCGCATGGGCCCGTTGCAGCTGGCTGATTTTATCGGCCTGGATACCTGTCTGGCGATCATGCAGGTGCTCTACGAAGGCCTGGCCGATACCAAATACCGGCCCTGTCCATTATTGGTGAAATACGTCGAAGCCGGCTGGCTGGGCCGCAAGGCCGGACGCGGGTTCTACGACTATCAAGGCGAAAAACCGGTCCCAACGCGATAGAACGCGCCCCATCGGTGCCGGTTGGATTTATGCTGGTTGCTGCCGCAGAACTCTAGGCAGTGCTTTAAAACGAGTTCCAAACGCCCAGCACACCAATCAGCAATACGGCGGCCCCGACGATCGAGGCAACGACCAGCACGAATTTTTGATCATGGTTTTTCGCCATATGTCGAATTCCAACTATCATGCGCCAGACTATTTAACATAATCATCAGCCTACCGGGTTCAAGCGGCAATTTTGCTTGGTTGAAAATCGCCAAGAATAGCGGAATTCGTTATGCGGTCCGCCGGCTTTCAGGGACGCATGGCGTGCGATGAAGCTCCCGTCGTCCGCAGGGGCGCCGCCATATTGGCGAAATCGCACAACAAACCCCGGGTCTCGCGGGGGTCGATGATTTCCTCGATCCAGAAGGTTTCCGCCGAACGGAAGGGCGAGCGCAATTTCTCCAACCGATCAGTGATCGTGGCCAATTCCGCGTCCGGGTCCTCGGCCGCGGCGATATCGGCGCTGTAGGCGGCCTCGATACCGCCTTCCAGGGGCAGCGAGCCCCAGCGCCCCGACGGCCAGGCATAGCGGGTGGTATAGCGGCCACCCACCGTGTGCGCCGCGCCCGCGACGCCAAAGACATTGCGGATAATCATCGTGCACCAGGGCACCGTTGTTTGCCAGATGGCGCTCATGACGCGTACGCCTTCCTTGATGACGCCGCTTTGCTCCGCCTCCAGGCCGACCTGGAAGCCCGGACAATCGGACAAATTCACGATGGGAAGATGGAAGGTTTCCGCCAGATCGACGAACTTCTCCACCTTGCGGCAGGTATCCGCCGTCCAGCAGCCGCCATAGGACATAGGGTCCGAGGCCATGAGGGCAACCGGCCAGCCATCCAGGCGGGCCAACCCGGTAATGACTGATTTGCCATACTCCTTGCCCATTTCAAAGAACGAGCCTTCATCGACCAAGGCTTTGACGATGGGGCGCATCTTATAGATCTTGCGGATGTCCCGGGGGATGGCATCAATCAGCCAATCCACGCGGCGGTTCGGATCGTCCTCTGGGTCAACTCTGGGCGGTAGTTCGTTGACCGATTGCGGCAGGTACGAGAGGAACTGCCGGGCGCATTCAAAGGCTTCTTCCTCGGTGTTGACCGCATGATCGACGGCGCCGGCGCGCAGCTGAATCTTGAAGCCGCCCAGCTCGTTCTTGGTCAATTTCTGGCCGATCCGTTCCACCACCGGCGGGCCGGCGACGAACATCGCCGATTTATCCTTCAGCATAACCGAATAGTGCGAGGCCGCCAGATGCGCCGCGCCCAAACCGGCGACGGAGCCCAGGCCCAGCGCCACGCGCGGCACCGTGCCTATGTTGGCCACCACCATGTCCCAGCCCGCGACGCCCGGCACATTGGCCCGGCCCGTGGTCTCGATGGTCTTGACCGACCCGCCGCCGCCCGAGCCTTCCACCAGGCGGACCAGGGGCAGCTGCAGCGCGTTCGCCATGGCTTCGGCGTTCAGGTGTTTTTCCTTGATGGTGGCGTCCGCCGAGCCGCCGCGCACGGTGAAATCATCACCGGCAATGACCACTTGCCGGCCGTTCAGGCGGGCCCGGCCAAAGACAAAGTTGGAGGGGACAAAATCTTCCAGGTCGTTCTTGCCGTTATACTCGGCCATGCCGGCGATCTTGCCGATTTCGTGGAAGGAGCCATCATCGGCGAGCAATTCGATCCGTTCGCGGACGGTATAGCGGCCGCCGTCCTTCTGCCGCTGAACCCGCATCTCGCCGCCAAGTTTCTCGGCGAAAGCCTCGCGCCGTTTCAGCTCATCAAGTTCCGCCTGCCATGACATTGGCCGTTTCCTCCATTCGATCTGGTATGATTTTATCCGTGGTTCAGACGAAGTTACCAGTTCGCCGCCGTGTCTTGAATTGTAATTTTTGAAACGTGTCACAGGCTCTGGTCGGAAGACCGAGCCCGTGGGCTATGAAAACTGATTTGCGCAAGTTAATCTCGTCATATTCCCGAAACTGTTGGACCTGAATCATGACAGCCTATTTGATCGTACGCGCCGAAGTGGACCCTTCGGTCAAAGAGCAATTCGATATCTGGTATCAGAACGAACATCTGCCCGACGCGCTGAAGGCCTTCAACGCGGTCAGCGCCAAACGCGGCTGGAGCAGCGTGGAACCTAATGTCCATATTGCGTTTTACGAGTTTCCGGACCTGGCTGCCGCCAACACGCTGCTCAATTCAGAGATCATGCAGGGTTTCATCAAGGAATTTGACCGCCACTGGGAAGGCAAGGTCGAGCGGTCACGGGAACTGGTCGAATTTAGCCAGGTGATCTGAGGCAATAGCTCTGAAATATCAAGGCACCAGGCGGTAACCACCCGGCTCTGTCACCAGGATCTCGGCCGAGGAGGGATCAGCTTCGATCTTTTGCCGCAGGCGGTAGATATGGGTCTCCAGGGTATGGGTGGTGACGCCCGCGTTATAACCCCAGACCTCGTTCAACAGCACATCCCGGCCAACCGCCTTGTCGCCGGCCCGGAACAGGTATTTCAGGATCGAGGTTTCCTTTTCCGTCAGGCGGACTTTCTGGTTGGAGCCGTTTTCCAGCAACAGCTTGGCCGAGGGGCGAAAGGTATAGGGGCCAATGGTGAAAACCGCATCCTCGCTCTGTTCGTGCTGACGCAAATGTGAACGGATGCGGGCCAAAAGAACGGAAAATTTGAATGGTTTGGCGACGTAATCGTTGGCTCCCGACTCCAGCCCCAAAATCGTGTCGGCGTCACTATCGGCCGCCGTCAACATGATAATCGGGCATTTCACGCCGGCCTTGCGCAGCATTTTGCAGACCTCGCGGCCATCCAAATCACCCAGGCCCACATCCAGCAGCAGCAAATCGAAATGGTCGCTTTTGGCTATTTCCAAGGCCTCAGCGCCTGATCCCGCCTGGGTGGTGGTGAATTCATCGTGCAGTTCCAACTGCTCGGCCAACGCGCCGCGTAAGGGTGCCTCGTCATCAACCAAAAGAATTTTTTTCGCCGTCATAGTATTCCCCGGATATGCCGCGTGATTCGATTGCCCGCTCTTTCTAGATATAGGCAGGTCGCGCTATTCGGGCAAGCACAAGCGACACCGGATAAAGCGTCGCCAACAGGCCTTGGCCGGTATATTGTCTGCGGCGATCATGAGCGAAATTGATGCCAATATCATCGCCGTCGACCGCGCCATCGCCGAATACCGGCGGGGCCGGCCCGTTCTGCTGGAATCCGACGATGGCGACAACGCCCTGGCCCTGGCAGCGGAACAGGCCAGCCCCGACAGCCTGCGCGATCTGTGTGAATGGTATAATAGCAGAGACGGCCTGACCGACGGCCCGGTACTGGCGCTGACCGAAAGCCGGGCCAACGCCTTGCATATCAAACCGACCGGCCATGGCGTGGTATTGTTGCAGGTGGATGGCAATACCGATGTCGGCCTGGTGCAGACCCTGGCGGATGGCAGCACGGATTTGGCCCAGCCCATGCGCGGGCCTTTTCAGCGCCTGCGCCGCGCCCCGAACCCGGCCGAAAGCGCCGCCGTGCAGCTGGCCAAGGCCGCGCGTCTGCTGCCCTCGGCCGTTATCGTGCCCTTGCTGGATCAAACCGATATTTATACCGCCGAGGCACGTTATCTAACCGTGACCACGCGGCAAATCGCCAATTACGAACAAGGCGCGGCGGCCACCCTGCGCAAGGTCGCGGAGGCACCGGTGCCCCTGGCGGACGCAGAAAACTGCCGTTTGGTCGCCTTCCGCCCGGCCGACGGCGGGGTTGAGCACCTGGCCATCATCGTTGGCGACCCGGACCGCCATCATGCCGTCCTGACCCGGCTGCATTCGGAATGCTTTACCGGCGATCTGCTGGCCTCGTTAAAATGTGATTGCGGCGAACAATTGCGCGGCGCCATCGCCTTGATGGCCGAACAAGGCAGCGGCGTGCTGTTGTATCTGGCGCAGGAAGGCCGCGGCATCGGCCTGATGAACAAATTACGCGCCTACAGCCTGCAGGCGGAAGGTTTCGATACCATCGAGGCCAATCTGCGCCTGGGCTTCGACGCCGACGAGCGGGTTTTCCGCCCGGCGGCGGAAATGCTGCGTCTGCTGGGTTTCTCGCAAATCCGCCTGTTGACCAATAATCCGGACAAAGTCGCCGGCCTGGAAGCCTGCGGCATCACGGTCAGCGAACGGGTGACCCACGCCTTTCCATCCAACCTGCACAACGATTTTTATCTGCGCACGAAAAAGGACCGCTCCGGCCATCTGCTGTAGGGCTAAAGCATGTTTCTTCAAAACATGCTCAGAATCTTAAGAAACCGGAGGGCGGCGCCCTGTTTGGCGGCCCGCTTGGTTTTGCCGGCGCCGTCCTTTCCGAACCTGATGCCCATGAGGCAAATCACCCTGCGCTGACGGCTTTAGCCGCAAAATCAATCGCGGGGCAGGCGGCGCAGGTCCTGCATTTCGTAGGGGTCGGCCAGAATATTTGCTAACTCCGCACCAGCCAGGAAAGCCAGCTTTTTTGCCGTCTTCACCATCGGCGGATAGCCGCACAGATAGATCCCCCAGCCAGCCAGCTTGTCATGTTCCGCCAGGGCCACGGCCTCTGCCCGGCCTTCCCTGGCGCCATTCGCGGCGCGCGCTTCAGCCTCTTCGCCGGACAGGCAAGCGGTGTAGTGAAAGTTTTCGTGTGCCTGGGCCAAGGCATTCAATTCATCCCGATAATACAGGCCCTTGGCGGTACGGCTGCCATGAAACAGGTGGATCTGCCCGGTATGCCCGTGCGCCAAGGCATCGCGGGCAATGCCATATAGCGGCGCCAGCCCGGTACCGTTGCCGATCAGCAGCAGGGGCCGCGCCGCTTCGCCGCCGATATAGTAGCATTCCCCGTTTGGACCCTGAATATCAAGGGCCGTGCCCGGCTCTAACTCTTCATGGATCCAATTGCTCATCTTGCCGCCGCCCAGGCGCTTGATATGCAGCTCCAAGGTATCGTCAAGGCGCGGCACGCTGGCCAGGGAATAGGCCCGCATCAGGCCATCACCGCGGCGCAAATTGATGAATTGCCCGGCGTGATAGAACAACGGCACTGATGTCCGCAGGCGCAGGCGGCAGACGGCGGCACTCAGCGGCGCCAGCTCGCTGACCACGGCGCGGCCAAACAGTTCCGCGTCGGTGGGCGCTTCAATTTCCAGGTCTTCGCCGGTCTCTTCCGGGCGGCAGACACAGGGCAGAAAATAGCCCTGTTCAATCTGACCCTGACGCAGACCATCCAGCGAGGCCCTGGGCGGCGTGCCGCAGCGCAGCCGCATCATACAGCTCAGGCAAACACCGGTACGGCAGGAAAACGGGATTTCATGGCCGTTGCGCTCCAGACATTCCAGCACCGTTTCATCCGGCACCAGGGCATGCTGGGCGGCGGCAAAGTTTATGCTCGCCATGGCCGTCTAGCGGTTCAACACATCGTTCCGGGTACTGCCGGCGATGGTCATGACCTCGGTGATGGCGCCCGCATCAACCCCCAATTCTTCCAACGTGGCCTGTAAATGCCCGGCAACCTTGTCGAAATGGCTGTCGTTCAGGCCGTCATCAACCAATTTCGCGTGCGCCGTGCGCATATCCTTGCCGGAATATTCGTGCGGGCCGCCAAACACCATGGTCAGAAATGACTTTTGCTTGGCGCGCTGGCCATCCATATCCGTACTGTCGAAAAACGCCGAGACATCGGGATCCGTCAAAACCTTGCGGTAAAAAAGATCCACCGCCGCCTCGACCGCCGCCGCGCCGCCGATTCTTTGGTATAAACTGTCAGACATACCGATCACCCCCATGATTCGTTGCTAAATTTTCGTCGTATACCCGCCCCATGACGAATACATAGCAATATAAGCCGATATTTCCCAGATAGTATTCGTATCGTAGCAAATCGTAGGCGAACCCGACCACCGATGGAAGGAATTTCGCTCTGCGGTCATTCGGCAGCCCCGATTTGGTGATTTGGCCGTCGTTGGAAGCCCATTTGGCCAAA
>JABIWH010000013.1 GCA_018701215.1 Rhodospirillaceae bacterium
CAAAGTTTGTGAGGGCCGCACGCCCATGCAGACCCTCGTGGACGGCAAACGTATCTGGAAGGAAAAGTTCATAGGCTAAATCTGACCTGACAGCCACCGCCTCAAATCCGGTAACTGTCAGATCAAGTCGCGATCACTACACATTATGGACGTTGCGGCTGCCCAACTCGCGTACAATCTAATTACGCAGGAAAGTGCGAAGGGTAAAGTTTAGCTTCTCCTTCGCCCCCCTTTGTCCTCGCGTTGTCTCTAAAGACGGTTAACCGTCGCTTGCTGCCTTTGCCTTCGCCAGGACCTCATCTTCATAGGCTTTCTTGTCCCGGTGCCAAGCTTCCTCCTCCTTGGCTGATGGCCACTTCCGCGGTCTCATCCAGACAACAATTTTGTCCGGGTATTGCTGAGCGGCGCCCGATGCCGCATCGATGAAGATGCCGATGCCGCCGCCAAGGATAATATTGCCCAAGGTGGCGCCAACAAGGGTTTCGTCGACACTGGTTGTCGCTGTTTCGTACCCATTCTTATCGCAAACAATGTTCATGGGTCCGTCGCCTTTTCGAACCGTCGCGCTTCCCGGTGTACTGGGCAGATACCAAACACCTGCCTTGCTGTCATTCAACTTACAACTGGCGCCATTGACCTTCGGTGTTTCGACAAAAACCGTTTGGGTGGTACCGGATACTACCGTTGCACACCCGCTGAATAGAAACATGAGTCCAATTAAAAGAAGTCTCGCCACGTCTAATCCTCCCTACTACGTTAAGTGTGCGCGGGTGTTTAATTGCAGATTTGCCCGGCTACAATTACGTTAGCGTATACTTAAATTAACCGCAACCAATACTGGTGATATGAGGCTAATTGAGTGACCAATATGAGCGAGTTTTATGAATTACTAACTCGATTTACCGCTGGAGCTCATTTGGAATGAATGCGCTCTAGCGGTAACATCGGCAAGCAGGTGGTCCAGATCGCCGAGGCGCCGAATTAGCGGCGCCAATAGTCAGGCCAGTACTCAGGCCAGTATTCATAATTTTCGGCCGCGCATCTCGCGATATAGGATGAACAAACCGGCGCCCACCACCAGGGCGGCGCCGGCCAGTTTCCAACTATCAGGGACATCGCCCCATATGGCATAGCCCATGACGGCGGCCCAGACCAACGAGAGGTACCTGAACGGGGCCATGGTCCCCCCCGGCGCCAGCAACAGAGCCTGGATCGTCAACAGGTGCGAGACCGAATTCAGAATACCCGCGACGGCGAACAGGCCCCATTGCGCCGGGCTGGGCCAATGGGCGCCGAACATCGGCATACTGATGGCGCCGGCCAGAATTCCCGCCAGCATGGAGTAGAACAGGATCGAGACGGAGCTGTCGCCGCCGCGCAGACGGCGGGTCGCCACGTCACGCAAGGCCGACAACAGGGCGGTGAAGAGGGGGAAGAAGTAATAATAAGGGATGCCTTCGGCGCTGGGCTTCACCATCATCATCACGCCGGCGAAGCCAATGAACACGGCCAGCCAGCGCCGCCAGCCGACCGGCTCCCCCAGCATTGGCCCGGACATTGCGGTCAGCATGATCGGGCTGAGAAAAATGATCGCCAAGGCATCGGCCAAGGGCAGATAGATAAAAGATACCACCACGAAGATCGAGGTGCCGGCGCCCAGGATGGCGCGGATCAAAGTGCCTTTGAGATTGCGGGTCGCCAAGGCCCGGAAACCGCCGGCCCGCGCCGCTATGATAATGATGGGTACGAAGGTGAACAGACCACGGTAAAACATGATCTCGCCAGGTTGGAAATCCGCCGTCAGCCATTTGGTGATGCCGTCCTGGGTGGTGAGCAACAGTCCGCCAACGATCATGCACAAGGCACCCTTGGCGCCATTCGATAAATTACTGAACATCAATATATTATGCGTGCGGATCAACGCCGTTGCAGCAGGAATTCACGGCCCACCTTGACTTTCGGCTCGCCGTCGTAGGCGACGATGTCGGCGGTGGCATAGGTCTCGCGCCAGTCATCGGGCAGGTATGATCCCGTGCCGACCACATCGATGGGCGCGTTGACGGTGCCCATGACCTGGCATTTGAAAAAGTTGAAGCCCGAGGAGGCAACGATCCGCGCCTTCGGAAAGCCGGCTTCGTCCAGCCTGTCGCGCATATGGAAAATCGCCGCCGCCGAAACCCCGGTACCGACCAGCCAGCGCAGTTCTTCCTCGTTGCGGTATTGCCGCACCGCGCGGGGGACGTGGCGCTCCAGCACGGCGTAGGAAGATTGCGTGTCCAGGCCCTCGACAAAGCGGCCGCCATGGGTGTCCAGGCGCACGGCAAGCGCGCCTTCCTCGGCCAGATCTGGGAAGCGGTTGCAGACCGCCAGGGCATCCGTGACCTCCTGTCCGAAATAGTCGACCAGAATTGTCAAAGGCTCGCCGGGAAAAGCCTCGGCATACATCTCCGCTGCCTTCAAGGTGCTGCCGGCATAGCCGATCAGGGCGTGCGGCATGGTGCCCAGGCCTTTTTCGTTGCCAAAAAAGTGCGCCGTGGCGTCCGTGGCATTGCCGATAAAGCCAACCGCGTCCCGATCGCGCCTGGCCCCTTCGCTGCCGACGGAGGCGGCATAGGCCATCATCTCGGCCATTTCATGGCCGGCGCAGTGGCGCGCGTCCATGGCCAGGAACTGACTGTCAGGCAGGGCCGCACACATCAGATAGGCGTTGTAGGCGGCAACACAGCAGGCGCCCAGCTTTTGCAGATACAACGTTTCCAGATCGACCAGTTCGGACAACGGGCCGCTCAAATACAACAGCGGTTCGCCGGCGCCGACCCAATCGCCTTCCTCGAAGCATTTTTCGATATTGAACGTGACCCCGCGTTCGGCAGCGACCTGGTTCAGCCAATCGATCATCAGGCGGGGGGCAAAACTAACCGGGCGGCGCATAAAAACCGCATAGGTCACCTGGGCATCGCCGTTGCGCTGCACAATTGTGCGGGTCTTCTTGAAATACTGATCCGTCCAGCGATCAATATCGCCTTCCAGATCGTCACTCTCGTTTGGGCTTTTGCCCGCCATGGCCTGCGGTTCCCTATTGTGCGGCTTCAACCATTTCCGGCGCTTGCCGTGCCGGGCGCTGTTGTTTCAGCATCTCCGCGATCAGGAACGACAACTCCAAACTCTGCGAGGCATTCAGGCGTGGATCGCAGTGGGTATGATAGCGGGATGCCAATTCCTCTTCATCGATCAACTGCGCCCCGCCCAGACATTCGGTCACGTCCTGCCCAGTCATTTCCACGTGCACGCCGCCCGCGTGCGTGCCTTCGCCCTGATGGACGGCGAAGAAGCCCTTGACCTCGGCCAGAATGCGGTCGAACGGCCGCGTCTTGTAGCCGCTGGACGCCTTGATGGTGTTGCCGTGCATGGGATCGCAGGACCAGACCACCTTGCGCCCCTCGGCCTTGACCCGGCGTACCAGGGGCGGCAGTTTTTCCATCACCTCGACATCGCCCATGCGGGCGATCAGGGTCAGGCGCCCGGCTTCATTTTCGGGGTTCAAGGTGTCGATCAGGCGGATCAGGTCATCCGCCTCCATGCTCGGGCCGGCCTTCAGGCCCAGGGGATTGTGGATGCCCCGGCAATATTCGATATGGGCGCCGTCGGCCTGGCGGGTACGGTCGCCGATCCAGACCATATGGGCCGAGGTATCGTACCAACCGCCCATGCGGGTGATGGTGTCCTCGCGCGTCATGGCCTCTTCGTAGTTCAGCAACAGCGCTTCGTGAGAGGTATAGAAATCCGTTTGCCGCATTTCCGGCACGCTGTCGCCGTTGATGCCGCAGGCTTCCATGAATTCCAGGGCCTCGGTAATACGGCCGCACAATTCGCCGTAACGGGTGCCCGTATCGGTGCCGTCAACGAAGTCCAGGTTCCAGCGGTGGATCTTGTACAGATCCGCGTAGCCGCCCTGGGCGAAGGCGCGCAGCAGGTTCAAGGTCGCCGCCGCCTGGGAATAGGCGGTCAACAGACGGTTCGGATCGGGCTGGCGCGAGGCATCATCGAAATCAATGCCGTTGACGATATCGCCGCGATAGATCGGCAGCTCGACGCCATCGATGGTTTCGGTGGGGCTGGAGCGCGGCTTGGCGAACTGCCCCGCCATGCGGCCCACCTTGACCACGGGCACGGCGCCACCAAAGGTCAAGACCACGGCCATCTGCATCAGCACACGAAAGGTATCGCGGATATTGTTGGGATGGAATTCGGCGAAACTTTCGGCGCAATCACCGCCCTGCAGCAAAAAGCCATCGCCTTCCGACACCTGGGCCAGCTTGCGGCGCAGAGCGTTTACCTCGCCAGCGAAAACCAGCGGCGGGAAACTGCCGAGTTTATCCAAAACGCCGTCCAGGACCGCCTGGTCCGCGTATTCCGGCATTTGCAAGGCCGTACGTTGCCGCCAGCCGTCAGGGTTCCATTGCGTAGGCATAACTTCATTCCCCAGGAAAAGAAGCGCCTTGTATACGGTAAGCGGCAGGGCTTTCCAAGGGTGCTAAGTGGTTTTGCGCCGCTGTGTGAAAATGCCGAAAGGCGTGGTCAACCAGGTCAGCCACGCCAGAACAGCGGTGGGAGGGCCGTGCGGCTGGCAGATTTATCACGTTTCGGTTGATTTGCCGTTCCCATGCACCATAATCGATTGGCGCGGTATGAGAGGGTGATGGGTGAGCGGCAGCGGCGTCCATGAAATGTTGAACGGGGTAATCCAGGCTGTTGGCCTGGATTTGTCCGGGTTCACGCTGTTGGCTGTCTGGCTGGCGTCGTTCGCGCTCGCTAAAAAGCTGTTGGGCGGTAGCCGGAAGGCTGACCGGGGCCGCCGCATTTGGGCGTGGTTAGCCGGGAAACTGCATAGTCGCTTAAGGAACCTCTATGGCGATGGCATCACGTTGCTGCTTTCCTGGCTGGACAGGGGGGCCGGCGATGACTTCCTGGAAAAGGCCGCGCGCCTTCAATCTCGAATTGCCTTTCGAAATCCGTCGCCGTGGAGTTATGGGCTCTACGATCTGACCCTTAAATTGGCGTTGGCCTATCCATTGCTGTTCTTCGTTGTGGGATGGATGTTGTGGGGCGGTACGGTAACCGGCCTGGACACCTTCCTGCCACCCGAACCCGAAGTGCTGGCGCGAGCAGTTAACTTCGCCGGTTTCGTGGTTTTCCTCGTATGCTTTGTTCAGTTTCTACGATCTTCAGGCTGGCGCTCAGTTATCTACCTGTTGTTCACTGTCGCTGTCGCTGTCGCTGTCGCTGTCGCTGGCGCTGGCACTGTCGCTGTCGCTGGCGCTGTCGCTGTCGCTGGCGCTGTCGCTGGCGCTGGCGCTGGCGCTGGCGCTGGCGCTGTCGCTGGCGCTGGCGCTGTTGCTGTCGCTGTCGCTGTCGCTGTCGCATATGTATTCGACCGTGTTTCAAGCGCGCGTGGCAAGTCAATTTTTCTTGTTGTTCATTGGTTCGTTTTCACCGGTGCGGCCCTCGCCGCAATCTTTTTTGCCGTGCATATTCAAGGCGGCGGACAGATGAAAGCGTTGCCGTTGCTGGTGTTTTTTGCCTTGTTGCCTCTGGTCAATGCGCCTTTGGATTGGCTATCGTTGGGGTTGACGCGCGGCCTGTTGCGTTATGGCCTGGCCCTTGGGGGCGCTTGGCGCGTCGCCGTAATTTCCCTTGTCGATATAGTACTGGCCGGGATCTTGATATTTCCCCTGGCGGCAATTACGACGGCCATGCTTGGCCTCGCCAATTGGCTCGCGGTCCTGGCCGGGGGCGAGGCAGTCCTGCCGATTGCCCCATTGCTGCGGGCCATGGCCGAAACCCCCGCCGATCCGGCCCACTACTGGGTTTACCTTATGCTCCTTTCCACGCTGTTTCCGTCTCTGGTTCATATCCTGGGTGGCTTCGTGGGGTTGATGCTGGCTTGTCTCCAACCAATTTTTGAATCCGCCGTACAGGCGCAGGAATTCGTGGAAACGGAGGGCGGCGGCGACGTCACCAAGGACACGGTATTGCTCTATGTCTATCCCGCCTTCGCGGCGACGGGTGTGACGGCCCTTGTCTCGCTGATCTGGCTGGCCGGGGCGGCGGTGCCATTGATCGAGACGGCGGTGTATCAATTCGCGGCATGGCTGCTCGCCACGGCGGCAGGCGTTGCGGGACTCTTTCCGGTTTAGGCAAGGCCGCAATCAGCTTGGTGGCGAATTACTCCGCCGCTTGCGCTTCGGGCGGGGTCCATTTGCTGCGCATGGTGACCAGTTCCTCCGCCGCCGAGGGGTGGATACCGACGGTGGCATCGAACTGTGCCTTGGTGGCATTACAACGTAGCGCGATGCCGATGCCCTGGACCATTTCGGCGGCGTCCGGGCCGACCACGTGACAGCCGAGCACCCGGTCCGTCTTGGCATCGACGATCAGTTTCATCAGGGTCTTTTCCTCTGATGGCGTCAGGGTGTGTTTCATGGGCGTGAAGCTGGATTTGTAGATATCCACCTCGCCGATCTCGGCCCTGGCCTGTTCCTCCGTTAGACCAACCGTGCCGACGCTGGGCTGGCTGAAGACAGCCGCGGGGACATCCACGTGATTGGGCTGGCGGGGATTATTGCCAAAGACGGTATCGGCAAAGGCATGCCCCTCCATCAGGGCCACTGGAGTGAGCGCGATGCGGTCGGTCAGGTCACCCACCGCATGAATATTCGGCACGCTGGTTTGCGACCATGCATCAACCATAACGGCGCCGCCCTTGGCCAGTTCCACGCCGACGGCTTCCAGGCCCATATCGCCGCTGTTGGGGTGGCGGCCCGTGGCATACATGATCAGGCCCGTATCCAGGCTTTCGCCGTTGGTCAGGCTGAGGCGATAGCCGGTTGCGGTCTTTTCGATTGCCGTGACATTGGTATCGGTGCGCAGGTCGATGCCCTTTTTGCGGATTTCGCCCGCCAAATGGTTGCGTACGTCCCAATCAAAGCCGCGCAGGATCTGTTCGCTACGGTATAATTGCGTCACCTTGCGGCCCAAGCCATTGAAAATACCGGCGAATTCCACCGCGATGTAACCACCGCCCACAATAGTGATGTGTTCGGGCAGGGTCTCCAAGTGAAAGGCTTCATTGGAGCTGATGGCGTGCTCGATACCGGGCACATCCGGCATGGTCGGGGTGCCGCCGGTGGCCAAGAGGATATGTTCCGCCGTGACCGTTTCGCCGGCCACTTCGATGGTATGAGCATCCGTCAGGCGGGCCCGGCCGTCATAGCGGCGCACGCCGGCGCCATCCAGCATGCTGATATAAATACCGTTCAGGCGGTCGATTTCCTTGTCTTTGTTGGCGACCAGTTTGGCCCAGTCAAAGCTGGCCTTACCCACGGTCCAGCCAAAGGCCTCCGCATCCTCGAAATCCTCGGAAAAGTGCGAGGCATAGACGAATAGTTTCTTTGGCACGCAGCCCCGGATGACACAGGTGCCGCCATAGCGGTATTCCTCGGCCACGGCCACACGGGCGCCATGAGAGGCCGCGATGCGCGAGGCCCGCACGCCGCCCGAACCGGCGCCAATCACGAACAGATCAAAATCATAGGCCATGGAATAGTCCCCTTTGGGCGCTGCCAGAAATCAGAAGTATCAGCTGTCTTACAGGTAAACTAAGCGTCCCCGTTGGCAATTCCAAGATAGAGCGTTAAAAGACACACAATCTTGAACATCGAAGACACCAGATAATGATAGGTATCCCCATGCGCATGCTGACTATTTTGCTTCTTGCCCTGTTGCCTGGCATCGCGCCTTCCATCGCTGCGGCGGCGGCGCCGGAGGCCCGCAAAGCTCTGGCCGAAGCCAAAGCCTTGAGTTGCGCTTTCAAAACCGCGATCGAGACCAATTGGGAAGTTGACCGCTTCAATACCAAGCAACAAAAAGGCTTCAAATTCAGTATCGAAGGCATCAACACGGCCCGGGGCAACGCCAAGGCGGTTAGCGGTCAGGGTGCCAGCCATCTGGAAATGGTCGCGCTGTCCAATGTGCGCCATTTCCTCGGTTTCACCGCGTCGGGCGATTTGAACGTGACCTCGGTCCATGGCCAATTCTCTGACAAGTCCGGCGAATTCCTGGCCAGCCATTCGGTGCATATGGCCAGTGAACCGCCCCGGACCTTTCAGCATTTCGGCGGTTGTAAGGCAAAAGCCGAGTAAACAAGTCCGCCGGGCCGTACCCGTGTCTGGACAGCGACTGGGCGGGGGGCTATTTTCCGGCCGCCTGCCGGGTGTGCCATCGGCGTAGCGAATATATGAACTAGAGTGGTTGGATAGATCGAAATGCAAAGCGCGAACGATATCCGCAAGGCGTTCCTGGACTATTTCGCGGCGGCGGGGCACGAGGTTGTCGCCTCCTCGCCCCTGGTGCCGCACAATGATCCCACCCTGATGTTCACCAACGCGGGCATGGTGCAGTTCAAGAACGTCTTCACCGGTGCCGAGGCACGGCCCTATCAGCGCGCCGCCACCTCGCAAAAATGCGTTCGTGCGGGCGGCAAGCACAACGATCTGGATAACGTCGGCTACACCGCGCGCCACCACACGTTTTTCGAGATGCTGGGTAATTTCTCCTTCGGTGACTATTTCAAGGACCACGCGATCGAGCTGGCCTGGAACCTGATCACCAAGGAATACGGCCTGGATGCCAGCCGCCTGTTGGTCACGGTCTATCATGACGACGATCAGGCCTTCGATCTGTGGCGCAAGATTGCCGGCCTGCCCGAGGACCGCATCATCCGCATTGCCACTTCGGACAATTTCTGGGCCATGGGTGATACCGGCCCCTGCGGGCCGTGCTCCGAGATTTTCTTCGATCACGGCCCCACCATCCCCGGCGGCCCGCCCGGCAGCCCGGACGAGGACGGCGACCGCTTTATCGAGATCTGGAACCTGGTCTTCATGCAGTTCGAACAGTTGAGCGCGGAAGAGCGCGTGGAGCTGCCGAAACCCTCGATCGATACCGGCATGGGCCTGGAACGTCTGACCGCGTTGTTGCAGGGCACCAACGACAACTACGACATCGATCTGCTGCGCACCATCATGGTAGCCTCGGCCGAATTCACCGGCGTCGATGTGGATGGCGATCATAAATCCGGCCACAAGGTGATCGCAGATCATCTCCGCGCCTCGTCATTCCTGATCGCCGACGGCGTGCTGCCGTCCAACGAAGGGCGCGGCTATGTGCTGCGCCGGATCATGCGCCGGGCCATGCGCCATGCTCATATGATGGGCGCCAGTGATCCCCTGATGTGGCGGCTGGTACCCACCCTGGTTGGAAAAATGGGCCAGGCGTTTCCCGAATTGGTCCGGGCCGAGGCCCTGATCACCGAGACCCTGCGGGGCGAGGAAAGCCGCTTCAAACAGACCCTGGAGCGTGGTCTGCATCTGTTGATGGGCGAAGTGGACAAACTGAGCGAGACCGAGTCGCTGCCGGGCGAAGTCGCCTTCCGTCTATACGACACCTACGGCTTTCCCCTGGATTTGACACAGGATGTGCTGCGCGGCCAGAACCGTGCGGTG
Source organism: Rhodospirillaceae bacterium (assembly GCA_018701215.1). Taxonomy (GTDB): domain Bacteria; phylum Pseudomonadota; class Alphaproteobacteria. The sequence continues at coordinate 9,564 of JABIWH010000013.1, forward strand.
GACACGAAAGGCTTCGATGTGGCGATGGAGCGCCAGCGCACCGAGGCGCGGGCATCCTGGGCCGGCTCCGGCGAGACTGGCACGGACGCTATCTGGTTCGAGTTGCGGGAAGACTGCGGCGCCACGGAATTCCTGGGCTATGACAAGGACCAGGCCGAGGGCGAAGTGCTGGCCCTGGTCGTGGATGGCAAGCGGGTCGAGGCGGCGGAGGCCGGCGCCGAGGTTTCCATTCTGGTCAATCAAACGCCATTCTATGGCGAGTCCGGTGGTCAGCAGGGCGATGCGGGCCAGATGAATGGTGCTGACGGCCTGAGTATTCAGATCACCGATACGCAAAAGCGCGTGGCCGATTTGCACGTGCATCGCGGCACGGTTCAGGCCGGCAGTCTGAAAGTCGGCGATGCCGTCGAAATAGTGGTCGACGATGCCCGGCGCAATCAATTGCGCGCCAATCATTCAGCCACTCATTTGCTGCACGCTGCTCTGCGTAACCGGCTGGGTGCCCATGTCACCCAAAAGGGCTCCATGGTGGCGCCGGATCGGCTGCGTTTCGATATCAGCCAGCCCAGGGCGGTGACGGCCGAGGAACTCGCCCTGGTCGAGCAAGACGTGAACGAACAAATCCGCGTCAATACCGCCGTGCGTACCGGGCAAATGACCCCGGACGAAGCGGTGGAGCAGGGCGCGTTGGCGTTGTTTGGTGAAAAATACGGCGACGAGGTTCGTGTTGTTTCCATGGGCGATGGCGGTGATGCATCCTATTCGACCGAGCTGTGCGGCGGCACCCATGTGCGCAGCACCGGCGATATCGGCGCCTTTACGGTGATCAGCGAAAGCGCGGTGGCGGCGGGTGTGCGTCGGATCGAGGCCTTGACGGGTGCCGCGGCCCTGGCCCATTTCCATGAACAGGATGGTCAATTGCGCGCGGCGGCGGATCTGTTGAAGACCACGCCCGCCGACCTGCCTGATCGTATCGGTGCCCTGTTGGAAGAGCGCAAGAAGCTGGAACGGGATTTGAGTCAGGCCCGCCAGGCGCTCGCGCTTGGCGGCGGCGGCAAAGGTGAAGATAACGGCGCCAAGGATGTGGGCGGGATCGCCTATTCGGGCCGCCGCATGGACGATGTGCCGGCCAAGGAATTGCGCGGCATGGTCGATGCGGCCAAACAAAAGCTCGGCTCCGGCGTGGTCGCCTTTATCGCCGTGAACGAGGGCAAGGCGGCCCTGACCGTAGGCGTTACCGATGATCTGACGGATCGTTTGAGCGCCGTGGATCTGGTGCGCGCGGGCTCGGCCGCGGTGGGCGGCAAGGGCGGCGGCGGGCGCCCGGACATGGCGCAAGCCGGTGGCCCGGACGGCAATGCCGCCGATGCCGCCTTGAGCGCCATTGAAGATGCCATCGCGACGGCTGCGTCTGGATAGGCGATGGCCATGAAACAGCGGCTCTATGATCTGCTGGAGGGTGGCAACCGCGCTACGGCGAGTCAGCGCGCCATAGACCTATGGCTGGGCCTGCTGATCGTTGGCAATGTGCTGGCGGTGGCGTTGGAATCCGTGGCCCGATTTCACGACCACTATGGCGGCGCCTTCGCGGCTTTCGAGATTTTTTCCCTGGCCGTGTTCAGCGCGGAGTATGTCATCCGCCTGTGGGTCTGTACCGAGCATCCGCCATTGAAGCGGTTGGCGCCTGGCGCGGCGCGGCGGCGCTATGCCCTATCCCCCTTCATGATCATTGATCTGCTGGCTATCCTGCCCAGCCTGATTGTCTCCATCATCGGCGTCGATCTACGTTTCCTGCGTATCTTCCGCCTGTTGCGCCTGTTGAAACTGGCCCGTTACTCCCCCACCATCATCACCCTGGGGCGGGTGCTGTATGGTGAACGCCGGGCCTTGTTCGCCGTGGTCATCATCATGTTCGGCCTGTTGATGCTGTCGGCCTCGATCATGACGATCATTGAGGGCGCGGCGCAGCCGGAGGATTTCGGCTCCATCCCCGCCGCCATGTGGTGGGCCCTGGCGACCCTGTCCACGGTGGGCTATGGCGATGTGGTGCCCATCACCGCGCTGGGGCGGATGTTCGGCGGTGTGGTCACTTTGTTGGGGGTGGCCATGTACGCCCTGCCCATCGCCATCATCGCGGCGGGTTTTACCAATGAAAGCCGGCGCCGGGATTTCGTCATTACCTGGGGCATGGTCGCCCGGGTGCCGCTGTTCGCCAAGCTGGACCCCGTGGCCCTGTCGAAAGTGGGTGGCTTGTTGCGCTCCAAGTCCGTGCCTTCGGGTTACGAGATCGCCCATCGCGGCCAACCCGCCGACAGCATGTTTTTCATCGTCTCGGGCGAAGTCGTGGTCGATATCGACGACCACCGCGTGACGTTGGAGGAGGGTGATTTCTTCGGCGAAATCGCCCTGTTGCATGACACCACGCGCCGGGCGCACGCCTACGCCGTCACCGAATGCCGCCTGATGCAATTGATGAAAAGCGATTTCCACGGCCTGATGGAGACCGAGCCGACCTTGCGCGCTGAAATCGCCGAAGTCGCCGCTGAACGCTTGCGCCAGGGCGAATGGTCCCACGGTGATATACCGGACGATGAAATCAAGGATCAGCCGTTGCGGGGGGAGTAAGTCATCGCGGCATGCTCTAAACCCAATCACCCGGGGGCACCACATAAGGCGAAGCCGCCAGCGTGACTTCCGGCTTGGGCTCGGCGCGGAAGATGCTGCGCAGGTGGACTTCGTCGGGGCCGTCGCCGATCCGGAAGGCTCTGCTCCAGGCGAAGGCATCGGCCACTGGGGTGCCGTCGTAGCCGCCCATGGCGCCGAACACCTGCACCGCCCGGTCGGCGATGCCGTAATAGCCCTGGGCGATGGCCACCTTGAGGATCGATAGATCGCGGTAGGCGGATTTTTCGCCCATCGCATCAACCTGGGCCGCGACCTTGCGCAGCAACAGGCGCATTTGTTCCGTTTCGACCCGGCTATGGGCGATGGCGTATTGCACCGTGTCGTAACCTTCCAGGGCGCGGCCGAAGGCGTGGCGCTCCAGAGCGCGGGCGTACATCAGCTCGATCAGCAATTCGCACTGGCCGATGGCCCGCATGGAATGATGCAGGCGCGCAGGGGCCAGGCGGGCCTGCGAGACCGCGAAGCCTTCACCTTCCTCGCCCAGTAGATTTTCTTTTGGTACCCGGACCTGGTCAAAATTGATTTCCGAGGCCGGGCCGTTCGGTTCGGAATAGCCGAAAAAGGCATTGGCGCCGCCGACCGTGACACCGGCTGTTTCGCGGGGGACGAGGATAACGCTATGGCGCCGATTCTGGGCCGCGTCGGGATTGCTGAGCCCCAAAAATAGATAAAATCGGCAACGTTCATGGCCGCCGCCGGTGATGTACCATTTCCGGCCGTCAACTATGTAGTCGTCACCATCCGGGGTGATGGTGGCGGCGATGTTCTTGGCGTCCGACGATGCCGCGCCGGGCTCGGTCATGGCAAAGGCGGACTGGCAATCGCCGTCCAACAGTGGTTTCAGCCATTGCTCTTTTTGTTCCTCGGTCGCATACCGCTGCAGGGCGACCATGTTAGGCACGTCGGGCCATTGGCAGTTGAAGACTTTCGAGGACCAAAAAGCCCGCCCCAGCAATTCGGCTACAATGGAGTAGTCCAGATTGCTCATGGACAATCCGGGCTGACGATCGGTCAGGTCCGTGTGCGCCATATTCCATAGGCCCATGGATTTGGCCTTGGCGCGCAGTTCGTCAAGAAACGGTGGGTCCAGTTCGCCATCCTGTTTGGTGGAGCGGATCATCTCGCGGTTTCGCGGTAGGATGTCCTGTTCGAACATTTTGCGGACTTGATCGAGGATCGCATTAGCCTCGGGTGATGGTGTCAGGTCCATGGCGTGGTTCCTTCAAAATACAAACAGGGCCCGCCATCACTGACGGGCCCTGCATTGTAACGCGGAAAAGGCTGGAGCCGTTAGGCCATGGCCTTTTGCAAGTTGGTGTCCAGGGCGTCCAGGAACTGGTTCGTGGTCAGCCATTTTGCGTCGGGTCCGATCAGAATTGCCAGATCCTTGGTCATGTCACCGGACTCGACCGTCTCCACACAGACCCGCTCCAGGGTCTCGGCGAAATTGGTCACATCCGGAGTTTCATCCATGCGGCCGCGATGCTTCAGACCACCGGTCCAGGCGAAGATCGAGGCGATGGGGTTGGTCGAGGTCTCGTTGCCTTTTTGATGCTCGCGGTAATGGCGGGTGACGGTGCCGTGGGCGGCTTCCGCCTCCACCGTCTTGCCATCGGGCGTCATCAGGATCGAGGTCATCAAGCCAAGCGAGCCAAAGCCCTGGGCCACCGTGTCCGACTGCACATCGCCGTCATAGTTCTTGCAGGCCCAGATGAACTCGCCTTCCCATTTCAGGGCGCAGGCCACCATGTCATCGATCAAACGATGCTCGTAGTTCAGGCCTAGTTCCTTATACTGCTCGGCGTACTCGGCCTCGAAGACCTCCTGGAACAGATCCTTGAAGCGGCCGTCATAGGCCTTCAGGATGGTGTTCTTGGTGGACAAGTAGACCGGCCATTTGCGCTGTACGCCATAGCTCAGGCAGGCACGGGCGAAATCGCGGATGGAATCGTCCAAATTGTACATGGACATGGCCACGCCGCCGCCGGGGAAATCAAAGACCTCGCGCTCGATCACCTCGCCGCCGTCCTCGGGCTCGAACTTCATGGTCAGCTTGCCCTTGCCGGGCACCACGAAATCCGTCGCGCGGTATTGGTCACCAAAGGCATGGCGGCCGATCACGATGGGGTGGGTCCAGCCAGGCACCAGGCGCGGTACGTTCTGGCAGATGATCGGTTCCCGAAAAACAGTGCCGCCCAGAATGTTCCGGATGGTGCCGTTGGGCGAGCGCCACATAGATTTCAGACCGAACTCTTCCACCCGCTCTTCATCCGGGGTGATGGTGGCGCATTTCACGCCAACGCCGTATTCCTTGATCGCCTCGGCGCAGTCGATGGTGATCTGATCGTCTGTTTCATCGCGCTTCTCGATGCCCAGATCGTAATATTTCAGGTCCACGTCCAAATAGGGCAGTATCAATTTTTCCTTGATGAAGGCCCAGATGATGCGTGTCATTTCGTCGCCGTCAAGTTCGACGACGGGTGTTTTCACTTTTATCTTGCTCATATACCTAACCTCTGTGGCGGCTACCTAACCTCTAGGGCGGCTTGAGCCACCTCTATTGTTCGGGCGGAACATATCCACCTAGAGGCCCTAGGTCAAAGATTCTCACAACCGTTCCGGATGGCCCGGTCCAAGAGACGGCGGCGCGGCGGCCAGGGCGGCGAAAACTCCGTCCACATCTTGTGCCATGGCATAGAATTCCGTGATCCCCGGATCGGCGAAACCACCTGTTACAACGGCCTGCAACAGCGCCTCCATGGGTTGCCAATAGCCGCCATCGTCCAGGATTACCAAGGGTTTGTCATGCAGGCGCAATTGCCGCCAGGAGATGATTTCAAAAGTCTCGTCCAAGGTACCGATGCCGCCCGGCAGGGCGATAAACCCGTCGGATAGTTCGAACATCAGCTGTTTGCGGGCGTGCATGGTGTCGACCACGTGCAGTTCGCTCAAACCATTGTGGCCGACCTCCCAATCCTGCAGGTGTTTGGGAATTACACCGATGACCTGACCGCCGGCAGCCAACACCGCATCGGCCACCGCGCCCATCAGGCCCACATGGCCGCCGCCATAGACCAGACGGATGCCCCGCCTCGCGATTTCTTGACCGAGTTTCACAGCGGTATCGCGGTAGTCTTGTTGCTGGCCGAAACGCGAGCCACAATAGACGCAGATGGAGGAGATCTCTGCCATGCCAGTTTCCCTATTTCGCAGCCTGTCAGCATTGTTGCTCATTCTAATCATGAGCCAAACCGCGCTGGCGGGGCCGGCTGATGTCGTCGAGGTGAAAGTGACGAAAAGCGGCCCCGGCGTCTACAGCTTTGCCGTCACCGTGCGTCATGCTGACAGCGGCTGGAAGCATTATGCCGATGGGTGGGAAGTTGTTGGGCCGAATAACAAGGTGTTGGGCAAGCGGGTACTGGGCCATCCACATGTGCATGAACAACCCTTTACGCGGTCCCTCTCCGGCGTTGCCATAGCCGAGGGTACGGGACGTGTGCGCTTGCGGGCCCATGACAAGGTGCATGGGTTTGGCGGCCGGGAAGTCGAGGTGGACTTGCCCCGATGAACCGATTCGGTGCGGTTATGGCCGTTTTGCTCGGTTTCGCCACTGCCGGCGCGGCGGCGGCGGATCAGGTCGCACGCGGCAGCTACCTGATCCGGGCGGCGGGATGCATCGGCTGTCATACGGATGTGAAAAGCGGCGGTGCGCCGTTGGCAGGTGGCCGTGGGTTGAAGACGCCATTCGGAATTTTTTACAGCCCCAACATCACGCCGCACTCCGAGACGGGCATCGGTGAATGGAGCGAGCAGGATTTTCTCGATGCCCTGCGCCATGGCAGGCGCCCCGACGGCAGCAACTACTTTCCGGTTTTCCCTTATCCCAGTTATACCGCCATGCGGGCGGAGGATGCCCGGGCCATCAAGGCCTATTTATTTGCCCAGACCCCGGTGGCGCGCCCCAACAAGGCCCATGACGTTGCCGCGCCGTTTTCCTGGCGCTGGACCATTTCGTTGTGGAAATGGCTGTTTTTTGCGCCGGGACCCTGGCAGGATCAGGCTGGGCGGGATGGGCAATGGAACCGTGGGGCCTATCTGGTGCATGCCCTGGCGCATTGTGGCGAATGCCATACGGCGCGCAATTTCATGGGCGCCATGCAGCCGGCCGGATTCTTGGCCGGCACCGTTGATGGCCCGGATGGTGAATTGGTGCCCAATATCACCCCCGATCTGGAAACCGGCATTGGAGATTGGAACGAGGCCGATATCGTCCAGTTGCTGCGTGATGGTACAAAGCCTGACTATGATGATGTGCAAGGCAGCATGGCCGAGGCTATCCGCGACGGTCTGGGCCATCTGAACGGCCAAGACCTAAACGCCATCGCAAACTATTTGCGCACTGTTCCCGCCATTGTTCATCGGGTTGAAAGCAGGGCGAAAAAATAGCGCCGCAATGTAGGTGATTGCCCCTGGCGGGGTGAAAGATTACCCTTGCATAGCTCTGGTTTGGAGAGATGGCGTGCGCAATATCATTATTTTAGCGGCTGGGGTCGTTCTATTGGGTGGCCTGTTGGCTTTTGTGTCCTGGCAGGAAGAACCGGTGCCAATGACCTCGGCCCAGCAGGAACCGGCGAAAAAACCAGCCACGCCACCAAACATTGCATCGGCCCCTACGATAGCACCCGCCGCCCAGACCGAGGCAAAGCTGGCGGCGCCATCATCGGCAAGCTCGCCGGTTTTGCCAACGACCCGAAAAAGCACCCCGGCACCGCAAAAAGCCGCGCCGCCCGCGCTCACGGCACCGACGTTTGATATCGTCCGCATCGCCAAGGACCGTACAGCGGTGATCGCCGGGCGGGCGCCCGCCGGTGCCACGGTGCGGCTCTCCCTGGGCGGGCAGATTGTGGCCGAGGCGCCAACCTCGAAGCGCGGCGAATGGGTAGCGGTAATTGACAAACCCCTGCCCAGCGGTCCCGGCGAATTGGATCTGCTTGCGATAATGCCTGACGGGCGGAGCATCGCCTCCGAGAGTGTTGTTGCCTTGATGGTGCCGGAGGAAACGCCGCCCGCCGAAACCTCTCGGACAGCGAGCGCGAAGGCGGCACCCGCGAAGACGGCGCCCGCTAAACCAGCGGCTGTCAAAAAACAGACGCAAACTGCCCTGGCCGTCTTATTGCCGAAAAGCGGCGACGCTCCGGCCAAGCTGTTGCAGAAACCGGAACCAAAAGATGGACCAGCCAGCGGCAAATTGAGTGTCGATACCGTCGATTACGACGACAAGGGCAATGTCGTGGTTACGGGCAGCGCCCCAAAGGGCGCCAAGGTGCGAACCTATGTTGACAACAAGCCCGTGGGCATCGCCCAGGCGGACCAGGCCAAAAGCTGGCAGCTAAAGCCAAAAGCCGAAGTAACGCCTGGCGCTCACACCTTGCGGGTGGACCAGCTGGACGATAGCGGCAAGGTGGTCAGCCGGATCGAGCTGCCGTTCGTCCGGGTCGCGGCGGCCGAGGTTCTGGCCAATACCAAAGCCCGCTATCGGGTTGTTGTTCAGCCCGGCAACAGCCTGTGGCGCATTGCCCGGCGGGTCTATGGCAGCGGCAGTCGTTTCACCGTGATCTACCAGGCCAACAACAATCAGATCCGCGACCCCGACATGATCTTCCCCGGCCAGGTCTTTAACTTGCCGACGGAAAATTAGAACTTGGCAATACCGTCCTAGGTGACGGCCATACCCACACCGTGATAAATGAATCTTCAAAGCCGTAGTCCGATTGGAGTGAACAGATGACAAAAATGCCCGCAATCAGCCTGGCCGCCGTGCCAGGCCGCCGCAAAGCCACCCTCGAGTTGGCCGGCGAGATAGAACGCCGCGGCTTCACGGGCATTTACTGCCCCTCTACCGTGGCCAACGTAACGCTCTGTGCCGCCCTGGCTCAGTGTACCAACGAGATTACGTTCGGCACCTCGATTGCTCCGATCTATGCGCGGACAGTGGTGGACTATGCCCAGACGGTGTCGTTCATTCACGAGATCTCCGGCGGGCGTTTCCGCTTTGGCATTGGTGTCAGCCATGGCCCGTCCCTGAAACGCATGAAAGTCACCGCCGGCAAGCCGTTGTCCGATACCCGCGAATTCGTGGCGGATCTAAAAGCCATCGAACGGGTCGGCGAATTGCCCCCCATCATTCTGGCCACCATGCGCCGCAAGATGATCGCCCTGGCCGGTGAAATCGGCGACGGCATGGTTTTCGCCAATGCCTCCCGCAGCTTCATGAAGACGTCTTTGGCGGCCTTGCCGGATGACAAGCGCAACGATGAAAATTTCTATATCGGCAATATGATCCCGACCTGTATCTCCGATGATGTAGAGGCGGCCAAGGCGGTCAACCGCCGCACCCTGACCTCGTATGCACAACTGCCGAACTACCGCAATTATTGGAAAGAGTCCGGCTATGCCGAGGAAATGGCCGGCGTCGAAGCGGCCATGGCGGCCGGAGAGCCCGAGAAGGTCGCCGACCATCTGAGCGACAAATGGCTGGCGGACAACACCTTGTTCGGCAGTGTCAGCCAGGTACGCGAAGGCCTGGAAGCCTGGTTCGATACCGGCGTGCGCACGCCGATCCTGGTGCCGTCCTCGGCCAACGGCAACCAATTGGTCGCCTTCCAAGAGATCTTCGCCGCCTTTTCCTAGAGTAATTTTCAATTAATCGGAGTCGCCACCGTAGCTTATTTGGCGCGACTTAAGTAATTGGTTCAATTGCTCGATTCTTAAGAGTCTGAGCGCGTTTTCTTCAAATGCGCTCTAGGTTATCAGGGCTGCATGTCGGTCCAATAGCGGCAGGATCTCGTCGCGCCCCGCTGACGGCAGGGTAATGACGGAGCGGTGGACGCCCGCGTCCCGGCTGGTTTTCAGGCTGTCGGCTTCAAAATCGGCGCCGAAGATCGTGATCTCCAGGCTATCGGGCTCCCGCTCGGCTTCCGCCGCCATCTGGCGAAAACGCGGCAGGGTTTCCAGCGGGTCCCAGCCGCGTCCACCCAGGGGCATCCAGCCGTCGCCATATTCGATGGCGCGCCTGGCCGCATGGGGAAAGCCGCCGCCCAGAATAATCGGGGGATGCGGCTTTTGAATTGGTTTCGGCCAGGTCATCATGGGGCCAAAGTTGACGAATTCGCCGCTGAATTCCGGCTTGCTCTCGGTCCAGATCACTTTCAGGGCGGCGATGCGTTCGGCCATCAGGCGAAAGCGGCTATCGAAGGCGGTGCCATGATCGGCCATTTCCTCGGCGTTCCAGCCAGCCCCGACGCCAAGGATCACCCGGCCGTTGGAAAGTTGATCCAGGGTCGCGACTTCTTTGGCCAATTGTATGGGATCACGCTGGATCACCAGGCAGACGCCGGTACACAGACGAATGGTTTTGCTGGCCGCGGCTGCCGTGGCCATGGCAATCAGAGGATCCATGCAGTCATAATAATGTTTCGGCAGTTCGCCGCCGCCGCCCCAGGGCGAAAGGCGCGACAGCGGGATATGGGAATGCTCCGGGAACCAGAGTGATTCAAAACCACGTTCCTCCGCCGCCACGGCCAGCTCCGCCGGGGTAATGGAATAGTCGGTCGGGAAAATTGCTACGCCGTAATCCATCTCTCACCTGTTTCTCTGACATCACCACCTTGCTTTCAGGTATAACACGGCTGGAACACATTCGAACAATGACGGGAGTGAAGCTATGCCACGGGTGCGGGAAGTTGAAATCGATGAGGTGCCCGAAGATGCGCGGGATGTCTATCAGCGCTTTGCCACGGAATATGGCCCGTTTCTCAATCAGGTGAAAATATTTGCCCATCGCCCGCCGGCCTTGCGCCACATCATGGGCCTGCTATTGGAACTGGCGGACGAGGCGGTCCTGCCCAAACGGTATCTGGAAATTGCCCTGGTGGTGGTTTCGAAACTGAACGAGTGCGACTATTGCGTCGCCCACCACGCACCCCGCCTGATGGATCAAGGCCTGTCCATGGAAGCATCGGCGGATATTCTGGCCGATCAGGTGCCGGGCTTTGACGAAGTTGATATGCTGGTGCGGGATTATTCCGTGCAGGTTACTGAAACGCCAGGCCGCATTCGTGATGCCATGCATGAGCGGCTGCATCAACACTTCAGCGAAGAGCAGATTGTCGAGCTGACCTTGCGCATTGGCCTGTGCGGGTTTTTCAATCGTTTCAACGATGCCATGGGCATCGAGATGGAGGATGGCGTCGAGGCCGAAATGACGGCCCGTACCGCCGCAATTTAACATTCCGTGGGAGATTAGTTGTGAGTGACAGCAAGAAATATCAGGACATTTTGTATGACGTCGAGGACGGCGTTCTGACCATTACCTTGAACCGGCCTGACAAGCTGAACGCCTTTACCGGCGTGATGCTGACGGAAATTATCGATGCCATGGACCGGGCCGATGCCGACGACGAAGTGCGCGCGATCATCTTCACGGGTGCGGGCCGGGGTTTTTGCGCCGGTGCCGATCTGTCGCGGGGCGCCTCGACTTTCAATATGGCGGAGCGGGACGGCGAGGGCCCGGTTGATGAATGGCGCGATGGCGGCGGCCGGGTCAGCCTGCGGCTGTTCGAATCCAAAAAGCCGTTGATCGCCGCCGTCAACGGACCCGCCGCCGGTGTTGGCGTGACCATGCAGCTGCCCATGGATATCCGTATCGCCTCGACCGAGGCCCGCTTTGGTCTCGTTTTCACCCGCCGTGGCGTGGTGATGGAGGCGTGCAGCTCCTGGTTCCTGCCCCGTATCGTGGGTATCAGCCAGGCCATGGAATGGGTCATGTCGGGCCGGGTTTTCCCTGCCGACGAGGCCCTCAAGGGCGGTCTGGTAAGCCAGGTGGTGGCGCCCGATGATCTGCTGCCTACAGCGCGGGCCATCGCCAGGGAGATTGCGGAGAATACCTCCGCCGTCTCCGTCACCCTGTGCCGGCACATGATGTGGAAGATGCTGGGCGCCGATCACCCCATGGAGGCGCATAAAATCGACAGCCGGGGCATCAGAACCATGGGTCAGCTGCCTGATGCCTATGAAGGTGTGCAATCATTCCTGGAAAAGCGCCCTGGCAATTACACCATGAAGCCGAGTACGGATATTCCGGACTTCTTCCCCTGGTGGGAAGAGCGGGAGTTTGAATAGGGGTGTTTACAGCCTGGGCAGCACCTGATCAGCGGTCAGGCGGATAATCTCTTCGGTGCGGTCGGTGGCCACGGGAAACAGGGCAACTGAATCCGCGCCCGCCGCATAAAAGGCGGAAATCTTCGCCGCGCATTCCTCCGGCGTCCCGGCGATCGTCAGATCCTCGACCCATTGCTCGGGCATCCCCTGCAAAATAGCCTCGTAGCCGCCTTGTTTTACCAGGGCGTCCATCTGATCGGAAATGCCATAGACATCCGTTAGCCCGTTTGAGCCGTTTTGCCGGTAGAAGGCCAACTTAGCCCGCGCCGAGGCCCGCGCCGCGGCACCGTCCTCGTCCACCGCATAGATGGCGAACACGGTAATGGGATGCGCATCGGTACGGCCGCCCCGCGCCCGCCCCTCTTCGATACGCGCCTTGGCCCAGCGCACATAGTCGTGACCGGCGGACACGGACAGCACCGAGCCATCGGCCACTTCGCCTGAAAGCTGTAGCATCTTCGGGCCGATCACGCCCATGCGGATTGGTGTCGGCGTGCCGGTCTCCGGATAGACCAGGTTTACATCGTTGAAGGCGAAAACATCGCCGCGAAGATCCACGGTTTCGCCCCGCAACAGCGATTTTGTCGTGGTCACGCATTCGCGCAAGGCGCTGAGCGGCGAGCGGGGATGCAGGCCCATCTGGCGCACCCAGGCCGGTACCCCAAGGCCGATGCCGGCGATAAGACGGTCTTCGTACACCCGCGCCAGGGTCGAAAGCTCCATGGCCAGCAAAGCCGGATGACGGGCAACGGCCGAGACCACGCCGATACCCACGGTGATATTCGATGTATTGCCGAGCACCAGGGAGGCGCCGGCGATACCGCCGGTGAAGAAATAATCCTCGGCCAGCCAGATTTCGTCAAAACCGCAGGCCTCGGCCGTCGCGGCTGCCCCTGGTACGTCTTCGGGGGCGACGGCGCTGCCAAGAACCAGGCCAATGGGATTTTCAGCCGTCATCCGCTGACTCCATGCTCAAGGGATTGAAGCGCATCAAGGACGGCTTCGGGTGTGATGGGTATGCTGTCGATCGGGGCGCCGATGGCATCGGACACGGCATTGGCGATCACGGCGGCCACGGGCACAATCGACGGTTCGGCGGCCCCCTTGGCGCCATAGGGCCCTGCCGGTTCGGGATGTTCCATCAGAATGGTTTCGATCTTCGGCATGTCGCAGGCCAGCGGTAATCCGTGGGTTTCGAAATTTCGCTGCACATATCTGCCATCCTCGATTTCCATCCGCTCCCAAAGTGTGTAGCCGAGACCTTGCGCGACGCCGCCCACGACCTGTCCCATGACCGCGTCGGGGTTGATTGCCCGGCCCACTTCCTGGGCGATCACATAGCGCGCCACCGTTACCTTGCCGGTAACCGGATCAACCTCGACCTCCGCCAGATGGACGTGGTAGGTCGGCGTTGGCCAGGTATTAAACAGCATGCCCTTGGTAAGTTCCGGATCATGCGGCGGCGGCGGCGTGGTGTAGGAGGCGGTGGCCACGATTGGCCCTTTGCTGAAGGTTGCCGCCATGGCGACCTGACCCAGGCTCAGGCTCATGTCCGGGACGCCGGCCACGCGGACAATGCCATCCTCGATCAGCAGATCTTCCTTGGCCGCTTCAAGCATGCCCGCCGCCGTCTCGAGGACACGTCGCCTGACTTCGCTTGTCGCATCGAATACGGCCCGGCCGGCGACGTGGGTGGTGCGGCTGCCTTGCGAGCCGGCATCAAAGCCGGCAACGTCGGTATCGGGCATGGTGACGGCGACATGATCGGCGGAAAGACCCAGGCATTCGGCGGCGATCTGCCGCAGGCCGGTGGTCACGGCGCCCGAGCCGCTATCGGTGGCGGCGGTCACGATAATGATGCCGCCGTCTTCGTTCAGCTTCACCGTGGCCTGGCCAGGCTGGGGATTGGTCAACCAGACGGCGGCGGCGATGCCGATACCGCGCAATTTTTCTCCGTTCTGATCAGTATCTTGATCAGCCTCCTGATCCGCGCCTTGATCGGACCAAGGCGCCCGCGCCTCGACCAGCTCAAACGCCTTGTGAAGGATTGAAAGTTCCTCCAGCGCCTGGCCATTGCGCATCTTGTGGCCGTCAGAGGCCAGCGTGGCCAGTCGGTACTCGCGCCGGTCCCGGCCCAGTTCGTTGGCGATTTGATCCATGTGCCGTTCGGCAGCAAAGACCAGATAGGGTCCGCTGACGCCGCGAAAGGCACCGGTCGGCGCCGTGTTGGTATAGGCCATGCGAGAGCGAATTCGTGCCGTTCCGACCCGGTAAATCGAAGCATACATGAACATCGGTATGCTGGCGCCGGCGGGTCCATTGTTGGCATAGGCGCCACTGTCGAAGACCACATCAACATCCTGGGCCAGGATCGTGCCGTCGTTGCGCAGGGCCGAGCGGATCTTTACCACCGCGTTTTCCCGGCACGGCGCCGTCAGGCGTTCTTCGTCAGGTAGGTTGACCATTTTGATCGGCCGGCCCGTTCGCCGCGCCAACACCGCCGCATAGGCTTCAAGACCGAGGTCGAGCTTGGCGCCAAACCCCCCGCCGATATGATGGCCAACGATACGGATCGCGGATTTCGGTACATCGAGAACCTGGGCCAGGCGATCACGTACCCGGAAGGGGTATTGGTGCGAGACCTGAACGGTGTAGCGTCCGCCCTCATAGGTGGCCAAGGCCATTTTGGGTTCCAGATAGGCCTGGTATTGGCGCGGCGTACTATAGGTGCCCTCGACCACGAGATCGGCCTGTTCGAAGGCCGCCTCCACATCGCCGGGATCCGAGAATATCTCGGCTACCATATTGCCGTGGGCGCCAAAGTCGATGCCGCCGACAGTGCCAAATTCGGCCCAGGACGGATGCACCAACCTGGCCCCCGGCGACAATGCCTGTTCGGGTGTGGCTATCGGTGCCACTTCGTCGATCTCAATCTCGATCCTGCGAAGGGCCGCCTCGGCCAACTCGGGCGTATCCGCTACCACCGCCGCGATCGGCTCACCTTCGTAGGCGATATAGTCGGTGGCGAACAACGGGGTATCAAAGACCGCGACGCCGGCGCGTTGGTTCTGAATGTCGGCGCCGCTCACCACATCGTGGACACCGTCGCTGGCTCTGGCTGCGCTGGTATCGATGCGGCGGATCAAGCCCGCCGCGACCGGTGCCCGAAACAGACGGGCATGCAGCATACGGGCGACGGCAAGATCGACCCCGAACACGGCTTCGCCGCGTACCTTGGCCTCGCCGTCGCTTCTCTGAACATTGGCGCCAACGGCTGTCATGGCCGCTGCTCCTCGGCCACCGCCATCACCGCATCGATGATTTGCCGATAGCCGGTGCAGCGGCAGAGATTGCCGGCAAGGGCGGCTTCCACCTCCGCCGGAGACGGAGATGGCTGTTGTTCGAGCAGCGCGGTCAGCGTCATCAACAGGCCTGGGGTGCAAAAGCCGCATTGCACCGCCGCATGATCCAGCAGGGCCTGTTGCAGCGGGCTCAACCGCTCCTTGTCGGACAACCCTTCAACGGTGCGAATGTCTCGGCCATCCACCGCCCCGGTGGCCATGATGCAGGCATCGACCGGCACGTCGTCGACCAGCACCGTGCAGGCGCCGCATTCACCTTCGAGACAGCCTTCCTTGGTGCCCGTCAGCCACAGCCGGTTCCGCAATGTCTGTAGCAAGGTTTCGCCCGGCGCGACCGCCAGCGCGTGCGCCTCGCCATTGACCGTACATTGAATGGTGATCGTTTGATCCGCCGTCATTGCCGGGCCTCCTCGCCACATTGCCTCGCCGCCCGTGCGAGTAATCCCGGCAGTACCCGCCGGCGATAGGATGCCGTGCCGCGTGCATCATCAATGGGCGACACGGCCCCGGCCAGCGCCTGGCCGGCAGCTGCAAGGGCGTCATCCTCCAGCCGCGCGCCGAGCAACAGGGCCTCGGCCTCCGGCACCCGCCGTGGCGTGGCTGCCAGTGAACATACGGCGACCCGCGCCGCGCCAACGCTGCCGTCTTCCTGCAAGCTTAAGCGCACGGCAAGACCGGCGATGGCCACGTCCATGGCGCCCCGCCGGCCCAGTTTGAGGTACACTTCGGCACTGCCCTCGGGCAATGGTTCAAGGTCGATGGTTGTCAGTAATTCATCCGCGCGGCGGGCGGTCACACGGCGGTCGATGAAGAATTCATCAAGCGGCAGCCGCCGTTCGCCGCGCATAGAGGCCAGCGTGACATGAGCGTCGGCGACCAATAACGGCGGGGCCAGGTCCGCCGCCGGCGAGGCATTGCAAATATTACCACCCAAGGTGCCAACCGCCTGGGTCTGCCAGCCGCCGACCAACCGGGCCGCGCTTGCCATCGCGGGATGGCGGGCTGCAATCGCTGCATCACCCGCAAGGCCGCGATGCGTGTTAAGCGCGCCGATGGTGGTCCGGCCATGCGTGGTGATCAAGGACAGCGGTTCGATGCCTTCGATATGGATGATGGCACCAGGTGCGATCTCGCTCTTATTGTAGCGCACCATCACATCGGTGCCGCCGGCGAGGAGGCAGCCATCCGCGCCCCATTCCGCCAAATATTCCAGCGCTGCGTCAAGGCTTTGTGCACGGCAAAACTGCAAAATTCCCTCCTCCAGCGAATACTCCCTAGCCAAACAAACGCTAGCATGGACGCCGCGCCTGTGCCTAGCGCACCTTTGGCATAGTTGGCCTTATTCAATAGGCGGCCATTCGACCATCAGGGTTTCAGCCTGCGCCCGGATCTCCGGCGGAATGGTCATGGCGCGGCGGGCCTGCAGGTCGAACATACAGGCGATAATGTCGAATGTGGCGACCAGTTCGCCGCTGCTGTCGTTATGGAAACGATGGCCGATGCGAAAGGTCTTGTCGCCCAGATTGAGCAAACCCGTGCGCAGGCTGTAGATATCGCCTGACGCGATGGGGTTGAGAAAGCGGATGTCGTATTCCAGCGCCACCCCGCCCCAGTGCTTGGCCAGGGCGATGTCGCGGGTGATGCCCATGCGATGGCGCACCGGGCCGATGCCGTCGGAAGCGATGGCATAATATTGCTGAAACGACATCTGGCCCCGGCTGTCGCAGTCCCAGGTATTGATCGTGCCCCGGGACGAAACAAAGGTCTCACCCAGGTTGCCGGCGTAGGCGGGCACGGGGCTGCCGGCGGTGGGCGGGCGCGGCGCGTCGCTATGCTTGCCGGTCAGGTCGGTCATACGTTGGCGGACTTCTCTCGGCCAGGGCACCGGCTGCTGTGTTTCGCCATCAAGGCCCACGTACTGCATTTCAAAACTGGCCGAGAGGCGGTGGGTCGTGGTGTTTATGATCTCGGCCAGAATATCGACGCTGTTTTCATCGACCGCCAAAACGGCGGCGCGGATATCGAGGATGTCACCGGCATGCAATTCGCCCAGATAACGGCTATAGGCCTTCCGGCGCGATAATGTGATGCCGCCTGCGTCGGTTAGGTCCTGATGCAAACCTAGGGCATGGCAAAAATGGCTCATGCCATCCGCCACCTTGGCGCCATAAAACTGAATATTGAGGTGCCCCATGATGTCGCATTCCCACGGGTTCACCACACCCCGGTATACCGTTACAAACTCACTCATTACGCTAGGCCCTATCTGATCATTTATCTGAATATTACTCCGCCCGTCCCGGAATGCTCGTCTGGGCACTCGTTTCCTTGGCGGCCTTGGGCTACAATAAGGCTCCCGGCAAAACCTCACCACCTCATATTGCGAGACCTAGCGAAAATGCCCAATAGCTCCAACATGCGTACCGGCGGCCAGATTCTGGTAGATCAACTGAAAATTCATGGCGTCGATACCGCCTTCTGCGTGCCGGGGGAAAGTTATCTGGCGGCGCTGGATGCCCTCCACGATGCCCCGGAAATCAGGTTGTTGACCTGCCGGCACGAGGCCAATGCGGCGAATATGGCCGAGGCCTATGGCAAGCTGACGGGCCAACCCGGCATCTGTTTCGTCACGCGTGGCCCCGGTGCCTGCCACGCGGTGGTGGGGCTGCATACCGCGTTTCAGGATAGTTCGCCGATGGTCCTGTTCGTGGGCCAGGTTGGGCGTTCCATGATGGAGCGGGAAGCCTTTCAGGAAATGGATTTCCGCCGTTTCTTTGGTCAGGTCAGCAAATGGTCGGCGGAAATTCAAGACCCCGCGCGCATTCCGGAACTGGTCAGCCAGGCCTTTCATGTGGCAACCTCGGGCCGTCCCGGCCCGGTCGTTCTGTCCTTGCCCGAGGATATGTTGGTTGAATTGGCCGGCGTCGGGGATGCCAGGACCTACCGCAGCGTTCAGGCCCATCCCGGCCCGGACGACATGGCGCAGCTTCGTACCATGCTGGCGGCGGCGAAACACCCGATCATGATGCTGGGCGGCGGTACCTGGACACCCGGCGCGGTGGCCGATATCACCGCCTTTGCCGAGGCCAATGGCCTGCCGGTCTGTTGCGCTTTCCGCAATCAGGACCGTTTCGATAATCATCACGACAATTATGTCGGCGAGGTGGGCATCGGCTCCAACCCACCGCTGATCAAGCGTTTGCAAGAGACCGACCTGTTGATCGCGGTCGGGCCGCGCCTGGGCGAGACCACGACCCAAGGCTACAGCCTGCTGGATATCCCGGTGCCGAAACAGCCCCTGGTCCATATCCACCCCGATGCCGAGGAACTGGGCCGGGTCTATCGGGCCGAATTGCCGATCAATGCGGGCATGGCCGCCTTCGCCGCTGCCGCCAGGGCGCTGGAGCCGGTGGATGGTGCCGCCTGGGCCGACGATCTGGTAACTGCGCGCCAGGACTATCTGGACTATGTGGAGATCGAGCCGACCCTGGGTGATCTGGACTTGGCGGATGTCCTGCGCGTGCTGCGTGAACGTCTGCCCAAGGACAGCCTGGTGGCCAATGACGCGGGTAACTTCGCCGGCTGGGCGCATCGTTATCTGCCATTCTCGACCTATCCCAGCCAAGTCGGGCCGACCAACGGCGCCATGGGTTACGGCGTACCGGCGGCCCTGGTCGCCGCCCTGGTTTTCCCGGAGCGCACCACGGTCAGTTTCGTCGGCGACGGCGGTTTCCTGATGGCCGGCAATGAATTGGCCACGGCCCTGCAGTATGACCTGAAACCAATCTATCTGGTTATCAACAACGGCATGTTCGGCACCATTCGGATGCATCAGGAGCGGGAGTATCCGGGCCGCGAAGTGGCGACGGAACTGCAGAACCCCGATTTCGCCGCCTACGCGCAATCTTTCGGCGCCCACGGCGAGATTGTCGAGCGTAGCGAGGATTTCGCCGCCGCGCTTGATCGGGCGCTGGCAGCCGATAAGGTGGCGGTGCTGGAACTGCGCACTGATCCAGAGGCGATCACCTCGAAGACCACATTGACGGCGATCCGAGAGGCGGCGGTTGCCAAGCAGCGAGGAAAATCAGGATGAGCGAACTGCAGGGCAAGGCCGCGATCGTCACCGGCTCGGGCCGGGGTATTGGCCGCTCGATCGCGATACGTCTGGCCAAGGCCGGGGCGACGGTGGTGGTCAACGATCTGGATGACGAACCGGCAGCGGAAACCATTGATCTAATCGTGAATGCGGGGGGCCGCGCCATTGCCTGCAACGGCGATGTGGCGGCGCCTGATTTTGGCGAGCGGATCGTCGATGCCGCCCTTGACGGCCTGGGCGGCTTGGACATCATCGTCAACAACGCGGGCTATATCTGGAATACCACGATCCAACGCAACACGGATGAACAATGGCAGGCCATGCTGGATGTTCATGCCACGGCGCCATTTCGGATATTGCGCGCGGCCAGTGAACATTTTCGCAGCACCGCCAAACGGGAAATCGCCGAAGGCAAGCTGGTGCAGCGCAAGGTGGTGAATATTTCCTCCGTCTCCGGCGTCGACGGCTCCGCCACCCAAGTGGCCTATTCCGCTGGCAAGATGGCCGTGGTGGGCATGACCAAGACCCTGTCCAAGGAATGGGGCCGTTATGGCGTCAACGTCAACGCCGTGGCCTTTGGCTTTATCGAAACCCGCCTGACCCAGGAATTCGAAGGGCAGCCGGCGGAGATCGAAGTGCACGGACGGCAATTCAAGGTTGGCTTTCCCAGCGACATGGCCAAGGTAAAATACGAAGGCATCTCGTTGGGCCGGGCCGGCCGGGTTGAGGAGGCCGCCGGCGCGGTCTATCTGTTGTGCCTGCCGGAATCGGATTTTATCACCGGTCAGGTTCTGATCTGTGATGGCGGTAAAATATAGGAGCTGCAAGGTTGGCCAGCGAAGAACAAGACGGGCGCCTGCATGCGCCGGCGGTGGAGCGGAACCGAGAGCCAATCCTGGCGGTGCTGCGCACGGTCATGCCAACGCCGGGCACGATCCTGGAAATCGCCTCTGGCAGCGGCCAGCATGCGGCTTGGTTCGCACCGGAATTTCCCGGGCACCGCTGGGCGCCCTCGGATGTCGACCCGGACAATCTCTCCAGCATTGATGCCTGGTGCCGGCAAGAGGGCGCGGTCAACGTCATAGCCCCCCGGGTGCTTGATGCCAGTGCGGAAAATTGGCCGGTCACCGACCTGGAGGCGGATCTGATCGCCATGCTAAGCGTTAACATGATCCACATCTCGCCCTGGGCGGCTGGCCTTGGCTTGCTGGCGGCTGCCGGCCGACTGTTGCCGGACAATGGCATCCTGTTTCTCTACGGGCCGTTCTTGCGCGATGGCCAGCCCGCAACCGATAGCGATGCTGAATTCGACCGATCATTGCAGGCGCGGGATCCGTCCTGGGGACTGCGTGATCTGGATCAGGTGGTCGCCGCGGCAAATGCGCAGGGTTTGGTATTGTCGCAACAGCTGGCCATGCCGGTGGGCAATCTGTCTTTGATATTCCGGCCGGAACCGCGCTAGCGGCGACATGCACTAGCTTTTATTCGACAGATTATCCAGCTGTTGCTGCATCTGTGCCAATTGCCGACGCAAAAGATCTAATTCCTCGCTGCCGGCACCACCGCCGCCACCAACGCTGTCGCCACGATTATTCTCCGCCATTGGTTCCGGTGCCGCCGGCTGGCTTGGCGGCGGCGCATTGTTGCCGGCGTTCCCCGCGAACGGCGTGAACATGCCCATGGCCTGCTGGAACATCGCCATGTTCTGACGGCCCATTTCCTCAATCTGGCGAAACGGGTTGGCCCCGCCCATGTTCTCGCTTAGATGTTGGCGGATCTGGTCCTGGTTTTGGGCAAAGGCGGACATGGTACTTTCCAGATAGCCCGGTACCATGGTCTCCAGGCTGTCGCCGTAAAATCCGATCAATTGCCGGAGAAAGGAAATAGGCAACAGATTTTGCCCCTTGCTTTCTTCCTCGAAAATGATTTGCGTCAGCACCGAGCGTGTGATGTCCGTGCCCGATTTAGCATCCTGGACCACAAAATCCTGGCCGTTCTTGACCATGGCGCACAAGGTATCCAGGGTCACGTAACTGGACGTAGCCGTATTATACAGCCGCCGGTTGGCGTATTTCTTAATGACGATGGTGTCTTCGGAACTGTTTGACTTCTCAACCATGCCTGCCTCACCGAATCCGCCGCAACAAACCCACATGGATTGCATTCTTCGACGGCAAAGGTAAACGAAGGCCTAATATGACGCGCCGATGTTGCAGCGCGCAAGAAAATTGTTGCAACGCGGCATTGCCTCGATTTTGCTCTTGGTCTGGCCGCTGCCGTCCCGCGGCACTATAATAATTCAATGGAACAGTCTGAATTGACCGCGCTGGCCCGGCGCTATCTGGATTTGTGGGAGCAACAAATTGCTGCCGGGGAGACCAATGCGGCGGGCGGCGCGGCGGCGGAGGCCGCCAGGATCATGGCTCAGGTAATGTCAGGCGAATGGCAGCCGGGGCAGGGGGGGCGAAAAGGTGATGGAAACGATGTCTCGCCAAACAATGCCGCATATGGATCCCCGTTGGGGTCCGCGGCCGCTGAGCCTGCATCTGTCGACGGCAATGGCGGGGATGATGAGTTCGCTCGCCGCCTTGCCCAGTGCGCGGAACGGCTCGCTGCCCTGGCCGCCGGAGCTGGCGGCGGCGGCGGCGGAACTGACGGCGGCGCTAAAGCAAAGTGAACCAGACGCGCTGTTTCAGGCCGTTGCCGCCGAGTGCCAAACCAGGTTGAGCACCATGCTGGCCGGCGTGCAGACCTATCAAGCGGCGGTTCGTGCCGACGATCGGGCTTGGGTCAAGGGCCGTGAAGTCTGGCGCCAGGGAACGACCCGGCTGTTGGATTACGGAGGCGTAGGCCGGCCGGTTCTATTCGTACCTTCTTTGGTGAACGGCGCCCATGTGCTGGACTTGACGCCGGATCGCGGAATGCTGGGCTGGCTGCGGGATCAAGGGCATCGGCCATTTCTGGTGGACTGGCGCGCGCCGGGCGATGATGAGCTGGCGTTTTCCTTAAGCGACTATATCAGCCGTTTGCGTGATGCGCTTGATGTGCTCAAGGACAAGGCGGAGCAACAGCCGGCCTTGGTGGGATATTGCATGGGCGGCGATCTGGCCCTGGCCCTGGCGCAACAACGCCAGGGCGATATTGCCGGCTTGGCGCTGCTTGCAACGCCATGGGATTTTAC
The DNA here is from genome assembly GCA_018701215.1 of Rhodospirillaceae bacterium. GTDB lineage: Bacteria > Pseudomonadota > Alphaproteobacteria. The sequence goes on from JABIWH010000013.1 coordinate 32,107, forward strand.
GGCAGGCGGACAGCAATGGCCCGCGATTGAAGCATTGATGCCAGGTTTGGATAGCATACTGCAAGGTTTCGGCGCCTTGCCTGTGGATGTTCTGCAGGCCTTGTTCGCGGCCCTGGATCCTGGCTTGGCACAGCGCAAATTTTGCCATTTCGCGACGCTGGACCCTGAAAGTGACGAGGCGGCGCACTTCGTGGCTCTGGAAGACTGGGTCAACGACGGTGTGCCCTTGGCCGCCGAGGCCGCGCGTGATTGTCTGTTGGGCTGGTACGGCAACAACAGTACGGTGCGGGGCGAATGGCTGATCGATGGCCAGGCGGTGGACCCCGGCTGCCTGCGCCTGCCCGTGCTGGTGGCGATCCCGGAGAACGACCGCATCGTGCCCGCTGCCTCGGCCCAGGCCCTGGCGGATGCCATCCCTCAGGCAAAGGTTATCAGACCGTCGGCGGGGCATATCGGCATGGTGGTCGGCCGACGCGGCAAAAGCGGCCTGTGGCAGCCGTTATCTGAGTGGCTGAGTGGGTTGTCGCCACAAACTTGATACGGACTGGCCGGAGCATGACATAATGCGGTGAAGTATCCATGGCCTGGATAATTGCAACAAGAACAGTTGGAGGGCGGACTAATGAGCAGAGTGGCATTGGTTACCGGCGGTACCCGGGGCATTGGCCGGGGGATTTGTGAAGCCTTGAAAGAGGCCGGCTACACGGTCGCGGCGAATTATGCCGGCAATGACGAGGCGGCGGCGCAATTTACGGAAGAGACCGGCATTCCGGCCTACAAATTCAGCGTTGCCGATTTTCCGGCCTGCCAGGATGGCGTGGCGGCGGTGGCGGCGGATCTTGGTGATGTCGAGGTGCTGATCAACAATGCCGGTATCACCCGTGACGGCACCTTGATGAATATGAGCCACGACGACTGGACCATGGTCGTGCGTACCAATCTGGGTGGCTGCTTTAACATGTGCAAGCCGGTTTTTCCCGCCATGCGCGACAACCGCTTCGGCCGCATCGTCAACATCGGCTCGATCAATGGCCAGGCCGGCCAATACGGCCAGGTCAACTATGCCGCCGCGAAATCCGGCATCCATGGCTTTACCAAGGCCCTGGCCCAGGAAGGCGCACGCTATAACATCACCGTAAACGCCATCGCGCCGGGCTATGTGGATACGGACATGGTGGCGGCGGTGCCGGACAATGTGCTGGAAAAGATTGTCGCGAAGATCCCCGTGGGCCGTTTGGGCCATGCCGACGAGATCGCCCGCGCCGTGATGTTCCTGATTGCCGATAGCGCGACCTTCGTCACCGGTTCGACCATGTCCATCAACGGCGGCCAGCATATGTATTGATGCCGGCATCCACGCTGGCCCGGCAGCGCCGGGCAACCTCAATCGGCTTTGTCGCGGTTCTGATGTGGGCCTTGTTGGCCCTGTTTACGGCAGCGACCGGGCAGGTGCCGCCGTTGCAACTGGCGGCGATGACCTTTGGCATTGCCTTTTTTCTAGCCTTGTTGAAGTGGTTGCTGCGCGGTGAGGATATCATCGGCCATCTGCGCCATCGCCCGGCGGTCTGGGCCGTGGGCGTGGGCGGCTTGTTCGGTTATCACTTTTTCTATTTCATGGCCTTGCGCAATGCGCCCGCGGTGGAGGCCAGCCTAATCGCCTATCTGTGGCCACTGTTGATCGTGTTGTTTTCGGCCTTGCTGCCGGGTGAAAGACTGCGCTGGTGGCATGTGGCGGGTGCCGTGACGGGGCTGGCGGGCGCGGCCTTGCTGATCGGCGGCGATCAGGATTTTAGCGCCGGCATACGCCTGGCGCCCGGACATATCGCCGCCCTGGCCTGTGCCTTCCTGTGGTCGGGCTATTCCATTTTGTCCCGGCGCCTTGGCCATGTGCCGACCGACACAGTCGGCGGATTTTGCGGCGCCACCGCACTTTTGGCGCTGTGTGCCCATCTGCTGTTTGAAAGCACGGTCTGGCCGGCGGACGCCTTACAATGGCTGGCGGTCGCCGGTTTGGGTCTTGGCCCCGTGGGGCTGGCGTTCTTTTGCTGGGATCATGGCGTCAAGCACGGCCATATCCAGGCTCTGGGCGCCTCGTCATACGCCGCGCCGTTGCTTTCAACCCTGGTGTTGATCCTGTTTGGCTTTGCCGCCCCGACTTTGAACGTCGCCTTGGCCTGCCTGTTGATTACGGGCGGCGCCGCTCTGGCGTCCATCGATTTGCTGCGCCCCGTCGCCAAGCGTTAATCTGGCTGCCAGCCGTCCGGCGCCATTTCGAAACCGGCGAAGTCAAAGGCGGGACCGACCGTGCAGCCCACCAGGGTCCACGCACCCAAGGAGCGGGCCGATTGCCATTCGCCCATTGGTATAACGGCCTGGGGCCGTTCGCCCGCCGCCAGGTCCGCACCCAGAACCATCCGTTCCTTGCCGCGCATCAGCTCCAGTGGCGCGCCGGCATAGTAATGCCAGATTTCGTCCGCATCGTTGACCCGATGCCAGGCGGACACCTCGTCGTGGCGCAACAGATAATAGATCGCCGTCATCGCGCCACGCCCACCGTCGGCCGGCTGATGACGGTAGCTTTCGGCGTAGTGTCCGCCTTCGGGATGGGGCTGCAGTCCCAGGGCGGCGATGACCTGTTCAGCCGATATTTTCTCTGCTGCTGCCATCTCAGAGCAGGAACAGCGCGGCCAGGCCGAGGAAAACAAAGAAACCAACCACATCCGTGACCGCCGTCAAAAACACCGTGGCGGCCACCGCCGGGTCGATACCGGCGCGGGCTAGACCCAGCGGGATCAGGGTCCCGGCCAGGCCGGCCACCACCATGTTGATGACCATGGCGACGGCGATGACCACGCCAAGAGTTGGGGCGGAAAACCAGAATGCCGCGACCACGCCGACCAGAACGGCGAACAGTATGCCGTTCAGGGTCCCGACCACCAACTCCTTGCCGACAATGCGCATGGCGTTGGCGGCGGTCAGCTCCCGCGTGGCCAGGGCGCGCACGGCGACGGTCAGGGTCTGGGTACCCGCATTGCCGCCCATTGAAGCGACGATGGGCATTAGGACGGCCAGGGCAACGATCTGCTCAATGGTGGCATCGAACAGCGCAATCACCAACGAGGCCAGAATAGCGGTGCCTAGATTTAGCAGCAGCCAACTGGCCCGCGTCCGCGTCGTGCGCAGCGCGGTATCCAGCAAATCCGTCTCCGAGGAAACGCCGGAAAGACGCATCAAATCCTCTTCCGCCTCTTCCTCCAGCACGGCGGCCGCGTCATCGAAGGTGATGACGCCCACCAAACGTCCGGCCGCATCGATCACCGGGGCGGAGGCGAAGCGGTATTGCTGAAACAGAAAGGCGACTTCTTCCTGATCCATATCGACGGGTATGGTGGTCGCTTCCTGCCCCATGATCTCGCGCATCAGGACCGGGCGGCGGGTGCGCATTAGACGGTTTAGGGCGACCTGGCCAATGGGCCGGTGGCGCGGATCAATGACGAATATCTCGTAAAACTCGTCGGGCAATTCCACCGTGTCGCGGCAGTAATCGATCACCTGGCCGACGCTCCAATAGGCGGGTACGGCGATCAGGTCGCGCTGCATCAGGCGTCCGGCGCTATCCTCGGGGAAGGATAGACCTTCCAGGACGGCGGCCCGGTCGGGCGCGGGGACCTGGGCCAGCACCTGTTCCCGGCGCTCCTCGTCCATCTCGCCCAGCAGATGGACGGCTTCATCGGTGTCCAGTTCGGGGATGGCCTGGGCAACCACATGGGGGCTCATCACCGCCAACAGATCGGCCAGTACGGAACCTTCAAGATCGATCAGGGTATCGAGATCAAGGTCATCGCCCAGCACCATGGCCAGGCGGTGACGGTTGTTGCGGCCCAGGACAACAAACAGATCAGCAATATCGGCCGGGCGCAGGGGCAACAGCAGGCCGCGCACTTCGGCGTTTTGGTTATCTTCCAGCGCTGCTTTGACGGCACGGACCAGCCCGGTAGAGACCGCATAAACATCCTCGAAAGAGGCCGGCGCCTCGATTTCGATTGCCTCGTCATGCTGGATCGGTTCGCTCATGGCTCTTGGTATAGCAACAACGGCAACAAAAAACCCCTCGAAAACATATTCGTTTTCAAGGGGTTGATTTGTGCTGGTTTGATTTGGTGCGGTCGAGAAGACTCGAACTTCCACGGAGTTTCCTCCACAGCGACCTCAACGCTGCGCGTCTACCAATTCCGCCACGACCGCGCGCAATCAACTTGCTTGGGGGGAATAGCAAATACCAAGCGCCCCGGCAAGCGTCACGCACAACGCCTGGTCAGCCTGGAGCATGTTTCTTTAAAACATGCTCAGACTCTTAAGAAAAGAGCAATTGAATCAATAATCTAAGTCGCGAAAGCGATTCCGATTAATTGAAAATTGCTCTAGTCATCTTTTATGTCGATAGTTTCCGTGACCTGTACGGCGACATTCTCGCCGTTGACCATGATTTCGCCCCGGGCGATCAGCCGGTTATTGGCCAGGATCCAGACGTAATCCTCCGTCGTGGCATCCAGCTCAATCACCGCGCCACGGCCCATTCGGAGCAGTTGGTGGATCGGCATTTCGGTGCTGCCGATAACCACGGAAATCTCCAGGTTGACGTCTGCTAAGCGATGGTCCTGCATGGGCGATCAAAATCCGCTACATCTGTTAAGGCTATAGCTTTGCCAGAGCATGGTTATCATTGTGTTAAGATGACCAGCGAAAACCATACGAAAGCGAGATAAAGCGGCGATGGAATGGCGTATCAGCGACGGCCTGATCGACTATGAACAGGCGGTCCGGACAATGGAGGACAGGGTTGCCGCCATTCGCGCAGGCGAGGCGGACGAGCTTGTCTGGTTGTTGCAGCATCCGCCCCTCTATACCGCCGGGACCTCGGCCAAGGCAGCCGATTTATTGGATCCCAGCCGTCTGCCGGTCTATCAAACGGGCCGGGGCGGGCAATATACCTATCATGGTCCTGGTCAACGCATTGCCTATGTGATGCTCGATCTACAGCGCCGGGAGATGGATGTGCGCAGTTATGTGGCGCTGTTGGAGAACTGGCTGATTGCCACTTTGCACCGTTTCAATCTGCGTGGAGAGCGGCGGCAGGGCCGGGTCGGGATTTGGATCGATCGTGGCCAAGATGCGGAAGGCCGGGGCCAAGAAGACAAAATTGGCGCCATCGGCGTTCGTGTGCGGCGCTGGGTCACCTATCATGGTATCGCCCTGAATGTGGAGCCTGACCTATCGCATTATGCCGGCATCGTGCCCTGCGGCATTCAGGAACATGGGGTGACATCTCTGGTTGATCTGGGTCTGCCCGTGGATATGGCCGAGGTCGATGTGCAATTGGCCCAGGCCTGGGATGAGGTATTCGGCGGCGAAGGAAGGTAGAGCAATTTTCAATTAATCGGAGTCGCCACCGTAGCTTATTTGACGCGACGTAAGTAATTGGTTCAATTGCTCGATTCTTAAGAGTCCGAGTGCATTTTCTTCGAATGCGCTCTAGCTGGCCATACAGCTGATCAAGCCGCCGCTACCGCCGTCAAATGCTCCTCCGCGATCAAGGCCGACAGCCGTTTCATGCCGTCTGCAATAACATCGGGCGTGCAGGTGGAGAATGACAGCCGCAAGGTGTTCTCGCCGCCGCCGCCGACGTGAAAGGCGGCGCCCGGAACAAAGGCGAGTTTTTCCTGCGCCAAGGCCTTTTCCAGCAGCGATTGGCTATTCATACCTTGTGGCAAGGTCAGCCAGACAAACATCCCGCCCCCTGGCCGCGAGAAACTTGCGCCGTTGGGCAAATACCTGTGCAAGGCGGCAACCATGGCGTCCCGGCGTTCCCGGTACCTGTCCCGCAACATCGGGACATGGCTATCCAGAATTCCGCTCGCCAGTTCATGGGCGATGATCTGATTGTAGGTGGAGGAATGAAGATCATTGGCCTGTTTCAGCAATACCAACTTTTCGAACAACGCAGGCGGGGCGATGCTCCAACCGACCCGCAGCGCCGGCATCAGGGTTTTCGAGGCAGTGCCCAATTGAATGACCAATCCCTCTGTCTGCCATTTTTCCGCACCAAGGTACCGACCCTCAAGCTCTAGCAGAGACGGCGGTGGCGGGGCATCGTAGTAAAGCGGGCGATAGGCAA
>JABIWH010000031.1 GCA_018701215.1 Rhodospirillaceae bacterium
ATCTCAAAGCCGCCGAAGAAAGAACGGTCGATGGCTTGTGGAACCGCATCGGCGCTATCCTTGAGGGAACCTCGCAAGAAGAATGCCGTAACTTCATTCGACATGACGGATATGCATAAATCAATCTCGAAAATGGTCTAGCACGCTTCCGAGAAATTGTGGTTCATTGCCCGGTCTCGGCCTCCACCTGCAAAACTGCCCGTTCGCTGGGTAGGGCGGCGGCGGCGGTAAAGCTAATAAAGGCCGATAGACCCAATAGAATAAACAGGCCATCCAAACTGCCCGTGGCGGCGTGGATCAAGGGAACGAGTGCCAATCCGAGCGAGGATACGCCGAGGGTCAGCAGGAATTTCACGCCAAACACCTTGCCCCGCCAGCCTAGCGGGGTGTACCGGGCCAGCAGGGAATTCTCCGCCGGCTGGGCCATCAAATTCAGGCTGATCATCAACGCTGCCAAGGGGATCAGCAAAGGCCCGAAGGTAGCGAAGGCAAGGCCATAGATGGGCACTTGCAGGAACTGGAAGGCGGCATAAACCAATTTACGCGGCAAACGGTCCGCCAGCTCTCCGCCGATTATCTGTGTCAGGGATGAGAACAAATAACAAATGCTGACAAAGCCGCCAATGCCCAACATTGATTGCCCAGCGAAATCAAACAGCCGTTCTTCGAAGACCTTGGGCAGGGCATATGCGGTGATTTGATAAATCAGGCCGCTGCAGACAACGGTAATGGCGAGCATGGTAAAGGCACGGCGGCGGTCGGCGGCAAAGGGCGCCGGCGCGGGCGCCGCCTCGCCTTCGCCCTCGATGATAAAGCCCAGGCGCATGGCCAATACAAAGGCCACGCCGGTCGCCAGGCAGATTACACCGGGCGCGATGAATGCGACCCGCCAGCCCCACACATCGGCCAATCCACCGGCCACCAGAGCGGCGATCGCCGTGCCGGCCGAGCCGAAGATCCCGTTGATACCCAAGGCGCGGCCGTGACTGCGGCTATGCTTAATCAGCCAGGGCACGCCGACGGGATGATAGATCGCCGAAAACGTACCGATGGCCGTAAGGCCCGCAGCCAGCTGCCAGGGCCCCGTGGCCAGTCCGGTCAGGATGGAGGCGAGGCCGGTACCGAAAAAAAAGACCGCGATCATGCCCGCCGCGCTCCAGCGGTCCGCCAGCCAGCCGGCGGGCAATGCCGCCAGCCCATACATCACGGCACCGGGAATGGAGAGCGCGAACAATTCGGCATAAGACATCTGCCAGACCCGTTCCAACACCAGAACGACCGTGGCGAAGAACAACACGAACATATGGGAATAGGTATGCGCCACGCTGGCGAAACCCAACGCCACGGTCGCTTTTGGCGCATCAATCTGAGCGGAAGTGGGCATTGCCTTTAGTCGACCTCGCCGTTAAGCCAGGCTAGAAAGTCCAAATTTCCACCCTGGATCGGCAGGCTGACGACGCAGGGCAGATCATAGGAATGCAAAACCTTGATCCGCTCGGTCACATGCACGGTCATATCGCGGCGGGTTTTCAGGATCATGGCAACTTCCTCATCCTCCGTTACCGCGCCCTCCCATCTGTAGACCGAGGTCATTGGGCCGAGGATATTGGCGCAGGCGACCAGGCGGTCAGCGACCAAAGTGTGCGCAATCGCCTTCGCCTCCGCAGCATTGGCGCAGGTTACGTATAATAGTGACGCATCCTCCATTGTACGCCCCTCCCCTCAGCTTGCACGCAGCCGATACGCCAATTGCACCGTCGCGGCAAATAATAGTAGAGCACCGCCCTGATGCAGCACCGCCAACGATACCGGGATCAGCAATACCAGCGTGGCGATGCCCAAGGCCAATTGCAGCACCAATGCGGCCAGGCTCAACCGCAGCGCCAAACGGGCCGCCGGGTCCAGATCCAGCAGCCGCGCCTTGAACCAGATCCAAATCAACAGCAGAGTGCACAAATAGGCCCCGATCCGGTGGTCGAACTGTACCGTGATCACGTTCTCGAACATATTCAGCCACCATGGCGAGAGCTCGCCCAATTCCGGTGGCAGCCAATACTCGTTCATCATGGGGAATGTATTGTAGACAAAACCGGCATCCAGCCCCGCCACCAGACCGCCCGATAGAGCTTGCAACAGCACCAACAATACCGCGGCCCAGGCCCAGCCCCGCAGCGCCCCCGCGGCCCTGCCCGCAACATCGCCCACAACATTGCCTGCCGGCGATTTAGAGAGCAGATCCAGCGCCACCCAGATCAGCCCGCCCAGGATCAAAAAGGCCACGCCCAGATGCACGGTCAAGCGGTACTGGCTGACGTCGGGGCGGTCCACCAGGCCGCTTTTCACCATCCACCAGCCGATCAATCCCTGCAGCCCGCCAAGCAGGAACAAACCCAACAAGCTTTTTCGCCGGCGTCTTTCGACACGCCCCGTCAGCAAAAACCACAAGAACGGCAAGGCAAAAACCAGGCCGATGCCGCGGCCCAGGACCCGGTGACTGTATTCGTAATAGAAGATGCCCTTGAATTCGGGCAGGGTCATGCCCTGGTTAATTTTCTTATATTCCGGGTACTGCTGGTATTTCTCGAAGGTCTCCTGCCAGGCTTCTTCGCTCAACGGCGGCAATATCCCCATTAACGGCTGCCACTGCACCATTGATAGACCGGAATGGGTCAACCGTGTGGCGCCGCCCAGCATAACCATGCCCACAACCATGGCCGCCACCACTAAAAGCCATATCGCGACCTGGGGTCGGGCCCCGATGGCGCGCGCCTCGCCAGCATCCGATTGATCACCGCTCATCAATACATCACCCTGAAAAACGTATCTTCTACAAATGTTTAAGAGATTTAAGTAGCCATGCTTTTGAATGCCAAGAAACAGAAATAAGGGGCCGGCCAGGATCTAGTCCTTGACCGGCCCCCTTTTTATGGTCGGAGCGAGTGGATTCGAACCACCGACCCCCACACCCCCAGTGTGATGCGCTACCAGGCTGCGCTACGCTCCGACATGACCGCACCAGTGCCCTGCGGCTGTGCGGTAAGGGGGGGAATATAACGGCGGCGGGCCAGTGAAACAATTGCAATCGCCTTGGATTCCAATATTTATCTACGATTTTTGCTGTATTCAGGCTTTTCTGCCGGGGCGGCGAAGCAGATCACGCAATTCGCCCAATTCGGCGGCCAACTCTGACAATTTTCCCCGTTGCGCCACGCTTAGCCCGCCATCCGCAGCACCGGCGCGTCCCATCGCCAAATCACCTGCCGAATTTCCAGATGCGCTTCCAGATAAGCCCGCCGTGGTCCCGCCGTGGCCATCCGCGCCCTGTTGCGCCGCCAGCTCTCCCTGGGGTTCGGATGCGCCGCCTTGCCGCCGCGTACGGGCCGCCGCGACACCGGCCGCTCCAATCATAGCCCCAGTGCCCGAGGTAGCTCCAGAACTGCTAGTACCGCTGCTGCCATTGCCCGACAACGAGCGTCCGGATTCCATGATGGTTTTCGAGCCGATTTCCCGCAGCAGCTTCTGCACGCCCTTGATGGTGTAACCGTCGGAATAGAGCAGATGACGAATGCCGCGTAGCAAATCGACATCCTCGGGCCGATAATAGCGCCGCCCGCCGCCGCGTTTAAGCGGCTTCACCTGGGTGAATTTGCTTTCCCAAAAGCGCAGCACATGCTGCGGCACCTCAAGGTCCGTGGCGACTTCACTAATGGTGCGAAACGCACCAGGCGCTTTGGTCCTTCGGCGCGTCTGGGGGGCGCCGCCCACAGCGTCTACCATCGCCCGCTCAGTCGTCCGTGCCGCCGTCAGCGCCATCGTCAATAGTGGGGCCGCTGAGGTTCCTGTTGACCTGGTCCTTCAACACGTGGCTGGGGCGAAAGACCAAGACGCGGCGCGGCGCGATCGGCACTTCTTCGCCGGTTTTGGGGTTTCGGCCAATCCGGCCGCCTTTTTGCCGAACGGAAAAACTTCCGAAAGACGAAACCTTTACGGTCTCCCCCTGAACCAAACTATCACATATTTCGCCAAGTACGGATTCGACCAATTGAGCAGATTCATTGCGCGACAAGCCGACCTCTTGGTATACGGCCTCGCTCAGCTGCGCTCGCGTTACGGTATTACCTGCCACCTATTCATCCCCCGATCCGCTAGGGCTGGAAACCTAGCAAATTGGAAGTTTACAGTCAATATCAAAGGGATGCAGGGCACTGTTTAAGTAATATAGCGATTCGCTGCCAATTTCGCCGCATCGGAAGCTCAAGGAAGCCCTATCAGGAGGCCTTTTGTTGCCTGGCCCCTTGTGCCCCACGGCCTGCTTTTAGGGCGCGCCCTCGTCTACCCAGGGGCTTACCAGCGTGCCAGGACCGAACCCCAGGCAAAGCCGCCGCCCATGGCCTCCATCAGGATGACATCACCTTGTTTGATCCGGCCGTCGCTGACGGCGGCATTCAGGGCCAGGGGCACGGACGCGGCGGAGGTATTGCCATGCTCGGCCACGGTCAAAACCACCTTCTCGCGGGGCATTTTAAGTTTTCGAGCAGTGTGATCAATGATCCTCTGATTGGCCTGATGGGGCACCAACCAATCGATATCCTCCGCTGCGAGGTCGTTGGCCTCCAAGGCCTCGGTCACGACGGCAGCCAGATTACTGACCGCATGCCGGAACACCTCCTTGCCGCGCATCCGGATAACGCCCGCCTTGCCGGTGGAAGACGGCCCGCCATTGACATAGAGCATATCGTGGTGCCGGCCGTCGGCATGCAGGTGGGTCGACATAATGCCCCGGCTATCGCTGCGCCGCCCAGTTCCGGTGACTTCATCCTCGGCACGCAGGACCACGGCACCGGCACCATCGCCAAACAGGACGCAAGTGGTCCGGTCCTCCCAATCAAGGATCCGCGAAAAAGTCTCGGCCCCGATCACCAGAACATTGCGGGCCTGCCCCGCCTTGATGAAGTTATCGGCCACGGCCAGGGCATAAATAAAACCCGAACAGACGGCTTGCACATCAAATGCCGGAATACCCGCGACACCAAGACGCGCCTGCACCTTCGTGGCGGTGGCCGGGAAGGTCTGATCCGGCGTTGCCGTCGCCAGCACAATCAGATCCAGTTCGCTGGCCGCCATGCCGGCAGAGGCCAAGGCGTCCACCGCCGCGGCATGGGCCAAATCCGACGTCATCTCGTCATCGGCGGCGATATGGCGATTTGATATACCGGTCCGAGAAACGATCCATTCGTCGGACGTATCGACCTTGGCCGCTAGTTCGTTATTGCTGACCTTGCGTTGGGGCAGGTACGCGCCGCAACCTATAAATACCGACTTCATCATTCTACCGGTTCATTCCATCGGACCATCAGGCCATCAAGCGAGCGATCAGGCAATGGCCCGGCCCCGTGCTTCGTCATCATCATCGGTCACGCCATCAACAGCAACGCCATCGTTAGGACCGACATCATGATGGGAAAATTCCGCCATGTCAGCTGTTATGCGGCCAATCAGGTCATCGGCCACCATATCTACCGCCAGACCGATCGCGGTGGCAAAACCCACATCGTCCATACCGCCATGGCTTTTCACGCTGACGCCGTTCAGGCCGAGGAAAACACCACCATTGTGATGGCGTGGGTCGACCCGGTCACGCAGGGCCATCATGGCCGGTTTGGCCAGCATATAACCCAGCTTGGACAGAAACGATTGGCCAAACGCCGTGCGCAGGAATTGAGTAAACAGTTTCGCCGTCCCCTCCATGGTCTTCAGCGCCACATTGCCGCTGAAACCATCGGTCACCACCACGTCCGTGGTGCCCTTGGCAATGTCGTCGCCTTCCACGAAACCGTGGAAACGCAGGGGCAGATTAGCCTTGTTCAGAACGGCGGCGGCGCCTTTCACGGCCTCGTTGCCCTTCATTTCTTCCTCGCCAACATTCAACAAGCCGACGGTCGGCCGGGGCAAGCCCAGAATGGTGCGGGCGAAGGCGGCCCCCATGATGGCGAATTGCACCAGATTCTCCTGATCACAATCCACATTGGCGCCAAGATCCAGCATCACGCTTTCACCGCGCAGGGTGGGCAAAAAACCGCAAATGGCCGGCCTATCAATGCCCGGCATGGATTTTAACGCAATTTTGGACATCGCCATTAGGGCGCCGGTATTACCGGCCGAGACCACACCGCCGGCCTCGCCATCGGCCACCGCATTAATGGCCAGGCGCATACTGGACTGTCGGCCCTGGCGCAAAGCCTGGCTGGGCCGATCCGTCGATTTCACCACATCATCGGTGTGACGCACCTCCACCACGTCCCGCAGGGCCCGATAACGGGACAACAGCGGGTTGATCTTGGCCTCATCGCCAAACAGCAGAAAGCGCAGGTTGGGATGACGCTCGCGAGCCAAGGCCGCGCCGCCAACCACCATCCCCGGGCCCGCATCGCCGCCCATCGCGTCCAGTGAAATGATAATTTCAGGAGTCACGCAATCGCACCAAATGCGGCACCAGCCAAGAGGGCGCTATTAAGGGGTAATATCAAGTGTCTAGTCAGGGCTAGGCCGCACTTGAAGGTTCGCTAACCTCGCGGTCGTTGTAGTAGCCGCAAGATGGGCATACATGATGCGGCCGCTTCAACTCGCCACAATTTTGGCATTCCGCATAGGCGGAAGGCTTCAGGGCATCGTGGGAACGGCGCTGACCGCGGCGCGCGACGGAAATTTTCTTTTTAGGTACTGCCATAGCTTCACATTTTCATCCAAGTTGTCTGGGGCCATATCAACCAGCCAGTCCGGCCGTGCCCCATATCGTAATTCGCACACAATTTCTTATACAGCTTACGCGGCACCTGACGCGGTACCGCCTTCGCCTTATCCTCGAGCCCGCCCGCCGGTCCGCAGGTTCTGCAGCACGGCAAATGGGTTTGCTTTTTCAGGCCCCGTATCCGAGCCCAACACCGCATCGGCGTCGTCCCCCTCGGCGGCCAGACTTAAACTCACGTCAGCCCGGCTGCCCGCCGCATCTTCCATCACCTCGTCAGCTTCGATCCCCGGCACATGCGGATAGGGGTCGAGGGTTAGGGACAAATGCTGCGTAACCAACTCGCCAAGATCAATACAGCCATCAACCAAGGGTTCAACCGGATCCTCGCCAAACGGGTCGACGAATACATCCCCCAACCCATCGTTGCCTTTTTTACCGCGCATTTGTGCACCATCACAAAGCACTGAAAAGCGATCCGCGACCGTCGCCGCCACCGCTTCCAGGGTCACGACGCAGGACTGTACCACATTCGCCGAAAAATCAACATTCAACCTAACCGGCCCCGTCGCCGTCCGCCGCATGGACACCTCGGCCCGCAGCGCGGCAACCGATTGCAAAGCCAGGCGCCCGGCCACGGCGGCGCATTCATCGTCATTGGCCTGCAAACTCAGCACAGCAGCATCCTTGCCGACAGCGTCGACTTGAACCAAACGGCTAAATTCCGGCATTGCCCGTGTATCGGTCAACGCAAATTCTCCAACTTCCGGGGTAACGGAGACGGGTATCGCCACGCCATTTCCGCAACACGAATGGTCACGACGGCGGGGGCACCAGCGCGGGCGCAAAATAGTGATATAGAATTCATGGGTCAACGCCTTTTCCGGGCCAGGGCGCGAATTGTATTTCACCTATTATCGCTTGGGCATCTTGAACCGCGGCCATCTGCCCTGCCTGACAACGCAAATAATCGGCCATGGCGACGACATTGTCCGCCGTCGGCGTGACCGTACCAAACAGATTGCGCCGCAAGGCCTCGCCCAATAGCTCGTCCGTCCCCGCCAGGCCCTCGTCATAGGCGGCCACGCGGCCATAAAATGCCTTCGCCATATGTTTCACCCGTTTGCCCACGGCGATGTCCGAAACCCCCATTTCCCGCAACGAGCGGTCCATATCGCCAAACATGGTATCGAACAGAGCCTGGGAAATGTTGCCCGCCCGCGCCTGTAATTCCACATCACCGTCCTGTTCGGCCAATTTGGACAAGGGACGCAATAAAAGGAAGACATGCATGACGATCAGATCAAAGCGGCCGTCCACGGAATCGGGCACCCCATGCTCGGCATAAAACAATGGTTGGCGCGCCTGGGCGACGGCGATTAGATAAAGCGCATGCGCTACATCGTCGCCCTTGTCCCCGCGGCGAAACCAATTCTTTAACATCGCATCAATAGTCCCATGGTTTGGCCTGAATTCGGACCGAATTCCACTCTGCCCAGATTGACATGGCGGCGCCGACGATGGCATGTTCGCCGACAATGAATAAGCCCCTTATACACCACCCTCACCGCCGTGGAGATCGTTTCCGCGCCCGCCTTGGCCTTGCGCCCCTGGCTTTTGCCGCCGCCTTGACAATGACCGCGCTGGCGGGCTGCGCGCCCATGCAAAGCAGCCATGGCTATGTCCCCGATGCCGAGCTGGTGGAAAAATTGCGGCCCGGTGTCCACGACCGTGATTCGGTTACCTCGCTGATCGGTTCGCCCACATCCGTCGCCAACTTCAACGGCGAAACCTGGCTATATGTGAAACAGAATTCGGAACATATCGCCTTCTTTGACGAAACCTTGACCGATCAAGCCGTCCTGGCCGTGAAATTCAACAAGGCTGGCGTGGTCAGCGGCATCAAACACTACGCCATGGCGGACGGCAAGGCCGTGGATCTGGTGGAACGAGAAACCCTCACCAGGGGCAAGGAACTGACCGTGATCGAACAGTTATTCGGCAACATCGGACGCTTTTCCAACGCCGGCGAAAATTAGCTCGGAAACAGAAACCCCGCCGGCTAATGCCGGCGGGGTTTTATTTTGCCTGCAGCCGACGGTTTAGGTCAGCTCCAACCACTAGTTCCAATGCGCCAAAACGCCCAACAACAACAAAGCCATGATGTTGGTGATCTTGATCATCGGGTTCACCGCCGGACCGGCGGTATCCTTGTAGGGATCGCCGACCGTATCGCCGGTAATCGCGGCTTTGTGGGTCTCGGAACCCTTGCCGCCAAGATTGCCGTCCTCGACATATTTCTTGGCATTATCCCAGGCACCGCCGCCGACCGTCATCGAGATGGCCAGATACAGCCCCGTGACGATGACACCCAGCAACATCGCACCCACGGCCGCGAAGGCCTCGCCCTTGCCGGCAATGCCGACCATGACAAAGTACAACACGATGGGGGCCAAGACAGGCAACATCGAGGGGATAATCATCTCCTTGATCGCCGCCTTGGTCAGCAGATCCACGGTACGACCGTAATCAGGCTTGGAGGTACCCGCCATGATGCCCGGATCGTTCTTGAACTGGCTGCGGACCTCTTCCACCACGGTGCCCGCCGCGCGGCCAACAGCCGTCATGGACATGGCGCCAAAGAGGAAGGGCAACAAACCGCCAAAGATCAAACCGACAACAACATATGGGTTGGATAGGGCAAAATCGACGACCACGCCCTTGAAATAAGGAAATTGCTCCGCATTCGCCGCGAAGAATTTCAGATCCTCCGTATACGCCGCGAACAGCACCAGGGCGCCCAGACCGGCGGAACCGATGGCATAGCCCTTGGTCACCGCCTTGGTGGTGTTGCCAACCGCGTCCAAGGCATCCGTGGTCTTACGGACCTCCTCGTCCATATCCGCCATCTCGGCAATGCCGCCGGCGTTATCGGTTACCGGACCATAGGCATCCAGGGCAACAACCATGCCGGCCAGGGCCAGCATCGTGGTTACCGCGATGGCGATGCCCATCAGACCGGCGAGACTAAACGTCGTCAGAATACCGGCCATGATGATGATGGCCGGAATGGCCGTCGATTCCATGCCGATCGCCAGGCCCTGGATAACGTTGGTGCCATGACCAGTGGTCGAGGCTTGAGCAACGCTGCGTACCGGACGATATTCGGTCGACGTGTAATACTCGGTCACCCAGATCAACAGGCCGGTCACCACCAGACCCACCAGGCCGCAATAGAACAGATGCCTGCCGCTAAAGCCTGTATCGCCGATCTCGCCCATGCCAATGATCCAGTCGGTCACCGGCCACAGGGCCACGGCGGACAACACGGCGGATACGATAAAGCCTTTGTACATCGCACCCATGATGTTCTGGGAGGCACCCAGCTTGACAAAGAAAGTACCGATCACCGAGGTGATGATGCAGGCGCCGCCAATAACCAGGGGATACAGCATCATCTTGCCGGCCAATACAGCATCGCCCGCGAAGAAGATCGAGGCCAGGACCATGGTGGCTACAACGGTTACCGCATAGGTCTCGAACAGATCAGCTGCCATGCCAGCGCAGTCACCGACGTTGTCACCAACATTATCGGCGATGGTGGCGGGGTTGCGGGGGTCATCCTCGGGGATGCCGGCCTCGACCTTGCCCACCAAATCACCGCCGACGTCGGCGCCCTTGGTGAAGATGCCGCCGCCCAGACGGGCAAAGATGGAGATCAGCGAAGCGCCGAAGCCCAGGCCCACCAGGGGATCAATCAGATCACGCCCTTGCACGCCCATCTTCAACAATACCGCATAGGTCACCGCCACGCCCAACAGGGCCAGGCCAGCCACCAGCATGCCAGTGATGGCGCCGGACTTGAAGGCGATCTCCAGGCCCTTGGCCAGGCTCTGGCGGGCGCCCTCGGCGGTGCGCACATTGGCGCGGACCGAGACGTTCATGCCAATATAGCCAGCCGCGCCCGAAAGCACGGAGCCGACCAGGAAGGCCGCCGCCACGGAAATGTTGAAAAGCAATAACAGAATAATGAAAATCACCACGCCGACCGCACTGATCGTCAGGTACTGACGGTTTAGATAGGCCTTGGCGCCTTCCTGCACGGCAGCCGCGATTTCCTGCATGCGCTCGTTACCGGCGCTTTCCGATAATACCGAGCGTACCGCCCAGATACCGTAGACTAGTGCGATCAAACCGCACACGATGGCAAAAGCCAATCCCGCTGACATAGGTCACATCCTCTTTGCTGGATCTTGTCGACAATCGCGGGGCCAAAAAAACAGCATAAAAGAATGCCTTGGCCCTACGGCTTCGCCACTGGGCGAAAATTCGCGCGGAAAATGCCAGAGAAGTGTCCGAAACGCAACCGTAGCTTCGAGAAGAATGCAGACTTATGAAAAAGCAGCTATGAGCGTATCGCCGCAAGCCATGGGGGCTCGCGGGTAAAACGCCCGGAACAACCCATAGGCGCGCTCGCATCATCGGCTGCATCAGCCGTATTCCAACCGATTCAGGGGCCGCCTTGCCGCACCTTAGGTGCGATTCGCACGAAAAATTTAGTAACGCCGAAATCCGCGTCACTTCGACACATGGCATTTCGACCATCCGCATGCATATTAATGTTTACTAATTTTAACGAGGCCATGGAAAATTGAAAACCGCGAGGGACGCATTTACGAACCTTGTCCTGTTCATTCTCGTTGTCCTTGGCGCCATGGCGATTGACGGCTTGTTACATTTTTTCGGACACCGGGAATGGGGCCGTCAATTGGGTTATTGGGGCAGTGCCCTGATCCTGCTTTCCCTGCTTCATTCAATACGCAAACGGAAAACCTTCACATTTGGGCAGCCCCTGTTGTTCCTCCGCCTGCATGAACTTCTCGCCTGGCTGGGCGCGACAATGGTTCTGGTGCATGGCGGCATCCATTTTAATGCATTGCTGCCATGGCTGGCCCTGATCGCCATGCTGATCACCGTTGCCTCCGGTCTTACCGGAAAATTTCTCTTGAAGAAATCCAAGGCCGTCATAAGCCAAAGACGGAACTCGATGCTTGCCGCGGGCATGAGCAATGAAGCTTCAGAGGAGCAACTGTACTGGGATTCGCTGGTCGTCGGCATGATGCAGAAATGGCGCAAGGTTCATGTCCCGATCACCACGGCGTTTGCGCTTTTGTTCCTGCTCCATGTAGCCTCTGTCATGATTTTTTGGCGGTGGTAGCATGCGAACCCGCCTCATTATTCTCGCCCTATTATTTACCGTTGGTATTTTTGCCGCCTTGCAGGCACCCGATATCGCACTCAACCCCGGCACCCTGATCAAGGGGCATGAGAAGGTCGAAGGTGATTGCTTCCAATGCCATACGCCACTACTTGGGCCAAGCGAGGCAAAATGCATCGCCTGCCACAAAATCGAGACGATCGGTGCCAAAAAACCAGATCGAACCCGTTTTCATCAAGGCCTTGCCGAGAAAAATTGCGCCGGCTGTCATACGGACCACATCGGCAAGGATGCCGCCAAGGCGACGCACGGCTTCAACCATGGCTTGCTTGGCGAGGGCTGGCCGACGAATTGTCATGATTGCCACGCCAAGCCCAAAGACGGCATGCATAAGAGCATAATAGGCAAATGTCAGACCTGCCATCAGCCCGAAAAATGGCGCCCGGCGACCTTCGCGCATGAACGCTATTTCGAATTTGACCGCGACCATCCCGCCGATTGCGCCAGTTGTCATCTTAACGAGCGCTATGACAGCTACACCTGTTATGCCTGTCACGAGCATTCCGAGGCCAATGTCAGAGAGGAACATCTGGAGGAAGGTATCCGTGACTTCAAGAACTGCACCGAATGCCATCGTAGCGGAGATGAGGACGAGGCCGAGCGGATTTGGCACAGCAAGCGCCAGAGCTTTCCTGGTCTGCGCCGCGGCAAAAGCCATGACGAAAACCGCCACGGCCGTGATGATGACTGATCCGGAAAGCGGAAAACGCCCTAACCGGCCGGCTTGGCTTTCTTCCGCTTCAGTGGGCTAAAGCCGGGCTTTTCGCCAACGCGCACCCTGGCACCCGCTTTCGCAAGTTTGGGTTTATGCGAGGGCGCACGTTTTTTCTTCTTGCCCTTGCTCTTCGGCTTGATCGTGGCTTTTGGCTGGGACTGGGTCGCGGATTTATCCCAGGTCTTCTCGTCCCCCGGCGCTTTGTCGGCCTGCAAGATGAAGCTGCGTTTTAGTTCAGGTTCGGCGGATGTATCGGCCCTCGCCTCGCCATACGGTTTCTTCTTTCCGAATGGCTTTTTCTCATAAGGTTTCTTGCCTTGGGATTTGTCCCGATCGGGGCGGAGCGATTTTGGCATCCCATCCAGCCGCGTTACCGTGACGTTTTTCTCTACCGCGCGGCTTGGCCCAACCGCTTCGAGAAAGCGGTCGATGGCTTCCGGCGCGAACTCCACATAGGTTTCATTCTGCTCGATCCTGATGGCGCCGATTTCGCGCTTGGTGATATTGCCGGCACGGCACAGCATGGGCAGCACCCAGCGCGGCTCGGCCTGGTGTTTGCGTCCCACGGATAGGGAAATCCACACACCGTTCTTGAAATCGTCGCGGCGCTTGCCTCCAGGTGAATTGCCTGGCTCGCCGGATGCACGGGGCCCGGTGTCGAGCAATTCTTCCGGCGCCGACCGGCCGGCGCGGTACAAGCGGACATAAGCGGCGGCAACCTGCTCGGCGCTGTGGTGACCCAAAAGCTCCTTGGCGAAGGCTTGCTCCTCGTCCTGCATGGGTTCGGTCAAACCGGGGTCGGCCAGCAGGCGTTCGTCATCCCGCCGCATGACCTCGACCACCGAGGGCGGCCGGGCCCAGGTGGCTTCAATATTGGCACTTTGCAACAGCCGCTCCGTTCGCCGGCGCCAATTGTGCGGCACCACCAGGACGCTGACCCCCTTGCGCCCGGCCCGGCCCGTGCGCCCGCTTCTGTGCAACAGGCCTTCCCGGTTCCGTGGCAGATCGGCGTGGATCACCAATTCGCAATTCGGCAGATCAATGCCGCGGGCGGCTACATCGGTCGCAATACAAACCCGCGCCCGGCCGCTGCGCATGGCCTGAAGCGCATTCGTACGCTCGCTCTGGCTCAATTCACCGGACAGCGCGACCACTGAAAAACCCCGGTTGTTAAAGCGCGCGGTCATGTGGTTGACGGCGGCACGGGTCGAGCAAAAGACCAGCGCGGTCCTGGCCTCGAAATAGCGCAGCACGTTGATGATGGCATTTTCCCGATCATTGGGCGCCACGGTCAGGGCACGGTATTCGATATCCAGATGCTGGCTTTGTTCGGCCTGGGTCGAGATCCGTACCGCATCACGCTGATAACGTTTCGCCAGAGCGGCAATGGTGCGCGGTACCGTGGCCGAAAACAGCATGGTGCGGCGTTCTTTCGGCGCGGCATCGAGGATATATTCCAGATCCTCGCGAAAGCCCATGTCGAGCATTTCATCCGCTTCGTCCAGCACCACCGCCCGCAGCGCGCCGACATCCAATGAGCCACGCTCGATATGATCGCGCAACCGGCCCGGCGTGCCGACCACGATATGCGCGCCGCGCTGCAGGGCGCGGCGTTCCGTCCGCATATCCATGCCGCCGACGCAAGAGGCATGCAGCGCCCCGGTCATCTCGTACAGCCATTCCAGCTCGCGTTTGACCTGCAAGGCCAGCTCCCGCGTCGGGGCCACAACCAATGCCAACGGCGCCTCCGCATCGACGAAGCGCTCGGCATCATTCAATAAGGTAGGGGCAAGGGCAAGGCCGAATGCCACGGTCTTGCCCGATCCGGTCTGGGCCGAAACAAGGGTATCGGCATCACGTAGTTCGGGCGCCAACACCGCCTCTTGCACCGGCGTCAACGTGGCATAACCGCGTTTCTCCAATGCCTGACCCAACGCCGAAACGACGCCTGCAATATCCGTCATGTCTATATTCTTTCGCCTTGCGGGATTCAGCCTCGCCCGCACCGTTTAACACACTGCGCCTCGAAAGCCAGTACAGCTTTATGCCGACCGCATCGCCGCTTCCTCCGCCCTGCGGATAAATGCGAACCAGATAACCAGCAGGGTAACGGTGATAATAAGCGGCAACGCCATCAAATTGACCCGCTCCCAGCCAAAATGAAACAGCAACTGGCCGGAAAGGAACGAGCCCATGGCAGTGGTGGCGAACACCATGAAATCATGCGCGGCCTGGGTCTTCCCCCGCTCGGAGACGGTATGAACCTCGGTCAGCAGGGTTGAGCCGCCAACAAATAGAAAATTCCAGCCCACACCCAGCATGAACATCGATGCCATGAAATTCAGGATCGTGATGCCATGCAGTGCCGACGCCACGGCGAGCAATAGCAGAATGGCCCCGGTCAGCATGATCTTGACCAGCCCGAAGCGGGAGATCAAATGACCGGTGAAAAACGACGGCGCAAACATTCCCACCACATGCCACTGAATAACGAAACCCGCATCATCGACCGGATGATCACAGGCCCGCATCGCCAGCGGCGTAGCGGTCATCAGCAAGGACATGATGCCATAGGCAATCATCGACGAACCCGCCGCCGCGATAAAGCGCGGTTGACGCATGATCTCCAGCAATGGCCGGCCGGTGTCCTTCCGCTCCGCCTCGGACAGCCGGGGAATGCGCACGAACGAGACCAGTACCAGGATGCACATCGTCAGGGCCGCCAAGGCAAGATACGAACCCAGATACTCTATATCAGGGAAAATTTCACGGCTGTTCACGGCCAGGGTCGGGCCAAGTACGCCGGCGACGACGCCGCCCGCCATGACCAGCGAAATGGCTTTTGGGCGAAACTCAGGCGTCGCCGCATCGGCCGCGGCGAACCGGTAATATTGGCAAAAGGCGTGGTAAAACCCGACCGTCAGCGCGCCGACGCAAAGCACCCAGAACAGCGAGAAATAAAGCGCCAGGGCACAAGTCAAAAACCCGATACCACCGACTGCCGCCGCCCC
Organism: Rhodospirillaceae bacterium; assembly: GCA_018701215.1. Taxonomy (GTDB): domain Bacteria; phylum Pseudomonadota; class Alphaproteobacteria. The sequence continues at coordinate 15,750 of JABIWH010000031.1, forward strand.
CATGAAACCGGCCCGACGGCCCACCCGGCGCATCACCAACGAGGCGGGAACGGTCATCAGTGCGGTACCCAGGATCACCGCGCTCACCGGCAGGGTGGCGAGGGCCTTATTCGTGGCCAATTCAGCACCGATCAGGCTGCCGACGAAAAACATCGTCGTCTGCCCGCAGGCGAACATCGACTGACATACCGCCAGCAGCGTAACGTTATGATATTGGGGATGGGTAAACACCGGCGCAACCTAGTGATTTGTGTTGGTCAGGACAAGCGCCGTTTGGTGTCTGAAGCGGTTTTTTTTAGCCGCCCATGCGCATCAGTTTCAGGATCAGCACATCCTCGATGCCGTCGCTTTCAACCATATTCCGGGTCAATCTCAAGACGCGTTTTTTCAAATCAACAAGATCGATCACACCCGTCTCTTCGTCGCGCAAAATTGGTGAGGTAAACAATTCCGTATGCATGGCGTCGCGAAGACGGGGTAGCACCGCATTGACATCGTTCTTGGCGCCGATACCGCCCACCTGCAGGCTAAGCGTCAATAGTACCTGATATTTCACCCGCCCGTTACTTATCACCGGTGCCGAAATCGGTTCCAGTTGCACGAACAGCGCTTCGGCGACCTGCTCAGCGGCGCTGCCCTCGCCACTGCTCTCGCCATGGCCGCCGGCCTGCGCGCCTTCGCCTGCGGGTTTACTCAGCCCGAGCGGTTCGTCAAGCATGCCCATGAAGAACAAACCGCCGCCGGCCGCTCCCAGCACAACGATCAAAGCCACCACAATGATGATGATCTTTTTCATGACAAGTTCCACATATCCGCATGGCCCGATGGAGGATTTCCAAATCGGTGATGCACAAGCCTGCAATATGGCAAAAAATGGTTAGGAGAAGGTTACGGCCCAGTGTCCTGAACTAGCTGGCATTCAAAAATGGCGATAGCCGGGCCGCGCCAGCTCGACCTTTTCGCCGGCGGCGTCAATTACCTCGACACCTTCACCCGCCGCGACCCGGCCGATACGGCTGACGGCGGTTCCGGTTCCTTGGGCCGCGGCCAACAAGCGCCGTTCATCACCGAATGGCGCCGTGAACAACAATTCATAGTCATCGCCAGCCACGACCGCTGCCGCCGCACCGCCGATCAGATCGGCCAATGGCGACAGCGGCACGACCGCCAGATCCACCACCATGGCCGCACCGGATTGTGCCGCCAAATGGCCCAGATCTGCAATCAGGCCATCAGAGACATCGATACAGGCAGTCGCCAAACCGCGCAGGGCCTGACCCAGGGCCAGGCGCGGCCCTGGCCTGCGGTAGCGCGCGATGGCGGTCTCACGTTCCGCCGCCGCCCCGCCCACCAGGCCATCGCGTAAAATGCGCAGACCAACACCGGCGTCACCGATCCGGCCCGAGACATAAATAGCATCCCCCACCCGGGCACCGTTGCGGCGCATCGCGGTGCCGGTGGGCAATTGGCCAATGGCCGTAAGTGACAGGCTCATGGGTCCATCCGTGGCCACGGTATCGCCGCCCAACAAAGCAATGCCGTGCTCGGCCTGCGCCGCCGCCAGGCCTTGGGCAAAGTCGGCGATCCAGCTTTCATTCAGATCACGGGGCCAGGCGGTGGTGATCAGGTAACCCGCGCCAGCCGCGCCCATGGCGGCCAGATCGGAAAGGTTCACGGCCAGCAGCTTGGCGGCCACGTCGGCGGCGGGATCATCGGCCAAAAAATGGACACCGGCGATGATCGCATCGGCGGTGAAGACCAACTGTTGCCCCGGCGCGGGCGTCAGCACGGCCGCGTCGTCACCAAGGCCAAACGCACCGGGGCCGGCAAGCGGCGCGAAATAGCGTCCGATCAGATCGAATTCACCCGATCCCGATACTGATTCTGGGCCTGGTTCTGGCACCGGTTCTGACACCGGGTCCGGATTAGTTGGATTTCGCCCGCTCATTCTTGTGTTCCAGGACTTCCTCGGCGCGCAGGTTTTGCGCTACCTCCTGCAAGACACCGTTGATGAAACCGATCTCATCACCTTCGTAGAAGGCTTTGGTGATCTCCACGTATTCATTGATGATTACGGCCACGGGGACGTCGGGGCGATGGCTCAATTCGTAGGCGGCACAGCCCAGTATTTCGGCCAGAATTCGATCCAGACGGGCAAATTTCCAACGCCGCGGCAGCACGGCGTCAAGAATGTCCACCAACTGCCCATGATGGCGGTGCGTGCCCCGGACCAGGTCGGAAAACAGGTCGTTGTCAACTTCGGCGTAGGCATCTTCGGGCAGTTCGGCGCCGGGACGGTGGGTCAGGAATTCGATGATCGCATCCTCGACCTCGCTATCGTCGGCCGCGCCACCGTCGGCCGCGTCATGGTTCAAGGTCAACTGGTACAACGCCTGTACCGCCGCCAGACGGGATGCCCTACGCCGTGCTCCGGCGGAACTCTTCGCCGTTGCCGATTTTTTATTCATCGGGGAAAATACCCGAATTCGCGCTTCACCTCGATCATGCGCAGAGCGGCGTCCGCCACCACCCCGCCCTTGTTACCCTTATCCAACGAGGCACGGGCCCAGGCCTGCGCCTCGTTCTCCACGGTCAGAACACCGAAACCCACCGCGATGGAAAATTCCAGTGACAGATCCATCAGGCCGCGGGCGCATTCGCCGCAGACATAATCATAATGCGTCGTCTCGCCACGGATGACGCAACCCAGGGCGATATAACCGTCATAGCGGCGGCGTCCGCCGACCAGTTCCATGGCCTTGATATTCATCCGGATCGCAGCCGGGATTTCAAAGGCACCAGGTACTTCCAGACGATCATAGGTCGCGCCGGCGGCGTCAAGCGCGGCCGCGGCACCCTTTCCCAGCTCGTCCGAGATCTGCCGGTAGTATGGTGCTTCGATGATAAGTAGATGCGGAGCCTCACTCATCTGGTACGTATCCTCGAGTCTACTGGGATTTTACTGGGAAAATGTCGGGCATTTATTGACCGTCGATGGGAATGCGGCGCGTACCACTGATGGTCAGACCATAGCCTTCCAGGCCGACAATATCATAGTCGGAATTGGTCAGCAGCTCCATTTCCCGCACCCCAAGGTCAAACAGAATTTGCGCCCCGATACCATAGTCGCGCAACTCCACCTGATGCGGCACGTGCTCACCTGCCTTGCGGCGGATTTTATCGGAAACAGCCGTCGGCAGGGCCTCGCGGATCAGCACGATGACGCCGCGTTCGTCGTCGGCGATCAGGTTCATGGCCGATTGCAACAGCCCCGCCTTACCCGCCTTATCACCCAGGGCGTCGCTCAAGACATCCAGGGCATGCATGCGGACGGGCACCGGGCCAGGCGCACCTACATCACCCTTCACCAGGGCGATATGTTCGGAATAAGCGATCTTGTTGACATAGACCACTGCGCGGAATTCACCGCCATGGACCGAGTCAATGCGCGCCTCGGCACGGCGTTCCACATAGGTTTCGGTCCGCCGGCGGTATTCGATCAGGTCTTCGATGGTGCCGATTTTCAGTCCATGGAACTGTGCGAATTTAACCAGATCAGGCATCCGCGCCATGGTGCCGTCATCGTTCATGATCTCGCAGATCACCCCGGCGGGCGGCAACCCTGACATTCGCGCCACATCCACCGCCGCCTCCGTATGGCCGGCCCGGACCAGAACGCCGCCGTCGCGCGCCCGCAAAGGAAATATATGCCCCGGTGTCGCGATGTCCGTGCCATCGCTTTCTGGGTCGATGGCAACGGCGACGGTGCGCGCCCGGTCGGCGGCCGAAATGCCGGTCGAGATGCCCTGGCGCGCCTCGATCGAGACCGTGAAGGCGGTGCCGTGCCGGGATTCGTTACGCTGCGCCATCAAGGGCAGGCCCAACTTTTCCACCCGTTCCCCGTTCAGGGACAGACAGATCAGGCCCCGGCCATAGCGGGCCATGAAATTGATCGCCTCCGGCGTCGCCATGGCGGCGGGGATAATTAGGTCGCCTTCATTTTCCCGGCCTTCATCATCAACCAGAATAAACATCTTGCCCTGGCGGGCATCGTCCAAAATATCCTCAATGCTCGACAGATAAGTTTGGTCTTTCTCGATAACGTCGCTCACAGCGTCTCCTTTTGCGCCAAAGTTTGCGCCAGGCGGGCCACATAACGGGCCAGCACATCGATTTCCAGGTTGACCCGGTCGCCGGTCTTGGCGGCACCGAAGGTGGTCATTTCCTGAGTATGAGGAATAATATTAATGCCAAAGCCGGCCTCGTCCACTTCGTTGACGGTGAGAGAGACGCCGTTCAGACAGACAGAGCCCTTGGGTGCGATATAGGGGGCAAGATCGTCAGGCAGGCTAAAACGGAAGCGCAGACTATCGCCATCGGCGGCAACGTCCGCGATCTCCACCACGCCATCCACATGGCCCGAGACGATATGCCCGCCCAGTTCATCGCCGACTTTCAGGGCCCGCTCCAAATTGATCGGTGTGCCTAACGCCCAATCCGCTAGATTGGTACAGTCCAGGGTTTCCGCCGAGGCGGTGACCGAAAACCAACCGGTTGCCTTGTCAATCACGGTCAGGCAAACCCCCGAACAACAGATCGAGGCGCCGATGGCGATCGAGGCGCTATCGTAGGCGGACGCGATGACGAATTTCGTATCGCCGGCGGGTACGACCTGATCGACCCGGCCGATATCTGTGATGATGCCAGTAAACATACCCCTATTTAGCCCCGTTGGACGTAGCTTTCCAGTACATCATCACCCAAGCTTTCAATTCCCTGTCGTTGAAAGCGCGGTATATGCGCCAAAACGGTCAGGCCCAGGGCACCAAATACCGGCAAACCATCGCCGCCAATCAGGCTTGGCGCACGGAACCAGGCCAGATTATCAACCAAACCCGCGGCCAAAAAGGCCGTCCCTACGGCACTTCCCCCCTCCACCAACAATCGTGTGATGCCGCGCCCGGCCAGGGTCTCCAGCGCCGCCGCCAAGTCAATCCGGCCATCGCTATTCAGTTCCGCGGGTATAACCTTGCAACCCCTTGACTTGAACGAAGCCGCCTCACCGTCCGCTCCGGTAAGCAGCCAAAGGGGATGTTCGACGGCACCACGGGCCAGGCGGCTATCGGGGGGCAGCCGCAATCGGCTGTCCAATACCACCCGCACCGGCGATTGCGCCGCCATGCCCGGCAGGCGGCAGGTCAGCTCCGGGTCATCGGCCAGGGCGGTGCCAATACCAATCAGGATGGCGTCATGCTCGGCCCGTAACAGATGGCCGCGGGCACGGGCCTCCGCCCCGGTAATCCACTGGCTTTCGCCGCCAGCGGTGGCAATCCGGCCATCCAGGGTCGAGGCCAATTTCAAGGTTACCAGGGGACGGTTCCGATTTATCTTGGAAAGAAAGCCGGCATTCAGTGCCGCCGCCCGCCGCGCCATCGCCGGTCCGGCCATTTCCGCCGCGATCCCGGCGGCGCGTAACATTTCGGCGCCACGGCCATCAACCCGTGGGTCAGGATCGGGCGCGGCGATAACCGCGCGTGCGATGCCGGCCGCGATCAAGGCCTCGGCGCAGGGTGGGGTCTGACCATGATGGGCGCAGGGTTCAAGAGAGACATACGCCGTGGCGCCTCTTGCCTGATCACCAGCTTGTTGCAGGGCCATGGATTCCGCATGGGGGCGGCCGCCGGGTTGGGTCCAACCCCGGCCCACGATGCGTCCGTCCCGCACCACGACGCAGCCCACCGCCGGGTTGGGCCAGACATTGCCCAGACCGCGCGCGGCCAGGGCCAAGGCCAAACCTAGATAATCATCGCTTGACCGTAATGGCGGGCCTTCTGGCAGGGTTGCATCAATCTTGGTCAATCTCCTCTTCGCCACCGATCAGACCGACGAAATCCTCGAAATCTCGGGCCTCGCGGAAATTCTTGTAGACGGAGGCAAAGCGCACGTAAGCCACGGGATCCAGATTGGATAGCGCTTCCATTACCAGTTCACCGACCGCTTCCGAGCGGATCTCGTTCTCGCCGGAGCTTTCCAGGCGCCGCTGAATACCGTTCACCACCCGCTCGACCCGTTCCTCGTCCACCGGCCGCTTGCGGCAGGCCAACTGGATTGAGCGGATCAATTTGTCTCGATCAAAGGCCACGCGCTGACCATTCTTTTTCAGGATCATCAAATCACGCAGCTGCACCCGCTCGAACGTGGTGAAGCGGGAGCCGCAATCGGCGCAAAAGCGCCGCCGCCGGATCGCCGCGTTATCTTCCGTGGGGCGGGAATCCTTAACCTGGGTATCGTTATGACCGCAAAATGGGCAACGCATCAGAAAATATTATCCTCAATCGCAAATTGCTTGAAAATTGCCTGCTCAATAACCGCTCAGTAAATGGGAAAAGACGCGCACAAGGTCTCGACCCTGGCTCGCACTTCCTGCTCGACCGCCGCGTTGCCATCCGGGCCATTGGCGGCCAGGCCGTCCAGCACATCGGCGATCAGATGGCCGACCATTTGGAACTCGCCAACACCGAAGCCCCTGGTCGTAGCCGCCGGCGAACCGAGACGGACACCGGAGGTCACGGTCGGCTTTTCCGGATCAAACGGCACGCCATTCTTGTTGCAGGTAATCCCTGCCCGTTCCATGGCATCTTCGGTGATATTTCCGGTCAGGCCCTTGGGTCGCAAATCAACCAGCATCAAATGCGTGTCCGTGCCGCCAGAAACAATATCCAGGCCGCGTTCCTGCAACACCGCCGCCAGGGCCTGGGCATTCGCTACCACGGCGTGGGCATAGGCCTTGAACTCCGGCGTCATGATTTCCTTGAAGGACACCGCCTTGCCGGCGACCGCATGCAACAGCGGCCCGCCCTGCAGACCGGGGAACATGGCAGAATTGATCTTCTTGCCCAAAGCATCGTCGTTCGACAGCACCATGCCGCCACGGGCACCGCGCATGGTTTTATGGGTCGTGGTCGTGGTCACATCGGCGATTGGCACGGGAGAGGGATGGCTGCCACCGGCGACCAGGCCCGCGAAGTGCGCCATATCAACCATCAATTTGGCCCCGACATCATCGGCGATCCTCCGAAAAGCGGCAAAATCGATGACCCGGGGATAGGCCGAGCCGCCCGCGACGATCAATTTCGGCTGATGCTCGTGGGCCAGGCGCTCGACCTCGTCCAAGTCGATCCTGGCATCCTGCAGACGGACACCATATTGCACGGCGTTGAACCATTTACCCGATTGATTGGGCGGTGCGCCGTGGGTCAAATGCCCACCCGCCGCCAACGACATCCCCATTATCGTATCGCCCGGCTTTAGGATCGCCATGAAGGCCGCCTGATTGGCCTGGGATCCCGAATGCGGCTGCACATTGGCGAAGCTGCAGCCGAAAATCTCCTTGGCCCGCTCGATGGCAAGCTGTTCCACCACATCGACATACTCGCAGCCGCCGTAATAGCGCCGGCCGGGATAGCCCTCGGCATACTTGTTCGTCAGGACAGAGCCCTGGGCCTGCAAGACCGCGCGCGAGACAATGTTTTCCGACGCAATAAGCTCTATCTGGGTCTGCTGCCGGTGCAATTCATCCGCCAGAGAGGTAAATACTTCCGGATCACGGTCCACGCCATCCTGGGTGAAAAACCCGTTGTCATCGGGCGCCCCTCCTGTCGCATTTAAGGTGGGCGCATTTACTGGGAGCGGACTGGTTGGCGACATGCAACGGTCCCTTTCTTGTCGGAAAACACTAATTCGTTATTCGGCTTTGGCAATCAGATAGAGACATCGTCGGGACAAGCGCCAGACAGAGCGATGATGAAATAACAACAATAACTGTCGTGGTGAACCAAAATCTCCGCCACCAGTCAAATTGGCCTTTGTAAGCGTCTGCATACCATATGTAGATGTCAGTGCCAACGCATCACAGCCAACCAACGGGCAAACGTAGGAGAAAACCGGCCACGGCAAAGCTATCGGCTGATGGATTATGAACACGCCAAAAATCAGAAAAAAGCGAAATACAGATTTCCAGAATATTAGCCCACATTATTCATGATCGCGATCAGCTTTGATCTGAGCACACGGCTTCAGCCGGATCGACGGCGGTTTTCAGCGGCTAATTTTTAGAGGTGTTAGGGATTGACGTTCGGGGTTC
>JABIWH010000059.1 GCA_018701215.1 Rhodospirillaceae bacterium
AGGCGGCAAGAGCCGCCGAATGAACCCCGAACGTCAATCCCTAACACCTCTAAAAATTAGCCGCTGAAAACCGCCGTTGATCCGGCTGAAGCCGTGTGCTCAGATCAAAGCTGATCGCGATCATGAATAATGTGGGCTAGGTCCTTTAGCCCACATCTTCCATTCAATATTTTTCGCGTTAATGGCGTCTTTCATGGCAGGGGGGAAAACGATGTCCTGATCTTTAAATAAGTTCCAATAGTCAGGATCTTTTCTGATCTCCTTATAAGCGGGAACATTTCTATTTAGTCTTATTTTCCAATACCAATTGTCCGCTGATCCTTGCGGCATGCCATTGACCAATTGAGTGACAACCGTTTCCACTTCAAGGATAACAGTCGCTGGGTTGGCATTATATACCAAGCTTGTAATGTTGCCGGAAATCTGAACGTCGACGGTTGTGTTTGGATCATACAGGCCGGTCCCTTGCACGTATGTTTTCGCTGACGCGGCAACGAATGCAGTGCCGTACACCCCAGCAAGCCCTTTCATCGGCGGCAAACCGGTGCCGCTGCCGTTTTCGTTGGCTACGGCTTCGACCAAGGCCTTCATGGTTTGTGGCGGGTCCAGAGGTTTGAATCCTTTCCCGCGGATCGAATTAAGCGCACCGCGAAGCTTGGCAACATCACCCATAACCGAGGCCAAGGGGTATCCCGCCACCATCATCTTGGTGGCAGGGGCCAGGAGTGTCGTCTCCGATTGCGTATCGTTGTCCCCAGTTACGCATGCGGTCAAGCTCAGGATGGTCATGGATGCAACAATTGCAATAGTTCGTCTTAAGGTCATTTTCCCCTCCAACGTGATTGAATCAGTCGAGTTATCGGTTCAATGGAAACGCGTTGCACGCATACATAAATCTCTACTAGATCAAAATTTCACAGGCAATGGCGGAGCCGCTAATCTCGCAATGGGTTGATTTCATTGCTCCAATGCCTTGATAGATTAAATTGCGACTCTATCAGCATTGCAAAAGGTTAATTTGCTTTTCTTCAATAAGTCAACGTTTTGGCGCAAGAATGTTTTATTTGTTGCGAGAATTTCAATTCTGAAGTCTTGGAAATTGAAGCTTAGTTCGGACTATGGTTCGGCAAATGGCCGGAAATTCCGTGAAACGACTGCTAGCGACTTGATTGCATGTTTTATCTCGCCGGCGCCGTCAACATGCTTGACGTAGGCCTACTATTTGCCTAAAAAACGCCGCTCCGCCGGTACTTCCGCCGCCGGATCTATTAGGACGAAGATATCATGGCGCGGCGTTGCGAACTTACCGGTAAAGGCGTGTTGACGGGCAATAACGTCTCACATGCTCATAACAAGACACGGCGGCGGTTCCTGCCGAATGTGCAGGAAATGGCGCTGCACTCGGATGTGCTGGGCCGCGCGGTGCGTTTGAAGATCTGTGTTTCCGCTTTACGTACGGTGGAAAAAAAGGGCGGCCTGGACGCGTATCTGACCGATGCCAAGGATAGCCAGCTGTCCCTCAAGGCGCGCCGCCTGAAGCGTGCGGTCGCAAAAGCCGCGCCCGCCGCCGAGGCGACCGCCGCGGCCTAAGGCGTCAAACGCCCACGCCGAACGCCTAAGAGTCTTTTTCTTCGGGAAGATGAAACTGCAACAGCAAGGTCCGTTGCAGCGGGTTGAAGTTGTCGTCCGACAGCATATAGACGGTCCAGCCGCCCTTTGGGTTGGGACGCACCGCCAAGCCTTCAAAATTGTCCACCGATAGGGGCGGCGTCATGCGCGCCAGTTCAACGTCCATCAGGCGGGCGCCGGCTGTTATATTTTTCGCCCGAATATGGGACAGCCGCATGCCGGGGCCGCCGGCGACCGTATAGCGCCGCTGCAACAAGAGGACATCACCATTGGGCATGGCTGCCAGATCCGTGGGGCGGAATATGCCCTGTGCGGGCCAATAAACCTGGCCCAGGCTTTTGCCGTCCGCCGCCAGCAGCCAGCCGATATAGTCGCCGTCTCCCTCTTTCTTGCCACCCTTATTGCGGCGGAACTTCTCGCTCAGCACCAGGATGCGGCCATCGGGCAGGGGGGTCATGGCCTCGAGGCCGCCATTGCGGGGCGCTTTCTTGATGCCGGGCGGGACCGCGAACAGGGACGGTTTAGCCACTAGATTTTCATAGCGCAGCACCCGATGGCGAATTTCAAAACTGATCAGATAACTGCCGTCCGACAGCCGCTCCACCGCTTCGGCGTCCTGATCCAGCTTGTCCGCGCGGCGAGATATGTAGGCGCCCTTGACGCTGCGCAGGCGATGCAGACGCGGTTCGGCCAGCGCCTGCAAGGTGCCCGTCTTGTCCAGCACCAAGCGGGCCTGAAACAGATCGCCCTGATCGGATACCGCCGTCAGCTGCCTGCCGTCCGCCGACAGGCTCAGGCCCGACAGACCGCCGAAGTTGCCGGCGTCGCTGCTTAGGGCAAGGCCGGCCTGAAACTCCAACACGCCGGCGCGGGTCTGTTTGCGCTGTTCGGGGTTGAGGTATATTTGCTCCGCCCTGATTACCAGCGGGCCCGTCCTGGTCTGGGCCAAGCCCGGCAGAACGCAGCCCGACAAGCCGATCGACAGCGCGCCCAGCAAGGCGGCGGCGATGGCGGTATGCTTTGGCGCGATCATTCCCCCAAGGTCCAATATTGTCAGCCCGCCATGCCGGCTCAGGCCACCCTGCGGCTTGTGGATGCGCCCGCGCCACGCGCGCCTTTTTCCGCCTCTTCGTCGAACAGTTCGGCCAGCTTGTCCATCATGACGCCGCCCAATTGTTCGGCGTCCACGATGGTGACCGCGCGCTGGTAATAGCGGGTGACGTCATGGCCGATGCCGATGGCGACCAATTCCACGGGGGACTGGTTTTCAATCCAGGCGATGGCGCTGCGCAGATGTTTTTCCAGATAGTTGCCGGCATTCACGGACAGGGTTGAATCGTCCACCGGGGCGCCGTCCGAGATCACCATCAGAATGCGGCGCTGCTCGGACCGGTAGACCAGGCGGTTATGGGCCCAGATCAGCGCTTCGCCATCGATGTTCTCTTTCAACAGGCCCTCGCGCATCATCAGGCCCAGCCCGCGACGAGCCCGCCGCCAAGGCGCATCGGCTGATTTATAGATGATGTGGCGCAAATCATTCAGCCGTCCCGGCGAGGCTGGCTTGCCCTCGCGCAGCCATTTTTCCCGGCTCTGCCCGCCTTTCCAGGCCCTGGTGGTAAAGCCCAGGATCTCCACCTTGACGTTACACCGCTCCAGCGTGCGGGCCAGGATATCGGCACACATGGCGGCGACCGTAATGGGCCGGCCGCGCATGGAACCGGAATTATCGATCAACAGCGTCACCACCGTGTCGCGGAAATCCATGTCCCGCTCCATCTTGAAAGACAACGGCAGCAGCGGATTGGTTACCACGCGGGACAGCTTGCCCGCATCCAGCATGCCTTCTTCCAGATCGAACTCCCAACTGCGGTTCTGCTTCGCCAACAGGCGCCGCTGCAGACGGTTGGCCAGACGGCCGACGACGCCTTGCATGTTCGAGAGCTGCTGGTCCAGATAGGCCCGCAGACGGCCCAGCTCTTCGGCATCACACAGTTCGGTGGCGTCGATGATTTCGTCGAATTCTTCCGTGAAGAAACGATAAGGCGGCTCGTTGGGATTGTCCGGCATCATGTCGCCGGGCCGCCATTGCCGCCGCCCGCGCCCCGGTTCCTCGCTGCCCGACATGGCGTCGGCGTCTTCAGCCTCCATCTCGGAATCCGCTTCCGCATCACCGTCGGCCGAGCCGTCCTGACTGTCGGAGCCGTCCGGGTCGCCGCCGTCGTCAGCGGCACCCTCGCCGCCTTCGCCCTCGCCCTCGCCGTCGGCCATTTCCTCTTCGTCGTTTTCGGCCTGGTCATCCATGTCGTCGGATTCCGTGCCGTCTTCCTCGCCCAGATCCAGATCGGCAATCAGTTTCCGGGTCAACTTGGCAAAGGCGTTCTGATCGGTGATTTCGCCGGTCAGATCAGACAATTCCTTGCCGGCTTTTTCCTCGACCCAAGGCCGGATATGCTCGACCATGGGCTTGGCGGCGGGCGGCGGTGGCTTGCCGGTCAATTTTTCCCGTACCAACAGGCCGACCACTTCGGGCAGCAACGCCTCGCCCGGATCATTGACCGAGGCATAGCCCCGCGCCCGGCAGCGCTCTTCCAGCATGGCGTCCAGATTATCGGAGACACCCATCATACGCTTGGCGCCCAGGGATTCGACACGTGCCTGTTCCGCCGACTCGAACACAGCGCGGGCGGTTGCGCCCTTGGGCTGGTTCAGAGCGTGCAGACGATTGTCGTGGTGGCGGTGCCACAGGGCAAGGGCGTCGCCGCTGCCGCGGACATGGGCGACTTCCTCGCCACCCAATTCCCGGCTGGGCGTGGGCAGGCGGTTGCGCCCGGCGCCCGTGGCGGCACCCTCGGCACCGAAGTTGACCGTCAGCTCGCTATCGCGCGCGATGGCGCGGACAGCAGCCGTCACCGCGCGTTTGAACGGTTCGACCGGGTTTTCCGGCTTCATCGCCGCCATTGGGTTAGGCCAGTTGGATGTTGGCGGCGGATTCCGGCAGTTCGTGGCCGAAACAGCGCTGATAATATTCCGCCACCACCGGACGCTCCATCTCGTCGCAACGGTTGAGGAAGCTGACCCGGAAGGCAAACGCCACATCGTCGAAGATGCGGGAATTATCGGCCCAGGTAATCACCGTACGCGGCGACATCACGGTGGAAATATCACCGTTCATGAAGCCGGAGCGCGTCAGGTCGGCGACCGAGACCATGGAGTTGATGTATTTCTGGCCTTGCTCGTCGGCCCAGTCCGGGACCTTGGCGGTGATAATGCCGACTTCATCATCATGGGGCAGATAGTTCAGGGTGGTGACAATGCTCCACCGGTCCATCTGGCCCTGGTTGATCTGTTGCGTACCGTGATACAGCCCCGTGGTATCGCCCAGACCCACCGTGTTGGTGGTGGCGAACAGACGGAAGCTGTCATGCGGCCGGATCACCTTGTTCTGATCCAGCAAGGTCATCTTGCCGTCAACTTCCAAGATCCGCTGGATCACGAACATCACGTCCGGACGGCCGGCGTCATATTCGTCAAATACCAGGGCGCAGGGATGCTGTAGGGCCCAGGGCAGAATACCTTCGCGGAATTCAGTCACCTGTTTGCCGTCGCGCAGAACAATCGCATCCTTGCCCAGTAGATCGATACGGCTGATATGGCTGTCCAGATTGACCCGGACGCAGGGCCAGTTCAGGCGGGCGGCAACCTGTTCGATATGCGTTGATTTGCCCGTACCGTGATAGCCCTGGATCATGACCCGGCGGTTGTGGCCAAAACCGGCCAGTATAGCCATCGTGGTTTCGTGATCGAACTGGTAGGCTTCGTCCAGGTCCGGAACCAGTTCGGAGCTCTGGGAGAAAGCTGGTACTTCCATATCGCTGTCGAGGCCGAATGTTTCACGCACATTCACCTTGATATCAGGCTGGTCAATTGGGTGGACCGATGTATCATCGGCGGTAGCAGTCAGCGTCATGGTACAGAATCCTGTCGTGTTGCTTGCGTGGTTACTAGGCGTTGTCGCGTTATGTGAACTGCCCTGGGCCTATCCTTGCGGCAGGCCCGCGGACTTTAGATTGCTATACGCCTCGTTAATGGATTTGAAGCGTTCCTCGGCTTGCTTGTCGCCGCCATTCGCATCCGGGTGAAAACGTTTTACCAGTTGCTTATAACGCATTTTGACGTCTTGCAAGGTCGCCGTTTCATCCAAGTCCAATTGGGCAAGGTGGCGGCGCTGTTCGCGGGTCGGTTTTAGCTTGGGTTTTGTGGCGCCCGGACGACCGTCCGGGCCATCAAAAATACCGTGCGGATCACGCACCCGGTCTTCCGTCCAGGCTTTATAACCGCGCTCTCCCAGCTTCCATGTGGGACGATGCCCTGTCACCGCCTCGTTCCGGAAGCTTTCAATTTCATCCTGGTCCATGCCGGTAAAATAATCCCAGCTGCGGTTATAGGCAGCCACATGTTCCAGGCAGAACCAGTAAAATTCATCCAGGTTGGTTTTGGATTTGGGCGCACGATGTTCGCCAGCCTCGCCGCAGTGGGCAAAGTCGCATATGCGCTCTGCACTCCCGGACGGCGCATCGACCCGGGTCTTCGACACCGGTATGTCTTTCTTGGTTCTTGCCACGATGGGAGTATGCTGGCTTCAGGGGTGGCTTTCAATAGTTCTCGACACAGGTAATAAGGTTTAAGACGGTTTCTAGAAGGGACACCATACAATGGCCATGGCAACGACGATTGAAAATAAGCTGCGGGCCGCTCTCGTGCCGGCACGGTTGGAGGTCGAGGATCAATCGCACCAGCATGCCGGCCATGCGGGCGCCAGGGAGGGCGGCGAAAGCCATTTCGCGGTCACGATCGAGGCTGAAATTTTTCACGGCTTGAGCCGCCTGGCCCGCCAGCGTCTGGTTAACGAGGCCCTGCAAGAAGAATTGGCCGGTACAATTCATGCCCTATCCATACGGGCGATGACGCCGGAAGAAGCCCGTAACCTGGCATAAATCCCACCGCTCACCAAAAATTACGCTCTGAATACAACTTATACGTATATAGAGTTGTTTTTTAAAAAATACATAGACAAAATATAGATTTTTTGCGTACAAATTCGCATTATAGTGTTATGTTGGCTGTGCACTATATCAATTAGAGGAAGAAACCATGTCCCAAGAGGCCCGTAATGGATATGGCGAAGGGATCGGCGGCACCCGCCGCAATATCCGTATTGCCGACCGCCGCACATCAATTAAACTGGAACCGGAAATGTGGGATGCCTTGGCGGAAATCTGTGCCCGGACAGAGAAGAATTTGAACCAAATCTGTACAGAGGTCCACAGCGCCAGATACGCCAGCCAGGCCAGTAATGCGAATGAGCCCGATGACGAGCCGGGCAGCGCGAACTTCACCTCGGAACTGCGGGTCTTTATTCTCGAT
The DNA here is from genome assembly GCA_018701215.1 of Rhodospirillaceae bacterium. Classification (GTDB taxonomy): domain Bacteria; phylum Pseudomonadota; class Alphaproteobacteria. Next base: position 7,054 of record JABIWH010000059.1, read on the forward strand.
TTCTATCGCGCGATTGCCCGAAACTAATTTAGGACTTGGCCTTTGGCGGCCTAATCCGTACGGCGGTGACTTGGTTGCGTAAACGGCGCATCACCTCGAAATTGAAACCATCAAGGCTAAAGCGTTCGCCGATATCGGGAATGTGACGGGCCAGATGAATGACCAAGCCGGCGATGGTCGCGGCATCGTCTTCGGGCAAATCCCAATCAAAATCACGGTTCAGGTCCCGCACCGTGACCACGCCGTCGACCATGAAACTGCCGCCGGCCTCGCGCCGAACTGCGCTGGCGCGGGTGACGTCGTGTTCGTCGCTGATGTCGCCGACGATTTCCTCGAGGATGTCTTCCAGGGTGACCAGGCCCATCAGGGCACCGTATTCGTCGACCACCAAGGCGAAATGCTCCCGGCGTGCCCGGAACGCATTCAACTGTTCCATCAAGGTGGTGGTCTCCGGCACGAACCAGGGCTCGCGCCAGAGGTCCGGCAAGGCCGGCGTGCCAACAGATATACCGCCGCCAACACCAAGATGGCTGTAACTGGCGGTATCCGCCGGCGCGTCACTGATGGCACGCAGCAGGTCCTTGGCATGTAGCACACCAACGATATTGTCCACGTCACCCCGCCACAGGGGCACCCGGCTGTACGGCGTCGCCAGCAGCGCCTCGGCGATTTCAGCGGCTGGCTGATCCGCGTCCAGCATAACCATGTTCTTGCGGTGGATCATGATCTCGGAAACTTCCACATCGGACAGATCCAATATGGCATCCAGCATGTCGCGGTCGCTTTTCACCATGGCGCCGTCGCGGGCGTGCAGCGCCAGGGCGCCGCGCAATTCCTCGGAAGCATCCGCGGCGGTTTCCCGATGGCGCATGCGCAGGCCGAACAGGCCAAGAACCGCCCTGACGATGGTCTGCACCAGATCCACCGCGGGGCCCAGGACGAAAACAATAGGTCCGATAATAGGGCCGGCCGCCAGGGCGGTGCGGTCCGGCCGGCTCAGGGCAACGGTTTTTGGCAGCACTTCGGCAAAGATAACGACCAAGGCGGTCATGATCGCCGTGGCATAGGCCACCCCCGCCTTGCCGAACAGGGCGATCATGATTGATGTCGCCACGGCGGAGGCGAGAATGTTGACCAGGTTATTGCCCAACAGCACGGCGCCGATCAGGCGCTCCGGCTTGGCGATCAGGCGGTTGACCCGGCTGGCATGGCGCACGCCACGGCGCTCCAACTGGTGCATGCGGGCACGCGAGACGGCTGTCAGGGCCGTTTCCGTGCCGGAAAAGAATGCTGACAGAACCAACAGCACCAGCACGCCCAAAATCGAAAACAGTAATTCGCCATCCATGGCGTCGTTACCCTTCAAATACCTCTTGCTAACCGGCCTCTTGCCAGCCGAATTTCCATCAGCCGGCCTTGGCGGGCTGCAACGCGTCTTGCAGCATCTCCCGCACCGTGCCCTCGTCCACATCCTTGGTAATGAATGACCGCCCGATGCCCCGGGCCAGCACAAACGTCAGTTGGCCATCGGCAACCTTTTTGTCCTGCCGCATATGCGCCAGCATGATCTCCGCAGTCAGTCCGTCCAGGCCGAGCTGTCCGGCCTCGGTGGGCAATCCCATGGCCGACAGATGACGCCGCACCCGTTCACTGTCCTGGCTGGGACACAGGTCCAGGCGCCTCGAAAGGGTAAAGGCCATATTCAGTCCCACCGAAACCGCCTCGCCATGCAGCACCCGGCCATCATAACCGGCTTCCGCTTCCAATGCGTGGGCAAAGGTATGGCCCAGGTTCAGCAAGGCTCTATCACCGTGTTCGCGCTCGTCCCGGGCGACAATCGCCGCCTTCGAGCGGCAGGACACGGCCACCGCATGGCGCAATGCGTCCGTCGAGCCGGCCAGCAAATCGGCACCGTTTTTTTCCAGCCATTCAAAGAAGGCGAAATCGTTGATCAGGCCGTACTTGACGACCTCGCCATAGCCGGCGCGCAATTCCCGCGCCGGCAGGCTGGCCAGGGCGGCGACATCGGCCAGGACCAGGCGGGGTTGATAGAAGGCACCGATCAGGTTTTTGCCCTGGGCCGCGTTGATTGCGGTCTTGCCCCCGACGGAGCTGTCAACCTGCGACAACAGGGTGGTCGGCAATTGTATGAAATCGATGCCGCGGCGCAATATGGCGGCGGCGAAACCGGCCAGATCACCGATCACGCCGCCACCAAGCGCCAGGACCGTATCGCGGCGTTCGACCCGCAGCTCTATTAAACGGTCCAGCAGGGACTGTAATTGCGCGAAATTCTTGCTGCCTTCCCCCGGTGGTATGATGACGGCGTCGTTGTCGATGCCCGCTTTGTTCAACGAGGCCTGCAATGCGGCCAGATGCAGCCCCGCCACCGTTTCGTCGCTGACGATCACCACCCTTTGCCGCGCCAATATGGGGGTCAGGTAAGGCCCGGCGCCGGCCAAAAGACCCTCGCCAATAACAATGTCATAGGAGCGTTCCGCCAACTCGACCCGTACTGTCGTGGTGTTCTCCACCTGCTGCTCAAGCTTCGCCACTAGTCCCCATCCTTCAAATCGGCGTCCGTCGAGCCGCCCGCCAGATGGCGCTGCAATGCCTCGACAATGTCTTCCACCACGTCCTCGTGGGGGCCTTGGCCGGAAGTCACGGTTAAGTCCGCCTGGGCATAGACCGGGTCACGTTCGGCCATCAGCCGGCGTAATATCTGTTCCGGGTCACCTTGTTTCAGCAGCGGCCTGTTGTCGCGGCGCAGGACCCGTTCCAGCAATACATCCAGGTCTGCCCGCAGCCAGATGGAAATGCCTTTTTCACTTATGGCGGCCCGGGTCTCCCGGTCCATGAAGGCGCCGCCGCCTGTCGCCAGCACTTGTGGCGGGCCATCCAACAGGCGCCCGATGACCCGGCGCTCGCCAGCCCGAAAGGCCGCCTCGCCATGGCGCGCGAAAATCTCCTCAATGGTGCAGTCGGCGGCTTTCTCGATCTCCTGATCGGCGTCCGAGAAGGGCAGGTCCAGGCGCTTGGCCAAACGCCGTCCCACGGACGACTTGCCGGCCCCCATCAAGCCGATCAGGACAATGCCCCGGTCCAATTCGAGATGGTCTAACGCGGGAAGGGTTGTTTCGCTCATCATACTTTCAAAAGCCGTCGGCACCATGGCAAGAGTAATTCGGTGGCAATGCCCCAGCAAGTTCCCAGTAAGTCCCCAGTGAGTCTAGGGCAAACCAGCGCGTCTGTTGCATTTTTGCCAGGCAGCTTTGGCGGGCGCCGTTGCAACACGGTCCGGCAGTATATAGATTGGCGCCTGGATCGACTAAGTTTTGCCACAATTGCAGTTTAGCAAATAACCCTTCCGCTGTCGCTATTCGCTGTGCCGACGAAAGAATATTTCATAACAATTGATCGAATTTATAGTTTCTGATGAAAAACATATCCCTGATCCTTATTGCCTTCTTCGTGTTGCTATTGGCGGGCGGCATGGCCTTTTTGGCGATGTGGGAGATCCCGGCGCCCAGCGCGCCCGTGCAAAAGGTTCTGCCCGATGAACGCTTCCCCCGCTAAGGCATGGCTACCTGGGGGCCTATTGCTCCCGCTCTTATTAGCCCCGCTCTTATTGACACTGGCCGGCACCGCCCGGGCGCAGACGCCAGCGCCGCTAAGCTCTCAGAGCGAAACCCAGGAACTGCCCAGCGTGACGGTCGGCCCCCCGCCGGCCAGCAAGCGGCCGTCCGTAATCAAGGTACCCACGGATTCGGCCGGGGCCGCGTCGATCGCCGCCCAACCACCTAAAACCCTGCAACTGCGCCTTGATCCCAAGACTGGCAAGGCCCTAACGGACGCGCAGCTGCGGGAACGGGCGCGGCGGCCGGTGCAGGCGCCCCGGTCACTGCGGCCGCTGCGGTCATCACAGCCTGAAACATCCGCGGCGGCGGCCGCTGCCACGGTGCCCGCATCTGGATCTGATTCTGCAACTGATTCGGAAAAAAAGCTTGAAACCGATACCGCCGGTACGGATGGTATTCAGGTCAAGGCCCTGGGCCAGGCAAAAGTATCCGCCATCGGTCTGTTGAATGAAATGGAGGGTGGTTTCGGCAGCGCTATGTGGGCCGGTACGCCGAAAGCGCTGGTGATGGAGCTGCTGCCGCGCCTGCCCATGTACACGACGTCGCCGACGATGCAGTCGTTGCGCCGGCGCCTGCTGATCTCGACGGCGTTGCCGCCAATCGACGATGGCGGCGACCGGGTTGGCGGCGATGGCCGTGCGCTGGTTGCCTTGCGGATCGCGCGGCTGGCCGCTGCGGGCGATTCGGAGGCGGTGGCGCAATTGTTGAAATTCGCACCCCTCTCGATGGACAACGCGGTCTTCGCGCAGGTCCGGGTCGAGGCGGAATTGCTGGCCGGCAATGTGCGCGAAGCCTGCCGGATCACACGCAACCGTCTGGGCGCCGACACGGGCCAGGATACCGCTGGGGCCGCTATTGGTGCCGCCATCGCCTGGCAGAAAATCATGGCGTTTTGCCTGGCACTGGATGGGCAGACCGCGCAGGCGGAATTGTACGAGCAACTGCTGTACGAAAACGGGGTCGAGGATGAGGCCTTTTTCACCCTGCTGGCGGGGCTGAATAGTAGCGAGGCCGAACCGTTGGAGCGCATCGCGCGAACTGAGCCGCTGCATCTGGCGATGCTGCGGGCGGCGCGGCGCGCGATCCCGGCGGATGCGGTGAAACAGGCCTCTCCCGTGGTTCTGCGCGCCATTGCCACCTCGCCCAATGCCACTCTGCCCATGCGTCTTGAGGCCGCCGAGCGGGCTGAAGCCATGGCGACGTTGGAGACGGATGTTCTGGCCAGGGTCTATGCTTCGGTGCCATTTTCCGCCGAGCAAAACGCCGATGCCCTGGCTCTGGCCAAGCAAGAGCCCGGGCCTTCCGCCTCGGCCATCCTGTATCAGGTGGCCCAGATTGATGCCCAGGTTGAAAGCCGCGCCCGGGCCCTGGCCGCGGCCTGGCGCAATGGCCGGCGCAGCGGCAGCTATATGACGTCCGTGCGGGTTAACCTGGCAATGACCCGCGCCATCAAGGCGGAGGCCGGGCTGGCCTGGTTCGCCGCTGCCGCCGGGCGCGCCCTGTTGGCGGCGGGCGATCGCAAGGCCGCGCGGGAGTGGTTGATGGCGGTGCTGGAACCGGCCCGCGCCGGCCAGACCGATGCCGCCGCCGCCATGCTGGCCCTGACGCCCTTGATGTATATCGCGGACGCCGACCGGGACGACCCGGCCCTGGCGCCTGTTATGGCAAAAGTTTTGTCCGGTTGGTGGCAGGGAGAGGTTGCAAATGGCGGCGCGGACAGGTACCAACGCGCCCTACGGCTATACGGTTTGTTGACGGCTCTGGGACGGGATCTGTCGGTAAGCTTGTGGCTACCAATATTCGAGGCGCCGGCCAGGGATATTTCGCAGGCCTCGCCCGCGTTGTTGATGGGGTTGGAGCGGGCGGCGGTGGCCGGTCGAAGGGGCGAAGCCGTATTGCTATCTCTGTTGCTTTTGGGCGATAGAGGTCCTGGTTTAAGTGATACCATGACCTTGACGCGGATCGTCTCCGCCTTGCGCCGGGTTGGTTTGCTGGAAGACGCCAGGGCGATGGCGCTGGAGGGGCTGCTGGGCACTGGTTTTTGAGCCCCGCATTTTTGGTTAGCTGTTGGTTTTCTGTTAGTTTGTTGTTGGTATCGTGTTGCTATCATGTTGCTTTGTTGTTTGTATTAATTTGATGCGAGTGTTGCGTTGTCCCAATCATTACAATACGTCGATAATTTTCTGGAAATGCTGGCCGTGGAACGGGGTGCGGCGCAGAATACCTTGGATTCCTATGGCCGGGATCTGCGCCACTTCACGGATTTCGTAGGCTCCGCCATCGCCGACGCGGCCAGCGACGATATTCGCAGCTATCTGGCGTATTTGGAGCGTGAGGGCATGGCGCCCTCCACCGCCGCCCGGCGTCTTTCGGCGCTGCGCCAGTTCTACCGTTTCCTTCATGCCGAGGGCATGCGTGGCGATAATCCGTCCTCCGCCATCGACAGCCCGCGCCGGGTCCGGCCGCTGCCGAAAGTCCTAACGGAGGTCGAGGTCGAGCAGCTGTTGCAAGCCGCGAAAACCTACAAGGGCGCCGAGGGCATTCGCCTGGTGGCTTTGATGGAATTGCTTTATGCCACCGGGCTGCGGGTCTCGGAGTTGCTGATGCTGCCCTATCCGGCGGTGCATTCGGACCGGGCCTTTATCGTGGTTAAGGGCAAGGGCGGCCGTGAACGCATGGTCCCGTTGAGCGAGCCGGCGATGCAAGCCTTGCAGGATTATGACGGCGTGCGGGCCCGTTTCGTGCGCCGCCCGGCGGATGCCGGCTGGCTGTTCCCCTCGCGCTCCAAGGGCGGGCATCTGACCCGGCAAAGGTTTTCCCAGTTGGTCAAGGAGCTGGCCAAGGTGGCGGAGATTGATCCCTCCAAGGTCTCGCCCCATTCCCTGCGCCATGCCTTTGCCTCGCATCTGTTGGCCAATGGCGCTGATTTGCGGGCGGTGCAGCAGATGCTGGGTCATGCGGATATTTCAACCACGCAGATTTATACCCATATACTGCAAGAGAGGTTGCAGGAGCTGGTCAAGTCCAGTCATCCTCTAGCTGATTAAATTGGCCGGTGAGGTGACCGGCCAAGCGCGCGATTGAAATGATGGCAAATGAGAAATGATTAGTTTCCTCGATTTCGAAAAGCCCATCGCCGAGCTGGAAGCGCGGATCCACGATTTGCGCCAGCTGGATGGCGAGCAAGAGGGCGGCGCCGATATCGAGGACGAGGTTGGGCGTTTGCAGGCCAAGGCCGACGAATTGCTGCGCGAAACCTACGGCAAATTGACGCCGTGGCAGAAAGTACAGGTAGCCCGCCACCCCGACCGGCCGCAATTCAACGACTTTGTCGCCGGCCTGATTGATGGCTTCATGCCCCTGGCCGGCGATCGGGCCTATGCCGACGACAAAGCCATCGCGGGCGGCATCGGCCGTTTTCGGGGCCGCGCGGTAATGGTGATCGGGCATGAAAAGGGCAGCGATATGCAAAGCCGGGTGCGCCATAATTTTGGCATGGCCCGGCCCGAGGGCTACCGCAAGGCGGCCCGCCTGATGCGTCTGGCGGACCGCTTCGGCCTGCCGATCATCACCTTGGTGGACACCCAAGGCGCCTACCCAGGGGTCGGGGCGGAGGAACGCGGCCAGGCCGAAGCCATCGCGCGCTCGACGGAAACCTGTCTCGATATCCGGGTGCCGTTAATCTGTTGCGTGGTGGGCGAGGGCGGCTCGGGCGGGGCCGTGGCGCTGGCCGCGGGCAACACGGTGATCATGCTGGAGCATGCGGTCTATTCGGTGATCTCGCCCGAGGGCTGTGCCTCGATCCTGTGGCATTCGTCCGAGCGGGCCCAGGACGCCGCCGATGCCATGAAGGTGACGGCCCAGGATCTGGTCAAGCTACAGGTTGTCGACCGGGTGGTGGAAGAAGCCATGGGCGGGGCCCATCGCAATCCCGCCTCGACCATTGCCGCCCTGGGCGATGTCATTGCTGACGAATTGGCGGCATTTGACGGCAAGGACGGCGGCTATGCCCGGCAACAAAGGCGCGACAAATTCCTCGCCATGGGCCAGCACGGCATCTGATATTGGGCGAGGTTTCTGCTGTTGCAATCGGCGGCGGCATTGCAGGTCTGGGAATTTTCGGACTATCGTTCCGCTGTTCATGATAGCGCCATGGCGCTGCTGATTTTAGGAAATGCCTCATGGTTAAAAAAACAATGCACCCGGTTCAGGATAAGGCCGAAGTCGCGATAGATTTTCCCGATAAGGTCTATATGGGCTCTTTTTCCCGTGGCTCGAAATTCGAGGCGCGGGCCGAAAACGACGGTCTGTACATAAAGCTGTTTCGCGGCGGCGAGGACAGCCGCGAAGTGGAAATGCATCTGCATCATTATCTGCTTGCGGACATCCTGACGGAATGGGCCGCTTCGCTGGCCAGGGAACCGGCGATGAATGAAAGCCATCGGGACAATCTGCGCGAGGCTATCGCCGGGATCGATAAAGCCCTGCAAAAGTCATGATGGAGCGGGCGGGTAGTTCAATCGCGAAACTGCTTGTCTTATGAATACGCTGATCTTTTGTGTTTTAAAAGATCACCACCAAGGGGTGGCCGCCCCTTGGTGGTGGAATGGGTCGGATCGTTGAGTTGCGGGCCTTTTTGGGGCCGAGTTAGAGTTTGATCGCCCATTTCTTTTCCAACGACCTGAACGGATACAAGGGGTTGCCCTGGTGGTGCAGGAAGCCATGGGCGGGGGCCATCGCAATCCCGCCTCGACTATTGCCGCGCTGGGCCATGCCATCGCTGCCGCGTTGGCCGAATTCGACGGCAAGGACGGCGGCTATGCCCGGCAACATAGGCGCGACAAATCCCTCGCCATGGGCCAGCACGCTATTTGATTAGAGTGCGGTGACTGTTCCAGAGTATTTCTGAATAGGAAAGTAGTTGCCCGTCGTTGACAGCCGTGACTCTTCCCGAGTTCCATGACCTGGGATTTCATTTCAAAGGAGGCGGAAATGCCGAATGTGCTGTCCGCGCAACAAATTGAGCATTTTCATAGCCAAGGTTTCCTAGAGGCCATTCCCGTTCTTTCACAAGGGGAAGTCGAGCATTATCGCGGCTGCCTGGAATCGTTCGAACGCATGTATCCAAATGACGTTAAGAAACTAAAGTCCAAGTCGCATATTTTGTGCCCCTGGGTCGCGGACATCGCGCGAAATGAAAATATTCTCGATGTCTATGAAGATCTGATCGGTCCTAATATCTTGTGTTACAGCATGGCGTTCAGGATCAAGGACCCCGATGGCAAGACATTCGCGGGTTGGCATCAGGACGGCGCGGCCAACCCTATCAAGCCTATTTTGGTCATTGGCGCTCTTGCACTCGCGGACTGCAGCCTCGCGCATGGTTGTTTGAAGGTCATTCCCGGATCGCACAAAAAAGGTGTCCTGCAGCATACGGATACCGGGAATCCGGACAGCATCCTGTCGCGCGGGCAATTCATTTCCACCGAGTTTGATGAATCAAAAGCCGTGAATTTGGAGTTGAAGGCCGGCGAAATCGGATTATTCAATGCGGGCATCATTCACAGCTCTCCGGTAAACACTTCGGATGAACGTCGGCTCGTCTTGTTGGTGGAGATGATACCAACGCACACTGAAGTCCGGGCTCATCGAGATTCGGCCATGCTCGTACGTGGGGTTGATGCGTTTAAGAACGTGGATGTGGACCCTGCGCCCAACGTGGAATTCGGTCCAGAAGAACGCGCCGCCTGGCGCCAGGCCACAAAGAAAGTTGGCAGGAATGTATTCGAGGGCAGTCCCTTGCCCCCGATTGGTGTGTATCGGCTATAGATCTTCAGCTGACCTTGCCCCAAACGTCGGACCGGCTATCGGCGGAACTTCCCGTTTTCTACACCACCGGGCGGCTGGCTAGCCTCACTCCGGAACACCGAGTTCGCGGAGAGCTTCGATTTCCCGATGAACGTGTCCTGGATCGTGATGCTGCAAGGCCTGCAGCACATGGGCTTGCGAAAAATCAGGGATCTTGGAATAGACCTCGTCGAGCGCCAATTTCGCGTCTTTTTTGCGGTCGAGATAGAACAGACATATAGAATAGCTAACGAATGCCCAGACAGTGGGATTGGGGGCGTGCATGGCCCGGTATGCCATCTCGGCGGCTTCGGCGTAACGGTGCAGGTGGAAAAGTGAATAGGCCCGCATGGTCAACACCTTGCAGATTTCAACGTCGCGGGGACTAAGCCGGACAAATTCGTCGGTGGCCGCGATGGTTTCTTCATATTGGCCCGCGGCGTCTCTGGCCTGACCTAGCAAGAGATAGGCCAATGCAAGGTTGGGGTTGAGTTTTATGGCGTCCTGAAGTTTGGCAATACCAATTTGATGCTCTCGGTAGTGACTGTGCACGGTGCCATCCGCTAAGACGCAGAGCGGATCGCGCGGACTTAGGCGCAGTGCCATTTGTACTTTTTTCTTCGCCTCGCGGATCAACTCATCCCGGTTCTCCGGCTGTCCATTCAAGACATATTGCGTCCTTGCCAGTGCCGCCATCGCCCAGGCGAGCGCGAAGCCCGGGTCCAATTGCGTGGCCTGATCGAAGGTATCAATGGACGAGACGAAGTCCGCCGACACCGAGCGATGGTATGCCGCCAAGCCCTTTTGATATAGATCCCAAGCGTCGAGTTCCATCGGCAATTTACGCCGCGAGCGTTCAATTTCGAACTGATCGATTTCCGGCGCGATCGCGGCGATAATGGCGCCGGTAACCTCATCTTGAACAGCAAAGATATCGGCAACCTCCCGGTCGAAGCGGTCGGCCCAGATATGATTGCCACTATCGGCGTCAATCAATTGTGCCGTCACCCGGATGCGGTCGCCGCCCTTGCGAATACTTCCCTCCAAAACGTAGCGGACGCCCAGTGTTTCAGCCACTTGCTTCACGTCAATCGACTGTCCTTTGAAGCTAAATGTCGAATTGCGGGCAATCACCAGCAACGAGCCAAACCGCGAGAGGCCGGTAATAATATCTTCCGCCATGCCATCGGCGAAGAATTCCTGCTCCGGGTAGCCCGACATATTGGTGAATGGCAGCACGGCGATGGATGGCTTGTCCGGTAACGATAATTCGGCGTCTGCCTTCGCGGCGGGGGCGCCAAAGGGTCTTGCCCAAAAGGTGCCCAGCGCCAGATATGGACGGGCTGGGCAATGTTCTTCAGGGCCTGTTCGCCGCTGTCGGCGAAGGCGGCGTCAAGCCGATCGCGGATGTCCTCGTGGACACGGGCGGAGACGGCGATGCCGCCCGGTTCGGCGATCTCTTGCAGGCGGGCGGCGATATTGACGCCGTCGCCCAGGATGTCTTCGCCCTCGACGATAATATCGCCCAGATTGATGCCGATGCGAAAGGTCATGCGCTGGTCTTCATCGACGTCCTTGTTGCGTCCGGCCATGCCCGACTGAATTTCCAGCATGCAGCGGGTGGCGTTGACCACGGACGGAAATTCCAGCTGCAGCCCATCGCCCATTGTTTTGACGATCCGGCCACCGTGGTCAGCAATCTTAGGGTCGATAAGTTCGGCTCGATGAATTCGTAATGCCGCAAGCGTACCGGTATCGTCCACGCCCATCAGGCGCGAATAACCAACCACATCAGCGGACACGATCGCCGCCAGTCTACGTCGCGTTGCTTCCGACATGGCGGGAGTGTAGCGGCAGGTTCCTCTTGTTTCCATGTGCGATATTGCCGGCGGCATGTTAGCAGCCGGCACCAAACCGCCGTCATCCGGCGTTGGCGTCATTACCGCTTTGCCCTCGTAAGCCGACCTGCACGCCGCCGTTTCCGCATTTGGCCGTATTCCGCCTGGCATTCAATCATGAGTTCAGAGATTGGGGCGTTTATCAGTTCGCCACGGTTCGACGGAAAGTGTGCTTTGCTCTTTCCCATGCCGTATCGCAAAGCCGACGGCGCCAGCCAAAATTTCGCATATTACGTAGGGAATATGAAATTCTACAACATAAGGCGGTGATAACCTGAACCGGTATTAACGAGTACAAGATATTTGTTTTATATCTTCGATTAGGCTTAATACTTAATTATTACTTTTGACATAAAAAACTCGTCACATTTGATACAATCTGGGGCGGGGAAATCGATGACGTTGCGGACCAAACTTCTTATTGGCTTTATTGCCGTGATTTTGTTCACCTTGGTCCAAGGCATAATGACAGTCAGTAAGGTCGATCATACCGGCAGGTTAGCCGGACAAATGTATGATGGCCCGTTGATGGCGATAAACTTCGCCCGGGCAGCCAAAAGCGATTTTCTGTTGCTTGATAAGCAGATGATCGTTGCCAATCATGATCCATCCGTATTGGCAAACGAAGAGTTCGTCGAAACCCTGGAAGATTTGAACGAAACACTGCGCGAAGACCTTGAGGTTATTCAGGAGCGTAGCGACGACGAGCGAATTACAAACAAGCTCGCCAATGTTAGCGCGGCCGCCGATAAATGGTGGGCGCTGGCACAACAAGTTACCGAAGGCGCCAAGTCGGAGAAGACCGCCAAGCTATTTACCCAACTGCATGAGATGGCGGTTTCCATAGATGCCGAACTGGACCTGATCGTCGAGTATGCGAGCGAGGATGGTTACAACTTTCGGGTATCAGCCGACGTTATCGTCTCGGACACGCGCACCTATATCATTGCGACTATTTTTGGCACCGCGGTTATCGGTTTCATCACCGCAATCGTACTCGGACATATGATTAGCCGGCCGGTCATTCGGATGACGACCCGGATGGCGGCATTGGCCGACGGTGATCATGAGGCGGAAATTTCCGATCTTGGCCGGCGCGATGAAATTGGCGAGATGGCCCGGGCGGTCCAGGTTTTCAAGGATAATGGCATAGAGAAACAAGCACTTGAGGAGCGGCAGCGCCAGGAGCAATTGGAAAAGGACGCCGCGGCACTTCGAGAAGAGAAACGCCAGGCGCAAATCCAAGAATTGATAGGTGCGTTCGAGGGCACGGTGGGTGACGGTCTGGAGAACGTCTTGGCCGCTGCGCAGGATCTTAGGGCGAATGCCGATACTCTGTCGACGACGGCGCATGAATCTCATCAGCAGATCGTTGAATCCAGCGAGACCGCCGACCGGACCAATTCAAGCAGCCAAACCGCGGCAGCGGCGGCTGATCAATTGAACAGTTCCATCCAGGAAATTGGCCGCCAGGTCACCGCATCCAGCGAGATTTCTTCAGAAGCGGTGCAGGAAGCGAAAAATGCCGCCAGCAATACCGAAAAATTGCGCACCGCCGGCGAGCAGATTGGTGAAGTCATTGGTTTAATTAATGACATCGCCAATCAAACCAACCTGCTGGCACTTAACGCCACGATCGAGGCAGCGCGTGCTGGTGAGGCTGGAAAAGGCTTCGCCGTTGTTGCCTCCGAGGTCAAGGCACTAGCCAAACAGACCGCCTCGGCAACCGAGGAAATTGCCAGCCAGATTGCCATCATGCAGGCCACGACCTCGGATACCGTTGGTAGTGTGGAAACCATTCAGGGCACCATCGGTCGCTTTTCCGAAATCGTCAACGCCATCAGCGACACCATTGATCAACAAGCAAACGCGACGGGCGAAATTGCCGAAGTTGTCCAACAGGCCGCGCAGTCAACAGCGGTGATCTCCAGCAATTTTGATGAATTGGATCAAGCCTCGTCGGCGACTGGCAGCATTGCGGAAAGTGTTCTTGCCGCCTCCAGCGAGATGAATGATCAGGCGACGGCGTTGCGGGAAGATGTGCAGCAGTTTTTGAGCGCCGTTCGCGAAGCCTAAGTCGCAGACACTGAAACAGATTTCCTCAGCATATAGAGAACGAACCGGAGAAATGGAGCAACCATGACCTGTAGAAAATCGAACACCTTACGGAAGCCAGCCAAAATGCTCTGCGGCGCTTTTGCCGCCGCGATCATGATTAGGAGCGATGGGGACGCCGCTCTGGACCACGGAAGCCGCGGCCAAGACGCGCGGCGAATGGAAGACGGAGTATGTGCGGCCTGGTGAGGTGCCCTTTCCAGAAGAAAATCCTTACACGACGGAAAAGGTGAATTTGGGACACAAACTGTTTTTCGACCCACGGCTTTCGGGGTCGGACTATATTTCCTGCGCCACGTGCCACAATCCAAGTTTTTCCTGGGGCGATGGTCTGCCAACTGGCTTTGGCCACAAGATGACCAAACTAGGCCGGCGTACACCCACGGTCCTGAATTCCGCCTGGGGCGAATTGATGATGTGGGATGGCCGGTTCGAAAGCCTGGAAGAACAGGCTTTGGGTCCAATGGGCGCCGAAGCCGAAATGAACCAGGAGTTGGGCGGCATTGTTGAGGAATTGCGGGCGATTCCCGGTTATCGAACCTTGTTCAATGTAACGTTTCCAGGCGAAGGCATCAGCATCGCTAATATCGCAAAGGCGATCGCCACCTACGAACGCACCATTGTCAGCGGTATTGCTCCATTCGACCGTTGGGTGGCCGGCGATGAAACTTCGATTTCAACTGCTGCAAAACGCGGCTTTGATATCTTCAACAACAAGGCAAATTGCGTGTCATGCCATTCGAGCTGGAATTTCACTGACAGCGGTTTCCATGATATCGGCCTGCCGGACGACGATATCGGCCGGGGCGGCGTCGTGAAGAACATGGTGAAAATGCAGCATGCTTTCAAAACGCCGACGTTGCGCAACGTGGTGCAACGCGCGCCGTATATGCATGACGGCTCGCTGGGCACGCTGAAAGAGGTCATTGACCATTACAGTGAGGGTTTTACCAAGCGTGAAAGCCTTTCAGATGAAATGAAGCCGCTAAATCTAAACGACGATGAAAAGGCCGATCTACTCGCTTTTCTGTTGACGTTGGAGGGCGCGGATCCGGTCGTTGCAGCACCAGTTCTACCGGCCAACGATCAAGTGCCAGGGGCCTGGTTGCAACGTTTGAGCCCGGCCGCCGGTGGGCAGGCGGAGACGGCGGAATGCCGCACGGCACGCTTGCACCTGCGTCGCTGTAAATAGGCAGCTAATTACTGTGTAAACCTGGCCACGGTGTTCTTACAGCAACACCGTGGCCGCCACGGCATCCAAGATACCTGTTGGAGGGATCAATGAGACTATCAATGTTAGCGACAGCATTTGTATTTGCCTTTGCCACGAATGCCATTGCCGCCGAAGTGGCGGTGACGCAAAAAGGCCGCAAATTCTCTGAAAAGAAAATCGAGCTCAGTGTCGGTAGTTCGATCAAGTTCATCAACGACGATGATGTGACCCATAATATTCATTCCACCACCAAGGGCTATGCTTTCGATGTCGGGGCCCAAAAACCGGGTCAAACGATCGTGCATACCTTTGGTAAGGCAGGCAAGGTCAAGATCCGCTGCGCCATTCATCCCAAGATGAAGATCAAGGTCACGGTTAAATAGGCGCAAGCCGCCTTGCGGGGGAAAGCAAAATTTATGGAATTTAGTCGAAGTCTCGGGCGAACTATCGCCCTGGCATTGCTCATTGCTGTTTGCCTGGCTAAGCCCACGGCAGCGGCGGAACATACTGTCCGCGTGATCAGCGACTACGACAATCTGCGCATGTACTTCAAGCCGAAGCTTTTGAATATCGCGCCGGGAGACACTGTTACCTGGATCAACGAGGCGGACGAGTTTCACAATATGTTGACCTATCCCGATGGCTATCCGAAAGGGGCCAAGGCATTTGCCAGCGACGACCTCGCAAAAAAGGGGCAAAAATGGTCGCACGTGTTCACGGTGCCTGGAACCTACGAATACCATTGCCTACCGCATCTTCCGATGGGGATGCATGGGATGATTATCGCTGGCAAGCCGTCCAAGGAAAATGAATTTCACAAACCGACGAAGCAGGAAGTTGCTGCCTATCGCAACCGATTGTTGGAATTCTTCGATGAAGACGAGTACAGGTTTAATGGCCGTAGGGAGCGGAAAAACCGCGAGTAATGGCCAAGGAACAATCAATGCGGCTCATGATCGCTCCTGGTGCCGGATAAGCACGCGCTACCGCGGAACTGGACAGCCTGGCCGCTTGTGATGCTGTGGACTGTTCCCACTCACCGGCAGCAAGGCGCCATGAATTAGGAAATCCTAACAGTCCGATTTTGGCACGACGCGCTGGTAATCACCCTTAGCCGCGACTTCCGCTAATACTCCAGCAACGCTCACCCCGCCAGACCTAAACCCCATTCCCCGCCTCATGCCCGCTCGCGGTGGCGAAGAGCATTTCCTGCGGGGCGCGGGCGTCGCCGACGAGTATGACCTCGATGCCGGCGGCTTGCAGCGGCGTGGTCAACGCAGCGTTCGGCACGCGCGGGCTGGCATAGGTCAACAGGGCGAGGTCCTCGATCACGCGTGCCTCGCCGGTGTAGACGTTGACGAGGTCCAGCCGTCCCTCGGCGCAGGCATCGCTCCAGCGCGGCTCGGACAGGGTGACGATCTCGATCCGCTGCTCCGCCATGCGCCGCAGGATGCCTTGGCGCGTGACCATGGGCACGTCGGTGGCGATGGTATCGCGCGGCGTGAC
This sequence comes from Rhodospirillaceae bacterium, assembly GCA_018701215.1. GTDB lineage: Bacteria > Pseudomonadota > Alphaproteobacteria. Next base: position 23,271 of record JABIWH010000059.1, read on the forward strand.
GATCACGGTGCGGTCGAAGCGGGCGCCGAGCGCCTCCGCGGCGGCGTAGGTGGCTTCCGTATGGTCGGTGTCGACCAGCACGGCGGTACCGGCCTGCCGGCTGCCAAAGCGCAACACCTGCGGCATCGTCGCGCGCAAATCGGCGACCCAGCCTTCCGCGCGCACGGCCTCGGGCAGCCAGTCGGGGGGGAGCATCGTGGAGCCGGTCGCCAGGATTACCGTGTCAGGCCGCAGTGCGACGAGCTCTTCCATGGCGACGGGCTGTCCAAGCAGCAGCTGTGCGCCGGCGCGCCGCGCCGCGACCACCTGATAGTCGTAGATCGACGACACGGTTTCGCCGCCCGGCAATGCCTCCCTCAGCCGGGCTTTGCCGCCGACCGCGTCGGAAGCGCCGAAGACCGTGACCCCGTGACCCCGCGCGGCGGCGACCCAGGCGGCCTCCATCCCGGCAATGCCGGCGCCGACCACGACGATCCGTTTTGGATTATCCGTCCGTGCCGGCCAGAAATCGACTTCGTCGGGGCGGGCGACGCGCGGGTTGTTGACGCAGGCAACCGGCACCTGCTGCATGATGATCACGCCCCAGCAGGTATTGCAGGACAGGCAATACCGGATGTCCCAGCTGCGGCCCTGCTTGGCCTTGTTGGGCCAAGCAGGATCGGCGAGCAAAGTGCGGCCGAGGCCGATCAGCTGCGCCTCGCCGCGCCCAAGAATGCCGTCGGCTTCTGCCGGATCGGTGATCCGGCCCAACGCCATCAGCGGCACGCCGTTCAGGCTGTGGCGCAGCTCCTTGATGTACGGCATGTAGGGCATGGTTGGGCCATGCCGGTCAGGCGTGTGCAGCTCCAGGGTGCGGGCGTGGGCACCGGCGGCGAAGCTGACATAGTCCACGTTGCGCCTTTCCGTCAGGCGGTCGGCGACGGTGCCGGCCTCCTTCGGGCTGATGCTGCCGGGTATCCCGTCGTCTCCGGGCAGTTTCAGGCCGACGATGAAAGCCGTCCCGCAGGCCGCGCGCAGGGCCGCCACCAGGTCGGCGACAATGCGCGTGCGCCCAGCCCAGTCGCCGCCATATTCATCCTCCCGGCGGTTTGACCAGGGAGAGAGAAACTGGTGGAACAGGTGACCGTGCCCGGCGGAGATTTCAACACCGGAAAAGCCGCAGTCCTGGAGGTGCGCGGCGGCCTCCGCAGTCTGTTCGATCAAGTCGCGGATCTCGGCTGGCGTAAGCATCCGAGGCACGGTCCAGGAGAGATCGTCGGGTAGCGCCGAGGCGCCGATCGCCTCCGGATTGCGCCCGGGAAAATGACGCCCGCGACCGGAATCCTGAATTTGGCCGAGCAAGCGGCAATCCAGGCTTTCCACGGCGTCGGCGAAGCGTTTCAAGCCGTCGGCATCGTCGCGCCGCCAAACCTGTACCCTAGGCATCCGGGCCTGGTGGCGCATCATGCCGAACGGCTCCGTCACGCTCAGTGCGGCTCCGCCGGCGGCCCGGTTGGCATGGTACTGGATCAGCCGATCTGTCACCCGCCCCTGCGGCGTGGACAGCGTCACCATCGAGGCGTGGGCTACTCGGTTGCGCAGCGTCTTGCCCGCCAGAGTGAAGGGCGTGAAGAGCGCATTGAAATCATCATTCTCGGTCATGGAAAAAGTGTACCGCCGCGCGATTGGTGAATCCATGCCGGTAATCAATCCTGGCCCGTTGTCTCTTCCTGGCACGAACCGTGTTTGATAGCGCGTCAGGCGCATTTCCGCTTATCACCTGACTTGAAGCATCCACCGCTGAACCAGGGGGCGTCGCGGTTGACCCGAAGCGGGCATTCGGGTGGCATTGTACACAAGTGATCGTAGACTCGGCTCGCCTACATTCGTAGGATCATATTGCTTTCTAAACCAGTTTTGGGAAATGGGTTTCGTGACTTCAACTCGTGTAGAGCGACGTTTGGCGGCGATCCTGTCCGCCGACATGGTTGGGTACTCGCGACTGATGGAAGTCGACGAGGCCGGCACGATTGCACGCCATGCCATCCATAGAAGCGAACTCATTGATCCGAAAATCGCGACTTATAACGGGCGCATTGTGAAGACGACAGGTGATGGCATGCTGGTGGAATTCGCCTCCGCTGTCGATGCGGTCGAATGCGCGGTTGATATTCAACAGGCCATGAGCGAGAGGGAAGTGGACCAGAGCGAGGAACAACGCATTCAATTCCGCATTGGCATCAATGTTGGCGACATTGTCATCGACGGTGCCGACATCCTGGGTGACAGCGTCAACATCGCTTCACGGCTCGAAGGGCTGGCAGAGGCAGGATCGATCTGCATATCGGACAATGTGATGCGGCAGGTGCAGGGTAAGCTTGATGCGGCGTTTGATGATGCCGGAAGCCAGAAGGTCAAAAACATTACCCAGGCAATTCACGTCTGGCGCTGGACGGGCGCAGTCGCGGTCTCGGATGCGGCGATGTCCATGCCGGAGAGCGCGGCGGAAGATGGGGTGGAAAATGGCGCGGAAATTGGGCTGGACGGTAGCGTAGACCTTTCACTCAAGGCGTTGATCAATTCCATCAAACAGCCGACTTTGGCTGTATTGCCCTTTCTGAATATGAGCCGCAATGAGGACCTGGAGTTCTTCTGCGACGGACTGACTGAAAGCCTCATTACCGATATCTCCCGCGGGCTTCGGATCGACGTGGCGGCGCGTAATTCAAGCTTTGCTTTCAAGAGCCAATCCGTCGATATCCGCGCTGCCGCCGCCAAGCTAGGTGTGCAGTATCTGATTGAGGGTAGTGTACAGGCCATGGGATCGCGGATGCGCATTAATGTGCAGTTGATCGATTCAACTTCTGGCGACCACATTTGGGCAGACCGATTTGATCGTTCAACCGATGATCTGTTTGCCGCACAGGATGAATTGTGCAGCAAGATTGTCATCGAAACGGATGCCGGAATATCCTTCGGCGAAGCGGCGCGTACACTTTTAGGCCGGTCGTATAGCGCGGACGCCATACAGCATGCCCGACGTGCAATTCACGCTTATTCCCAGTACGACAAGCAAGGTTTTATCAAGGCCCAACGGGAAGCAGATATCGCTGCGTCCATCGATCCCGATCTTATTGTTGGCCTAACCTTTGCCGTGGCGTCGCGGGCCCAACTGGTGCTGCATGGTTGGACCTCTGATAGAGACGCGTTGCTCGAAAACGCATTAGAAATTTGTGAAGAGGCGCTTCGCCGGCACCCGGATGCGGCGGGTATTTATTCCAACCGTGGTATGATTTATCTCGCGAACCGCGCGTTTGACCTGTCAATTTCCGATACTGAACACGGCCTGGAATTGTTGCCGGGTGTTGGCCCCACGCACCACATCCATGCCCGCGCCTTGTTAGCCAAGGGGCGCTTTGATGAAGCTTTCCGCGCGGCGACGACCGCAATCAGATTGCAGCCAAACGTATTTCCGTATTTCGTGCTTACGCTCGGCTTCGTATGCCTGTTAAGCAATCGGCATGCGGATGCGGTTCTGGTCTTGCGAAAATTTCGCGAGCTGGCACCTCATCTAACACACGGAATTGCCATGTTGGCAGCGGCGTTGAGCGCCAATGGGCAGCAGGATGAAGCCTCAAACGTGGTGGCGGCCGTGATGAAAATTGATCCGAATTTGACCATTGATGACGCTCTGCGCCCCTATCCAATACAGGACCGGGTCCATGGTGATAAGCTTGCCGGGTATCTAATGGCTGCGGGACTGCCAAACTAGGTGCGAAATCTAATCAATATTACTGTCATCAATTGTATCGCTCACCTCGTGATAACCAGATACTTCCGCCGTACTGTCTGCCGACCCCAAAATCGCTTCACTTGAGATGGTCACCAATGGAACAGCTCGAAATTATTTGCGGCCTAGCCTGACATGAAGTTGTCTCTGAAACGGTTGTCGAACATAACCGCGCCATTGACTTATCCCTGATATCGCCTATTTACGCTGCATACGTATTGCATTCGTTTGGTGCTGCCTGAATGACCGGTGCGCCGTTTTATTAGCTACCCCCTGACAATGTGGACGTTATATCGACCGCGCCATCGCATGAGGCGAGGCGCGTTTTTTGATTCCCAGTTAGAGGAAATTGCTATGACAACTGGTACTGTAAAATGGTTCAACCCGGCCAAGGGTTTTGGTTTCATCGAGCCCGAAGACGGCTCAAAAGATGCTTTCGTCCATATCTCAGCCGTTGAGCGTGCTGGACTAGGTACGCTTAGCGAAGGGCAGAAAGTCTCCTATGAACTTCAGGCGGGACAGCAAGGCAAATCTTCCGCCGAGAACCTGTCTATCGTTGAATAGCCATACAAAGCACCGCCTCCAATTCACATTGGAGGCGGCTGTGGTTCCCCTTGGCGCCAGGCGCCAAACGAGAGCGTATGCAAAGTAAATGCGCTCAGTTTCCTAAAAAATAAAGCAATTAAAGAAATTAAAGCAATTACTTAGGTCGCGAAAGCGACTTCGATTAATTGAAAACTGCGCCAATATTGCATTGCCCAACGCGACCTGAGTGGTCCCATTCAAAAATAGGAGCGAAAGTACTCGCCAGTGCCGCCCAGAACCGAAGCAAAGGAAATTCCATATGCCGAAGTCAGCGAAATCAAAGGCCGAGAAAATGTTCGCCACAACCCAGAACAAGGACAGCCGGGTCGTAAAGGAAAAAGAAAAAAGGCAACAAGATAGGGCGGATCACCAGACGACACTGCGCGCCCTTCGATTGGCAAAAGAAGCCGACGAGAAGAAAGCTGTCGAGCAGACCGACAGCAAAATTCCGGCCACCCAAAGTAAAACGAAATCTCGTTTGCCTAAGTCTCGACGCCCATTGTCCTAGTCAACACACCGACCCGAACAGCGAGGAATAATTGATGCGGCGGCCACTCAAGAGCGCCACGCTTCAGCCTGGAGACCGATTGGAAAAAGCCGACTTTCCGGGAAGTGTCTGGATTGTCTCGCGTCTGATAGAATCCCCGCACGAACCGCTCCATGCTGTCATTGTCTATCAGAAGATAAACACCGAAACACGTATGTTGGCAGTTTCTACTTTGCTCGATAAGAGCTTTTTCCGGCGGCTGGCGGAGCCTTTGATGCCAGTTCTATAAGAGCGGTATCCATTTCGGGCATTATCGTCTGTTGAGGGTGACGCGGACCTGCCATGCTAAACGGGGCATCGTCCAAGGGCGCATCTCAAACCCCGGCGAATGTCGGCTGCGTAAGATCAGGGTGGTAAACGGCCATGCAGGGTTCGCTAACAGATATCAAAATCCTCGATATGACCCATGCCCTCTCGGGGCCGTTCTCCACCATGCTGCTGGCCGAGATAGGCGCCGATGTCATCAAGATTGAACCGCCGGGCGGCGATCACTTCCGTGCGGCAAACGGCGGCGCGACGTCGTCCGTCGTCAACCGGAACAAGCGCAGTCTTTGCATCGATCTGAAAATGCCGGCCAGCCGTCAGATCATGCAGCGTCTGATCGGCCAGGCGGATGTTTTCCTGGAAGCCTTTACCCCCGGCGCGCTGGAGCGTTTGGGTTATGGTTATGACGCCGTCGCGGGCACAGATGCCGAACATAATTTACTGCTCTATTTCAGGCTTCGGGCAGAGCGGTCCGTACCGCGAACTGCGCGGCTATGACGCCGTCGCCCAGGCCATGTCGGGCATCATGGCCTCGACGGGCGAGGCCGACCGGGCGCCGGTCCGGGTTGGCCCTTCGATGATCGATATGGGCACCGGCATGTACGCGGTGATCGGCATTCTTGATGCGCTGCGGCGGCGGGACAAGACCGGCGAGGGCGCCCGCCTGGAATTCAACCTGTTCGAATCCGCGCTTTCCTGGATGTCACAATCCATCGCCCGCTATTCGCAAACCGGGGTCGTGCCGCCACGTACGGGTTCCGCACTCGCTACCTTTTCCCCCTATCAAGTTTTTCAGGGCGGGGACGGGCAAATATTTATTGGCGCTTCAACGCAAAAATTTTGGCAACGCTTGTGCCGGGCCTTGGCGCTGGAAGAATTGCAAGAAGATCCCCGTTTCATCGATGTCCCCGACCGGGTGGCCAACCGCGATGCCTTGACCGCCCTGTTGGAAGCCCGGCTGGCTGAAATGAGTGTCGAGGACGCCCTTGGCCGCATTCGCGCGGCACAAGTCCCCTGTGCGCCCGTGCTGGCCGTCGATGGCGTTGTCGCGGACCCGCACGTGGCCGATCGCGGTGTCTTGATGCCGTCGGAAGATGCCGCCGGTCAGCCCATTCTGCAAACCCGCATGCCCATAGGCTCTGGCGCGCCACCGGAAACCGCGCCGGATATTGGCGAAAACGGCCGGGAAATCCTAGCGGAATTGGATTTTTCAGAAGAAGAAATCTCCGCTTTCGTCACCAGCCAGGTCATCATGGAAGCAGAAAGCTAGGCCATTTGGCGCGGCTATCTAAAACTTCGCGCACGCGCTGGCCAGCTCTTGGGGCACCGAGGGCAATACAGAGCATCAGGGTTTGTTTGTTGCGCCGTTCAGGCAAGGCTGCTCAGCTTCCCAATGCAGCCTGTAAAACCAGATCCGCCGCTTTCTCGCCAATCATGATCGATGGCGCATTGGTGTTGCCGGAGGTGAGCGTCGGCATGATCGAGGCATCGGCCACCCGCAACCCTTCCAACCCGCGAACCCGCAGCTGATCGTCGACCACCGCCATCGGGTCGGAACCCATCTTGCAGGTTCCCACTGGGTGATAGGTCGTCTCCGCCGCCGCCTTGACCCAGTCCAGGATCTCTTGGTCCGAGGCCCGCATCGGTCCCGGTGCCAGCTCTTTTGTTTGCAGGGCCGTCATGGCCGGCGCGGTCATCAGGGCGCGCACGATACGCACGGCCCGCACGGTAATTTCCGCATCAAGGGGAGAGGAGAGAAAGTTGAAGTTGATCGCCGGCGGCGTCTTCGGATCGGCCGAGGTGATGTGGATATGGCCGGTGCTGTCGGGGCGCATGGCATGGGCATAACAGGTTATGCCGGCGGTGGCGGATAGCTTGAAGCCCGGTTCGTACAGCATGGGCACAAAGCCCAACAGAACATCCGGCCCGTCCAACCCTTCGCGGCTGCGCACGAAGGCCCTGAGAGGGGCGGCTGGGATACCCAGCATGCCCTTGCGCGAGAACAGATAGCGCATGGCCTGCTTGACCAGGCCGAGGCCGCTGCCCATGTCGTTGTAGGTGACGCCCGGCGTGCCAATGGCCCAACGGGTGCGGGGCGCATAGTGGTCGCGTAGGTTCTCGCCGACGCCCGCCAGGTCATGCCGGACCTCGATGCCGAGATCTTGCAGGCGCGCGGCCTGTCCGATGCCGGACAGCTCCAGCAGTTGCGGCGAATTGATGCTGCCGGCGCTGACCACCACCTCGCGCCGCGCACGGGCTTGGCGTGGTTTGCCGCCCACCGTATAGCGCACGCCCGTACAGCGCTTGCCATCCAGCACCAGGGCTTCGGTCAAGGCGCCGGTTTCGATGCTGAGATTTTTGCGTTTACGGGCCGGGTCCAGATAGCAATAGGCCGTGCTCATGCGGCGGCCATTGGAGATCGTCGCCTGGCTCATGGCGATGCCCTCCTGGGTGGCACCGTTGTAATCGGGATTGTGCGGTATCCCGACTTGGCCGGCGGCTTCGATCAGGGCATCGTAGAGGGCGCCGTGTTCGTCCGGATCCGTGACCCGCAATGGTCCGTCGCGGCCGCGATATTCGTCCTCGCCGCCATCATAGCTTTCCAACTGCTTGAAAAACGGCAGCACGTCGGCATAGCTCCACCCCTTGTTGCCCAGCTGCGCCCAGGTATCAAAATCCTGGGCCTGGCCGCGGACAAAGACCAGGCCATTGATTGAGCTGGAACCACCCAGCATGCGCCCGCGCGGTACCGCGATCTTACGGCCATTGGTGCTGGCCTCGGGCTCGGCGGAATAGCACCAGTTGGCGGCGGGGTTCTCGAGCAACCTGGCGTAGCCGACGGGTATGGCTGACCAGGGGTGGCTGGCCGGACCGGCTTCGAGCAGCAGTACTTTGTTGTTAGGGTCGGCGGACAATCGGTTGGCGACTACCGAGCCGGCGGAACCCGCGCCGACGATGATATAATCATAGTCCCGTATGTCCGCACTTTGCATCTTTCACTCCATTTACGCCACCACCTGGGCGCCCGCGCGCTCTCGTTACAAGCCTAAGCCATGGCGGACCCTGACGCCATGCTGGTATGCTTGCTCTGGACAGGCGCCGCCTGGTTGTAACCTCGACGCCGGCAAATTGCAGGTTCACCCGCACGGCGAATAGGACTTACAATTCAGAGAAGCCAGGGAGCACGAGGGAGCCGAAGCCGTGAAATTCGCAATCGCGATGTTAAAGCACGAGACCAATACATTTTCTCCCGTACCGACGCCGCTTGAAAGCCTTGGACCGGATGGCCCCCTCGTCGGCGATGCGGCGTATAACTATTTCAAGGGAACGGGCAGTCCAATCGGCGCCTTCATAGACATGGCCGAAGCCATGGGGGCGGATGTCCATATCCCCGCCGCCGCCCGGACCATGCCAAGCGGTCCGGTTCATCAGGCGGCCTTTGATCATGTGGCGGATCTCATCTGCGACAGCCTCAAGGAGGGCTATGATGCGCTGTTTCTGGATCTTCATGGCGCCATGGTCGCGGAGGATTTCGAGGATGGAGAAGGCGAGCTACTGGCCCGCATTCGCGCCGTCGCACCAGACCTGCCAATCGCGGTCGGATTGGATTTCCATGCCAACATGTCCGAGGAAATGATCCGGAATTGTGATGTATTGGTCGGTTACAAGACCTACCCGCACATGGATATGTACGAGGCCGGTCAAAGGGCGGGCGAGCTTTTGCTTGAATTCATGGCTGGCAAGATTGCGCCGCGCATGGTTGTCGAAAGCTGCCCCATTCTGCCCAATATTGTCCGCATGGCGACCGACGAGGCTCCCATGCGCGAGATCATGACGCTGGCCGGGGAATTGGAAACGGGAGACGTGCTCTCGGTCAGCGTCTTTCCGGGCTTCCCGCTTGCCGACACCTCGAAAACGCGGCTAAGCGTGGTTGCCGTCGAAAATGGCAATAGTGGCGCCGCGGAAGACGCCTGCCGGCGCATACTCGAGCTTGCTTGGCGTGGGCGTGATGATTTCAGCTATGAAAGCGAGCCTTTGGAGGATTCGGTCCGGCGCGCCAAGAAACTGACCGACGGACCGGTCCTGCTGATCGATCTGGCCGACAATTGCAACTCTGGCGGCACGCTCGACACCATGACGGTCATCGCGGAGGCCCTGAAGCAAGGTTTGGACAATGTCGTCGCGGGCCCCATATGCGATCCGCAAGCCGTGCAGCAATTGATCGAGGCCGGTGTTGGCGCGCATATTACGCTGCCCCTCGGCGGCAAGATGGATATGCCGTCCATAGATCAACGGGGTCAGCCGCTGGTGCTTTCCGGTACCGTCAAGACGATATCCGATGGCCGCTTCATCGTGCGCGGTCCGGTCTTTACCGGCATGCAGGTCGAACTTGGGCGGACCGTGGTATTTGATACCGGCGCCATGGAAATTCTGCTCAGTGAAGACCGCATTGAACCGCTTGATCTGGCCATGTTTCGTTTCGTTGGCATCGAGCCGTTGGCAAAATCCTACATAATATTGAAATCCAAAATCCAATACCGCCCGACATTTGGCGCCATGGCCAAACACATTATCGAATGTGATAGCGACGGTGTGGCAGGCCTCAATTTCGAGCGTCTTCCCTTCAAGAATCTGGCGCGGCCAATATATCCATTGGATCAAGATGCCTCGTTTAAATGGACCAACCGTTGATAGGTTCCGGTCCGGCTAATCAGGAATCTCGATGCTTAGCAGCGGTCCGCCGCTATCCTGCCCACCGATAGTGCACGCAATGCCGGCAATCCTGATAAGCTGCTGGATAATAACAGTTGGATGCGGTGCTCATGGATAGGAATACGGAATGCCCGAAACAGTGCGGATGACCCTGGATGAAGTTCGAACCCTGGCGACGGAGGTTTTCGTTGGCAATGGCATGTCGCTGGCGAACGCCGAGACCATTGCCGGTGTGGTGACCGCGGCCGAGGCCGATGGCACCCATTCCCATGGTCTGTTTCGCGTGCCGGGGTATGTTTCCTGCGTGCAGAATGGCCGGGTCGATGGCAGGGCGGTGCCGGAGGTATCCAATGCCGCGCCGGGCCTTGTCGCGGTTGATGGGAAAAACGGCTTTTCGCCGCCGGCAATTGTCGCGGGCCGGGCGTTGGCGATCGAGAAAGCCAAATCGCAAGGTATTGTCGCCCTGGGCTTGCGCAACAGCGGCAACCTGAATGCATTGTGGTGGGATGTGGAGCAATTCGCCGCTGATGGGTTGATCGCCATGGCCATGTCCACGACGCGCTCGTACGTGGCGCCATGGGGTGGGAACAAGGCATTGTTCGGCACTGATCCGTTCGCCTTTGCCTGCCCGCGCCAGGGCCTACCGCCCATGGGGTTTGATTTCGCGACCTCGGCCTCGGCGCGCGGCGAGATCCAGGTCGCGGCCCGGGAAGGGCATGCCATTCCCGAAGGCTGGGCCCTGGACAGCGATGGCAAAGCCACCACTGATCCCAAGGCCGCCCTGGAAGGCGTGCAACTGCCTTTCGGCGGCCATAAGGGCAACGCCCTGATCATCATGGTGGAATTGTTGGCGGCCGGCCTGACGGGTGGCAACTTCTGTTTCGAGGCGGAGAAAAAGGCCGCCGATTTCGGTGCGGTTGATAGCGGACCCGCCCATGCCGGTGAAATTGTTATCCTGATCGATCCGGCCGGCTACGACGGCGGCTTTCTGCAGCGCATTGAAGGCCTGTTTGACGCCATCCTGGCCCAGGAAGGCACGCGCATTCCCGGCGACCGCCGCTATGTCGCCCGTGCCCGTTCGCATGAGGAGGGCATCGATTGCCCGACAGTTCTGTATCAGCAGATCGTTGATATGAAGGCGGGATAAGGGAGCCTGTTCGTCTGACAGAAAAAAACATCTGTTCGGTGGCGTCCACGTTATTGCTGGGCCTGATCCGTCAATCCGGAATGGCGGAATTCCCCGTCTGCCGATTAGTGCCCCTAACTACCGTGGCAGTGCTTGTATTTCTTGCCGGTGCCGCAGGGGCAGGGGGCGTTGCGGGGGATCTTGCCCCAGGTGGAGGGATCGTCGGGGTCCAGGGTTTGGGCGGCCTGCCGGCTGCGAGCCGGGCGATGCGTGCCCGCTCCGTTTAGGCCAGCACCACCAGCCGCCATTCCCGCCATGGCCATCTCTTCGTCCGCCATCTCGTTCATGCCGCTAATGGGATCGAGATGCTCTTCCTCCATCATCATCGGATCGGGATGCTGGGCGGTGATGTAGGTTTCGCCCTGATCTGTTTGCAGTTCGATATGGGCCAGCACCTTGGTCGTGGTCTGGCGTAATTCGTCCAGCATGGTTTCGAATAATGTGAAGGCTTCCGTCTTGTATTCGTTCAGCGGATCACGCTGGCCGTAGGCGCGCAACACGATGCCGCCGCGCAGGTGATCCAGGGTCAGCAGATGTTCCTTCCAGGTCTGATCCAGCAATTGCAGCAACAGGCCCTTTTCCACCATGCGCATCACATCGGGGCCATAGTTGGCGACCTTTTCGGCCATCTTTCGGTCGGCCGCGCCGGCGATACGCTTGCGGATTTCCTCGTCCGCGATGCCTTCCTCGGCGCACCATTCGGCAATCGGCAGATCCAGGCCAAAGACCTCCATGGTCTCCACCGCCAAACCATCGGCATCCCATTGCTCGGCATAGGCCTTTTCCGGAATATGATGGGCGACCAGATCCTCGACCACTTCCCGGCGCATGTCCGCGACGGTTTCCGCCACATCCTCGGCATCCATCAATTCCAGGCGCTGTTCGTAGATCACCTTGCGCTGATCGTTCATGACGTCGTCGTATTTCAACAGGTTCTTGCGCAGATCGAAATTTCGCGCCTCGACCTTTTCCTGGGCTTTCTCCAGGGCCTTGTTGACCCAAGGGTGGATGATCGCTTCGCCTTCCTCCAGGCCCAGTTTGCGCAGCATCCCGTCCATGCGTTCCGAGCCGAAAATACGCATCAGATCGTCTTCCAAGCTGAGGAAGAATTTCGAGGCGCCCGGATCGCCCTGCCGGCCCGCGCGGCCACGCAGCTGATTGTCGATGCGGCGGCTCTCATGCCGCTCCGTGCCCATGATGAACAGGCCGCCGGCGGCCAGCACCTTGGCTTTTTCCGCCGCGATCTCGGACTCGATCTCTGCCGCCTTGGCGGCGTCCAGATTGCCTTTCGCGTCCGTGGCTTCCTGTGCCAGGCGCATTTCCAGATTGCCGCCCAGCTGAATATCGGTGCCCCGGCCCGCCATGTTGGTGGCGATGGTCAGCGCGCCCATACGGCCCGCCTGGCCGATAATATGCGCCTCCTGCTCGTGATGGCGGGCGTTCAGGACGTTATGCTTGATCTTTGCCTTGGTCAGATGATCCGAAAGTAGTTCCGATTTCTCGATCGATACGGTGCCGATCAGCGCCGGTTGGCCGGTCTTCTGGCATTCGCCGATCAATTCGATAATGGCGGCGAATTTTTCCTCTTCCGTGCGATAGACCTCGTCATCCATGTCATCGCGGACCATGTCCAGATGGGTCGGGACATCGACCACGGCCAGCTTGTAAATCTCCAGGAACTCGCCCGCTTCGGTCATCGCCGTGCCGGTCATGCCGGCCAGGTTGGGATAGAGGCGGAAATAATTCTGAAAGGTGATCGAGGCCAGGGTCTGGTTCTCGGGCTGAACCTCGACCGCTTCCTTGGCTTCGAGGGCCTGATGCAGGCCTTCGGAATAGCGCCTCCCTTCCATGGCGCGGCCGGTGAATTCATCAATAATGACGATCTTGCCGTCCTTGACCATGTAATCCACGTCGCGCTGGAACATCTGATGGGCGCGCAGGGCCTGGTTGATGTGATGCACGATGGTGACGTTTTCCATGTCGTAAAGGGTTTCCCCCTTCAACAGATCGACCTCGCGCAGCAGCGCTTCGATGGTTTCGGCGCCGTCCTCGGTGAAGTTGACGGTACGGGCCTTTTCATCCTTTTCGTAATCGCTTTCCGCCAGCTTTGGCATCAGGACGTCGATGGTCTGATACAGATCGGAAGAATCCTCCGCCGGGCCGGAAATAATCAACGGTGTGCGGGCCTCGTCCACCAGGATCGAGTCCACCTCGTCGACGATGGCGAAATTGAACGGCCGCTGCACCATGGCCGGGCGCTCGAACTTCATATTGTCGCGCAGATAGTCGAAGCCGAATTCGTTGTTGGTGCCATAGGTGACATCGCAGGCATAGGCGGCGCGGCGCTCGTCATCATCCAGACCATGGACGATGCAGCCCGTCGTCAGTCCCAACTGGGCATAGACCACGCCCATCCAGTTGGCGTCCCGTTGCGCCAGGTAATCGTTGACGGTGACCACGTGGGCGCCCTTGCCCTCCAGGGCATTGAGATAGACCGGCAGGGTGGCGACCAGGGTCTTGCCCTCGCCGGTACGCATTTCCGCGATCATGCCTTGGTGCAACACCATGCCGCCCATCAGCTGCACATCAAAGTGACGCTGGCCCAGGGCGCGCTTGGCCGCCTCGCGCACGGCGGCGAAGGCCTCCGGCAATAGCTTGTCCAAGCTTTCACCCGCGCCGACGCGTTGGCGGAATTCATCGGTCTTATCGCGCAATTCATCATCGGACAGGGCTTCGAAGCTGGCTTCCAGCTCATTAATCGCATGGACCGGCTGCTCAAACTGTTTGAGGACGCGTTCGTTGGACGAGCCGAACAGGCGCTTGGCAATACTGGCGAGAATAGCCATCAAAAATCCCTAAAAAACACCATTAACTTCAACATAGCAGTTGCCCACCACCCCCATATGGGGAAGCCGGGGCGCAACCAGTGAGACATAAGGGCCACTCGCCCCCCTGTCAACGAAAGTGGGCGCTAAACAAGGGCGGGGAAACGGCACCCGCTCCGGCTGGCAATGTGACCCTTTTAACAACAATCTGTGAGAAATCGTCTTAACGTCTTGTGTGCAAGGGCCCAATATTCGATATTGGCCCGGCATCTGGCGCGTTGAGCGTTTAAGTTGAGAAAAACCGCAAGAGAAAGCCTCCCTATCATGAGCAAATCCTCCATCGCGCTGTTGGGCGCCTGTCTGGCTATTTCGGCCATGCTGCAATTTTCGCCGGCCCAGGCCCAGAGTAACAACCCAGCAGAGCCCAAGAAGGCCGCCGGCGCCATCGCAGATGGCCGGGTCGTGGCCGTGGTCAAGGGCAGCAAGGTCCTTTTCCGGGACGTCCGCATCGCGCATCAGAACCTGCCCCAGCAATATCGCGGCCTGGCGCTGGACAAGGTTTACATGCCCCTGGTGCAGCAATTGGTGGAACGGCGCCTGGTGCTGCTGGCGGCGGAAGCGGAAAAGCTGGGTGATGACCCGGCCGTGATCAGCCAGATCGCCCAGGCACGCAGCCGCATTCTCGAGCAGACATACCTGACCAGACGGATCAATGCCGCGGCCACGGAAGCAAATCTGCGGGCCCGCTATGAAGCCGAGAAAACCAATGTGAAAGGCCCCGAGGAAGTGCGGGCCAGCCACATTCTGGTGGAAACCCAGGAAGAGGCCGACGCCCTCGTCGCCGTGCTGAACAAGGGTGGTGATTTTGCCGCCCTCGCCAAGGAAAAATCAAAGGGTCCCAGCGGCGCCAATGGCGGTGACTTGGGGTATTTCACCAAGGACAAAATGGTGCCGGAATTCGCCACCGCCGCCTTTGCCCTGAAAGCGGGCGAAATCTCGGCTCCGGTGAAGACGGGTTTTGGCTGGCATATCATCAAGCTGGTGGATCGGCGGCAGGGCCAGGGACCTTCATTCGCCAAGCGCGCGCCGGCGCTGCGTCAGGCCATGGCGCAGGAAGTCGCGGAGGAGCTGTTGGGTGCCTTGGCCAAGGATGCCCAGATCAAGTATTTTGAACTGGACGGCAGCCCCGGCAAAGCACCCGCCATCGGCCCGAAAGACAAATAGGACACCTGCCGCCATGGATGTCTCGCCTTTCGCTCCGGCCCGTTTTCCGAAACTGCCCAATCTTGCCGGCCTTCGCCTTGGCGCCATGGCCGCCGGCGAACGTTATCGCCGGCGTGCTGACCTGACCTTGATGGAGCTGGCGCCGGGCAGCACCGTTGCCGGCGTTTTTACCCGCTCCACCATGCCCGGCGCACCGGTGCTGTGGTGCCGCAAGCACATCGGCAAGGGCAGGGCACGGGCCGTGGTAATCAACGCGGGCAATGCCAACGTCTTCACCGGCCGTCAGGGTCTGGACGATGTCGCCGCCACCGCCCGCGCGGTGGCCAAGGCGGTGGGCTGCAAGCCAGGGGAGGTCATGGTCGCCTCCACCGGCGTCATTGGCGAGACCTTGTCGGTGGACCGTCTGGTGAAGGCGGTGCCGGGTCTGCATGGCAAGTTGAAGGCGAATGGCTGGCGCGCCGCCGCTGGGGCCATCTGCACCACGGATACCTATCCCAAGGGCGCCTCGGCTAGGGCGGAAATCGACGGGCAGGTGGTGCAAATTGCCGGCATCGCCAAGGGCAGTGGCATGATTGCGCCCGATATGGCGACCATGTTGGGTTTTGTTTTCACCGATGCGAAATTGCCCTCCCAGGTGCTGGACAGTTTGTTGCGTTGGGCCAACAGCCGATCCTTCAATTGCATTACCGTGGATGGTGATACCTCGACCTCGGATTCTGTCTTGCTGGCGGCGACGGGGCAGGGCCCGAAACACGCCAGAATTACCGAGGCAGGCGATAGGCGCCTGGCCTCGTTCAAGGCGGCGTTGTTATCGGTCATGCAGGATCTGGCCAAACAGATCGTGGGCGATGGCGAGGGCGCTTCGAAATTCATCACGATTTCGGTTTCCGGCGCCGCCTCGGCCAAGGCGGCGCGGGGGATCGCCATGACCATCGCCAATTCACCCCTGGTCAAGACCGCCATCGCCGGCGAGGACGCCAATTGGGGCCGTATCATCATGGCCGTGGGCCGGGCCGGGGAAAAGGCCGATCGGGACCGCCTTTCCATTACCATCGGCGGCGTGGTCATCGCCGAGGCCGGCCATCCGCACCCCGACTACCGCGAAGAACAGGTGGTGCCCCACATGCAGGGTCGGATGATCGATATCGCCGTGGACGTGGGTGTGGGCCGGGGCAAGGCCACGGTCTGGACCTGCGATCTGACCCACGGCTATATCGCGATCAACGCCGACTATCGTTCCTGATGCCGAACTCAGACATGCTCTTGGTCGCGGCCGCGGCGTTGGTGGATATCGATGGCCGGGTGCTGGTCCAGCAGCGGCCCGAGGGCAAGTCCATGGCCGGGCTGTGGGAATTTCCCGGCGGCAAGGTGGAAGGCAATGAAACCCTGGAGCAATGTCTGATCCGGGAGTTGAAGGAAGAGCTGGATATCGATGTCACCCAGGCCTGTCTGGCGCCCTTTACCTTTGCCTCCCACGCCTACGAGGATTTTCAATTGCTGATGCCGTTGTTCGTCTGCCGGGTTTGGCAGGGCAATCTGCGTCCCAGGGAGGGCCAGGCGGTGAAATGGCTGCATCCCATGCGCATGGGGGATCTGCCCATGCCCCCCGCCGATCGGCCCCTGGTCGCCATGTTGCGCGATCTGTTGTAGAGATAGGCAATGTCGTTGCCGCGCCCTCAACAATTGCCATTTCGCCCGCCGTTGCGGAGCGAGCAATTGATCTTGCGTCCGCTCGAGCTGACCGATGCGCCGCGGATCGCGGAGCTGGCCGGCGATTGGGAAGTGGCGCGCTGGACCCTGGATATCCCCCACCCCTATGACCGCACCATGGCCCGTGATTTCATCGCCTGGGCCCAGGAAGAGCTGTCATCGCAACGGCGCTATTTCTTTGCCCTGGTGGCGCGGAACAGCGGCGATCTGGTGGGCATTATCTCGCTGACCCGCAACGGTGCCGACGAGGGCGAGATCGGCTATTGGGTGGGCCGGCCCTATCAGGGCAAGGGCTATGCCCGCGAAGCCGCCGCCGTGATGATTGCCTTGGCCTTCGATGCCTTGGAGATGCGCCGCGTGGTCGCCGCTTGTCGGCCTGACAACGAACCATCCTGGCGGGTCATGGAACATTGCGGCATGACTTATGTAGAGGCCACCCAGCGTTGGTCCATGGCCCGGCGCGAGACCTTTGAATTATCACTTTATGCCATCGACCGGCCCGATGCGGGGAATGCGATATGAGCAAGCCGTCTGCCAGCAAGGTCTTCCGCTTTGGTGGGGATTTCGCCGAACCGTGCATCAGCCGGGCCAAGGGTTCCTACATCTATGATGATGGCGGCCGTGCCATCCTTGATTTCACTTCCGGCCAGATGAGTTCCGTTCTGGGCCATGGCCATCCGGAAATTGTCGCCGTCATTCACGACATGGCCGCCAACCTGGATCATCTGCATGGCGGCTTTCTGTCCGACCCGGTGATCGCCTTTGCCGATGCGCTGACCGAAATGCTGCCCGCTGGGCTGGACCGTGTCTTGCCGCTGTCGACGGGGGGCGAGTCCAATGAAGCCGCGCTGCGCATGGCCAAGACCTATACCGGCGGTTTCGAAGTGGTCGCCTTTGACCGCTCCTGGCATGGCATGACAAGCGGCGCGGCGGCGGCGACCTATTCCGGCGGCCGCCGTGGCCACGGACCGACCCTGCCGGGGGTTTTGACCCTGCCGACGCCGCATGCATACCGCTCTCCATTTAACCGCGACGGCGATTATGACTGGCGGGCCGAGTTTGAGTTCGGTTGGCAGATGATCGACCGGCAAAGCACGGGTCAATTGGCGGCGGTGATTGTTGAGCCGATCTTGAGTTCGGGCGGCATCATCGAATTGCCCGACGGCTATTTGGCCGCCTTGCGGGACAAGGCCCATGAGCGGGGCATGTTATTGATCCTGGACGAGGCGCAGACCGGCATGGGCCGGACCGGAGACAATTTCGCCTTTCAGCGCGATGGCGTGACACCGGATATCTTGACGTTGTCAAAAACCCTGGGCGCCGGCCTGCCGCTTTCTGCAACCATAACCTCCGCCGCGATCGAACAGGATTGCCATGACAAGGGCTTCCTTTTCTACACCACCCATGCCGCCGATCCCCTGCCGGCCGCGGTGGGTGCCAAAGTGGTGGAAATTGTCCTCCGCGACCGCTTGGCCGAACGCGCTGGAGAGCTGGGCGGCTATCTGAAAGAACAGCTAAATGCCCTGCAACAGCGCCATCCGGTGATCGGTGATGTGCGTGGGCGCGGGCTGTTACAGGGTGTTGAAATAGTCAGCGACCGAGGCAGCAAGACACCGGCGCCGGAAATCGGCATGGCGATCAGCCGCCGCTGTCTGGAGCTGGGCGCCTGCCTGAATATCAGCCGACCTTCGTCAGC
The DNA here is from genome assembly GCA_018701215.1 of Rhodospirillaceae bacterium. GTDB lineage: Bacteria > Pseudomonadota > Alphaproteobacteria. Next base: position 41,790 of record JABIWH010000059.1, read on the forward strand.
CGGAATATTTCGGATCGCCCCGCCCCTGACCGTCAGCCGGGACGAAATTGATAGCGCCATGGCGATCTTCGATTCCGCCCTCGGCGACTGCGGTAAGGTCTAGACGGTTCTGCCGCTTCGCCACCCGCTCCCCCTTCCCGGCCACCCACAGGGTACCATTAATGGGTGGCCGGGACGGGGGAGCGGGTGGTTTAGCTGGCATTGAAAATGCCTCTGAATCAGCGCTTATAAAGGCCCATCAGAGCGGCTTTTTCGATGGTGTTGAAGTGCAGCATGAAGCCGACCACGGCGGCGGAGGTGTCCGCCTCCACCGGCAGGGCGTCCAGGCCAACCGCGTGCAAGGTAAACAGATAACGGTGCGGATGGTCGCCTTCGGGCGGGCAGGGGCCGCCATAGCCCGGCGCGCCGAAATCGGTGCGGGTTTGCAGTGTGCCGTCGGGCAAGCCGCCGCCGCTGCCCGCGCCAAGCGCCAGTTCGGTGACATTGACGGGGATATTGACCGCCACCCAGTGCCAAAAACCGCTGCCCGTTGGGGCATCTGGGTCAAAGCAGGTCAGAGCGAAGCTTTTGGTGCCCTCGGGCGCGCCGGACCAAGATAGCTGCGGCGATTGATTGCCGCCGGCGCAGCCGAAGCCAAAGGCCTCGGACAGAATATGGTCGTTGCCAAGATAGTCGCCGTCATTGAAGCTTTGGCTGCTTAGAACCAAGGTCATTTTTTTCTCCTCCCAAAAAATTGATCTGACACAGATTTCACCCATCCGCTCTGGAATGCAAGTATACTCTGGCAATCATCCTCAAACTGGAAAGCAGATGACTGAAATCAGCTATCGAGATTTACCCTGGCCGGTGCGCGACGATATTACCGCCGCCCAGGCGCGAACTTGGGAAAAGTTGGCCCAGCCGAGCACTTGGCTGATTGGGGCCGAGCGTATCGCTATCGCGGCGGAGGCGCGCCAGGCCCAGGATTGCCGGCTATGCCGGGAGCGCAAGGATGCCCTGTCGCCGGAAATGGTGCAGGGTGAACACGATCACCTCGGCCAACTGTCTGCATTGGAAGTAGAGCAGATCCACCGCATCCGCACCGATCCGGGCCGGCTCAGCCGCGCCTGGTTCCAAGGCCTGGCGGCTAAAGGCATGATCGAGGAGCGCTATGTGGATACCGTTGGCGTGATCGCCAATGTCGTCGCCGTCGACACCTTCACCAAAGGCCTTGGCTTGGATCCCTGGCCGTTACCCGTGGCGCAACCAGGGGAGCCGAGCCGCCACCGTCCCGCGGCGACGCGAAAGCTGGCCTGGGTGCACACATTGGCGCCCCAGGACGCGATCGGCACCGTGGACGAGGATCTTTATGCGGGCCGGCCAACGGCGGCCCATATTTATCAGGCCATGAGCTTGGTGCCGGCAGCGGTCAAAGACTTTTTCGATCTGGTCACGAACCAATACATCCCGCCCCAGGCGATGATGGATTTCGATAATGAATACCGCGCCATCAACCATGCCCAGATCGAGCTGGTGGCGGGCCGGGTTTCCGCCCTTAACCAGTGCGTTTACTGAACCACCTCTCATGCTGAGTTGCTCCGTGCGAGCGGCCAAAACGACGGTGAAGACTACGATCTCTCGGTGATGACCGGGGTGGGGGCGAATGCCGATGGCGGCATTGCGCATGGCGCCATGCTGGTCCGCTTCGCCACGGCGGTGTTAGGCGATGCTGCGGCGGAGTTGACGGCGGCGCGAACAGCTATTGTCGAGGCCATGGGTGGGGCCGCATTGACGGATACGGCGGCGGTGGCGGCGTTGTTCAATGCCATTGACCGGGTCGCCGATTCGACCGGTATCCCCCTGGAAGAGAAGAAGGCCGATGTTACCGCCGACTTTCGGGCCGCCCTCGGTATCGATGCTTTTGCCGCTGCTACTGAAAAGGGCAGCGGTGCCTGATTTGGCACGGCCCGGCGGCTTGCCGTGGCCGCGCCGCCATGGCACAAGCAGGCTATCGAATTTGCATAATGAAGGGGTGTTTGTGCTGATGTTGGCTCGTATTGTGGTGCTCGTCTCCGCCCTGTTTCTGTGGACCGGATCGGTGGCGGCGGCGGAGTTTGAGGACTGGATGCGCGAATTCCGCGCCGAAGCCCAGGGACGCGGCATTACGACGGCAACCCTGGACGGTGCCCTGAACGGCATTTCACTGATCCCCAGGGTGGTTGAGCTGGACCGCAAGCAGCCGGAATTCACGCTGACCTATACGCAGTACCGGGACCGGGTGGTGCCGCTCTCGCGGATCAAAAAGGGCCGGAGCAAGTTGGCCGAGAACCGTGCCCTGTTGCAGGAGATCGGCAGCAAGATCGGCGTGCAGCCCCGCTTTATCGTCGCCCTGTGGGGTATCGAGACGGACTTTGGCCGGGTCACGGGCGGTTTCAAGGTCGTTCCAGCCTTGGTCACCCTGGCCTACGATGGCCGGCGCAGTGCCTATTTCCGCAAGGAGCTGCATAACGCCCTGCGCATCCTCAACGAAGGCCATATCACGCCGGGTGCCATGGTCGGTTCCTGGGCCGGCGCCATGGGGCAATGCCAATTCATGCCGTCCTCGTTCCTGGCTCATGCTATCGATTACAATGGCGATGGCCGGCGCGATATCTGGACCACCCGGGAGGATGTATTCGCCTCCGCCGCCAACTATCTGGCCAAGTCCGGCTGGCGGGCGGATCAAACCTGGGGCCGGGAAGTGCGCCTGCCTGACAATTTTGACCGCGCCATGGCGGATTTGAAGGTTAGAAAGCCGATTTCCGGCTGGCAGGCTCTGGGCGTGCGCCGGGCCGATGGCACCGACCTGCCGTCGCGGCAGCTGTCGGCCTCCATCGTATTGCCCGAAAAAGGCAAGATGTCGCCGGCCTATATGGTCTATTCCAACTACCGCACGATCTTGAAGTGGAACCGCTCCACCTATTTCGCCTTGGCCGTGGGTCTGCTCTCTGATGGTATCGGCGCCCAATAATGACCTTGCGGGCCACATATCGATTTATGTTTTGTGCCTTTGCCGCACTCTCTCTTGCGGCCTGCGCGGAGGGCCAGCTGGCCCTGCATGTGGCCAAGCAAATTCAGCGTGCCACGGCCGAGCAGCCAAGCGCCAGTGCGGGCACCTATAAGGTCGGCAAACCTTATCAGGTCAGGGGGGTCTGGTACTATCCGAAGGAGGATGGCCAGTACAACAGAACCGGCATTGCTTCGTGGTACGGGCAGAAATTTCATGGCCGGCGAACGGCCAATGGTGAACTCTACGACATGAACGCCCTGACGGCGGCGCACAAGACGTTGCCCATGCCGGTGCGGGTGCGGGTGACGAATTTGGCTAACGGCCGTTCGCTGGTGCTGCGCATCAATGACCGGGGACCCTTCGTCAATGGCCGGATCATTGATGTCTCCCGCCGCGCCGCGCAATTGTTGGGCTTTCAAAAACTAGGCACCGCCAAGGTGCGGGTGACCGTGCTTGATCAGGGCGGGCCGCAAAGAATTGCGAAACGGGTCGCCACCCCGGTGGAACAAAAAACCGCTCTGCCGGCGTTGCCCAGGGAAGGTGTCAGTTCACAAACATTGGCGCCGCCGCCGGGCGTGAAGCAGGCGCGGACGCCGGCGGCGGGCGATGCGACGCATGTGCGCGTCGCCAATGCCGGCCCCATTGGGGCGGCTGGTCAGGGCACCGTCCGGGTGACCCAGCAGCCGGTTGGGCCATCGTCGATTTTCATCCAGGCCGGCTCTTTCGCCCGCGCCGAAAACGCCAACAAGCTGCGGGCACGCCTGGCCTATATCGGCCCTTCCTCCATTATCAACGTCTTCATCAAGGGTCAGGAGATGTTCCGCGTCCGCATGGGCCCGATGTATTCCGTCTCGGCGGCGGACAAGGTCCTGCAACAGATCCTGTCCAACGGCATCAACGCCCGGATCATCGTCGAATAACTGGCCTATCAGATAATCGCCCGGGGCCGGTTTGGACCGCGCTCCAGAATATTGCGCAGGCTGGACAAGGCTGCGGTCAGGGTGGCGCGGTCGGGCGGCTGGCTGAGGGTCACGCGCACGGCTTGTTCCGCGTCGTCCGCCTCGACGGCAAAGGGGGCCAGGGTCGAAATGGCGATGCCGTCCTGGCGCGCGGCGGCGGCGAAATCATCGGCCCGCCAGGGCGCTGGCAGGTTCAGCAATACATGATAGGCCGCTTCGTGGCCGTGCCAATCAAGGCCGGCCAGTTGTTGGGCCGCAATTTCATAACGGGCCGCAGTTTCCCGGCGCTGCCATTGCAGCAGATCCTCGGCCCGGCCGTCTTCGATCCATTGCGAGGCAACGGCACCGGTTAGGCCCGGTTGGGTGACTGTAATGACGCGGGCGGCCTCGGCCAGGCGCAACAGCCGGGTACGGGGCGCCGTTACCCAGGCTACCCGCAGACCTGGCGCCAAACATTTCGAGGCCGAGGTGATGTAGATCGTACGCTCCGGCGCCAGACTGGCGATGGGCGGTGGCCGGTCCTGGACGAGGTAGCCGTAGACATCGTCTTCCACCAACAACAGATCATGCTGCCGGGCCACCTCAACGATTGCCTTTCTCCGTTCCAGCGACATCACGGCGTTGGTGGGGTTTTGCAGGGTTGGTACCAGGAACAGCAATTTGGCGCCCGAGACGGTACAGGCGGCATCCAGGGCGGCGGGCACGATCCCCTCGTCATCAATGGCCACGGCCACCGGCCGGCGCTGGGTGAAATGTACGCCATCGATCAGCTGGCTATAGGTCAGCCTTTCAAGCAGCACCGGGTCGTCGGCGCGGCTAAATGACAGCAGCGTCGAAAGCAGGGCCGCCTGGGCGCCACCCATCAGAATGACGTCATCCGCCGTTACCTCCAGGCCAACGCGGGCCAACCATTTGGCGCCGGCCCGGCGATGGGCCTCGGGCCCGATCTCGGTGTTATAGCCCAGCAAGGCGTTGCCATGCCCCTGTTCCGCCATGGTCCGCAGGCTGTCCGCCAGGGCGGCGCCATGGGGGCCCAGGGGCGGGCTGTTTTGGGTCATCTCGATCAGGTGATTGCGGGACGGTGCCAGGCTGGCCGGGCCGGTATCGGCGGGGTCCTGGACATAGGTGCCACGGCCAACCTCGCCGCCGACCAGGTGCAGCCGTGCCGCCTCCCGATAGGCCCGGCTGATGGTGCCGACGGTAACGCCCAGGCGCCAGGCAAGGTCGCGATGGGGGGGCAGGCGGGTGCCGGGCGCGAGATGCCCCGAGGCGATGTCCTCGCCAATGACCTGGGCGATGGCGCGGTATTTGGCTCCGGAGCGTCCGGTGATATCTGGTTGGTAAATTGTCATGGTGTCAATATCGTAATTGACTTCGTAAAGGGTGTCAATAATATATCTTCAATAAGTTCAATAGTAGATACATTTTTGAAAATGGGAGCAATATGATGAAAATGGCAAAAACATGGGGTTCAATGCGACGCGGCCTTGGCGGCTCGATCAGTCTCGCCGGCTGCATGTCCGTATTGAAATTGTGGTCCGACCGGTATCTTCAGCGCCGCCACTTGGCCACCTTGGACAACCGTATGCTCAATGATCTTGGCTTGCGCCGCGAGGACGTGACATGGGAATCTGGCAAGCCGTTCTGGTGGCGCTAGTCCAAAACGTTTTATTGAAAGGCAGTATCGTGCAGATACCTATTTATCAGATTGATGCTTTTACCAAATCGCCGTTTCAAGGCAATCCGGCTGCCGTCTGTCCGCTGGATGCCTGGCTGGCTGACGATGTGCTACAGGCCATCGCCATGGAGAATAACCTCTCCGAGACGGCTTTTATCGTTTCGGAAGGCGATGGCTTTCGCCTGCGTTGGTTCACCCCGGGGATTGAAGTGGATTTGTGCGGTCATGCCACCTTGGCCACGGGGCATTTGATTTTGAACCAGCTGTCGCCCGAGCGGGACGCGGTCGGTTTCGAGACCCGCTCCGGCAGGCTTGAGGTCAGCCGGGCCGGCGACGGCCTGGCCATGGATTTTCCTGTTCTGGCGCCAGGTCAGGCCATGGAGCCTGAGCCCGCTTTGCTTTCGGCCATGGGCGCGACGCCGCTGGAATGCCTGCCAATCCGTGAAGTGCATGGCTCACCCTACGTCATGCTGGTGTTCGAGAACGAGGCCCAGGTTGCCGCCCTGACGCCGAACTTCGCCGCTCTGGGCGCCAATGTCATCGTCACGGCGCCTGGCGACAAGGTCGATTTCGTCTCGCGCTTTTTTGCGCCTTTGTCGGGCATTGACGAGGATCCGGTCACAGGTTCGGCCCATTGCACCTTGGCGCCCTATTGGGCCGAACGCCTGGGCAAGACCGAACTGGTGGCACGGCAGGTTTCGGCCCGTGGCGGCGATGTCGGCTGCCGGTTGCAGGGCGATCGGGTAATCCTGACCGGGCGCTGTGCTTTTTATATGGAAGGACGGATCGAGGTGCCCGTATAAAGGGAGGCTCTGGAAAAGCCAAAAGGATACATCGCCATGACAATTCAATTCGCCGACGAAGAGCGGATGATCATCGAACTGGTCGAGAAGTTTGTCGAAAACGAATTGATGCCCCTGGAAAAGGCGGTCATGGCGCGGGAAGCGGCGGGCGGGTCTCATTCGCTGACCGAGGAAGAGGAAGCGCCGCTGTTGGCGCAGTGCAAGGAACTAGGCTTGTGGGCACTCGATGCGCCGGAGGAATTCGGCGGCGCCAATTTGCGAACGGCGGTCATGCTGGCCATCCAGGAGAAACTGAAAAGTACGGTGACGCCATTCATCTTTCCCCCCGACTCGCCCAATTTGCATATGCTCCAGGCCGTGGCCTCGCCAGAGCAGAAGGTGAAATACATGCAGCCCTATGCCCAGGGCGAGATGAAGTCCTGCATCGCCATTTCAGAACCGGGCGCGGGCGGTGATCCGGCGGACATGAAAACCGCCGCTGTCCGCGAGGGTGACGAATGGGTCATCAACGGGCGCAAGATCTGGGTCTCGAACGTGCCGAAATCGGATTTCATCGTCCTGATGGCAGTGACCGATCCCGGCAAGGGCGCACGCGGCGGCATCACCGCCTTTATCGTCGATAAGGGCACGCCCGGATTTATCATCGAGCGGGAAATCCCCATGCTGGGCGGGGCGCGTACCTATGAATTGATCATGGACGACCTGCGCCTAAAGGACAGCCAGGTTCTGGGCGAGGTCGGCCAGGGCTTCGCGCCCATGCAAAAGCGCCTGACCGTGCGCCGTTTGGAAATGGGCGCCATGTGCGTCGGCATGGCCGGGCGGGCGTTGAAAATGATGTGCGAGCATACCCAGCAGCGCGAAACCTTCGGCGTGAAACTTGCCGACCGGCAGGCCATCCAATGGTGGATCGCGGATGCCGCAACCAAAATCCACGCCACCCGCCTGATGGTCATGGACGCCGCCGCCCAGCAGGAACGCGGCGAGGACATCCGTACCGCCGCCTCGATGATCAAGGTCTTCGCCACGGAAATGGCCACGGAAGTCCTGGACAATGCCATGCAAAGCTTTGGCGCCATGGGCATGTCGCGGGAGCTGCCCTTTGCCATTATGTCGCAACGTTTGCGCCTGACGCGGATTTACGAGGGCCCGACGGAAGTCCACCGCATGGTCGTCGCCCGGCGCACCCTCAAGGAATACGCCTAAAATGGCATCTGGAAACTTCAAGGCAGCCGGCTATCCATGGCGCTTGTTCGCCGGCGCGGATGCCATCGAGAACAATTTGAAGGCAGCCGTTGCCCGCGTGGCGGCAAAGCGGGCTTTCGTTGTCTGCTCACCCTCGGTCAGCCGGCGGACCGATACCGTGCGGCGCATCGAAGCGGCGTTGGGGGATCAGTTTGCCGGCGTCTGCGACGGTATCGAAAAGGATTCCACCTTTGGCTCGGTGCGCGCCGCCACCGACGCCGCGAAAGAGGCCCAGGCCGATCTGCTGATCGCGGTCGGCGGCGGCAGCGTCATCGTCGCCGCCAGGGCGGTGGCGATTTTCCTGGCCGAAGCGGGCGATCCGTTCGAGATCATGACGCAATACCCCGAGGGCAAACCGGCCTACAGTCCGCGCTTGATGGCGCCAAAGCCGGCAATCATCAATATCCCCACCACGCCCACCTCTGCCATGAACCGGGCCGGCACGGGCTTGAAAAATCCGGATCTTGACCACCGGATGGAATATTTCGATCCCAAGACGCGGCCACTGGCTATTTTCCTTGATGACGCGGCGTTGCTTAGCGCGCCGCCGGAGCTGATCCGCTCCACCGCGACCACGGTGTTCGCGGGACTTGTCGGCGCGCTGGCGCAGCTTGGCGCCAACCCTTTGTCGGATGGTGATCAAGGCCACGCCTTTCGCCTGGCCCACAATGCCTATGTTCGGCTGATGGACGAACTCGACAACCCCGCCCTACGCACTGATCTGGCCATCGCGGCCTTCCTGCAGAACCGCGCCGAGGACGACGGTGCGCCAAGGTTCCGCGGCGGCGCGTTCTCGGGCAATTATGCGGTCTCGACCGCGCTGCACATCATCTATCCCCGTGTTGGGCAGGGAGAAGCAACCTCGGTCGTACATGCCTCGGCCATGCGCCTGGCTGAAGCGGTGGAGCCGGCAGCCGCGCGGCGCGTGGCGGAGGCTATCGGTGTCTGGCGCGATGGCATGGACGGCCCAGATGGTACCGCGGCTGCGTTGGCGGTAGCCGACGCCTTGGAAGCCATATACACCCGCATCGGCATGCCCACTCAGTTGCGCCAATTGGATATTCCAAGGGACGAATTGGCGGCGGTGGCGGGGGAAACGGTAAAAAACTTCAATGCCAACGCCGGCGCGCGCACGGCCGAGGCCCAGATCGCGGACGCCCTGCGCCTGTTGGAAACCGCGTGGTAAGAGGGCAGGCAGATGTTTCGCCCAACCAGCGGCGATGATGAGATTGCCGTTTTCTTTAGTGGCCAAACGTTAGACGGGCTCGCACGAAGCGCGGCAAATGTACTATGATTGCCCGATGAATACGTCCAGTGGGAAAACCTACACCGGTATGCGTGAGGGCGAGCGGGTTACGGTCAGCGTCGATGGCCAGGCCCTGGATCCGCGCTTGGATCTGCGCGACTTCCACGCCGCCGGCTTTGAATGGGGCTACGAGGGCAGCGGCCCCAGCCAATTGGCCCTGGCCATATTGGCCGATCACGCCGGCGCCTCGGCGGCCCTGGGCAGCTATCGAAAATTCGTGCAGATCTTCATCGCCGAGATTGAAGGCGATAACTGGCGCCTGACATCCGAAGACATCGATCAACGGATCGGCGAAACAATAATCGTGCCCATGGACCTGAAGACCTTGATACGCAAGGTGAAGGGCGAGATCTAGTTAGGAGTTGTTACCAAGTATGGATACCGTTACAGCGCTGTTGGAAGACCTGGCCGCCAACCATGGGGCGGACACCGCGATCGTCTATCATGACCTGCCCATCAGTTTCGCCGAAGTCGACGACATGGGCCGCCGGGCCGCGACGGTGCTGGCGGATCTGGGCATTGGCGTGGGCGACAGGGTTGCCTTGTGGCTGCCCAATTGTCCGGCCTATTTTGCCCTGTGCCTGGGCTGTTGCCGCCTGGGCGCCATCGCGGTGGCGGTCAACACGCGTTTTCGCTCGTCCGAAGTCTCTGACATCATCAGCCGCTCCGGCGCGGAGGTCCTGGTCATGTGGCCCGGTTTCCGCGAGATCGATTTTCTCGGCCTGCTGGCGGATGCGGATGCGGCGGCTTTGGCCGGGTTGAAGACGTTGATCCTTTTTGATGAAGGGCAAAAGGCCGACGCCATACCTGATGCCGTGTCCCATTGCCGGCATCTTGATTATAACCAGTTGATCCAATGCGCGCCCTACGCCGATGATCACGCCAGCGCCGAGGCGGGCTGCAACATTTTCACCACGTCGGGCACCACCAATGCACCCAAGTTCGTGCTGCATACCCAGGGCAGCCTGTCACGCCACGCCCGTGAGGTGGCGGATGGTTTTGGCTACAGCACCTCGACCGGTGCGCTGTTGCAGATGATGCCGCTGTGCGGTGTGTTTGGTTATACCCAGATCATGGCCGGCATCGCCTCGGCCCAGCCAACGGTGCTGACGGCCTCGTTCGACCCGCTGGAAACGGTGGAACTGGCCGCCCGGCACAACGTGGTCAACTTCAACGCCACGGACGATATGATCCAATCGATCCTGGATAATTCGCCCCTGGATCAGCCCTTGCCCAATGTACGCTTTGTCGGCAGTGCCGCCTTCGCCACCAATTACGCCGAGCTGGCGGCGCGGGCCGAGGCGCGGGGTATCAAAATGGTCGGCTTGTATGGAATGAGCGAGGTACAGGCGCTTTATGCCCTGCAGCCCGTGGAACTGCCCTTGCTGGAACGGATCGTCGGCGGCGGCAGGCCGATCAGCGCACGGGCCGAGGTTCGCGTGCGAGACCCTGAAAGCGGCGAATTGCTGGGCCCCGGCCAGGCTGGCGAGCTGGAGCTGAAAGGCCCCTCGTTGATGAAGGAATATTATTTGAACCCGGAGGCGACGGCGGCGGAATTTACCGATGATGGTTTCCTACGCTCGGGCGATCTGGGCGAATTGACCGAGGATGGCCGTTTTCTCTATCTCCAGCGCATGGGAGATGTCCTGCGTCTGGGCGGTTTCCTGACCAGCCCGGCGGAGATCGAGGCGCATATCATCGGCCATGACAGCGTGGGGGATTGCCAGGTGGTTGGGGTTACCACCGCCGAGGGTGCGGTGCGGGCGGTTGCTTTCGTGATCATGAATGACGGCGCGGCATTTGATGAAGATGTGCTGCGACAACATTGCCTGGACACCTTGGCGCGGTTTAAGGCGCCCGTGCGGCTTTTTGCCCTGGATGAATTCCCCACGACGCAAAGCGCCAACGGCACCAAGATCCAACGCGCGGAGCTGCGCCGCATGGCTGAGGTACGGGTTGTTGGTGGGGCTAGTTCGTAAAAATTTACCGTGCGTAATTTTGTCTGCTGGGGATCTTGACGAAGGCTTTTGAATAACTATCTATCAGTAGATAGATAACGAAAATACACGGCCTTAATTGGGGATGAGGATGATGCGGATCAATATGGATTTCAGTCAGCGGGTGGTCATCGAGACGGACGCGCAAGACTGGGTCGAAACGCGCGCCAACGGGGTTCGGCGGCGCATGCTGGATCGCGATGGCGCTGAGTCGGGCCGGGCGACCACGGTGGTCAGTTTCGCGGCGGAGAGCTATTTTCCGGGCCATGGCCACGATGGCGGCGAGGAATTTCTTGTTCTCGAAGGCATTTTCTCCGATGAAAGCGGTGACTACGGCCCCGGCATGTATGTGCGCAACCCGGTGGGTTCGGCCCATGTTCCCCACACCAAAGAGGGCTGCATCATCTTCGTCAAGCTGTGGCAGATGGATGCGGCGGACCAGGATTTCGTGCGTATCGACACCAATCTGGACGAGGGCTGGCAGGCCGGCGCCGTCGATGGATTATCGGTTCGCCCACTGCATCAATACGGCGATGAACGGGTCAGCCTGGTGCGTTGGCGGGCCGGCGTCCACTATCCCGCGCATGATCATCCGGGCGGCGAGGAAGTTCTGGTCGTCGCGGGCAGCTTGCAAGATGAAAACGGCAGCTATCCCAAAGGCACCTGGTTGCGCCTGCCGCCGGGCAGTGAACATGCGCCGTTCAGTACGACAGGCTGCACGCTTTTCGTAAAATCGGGGCATCTGAGCGGGGAGTTGGGCGCATGAGTGCGCAATACAGTTCCGACGTCGCATTCAGCCCGGCGGTCAAGGCGGTGCAGACGCAAAAGGGTTCCCGCGACGGCTATGCTAAAATGGAGCAAAAGGGCGGTTGGCGCACGGCGGTCGGCGATGATCTGGCGGCATTTATCGCCGAGCGGGATTCGTTCTATCTGGCGACGGCATCCGCCCATGGCCAACCCAGCCTGCAACACCGCGGCGGGCCGAAAGGTTTTCTCAAGGTATTGGATGAGGGTACGCTGGCGTTCGCCGATTTTGCCGGCAACCGGCAATACATCTCGGTCGGAAATCTGACCGAAAACGACCGGGTTTCACTGTTTCTAATTGATTATCCCAACCGCCGCCGGATCAAGATCTGGGGCCGGGCGCATGTCGTCGATGATGACCTTGAGCTTTTGCAAAGCCTTGCGGATGCTGATTACAAAGCACCGGTCGAGGCGGCCATTGTCATCTCGGTCGAGGCCTGGGACATCAATTGTTCCAAACATATCGCGCAACGTTATACGGACGACCAGATCGTCGATCTGCTCCGTCCCTTGCAGGCGCGTATTGATGAATTGGAAGCCGAGCTGGCGTCCCTGCGCTAATCCCGGGACTTTTCGACGATCTTGGCCAACCCCTCGAGGATCTCTTTCGCGACCTTTGGCCCGGCGCCTTTGACTTTTTGGGCCACGACGGTTTGCATCGCCTTTAGGTGCGTCTCAATGGCACGCGAGTCATCCGAGCTGACGCCGCCCATGGGCGAGAGCAGTTCACACAGCGATTTGCCAATGTTGGACACCAGGTCATAGCCAAAAGTGCCGGCCTCGCCGCGAATTTCGTGTACCACATCGTGCAGCAAATCAAGATCGTATTCGCCGGTATTCTTCATTTTCTGAAAGCTAAGGGTCAGATCCTGAACTTCCTTTTCGAGGCGCAATTCGTAAGCGACTTTCAGCTTTTCAACAACCGCCTCTGCTTGTTGCAGGGCGACCGGATCGGAGCCATAGCCCGGGCCTACCTTTGCCAGCAATTTGTTGGGAATTGGAATTTCTTCATAATCGCCTGGTTCGCCACGCGGCGCATTATTCTGTTGGGGTACCGCTCTGGGCATATCCCACTCTCCTTGTTGTTTGAGTTTCCCCGTCGTGTCGTCCGCGCCGCCCTTAGAGGTTCTCTAACAGCCGTTCCACATCATCGACATCGCTACGACCGGACTTGCCGCCTAAACCCATCATTGCGGCTGGACCGTCTGCATCTGCCCGCCGTTCTGGGCCCATGTAGTCCTTCCAATTGACCCTTCTGCGGCAGGGGCCAAAAAAAGATTTCGTCCGGACAAAGGGCCGGGGTTTCTCGATTATGGCCAAAATACGGGAATACAGCGTCGTGGCTGTTATCGGTTTCGCCAGCAGTTCATTCACACCTGCATCCCGCGCCGTCATGATGCGCCACTTTTCCGTATGCCCGGTCATCAGAATGACCGGAATAAAGATGTCCGGGCTATCGACGTTACTGCGGATGAATTTGGTATATTCCAGGCCGTCCACGGGCTCCATCATCCAGTCGGTGATGATCAGGTCTGGTACAAAAACTTCGTGGGCGTCAATAGCTTGCTGTCCGTTGCTGTAATCGCGAACGGAATTCATACCCAAGGCATTCAGCATGGCCTTGACCAAGGCGCGCATATTGCGGTTGTCCTCGATCAGTTGGACCTGTAAATTTGTCAGGTTATACGCCATTATTCCCGCCGTTGTTCATCCTGCTTTCGGCACCCTTACCAGAACTGTAATAATGCCAGGCTGATTAAAGTAACCGGGGTTGGGTAAATAAGGCGTTAAACACCCGCCTCCCAAAGAAACAATTCGTTCATCGAAGGCAATGTTTCACGCCGGGGTGCGTTATATTTCCCACCATGGATAAGATCCCGCGAAGGCCCGACTTGCCGCCCCCCTTGGCGGACTGGTTCGCCGCGCGCGGTTGGCGGCCCCGGCCCCATCAGCTTGCGGTATTGCAACGGGCCTGGGCCGGACATTCGGTGTTGCTGACCGCACCGACGGGCGGCGGCAAGACCTTGGCGGGTTTTCTGCCCAGCCTGTGCGATCTGATGGGGGATGCCGGAGCGGCCCAGCGCAATGACCGTTTGCATACTTTGTATCTTTCTCCCTTGAAGGCGTTGGCGGTCGATGTGCGCCGCAATCTGGAGGCGCCCATAGCGGAGATGGCGGTGCCAATCCGGGTGGAAAGCCGGACCGGCGACACGCCGCAATCCCGGCGGCAGCGGCAACGGCGCAAACCGCCGCACATTTTGTTGACCACGCCCGAGCAATTGGCCCTGTTGCTGTCGTACCGGGATGCGGCGAAATATTTCGCCCGGCTGCGCTATGTGGTGATCGACGAACTGCACGCCCTTGCCGCCAACAAACGTGGTGACCTGCTGGCCTTGGGCCTGGCGCGATTGGCCGGCATGGCGCCTGAGGCCAGGCAAATCGGCCTTTCGGCGACGGTGGCGGCGCCGGCGCAGATGGCGCGGTTCCTGGATTGCGCCGGGCCCGTGACCGTGGTTGACGGCGGTCCCGGTCCCCGGCCCGAGATCAAGGTCATGGCGGCTTCCGCCCGGGTGCCATGGGCCGGCCATATGACCCTGCATGCCATGGCGGATGTCTATGACGCCATTCGAGGGCAACAAACCACACTGGTCTTTGTCAACACCAGGGCCCAGGCCGAAGTGGTCTTCAACCATCTTTGGCGCTTGAACGAGGATAGTTTGCCGATCGCGCTGCATCACGGCTCGTTGGACGTGGGCCAGCGCCGCAAGGTGGAGGCGGCTATGGTGCGCGGTGATTTACGGGCGGTGGTCTGCACTTCGACTCTGGATCTGGGTATCGACTGGGGCGCGGTGGATCTGGTCATCCAGGTTGGCGCGCCCAAGGGGTTGAGCCGACTGGTACAACGGATCGGGCGGGCCAACCACCGCCTGGACGAGCCTAGCCGTGCCCTGCTGGTGCCGTCCAATCGCTTTGAAGTGCTGGAATGCCAGGCGGCGGCGCAGGCTGTCATGGACGGCGAACTGGATGGTGAAGCGCCCCGCCGGGGCGGTCTGGATGTGTTGGCCCAGCATATCCTGGGCACTGCCTGTGGCGGACCGTTTCGTGCCGACGATTTGTACGGTGAAGTCTGCCGGGCGGCACCCTATGCAGGCCTGAGCCGGGACAGTTTCAATGCCGTGCTCGATTATGTCGCCACGGGAGGCTACGCCCTGCGCCAATATGAACGCTATGCCCGGTTGAGCCGGGACGAGGGCGGGCGCTACGATGTTGCCGGGCCCCGGGTGGCGCGGCAATACCGCCTGAATGTGGGCACCATAGTGCAGGAACCCATGATCAAGGTGCGCCTCAGGCGCGGCCGTAACCTGGGCCAGATCGAGGAATGGTTCATCGATCAACTGGTGATCGGCGATACCTTTGCCTTTGCCGGTGAAATTCTGCGCTTCGAGGGCATGCGCGAGACCACCGCCACGGTCAGCCGGGCCGCCGGGGTGGAGGCCAAGGTACCGTCCTATTATGGCGGTAAATTTCCGTTGTCGACCTATCTGGCGGCCCGTGTCCGGGCTCTGCTGGCGGACGATGGGGCGCGGAACCGCCTGCCCGCACCGGTGCGGGATTGGCTTGCCATGCAGCGCCGCCGCTCGGTACTGCCCGGCCCCGATGGCTTGCTGGTCGAAGGTTTCCCCCGTGGCGGCAAGCACTATCTGGTCTGCTATCCGTTCGAGGGGCGCCTGGCGCACCAGACGCTCGGTATGTTGTTGACCCGGCGGATGGAGCGGGCGGGATATCGGCCCTTTGGCTTTGTCGCTTCGGAATATGCCCTGGCGGTCTGGAGTCTGAACCAGGTTGAGGATGTCGATCCGCTGTTCGGCGAGGATATGCTGGGCGACGATCTGGAGGAATGGCTGGCCGAGTCGAACCTGATGAAACGCACGTTTCGTAATGTGGCCTTGATCGCCGGGTTGATCGACCGCCGCCATCCCGGCCAGGAAAAGACCGGCCGGCAGATGACCTTTTCCTCTGATCTGATCTATGACGTGCTACGCAAGTACGAACCAGAGCACATCCTGCTTCGTGCCACCCAGGCCGACGCGGCCACGGGATTGTTGGACATTGGCCGTCTGGGCGAGATGTTGGCGCGGGTGCAAGGCCGGATTGAGCATCGCCCGTTGGACCGGGTCTCTCCCCTGGCCGTGCCCCTGATGCTGGAGATCGGCCGCGAAGCGGTGCATGGCGACAGCATTGAGGAATTGCTCAGCGAGGCTTCTGATGGTTTGGCGGATGAGTTGATGGACGAGGCCGGGCGCCTGATATAGAAACCCCGGCCGGTGGGAAAACCGGCCGGGGTGTTGGGGAACAACCTCGTCTTGATCAGGCCGCTGGTTTTATGCGGCCCTGACCGAAGACAGGAACTTGTCGACCTCCTCTCGCAGGCTGGTGGCCTGTTTGCTTAGGTCGTTGGTGGCCTCCAGCACTTGAGAGGCCGCGGAACCGGTCTCCTGGGCGCCACGGTTAACCTCGCCCATGTTGCTGTTGACCTCTTCGGTACCTTGCGCGGCTTCCTGGACGTTACGGCTGATTTCCTGTGTCGAGGCACCTTGCTCCTCCACCGCCGCCGAAATCGAATTGCCGATCTCGTTGATTTGACCAATGGTCGCCGAGATCCCTTCGATGGCGGTAACGGCGGAGCCCGTCGCGGTCTGAATTTCAGCGATCTGTCCCGAAATTTCCTCCGTCGCTTTCGCGGTTTGAGAGGCCAGGTTTTTCACTTCAGAAGCGACCACGGCAAAACCCTTGCCCGCATCACCCGCCCGTGCAGCCTCGATCGTGGCGTTCAGGGCCAGCAAGTTGGTCTGATTGGCGATGTCGTTGATCAATCCGACGACTTCACCGATCTTTTGCGAGGCCTCAACCAGGCCTTGGACCTGCTCCGTTGCGCTTTGTGATTCCACTACGGCGTTGGTGGAAATATCAGATGACTGGGTAACCTGACGGGAAATTTCCTGTACGGTCGCTGACATTTCCTCGGTTGCCGTGGCTACGGATTGCACATTGGCGCTGGCCTGGACCGAGGCCGTGGTGACCGTGGCCGAGCGATCCGAAGTCTGCTCGGCGATGCCGCGCATTTGTTCGGCCGATGTGCTCATGCTCGACGCCGAGTCGCCAACCGATTGCACGATACCCATCACCGCGCTCTCGAAATTGTCGGCCAGTTGCAGGCGCTCATCACGCACCCGCTTTTCAGCATCAAGGCGCTGTTGCTCGGCTTCCTCTTCCATGCGTTTGACGTTGATGGCATTGTCCTTGAAGACTTGGACCGTACCCGCCATATCGCCGATTTCGTCCTTGCGTTCGATTCCAGGAACATCGACTTTCAGATCACCTTGCGCCAAACGTACCATGGCGGAAGTCATGGTCACGAGAGGATTGGCGATACCGTTGCCGACAATCCAGGCAAGCACGACGCCGAACAGAATAGCGATGACCCCACACAGGCCGATCAACAGGTAGGTCGTGGAAACCGTTTCCACGTTGCCGGCCTGCCGTTGTTCCATCAGGTCCGTTTCTTCGGCCGAGAATTCGCCCATCAAGCGGCGGAACTCGTCAAAGTATTTCTTGCCACGGGCTTCGCCAATCAGATCAGCCATGTCGTCCATGGTTCTGGCAGTGCCGATTTGGCGGCGCAGGGCGATGGCCGGCTCGGTGACCTTTTCCTTCCATTCCGTGATGGTACCCTGGACCTCTTTCAGCAACTTAACCTGAGCCGGATTGTCGTTGACCGTTTCGCTCAGGCTGGCCGCCAACTTGAAGAAGCGTTTGGAACCGTTGGTGTAGGGGGCGAGGAAGGTGTCTTGACCAGCCAAAAGATAGCCACGCATGCCGGTCTCCATATCCACGGCAGCGGCGACAATGGAATTGGCGTGCGAAATCACCCTGTAGGTATGGGCGACCCACTTTTCGTCCTTGGACAACGTCTCAAGCGCTTTGATGTCGACGGCGGCGCCTGCTTGGGTGGTCTTCTTGACGGCATTGAAAGTCGATACGAACTCAGTATGGCGTTTGTCCAACAGTGCCTGTTCGCGGTCGATGAAGGTTTTGATCTGAGCCCGGAATTTGTCGAAATAGACCTTGCCCCGTGCTTCGCCGACCAGCGCGGCCATATCGTTCATGGTCTGTGCATCACCGATGTCCCGGCGTAGCTGGATGGTTGGTTCAGTGACCTCTGTCTGCCATTCACGCAGAATTTTTTCGACCTCGCCCAGGCGGGCCACTTGCTTCGGGTTGTCACTAACGGTTTTCTGTAAATCCGCGATGCCTTGGTAGGTTGCCGTCTCGCCACCCTTGTAAGGGTTGAGGAAGTCACCCTTTCCGGCCAGTAGAAAGCCGCGCATGCCGGTTTCCATATCCACGGCGGAGCCAACAATAGCCGCCGCATTGCCCAAAACCTCGTGCGTATGACTGACGCGTTCGTTGGTAACGGTGATCGAGTTGATACCGTAGACAGCGACGCCGCCCAACATGACCAGCAGGACCAATGGAGAGCAAATGCCCAACAAAATCTTCTGCTTGGTTTTGAGGTTCGCGAAGATATTCAGTTTCTTTTTCGGATTTTCTGTAGCGTCAGCCATTGGGCTTTCGGTGGTGTCTGTCATGTGAAACCCTCCTTTGTTTTCGTGGATCACAGCGTGATTAGGTCGTGGGCGTGCAACATTGAACAGAAATTCTATTTAAAGAAGCACACGTTAAAATTGTAAAAATATGCATCGAATTATAGAAAATGCATATGCGAACAGTTCCTAAGCTAGACTGAATCTGTTAAAAAATTTTGAAGATATGTAACAAAAATAATGGAACGAAAGAAAAAATTTGCCAGTTTTACTGGTGGAAAATGTCAATCCATTTGTCGTATTACTTTATGGATAATAAGGTAAATGCGAAATCCGGATGCCCTATGTTATTAATTCAACAAATTTCTGAATGGCGAAATAATACTGGTACGTGTATTGCGATTGTATGATTGCATCGAATACAGCGTTTGCGATTTTCGGATATGATCGGCGATCTGCGCTATACTCGGGCCCAACTATCAGGCCCGACCAAGGGCATTTGGGGCAATGAGAGGGTAGGGGTTCGCCATGCATCTATTTCAACAACAGGCAGCGCGGGATGTGGATGCGGCGCTGGCGCAATTGCCGATCATTGATCTGGGCCCCTATTTCCGTGGCCAGGACGGCGCCCTGGAGGCGCTGGCGGCCGAGATTTTGGATGCCGGATCCCGTGTTGGTTTTTTCTATATCAAGCACCACGGCGTGCCGCAGGATTTGATCGACGGGGCATTCGCGCAATCGAAACGATTTCATGCCCTGCCGTTGGAGGCAAAACAACGTCTGCCGCTGGATCAAAATAATATCGGCTATCTGGCGATGAACACTTCAATGCAGGCGCATTCGACCGTGCATAAGGCGACCACGCCAAACCAGAACGAATCCTTTTTCGCCACCCATGACCGGGGCCTGGATCATCCGGACGTGGTCAAGGGCACGCCGTTGCGCGGGCAAAATCAGTGGCCCGACGATCTGCCAGGATTTCGCGAAGGGGTGATGGCATATTTCCGCGAATTGAATGCCTTGGGGCAACGTCTGCTGGCGCCGTTTGCCGTGGCGCTGGGCCTGCCGCCCGATGCGCTGGATGAAGATTTTGCCGACGAGAACAATGCCAACCTGCGTCTGCTGCACTATCCGCCGACCAAGCTGGTGGACAATGATTTTGGCACGGCACCCCATACGGACAATTCCTTCATGACCATTTTGGCGCGGTCCGAGGTGCCTGGCCTGGCGATCCGTATGCCGTCCGGCGAATGGCTGGCGCCGCCACTGATCCCCGGTACATTTTTGGTCAATATCGGTAATATGTTGCGGCGGATCTCCAATGACCGCTTCCTCTCCACGCCCCATGGCGTCATCGTTGATGGCCAGAGGGACCGCTATTCAATCGCCTATTTTCACAGCCCCAACCCCTATCGGATGATCGCCGTGGCGCCATCCTGCACGGACGCCGATCATCCGCCCAAGTACGAGCCGCGCCTGTACGCGGATCTGATGAAGGAATTCTACAGCGCCAACTATTTCCACCAGAAGGATCATGCTACGGTCGAGATGAAGAACCAATATGATTAGCCAGACTGAACGGAGAGGATTGGGTCATGGACCTGGGCATAGCGGGCCGTAACGCCATTGTTTGCGCATCCAGCCGAGGCTTGGGCAAGGGTTGCGCCATGTCCCTGGCCAGGAATGGCGCCAATGTGGTTATCAACGGCCGTGACGAGGCCGTGACGATGGCGACGGCGGCGGAAATCAGTGCTGCGTCCGATGTCACCGTGACGCCTGTCATCGCCGATGTCTCTTCCAAGGAGGGCCAGGCGGCCCTGCTGGCGGCCTGTCCCCAGCCCGATATTCTGGTCAACAACAACGGCGGCCCGCCGTTCCGCGATTTCCGTGATCTCAGCCGCGAGGACATGCTGCAAGGCGTGACCATGAATTTCGCCACGCCCATCGAATTGGTGCAGGCGGTGATCGACCCAATGGTGGCGCAGGGTTTTGGCCGCATTGTCAATATCACCTCGGTTTCCGTCATGCGTCCGGTATTCGGTCTTGATCTATCGTCCGGGGCCCGCGCCGGGCTGACCGCGTTCCTGGCCGGGGTGGCGCGCTCGGTGGCGCAGCATAATGTCACCATCAATCACATCCTGCCGGGCTATATCGACACCGACCGTTTGCGCGGCGGCCTGGCCTTTAATTCCCAGCAGAACAATATTTCCGTGGACGAAGCGGCGGCCAATCAGGCCGACGAAGTCCCCGCGAAACGTTTCGGCAATCCGGAAGAATTCGGCGAAGCCTGCGCCTTCCTCTGCAGCGCCCAAGCCGGCTATATCACCGGTCAAAGCCTGTTGCTCGACGGCGGCCTCTACGCCAGCAATTTCTAGTCTCGTACCCCTAAAACAACTCTGACTGCGATGGAAACCATGACCGTATATGATCTCTCCGTGACCGATGCCCTGCTCTCGACCACCCGCGCCGTGCGTAAGCGTTTGGATCTAAAACGAGATGTGCCGCGCCAGGTGATCAACGAATGTCTGGAGCTTTCGCAACAGGCACCGACCGGTTCCAACAAGCAGGGCTGGTCCTGGATCGTAGTGACGGATCCCGCCAAGCGCGCGGCGCTGGCGGACATCTACCGCAAAGGTGCGGGTACCTACCTGCAGGAAGCGGAACAGGACGCCGCCGCCATGAGCGACGACGGCCAAACGACGCGGGTCATTTCCTCGGCGCAATATTTGGCGGACTGCCTGCAGGATGTGCCGGTGCACGTGATCCCCTGCATTAATGTGGAGCACATGGTGGAAAATCCACCGCCCGCCGCCTGGGCTGGCGTCATGGGTTCGATCTTTCCCGCCGTCTGGAGTTTCCAGCTGGCCTTGCGGGCCCGTGGCCTGGGTACTGTTCTAACGACGCTGCATCTGCGTGCCGAACAAGACGCGGTCGAATTGCTGGGTATTCCCGATGGCGTCCAGCAGGTGGCGCTGTTACCCGTGGCCTACACCATCGGCACTGATTTCAAGAGCGTCAAGCGCCCAGCCGTATCCGAGATCACCCATTGGGAGCAATGGTAGCCGACACGCACTAAGGGCCGATATGGCGGGTGAATAAATCCACGGATTGTTTGCTCTCATGGTAACTCATGTCGCCAAAGGCAAAGCGGCAGAGGAAATAGTTGATGCCGCTGGCCTTGGCCTGGCGCTCAATCTCCGCCGCCACCTGATCAGCCGTGCCAATGATGGCCTGGCCCGTGGGCAGCAGTTCGTCCAGGCTTTCGGGAAAATGCACATTAACCGGCTTCATGCCGTGGCGGTCCCATAGCACATAGAAGCTGTGGCGCCAGACAATATAGGCCCGGCGCGCAATGCGCAGGGCCTCGGCTTCTGTTTCCGCGATGACGATATGGCGGCTCATGCCCATGCGGGGCAGGGTGGTATCGTCATGCCCCAGGGCCCGCCATTCCTGACGGTAACGGTCGGTGATCTGGCGGCTGCCGGCTTCGTCCCGGTTGGTGATGATGTTGACGCTGTTTTGCGCCGCCCAAACCGTGCTGTCGGGATGCGAAAGGCCATACCACAAGGGCGGATGCGGCTGTTGCCGGGGCGACAGTGTCAGGGGCATGCCGCTGACCTGATAGTGTTTGCCCTCGAATGTCAGCGCCTCACCCTGCATGCCGGCCAGGATCAGATCCAGGGCTTCGCGATACATGGCCGGCGCGGTTTCGGGATCCAGACCGAAATAGCCCACCTCGATGGGTGAAATGCCCCGGCCCACGCCCAGCTCCAACCGGCCCCCGCTCATTTGATCCAGCATGCAGATCTCTTCCAGCAGGCGCAGGGGATGGTAAAGGGGCAGACAGTAAACCATGGGGCCGAAACGTAGACGCTTGGTGCGCTGGGCCACGGCGGAAAGAAAGATGCCGGGCGAGGGCCCCATGCCCAGTGTGGTGGCATGATGTTCGGCCAGATGATAGGCATGAAAGCCAGCCGCGTCATAGGCTTCGATCAGACGCAGACGATCTTCATAGAACGCGTTCAGGTCGTCCTGCCCTCGGTCTAGATGGTCGAAGATGCCGAATTTCAAACCGTCCATGACACCGGCCTAAAAATCCGTCAACAGGCGGCCCCAGCCGGGGATCTTGTCATTGATGCCCATTTGCCGCAAAGCATGCCAGTAGAGCGCGGTGTTGATGGCGATCACCGGCTTGCCCAGCCATCGCTCCGCCTCGCCCGCCAACTGCGCCATGCCCAGATTGGTGCCGACCTGGATGATCGTGTCCACCTCCCGCGTATTTACCTCGACCATCGCCTGGCGCAGGGTTTCCTCGCTCTGTTCCGCGATGTTGACGGGGCTGTTGGCCTTTAGGCCCTTGAGGGCCACGACCTCGAAACCGCATTCGCCGAAATAGTGCCGCACCCGGTCATCGGCCACGGGCCAGTACGGCGTGACCACGCCCAGGCGCTTGGCGCCAACCGCCTGTAATGCGGAGCGCGCGGCGGCGGAGCCCAGGGTCATGGTGCAGCCGGCTTTCGCCTCTAGACGCTTTTGCAGCTTGTCCGCGCCGTCGGCCCCGTCCCAAAAGGATTCCGCCGAGATGCCGATAATGACATGGTCCACCGCCGCCGGTGTCAGCCCATCAATGGCATCATCCAGCGTGGCCTTGATCTCGACCACCAGCTGTTCGAAATCCTCGTTGCTGTTCAGAGCCATGTTCGGGATCAGAAAGCGCGCCGTGTGATTGGTCACGCCCAAAGGTGCCATGGCGTGGAATTCCGGCTCCACGATGGTATTCGTTGACGGTGTGACGACGCCGATCTTGGCCCGCCAGCCCAATCGGTCCTGATGCCTAATCTGGTTCATGATGATGCGTCTTCCCCCAAAAAGCTGTTGCTCTTATACACTCAGCCTACCATAGGCGCCGACGCCGATGAAGAATTCCCCGGCCTTGATAATATGAGTGGATTTCGGCATTGGTTTGCCGTTGCAGGGATTGAACCATTGGTATTCGACCCAGGCCGCGCCGTCCTGATCGGCCTTGCGCATGGCCTCCAGTAGAAACAGCCGGCCAAGGTCATCGCGGGCCTCGGTGATGGAGCTGCCGATCATACCGGGGAAGCCGCCGTTGACCCACATCCGGCCCGTCCGGTCAAAGACAAAAACGTAAAGATCATGGGGCATGAAGCCCGCACCACGGGTCATGAAATCGTTGAAGGCCTTGCCCACGCCCTTGTTGGCCAGGTGGGCGGCGGCTTTCTCGGCCAGGGCCTTCGCTTCCAAGGGTGTGCCTGCGCGTTCGCAGTTGACCGCCGACTGCGCCACGGCAGGCGGCATCGGGCAAAACACCGCCAGCAGCAGCAAGGCGGCAACAGACAGTCGCATCGCCGTTTTCATGGGTTCACGCGGCGCCATGACTTTTCCCCTGATGACTGGTTGATGGCCATGATAGCATCCGCCCGCGGTAAATTCAGCCTTCAACCTTTGGCGCAGGGAAAGAGCATGACAGCAGGCGACATAGCGGCCGGCGGCGGGGCGCCGCCATCGACGGGGTGGCAGGCGATGGTCTGCGAACTGCATGTGGAGGATATTGTGGCGAGCCGTGCATTCTGGTGCGATCTTATCGGCTTCGAGATTGCCTATGACCGCCCAGAGGAACGCTTCATGTATCTGGAGCGGCGGCTGGCGGATGGCCGCGGCGCGCAGATCATGCTGTGCCAACGCAATGGCCGTTGGGAGACGGGGCCCATGCAGCAGCCGCTGGGACAGGGCGTGATGTTTCAGTTGCAGGTCGATGACCTATCAGCCATTGCCGAGGTGCTGGAGCAAGATGATTGGCCAATCCACACGCCCCTGCGTGAGGTCTGGCGCCGGGCCGGAGATCGGCAGGATGGCCAGCTGGAGATTTTCGTTCAGGACCCCGACGGCTATCTATTGATGCTCAACCAGGATCTGGGCGAGCGGCCTTTGTAATCTGTCCGGTTGGTGTAAAGTGTGCTGCAAGTGCGGAACGGATAGATTGAATATTTGGGAGAAGGAACGTCATGAGTTCATTACAAGGTCAAACCGCGTTGGTAACCGGCGGCGGCACCGGCATTGGCCGGGCCATCGCGCAGGACTTTGCCGGGGCTGGGGCCAAGGTCATTGTTTCCGGCCGTCGGGCCGGGCCGTTGGAGGAAACGGTCAAGCTGATCACTGACGCGGGCGGTTCCGCTAGTTACGTGATCTGTGACATGACGGACCCGGACGCTATCGAGGCTTTCGCCGCCGCCCTGCTGGCGGAACACGGCATTATCGACATTCTGATCAATAACGCCGGCTTCAGTTCCAAGATCAGAAGCGCCCGTTATATTGGGGCGGAGGAATGGCGCGATGTCATGGACGTCAACACCATGGGACCGGTGGTGCTGACCCGTTGTCTTATGCCGGCCATGGTGGAGAAGGGCCAAGGCGACGTGGTGATGATCGCCTCCATGGCGGGGGTCAACCCCTCGGTCATGGCGGGCGCGGCCTACAGCGCGGCGAAAACAGCGGCGCGGGTCTACATGAACGTCCTGGCCCAGGAAATGCGGCCCTTCGGCATCCGTGCCATTACCGTAAACCCGGGCGAGGTAGATACGCCGATCCTGGACAACCGGGCTTTGCCGCCTGATGAGGCGACCCGCGCCCGCATGATGATGCCGGAGGATATCTCGGCCGCCGTGATGATGGCCGTCGGCCTGCCGCGCCGCGCCATGGTATCGGAAGTCTCTCTTACCGCGACGGATCCCCGTGACATGTCCGCCGATATCGCCGCGGCGAAGAACAAACAAAAGGCGTAAGCCGAGGGCACTTGATGGAATGGCAACGAGACGGCTACACGATCTCAACCGATCCTGGCCGCCTGGATTTGAGCTTTACCGTGGACTATCTGGCCCAGACCTATTGGGGCAAGGGCACCGATAAGGCGAAGATCCGCCAATCCATCGACAACGCCATTGTCTTTGGCCTGTATGCGGAAGATGGGCGTCAGGTCGGCTTCACCAGGGTGGTGACCGACCTGGCCCGCTTCGCCTGGTTGTCGGATGTTTTCGTGCTGGATGAACTGCGCGGCCTCGGGCTGGGCAAATGGCTGGTCGAGTGTGCCGTGGCGCATCCCGATCTGGTGGATGTGACGCGCTTCCTACTGGCCACCAACGATGCCCATGGCCTCTACCGCCAATACGGTTTCGAGCCGCTGCCGGAGCCGGATGCCTTCATGCTCAAATCACAGGTTTAGCTTGTTGTTGGCGTCCAGGGCGGCGACCTTGTAGCATTCGGCCAGGGTCGGATAATTGAAGACGGTCTCCAGGAAATAGCTCAGGCCGCCGTTCAGGCCCATGACGCATTGTCCGATGTGGACCAGTTCCGTCGCGCCGGTGCCAATGGTGTGCACGCCCAACAGGCTGTGATCCTCGCGGTGGAAGATCAGTTTCAGCATGCCGGTATCGTCGCCGAGGATCTGGCCGCGGGCAATTTCCCGGAACCGCGCGACGCCAACCTCGTAGGGAATTTTCTTGGCGGTCAACTCGTGCTCGGTCTCGCCGACCATGGAAATTTCCGGAATGGAATATATCCCGACCGGGAAGTTTGTCGGCATCGGCCCAACCTTGACGCCAAAGGCGTTGCAGGCCGCCAAACGGCCCTGTTCCGACGAGGTCGCCGCCAGGGCCGGGAAGCCGATGACGTCGCCGCCGGCAAAGATATGCTTTTGTTTGGTGCGGTACGTATCGTCAACGGTCAGGCGGCCACGCTCGTCCGGGGTCAGCTTCGCCGCCTGCAGATTGAGGGAATGGGTATTGCCGGCCCGCCCGGCGCAGACCAGGGCCACATCGGCGACCAGGCGCTTACCCGATTCCAACGAGACCACGACCCGGCCCCGCGCCGCATCCCGCGTCTCGACCCGTTCCACGGTTTCGCCCAGGCGAAAGACCACGTTGATGGCCCGCATCTGATGCACCAGTTCGTCGACGATTTCGCGGTCGAGAAACTCCAATGGCGTACCGCGGCCATCGACGACAGTGACCTCGACGCCCAACAGGGCAAACATCGAGGCATACTCGATACCAACAACGCCACAGCCGATGACCACCATGGAATGGGGCAATTCGTCCAGATTGAAGATTTCATCCGAGGTGATGATCCGTTCGCCGTCGAGTTGGGTATCGGGGGGCGTGGCCGGCCGGGTGCCGACCGCGATCATGATGTTCTTCGCGCTGGCCGTGCGCTCGCCCTGGGACGAGGTGATGAGCAATTCATGGGGGTCTTTGAATTTCGCGGTGCCAACGATGACATCGACATCATTGCGGCCCAACTGGGCATCCTGAACTTGCTCTTCCCGCTGGACGATGTTGCCGACGCGCTCAAATAGTTGCCCCGCCGTCACCGCCTTGAAACCGTTGCCGTTGCTGTCAGAGGCCCGCCGCCGCATGTCCGAGGCCCGCCGTCCACCGCGCCCAAATGTCAGTACCGCCTCGCGAAAGGTCTTGGACGGTATGGTGCCCGTATGCAGGCTGACGCCGCCCACCACCTGTTCCCGTTCGATGATGGCGACCCGTTTGCCCAGCTTGGCACCCTGTACAGCAGCGCGCTGTCCCGCCGGCCCGCTGCCGATGCTGATCATGTCGTAATCGTACTTCGCCATACCTTCCGATCCCTCAAGTGCTTGGAATTGCAGGCTTAGCAGTACGTATTAATGGTTAATATTCGGACAATATCCAGAAAGCCCTGGCGGTCTCAAAGATGAACCCAAGATGAATTCGGCCCTCAGCTTTGGTTCAGGACGCATGCTGCAGAATGTCTGCATGATGAATTGAGCAAATGAAAGGTACACGTCATGAAAAAGCAGATACTCACCGCATTGGCCGCCGCCGTAATGATTTTCACCGCCGCGCCTGGCCAGGCCCAAGATCGCCATGTGGATCGCCATGAGGATCGCCATGGCAAAACCATTGTCAGCCTGAAATGCGAGGGCAATGATTGCCGCCTGGTTTTCGATGAGCACAAGGGCAAACAGCATTGGGGCCACCATGCCAAACCTCGGAAGCATCGGGTGTACGGCCAGCATTGGCGCAAAAAGCAGGCACGGGAGCGGCGCCAGGCTCGCAAGTCCCTTCGTCATGACCGCCACCATAATCGCCGCCATGGTCACCGCCATGACCGCGACCATGGCCAGCGTCATGACCGCCACGATGACCGCCACCAAGACCGCCACCAAGACCGAGTGGAGCGTCGGCATCACGACCGTCACGGCTGAAATTCAGGACAACCAAAAGGGCGCGCCGGTCGTTCATCGGCGCGCCCCGTTTTTTTCTGCTGCTCTAGCGGCGTTGTTGCGCCAAAAACGCCCGCACCTGGGTCAATGCCTCCCTTTGCGCCGCCGGGTCATTGCCCCAGGTCGCCCCACGGGTGGGGGAATTCTCCCGATTTTCGATTTGCCCCCGGTAGCGGGCCGCGCCAACCTCCGGCTCATCAAAGAAATGATAGGCAGCCGCGAAAATTCGCAGACGCAGGGGGTGGGCACTGTTGACATTGGCGTCGCGCAGGGTTCGGCAACGCCGGGCCTTGGTCCAATCGTCGGCCCCCCCGATCAGGATCAGCAATGGCCCAATAAAGGGTCCTGACGCGGCCAGGCAGGAGGGGTAAAAGGCAATGCCATGGCGGAATTTTTCGGGATACAGATTGTGCACGCCGATCCGGTTCAGGGCGGACAGCACCTTGCTGCCGCCGATGGACCAGCCGATCAGGCCGATTTGGTCCGCTTTTACATCATCCCGCCGGCTAAGGAACTGTAACGCCCCCAAGGCGTCGAAGGTTTGATCGACGGATTCCATTTCATCATAGCTGGTGCAATCGGGACGATGCTTGCGCGGACCATAGCTGTCCACCACCAAAGTCAGGTAGCCCCAGTCCGCCAGTTGCACGGCCCACTCATCAATCGCGCCGGTAATACCCCGGCAGCTGTGTAGCAGAACCAGGGCCGGAAACGGCGCGCTGCCCGATGTGGGCCGGTGCAATTGACCATGCAGAGTCAAACCAGGCGTCGCCTTGGCCTCTTCGCCCTGCATTCTGGCCATGCGCTTTTGCAATGCCGTCGGCGGGTTGCCGGCGGCATGGAACCGCACGCTCTCCTGTGCCTGCGCCGCGCCCGGGCAAACCATTACCAAAACCACCAATGTCGCCAGCAGCCGAAGCGCCGTCATTGTTTCCTGCCTTTCAGCGCTGAAATCCCGCACAATGGTGCTATATTATCGGGATAATTAAAACAGAGGGGGCCAAATCGTGGATCTTACAGGTGAATATCGCATTGCCGCATCGCGGGAGCGGGTCTGGGCGGCGTTGAACGATCCCGAAATTCTGAAGGCCGCCATTCCCGGCTGCAATACCTTGGACGCGGTGGGGGACGACAGTTTCACGGCCACGGTCACGGCCAAGGTGGGACCGGTGAAAGCGAAATTTCAGGGTCAGGTCACCTTGTCGGATATGGATCCGCCCAACGGTTATACCATTCAGGGCGAGGGCAAGGGCGGTGCCGCCGGTTTCGCCAAGGGCGGCGCCAAGGTCACCCTGGTGGAAGACGGCGATGGCACTTTGTTACAATACGAGGTCAATGCCAATGTGGGCGGCAAGCTGGCTCAAATCGGCTCCCGCCTGATCGACGGCACGGCAAAAAAGCTGGCGGGCGAATTTTTTACCGCCTTCGCCGAATTGGCGGCGGCTCCGGGAGCCAAGCCAGCGCCGCAAGCCGAACCGGTGCCAGAGGCGGCGATCGGCAGACCGGGGGCGGCGACGGATGTACCCCCCGCCGTGGTCGATGCCGCCGCCAGCAGCGGCGATGCGGCGCCCGAAATGCTGCACGTCCACAGCGCAGACATGGCTCCTGGCCCGCCCGCACCTGAACCGGAGGCAGGCGGCGGTCTGCCCAGATGGGTATGGCTGGGAGGTCTGGTCGTCATCATGGCCATTATTATTGGTCTTTTGGGTGGCGACTAATACCAGGGCGCCGCTTGGTATAATGTCACAATATTGCGACTTTTGCGTCTTCCGCCGCATTCCGGGCTTGACCTAGGCGCGCAGAGGCGAAACACTTCATGCACTGGGGGAAGGTTGGCCGTGCGCGGCCGGATTCTTTACCCTGAAATATAGTCGGCAACGAACGACAGGGAGATTCTGTATGCCAACGGTATCAATGACCGTGAACGGTCAGGCTGTGAGTGGCGAGGTTGAAGACCGCACGCTGCTGGTGGAATTTATTCGGGAAAATCTAAATCTGACGGGAACCCATGTGGGCTGTGATACCAGCCAGTGCGGTGCCTGCGTGGTTCATGTGAATGGGGATTCCATGAAATCTTGCACCATGCTGGCGATGCAGGCCAATGGGGCCGAGGTCACGACGATTGAAGGTCTGGCTCAGGGCGGCGAAATGCATCCCATGCAACAGGCTTTCCATGATAATCATGGCCTGCAATGCGGCTTTTGCACCCCGGGGATGCTAATGAGTGCCATTGATCTGGTGGCGAAAAATCCCGATCCGGACGAGACAACGATCCGCGAGCAGTTGGAAGGCAATATCTGCCGTTGCACGGGCTATCATAATATCGTCAAGGCGGTGCAACAGGCCGCCAAGACCATGGGGGGATGACATGGCTGAAAATGGCATTGGCGCTAGCCTAAAGCGCAAGGAAGACAACCGGTTTCTGACCGGCAAGGGGAATTATACCAGCGACATCAATAGGCCGGGACAGACCCATGCCTATATCGTGCGCTCGCCCCATGCCCACGCGACGATCAATTCCGTCGATATCTCGGCGGCAAAATCGGCACCCGGCGTGGTCGCCGTGTTCGTCGGCCAGGATCTGCTGGATGACGCCGTTGGCGGTTTGGTTTGCGGCGCCTCGGTGACGGGCAAGGGCGGCGAGGTCAACAAGGCCCCGCCGCGCAACGTTCTGACCATGGACAAGGCGCGTTTCGTCGGCGATCCCATCGCCGTCGTGATTGCGGAGACTTTGGCCCAGGCCAAGGATGGCGCCGAATTGGTGGCAATCGATTACAGCGAATTGCCCTCGACGGTATCGACCGCGACTTCGGACGCCGACGGCGCCCCGCAGCTGCACGAAGAATGCCCCAACAACGTGGCCCTTGATTGGGAATTGGGCGACCAGGCCGCCGTCGATGCGGCCTTTGCAGCCGCGCACAAGACGGCGGAAGTTGAACTGGTCAACAACCGCATGGTCACCAACGCCATGGAGCCGCGCGCGGCTGTTGGCGAATACAATTCAGGGACTGACGAGACGACCCTGTATGTGACCTCGCAAAATCCGCACGTCCATCGTTTGGTCATGTCCGCATTCATGAATATCGCGCCGGAGCATAAGTTCCGGGTGGTCGCGCCTGATGTGGGCGGCGGTTTCGGTTCGAAGATCTTCACCTATAATGAAGAGGCGATCTGTGCCTGGGCCGCCAAGCGGGTCAATCGTCCGGTCAAGTGGACCTCTGATCGTTCGGAAGGTTTCATGTCCGATGCCCATGGCCGCGATCACGTGACCAAGGCGGAAATGGCCATGGACGCGGATGGCAAGTTCACCGGCATGCGGGTGTCATCCAAGGGTAACATGGGTGCCTACCTGCAGCTTTTCTCGGTCTCGATCCCGACGCTGTTCCATGGCTTTTTGCTGGCGGGGCAATACACCACCCCGGCGATTTACCTGGAAATGCGCTGTGTCATGACCAACACCGCGCCGGTCGATGCCGCGCGTGGTGCGGGCCGGCCCGAGGCGACATATCTGCTGGAACGCCTGGTGGATGTCTCGGCGGCTGAAATGGGGCTGGACCCGGCGGAAATTCGTCGGCGCAACTTCATCAACGCCGACCAGATGCCGTATCAGACGCCGGTCGTGCAATGCTACGATTCCGGTGACTATCACGCATCCCTGGACAAGGCCCTGGCCAACGCCGACTACGACAGTTTTGCTGCCCGGCAGACCGAGGCCAAGGGCCGGGGCAAGCTGCGCGGTATTGGGCTGTCGTCCTACATCGAGGCTTGCGGCGTCGCGCCTTCGGCCGCCGTGGGTTCGTTGGGAGTTGGCGTCGGCCTGTGGGAATCCGCCCAGGTGCGCTTTAATCCGACGGGTGGCGTCACGGTCTTCACGGGCACGCACTCGCACGGCCAGGGTCACGAGACGGCCTTTGCCCAGCTGGTCACTGAACGCCTTGGCGTCCCGGTGGAACAGGTTGAGGTCGTGCACGGCGATACCGACAAGGGGCAATTCGGCATGGGCACTTATGGCTCGCGTTCGCTGCCCGTGGGTGGCGTCGCCATCGCCAATGCCTGCGACAAGATCATTGCCAAGGGTAAAAAGATCGCGGCCCATACGCTGGAAGCATCCGAGGACGATATCGAATTCGGCGATGGCAACTTCACCGTTGCCGGTACCGACAAGACGATGAATATCGCCGAGGTCGCCTTCACCGCCTATGTGCCCCACAACTACCCCGAAGGGGTGGAGCCTGGCTTGGACGAGATCGCTTTCTTTGATCCCTTGAACTTCTCCTTCCCTGCTGGCGCCCATGTCTGCGAGGTGGAGATTGATCCCGATACCGGAACTTTGGAAATCGTCAAATACACGGCGGTGGATGATTTCGGTGTGCTGGTCAACCCGATGATCGTGGAAGGTCAGGTACATGGCGGTCTGGCCCATGGCATCGGCCAGGCCTTGCTGGAAGGCTGCGTCTATGATGATGACACGGGCCAGCTGGTGACCGGTTCGTTCCAGGATTACTGCATGCCGCGGGCGGATAATCTGCCATCGTTCGACGTGGACTATGCTCCGACCGTGCCTTTGCACAATCCCTTGGGTGTCAAGGGTTGCGGCGAGGCGGGGGCCATCGCGGCGCCACCGGCGGTGATCAATGCCATCGTCAATGCCCTGGGTATCAAACATCTGGATATGCCGGCCACACCTGAAAAGGTCTGGCGTGCCGCGCAGGCGGCAGGCTAAGCCAGGGAGGATAGATAAATGTATAACTTCAATTTCCAATCCGCCTCCAGCCTCGATGACGCCGCTGCCAAGCTGGCCGCGGCCGAGGATGGTACGGTCATCGCCGGTGGCCAGACTTTGCTGCCGGTACTGAAACAACGCCTGGCAAACCCGTCCGACGTGGTCGATCTTTCGGGCATTGCCGATCTGAAAGGCATCAAGGCTGGCGCCGACAGCGTTACCATCGGCGCCATGGTCACCCATGCCGAGGTCGCCGGATCATCCGATGTTCCCGCCGCTCTGCGCGCGGTAGCTGAAGGTATCGGTGATCCGCAGGTGCGTAACCGGGGCACTCTGGGTGGTTCCGTGGCCAATAATGATCCGGCGGCGGATTATCCCGCGGCCCTGTTGGGCCTGGGCGCCACCATCACCACCAATCAGCGCGATATCGCAGCCGATGATTTCTTCACCGGGCTATTCGAAACCGCGTTGAACGATGGTGAGATCATCAAAAGCGTGACCTTCCCGAACGCCACCAAAGCGGCCTATGCCAAGTTCCCCAACCCGGCGTCCCGTTACGCCATGGTTGGTGTTTTCGTGGCCCAGGCCGCCGACGGCGTGCGCGTTGCCGTAACCGGCGCCACGGAATGCGCCCACCGCGGGCCCAAACTGGAAGCCGCCTTGTCCGGCAACTGGTCGGCGGATGCCTTGGACGGGATTAGCATTCCGCCCGAGCATCTGAACAGCGACATCCATGCCAGCGCGGAATACCGTGCCCATCTGGTGGTCGTCATGGCCAAACGGGCTGTGGCCGCCGCCGGTTGATCAAACCAGCAGACATTTGATTTGGCGGGGGGGCGATTGTCCCTCCGCCTTTTCTTTTATTTCTTCCTCAACTGACCTAGTTTGATCCTCATGAGCACAGCCATACCAAAAGACATCGACGCCACCCTGGATCTGTTGACCCGGGGCAATTACATCGCCGACCGCAGCCTGGCGACGACGCTGTTCCTGGCCCTGAAGATGGGCCGGCCCCTGTTCCTGGAAGGGGAGGCCGGTGTTGGCAAGACGGAAATCGCCAAGGTGCTGTCGGAAACCTTGTCCCGGCCCCTGGTGCGTCTGCAATGCTACGAGGGCTTGGATGTCGCCTCCGCCGTCTATGAATGGAACTATGCCCGCCAGATGATCGAGATCCGACTGGCGGAAGCCAGCGGCGATATTGACCGCGAACGCCTGGGTCAGGATATCTTCCGCAACGAATTCCTGATCAAACGGCCTTTGCTGCAGGCCTTGGAAGTGGCCGCGGATGGCGCCGCACCAGTGCTGTTGATCGACGAACTGGACCGCACGGACGAGGCGTTCGAGGCTTATTTGCTGGAAGTTCTATCGGATTTCCAGATCACCATTCCCGAAATCGGTACCATCAAGGCCAGCCAGCCACCCATCGTCATCGTCACCTCGAACCGGACGCGGGAGATCCACGACGCCCTCAAGCGCCGCTGTCTCTACTATTGGGTGGATTACCCGGACGCCGAGCGCGAGCTGGCGATCCTGCGCACCAAGGTGCCCGGCTGTGAAGAAACCCTCAGCCGCCAGGTGGTGGCCTTTATCCAGCGTCTGCGGGAGCATGATCTGTTCAAGCTGCCGGGCATTGCCGAGACCATCGATTGGGCCACGGCCCTAACTGAATTGAACAAGATCGTGTTGGAGCCCGAGACCGTGGACAACACCCTGGGCGCCATATTGAAGTATCAGGACGATATCCAGAAAATTCAGGGCAGCGAGGCGGCCAAAATTCTCGAGGAAGTGAAGCACGACATGGCGGTGAGCGGTTCCTAGGGCGCGCACCATGAATAACCCGGCAGACAACGCGCCCAGCCATGACGACAGCAACCGTCTGGCCGAAAACATCATGCATTTCGCCCGCGTCCTGCGCGCCGCCGGCCTGCCGGTGGGCCCGGGCAAGGTTTTGGATGGCGTGCGTGCGGTCATCGCCGCCGGTGTTGGCAGCCGCGAGGATTTCTACTGGACCCTGTTCGCGGTCTTCGTCAACCGCCAGGACCATCGCGAGATATTCGATCAGGCCTTTCATATCTTCTGGCGCAATCCCCGCATCCTGGAACGCATGCTGCATATGCTGATGCCCCAGGTCGAGGTGGAGATGGACCCGAGCCAGAACGATGCCGTCTCGCGCCGGGTCGCCGAGGCCCTGGCCAAGGGGGAGGGGGCCGAAGTCCCACAGGCGGAGGCGGAAGAGGAAATCGAATTCGACGCCGCCCTGACCTATTCCGCCCGTGAGGTGTTGCAGGGCATGGATTTCGAATCCATGAGCGCCGACGAAGTTACCCAGGCCAAGGCCATTATCGCGCGCATGCGCCTACCCATCATGGCGGTGCCCACACGGCGCCTGTCGCCGGACCCACACGGCCGCCGGGTCGACATGCGGGCCAGCCTGCGTGCCGCCCTGCGTAGCAGCGGCGGCGTGCCCTTGCGGCATCGTTCACCGAAACAGCGCCACCCGCCCCTGGTGGTGCTATGCGATATTTCCGGCTCCATGAGCCGCTACAGCCGTATGTTCCTGCATTTCATGCACGCCATTACAAATGACCGGGATCGGGTGCATACCTTCGTTTTCGGCACCCGGCTGACCAATATCACCCGGCACCTGCGCCACCGGGATGTGGATATTGCCTTGGAAAAGGTCGCCGAGGACGTGGAGGATTGGTCCGGCGGTACGCGGATCGGCCATTGCCTGCATGATTTCAACACCGATTGGTCGCGCCGGGTATTGGGCCAGGGCGCGGTGGTTTTGATGATCTCGGACGGTCTGGACCGGGACGCGGGCGAAGGCATCGGCGGCGAAGTCGAACGCCTGCATAAGTCGTGTCGGCGATTGATCTGGCTCAATCCCCTCTTGCGCTATGCGGGTTTTGAGCCCAAATCGAAAGGTATTCGCGCCTTATTGCCCCATGTGGATGATTTTCGCACGGTCCACAATCTCGCCAGTCTGGGTGATTTGGCGGCAGCTTTGAGCCGGCCCGAGCCGGGGCGGCGTACGAGATATTTGACGGAGGCAGCTTGATGGCGGCAGCAATGACACTGGAAACGGATGTCGTGGAGCACGAAAAGGTACTGGAAAAGGCGGCGGAATGGAAAGCCGCCGGCAAGGGTGTGGCCCTGGCCACGGTGGTCGCGACCTGGGGCTCGTCGCCCAGACCGGTTGGCAGCCAACTGGTGGTGGAGGAGGGCGGTGATTTCGTCGGCTCGGTCTCGGGCGGCTGTATCGAGGGCGCCGTGGTTACGGAAGCGCGCCAGACCATACAGGACGGCCAGACCCGCTTGATCGATTATGGCATCTCGGACGAAACTGCCTGGCAGGTCGGCCTGGCCTGCGGCGGCAAATGCGAAGTATTTATCGAGCCGGTGGACTAGAACGATATGAAAACGGATCTTTTGAAACAGTTACTCGCCGACCGCGAGGCAAAGCGCCAGGTCGTGCTGGCCACGGATCTGGCATCGGGCGAGGGGCAGTTGCTCTATCCGGCCGAGGCTGCTGCCGGTGATGAATTGCTGGCTGCCGCGCACCGGGTCATGCAGGCGGATAAAAGCGGCATCGTCGAATTGGCGGCTGGCCGCAAGGTCTTTCTGCATGTCTACAACCCGTCTCTGCGCATGCTGATCGTGGGTGCAGTGCATATTGCCCAACCGCTGTCGCAAATGGCCACCCTGGCCGGCTATGACGTAGCCATCGTTGACCCGCGCCGCGAATTCGCCTCCCCCGACCGGTTCCCAGGTGTCACCCTGATCGATGCCTGGCCCGATGACGGCGTGGAACAGTTCGCGCCTGATCGCCGTACGGCGGTCGTTACCCTGACCCATGATCCCAAGTTGGATGATCCCGCCCTGATCAAGGTGTTACGCTCGGACGTGTTCTATATCGGCTGCCTCGGCTCCAACCGTACCCATGGCAAGCGCCTGGAACGCTTGGCCGCTGAGGGCTTTGGCGAGGCTGATTTCGCCCGCATCCATGGCCCGGTTGGCCTGGATATCGGCGCCAAGTCACCGGCGGAAATCGCGGTTTCGATCATTGGCGAGGTGACGGAAGCCTTGCGCCGGCCCGCCCCCGCGAACGCGGCGGCGGCGCAATGATTTTCGGCGCCACGCCGTTGGCTCAGGCGGTCGGCGCCATCCTGGCCCATTCGGTCAGCGCCGGCGGCGTGCGCATGAAAAAAGGCCGCAATTTGACGGCGGATGACGTCGCGGCCCTGGCCAAGGCCGGCGTCGCGGAGGTCATCGCCGCCAGGTTGGAAGCCGACGACGTGGACGAGGACACGGCGGCCAATGCCATCGCCAAGGCCTGCCGGGGTGCGGGCGCGCGTTTGCAGGAGGCCTTCACGGGTAGATGCAATCTATATGCCGATGGGCCCGGCGTCATGGTGCTGGATACGGCCCGCGTGGACCGGATGAACCGCATTCACGAGGCGATAACCATTGCCACCCTGGCCCCGAACGAGGCGGTGGAGGCCGGGCAGATGCTGGCTACTATCAAGATCATACCTTTTGCGGCTCCCCGCGCGGCCGTGGATGAAGCCATCGCCGTTGCCTCGGAAGGCGGCGCGCCGCTGTTGCATATTGCGCCCTATCGCGCCCGCCGCGCCGGCCTGATCATGACCACATTGGCGGGCACCAAGGCCAAGGTATTGGACAAGACCGCCGCCGTTTTGCGCGACCGTCTGGAACGTCTGGGCAGCGCTCTGGTGCATGAACAGCGCTGCGCCCATACCGCAGATGATGTGGCGGCGGCGGTTGCCGCGCAGTTGGCCCGGGGCCTTGATCCAATCTTGATTTTCGGCGCCTCCGCCATCACCGACCGCCGGGATGAAGTGCCCGCCGGCATTGTCGCGGCGGGGGGCGAGATCGAACATTTCGGCATGCCGGTTGATCCGGGCAATCTGTTGCTGCTGGCCGCTAAAGACGGCAGTGCGGTAATCGGCCTGCCGGGCTGTGCCCGTTCGCCCAAGCTGAATGGCTTTGATTGGGTGTTGCAGCGGCTGTTGGCGGATAGACCGGTTGGCCGCGGCGAGATTACCGCCATGGGCGCGGGCGGTCTGTTAAAGGAAATCCCCTCCAGACCGCAACTGCGCGCCGGCGACGTCACCCAGGGTGCGCCAAAAGCCCCGCGTATTGCCGCCCTGGTCCTGGCCGCCGGACAATCCCGGCGCATGGGTGCCGCCAACAAGCTGTTGGCGGAAATCGACGGCAAGGCCATGCTGGCCCGTGTGGTTGAAGCGGTCCAAGCCTCGCAAATCGACCAGATTCTCGGCGTTACGGGACACCAGGCCGAAAACGTCGCCGCCGCGTTGTCAAGCTATGGCGTCGGGACGGTGCATAACCCGAACTATGCTGACGGCCTTAGTACATCGTTACAGGCCGGCGTTGCGGCCTTGGCTGATGATGTCGATGGCGTCATGGTCCTGTTGGGCGATATGCCGCGCATCACGCCCGCGCACATCAATCGTCTGATCGCGGCGTTTAATCCGGTGGAGGGCCGGGCCATCTGTGTCCCCACCTATCAGGGCAAGCGCGGCAATCCAGTTTTGTTTGCGGCGCGATTTTTTTCTGAAATGGCGACGGTGGGTGGCGACAGCGGCGCCAAATATCTGATTGGCCAGCACGAAGATGATCTGGTCGAGGTCGCGATGGACGATGACGCCATCTTTTTGGACGTGGATACCCCCGACGCCCTGACCGCCATCCGCGCGGCCCCATTCGACTAGACAAGCGCGGAAATCTCCCTATATAGTCCAGCCATGAACGTGAACCGCAAACAACTGCTTGTAGGGCAGCTCATTACGGGGCGGCTTAGCCGCCCGGCCATTGCGTATGGCCGGGATGCAAGCCGCTTTTCGATGATGACCCCTACACTGGAGTTTGCCGGCCATGTCTACTCAATTCGACGAAAAATCTGACGAACAACCATCCACGCCGGCGCCGCGCGCGGCTGCCGAGACCCATTATTTCCAAATCCAATCCGAAGCCGAAGCCTCCGCCCTGTCCCGGGTGCTGGAGCTGTTCGCCCTGCGCGACCTGATCCCCAACGAAGTCATCTGTAAGCGCATCCCTGACGGCGACGGCAGTCTGCATATCCATATCGCCATAGACGGTATGCCACCCCATCAGGCCGCCAACGTCGCCGCCCGCCTGCGCAACATCATCCCCATCACCCGCGTCGTCCTCGAACCCGCCGAGGTTTGAGGGCAAAAAACCGGCCTCCGACGAGATAGTTGCGCCGGGGGAATGACGCGGGCATCTGTTCAGTGCTATTGAAGCAGCAATGAATAGTGCCCCGTGATTAGAGATCGAGTGGAGGAGCGAGACCATGAAAGTTGATGCGGTACTGACTTCGGATCTGGACAAGGCCGGCCAGGAGGCGGCGGAGCTGGAGGAAATGGGCTATGATGGGCTGAAATCCATCGAGACCGCTCACGATCCGTTCCTGCCCTTGTTGTTGGCGGCGCAGTCCACCAAGAAGATCGATCTGACCACCGGCATTGCCGTGGCCTTTGCCCGCTCTCCCATGACCCTGGCGAATGTGGGCCATGATCTGAACGCGGCGGCCAAGGGGCGCTTTTCCCTGGGTCTGGGGTCGCAGATCCGCCCCCACATCACCAAGCGCTATTCCATGCCCTGGTCCTCCCCTGCCGCGCGCATGCGCGAAATGATCCTGGCCATGCGGGCGATCTGGGCCTGCTGGCACGAGGGCAAGCCGCTGGAGTTCCTGGGCAAGTTTTACACTCACACCCTGATGACGCCGTTCTTCACCCCGACCAATACCGAATACGGCCCGCCCAAGATCTATCTGGCCGCCGTCGGCCCAATGATGGCCGAGGTCGCGGGCGAGGTCGCCGATGGTCTGTTGGTGCATGGCTTCACCACGCAGGCTTATCTGGAAAACGTCACCATGCCGGCGCTGGAGCGCGGCTTCGCCAAAGCCGGCAAGACCCGGGCGGATTTCGAGATTGCCTATCCGGTGTTCGCCGTCAGCGGCCGGGACGAGGCCGAAATCGCGGCTGAAACCACCAAGATGCGCCAGCAGATCGCCTTTTATGGCTCGACGCCGGCCTATAAGCCGGTGCTGGATTCCATCGATATGGGCGAATTACAGCCCGAATTGAACGCCATGTCCAAGCAAGGCCGCTGGGAGGCCATGGGCGAGCTGATTGACGACAAGGTACTGCATGCGATCTCGGTTGAAGGCGACGCCCGCGAAGTGGCCCGCCAGATCAAGTCCCGCTACGGCCACATCGCCGACCGAACGGCGGCCTCCTACACCTCCATGGGCCAGGAAGAGAAGCTGGCATTTATCGAGGAAATGCAGGCGGGGTAAGGACTGGCTGCCTCACTCCGGCGGATCAGGTAATGTCAGGGTGATGGCGATGGCGAGCGCCACGATGGCGGTCGCGGCCAGATAAGCGGGCGTGAAGCTGCCGCTGTATTCCGCCATGGCGCCGGCGGCGATGGGCCCCAGCATCTGCCCCATGCCCTGCAGGATTGAGATCGTGCCGATCACGCCCACCGCGCGGTCCGGGCTCAGGTAGTCGGCGGCGGCGGCGGTGATGATCAGGGGAACGCCGAACATCGACAAACCGTACAGGACGACCGAGAGATAGACCGGCCAATCGCCGCCAGCGCTGCCTAGGGTGATCAAGAAGTAGGCGCAGCCCTGCAGAAAAAACGCCGCCGTGATGCCCAGGCGCCGGCCCACCCGGTCCGATAGGGCGCCCAGCACGGGGCCGCAGAACAGCGAGAAAAAACCAAGCCAGATCCAGAATTGTCCGGCCTTGGCCTCCGCCATGCCATGTTCGTGCACCAGGGTGGTGACGATGAAGGTGCCGTAGACGACGTAAGAGGCGCCAAACAGAAAATAGATTGAGGCT
Source organism: Rhodospirillaceae bacterium (assembly GCA_018701215.1). GTDB lineage: Bacteria > Pseudomonadota > Alphaproteobacteria. The sequence goes on from JABIWH010000059.1 coordinate 82,125, forward strand.
AGACGGATGACCAGAATACGCGCCGCCGCGCCGCTCAGGGCGGGCGCCTGCGTTGCCGCCATCCGCCGCGCGCCCGTGCCCTCCGCCATAGCATCGCCGTCGCCGCCTTTCGGCTCGGCCGTTTCGCCAAACGGTTTCAGGCCTAGCTCGCCGGGCCGGTTGCGTATGACGGCGTAACAAAAAATCGCTATGGGCAGGCAGATCATCGCCAGGCCGCCCCAGCCCAGACGCCAGCCGATCTCGCCTTGCGTGTCGTTGATCAGGGGGATGGCCCAGCCCGACAGCATAATCGCCAAACCAGCGCCGGCGGACAATAGTCCCGACGCCAGGCCGCGCCATTTCGTGGTGAACCAATGGGGCAACAGGGCCACGACCGAGACAAAGGCCATCGCGGTGGACATTCCCGTTCCTGAATACAGGATCACCAGGGGCAGGAAACCATCCGCTAGGGAGACCCCCGCCATGGTGACGACGATGGTCATCAGGGTCATGGCGAGCAGGCGCCGTTCGCCGAAGCGGGGCAGCAAACGCCGCACCAATAGGGCGCCAAGCAAATAGCCGATGAAATTGCCGGTGCTGATCCAGCCCATCTGCACATAGCTGAGGTTCAAGGCATCGCCCATGGCCGGCAACAGCATGCCCAGGGCAAACCGCCCCACGCCCATGGAGACGAATACGCTGAGTACGGCCGACAGCACGATCCACCAGCCATAGTGCACGCCCAGAAAACCGCCCGCACCTTTTCCGCGGTCAGGCGCGGCGTCTTGCCCGACTAAATCTTGTTTGGGGGAACTCATGTGAAAACGGCTAACATATCTTCAGGGAACTCATCAGGCGGCGGCATGCCGTACAGTGATACGTGAACAGGGTCGAAGGAGCAACAATGGCGGACGGTTCTTCCAGCCCCGGCGGCTATTCCGGCCTCGGCGGCGAGGCCTATTGCCTTGATGCGCTTCGGCGCGGGGACCGGGACCGTTATTTGATTTTGCTGTTCGCGCCGCGCCGGGACCGCGCCGTGCTGGCCGCGCTGTATGCCTTCAACCTGGAATGTGCCCTTGGGGTCATGGCGGGGGGCGAACAGCCCCTGTTGGGACAAATGCGCCTGCAATGGTGGCGCGATGGTCTGGAAGCAGCCGCGCTCAATAGCGGCGGCGAGGCCACGCACCCCGTGCTGTCCCTGTTGGCCGGACGGCGGGATTTGTTGCCGGGCTTGCTGGATATTCTGGCGGCGCGGGAGCGGGACTTGACCGATCCGACCTTTGCCAATCTGGCGGAGGTCATCGTGCAGGCGCAGGCCACGGGCGGTGCCCTGGCCGCCCTGGCCAACCGGGCGGTGAAATACGAGGCCCTGAATAGCGAGGTTGTAGGCGATGGCCATCTTGATGCGGCGCGGGCGGCGGGCACGGCCTATGCCCTGGCCGGCATGCTGCGCGCCATACCTTTTCAGGCGCCGGGGCGCGGTTCCCAGGGGCGCCTCTGTTTGCCTGACGATATGTTGGCCGGGCAAGGCCTGACGGCGGACGATATCTGGTCCGGGCAACAGCGTGCCGCCGTCACTGAATGCGTTGGGCAGATCGCGGCGGTGGCGGCGCGGGAGGTGGATAAATTGACGGATCTTGGCCGCGCGGGCGGCAGCCTCTCGCCATTGCTGCACGGCAGTCTGGCGCGGGCCTATTTGCGCCGCCTGGCAAAGGCCGGCAACGACCCCTTTGCGCCTGATCTGGGCCTCAACCCCTTGGCTCGGCCCTTAATGTTGTGTTGGCGGGCCCTGTTGCGCCGGCCATAGATTAGGTTTAGGCCGCCAGCCAGGCATCCAGATCGGCCAGGGCGCGTTCGGCGTAGGCCGCCTTGCGCAGTTTCTTTTTCACATGCGGGGTCAGGATGGGGAACAGGCCGAAATTGGCATTCATGGGCTGAAAATCGGCCACTTTACCCTCTTTCAAATCCCGGTGCCGAGCCGTGCCCGTGATATGGCCCAACAGGGTGCCCATGGATGTAGTTGGCGGCGGCGGACTGGGCGCCTCATCCAGGCGTTCGGCGGCGGCGAAGCGCCCGGTCAAAAGCCCCATGGCGGCACTTTCCACATAGCCCTCGACGCCGGTGATCTGTCCGGCAAAGCGCAGGCGTGGTTCAGTGGCAAGGCGGCAGGTGCCGTCAAGCAGTTCGGGGCTGTTCAAAAAGGTATTGCGGTGAATGCCGCCCATGCGGGCAAAGCGCGCGTTCTCCAGACCCGGAATGGTCCGTAGGATGCGCAATTGCTCGCCATGTTTCAGCTTGGTCTGAAAGCCGACCATGTTGTACAGCGTCCCTTGGGCGTTATCCTGGCGCAGTTGCACCACGCCATGGGCCTTGATGTCCGGCTGATGGGCGTTGGTCAGGCCGACCGGCTTCATGGGGCCATAGCGCAGGGTCTCGGGCCCGCGCTCGGCCATCACTTCGATCGGCAGGCAGCCTTCGAAGTAAGGCGTGTCCCGCTCCCACTCATGAAATTCCATCGCCTCACCCGCGATTAATGCCGCGATAAAGGCCTCATACTGCGCCTGGTCCATGGGGCAATTCAGATAGTCCTTGCCGGTGCCGCCTGGTCCCGGCTTGTCATAGCGGGATTGAAACCAGGCTGTCTCCATATTCACTGAATCCGCATAGATAATTGGCGCGATGGCATCAAAAAACGCCAGATGTTCGGCTCCCGTCAGCTCCGCGATGGCGGCTGTCAGATCAGGCGAGGTCAGCGGCCCGGTGGCGACGATGACGTTGTCCCATTCCCGGGGCGGCAGGCCGGCAATCTCGCCCCGCGCCAGTTCCACCAACGGCTCGGCCGCCAGAGCAGCAGTGACATGGGCCGAGAACGCCTCCCGGTCCATGGCCAGGGCGCCCCCCGCTGGTACTTTGTTGGCGTCGGCGGCGGCCAGGATCAGGCTGCCGCAACGGCGCATTTCCTCGTGTAACAGACCCACGGCGGAAGCCTGGGCATCATCAGAGCGGAAAGAGTTGGAACAGACCAATTCGGCCAGGCCTTCGGTCTCGTGCGCCTCGGTCATGCGTTCGGGGCGCATTTCGTGCAGGATCACCGGAACGCCGGCGCGGGCGATCTGCCAGGCCGCTTCCGAGCCGGCCAGTCCGCCGCCGATAACATGGATGGGCACATGGATAGGTTTGACTGTGTTCATGGCGCGTTAGATAAGCCCGCCGGGGCTTGGGCGCAATACGCTTTTATCAAGCCTTAATGCGGCTTAGTCCGAGCGCTCCCAACCCCACCACGCGCGCAATGCCTCGCCCATGATAAGCCGCTTGTCCTGCTCGTCGAGCCAGGGCAGGCCTTCGGTGAACATCTCGACGCATTGTTGCCAGGAACAGGGCATTTTGGAGATATCGGTGCCCCAGAACATGCGGTTAGGACCAAAGGCGTCATAGATCTGCCGCAGATAGCCATGCATGTTGGCAAACGGAAAGTCTTCGGTGGAATAGCCCGGCGCACCCGTTGCTTTGACGGCGATGTTGGGAAATTTCGCCAATGCCAGCAGGTCAGGGATATGGGTCATCGCCTCGTCATCCTTGAGCGGGCTGGTGCCGCCCCGGCCGCCCATATGGTCGATGGTCAGGCGCAGTCCGGGATAGCGCTCGGCAATGCGGCCAAGCGCGGGGAACGATCCTGTCGCCAGTGCCGCAATTGGTATTCCGGCCTCCTCCGCCCCCGCCCAAAGCCAATCCAGTGTGCCATCGTGCAGCCATTGCCGTACCGGGTCGTTGAGGAATAGATAGCGCAGGCCCAGCATGCCCGGCTGCTTGCGCCAGCCCGCCAGCAGATCGCGGGAACCTGGGTCATCCAGGGGAAGCGAGCCCATGATGGCAAAGCGCCCAGGATAGTCAGCGACTGCTTTCAAGGCCATTTCCGTTGAGCCGGAATCCCAACCAGGTGGGTGAATGACCGCGCCATGGACACCGCCTTCGTCCATCAAGGCGATGGCCTCCGCCGGCGTGAACGCCGTCACCTGCCAGTGCGCCTGATTGCTGGGCAGGCCGGTGCCCCAAAGATGGATTTGTGCATCGATGATCTGCATGGCGGCGTTTTCCTTTACGGCTAATAACTCGGTTTGGTGGGGAACGGCGTCAGTTGCAGCTCGTGCGTCCAGCAGGATCGGTCCTGGCTGTGCAGGTAATAAAACGCCTCGGCGATCTTGACCGGGTTCATCACCGCATCTGGGTCCTTCCGCGCCTTCTCCAGTGCCCGGGTTCCCGGTGAATCGATTAGGCCGTCGATCACCACGTTGGCCACGTGTACGCCATGCTCGGAATATTCCTCGGTCAACACCTGGGCCAGGGTGCGCATCATGACCCTGGGGTAATACAGCGACTGTCCCGTCATGCGCTTGCGTCCGCGTAACGAGGAGGCGTTGTTGGAAATCAGAAACGAGCCTTCGCCCTTTTCCCGCATGGCCGGCAGAACTTCCTTGGCGACTAGAAACGGCCCGCGGGCTGAAATATGCTGTGTCGTATCGAACATTTCCAACGGAATGTGTTCCAGCAATTCCTTCTCTGGCGGCAGGTCGCGGCCCTCCAGATAGCCGGCGTTGTAGACCAGAACGTCAGGCGTGCCGACATCGTTCCGGATGGTGGCGAAGGCCTCGGATATAGACGCAGGCGAGACCAGGTCCATCTCCACCGTCATGCATTCGCCACCCTGTTCCAGGATAGCGGCCTGCAAGGCGGCGGCATTGGCTGCGGTGCGGGTCGTCAGCACGACCGAGAACCCTTCTTGGGCAAATTTCTGGGCAACGGCGCCGCCCACGCCCCAACGCACGCCCAGGGGCAGGTCGCTGTCATCAATCGATCCGCCATGGGCCAGTTTGGTCATGCGGCCATCTGACTGCCATTTCGTGGTGGCGCCCACCACCACGGCAACTTTCTTGGTCATTGTATCCGCCTCCGTACGGGTTGATTATGTTGGTTTCGAATTGCCGCAAGTTTAGCCGCAGGTACCTGGCAAAGCCATGTGCGTTCATGTGATCAAGGAAATGAGGCCCCGGGATGAATTCTGATTTTGCGCCACTGCAGGATGTTCGTATTGTTGAGATGAGCCACATGATCATGGGCCCGTCGTGCGGCATGTTTCTCTCATTCCTCGGTGCCGAGGTTATCAAGATCGAACCGCCGGAGGGCGATAAGACCCGGGATCTAAGGGGCATGGGCCGGGGCTTTTTTCCAACCTTCAACCGGGGCAAGAGGTCCGTCCAACTGGACCTAAAGTCGGCCGCCGGCATTGACGCGTTGAACAGGCTACTCGCCACGGCGGATGTATTCGTGGAGAATTTTCGCGATTCATCTTTGGCCAAAATGGGCCTGGATCCCGATGCGTTGAGAGAAAGATACCCCCGCCTGATCATTGCGTCCTGTAAGGGCTTTTTGCACGGGCCGTATGAAAACCGCACTGCCATGGACGAAGTGGTGCAGATGATGACGGGCATGGCGCATATGACCGGGCCCACGGGTCGGCCCTTGCGCATTGGCTCCTCGGCCAACGACATCATGGGCGGACTGTTCGGGGCGCTGTCCGTCCTTGGCGCTTTGTTTGAGCGGGATAAGTCCGACGCCGGTCGTAATATTCGGATCGGGCTGTTCGAAAATTGTCTCCTGTTGGTAGCCCAGCACATGGTGCAGTTTGATATCGAGGGTACCGAGGCGCCGCCGATGCCGGAACGGGTATTCTCCTGGCCCGTCTATGACATCTTTAAGACGCGTGAACAGCGCCAGATATTCGTCGGCTCGGTAACAGAAGGACAATGGGATAAGCTGTGCAATATTCTCGGGCTGGACGAACTGCTGAATGATCCGGGGCTAAGATCCCGTACCGATCAGATCAACGCCCGTTCACGGACAATCCCGATTTTCGAAGAAGCCATTGCCCAGCGTTCTTTCGATGAATTGCTGCCGCGCTTTGAAGCCGAGGGCATTCCGTTCTCACCCATCGCCCGGCCGGTGGAAATGTATGATGATCCCCATGTTAACCGCGAGGGCGGCTTGTTCGTATCGAACCTGCCCGAAGGCGGCAGCTTCCGCGCGCCCGGCCTGCCCATTGAAGTTGACGGCCAGCCGGTCTGCGGTAACAAGCCGGACCTGCCCGCGATAGGTGAAGACACGACGGAAATCCTCGGCAGGCTAGGCTTAACCGCGGCAGAGGCCCGCAAAGCAAGCGGGTCCGCCTGACGGATGCCCTAACCGATATCGCGGATAATTTCCCGTGCGGCGTTATGGCCGGGAATGCCCGTGACGCCGCCGCCCGGATGAGCACCTGAACCGCACAGATACAGGCCTTGAATAGGCATGCGGTAGTCGGCATGGCCCAGGGTCGGGCGCAGGCTGTACAGCTGGTTCAAATCAAGGGTGCCGTGAAAAATATCGCCGCCGATCAAACCGAACTCCCGCTCCAGATCCAGGGGCGTCAGGATCTGCCGGGCAATGATGCTGTCGCGGAAATTGGGCGCAAAAGCCGTCACCGCTTCGACCGCGTCGTCGGCGGCCTGTTCACGCACCTGATCCCAGTTCTGGCCGTCGGGTAGATCGGGGTCGAATTGCTGGCAGAACATGGAGGCCACATGTTGACCTTTCGGTGCCAGGCTGGGGTCGATGGTTGAAGGGATTACCAGTTCCACGAATGGCCGCCGCGACCAACCAAACCGCATGGCATCCGCATAGGCATCGTCGAGATACCGGGTGGAGGGTCCGATGATGATGCCGCCCTGATGATGTTCGGCCATGTCATTGCCGGGCAGACAGGTAAAATCGGGTAATTCGCTGAGCGCGACGTTCATGCGCAGGGTGCCGGATTTACAGCGCCAGTTCGCCATGCGTCGGCGAAAGGCCGGTTCGACGTTATCCTTGGCCAACAGATCCAGGAACAGCAGCTTTGGATTGACGTTGGCGGCGACTGCTCTGGCGCCGATCAGGCGGCCGTCGGCGAGGCGTACGCCGTTGGTATGCTTGCCGCTGACTTCGACTTCCGCCACCGCCGCCCCGGTTTCAATCACCACGCCGGCTGCTTCCGCCGCCTTAGCCATGGCCTGGGTGACGGCGCCCATGCCCCCGACCGCATGGCCCCAGGCACCCGGCTCGGGCATGATGTCGCCGAAACAATGATGCAGTAGGACATAAGCCGTGCCGGGGCTGTAGGGCGAGGCAAAAGTGCCAATGATGCCGTCATAGGCGAACAAGGATTTCACTGCATCCGTTTCGAACCAGCGGCCGAGGAAGTCTACCGCGCTCATCACCATGATATCGGCCAGATCCTGTTGCGTCTCCAGATCCAGGTGGTGCAGGCGCCGGCCCGCCCGCAACAGGCCCCACAGGTCGCGCAGGCCGCCGCCTGAATTCGGCGGTGTCTCCATGAGGAAGCCGCGTAAAACATCAGCCAGGCGACCGATGGTGGCTTCATAGTCGGCCAGTTGTTCCGCATCCCGGCTTGAGATACGCGCAATCTGTTGCCGTGTACGTTCCATGTCGGGATAGGATTTCAGAAAATCACCGTCTTCCAACGGTAGAAAATTCGACATTTCCCATTGCCGCAATTCCAGGCCATGGCCGAATAGATCCAGGTCCTCGACCACCTGTCGGTTCAGCAAACCGACCGCGTAGGAGGCAACGGAATTTCGGAAACCAGGATGAAACTCCTCCGTCACCGCCGCGCCGCCCACCTGCGCGCGCCGTTCGAGCACCTTGACCGACAGCCCGCCGCGCGCCAGATAGGCGGCGCAAACCAGGCCGTTATGGCCAGCCCCGACGACCACCACGTCGTAGCGTTCCGAATGTGCTCCCGCTTGCGCCATTCCACTCTCCCAACATCGCGCCACTTGTAATACCAAGCTCCACTAGCTTACCATAAGCATGAGTGCGCGTGATCTGGCGCATCAGGGAAATATGGGGAAGCTACATGACATTGAGCAATATTCGCGTGAAACCCGTGACGGCGTCCATTGGGGCGGAAATCGAGGGCGTAAATTTGGCCGAGCCGTTGAGCGATGCCACCTTTGAAGCCGTGCACGACGCCCTGATGACCCATCAGGTGATCTTTTTCCGCGATCAGGAAATGAACATTGAGCAGCACAAGGATCTGGGCCGCCGTTTTGGTGATTTGCACGTTCACCCAGCCGCACCCGGGCCAAAGGACCATCCCGAAATTCTGGTCATTCACGCGGATGAGAAATCCAAGCACGTGGCGGGCGGCGGCTGGCATACGGATGTCAGTTGCGATGTGGAACCACCCATGGGCTCTATCCTGCATATTCATGATGCGCCCGAGGTCGGCGGCGATACGCTGTTCGCCAACATGTATGGCGCCTATGAATCCCTTTCGGACCGCATGCAGCAATTCCTGGACGGTTTGACCGCCATGCATCGTTCCGAACATGTGCACAAGGGCCGCTATGGCTTGAAGGAAAATCTGCGCGACGCCGACTACCCCGAAGCCGTCCATCCCGTGGTCCGTACCCATCCGGTGACCGGGCGCAAGGGGCTCTACGTCAACGCCTCGTTTACCACTCGGATCATGGAATTAGGCCACCACGAGAGTAACGATGTTCTGGCGATGCTGTGCAACCACATAGCCCGCGGCGTGCATTTCCAATGCCGTTATCGCTGGGAAAACAACTCGGTAGCATTCTGGGACAACCGTTGCACCCAGCATCACGCCGCCTGGGACTATTACCCCAACGTCCGCCACGGCTATCGCGTCACGATCCAGGGCGACAAGCCTGTTTAGGGTCTTTCCGTCCGAGACGGAAACGCCAGGCCAGCCCGCTCCCCCTGCCGGCCACCCACGGGACCATACTCATTGGGTGGCCGGGAGGGGAGCGGGCGGTCCAGAGATTAGACGTAGGTCGAAAAGACCGCAGACCGATCAGCGGTGGCGTTTTTTTAGTGCTCGGAAATCGTTGATGGCGGGGTTTTCGCGGGGGTCTTCGTCCGCGTCGAAAATTTGCGCTTTCTGGATTTTCTGTGTGCCGGTGGTCGGCAGGCTGTCGACGAACAGCAGCCAGCCCGGCGCCTTGTAATAGGCCTGACGCGCGAAACACCAATCGAACAGGGCGCGGGCCTGGGCCGCATCCGCCGGCGCACCGGGCATGGCGACGATACAGGCCAGAACCTCTTCGTCGCGGATCTCGTCCTCGACCGGCAGCACCGCCACTTGCGCGACCTGGTCATGGGATTGCAGGCAGGCTTCGATCTCGGCGGCGGCGATGTTTTCGCCGGAGCGGCGGATGATGTTTTTCTTGCGGTCGACGAAATACAGCATGCCGTCTTCACCCTGGCGTACCGTGTCGCCGGTATGGAACCAGCCGCCGCGCCATGATTTCTCGGTCTCTTCCTCGTTCTTCAGATAGCCGGAAAAGAAATGCTTGCGCGGCTTCTCGGCGTTGTAGCGGACCAGTAGCTCGCCATCCGCATCCGGGCCCACGTCATTGTCATCGTCATCGACGACGCGAGCCTCCAGGCCGGCCAGCGGCTTGCCAAAAGCCCGCGTATCGATGCGTCGTGGTTCGTGACAATCGGCCAAGACGCGGCCCGTCTCGGTCATGCCCCAGACTTCCACCAGGGGAAAGCCAAAGCGTTCCTCGAACGGGGCATGCAACTCCGGCTCCAACCCGGCACCGGTGCCAAAGCGAAGTTTGTGTTGCTTTTCCTCCGGCGTAACCGGCTGGTTCATCAACAGCGGCGGCACCACGCCCAGATAATGCATGGCGGTCGCACCCGTGGCGACCACATCTTTCCACCAGGTCGAGGGATGGAACCGGTCCGGCGCGATCAGGCAGCCGCCGGATAGAAACACCGCCGTGGCACAGATCGCCTGGGCGTTAACGTGAAAAAACGGCAGTGGATTGATAATCCGCTCGGGCGCATCGAAGCTCAGCTTGCCGCCCATGGAGAGATACCAGCGCCCGCCCTGAATATAGAATTCGTTGCTCAGGATGCAGCCCTTGGGCCGTCCCGTGGTGCCGGAGGTATAGAGCAGGCTGATCTCGGTCGAGGGGCCGGGCGGGCCATCGAAGGGCGCGGGGCTAAGACGAGGCAGATCATCGGTGAAGCTTTCGAAGCGCACAACGGGCAGGGGCTTGTCCCGTTCCGCCGCCACTCTTCGCAGATCCTCGGCCCGGCTTTCCAGGGTGATCACGATGTCGGCCTCGGAGTGGTCCATCTGATAGAGCATTTCGTCGTGCCGATAATCCGGATTTATCGGTACAATGCCGCAGCCCAGGCCGTTCAGGGCCAGGTAGTGAAAAAAGAACTCCGGCCGCTGTTCCAACAGCAGCCCGACCCGGTGGCCATGGCCAAGGCCGGCATCGGCGTATTGTTGCCGCAGCGCCTCGATCTGGACCCAGGCTTCGGCGTAGGTGAACTCCTTGCCGTCGGGGTAATAGTCCCGTCCCGCCATGGGCGTGGAGCAGAGCGCGCCTTGACCGGGCCATTTCTGGGCCGCATGGGCAAAGACTGCGTGGACCGTGTCAAACTCGGGTACTGTCATTACTCTCTTACCAATTTCGCCAACTAACCAAATTTGTGATTTTTCGGAAACCCTTTCGGGGCCAATCGGCCTGCCTGACTGCGTTTGCCCAGCCACATCTCCAGATCGGTTTCCGTGCGGGTGCGTCCCCCCGCCTGGCGCCAGGTCAGACCATCCGTCAGGGTCATGGTCTTGGCATCCGCTAGGCCGCCGTCGCGATAACGTTGTAGCACCACGCCGCGGCCTCTATTCATCTCCGGCAGCTCTGTTAGAGGGAACAGCAGTAATTTGTGGTTGTCGCCGACCACCGCTAGATGGTCGCCCTGCACGGGCGCGCAGACGGCCGCCTCCACATCGCCGGAGACATTGAGAACCTGACGGCCGCCACGAGTCTGCGCCACGGTGGCCTTTTCCTCCACCACGAAGCCCCGGCCATCGGAGGAGGCGACCAGCAGCTTCCGTTCCGGGTCGTGTACCATCATGGAGATGATTTCCTGATCGTTGGCCAAATCCAACAACAGGCGCACCGGCTCGCCATTGCCCCGTCCACCGGGCAACTTGTCACAAGATAAAGTATAGAAACGGCCATTGGTGGCGAACAGCACCAGCTTGTCCGTGCTTTGGGCATGCAGCCAAAATCGGCCCTTGTCGCCGTCCTTGTAGCGCACGTCGTGGCCTTCCTCCACATGGCCGCGCAGGGCCCGTAGCCAACCTTTCTCGGAGCAGACCACGGTGACCGGTTCCTTCTCCACCATGGCCTCGATCGGCATCAATTCGCCGGTGGGCGCATCGGCAAAGGTGCTGCGGCGCGGACCCAGGGCCGGATCGTCGCCAAAGGTCTTGCGCATTTCGCGGATTTCCCCGGTGATCGTGGCCCAGCGTTTCTCTTCCGATGCGAGCAGGGCATTCAGGTCCGTGCGCTCGGCCTTCAAGGCCTTGTCCTCGGCCCGGATTTCCATTTCTTCCAGGCGGCGCAGGGCGCGCAGGCGCATGTTCAGGATCGCATCGGCCTGGTTTTCGGTCAGATTGAAGGCCTGCATCAAGGCCGGTTTGGCCTCGTCCTCCTCGCGGATGATGCGGATCACCTCGTCCAGGTTCAGATAACAGATCAGATAGGCGCCCAGAACCTCCAGGCGCCGCTCGATCTGGCCCAGGCGATGGTTGGAGCGGCGGACCAGGACCACATGCCGGTGATCGAGAAAAGCCTGCAAAGCCTCCCGTAGGTTCATCACCTTCGGGGTTTGATCGGCATCCAGAACGTTCAGATTGAGGCCGATGCGGGTTTCCAGATCGCTGAGGCGGAACAGATGTTCCATCAGCATTTCCGGTTCCACCCGGCCTGACTTCGGCTCCAGCACCAGGCGGATGTCTTCCGCCGATTCATCGCGGATATCCGCCAACAGCGACAGCTTGCGCAGATGCAACAGCTCGGCGATTTTTTCGATGACCCGGCCCTTGGGCACCTGATAGGGGATTTCGGTGACGATGATGTTGTAGGTGCCGCGCTTGCCTTTTTCGACCTCCCACTTGGCGCGCAGACGGAAACCGCCGCGGCCCGTTTTATAAGCTTCCAGAATCGAGCTGCGGTCCTCGACGATGACGCCCCCCGTGGGGAAATCAGGGCCGGGGATCATTTGCACCAGCTTGTCCAGGCCGGCGTTGGGAAACTTGATCAGATGCAGCAGGGCCGCACACAGCTCGCGGATGTTATGGGGCGGGATCGAGGTCGCCATGCCCACCGCGATGCCGGTGGCACCGTTGGCCAACAGATTGGGGAAGGCGGCGGGCAGAACAATTGGTTCTTCATCCTCGCCATCGTAGGTACCGCGAAAATCCACCGTGTCCAGGTCGATGCCCTGCAACAGGGCCTGAGCCACGGCGGTCATGCGGGCCTCGGTATAGCGCATGGCGGCGGCGTTGTCGCCGTCCACGTTGCCGAAATTGCCCTGGCCGTCTACCAATGGATAACGTTGGGCAAACTCCTGCGCCAGGCGGACCAGGGCATCGTAAATCGCCTGGTCGCCATGCGGATGAAACTTGCCCATGACATCGCCGACGATGCGGGCGCATTTCTTGAAGCCCGTGTCCGGGTTAAGCTTCAGCTGCCGCATGGCGTACAGGATGCGCCGGTGCACCGGCTTCATGCCATCGCGCACATCGGGTAGCGAGCGCGACATAATGGTGGAAAGGGCATAGGAGAGGTAGCGTTCGCCAAGTGCCTCGCCCAACGGGGTATCGCGGATATCACCGCCTTCAAGAATCTCTGTCATGGCCTATTGTAGCATTGTTCAGAGAGTACTTCATTCGGCTTGCCGGGAAATGCGTTCGACCAGGCGTTCCCGCGCCATGGGCAGCGGTCGGTTATGTGGCGCAAAAACAGCAGATTGCAGGAAGTAGCCGGTCAGTTTCAGGCCGTCCAGGATGTCCTGGCGCACCAGCTTTTCCCCGGCTTCAGGCAGCAAAAAGCTCGGCAGCGGCAGCAATTTCTCCTTATATGGCGAGGCGGCCTCGCGGCTGACGGCGCGGGCGGAGCGGGGCGAGACATAGGCTAGGTCCTCGGTGCTGCCAGTGGCCGCGCAATGGCTCAAATCCAGACCAAAGCCAAGCTCGGCCAGCAATCCCAGTTCGAATCGGACATAGATGGCGGCCCAATTCGGCGTGCCGGCCAACGCCGCCAGCAAGGCGGCGAAACCATCATGGATCGCCAGATGCGGTTCCCGCTCCGGCAGGGCGGCTTCCGTCACCGCCGTGGCAGCGGTCAGCCCGGCCAGGCGGTCGCCATCCGCCAACAGGGCGGCGGCATGGTCGCGCATGGCCTCCACCGTATAGCTGCCCAGATGCTCGGCCAGGCGGCCGCGCCAGTCCGCCGCCACCTGGTTGCCCGGCTGCAGTACCCCGCGCAGACGCCGCCCCGCCCCGCCCCGGACCAGGCCGGCGTGGCGGCCATGTTCACGGGTCAACAGATTGACGATCGCCGCCGCTTCACCGTGGCGCCGCACCGATAATACATAGCCTTCATCCGACCAATTCATGCCCGCAATGTAGCAGGAGATTGCGCCGCAATCCCCAATAGACGACAATCGATGCCAAAGGAGCACATTAATGACCAAGGCTTTTGACGGCGTCCGCGTCGTCGATTTCACACAAGTATTGTCCGGGCCGGTCGCGACGGCCAATCTGGCGCTGTTGGGCGCGGACGTCATGAAGATCGAGCTGCAGGGCGTTGGCGACCAGACGCGGGGTCTGATGGCGGAGGGCGAGTGGGCCCTGCGCGGCCTGGGCCCGCTGTTTATCGGTTTCAATTGCGGCAAACGCAGCATTGCGCTGGATCTGAAGAATGATGAGGCAAAAAAGGTCGTCCGCCGCATGATTGAGACGGCCGATGTGGTGGCGGAGAATTTCAAACCCGGCGTCATGGCACGCCTTGGTTTCAGCTATGAAGACGTCAAGGCGATCAAGCCCGACATTGTTTATTGCTCGATCTCCGGCTTTGGCCAGAACGGCCCGGCCTCGGGCGCGGGTGCCTATGATGGCGCCATCCAGGCGGTCTCGGGCCTGATGTCACTGACCGGCACGCCCGAGGAGGGACCCATCAGAGTCGGCTTCCCCGTGGCGGATATGTCGACCGGCATGACGGCGTCATTTGCCATTGCCTCGGCGCTGTACCGCCGCCTGGCGACGGGCAAGGGACAACATCTGGATGTCTCGATGACGGATTCCGTGATGGCCCTGATCGGTTTCGCCATTAACCGTTATCTCGTCAACGACACGGAGCCACAGCTGATGGGCAACCGCTCTGCCATCATGCAGACAACCACGGACGCTTATGAAACGGCGGATGGCTTTCTGAATATCTCGGTCTTCACAGATCGTATGATCCCGCCGCTTTGCCGTGGCCTCGGCCGCCCGGAATGGGCGGAAGAAGCCCGTTATAAGACCGAGAAAAGCCGGGTCGAAAACCGCATTGAAATTTATGAGGAATTGAAATCGCTGTTCAAGACCAAGCCCACCGCCTATTGGCTGAAGAGCCTGCGCGCGGAAGGCGTGCCAGTCGCGCCAATTCTCACCGTGCCGCAGGCTATCAGGGAGGCGCAAGTCAGCCACCGCGACATTCTCATGACCCTGCCCGCGCCCGATGGCATGGAGGGCGAAATCACCGTACCCGGAATGGGCTTCATGGCCTCGGAAGGCACCCCCGCGACCCAGCTGCCGCCCCCGACTCTGGGCCAGCACACGGAAGAAATTTTGACGCAGTTCGGTTACGGCGCGGAGGAGATTGTCGCGTTGAAGGACTGTGGCGCGATTTAAGGGTGAGCCTCGGCCTAGATTGCTGCGATGCTCCTCCCCCGGCGCGTACTGATTCGCCCTTCAATCCGCTTGAAGCCAGCAAATTTTCGGCGAATTATTGTGATGGCGGGCAGTGCCGCCGGTGCCGGAACCTGCAGGAAGCCCAGGCTTATGCCGTGATCGTTGATTGCGTGGTTTTGATCTGATTTCCTGCTCTGAATTCCTTGCCGGAAACGCATTCTGGTGCTTAAATATAGCGTCCCAATTTGCCTAGGAGGCAAGGAATGAGCATGCACGCCGAGATCGATGATTTACGTCATCGTCACCATGCACTGGACGGCGAAATCGAGGTGGAGAATACCCAGGTTTCCCCGGATGAACTTAAAATCAGTGCCCTCAAGAAAGAAAAGCTAAAGATTAAAGACCTCATAAAACAGCTCGAGGCTCCGGATTAAAAATCTAGCTTCGAGCTACCTGCGGCCGAGCCCTGGCGGAGCCGCCGTTTGACGACTAGAGAATTCAATTGCGCCCAATAGTTAGCGCCAAGGTCAATGTACAGGTTCAATGCACAGGGGCCCTGGTAACGTAAAAACTCTGGTGCGCGATTGTAATGGGTTGCCTGGAAAACTGGCAAAATTGGCCGGTTACAGGTGGTTTCAACCCAGCAGGCCTGAAATAGCTTGCTTTTTAACCCTTTCATTCCCATTTTAGCGCCGTTCGATTTATTTAGCGCCGACAGGCTTCGCGAAAGCCGGCGCAACCAAGGGATAGCTGATGGCGAAAGAGGAATTACTCGAATTTCCGGGAACGGTCATGGAACTGTTGCCCAACGCGATGTTTCGTGTCGTGCTCGAGAATGAGCATGAAGTTTTGGCCCATACCGCTGGCAAGATGCGCAAGCACCGGATCAGGGTCCTGGCCGGCGACAAGGTGCTGGTCGAAATGACGCCCTACGACCTTTCCAAGGGCCGGATCACCTACCGTTATAAATAGTCGGGCCGCCGTGGCGTGCCTGAATTAGAGCAGTATTCATGAAAACCGCTCTAGCCGTGAAATATCCATGACCGCGCTGCTTGGCCCAGGTTCTGATTTGGCGCCTCGCCTGGTTTTGGCGTCGGCTTCACCGCGCCGTTTGGAACTGTTGACGCAGATCGGCCTGCGCCCCGATACCGTCGCCGCCGCCGATATCGATGAAACCCCCTTGAAGAACGAGACACCGGGAGAATTGGCCCGCCGTTTGGCACTGGGAAAGATGGCCCGGGTGCAAGCGGCGCAGCCTGGATGTTTTGTCCTTGGCGCCGATACGGTGGTGGCCGTGGGCCGGCGCATATTGCCCAAACCCGATGACGAAGGCGAGGCGCGGCGTTGCCTTGAGCTATTGTCCGGCCGCCGCCATCACGTCCTGACCGCCGTTGCCGCCGCGGCGCCGGGCGGCCCGAATGATCAGGTGCGCCAGCGCCTGGTCGACAGCGTCGTAACCTTCAAGCGTCTGAGCCCAGGCGAGATCGCCTGGTACCTGGAGAGCGGGGAATGGCGGGGCAAAGCCGGCGGTTATGCCATTCAGGGCAAAGCCGGGCGTTTCGTGCGCTTCCTGCGAGGCTCCTACTCCAATGTCGTGGGGCTGCCCCTGTTCGAGACGGCGAACCTGCTGGAAGGCCTAGGTTTTCCGGTTGGGGGCATTCGATTAGGGACGTCGATGCAGGGCAATGATTGATGAAATTCTAATCGATGCGGGACCGCGCCGCCGCCGGGTTGCCCTGCTAACACGGGGCCGGCTGCTGGAACTGTATCTGGTGGTGCCCGGAGAACGGCATCCCGAACGCATCATCATCGGCCGGGTAAAAACCGTTCAGGCCGATCTGGACGCGGCTTTTATTGATATTGGTGAAGCGCGGGAGGCCTTGTTGCCGGCCCGCGATGCGGCGGCCAAACGCGGCACGCCGATTTCCCGCGCGGTGCATGAGGGCGAGAACGTGATGGTCCAGGTCAAGCGTGAGGCCGAGGGCGAAAAGGGCGCCAGGGTTAGCGCCCGGTTGCGGTTGACGGGCAAGGCGTTGGTTTTTCTGCCCCTGGGCCATGACGCCGAACTGTCAAGCCGGATCAAGGACCCGGATCAACGCCAGCGCCTGCAGACTTTGGCCGGGACCCTGCGGGACCGCCATGGCGGCGGCTTGATCCTGCGCAGCGGCGCGGTGAAATATGACGATGCCGCCCTGGAGGGGGAGGCCGGTGAGCTTTGCCGGTGCTGGCAGGCCATTCAAACCGCCGCCGCTTCGGCCAAGGTGCCGCTGTTGCTGGATTTGGGCGACGATCCCATGGCCGCCATCTTGCGTGAACATGCGGGCCCTTCGTTGCGGCGTATCCGGGTTGCTGACAGCGCCCTGGCCAGCGAACTGCAGGCGGTCTGGAGCGAGGGGCGGCCGGCGATCAAGATGCATGATGGGGCTGGACCGTTGTTTGGCGAATACGACCTGGAGGCGCAGATTGAAACCGCGCTGGCCACTGTTGTCGCCCTGCCTTCGGGCGGCCGTATCATCATAGAGCACACCCAGGCGTTGACGGCGGTGGATGTGGATTCCGGCCAAAGTGCCAATGCCAGCGGTGCCGGCGATCCGGGCCGTTTGGCGCGGGAAACCAACACCGAGGCGGCCCGGGAGATCGCCCGCCAATTGCGCCTGCGCGAAATCGGCGGGCGGGTTGTGATTGACTTCATCCCCATGCGGGGCAAGGGAGAGGTTGCGGCTTTATTGAAAAAATTTCAGGGCTTTTTGGATGACGACCCCGGCGGCGTGCATTTGGGCCGGATGTCGGAGCTGGGCTTGGTGGAGCTGACCCGGCGGCGCCGGCAACCGGCCCTGGTGCAACGTCTGGGAGAAATTTGTACCCCATGCGCGGGCAGCGGTCTGCGGCCGACGGTCCGTTATGTGGCCGACAATCTGTTACAGCGTATTCTGCGCGAAAGCCATGCGGCCAAGGGCCGGGCCCTGGATGTGCGCGCGGCGGTGGCGGTGGTGGCGGATCTGGGCGGTCAAAAAGGCGAAGTTTTGATTGATTTGGATAGAGAACGCGGTTGCCGCGTACGGCTTACCGCGGATCCGGCCTTGGCTTTGGAAGAATTCGAGGTTACGACTATCTGATGATTATCAAGATGCCCGCGCCGAAAAAGACGCAGCGGAAAATCCGGCCCTGCGCCAACTGCGGCAAGGACGCGGTGGCGGAATACAAGCCGTTTTGCTCCCGCCGCTGCGCCGATATGGACCTGGGCCGCTGGTTCAACGAAAGCTATAGGGTCCCCGCCGTCGAACCACCCGATGAGTGGAGCGAAGAAGACTAACTAATCACCAAACGCCCCGGCCGATGAACGTCGTCGGCCGGGGCGCGTGGTAAGCTCGAAGTTTGCTTGCGGTCTAGGCGGCCCGGATCTCGTCCAGGAAGTTGGTGACCGCGTTGTTAAGTTGATCGGCCTGTCCGGCGAGCTCTTGCGAGGCGGCCTGCACCTGGGTCGATGCGGTGCCGGTCTCCTTGCTCGCCTCGCTGACCGAGGCAATATTTTCGTTGACCGCCTGGGTGCCTTGGGAGGCCTCCTCCACATTGCGCGTGATCTCCTGGGTCGCCGCCGACTGCTCTTCCACGGCGGAGGAGACGGAGGTGGCGATCTCGTTGATCTTGCCAATGGTATCGGTAATGCCGCTCAAGGCATTGATCGCGGAGGTGGTTTCCTGCTGCATGGAGGTGATCTGCGAGCCGATCTCCTCCGTCGCCTTGGCTGTCTGATTGGCCAGGTTCTTGACTTCGCTGGCCACCACCGCGAAGCCCTTGCCGGCTTCACCGGCGCGGGCGGCCTCGATAGTCGCGTTCAGGGCCAACAAGTTGGTCTGGGAGGCGATATCGTTGATCATATCGACCACATCGCCGATCTTCTGTGCCGCCTCGTTCAGTCCGGCCACCGATTGGTTGGTGTTCTCGGCCTGAACCACGGCCTCCTCGGTAATGCGCGAGGATTCCAGCACCTGCCGGGAAATCTCCGTGATCGAGGAGGAAAGTTCTTCCGAGGCCGCGGCCACGGTCTGCACATTGGCGCTGGCCTGTGCCGAGGCGGAGGCAACGGCCGAAGCCTCGTTCAGGGAGCGTTCAGCGACTTCTGACATCGCGGTCGCGGTGGCATCCAGTTCGGTGGTTGACGAGGTGACGCCTTTCAGGACATCGCCGACGTTGGCTTCGAACCTGTCAGCCAGATCGACCATGGCCTGTTTCTTCTCCTGCTCGGCCCTGATCTCGGCTTCCTTGGCCGCTGCCTCCAGGCGCCTGGTCTCCAAGGCATTCTCCTTGAAGACCACGACCGTGCCGGCCATGTCACCGACCTCGTCGCGGTAGTTTTGCGCCGGGATCTCGAGCTCAAGGTCGCCACCGGCCAGACGTTGCATAACCTGGGTCATCATAACAATCGGTTTGGATATGCAGTTGCCCAGGAACCAGGATAGCGCAACCCCCAGAACCAGAGCGCCGATGGAGAGGATAATCATCTCCAACTCACCGTTCTGGATCGAAGTTCTGGTTTCCGCTTTGACCTTGGCCGCTTCGGCGTGCACCAGGGCGACAATCTTTTCGGCATCCTTGATCAACTCTTCGGCCGCTTCCGCCATTTCATGATGCATCAGGTTGGCGATTTCGTGTTCGTCCTCGACCACCTTTTCAAAGGCCTTAATGTACGTATCGAACTCCTTGTTCAACTCCGCGTATAGAGTTTTTTCTTCGTCCGTGCGTAGGGTGTTGCCCAGGGCCTTCATGGCGGCGTGCACCTCGTCAAATTCGTGATGCACCTTTTGCGTGAAGCTGTCGTCCTTCCGGCCAATCATGATGTTGGCATAGACTTCGGCTTCCAGGCCGTGCTCGCGTGCAACGCTGATATAAACGGCGGCGTCGGAGTTGCCTTCCTGAACCACTTCCTCCAGCATCTTGTCCAGATTTTGGATGAACAGATCGCCGACCGGATCCAGCACCTCGTGGATCAGTTTTTCGAACTCCACATCCAGTTTGACGACCTTTTCAAAGTCCTTGGTGTAGATTTCGAAATCCTTGCTGATTTCACCCATCAGCTCCACTTGTTCCGGATCCTTGAACAATTTCTGGGCGTCGGCGATTTCCGTCCGCAGTTTGGCGGCGATTTCGCGTGCCTTTTTGGCGTCCTCGATGTTGGAGGTGGCGGCGAATTCGCGGACGAAGATTTCCATCTCAAAGAAATGGGACTCGACCGAGGCAGCGGCTTCAGCCTCCTCGACCTGATGGCTGTACAGTTCCATTTCGTGACCAACGGTCGCCAAATTGTAATAGCCCAACCCGGCGACCACGCACAAAATCACTAAAACTATGGCGGAGCCCGTGAATATCTTGGTCTTAATCTTGATATTGTTGATCAAGCTTGCCCTTTTTGCTTCGTTATCGATGCTCATAGCTGCTTTCCTTAGGTCTCTCGAATTTCTCTCTGAATTTCAGATGGATTTTCTGGCTAGCCGCTCTTCAGCAGCAATCTACGATGCAGGCCCTGCAACGGACGTGCGTTCATGTCGAACAGACCGGCGAATTGGCCAACCTGTGCGGACGAGGCCTGCACGGGCTGGGAGAACACCGACCAGATGACTTTTTCCGAACAGGGCGGTGTGGTCAGCGAGCCGAGATAGCGGAAATAGTTCCGATCGACGGGTAGCAGTTTGACCGGATCGATTTTTACCGACGAGACTTTCTTCTCGGGCCCGGCACTAGGCGGCATATGCTGCCAGACCGGGGCCAGGACGTTGTTCTCGCCGCCCGGTTCGATGAAGACACCCAGCACCGCCAGCATGCCGGCATCGTTGATGTGAACAAAATGCGCTTCCATATCGAAGCGCCGGCCGTCCATGGCGTGCTCGGAGGGGTGATGGAAATGGAATTGCAACAGGCGGAACTTGTCGCCGTCCAGCATCATGGTGCTGCCCGGATCGGTGTTGCATTGAATGGTGTGGCCGTTGTTGACGACCCGCAGGGTGGTCGGCTTGTAATCGACCGAGATTTGCCCTGGCGAGGCCGGGATTGCCTGGCGAAGATCAACGGGGGACTGCTGAAAGCCCAGGGAACAAACCTTGTTGCCAGCGTTCAAATCGCCCCAGTGCTGCGGGCCTGTGTCGCCGCCATAGGTCCAATGGGCGGCGTCATGGCCGCCACTCTTAGCCGCCTTGGCCGCGCCGTGGCCGGCTTCCGTCTTGCCTGACGCCAGTGCCGAGGCAACCGACATGCAGGTCGGGCAGGCGGCGGCCGCGCTGGCCATGTATTTCAATACCGATCTGCGGCTGAATGGTGCATTGCTTGGATTCTTGGACATTGCTTTGTCTTCCAATATGTTTCGCGTGCAAAGTCTTGAAACTTTGTTCGGGATGCCGGTCGTTTGCCGGGTGTTCCGTCCTGCGAAACAGCAAGACGGCGATGGCGGCCGGCCCTGAGTTGGCGATAACATTAGCGAAGATAACTTAAGCAATAGTTAGCCAAAAGTAATAATAGCGTTGCATATACTTAATTTTAAGTATTAAATCTATTACATTCTTATTATAAGGGTATTATCTCGAGAAAAATATAAATGAGAAAAATGTAATATTCTAAAATACTTATGATGACTTAAAATAGGAAACGTAACGGTTCCATAATCCAATGTAATTTCCGAGACAATGAGAAAAATTAAACTATAAGATATGATATTTGGAATTATTCGATTTTTATAGGCGATTCATATCTTGATCGCTGATAAGGCGTGGAATTCGCCGAAATTTGCTTCAAAAACGCATTAAGTGATCGATCAAATTCCGAAAATTCATACGACAAAGGTAATAGATTTCCGCGAACGGCGGCCCTGTAAATCGGCTAAACCAGCCATGGGAAAGCATGCATTGAATGCAAGCTACGGCGTTTTACGGAAAAATTCGGGGCGGCCGCGAACCGGCTCCAACAATGACCAGTCGCCCTGGTCAACGTCATAGCCCGCCGGATGGGGCGCCCGCGCCTCCATGTCGAGCGAGCTCATGACGCGATCATCGCGGTAGTAACATTGCACCGTGAGCATGGCCAAAAGGCCGGCTTCATCCGGGTATGCGTGGCGAAACGTCTCGACAGCGCCGGTTAGCAAATGTCCCTCGGGCGCGAGGCCGGCGAAATCCTTGCCCTGGCTTTCCCGTGCAACCTCGTCAAGAGCCGAAAGCGCGGCCTCGACCGCGTCACGGCGCAATTGCGCCGCGGCCAGGATATTAGCGAAAATCACCGGGTCATTGGCGCTTGGCAGGCCATCCTCGGTACTGGCTGGAATGATCATATCCACGACCCATCGCAGGCTCTGCGTCTGCGCATCGGTGAACGATGTTTCTGTCGTATTCATGCAGCGTCCTCAGTCAAAAAGGTTGGCCAGGCGTTGTTTCATCTGCTCGGCCACATAAAGCGCCAGGGCCTGAATGGTGCGGGTCGGGTTGACCCCGGCGGAGGTCACGAAAATGCTGCCGTCCACAATGAATAAATTCTTAACGTCGTGGCTACGGCCCCATTCGTTGACCACCGAGGTCTTGGGCTCCGTACCCATGCGCGCGGTACCCAACAGATGCCAGCCGCCGTTGCTTATGGGTGCTTCGGAATAGATCTCCTTGGCGCCCGCCGCCTGCAGCACCTCCGTGCCCTTGGCGATGGCGTGATCCATCATTTTCAGGCTGTTGTCGCTCATGGTGTAGTCGATTTTGGGGGCCGGTATGCCGTCGCTATCCTTGAGGTCCGGGTGCAGGGTTACCTGGTTATGCTCTTCGGGCAGGTCTTCACAGGCCGCGACCATGCCGGCGGTGTGTTTGAACAATTCGCGGAACGCCTGGTGGTGGCCGGCGCCCCATGGGATTCTGCCGCGCTGCAGTCCCGTCAGGGCGGCCGCCACGGGCGCCTGGCCGCGAAAAATCTCAAAGGTATAGCCGCGCACGAAGTCCCGCGAGGCATCGGTCTCGTAAAACTCCTGGCTGCGGAAGATCTTGGTCGGGCCCTTGTAGCCGTCCAGTTCCTCATCGAAAACGCCCATGATCGAGGCATAGGGATGGAACATCAGGTTCTTGCCGACCAGGCCGCTGCTGTTGGCCAGGCCGTCGGGATGGGCGGCGGACTTTGAATTCAACAGGATACGCGGGGTGCCGACGCCGTTGCAGGCCAGCACCACGACGTGGGCGCGCAACTCGTGCTCGGCCCCGTGACCGTCGTAATAGATCACGCCCGTGGCCATGCCGCTATCATCCACGGTGATCTCGCGCACCCGGCAGCGGGTCCGCAGTTCCACCCCGGCGCGGATCGCATGCGGCCAATAGGTGATGTCGGTGCTGGCCTTGGCGCCCTGGACGCAGCCGGAAGCGCAGGCGCCCAGATTGATGCATTTGTCCCGCCCGTCGTGGGGCTGGGTGGCGATCGCTACGTCCGAGGGCCACCAATGCCAGTTCAACTTGTTGAAACCCTTGGCCAGGGTCTCGCCGGATTTACCCAGAGGCAGGGGCGGCATGCGTTCGGCATTGTCGCTGGGATACGCGGGATCGCCGGCCAGGCCGGAAATGCCCATCATGTGGTCGTTCTCGGCGTAATGGGGCGCCAGCGTGTTGTAGTCGATGGGCCAGTCATCAGCCACGCCGTCAAGGCTTTTGACGCGGAAGTCCGAGGGGTGAAAGCGGGGGAAGTGCGCGGCATAAAGAACGGTGCCGCCGCCGACGCCGTTGAAATTGACCACCTTGATGGGTGAATTGGTTTCGGCGATGGGATAGTCCGAGGGGCGTTGGCGCTGATTGGGCGAGGTGGAGAAATCGCTTTGCCGCCGCGCCTCCCAGTCCCGCCCGGCGGCGGGATAATTCAGCGGGTTCGGCATCGCGCCCTGTTCCAGGCAGACGATCTTCATGCGCGTGTCCGCCAGGCTCCACGCCATCGCGGCACCCGAGGCGCCGGCACCGATGATCAATACATCGACCGGGTCGTCGGTCGCCGCGGCTGATGGCTGGCTGTTCATGACGGCTCCGGACGTTTCATATACTGGGAAATTTTAGCAAATGAAGCGGCATCATCAACAAAGTTATAGCTGCCGGCCTGAATTTCCGCCGCCGCCGCCATGAAGGCGCCCAATGCGGCCCGTGCCAGGACACCGCCAAGGGAGATGCGGCGGACGCCCACGGCGGCCAGTTGCGCCGTGGTCATCCCGCTGCCTGTCAGGCCCATGACAACGTTGACCGGTTTGCCGACTGATTGACAGACCGTGCGGACGGCCTCCAGGCTGGGCAGACCAGGGGCGTAAAGTACATCCGCCCCCGCTGCCTCGAAAGCCTGTAGCCGCCTGATGGTGTCATCCAGATCGGGATTGCCGCGAATGAAGTTTTCCGACCTGGCCGTCAGGGCAAAGGGAAAATCCTGCGCCCGCGCGGCCGCCACCGCCGCCTCGACCTTCTCCACCGCCAGGCCAAAGTCGACGATGGCGCTATTGGAATAGTCCTCGATGGAGGCGCCCACCAGGCCGGTGCCGGCGGCCAGCCGAATGGTCTCCGCCGCCGCTTCCGGCGTATCGCCGTAGCCATCCTCCAGATCAGCGGAAACAGGCAGCCCGGTGGCGGCGACGATCTCGGCGGCATGGGCCAGCATTTCGTCCCGGCCGATGATGCCGTCGGTGCAGCCTCTGCTGAAGGCATAGCCGGCGGATGTGGTGGCCAAGGCCTTGAAGCCCATGCCGGTCAGGATTTGCGTCGTTCCTATGTCCCATGGATTAGGAATAACGAAGATTTCCGGTCCCGCGTGCAGCGAGGCAAAAGTTTTCGCCTTGTCCAATTGTTCCTGGTTCATGCCGTGCTCCCGTTTTTCGCATTGTTGATGTGGGCCGCCGCCGACTGCCCTGCCAGGCGCCCCAGGTTGACTGCCGTTAGCAGGCCGTTACCGGAAAGATAGCCCCACACCTGGCTGCCCGATACCCCGCAGGCCGCCCCGCCGCCGGCAAACAGGTTCGGCAAGGCGCTGCCGTCGGGGCGCAGAACCCTGGCCCCGGCGTCGATCGCCAGACCGCCCTGGGTATGAAACAGCGCGCCGGTGACCTTGATGGCATGATAGGGCGCGCGCAGGGCCGGCTGGGTGGTGAAATCGCGCCCGAAGGGATCGTGTGCCGTGCCCCCCGCATATGCCTCCGTCTCGGCCAAGGTTTGGCGCAGGGCCGCTGGCGGTACAGCAATGGTTTGGGCCAGGGCGGCAAGATTGGCGCCATGACGCAGAGCGCCCGCTACCTCGGCCGCCTTAAACTCCTCGAACTCGTGACCCAGATCCAGCAGGCGGTCGTCAAAGATCAACCAGGCCAGCCGGTCCGGCTGCGCCAGGACATCGACGGCTTGCTCGGAATAACCCCGATGTTCGTTGGAGAAACGCTGACCCAGTGTATTGATCTGAATGCCGCCGTTCATCATCAAGGCCCAGGTAATCAGAATGCCATGCGGCGTGGCGACGGAACCATGGCCCTGATACGCCGTCATGTGCCCGATCTCGGCGCCCAGGTCTTGGCCCCAGTTGACCGCATCGCCTTGATTGCCGGGATGGCCGAAATACTCGGCCGAGGCCATTTCGGGGATATGTTCGCACACCATCGCCTTGTTGCCGCCATAGCCGTTGCAGGCCAGGATCATCGCCTGGCAGCCGATTTCCTCCCGCTTACCGTCCGGCCGCTGCACGACCAGGCCGGCAACCCGGCCATCGGCCTCGGCGATCAGGTCGGTGACGGTGGCGTTGGTCATGATATCTATGCCGGCAGCTTCCGTGGCGCGCAACAGACTGGCCATCAGGTCGGCGCCCTGGCGCGAGGGCGGCGCATGCATGCGCAGGGCCGAGAACCCCGGATAGAGAAAACCACCCACCAGGGTCAGCTCGACATCATGTTCCGCGGCCAGCCATTCCACCGTCGGGCCGGAGGCGGTGGCGACGGCGCGGACGACCTGGTCATTGGCCTGGCCCTTGGCCTTGGCTTGAATGTCCTGGATCAACATCTCGGCATTGTCTTCGACGCCCTGTTCGCGCTGCATAATGGTGCCGCAAGCCGGGATCATGCCCGATGAAAGCCCGGTGGAACCGCTTGGCGTTGCGTCCCGTTCCAGCACCAGCGCGGCGATGCCCGCATCGGCCAAGGTTAACGCGGCGACCAGGCCGCATGCGCCGCCGCCGATTACGGCAACCGGAACCTCGGCCTCGAAGGTTTTGCCGTCCGCCACCGTGATGATCATGATGTGCCCCTTCCGACTTCCGCAACCAACGCAAAATACTGCCACTATTCCATGGGCCATGGGGAATATAGTTTCGTCTCGCCGCGTTGGGCTGCGCTGCATTCGCCACTTGTGATATTATGGCAACGAAAGGTATAATATTAGGGGGAAGTAATTTTACCGGATACATGGCGGGTTAGTGGCGATGGGGAGCGGTGCCGAAAACAAGCGGCCATTTACTCGACTACTTGGCGTCGAGTCCGATCATGGGCCGGTTCATACGCCTGACAATGAGATCCTTCAGTCCGGTTTGCGGGTGTGGGATGAGCTGCGCGGCGAGCGGCGGATGCCGGCGCCACATGATGTTGACCCTCTTCGCATTCCGCCCTTGGCTTTGTCACATATCACGCTCGTGGATATTGAGCGGGAGCCGGAGTTCAGGTTTCGATGGCGTTTGATAGGTACGCACATAACCTCGGCGCTAGGCCGGGATATGACCGGACGTTATTGGGATGAAATCTATGATGCCGACGTTTTGGAGACGATCGAGAAAGCGCCGCGCCGGGTCATTGCGACAGGGCAGCCGGTGCAATCCCTGGAAACCGCGTTCTTAATCGAAAAGCTGTTTCTGCGGTCGGAATCCATAAGTTTTCCGCTATCGGGCAATGGCGAGGATGTTGACCGCATCCTATCCTTTGTCGTCTTTGCCTCTGGCTAGAATTTAATCACCGTCTTCGAAATTGCCGGCATCATAGCGCGCGCCGTTGGCCAGCATTTCCGGGGTACCGATCAGGGCATTCATTTCGTCAAAACCGATCATCTGGCTTCTGAAGGGCGCGGTATCGCCGTGGCTGCGCAGCGAGGCGAAATAGCGGCCCATCATATGACCCACGGCACGGGCCAGGCCGCCCGGGAAAATCACCAGGGAATAGCCGATCTCCTGTAATTCCGCCGCTGGCAGGATCGGTGTCTTGCCGCCCTCGACCATATTGGCCAGCAAGGGCGTTTGATCGCCCAGGCGGGCGGTGACGACGCGCATCTCGTCCACATCACGGGGCGCTTCCACGAACAGAATATCCGCGCCCGCCTCGCGGTAACGCTCGGCCCGCGTCAGGGCGGCATCCAGGCCTTCAACGGCGATGGCGTCCGTGCGCGCCATGATCAGGGTATCGGCACTGG
Organism: Rhodospirillaceae bacterium; assembly: GCA_018701215.1. Lineage (GTDB taxonomy): Bacteria > Pseudomonadota > Alphaproteobacteria. Next base: position 109,332 of record JABIWH010000059.1, read on the forward strand.
CCCTGGCATCCCGCGCCGCCTTGATCTTGCCCATCATCTCGGCCGCCGAGACCAGGGTCTTACCGGCCAGATGACCACAGCGTTTGGGCAGGCTCTGATCCTCCAACTGGATCACATTGGCACCATTGCGTTCGAACAGCTTCACCGTGCGGATCACGTTCAGGGCATTGCCATAGCCGGTGTCGGCGTCGACGATCAGGGGCACATCAACCCGCTCGCCGATGGCCGAGAGCACATTGGCGACCTCGTCCATGCCGACCAGGCCCAGGTCCGGCCGGCCATACCGGGTATAGGCAATGGAGGCACCGGAGATATAGGCCGCTGGAAAGCCGGCGCGCTCCACCATCAAGGCGCCGAAGGCATCATAGATACCCGGCGCCACGACAATTTCCGGGCCTTGTAGTTGTTCGCGTAGACTGGCGCTGTTCTGCATGACGGCTGATCTCTCCTGGGCTGGATTTGCTTCATGGTTTTTAGAATAGGACGGAAAAGGTCGGGTGACATGGAAAAACCGTGCCTGATGCCGGCTGCCGATTGACTCCAATTCGCGCTTGGGACAAGCTGACATTTGTCAGTCTTTGCTCATTTGCATGAGCTTGCGGGACAATGCCAGATAGGAATGCCGCCGCCATGCGTGAACCTCTTCGCAACAATGCCGATGCCAGAGCTCTGGAACAGACCCCGTTGCGGGATTTGTTGACCGCGGACAACGCCTTTGACGCGATCCGCCAGCGCGCCGAAGCGGACCCGGATAACATCGCGCTGAAATTCCTGGTGCCGGGCGAGGTTGAGGCGCCGCCCCGCGATGTCAGTTATGGTCAGTTCATGGCCGGTTGTTATCGGACGGCCAATATGCTGCACGACCATGACCTGGGTCCGGGCGATGTGGTGTCTTTCCTGTTGCCGCTGTGTGAAGAGGCCTATTGCACCATCGTTGGCGGCGAGGCGGCGGGCATCGTCAATGCGGTCAATCCCATGTTGGAGGATTGGCAGATCATCAAGATCCTACAGGCCGCGAATACCAAGATCCTGATTGCCGCCGGCCCCGAAATGGCGCCGGAGATCTGGGCCAAGGTCGCGGCGCTGCGCACCGCGTTGCCCGAATTGACCGTGACGTTCCAGGTCGGCGGCGGGGCTGAATTGGTTGATGGCGTGAAATCCTTTGGCGCCACTCAGGCCGGCTATCCCGATGATCATTTAGTCTCGGGCCGGCAAATTCAGCCAGGCGAAATCGCCTCCTATTTCCATACCGGCGGCACCACGGGCACGCCAAAGCTGGCCCAGCATACCCACTACATGCAGGCGACGCAGATCTGGAGCACGGGCCAGGCCATTGGTTACGGTCCCGGCGACAGCCTGACCACGGGCCTGCCTTTGTTTCACATCGGCGGCTCCATCGTTTGCGGCCTGGTGCCCTTGGCTCATGGCACGACCTTGGTGGTGGTCAGTCCGGCCGGTTTTCGCGATCCTTCAACCGTGCGCGATATGTGGCGTTTGGTGGAGCAGCACCGGATCACCATATTGGGTACGGTACCGACGGTGTTTGGCGCTTTGTTGAACAGTCCCGTGGGTGAGACCGATATCTCTTCCATCCGCCACGGTTTTACGGGCGGTGCGCCGTTGCCGACCGAAGTGGGCCGTGCCCTGATCAAAACCATGGGCAAGCCGCTGCTGGAAGGCTACGGCATGACCGAGACCACATCCTTTGTCACCATGCTGCCCCGAAACGGCCCACCCGCCGTGGGCAGCGCCGGCATTGTCGTGCCCCATTGCAAGGTCAAAACGGCTATACTGGACGATGCTGGCAATGTCTTGCGTGATTGCGCCGTGGACGAGATCGGTGTCGTGCTGATGGGCGGGCCGGGCGTAACGCCGGGCTATGTTCAGACGCAATACAATGCCGGCGCCCTGTTGGCGGACGGCTGGTTGAATTCCGGCGATCTTGGCCGTTTCGACAGTGCTGGATTGCTGTGGCTGACCGGGCGGGCCAAGGATCTGATTATCCGGGGCGGCCATAATATCGACCCGGCGGTCATCGAGGAGACCTTGCACCAACACCCAAGCGTGGAACTGGCGGCTGCGGTGGGTAAACCAGATGCCTATGCCGGCGAGCTGCCTATCGCCTATGTGCAGCTGAAACCCGGCGCCGAGGCCAGCGTCGAAGAACTGCAAGCCTTCGCACGGGAACGGATTCCCGAGCGTGCCGCCAATCCGGTAAATCTATTCCTGCTTGATGTGATGCCGCAAACCGCCGTGGGCAAAATTTTCAAGCCAGCCCTGCGCTGGGACGCCATTGAACGGGTGTTTTCGGAGCTGCTGGCCCCGGCGGCGGCGGCAGCCGGTGCCGAGATCGCCGTTGCTGCCGGAGTAAGTGATGTTCACGGCACGTTGGTCACAGTTGACTTGACAATTGATAAGAATAAAAAAGATTTTATCAAGAAAATCTATGAAATATTGTCGCCATTTACTATTAATTATGAGATTAAAGATTAATTATATTTCTATAACACCTAATGCATAGGAGGCGTGTGACCTGATTTAACGATTTTTTCAGGAAATTTGCCTAAGTTTGCTCTGGTAAGACTAAGGTGGGGGGCAAACGGTGCGTATCGCACGTAGAGAGAATTACACATCACGAGCCGCCGGGCTCCAGCAAAGTCTGGGCGCGCTGGCGGCGATGGCCACGCACCGCTGGCCGGTTTGTGGTGCGGGTTGCCCTAGTGACATCGCGCAAAATTGCCACCGTAATTGCCCTGATGTTCCCGTGGCGCTGTCAGATGCGCCGGAGGAATATCCCCTGGAGACGGTGATCGCGCCCCTGGTCTATGAAATGCGGCGGCTGGACGGTATTTACCCCTGTTGGTCTTGCGAAGGCCACGAAAGGTTTGGCGATTTGTGGAAGCTGCCACAGGTTTGGTTTTATGCGAAACGCCAAATCCATGTGCGTGTGCTGTCGGATGTGTTGACCGCGGCAAATCTTAAGGGTGGGTTGGACGTCGAGTGGGAGGTCGTGGTGACCTATTCCGATTCGGACAATCCCGAAACCACCTATGCCTTGCGGCCGAAACAGAATCAGATGGATTTGTCGCTGAAGGCCTTGCAGGCGGATGTGCAAAGTTTGGCGGCGGGCGTGGTCGAGCTATGCCAGGCGCGCGCGAAAGCCTTACAGAACCAGGGCGCCTGATCCGCCAATAATATTTGAGCTTCTATTTTTGTTGGACCTGCTGGAACGATGCCTCCAGGATAGCGGCGTGCGTCCGTCCCTAATCTGTTCTCGATCGGCAAACTAGAGAGGCCTTTAAATGCAGAATTTTGATGTCGATGTCTCGGCCCTGGCAGCGGAGATCTATGGCCTGATCCTGGCCTACGGCCTTGATATACTGGGCGCCATTGTCATTCTGTTTGCCGGCTGGTGGATCGCCGGCATGGTGGAACGCGCCGTGGGCCGCGCCCTGGGCCGGGTGCCGCGCATGGACGAAACCTTGCGGCCGTTTCTTGGCTCGCTTGCGCGTTATGGCATTCTCGCGGTCACGATCGTTGCCGTGCTGTCCCAATTCGGCGTCGAGACCACCTCGATTATTGCGGTTCTGGGTGCCGCCGGCCTGGCCATCGGCCTTGCCCTGCAAGGCACCCTGCAGAATATCGCGGCTGGCGTCATGTTGCTGTTTTTGCGCCCTTTCAAGGTCGGCGATTTTATCGATGCCGGCGGCGTCTCCGGTACGGTCAACAGCATTGGCCTGTTTACTTCCGAGATGACGACTTTTGATGGGATCTATCTTTGCGTGCCGAACGGCCAGCTGTGGAATACCGCGATCACGAATTTCTCCCGCAATACGACGCGGCGTTTGGATATTGTCATTGGCATCGGCTATGGCGATGATATTGATCAGGGGTTGGCCATTTTGCTGGCCTTGATGACGGAGGATCCGCGCACTCTGGATGATCCCGAACCGCAAACCATGGTCACGGCGTTGGGCGCGTCATCGGTTGATATCAATATGCGCTGCTGGATTGAATCCGGTGATTTCTGGTCTTTGCAGTTCGATCTGCACAAAGCCGCCAAGGAGGCGTTGGACAAGGCCGGAATTTCAATACCCTATCCGCAACAGGATGTGCATATGCACCAGGTTGGAGGAGCGGACGACTAGAGCAATTTTCAAATAATCGCGCTTGCTCTCGCGACTTAGGTAATTGGTTCAATTGCTCTATTCTAAAGAGTCCGAGCGCATTTTCTTCGAATGCGCTCTAATCCTGATTGAGGCGCTGTTCGAAATCCAACTGGATCAGGCGTAGTTCCTCGATCGCGGCGCGGATGTCGGAGCTGTCGATAATATTCACTTCCACGCGGTCACCGGCGAGATATAGACGCTGACGCTGCGAGATATGTTCTTCCGAACGGAAATCCTGGACCTGATAGATCTTTACCGGGCGGACAAAACCCTTGGGCATGATCTGGTCGATTTCATGGCAATCGATATATTCGCTGACCAGGCTGTGGGTGGTCTCGTCAATCAGGATATGATCGGGCTCGGCCATCGCCTGCAAGCGCGCGGCCAGGTTCACCGGACTGCCGAGGACGGTATAATCCAGGCGCTGTTCCGAACCGAAATTGCCAACCGTGCAATAACCAGTGGTCACGCCCATGCGCACATGCAGGCCACGGGGGACACCTTGTTTTTGCCAGTATTTCTGTAACTCCTTAACGCGCATTTGCATGCGGATCGCCATTTCCAGACACTTTAGGGCGTCTTCGGTATCGCCCTCGCTCTCCGGATCGCCAAAGAAAACCAAAATGGCGTCGCCGATGAATTTGTCGATGGTGCCGCCGCATTCAAGGGCGATGGAGGCCATTTCCGAGAGATAGGAATTAATCACCAGTGCCAGGCGCTCGGGCTCCAGGGTATCGCTCAGATCCGTGAATTGAACGATGTCGGAGAAGAAGACAGTCAGGTTTTTCCGCGCGTGTGTCGTAACCTGTCCGGGCGTCTCCGAAAAAATACTCTGATAAATCTGTGGAGAGAGATACTTTGCCAGCTTGGTCGCCAGATCTTCCAACTGCCGGCTTTTCTCCTCGATAACCTCCCGGTCACGCAGCTTTTGCTCCAAAAGCTGTTCCCGCTCCTTTCTCAGATTCCACTCTGCCGTGCGGTCCACGAACTGGCCCTGTATACCGTTGAGGTAGGAAAACGCGTCGTCGTTGGTGCGCGTAGAGAGCAGGGAAAATACCCGGTCCTCCCCCTCGATGGTAATATGGACCTCGGGGATCAGGATGAAGCCCTTGTGGGCAATGTTCTCGACGAACTCTTCGATCTGTGCGCCGGGCACGCCCAGCTGTTCGAGGACGTGGGGAAAATAGATATTGGTGACATTGCCGAGGATCGGAAAAAAGCTCTCGAAATTCTCGTTGACCTTTTGCACCTCCAACTTGTCGTTGGCGAAATAGGCCGCAGTGATGGCATTCCTGAAATTAAAAAAGCTCAGATCGACGATATTAGGCTGGTTGAAGAAGTCCTCGATCTTCATCCGCCGATGTTCCGGTGCTGATTTTTTAGCTGTCTTGATCCCGCTGCCATTGCGCCCGTTTCCCCATGATCGCTCCCCAGGTGGTGACACAATACGGCACGCAATAGGTCAACACCACTTTCAACAGCGGGGGCGCGCCCCCGGCCAAAATAATATCGCCATGATTAATCATTGTCAGAATAGTCCCAACGACCAACGCCGTGAAGAAAGCCTTCTTCGGTGTTTTGTCGCCAAAAATCATCTGTGATAAAGGCGGCTCGGACATCTGATTTACGGTTTGTGACATAGTTCGACTCATATTCCAGCAGCTAAAGTTCTGATTCGAGATAATGGCCTACTTTTGCCTGGCAATCCATCCACCATGGATCACGATTTGGCGGGTACGCTATGGCGCCTTGTATGGCACAAGCTTCCAAACCTTACCGGTATTACCCACGGGAATGCCGTATGCGGTGGTCAGCAGATAGAGCTCGCCATTGCCGTCTTCGCTCAAACTATGCAGGCGCACATCCAGTTGCCGCAATCGGGCAATCGACCATAGCGCCCCCCATTGCGGCGCTGGCGTGGCGGCAAATAGTTGCCCCGAGGGCTTTTGAATGATCGAGCTGAAATCGCCGAAGACGAAGCGGCCATACAGTTCGGGTATGGCCTTGCCCCGGTATAGAAAGCCACCGATGTTCGCGGTACCCATGGGTTCCACATGTACCTTGGACCAGGGCCGCTTCACGGACCAGTTGGCGTATTCGATAATTGGATCGTGGATGCGCGCGCCCAGGGGGCCGTGGCGGGGACAGTCTTTCGGTGGATCAAAGGCGCGTTCGCGCAGATAACAGTGCCGCCCTTCGCGGGTCGCCCAGCCGTAATTGCCTTGGCGCTGCACCAGATAGACGGTCTCCCAAAAAGACTCGGCGACACCGCTGACGAAGATATCGCCATTGCCGATACGGTCGAACGAGATGCGGAAAGGATTGCGAAAGCCCCAGGCATAAATCTCGTCCCGTCCTTCCGCCTTGCCCTTGAACAGATTGGTCGCGGGAATGCCGTATCCAGGATGGCCACGGTTTACATCGATCCGCAGGATCTTGCCGTTCAGGCGTTTGGTGTCCTGGGCGTAGCGGTCGTAGTGGTGAAATTTCTTCGGGACCTTGAACGGATCTTCCGAGATTTTCTTGCTGTGTCGGAACTTGTCATTCTCGTCAATCTTGGCCGGAATATGGACATCGGGCACGCCATGGGCGCCGCCGCCGTCACCGACGCCGATATACAGATAGCCGTCTGGACCAAAGGCCAGGCCGCCGCCGTTATGCTTGCGGTTAACCCAATCCAGTTGCAACAACACCCGTTCCGAGGCCGGGTCGGCGCGATTGGCATTGTTGGCATCAATCCGGAATTCAGAGGTCCGCCATGTATAAGCGGTCTTGCCTTTGAAGGGCGAGTCCGGGCGCGGCTTGGCGCTGTAGTTCACATAGAACAGGCCGTTCTTGGCAAAATCCGGATGGAATGCCAGGGCGAGCAAGCCCCGTTCATCGAATGCTTTAAGCAGCGGCACGATCTTTTGGCGCAGATCCAGGAACGGCTCTTTGCCGAGCTTGCCGCCGGCGTCCAGGACATACGCCAGCCCCATCTGCTCGCCAATTATCCGGCGGCCGCTTCCATCTGGCGGTTCGACAAGAAAGATCGGCGCGTTCAAACCTTCCGCTATCAACTCCAATGAAACCTTGGCTGCGGTACCCGCCCGTCCGGGCAATGCCGCTTGTCCCATGAGGCTGAGCGTGAGCAGAACAAAGATGACGATCCGCAGCATTTCGACTTCCCCCAAAATAATGTTGCTCACAGTGTCCCGGCTGCGCTCTGCAAGATCAAGGATCTTTGCTATAAGCGTCGCAGGCGCGACGAAAAGGAATAAAACATGAGTGGTGAAAAAACTGGCGGCGGCGGGAAAAATCTTTCGCCCGAAACCTTAAGCGCCCAGGCCCTGGGCCGGGTCGATCCCGTCTCCAAGGCACTGATCCCATCCCTGCATCCCTCAACCACGTTTGAGCGGGATGCCGATGGCGGCTACAGCTCCGGTCGCGGCTATGCCCGACCGCACAATCCCACCTATGACGAGGCGGAGGATTTGCTGCAGGCGCTTGAGGGCGGGCATGATTGCCTGTTGTTCGCCTCTGGCATGGCGGCGGCCAATGCGGTTTTCCAATCCCTGCTGCCCGGCGATCATGTGGTCGCGCCAAAGATCATGTATTGGGCCCTGCGCAAATGGCTGGTGGATTTCGCTGTTTCCTGGGGCCTGGAAGTCGAATTTGTCGAGACCCAGGATCTCGATGCCCTGGCTGCCGCCATGCGGCCAGGCAAGACCAAGCTGGTCTGGCTGGAAACGCCGGCGAACCCTATGTGGACGATCACGGATATCAAGGCGGCGGCGGCGATAGCGCACGAAGCGGGCGCGCGTCTGGCGGTGGACAGCACCATCGCCTCGCCGGTGCTGACCCGGCCCATAGAGTTGGGGGCCGATCTGGTGGTGCATTCCGCCTCGAAATATCTGAACGGCCACAGCGATGTTCTGGCCGGCGCCATCGTGGGCGCCAGGGATGACGGTTTTTGGCAACGTATCCGGGCCTGGCGCCGGGACGGCGGCGCCATTTTGGGTACCTTGGAGGCCTGGTTGCTGCAGCGGGGCATGCGAACCTTGTTCATCCGTGTCGCCCGCGCCTCGGACAGTGCGATGACCGTTGCCAAGCACTTCGAAGGGCATGCCCGCATTTCTCACGTCCTATATCCAGGCCTGCCCGCTCATCCCGGCCATGATGTCGCCGCGCGCCAGATGCAGGGCGGCTATGGCGGCATGTTGTCCATGCGCATCAGGGGCGGGGAGGCGGCTGCCATGGCCCTTGCCGCGCAGTTAGAGGTTTTTAAGCGGGCAACGTCATTGGGCGGCGTCGAAAGCCTGGTCGAACACCGCGCCAGCATCGAGGGGCCGGCAACACCGGTGCCCAGCGATCTGCTACGCTTTTCCATCGGGCTGGAACATCCAGGCGACCTGATCGCGGATCTGGAACAGGCCTTGGACAGTCTGCCGGACGACATCAGCAATGACGCGCCGGAAGAAGCCGTCGATGAAACCGCGGCCTCGCCCGTTGAAGCCGTGCTGGAAAAGCATGTGCGTGCCATGGTCCGCGAACGCGGTGGAGACCTGCAGGTGCGGAACTTTAGGGATGGTGTCCTGGATTTGGCCATGCAGGGTTCGCCCGGTGCTTCCGTGCCGCTGGAAACAACCATCGGCAATACCATCCGCCACTACCTGCCGGAAGTGCGCCAGGTACGTATCGCCGCCGGGCAGGATCAGCCAAAGGCCAAGGATGCACAGGGCCTGCTGGACGATGTAATCAACCCCGCTATCGCGGCCCATGGCGGCAAGGTGGTTATTGATAGGCTGGAGGGCGGCACGTTGTTTCTGCGTTTCGAAGGTGGTTGTCAGGGCTGCGCCATGGTCGAATTGACCCTGCGCCAGGGCATCGAGCCGATCCTGACAAAGCATATCGCGGAGGTCGCGGCGGTGGTCGATGAAACCGATCACGCTGCCGGTGCGGCGCCGTATTTCAAGACCAAGAAATCCTGATCCCGTTTTAGCTCAGCTACCCGCGCACCAGATAGTCGCGCCAAATGTTGAAGTTCAGGCTGTCGCCTGCCGCTGCTTTCGGGCCCCAGACGTCCCGCGCCGCGAACCGAATGCCGTAGACCGCCTGCGGGCCGCGCGCCTTGGCTTCACTGTCGCCGCCCTCCACGGCGGGAAAAGTGAAATCACCCATGCGGCGGATGACGATGCCTTTTCTGCCGCGCAGGAATAGGGGCAGATGGGCATGACCGATGGGTTCAACATCGCGCACCAGCACCTGATCGCCGACGACAAAACCTTTGTTGGCACCTTGGCCTGCCTGCAGCTCGGCCAGCTTGGCGTCGAGTTCGTCACGGCTTAACAAACCCTTTTCCACCAGCAGGTTCTCGCAGGCGGTTTGCCACAGGGCGGCATAGTTGCGGTTGATGCTTTTGCCATCACCCGATAGCACGGCCTCCGCCGCCGCCGCTTCTGCTGCTGTTTGCGCGTAATGTCCGGGTGGCGCGATTTGGACACTGAATTTGTCGACCCATTCGGGCCAGTCGTAGTGTCCTTGTTCGTGCAGTTTCATGACCATGGCGATGCTGCGGGCGGCGGCCTGGTGGGCATATTTCTCGCCGTCATCGTCCCGGATCAATTGCGCCAGGTCCACCTCGTCCCGTACTTCGTTCATCACTCACCTCATTTGCCTTACTTAACGCTGTGGCCCTAGGCAGGTTGCAACTGGTAGTCCCATAGATTGAAGTTCACGCTGTGCTCCCCCTTGCCCCAGATGTCCGAGGCGGCGAACGATATGCAGTAGACGTGCTGCAGGATGTCGTTCTCATCGTGATCGTGATCGTGATCATGGTCATGTCCATGACCATGATCATGGCCGTGGCTGACCATCTCGGGAAACATGAACAGACCCTTGTCGCTCTCCACCACGCCCGTTATGCCGCGCAGATATAGCGGCAGATGGGTATGACCTTCCCGTTTGATCTCGCGCACCATGACCCGTTGGCCGGCAGCGAAACGGGGTGCCTCGCTCTCCGCCTTGGCGAACGCGGCAATCCGCGCCTCCAACTCGGCCTTGGGCACCAGACCCATGGCATCCAATAGCTGTTCGGCCGCCGCCTGCCACAAATGATAATAGTTGGCGCCATCACTTTCGCATTCCGCCAGAAAGCGGCTGTAATTCGCGCCGGACGTATCCGCTTCCGCCGCATCATCCGCCGGCGTCTCATCGCCGCCGAAATGACCTGGCGCCTGGATGTGATAGCCTAGATAGTCGTCCCATTCGGCCCAGTTGTAGTGGCCGTCATTGTACAGCGCCATCACCATGGCAAAAGTATGGGCCTGCCAGGGTTCGTCAAAGACAGGATCGCCCCGATCACGGGGCAGGGCAGCGCCGGCCTGTTGCGCGGGCACGGCCAGTTTCGGTACCGACAACATTTTACGCATTGTCGAGGTAATCTTCCCAAAGATCGATATTCAGGCAGTCCGTCGCCGGTGCTCCCGGGCCCCAAAGTTCCTGGGCATCGAAACGCACCGAGTAATTGTGCTGCGGCTGATCACCGTCACCCGCGACCCTGGCGTCGGGAAAATGGAAAATACCGTTGTCGCGCTCCACCACACCTTCCTTGCCGCGGACATAGCGGGGCAGGCGGGTGTGGCCGGCGGGGTTGATGTTGCGCGCCCTGACCCGGTCGCCGGGCTTGAACCTTGGCTCTATGTCCATTTTCAGGCGTACCGCGCCAGCCTTCTGGTACAGCCGGCTTACAACCTCGAGATCAACTTTTCGGCTCATGATGTTCCTCCGCGCAGATCAGCCAGCCGGGCATCGAACTCGGCCTGGGTGACGACGCCTTTTTCCACCATCAAAGTGATGCTGCCCTCCAACCAGCGTTCGTAATAGCTCGAAGTCAGATAGTAAGATGGTTCGATCCGCTCCATGGCATGGCGGAATTCATCCAGGCTGAAATGCATACCGGCCAGCAAGACGCGGGCCAGCGCCAGGGTGCGCCCTTCCCATTCCTCATGAAAAACCACATCGTCCGATGCCGTTTGGATCGGGCCCAGGCCATGCATGCCGCCCATGTCGTGTACGCCGTTCATGATTGGCTTCCTTTATATGCCGTGCGCAGATCAGTTATCCGGGCGTCGAATTCCGCCTGGCTGAACAGGCCTTTTTCAATCAACAATGTCAGGGTGCCTTCCAGCCAGTGCTCGTAATAGCTTGAGTCCAGGTAATGGGCCGGCGCCATGCGCTCAATGGCATAGCGGAATTCATCGACGCTGAATTGAAACCCGGCCATCGCCGCATTCACCATCCCCATGGTCCGCCGCTCCCACTCCTCGTGGAACTGTGGTTTATCCACCGCCTCGATGATCGAGCCGAAACCATGCATGCCGCCCATGTCATGTACGCCGTTCATCTTCGACCTCCCAAATGCGGGCCTTAACCAGGCGGCGCCACGTTGGTGACGCCGATCATGGAATCCCGCGTCACCAGTTTGGCCAGGGCCTCGGGGTCCATGCCGTCAGTGCCGGCCGGCCGTTCGGGCAGTACCATGTAACGCAGCTCTGCATTGCTGTCCCAAACCCGTACTTCAGCATCGGCACCGATCTCGGTACCGAATTCCGCCAATACGCCGCGCGGGTCGGATGCGGCGCGGGAGCGGAACGGCGCTGATTTGTACCAGACGGGAGGCAGCCCCAAGGTCGCCCAGGGGAAGCAGGAGCATAAGGTGCAGACCACCATGTTGTGAACCTCGGCGCTGTTTTCCACCACCACCATGTCCTCGCCCTGCACCGCCGCGAAACCCATGTCCGCAATGGCTCCGGTGCCGTCCTTTAACAGCCAGGCCTTGTACTCGGGATCGCTCCAGGCGCGCGCCACCACCTGCGCGCCGTTCCAGGGGCCGAGGCGGTTTTCGAACATGTCGATCAACTCGTCGATCGCGCTGCTTTCGACCAGGCCTTTTTCAAGCAATAGGGATTCCATTGCCTTGACCCTGAGGGCGACTTCTGAATCCGGTCCAGGTATGCCATTCGAGCTCATGCCGTATCCCTACGTTGTTTCTTATTTTCCGTGGAAGAAAACCATGCCACAGGCCAATTATGTTGGCAATGTCCGGTGGTCATCGGCTCAACATGGTATAAAATCGCAACAATCAATGCGGGGGAACAAGCATGACATTGTCGAGCATGGAAGATCTGAAGGAACCATTGCGTTGGCCCGAACCAGGGGTAACGCGAATACCGTACCGGGTGTATTCGGACCCGGAAATTTATGCCCTGGAGCAACAGCGTATCTTTCGCGGCCCGGTTTGGAATTTCCTCTGTCTGGAAATCGATATTCCCAATGCGGGCGATTACAAGACATCCACGGTCGGCGAGATCCCGGTCATCGCGACCCGCGACGAGGATGGCGACATTCATGCCATGGTCAACCGCTGTACCCACAAGGGCGCCCTGGTCTGCCTCAAGGAGCGCGGCAACGCCAAGATGCTGACCTGCATCTATCATTCCTGGTCCTTCGACATGGCGGGCAAGCTGAAGGGCATCGCCTTTCGCAACGGCCTGGGCGGCAAGGGCGGTCTGCCCAAGGGCTTCGATCCGGAGAAACATAGTCTGGAGCTGTTGCGGGTCGAAGTATTCTGCGGCCTGGTGTTCGGCACTTTTTCGGACGAGACGCCGTCGGTGGAGAGTTTTCTGGGCCAGCCCATGTCGAAATTCATTCGCCGCAATCTGGGCAAGCCGCTCAAACCCCTGGGCATGCACAGTCAGATCATCCACAATAACTGGAAGCTGTATGCCGAGAATGTGCGGGATTCCTATCACGCCACCTTGCTGCATACCTTCTACACCACCTTCAAGATCAATCGCCTGGACATGGACGGCGGCATTGTCCTGGCCGAGGATAAATGGCATCACATCAGCTATGCCAAGCGTGAGACCTTCGACGAGGCGGAAGAGTACGCGCGGGACAAGATCCATGCCGCGCAATACGATTCTCATCTTGAGGGACCGGATCTGCTGAGTGCCTGGAACGAGTTTGACGACGGCATTACCCATTCAATCCAGGCGATCTTCCCCAATCTGGCGATCCAGTTCACCTTGAATTCCCTGGCGGTGCGCTTTTTCGTGCCCCGTGGCGTGGACAAGACAGAGCTGTTCTGGTTCTACGTCGGCTATGAAGATGACGATGAAGAACAGACGGCCATGCGGGTGATGCAGGGTAATTTGACCGGTGCCGCCGGCCTGGTCTCGTTGGAAGATGGCTGCATCAACGAATTTGTCCAGCGCGGCACCCATGGCAGCGAAGGCTCAATGGGCTTGGCGGAAATGGGCGGGTCAGAGGTTGAATCCTCCGATGCCTCCCGCGCCACTGAAACGGCGATCCGGGGTTTCTGGACCGGCTACCGTAAGATCATGGGGATCAATTGATATGCAGGGGATTGAGGAACTGATTGTTGCCTACGCCCATGATATCGATGATGGCCTATTGGATGGCTGGCCGGCGTATTTTACCCAGGACGGCACCTATACCATTCTGACCCGCGAGAACTTGGCTGATGGCTTGCCCATGGGCATCATGTATTGCCAGGGCAGGGGCATGATGGCGGACCGTATCAAGGCCATGCAGACCGCCAATATATTCGAGGCGCACACCTATTGCCATCTGCTGGGCCGCAGCCAGATTAGCGCCGGGTCTGATGGCAGCTACGCCGCACGGACCAATTTCAACATCATCCGCACCATGCAGGATGGCGCCTCCGAGATGTTCGCGGTGGGCAAATATCTTGATGGCATCGAAATTCAGGACGGCAAGCCGTTGTTCAAGGAGCGCAAGGTGGTGTTGGAATCCCGCCGCGTCGATATCCTTTTGGTTTATCCGTTATAGAGGAGCGCGCCGTGTCCGAAGACACTTATTACAAAGACCATTGGGTGGATATCGAGGCCGAGCGCCTGGAGCGGTACGAGGCGCAGTTTGTTTGGGGTCCGCGCGGCAACAAATTGATTGAACCGGCGGCGATCTCTACGGGACAGGTAGTGGCCGATTATGGCTGCGGGCCGGGGTATCTATCGGTGGAATTGGCAAAGCGCGTCGGCCCGGATGGCCATGTGCACGCTTTTGATATTAACGCCGATTTTGTCGAACGCACGACCCGGCGCGTGGCGGATGAAGGCTTGGCCGAGCGGGTCACCGTCACTCATTTGACCACCGATATGCTGCCCCTGGATGATGATTGCCTGGACCGCCTGGTGGTTAAGAATGTCATGGTTTATGTGGATGATCCGCTATCCAGTTTCCGTGAATTCCGCCGGGTGGTGAAACCGGGCGGCAAGGTGCATGCCGTCGACAGTGATTTCTACATGGCGGCGTTTGATCCCATCGATGTGGACGATTGGCGCCATGTTCTGGATGCTGGCATCCACGCCTTCCGCACCCCTGCCATTGGCCGCAAGATGTACGGCATTGCGCTGGGCGCGGGTTTTTCGGAGGTTGCGGTTGAGGTGGTCGCGGCGCCGGATTTCTCCGGCCGCATGCTCAGTTTCATCAAAAATACGGCCGGTTATGCCCGCGAGGGCGGCAAGTATGACGAGGAGGTGGTGGAGCGCGTGGTCGATGTAGCGTCCAGGGCGGTGGAGGACGGCACCTTTTTTGCCCTGAACCCGCAGTTCCTGGTTACGGCGACGGTTTAGGGCAATGGCGGTTACGGTCACATTCGTTGGTGCCGGTGATGCCTTTGGCAGTGGCGGGCGTTTCAATACCTGCATTTTGGTGGATGGCGCGGCTGTGCGGTTCACCATTGATTTCGGCGCCACCTCGCTGACCGCGCTGAACCAGCTGGGCATCGAACACAATTCCATCGATGCGGTGCTGCTGACCCATATGCATGGTGATCATTTCGGCGGCCTGCCATTCATGCTGTTGGACGCCATGCTCGGTGCGCGCCGGCAACGCCCTTTGACCATCGCCGGCCCGAAAAACCTACAGGCCCGCGTTACGGCGGCCATTGATGCGCTGTTCCCGGGCTCGTCCGCCATGACACCAAAATTCCCCCTTCACTTCGTGGAACTGGCGGTCGGTCAGATAAACGATGTTCTGGGCCTGGCGGTGACGCCCTACGCCGCCAAACACACCCCGACGACCGACCCGACGGCGTTGCGCGTCGCGGTGGACGACAGGATCGTGAGCTATTCAGGTGATGGCGAGTGGACGCCGGAACTGAACAAAGCCAGCCATGATGCGGACCTGTTTATTGCCGAGTGCTATTTCCATGGCAGGGCGGTCACCGGCCATATGAGCTATCCCGATATCCAACAGCATAAGGAGGATTTCGCGGCCAAGCGCATGATCCTCACCCATCTGGGCCCGGACATGCTCGCCAACAGGGCGGCGGTGGCGGAACAATGCGCCGAAGACGGCCTGGTAGTCACATTATGAGTGGAGCGGCATAAAACGATGGCGGATTTCGAAGCAGAGGCTTTGGCAGTGCTTGACTATTATTTCGCGGCTCTGAATGCCCAGGACAATGACGGCATGCGGGATAGTTTTCACTTTCCCCATTACCGCATTGCCGGCGGGCGCATGCAGGTATTCGAGACCGCCGAGGACTACAGCATGCAGGATTTCCATGGCCGCACCGATACGGACGGCTGGGCCTATACCAAGTGGGACCATCGCCGCCTGGTGCACGGCGATGACACCAAGGTCCACTTCGACGTCCAGTTCAGCCGTTATCGTGCCGATGACAGCGTATTGGGCCAGTTCAAGTCCCTCTGGATTGTCACCAACCGGAGCGGCAAATGGGGCGTCATGGCAAGATCGAGCTACGCGGCTTAGCCATCCACCCCGTAATCACTTTTCGCCGCTTCTTCGCTGACATAGCCGTTTTTCAGATCGTCGGCCAGGGCGGCGGGGTCGCGCTTGGATGCCGGGCCATAGCCGCCAGAACCGGGGACTTCAAAGACAATCCGGCCCTCCGCCGCGACGGTGAAGGCGCCCTTGCTGAGCGGATGGCGGATGCCGCCGTCGGGATCTTCCAAGGTGATGCGCATGGGCGAGCCTGCCTGACCGCCGGCCAAACCGAATGGTGCTGATTTGCTGCGTTCGCAACAGACCGCGCCACGGGTTTGATTGCCCAATATGCGCCAGACCCGCCGAGCGCCGCAGCCGCCGCGGTATTGCCCCGCGCCGCCGCTGTCGGTCAGTACGGAATATTCCTCGACCCGCACGGGGAAGCTCATCTCCAGCACCTCGATGGGCGTGTTCATCATGTTCGAGATGCCGGCGGCGACGCAATTGATGCCGTCCTTGGTGGGCCGGGCGCCGAAACCGCCCTTGATGCTTTCGTAGCTGACATAGGATTCGCCGGTACGGTAATCCACGCCGCCCAGGGTCAATACGCTGGAGGTACCTTGTGAACAGGCCATGACCCGCTCGGGCAGGAAAGCGTACAACGCGCCGAACAACATGTCCGAGACCCGGTGCGACATTTCATGATTGGCATAGACCACCGGTGCTGGGAACGATGCATTGACCACCGAGGCTTCCGGTGCGGTCACGGTTATGGCGCGCCAGCAGCCGGAGTTCGGTGGTATCATGCCGTTGGGATCGACCACCATCTTCACGGCCGTATAAATTCCGGAGGTGGAGACCGACAGGGGCGCGTTCATGGGCCCGGCGACCTGGGGATCGGAGCCGGCGAAATCCACCATCAAGCTATCGCCGGACTTCACCGCATGCATGCGGATCGTGAAGGTTTCGTCTTCCGTCTCGCCCGGCTCCAGAATCCCATCGCCATCGCAAAAGTCCTCGAAACGGCCTTCGCCATCGGGCAGCTCCAAGAGGAACTTACGCATCATGGTTTCAGAATAGTCCATCACCTCGGCCATGATCCGGCGCAGGGTTTCAACACCATATTTTTCCGCCAGCTCCGACAGCCGGGCGCTGCCGCGGCGGTTGGCGGCAATCTGCGCGTTCATGTCGCCACGGCGTTCATCAGGCGTGCGTACGTTGGTGAAGATGATCGCATCCACATCCCGGTTCAACACGCCCGCGGCGTACAGACGTACGGGGGGCAGGCGCAGGCCCTCGCCAAAGACATCCGTCACCGCGCCGTAACTACCCGGCGTGGCGCTGCCCACGTCGGGCCAATGGGCCCGCACGCAGGCGAAACCCAACAGATCGCCCTGGTGAAAAGACGGCGAGACGATATTCACATCCGGTAGATGCGAGCCGCCAAAATAGGGATCATTGTGAATGAAGACATCGCCGTCCACGAAGGTGCCAAAGGCCTGGATTACCGCCTTCACCGCATCGGGCATGGAGCCCAGATGGATCGGCAGATCCGGTCCTTGCGCGATCATCTCGCCGTCCGCATCGAACAGGCCACAGGAATAATCGCCGGCAACCTTCAGCAGCGGCGAATAGGCGGTCTTGGCCAGGACGATCTTCATCTCTTCGGCCGCTGCATACAGGCTGTTCTTGACCACTTCAAAGGTGGCCGCGTCTGTTCTGATGGAGGGGCTCATGGGGGCGGTGTTATCCATTGTTGTTCTCCATAAGAATGTGGCCGGTTTCGTTCATGCGCGCCTGCCAGCCGGGTGGAATGACGATGGTGCTATCAACCGCTTCGATCACCGCCGGCCCGGATATTTCGGCAGCGGTCGCCAGTTTGGCGCAATCATAAATGGCGCAGTCCTGGCGCCCGCCTTGGCGGAACCAGACCGAACGGCTGCCTTTCTGCGCCTCGGCTGAGGTGCCCGTGCCCCCGCCAAGACCCAATTCAATCTCGTCAAAACGGCCGATGGCGGTCAGGCGCAGGTTGACCATCTGGATCGTTTCATCGGGGTTGTCGTGGCCGTAGGTAAGGCGATGTTTCTCGTGAAACAACTGGGCCAGCTCGGCCAGGATATCCGGGGTCACATCGCCGGCCCGCGCGGGCACGGTCAACTCGTAAGCCTGCCGGCCATAACGCAGATCGGCTGAACGCTCCATGACCCAGTCTTTCTCCGGGATCTTGGCCGCCCGCAGCATCTCTTTGGCGGACGCTTCCATCTCTGCATAGGCGGCGTTGACGGCAGCCGGGTCCGCCTGGTCAAGGGGAATAAAATGCGTTTTCACATAGTCCCGCTTCAAGTCCGTGGCGACCAGGCCCAGGGCGGAAAAACCGCCCGGAATTGGCGGAATGATGACTTCGCGGATGCCCAGTTCGCCGGCTAGTTCGGCGGCGTGCATGGGCCCCGCGCCACCGAAAGCCACCAGGCTGAATTCGCGGGCATCATGGCCCCGTTCGACCGAGACGATGCGCAAGGCTTCGGCCATGGAGGCGTTGACCACGTTCAGAACGCCGGCGGCGGCGGCATCGCTGCCGATGCCCAGCGGATTGGCCAGATGTTCGTCAATGGCCACCTTGGCCTTGTCGGCGCGGATCGCCAAACGGCCCGCCAACAGAGCATTGGAATCCAGATAGCCGAGCGTCAAATTGCAATCGGTCACGGTGGGTTCGGTACCGCCCGCATCGTAGCAGACGGGTCCCGGCTCGGCGCCGGCGCTTTTGGGGCCGACCTTGAGCGATCCGCCCGGATCGATCCAGGCGATGGAGCCGCCGCCCGCGCTGACCTCGGCCAGATCAATCACTGGTACCCGGATCGGATGACCGGTGCCGTTCATCCAGCGGTTGGCGTTGCCATCGCCGCCCACTTCGTACTCGGAGGTGGTTTCGACGATACCGTCCTTGATCAGGCTGGCTTTTGCCGTGGTTCCGCCCATATCGAACGACAGCAGGTTGGGCTTGTTCAATTGCTGGCCGATCAGGGCGGCGGCGATGACACCGGCGGCGGGCCCGGATTCAATCGCCATTGCCGGCATTTTTAGCCCTTCCGCCACATCGAACACGCCGCCCGACGAGCCCATCACATAGAGATCCGGCAAGCCCATCTCTCCCGTCGCAGCCGCCAGGCGCTGCAAATAGCTTTCCAGGATCGGGCCCACGTAGGCGCAGACGGCGGTGGTGGAGGCGCGCTCGAACTCACGGATCTCCGGCAGTACCTCGGACGAGAGAAAGATTGGAACGCCAGGCAGCGCCGCGCGCAGTTTTTCGCCTATGCGGCGTTCATGCACATCGTTCAGGAAGGAAAACATCAGCGAGACGGCGATGGCTTCAATCTTGTTTTCCTTGGCAAACGAAATAACCGCGTCGATATCGCCTTCGTCCAGCGGTGTAACAATTTCGCCGGCGGCATCCAGGCGCTCGTTAACTTCCAGGCGGCAGTAGCGGGGGATCAGCAGTCCCGGCGCATCCTGGAACATATCGTACAGAGAGGACCGGGAAGAGCGGCGCAGTTCCAACACATCACGGAAACCCTTGGTGGAAACCAGCATGGCGTGGGCGCCCTTGCCCTCCAATATGGCGTTGGTGACCACGGTGGTGGCGTGCGAGAGCAGGGAAACATTGCTGGCGGCGATGCCATGTTCCTCCAGCGCGATGGACAGGCCTTGGACGACGCCCTGGCCAAAATCGCGCGGCGTGGTCGGCACCTTGGCGATGCCGATTTGACCCGTTTCCTCGTCCACCAAGGCGACATCCGTAAAGGTGCCGCCGATATCCACGCCAACCCGCCAACTCATCTGTACTGTCTCCCGTCCATTGAAATGCCTGGAAACTCTAGCCTATTGACCGCCATGGGGCCAAAGCAAATCCATCAGAACAGCACCAGGACCCAGATCACAAGCGTGCCGGCCAGGGCCACGAAAACCGCAGCCGAGCCGACGTCCTTGGCCTGTTTGGCCAGTGGATGGATTTCCGGGCCGATCCGATCGATCGCCGCCTCCAAACCACTGTTCAGCAGTTCGACGATCAGAACCAGGAACAGCGGGGCAAGCAACAGGGCCCGCTCCACACCATTGTCACCCAGCCAACAACCCAAAGGCGCCAGCACCAAGAAAAGGATAATTTCCTGACGAAAAGCCGCCTCCGTGCGCCAGGCGGATGCCAAACCCATGAAGGAGTATCGTGTCGCATTATATAGTCGTAGCATTCAGCGGCCTATTTCCAGTGATAGCCGCCACTATAGAACATTCTATGCGCTTCTTGGGTTTGCGCGATGGCCTCGTTCAAGAGGCTGGGTTTCGGTGTCTCGGGTGCCAGGATCGGTTGGCCGGGTGTGAAGCGATAGCCTTCGACCGCGCCATTCGGCTCCAACACCACAAGATGGCCGGGCCGGCCATAAGCGATGGAGAAATTATGTGCGATGGCGATGCGGCCCTTGCCCTTTTCAACCCGCCGTAAATCGACGCCAAAGAATGGGCTGTCATAGTCGATGCCCAATAGCCCCATTAGGGTCGGGATGAAGTCGATCTGCGCGCCCAGGGTATCGTTGCGCCCCGGCTTGATATGTGCTGGTGCATAGAACAGCATCGGTATTCGGAACGAATGAACCGGCACGGCGGCCGCGCCATTAATCTTGACGCCATGGTCCGCGATGAAGACGAACACCGTGTCATTGAACCATTGCTTGGCCCGTGCCTGATTTACGAAATCGACAAAGGCCCATTGCGCATAGCGGGCGGTATTTTGTATGCGGCCCATGCCGTCATCCCAGGTCGCCTCCATATTTGGAAACTTGTACGGTCGATGATTTGACACAGTCATCAGGGTCAGCAGAACAGGTTGGCCGCCCGCCGTCTCCTCGTCCATGCGACGCAGGGCCTCGGTAAACAAGTCTTCGTCGGAAACGCCCCAAATGGTGCTGTAGCTGTCGTGGCGGATATCGTCTTCGCCCCAGATATCATTGAAGCCGATGCCGCGCCAAAAGGAACCCATGTTGTCGAACAGGGGATTGCCGCCGTACAGGACGGCGGTGCTATAGCCATGCTGTTGCAAAAGATGGGGCAGGGAGTACATGCCCTCGGCGCCGGGCCGCCGCGTGGTGGCGATGCCGGGGATCGGTGCGAAGGCGGTCTCGGTAGCCTCCAGACCCCGTACGGTACGGTCTCCCGAGGCATAGATATTGCTGAACATCAGGCCATCCTTGGCCAGACGATCCAGATCAGGGGTAATTGAAACGTCGAGGCGGTTGTCCAGACTATCGACAAAGACAGAGCCAAAGGATTCTTCCGTCACCACGACGATATTCAGACGTTTGGCCGTTGCGCCATTGTCGATGTGGCGGAGAATGCCTTGGCTGTTCTCTGCACCGGCGAGAAAGGTACTATTGTCCTGGGCGACGATGGCGCGAAGCTGGGAGATGGCCTCGGCGCCGGCCATGGTTGGGTATGAACCGGCATAGTCGGTGTCATTGGTAAGGGCGGCGCTGGCCAAGGTGATCAGTCCATTCTTGGCGAGCAGGTTTAACTCCCGGTTGCCGCTGCTGCGCGTGGGCAGGGCCCAAATAATCGCCGTTGCAAGCCCCAGAATAGCGGCCATGCGGAGAAAGCGAATGGGCCAGCCGGGCTGCCTGGCCTGTGTCCGGGGCGTTTTTAGATAGGCCGCAATGACGCCTCGATTAGGCCACCAAACGAGTAGTGCGGCAGCGCACAGAAAGGGCAGATAAAAGGAAAGATCGAAGGATTCTTCCAGGTTGCCAATCACTTCCCGGGGGAACAGCAGATAGTAAATGGCAATGCCGTTAAAGCGTTCGGAGAACTCATTCCAGAAGAATATCTCAGCAATAAAGGTGAAAATCATCGCGAAGATGAAGCAGATCACGAGTCCATGGCCAATTGGCCGCATTCGGCGCCATCCCCTGATCCAGCCAAGCGCGGATATGGCCATGCCGCATAACAACACCGCGACAAGCGCATCGGACAGCATACCAAAGAGGAATGACAGGGCGTAGTCGGGGGAGGCGCTGGGCCAGGGGGCGGAAGTAACTTGCGTGGCAATAATCGTGCGGACGATGGTGAACCCGAAAACAGTAAAAAGCCAAAGCCTGAGTGCGATGGGCACATGAAACAATGTGCTTTCGGTGTCCATGCGCCCTAATAACTTGCCCTGATACTGCCTGCTCATGTCGATACTGGTTTCCGTATACCGTCTTGGTGTGAACCAACGCGTGTTCCTCCGGTAAGCGGTAGCAGGGCTTGCTTACCGCTATATTACGGTTATGCATGTTGCTCCGGCGGCTTGGATGCGTCGGCAATTTCCCGAGACCAAGGGGCTTTGGATTCAGGTCCCAATTGGGTTAGAAGAAAGCCATGTTGGTAAATGGGGCAGCATTGATCGCACATCACTCCGGTGCCTTGTTTTGGCCGGAGCAGTCATTGCTGATGGTTGCCGATCTGCATTTGGAAAAGGGCTCGGCGCGGGCTGATAGGGGTCATTTTCTGCCCCCTTACGATACGGCGGCAACTCTTCGCCGGCTGGCCTCTGTTATCACGCAGTTCGCGCCGGCCACGGTCGCTTGCCTGGGCGATAGTTTTCATGATGTGCGCGCCGAAGGGCGTCTAAGCACCGATGATGCGGCAGCGATCCAGGCCCTGACCCAGGGCCGGGAATGGTTCTGGATCGGCGGCAACCATGACCCTTCCCCGCCGGCCCATTTGGGTGGCGTTGGGACCGGATCATTGGTGCGTGGTCCGCTGACCCTGAAACATCAAGCCATGGGCCGGGAGGCGGGGGAAATTGCCGGTCACTTGCATCCAAAGGCCAGTGTCCGCCTGGCGGGGCGGCGTCTGACCCGGCGCTGTTTCATCACCGACGATCTTCGTTTGGTATTGCCGGCGTTCGGTGCCTACGCAGGTGGGCTGGATGTCGGCGATCCTGCATTCGGCACGATTTTTCCCGGCCCGTTCCGCGTCTATCTATTGGGGCAGGATAGGGTGCATGCCTTCCCCTCAAACCGTCTGACGGCGCGATCAATCGAGCCCCGACTAACAGACCGGGTTTAATCGCCAAACAAACGTGACAGCAGGCCGCGCCGGGGAGATCGTGATGGCCGCGATGCGGATAACTCCTGCTCCTGGTTTTTTTCCAGCTGTTGCGAAAGACGCATGACCTTGCGCTCCAGAGGCGCCATCGCCAGATTGGCCCGTTCCGCTTTTTCCTCCGCCTCCCGTACGCGCGCCTGCATGGGTCCAACATTTTCGCCCAGTTGCAAGGCTTCAAACTTGGCGTCGATATTTTCTTCCAGCTGACGCACGCTTTCCTTAACCGGGGCAACGGATAGTTCCATGGTTTCCTCAACTTCAGCCCGGTCCACCCCGGCGGATGCATCGGCCCGCTCGTTCTGTCTTTGGATAAGTTCGGACAGCGCGGCGATCACACCGGTCAATTCATTCAGAGGCACCGCGGACGCTTCATTCCCGGGCGCCGCGGGCAGCTGGTTGTTAACCGGGGTGAGTTCCTGACCCTGCACTGACTGCTTCGCGGCATCCATAATGACCCGGTTCAGCCATTCACCGATTGTCAGGCCAGAGCGCCGTGCCGCGACCTTCGCTGCAACCCGGCACTCGGGCTGAATACCACTAACGCTCCATCGAGACTGCTGCGCCATTTACAATTGCCTACCCATCACTAATGCCTGGATACTTACTACAAAATTTAACCGTTAAAAGGAACGGGTGCAACGCAGACTGGCGCGAGTTTAATGCCCGGAATAAGGGTTTTGCAAAAGTGCAGCCGACGACGGCGAATTATGCCCGCGTCTGTTCCTGCGCTATGTTTAGGATCTTGTCGGGTGTAATCCGCAAAAGATCTTCCAGGGGTTTGGCGTATGAAATCGGCGCGCGCGGTGCGCCCAGGCGCCGGATCGGCGCCACCAGCACATGTGCCATGTGTTCGGCCACGGTGGCGGCGATCTCGGCTCCAAAACCGCCGACTTGCACGGCTTCATGCACCACCATCAGGCGCTTGGTCTTGGCGACCGAGGCAAAGACCATTTCCTGATCCCAAGGCCACAGCGTACGCAGATCAACAATCTCTATCTCAATGCCCATTTCGGCGGCCTGCTCGGCGGCCTGTTCGGCGACGCCAACCATTTTCGACCAGGTCACCACGGTCAGGTCCGCGCCTTCACGTGCCAGCCGGGCCGGTCCCAGGGGTACTAGATAATCATCGTCATCGGGCACTTCGCCTTCCAGGGCCCAATTATCCTTGTGCTCGATATAGATCACCGGGTCGTCACAGCGGATGGCTGATTTCAACAGCCCCTTGTTATCCGCCGGCGTATAGGGTGCCGCCACGACAAGGCCCGGAATATGGGTGTACCAGGCCTCCAGCGATTGCGAATGCTGCGCGGCGGAGCTGCGCCACATGCCGCTGGGTTGGCGGATTACCATGGGCACACGGGCCTGGCCGCCAAACATGAAGCGTGCCTTGGCTGCCTGGTTAACCATTTCATCCACCGCACACAGAGCAAAATCGGCAAACCGCATCTCCACCACCGGGCGGGTGCCCACCAGTGCGGCGCCGACCGAGGCACCCATGATGGTGGCTTCCGAGATTGGCGTATCCGCGATACGCTCCGGTCCGAACTCGTCCACCAAGCCGCGATACTGGCCGAACACGCCGCCCCGGCCCAGGTCCTCGCCCAATGCCCAGACGCGCGGGTCGCGGCGCATTTCTTCCGCCACTGCTTGCAGGGCGGCTTCCTGATAACTGATTACACTCATGCCGCTCATGATTGGGCTTCCCAAACGGGCGCGCCAATATCCTGAATATCCGCGAAGGCATGTTCCAAAGCAGGGGTGTCGGCGGCATCCGCAGCCTCGGCAACCCGTACCATTTCACCCACCGCGGCACTGTCGATTGCCGTCAAATCACTGTCGCCGAGGCCCAGGCGGCGCAGCTCGTCCGCCGCGCGCACCAAGGGATCGCCATCCCATTGCGATGCCGCATGCTCTTGATCCCGGTATAGGGCCGGATCGACCGAGGTATGGCCCTTCAGGCGGTAGGTCCGGGCGCTAAGGAACATCGGCCCCCCGCCGCCTCGGATACGCGGGATCAGGTCACCGACCAGTCCGTCCACCGCCGCCACGTCATTGCCGTCAACTTCGAATGCCTCCAGGCCCAGGCTTTCGGCCCGCGCATTGGCGCCACCGCCGCCCGTAACCGCATCCGAGTGCGTGGTCGAGGCAAAGCCGTTGTGTTCACAGACAAACAGCACCGGCAACTGGAAGACGGTGGCCCAGTTCAGCCCTTCCATGAAGGGGCCTCGATTGATGGCGCCGTCGCCAAAGAAGCAGACCACGACGCGATCCTCGCCCAGCAGTTTGGCGCCATGCGCCGCCCCTACTGCGATGGGGATGCCGGCTGCGACGACGCCATTCGCGCCCAACATGCCAACGTCGAAATCGGCGATATGCATGGAGCCGCCCTTGCCCCCGCAGGTGCCGCCTTCCTTACCGAACAGTTCCAGCATCATCGCGCCGGGGTCCGTGCCCTTGGCGATGCAATGGCCGTGGCCGCGATGGGTCGTGGTGATCTGATCCGTACGGCGCAGATTGGCGCAGACGCCGGCGGCGACCGCTTCCTGACCAATGGAGAGGTGCACGGCGCCGCCCACCAGGCCCGCGAGGGAGGCTTTTTCCGCCGCCTCTTCAAAGGCGCGGATACGGCGCATGGTACGATAGAGGTCGACCAGGCGGTCCCGGTCGATATTATGGCTGGAATGAACGGCGTCGTTGGGCACTATCTTTCTCCACTTAGCGAACTCACGGCGCACTTGTATCGGGTTTTTGGCTTCTATAGAAGGGCGGCTGATGGATATTCAAATTGTTACCGCGCCGACGGTCACCAAATTGGGACCGGAACATGTGGATCAGGTTTTGATCGCGGGCAGTCACGGCGGCGTTTATGCCGGCTATCTCGCCGCCAAGGCGGGTGCGCGGGCGATTATTCTGAACGATGCCGGCGGCGGTCTGGATGGCGCCGGCTTTGCCTCGTTGCCGTACCTGGACGATCTGGGCCGGCCCGGCGCCACCGTCGCCCATGACAGCGCCCGCATTGGCGACGGCGACGATATGGCGGCCCGCGGCATCATCAGCCATGTCAACGAGACAGCCGCCGCCCTGGGCTGTGCCGTGGGCCAGACGGCCACGGCCTGCGCCGAGGCCATGCGCGCCGCGCCCAGCCCCTCGGGCGAGGCGCCGGCCTACGAGGAGGCGCGCTTTCTGTTTTCCGCCGAGGGCGAGAGCCCGGCCATTTGGGGTATAGATTCCGCCTCGCTGTTGAACCCGGATGATGTGGGTCAGATTGTTCTGACGGCATCTCATGGCGCTTTGTTGGGGGGCGAGGCGGCCTCGGCCATCAAATATGATGTTCTGGCCTGTGCCTTTAATGATGCCGGTGTCGGTATCGAGAATATTGGCTTCTCCCGTCTGCCGGCCCTGGATCAGCGCAAGATTGCCGCCGTTACCGTTGCTTGCCAGACGGCACGCATCGGCGATGCCCGCTCCATGTGGCAGACCGGCATCGTGTCTCATGTCAACCAAACCGCCGCGGCCCTTGGCGTTGCCGTTGGCGACAGCCTGCAAGAATTCGCAAAGAAAGCCCAATCGGGAGAGAGTTAGAGAGCATGTCCGAAGAAAAATTGAGTAACCAACCCCCCCGCACCATGACCGGCGGCCGCGCCCTGGCGGAGATGTTGAAGCTGCATGACGCCGCCCCCATGTTCGGCATGGGCGGCTTCCAACTGCTGCCGTTCTATGATGCCGTGCGCGATGTCGGCTTGACCCATACCCTGATTAACGACGAGCGCTGCGGTGCTTTTGCCGCCGATGCCTTCGCCAGGGTCTCGGGCCGGCCTGGTGTTTGTGATGCCACCTTGGGGCCGGGGGCGACGAACCTGACCACGGGCCTGGTGGAAAGCCTGAACGCCGGGGTGCCCTTGGTTGCCATTACCGGCGATAGCAATCGGGATTATTCCTGGAAGAACATGACCCAGGAATCGAAACAGCTGGAAATTTTAGCGCCCGCGGTGAAGGAAGTTATCCGGGTGGAAGCCATCCAGCGGGTGCCCGAACTGGTGCGCCGAGCCTATGGCGTAGCGACGTCCGGGCGGGCCGGGCCGGTGTTACTGGATGTGCCCGAGGATATCGCCCATGGCGAATATGATTTCGACGAAAACGATCTCTATGCCGATACCGCGGCCATCAACTCGCCGGCCTATCGCAGCCGTCCCGCCCGTGACGATCTGGCGCGGGCCGCCGCCCTGTTGGCGAAGGCGAAACGCCCGGTTATCCTGGCGGGAGGCGGTGTGCATTTATCCGGTGCGCAGCAGGCTCTAACAGCGTTCGCCGAAAGCCTGAATATTCCCGTCGCCCATACCTTGAGCGGCAAGGGCGCCATTCCCTGCACCCATGCCCTGGCTCTGGGCCTGTTTGGACGCTATAGCCGGATTGCCAATGACATCATTGAGAGTTCGGACTGCATCCTGGTTGTGGGCTGCAAGATGGGCGAGGTCGCGACCAAGCGCTATACCTTGCCGCCACGGCATATTCCGTTGATTCATCTTGAGATCCTGGCGGAAGAAATCGGCCGGTGTGTGCCCGCCGATGTGCCTCTGTGGGGCGATGCCCTGGCCGGTATCGAGGATCTGGCGGCCGAGCTGTCCGATAGCGCCGCCAGTCAGCACGCGATGCGGGGTGAATACACAGCGGAAGTCGCCCAGCGCATGACCACCTGGCGCATGGAAGTCCAGGAGCGCCTGACCTCGAACGAGCAGCCGGTGAACATGGCACGCATGTGTCAGGAACTGAACAACACCCTGCCCGAGGACGGTATCCTGGTTGCCGATGGCGGTTTCGCGGCGCATTGGACGGGGCTGTTGTGCGAGACCAAGACGGCCGGACGGCATTATATTGCCAACCGTGGTTTTGCCTCCATCGGCTATGGCCTGCCCGGCAGCATGGGCGCGCAGCTGGCGGCTGGCGAACGGCCGGTGGTGGGCGTGACCGGCGATGGCGGTTTCAACATGGTGATTGGCGAATTGGAAACGGCGGGGCGTTTACAGCTTGGCCTGACCATTCTGATCGTCAACAACGCCGCATCCGGCTACGTCAAGGCCTTGCAACAGGCACAGTTCGGCGGCCGCTTCCAATCTTCCGATCTGAACGAAATGAACTACGCTAATCTGGCGGAGAATTTCGGCTGTCAGGGCATCCGGGTGGAAGATCCCAACGATCTGGCTGGCGCCATTCGCACCGGCATGGCGGAACGCGACCGCCCGACGGTGGTTGATGTGGTGGTCACGCGCGATCCGACCAAGATGCTGCCCGGTGTTGATAACCGCACGGCGCCAATCAAAAAGGGCGACCGTATCGCCTAGCCGTCTGGTGGAAAAATTTCGACGTCACGGTCATCATGATTGATGACCGTGACGCTGAATTCAAATCAAGTTGGGCTTATTGCCCCGATGTCGCCGTCGCGGTGCTGCTTGAAGCATCGGTTGTGCTGACGGAGTCGCTATCACTTGCCGCGGCCGCGATGGCCAATGCCGCCAATGCCGCCAGACCTACGCCGGCGGCGATGGCACCAGCGGACAAGCCACCCGCGCCGAAACCGCTTGCTTGCTGGCCCGTGGCGACGCCCGGCTCCGGCCCCAGGGCAACTTCCATATTCTGCACCTGCGGTGGCGATGGCGGGCTGGCGGACGGCGGCGTCGGTGGCCCGCCTGGCGAGACCGAAGTTGAGAAGCCGGAACCAACCGAGGTTGTCGTGCCGGCGGCGGTGACGGAAACCGCGCCCTCGACCACGGAGATTGATGTCGCGCCATTGAGCGCGACCGTGATCACCAGAATGGTGCCGCGAATGCCGATAAGGGCGGTCGGCGTACGAATAGTATAGCGGTCCTTGGACAGATTACCCGTAACAAAGCGCATGACGCCCTTGCTCATGGACAGGGCGACCTGAGATTTTGCGGAATCCGCGTCGAAGACGAAATTATCCAGGGTTACTGAGGAATTGGCGCCGACCGACAACATCGTTTTATCGCGAAAGATGAAGCGCGCGGCACTATTGGCACCTGTGTTGACGACTTCATTGCTAAAGACGTTATCCTGCGTCACCAAGGTGCGCGTATTGGCTTGCAAGACCCCCCGCACGTTGGAGACGATTTTGTTGGCATTGCCGACGGCAACTTGGGCCTGTGCCAAGACCGGGTGCAGGGTCAACGCCGCGACTGCCGCGAAGACCACTGATTTGCGAGTAAATCGTTTCATGCCTGCTCTCCAAATTAGAAATGCGATCAAGCCCATTGATGCTGAATGTAACAAAAATCTTTCCTGATAAACTTAACCCAAGCTGAGTCTTGCCAGCAAGGTAATTGTCTGTCCGCATTACCGTTATCGAAGCTCCGCCAACCCGCGTACCTGGCTGCCGTCGGCGCGAAAATTGTCGTCGGCCAGCCAAGCCTCGAACGCTGATTTCACGGCGGGCCAATCCTGATCGGTCATGGCAAACCAGGCAGTATCGCGGTTGCGGCCTTTATAAATCATATGCTGGCGGAACAGGCCTTCATAGCTGAAGCCAAGGCGCAGGGCGGCACGGCGGGAGGCGGCGTTATGGCTGTCGCATTTCCATTCATAACGACGATAGCCCAGGTCTTCAAACACATGGCGGGCCATCAAATACATTGCTTCGGTCGCCGCCCGGCTACGCTTTAACGAAGGTGCGTACCAGATGGAGCCGATCTCGCAGGTCGCCCATTGCGGCGTGATGCGCAGATAGCTGGCCATGCCACACGCCTTGCCGGTGATACTTTCGATCAGGGCAAAGACCAGTGGGTCCTCGCTTGCTCCTTGGGGCGCTAACCAGGCGCGAAAATCGTCTTTGTCCGCGAACGGGCCAAAGCTCATGTAGGTCCACATCTGGTTGCTGGGATCGCCGTCGGGACCACAGGCGGCGGTATAGAGATCATCGCCATGACGGGATGGATCAATAGGTTCGATGCTCACCGAGCTGCCGGTGAACCGTTGCCGTGCCGGCTGTTTGCCATCAGGTAGTGTGTTTAACGTTACACCGACGGGTAGTATCGTGCCGGTGTCGTCCGTCATGCCGGCTTCCGCGCTTCAATCAGGCCCAGACGGTTGTCGAGCAGCCAATCGTATTTGGCCTCCGCGAAGCCAACCTCCTCCAGGTACGAGACATATTCCGGGCCGGATGGCACATGCCCTGTATAGTGCCCTTCGCTGATCGCCTGCAGATGATAGAACGCGGGATCGACCGGGCCCGAGCGTGCGTCGTTCAGCATATAACCGACAATCAGAATGCCGCCGCCTGCCGGCAGGGCATCATAGGCCCGGCGCAGAGTGGCCAGGACATCGTCACGCAGATACCAATGCAACGGCGTGATGAAAGAGATTAGGTCACAATCATCGGGAAAATCCGCCGCCTCTAGAAAATTGCCGGGCTGGGCGGTAATGCGGTCTTCCAAGCCATGTTTAGCGATGAATTCTGTGGTCACCGGTACCACGTTGGGATGATCTTTGACCGTGACGCGGAAACCGCTCTGGCGTTCACAAGCCGCGATGGCGTAGCAGCCCGAGCCGCCGGCGAAGTCCAGCCAATGGTTGAAGCGGGAAAAATCAAAGCGTTTGGCCAGCCGGTGCGCCAGGGCGATGGAGGAGTTATAGCCCGCCGTGGTGAACTCCCGGGCAAGCTCCGGGTCATCCAAATCGCCTTCGTAGAGTTTGGAATGGGGTTTATCGGCGCTAACGCCCGACAAAGTTCTGGCGAAACCCGACCATTCGTCATATTCCGCGCCAATGGTAAAGCGCAGATAGTCGCCGAAGAATGTCGGCGCCTCACGCACCAGGAAACGTTCCACATCGTCGTGGTTGACGTTGCGGCCATCCACCACGGCCACCAGATCCATGGCCTTGCAGATGATCAGCAAACGGTCGGCGGTTTCGGCATCGATGCCGCAAAGGGCGGCGATTTCCTGCGGTGTGCTCGCATCTTTTGACAGCGCGGTGAACAGGTCGCACTCCAGAGCCGCGGCCAAGGCCTGGCTTTTCTTGAAGGAGAATGCCAGCTCGTTCAGCCGTTCGGAATTCTTGCCGACCGTGGGATCATTTGGGATCTTGCTCATTTGCTTGTCCTTGTGGTGAGTTCTTGTTGATTGGCGCCAGGTTCGGGCGCGGGTTCAAGGTGAGGCGTTGCCTTCGGGGTTGCTGGAAAACCGATCTGGCGCAAGGCGTTTCCAGCATGATCATGGGTATCCAGAACCATGTTGCGGGCCGCGAGTTGCGGGCTGTCGAATGCTTCCTCCGGCGTTTTGACCATGCCTATTTCGATCCCCAAAGGCGTCAGGACATCGACCCAATGTTGCGCGTCATTGCCGGCGAAACGCTCTTGCAGGAATGCCTTGGCCTGGTTTTTCGGGTTGCCGGTTTCCAGGCCCAGTTGCCATTGCTCCTCGTCGCCGAGATGTCGAAACAGCGCCCGGCAGGATTTCTCACTGATGGCGGTAATGACAATGTGGCGGTCATCCCGCGTGCGGTAGATATTGTTGGCCGGCCGAAGCGAGCGGTCGGCGGCGTCATTGCCGCTGACGGGCTGGCCGTCCCGCATGGTGCCATGAGAGACCGAGAGCAGGGAGAATGCCGTCTCTTGCATGGACAGATCGATATGGCGGCCTTCACCGGTTTGATTGCGCCCTTGCAGGGCGGCGCTGATGGCGAAGGCCGCCATCAAGCCGTTGGCGGCATCGGCAATATAGGTTTGCGGTGCGGTAATTTCCGACGCATTGGCATTTAGCGCGTGCAGCAGGCCGGTCTCCGCCTGGAACAACATATCATAGGCGGCGCGCCCAGCTTCCGGGCCGTTCTGCCCGAAACCGGATTGGGAGCAATAGATGATCCCAGGATTGATGGCGCGAATGGCGTCATAGTCGATGCCCAGACGGGTGCTGACACCGGGGCGGTAACTTTCGATCAAGACGTCAGCCGTCCGCGCCAGTTCAAGAAATGCCGCGTGGTCATCCGGGTCGCGCAGATTCAGGACAACCGATTGCTTGCCCCGGTTCAACAGCAGATCTTCATTGCTGATGCCATTGGCGGCGTGGTCCCGCTCGATACGGATCGAGGTCGCGCCCCACCCGGTCATCAGAAAGCCGCAATATTGGCCCGGCGTCATCACGCCGACTTCCAGGATTGATATGCCTTTGAGGGCGTCCTTCATACTCTACTCCATCAGACGACCCCGTCGTTCCCGGGGAATTGGCCGCGCTGGCGCCGGTTCAGCCGGCGGCGACGGCTTCCTCGCTAAAGGTCAATTCCAGTTTCAAGCCATCGGGGCTTTGCAGAAAAAGCTGGGTCAGATTGAACTTCGGCACCACCCGTTCGTCGTAGTCCACGCCGGCGGCTTCCAATCGGCCTTTTATCTCGCCATAGCCGGTGCAGCGAAAGGCCACGTGATCGACCCGGCCGGTGCCCTCGGGTATCTTGTCGCGCTCGATCAAATGCAACACTGGTTTGTCGGCGGCATAGACCCAGGCGCCGGGAAATGGAAAGGGTGGCCGATCGCCGATGCGCAGGCCCAGCACGTCCACATAGAACTTGGCTGATGCCGCCGCGTCCGTCGTGACGACATTGTAGTGATCGATATATTCCAGCGGCATGTCATGCTCCCCTATCGCTCGTCGCGGCTTGTCCTTGCTCCAGTATGAACGTTGCGGGCATTCCGGGCAATGCATCCCGCCCGCTATTGCCATGCATGCCCAATAGCAATTATTTAGCCATATTGAATAACAACGGCGGCGAGACCGCCGGCAGAATTTAGGAGCGAGACCATGAGCGATGCCGCCGAAAGCACGGCGCAGCAGACGGACCTACCCCTGTTGTTTCAGCCCATCACCATTAAATCCGTTACCGCGCGCAACCGCATCGTGGTGCCGCCGCTGTGTCAATATTCCGCCGTCGACGGCATCCCCAACGATTGGCATCTGGTGCATTACGGCAGCTATGCCCGCGGCGGTGTAGGGACCATTTTTGTCGAGGCCACGGGGGTGGAGCCGCGCGGGCGCATCAGCCATGGCTGTTTGGGCATCTGGGATGACGAACATGGCGCGGCGTTGAAACCGTTGGTCAATATCATCAAGCGCCATGGTGCCGTACCGGGCATCCAGATCGCCCATGCCGGACGCAAAGCCTCGACCCAGCGTCCCTGGAACGGCTTGAGCGCCTTGAACGATGATGATATCGCGCGCGGCGATGTGCCGTGGGAAGTGGTCGGACCGTCACCGCTTCCCGCCGACGAAGGTTGGCTGGTGCCCAAGCAGCTGGACGAGGCTGAAATCGGCGACATCGTCAAAGCCTTTGGCCAGGCCGCCCGGCGCTCTCACGACGCGGGCTTCGAGGCTCTGGAGATCCATGGCGCGCATGGCTATTTGATCCAGTCGTTCCTCTCGCCGCTGTCCAATAAGCGCAATGATGGCTACGGCGGGGATTTGGCCGGGCGCATGCGCCTGGCCCTGGAAGTGACCCGCGAAGTACGCAGCAATTGGCCGGATGAGAAGCCGCTGTTCTTCCGCGTCTCCTCGGTGGATGGCTCTGACGATGGCTGGCAGCTCGATGATTCCATTGCGCTGGCCAAGGAGTTAAAGGCCCTGGGTGTGGACTGTATCGATTGCTCCTCGGGCGGCAACGCGGCCTCGGCCACGCTGACCCTGGTACCCCGGGGTCTGGGCTTTCAGGTGCCGTTCGCGGCCGCCATTCGCGCCGAGGCCGGGATCATGACCATGGCCGTGGGTCTGATCCTGGATGGTGAACAGTCGGAGGCGATCCTGCAGGCGGGTGATGCGGATCTGATCGCCGTGGGGCGGGAAATCATGTATAATCCGTTCTGGGCCGTTCAGGCGGCCCAGGATCTGGGCATCGATCCTGGTTTCGAGATGTGGCCGGCGCAGTATGGCTGGTGGCTCGATAAACGGGAACGCACCTTTCAGCGCATGGGGCACAAGAGGTAGAGATGAACGAAGCAATCAGCAGCGAAGCGATCAGAGTATTCTGGCAACCTGGGTGAAGCAGCTGTCTCCGCCTGAAGGAGCATTTGTCGGCCCGTGCGGTCGACTTCCAATCGATCAATATCGCCGCCGATCCCGATGGTTTGGCGCAACTGCAAAAACTTGGCGTGCGTACTGTACCGGTCGTAGCCAAGGGTGAACGCTATGTCATGGGATTGTCTCTGCGTGACGTGGGTGATTTTCTGGGCCTGGATGAGCAGGGCCCCGGCATGCTGCCGCCGGCGGAGTTGATACAACGCCTGGACTGGGTTCTAAGTGCCGCGCAACGGTACCTCCGCCAATTGCCCGATGACCTGATGACGGCGGAACTGCCGGGCCGGGCGCGCAGTTACCGTGATCTGACCTTTCATATCTTTCAGATCGCCCGCGCCTTTCTGGACGTCGCCTCCGGCGAGGAGCTGACCTATCAAAAGCTGGGGGAGCAGCCGGGCGATGACTTGGTGACCTTCGCTAATATCGCCGATTACGGCGATGCCACGCGCCAGGATATCCTGGCCTGGTGGGCAGAGCAGGGCGCCGATAGGGACTTCGAGGCCACTGTCGCGACCTATTACGGCCCGCAATCCCTGCACGAAACCTTGGAGCGGACGACCTGGCATACCGCCCAGCATGTGCGGCAAATGCTGATGATCCTGGAGGGCCTGGAAATCAGCCCCGACGGCGGCCCCATTGGCGAACGCGAGCTTGCCGGCCTGCCCCTGCCGAAAGAGGTCTGGGACGGTTAGAATTGTCTCGGGTCACATGGTAATTACGCTATTCGAACCCTTCCGCGCCGTGTTCTACACGCCGTTTTATGCCGCCCATGCGCTCGACGCTTATGGGGCGGAAGGCGTCGATGTCCGTATGGTTACGGCGGGTGCCGAGGCTACGGTAAGCGGTTTGATTGACGGCTCCACGGACGTTTCCTGGGGCGGGCCGATGCGTATTCAATATACCTATGACCAGCAGCCTGATTGCGCTGTCGTCAGTTTTTGCGAGATCGTTACCCGCGATCCGTTCTTTATTGTCGGGCGCGAACCCCGGCCCGATTTTCTGATGTCGGATTTGATGAATATTAGATTTGGCTCGGTGTCCGAGGTGAATACACCGTGGCTGTGCCTGCAGGAAGATTTACGCCGCGCCGGCTTGGACCCGGCCAGGGTCCGCCGCGTTGAAGGCCATACAATGGCGGAAAACGGCACCGCCTTGCAGGCCGGCGATCTGGATGCCATCCAGATTTTCCAGCCCTTCGTGGAACAGCTTGTCGCCGATGGCACGGGCCATATCTGGTACGCCGCCGCCGCCAGGGGCGCGACCAGTTACACCACGCTGAGCGCCGTAAAGGGCACGTTGCAAAGCAAACGTGACCAACTGGCGCGAATGACACGGGCATTGTACCGCACGCAAAAATGGCTGCATGGGACGGATGCTCCAGCCATTGCCGCCGCCGTCGCGGAGTTCTTCCCTGACCTGCACCAGGAAACTCTGGCTGCTTGCATCAAGCGCTACAAGGCGCTCGGCTTATGGGGCGTGAACCCAATTCTGCCCCAGGATGGCTTTGACCGATTGCAAGCCAGCGGCCTGTCCGGTGGGCTCTTTAAATCCGGCGCACCCTATGAGGCATGTGTCGACACAAGCCTGGCACGCGAAGCGATAGAAGCCGACCCACCGTCGATGTGATCATGGTGACTGCGCCCGACTGCAAACGTGGGTTAGTCCGGCACGATAATTGGTTCCATGGCCGCTTTGCCCAACACCATGTCCGAGCCTTTTTCGCCGATCATCATGGTCGCGGCGTTCAGGTTGGCCGAGACCATGGTGGGCATGACGGAAGCGTCGATCACGCGCAAACTTTCCATGCCGCGCACGCGCAGCTGATCATCGACCACCGATGTGGGGTCCGACTCCGGCCCCATGCGGCAGGTGCCCATCAGATGAAAGGTCGTGCCGCCCCAGTGGCGCGCCGCTTCCAGATACTCATCGTCGCTTTGCACATCCTCGCCCGGATAAGCCTCTGACTCGATATAGGGCATCATCGGCTCGGTATACATCAGACGGCGCGCCAGTTTCATGGCGCAAACCACGACCCTGCGGTCCTCTTCGTCATCGAGGTAATTCGGCTGGATGATCGGCTTCTCGAACGGATCGGCCGAGCGGGCCCGCAGCCAGCCCTTGCTCTCCGGGCGGTGCTGCCAGGCGGCGATGGTAAAGCCCGGAACATCGTCGAGCAGCCCATGCACCCCCAACTTATAACTAGCAGGCGTAAAGATGAACTGCAGATCATTGCTCCGCGCCGCTTCGTCGGAATGCCAGAAACCATAGACCATGGAGGGGCTGAGATTGACGATGCTTTTGCCGCCGGCGAAATATTTAATCACCTCGCCCACCAGGCTTAGGCCACGGGCCCGTTCATTGAGCGTTTCGATATTCTTGACCCGCGCACTAAGGCGGGGGGCGTAGTGATCGCGCAGATTTTCGCCCACGCCCGCCAATTCGTGCTGCACCTCGATGCCAAGTGATTGCAGCAAGCCCCCAGGGCCGATGCCCGAAAGCTGTAACAGCTGCGGTGAATTGACCACGCCGCCGCTGAGGATCACTTCCCGATTGGCCCGGACCTCGACCATTTTGCCGGCGCGCCCGCCCTTGGAATACGCCACCCCGACTGCCTTCTGACCCTCAAGCAGAATCTTTGTGGCGAAGGCATTGGTCCGCACGGTCAGGTTGGCACGCGACTTTGCCGGGTTCAGGAAGGCCCGCGCGGTGCTGACCCGGCGCCGTTTATGGGCCGTGCGTTGAACGTAGGAGATGCCCTCCTGTACGGCGCCGTTATAGTCCTTGTTGCGGGGAATGCCGATGGTATGGGCGCCGGCCATGAAGATATCGCAGAAGGGATGTTGGTAATTCAGGTCGGTGACCTGAAGGTTGCCCTCCCGGCCCCGAAAAGTATCGTCGCCGCCGCCGATCCGTTGTTCGCAGCGCTTAAAATACGGCAGCACGTCGGCATAACCCCAGTTGCGGTTGCCGCGCTGGGACCAGCCATCGAAATCCATGCGCTGGCCACGATTATAGATATGGCCGTTGATGGAGGAGGAGCCGCCCAGGGTCTTGCCGCGCGGTACATCGATGGCCCGGCCGCCGGTCCAATGGCTGGGCTCGGCCTGATACATCCAGTTCAGATTTGGATTATTCAGGGTCTTGATAAAGCCCGCCGGTATATGGATGAAGGGATGCCAATCCGGCGGCCCGGCCTCGAGCAGGCAGACGGTATGCTTGCCGTCGGCGGTTAGGCG
The DNA here is from genome assembly GCA_018701215.1 of Rhodospirillaceae bacterium. Classification (GTDB taxonomy): domain Bacteria; phylum Pseudomonadota; class Alphaproteobacteria. Next base: position 146,697 of record JABIWH010000059.1, read on the forward strand.
GTTGGCCAGAATGCAGCCGGCCGAGCCGGCGCCAACGATCACATAGTCAAATGTCTCAGCCAAGGTTCCGTCTCCTGTTCCCCTCGATACGCTCTAGTTTAGGCCGCTTAGCGACTTCTTGGTATAGGGTTCGATCTCCTGATAACGGCCATCGCGGATTTTGTTGGCCCATTCGGCTTCCGACAGTAACTGCCGGCCCACCGCTGCCAGATCGAATTCGCCTTTCTCCATGCGTTTAACCAGTTCATCGACGTCGGTGGAGTTGGCGCCGGCCCAGGACGAATCGTCCAGGCCAATACTGCCTACCGTGATGGCTGGTTTGCCGGTGAGCTTCTTGCACCAACCGGCAAGGTTCAGGTCCGAGCCCTCGAATTCCGGCTCCCAAAAGCGGCGGGTGCTGGCGTGAAAGACATCGACGCCGGCATCCGTCAGAGTTTTCAGGAAGCGTTGCAATTCATCCGGCGTCTTGGCGATCTTCGCTTCGTAATCATCACTTTTCCATTGCGAGAAACGAAAGACGATCAGGAAATCCGGGCCTACAGCTTCGCGAACTGCCTCTACGATTTCCTTGCCGAAGCGGTTGCGGTTTTCAAAACTGCCGCCGTATTCATCGGTCCGCTGGTTTGAGCGTTCCCAATAAAACTGATCAATCAAATAGCCATGCGCGCCATGCACCTCGACGCCGTCGAAGCCGACCTCCTTGGCATTGGCCGCGGCCTCGGCGAAGGCGGCGATGCAATCCTGGATATCGTCCTTGCTCATGGCAACCGGTACCTCGCGCTCGCCGGTGGCGACGGCGGAGGGGGCATAGCCTGGTACGTCCCGGTCAGGTTCGATGCCTTTGACCCGTTGTGCGCCCACATGCCAAAGCTGTGGGATGATCTTGGCGCCGCCGGCATGGGCTTCTTCGATGACCTGTTTCCAGCCGGCCAGGGCCGCTGGATTGTAGATGTCGGGCACGTTGTCATAGCCGTTGGCGGCCTTGTGATTAATGAAAGTCCCCTCGGTGATGATCAACCCGACACCGCCCTCGGCGCGACGGCGGTAATAGGCCGCGACATCCCCGCCGGGTACGTTGCCGGGGCTTTTACGCCGGGTCATGGGCGCCATGACGATGCGGTTGGGCAGGGTGACACCTTTCACGGTGAAGGGCTCGAACAGAATTTCGGTGTTCGCTGACATGATGTTTCCTCGTTTGTTATAACGGTTTGATACCGTTTTTCCGATTTGGCCCTGTTATGGCATACACTGGCGCCCCACGTCAGCTTAAAGCAAACGTCAGCTTAAACCGGACCGCAGCATAAAGAGGTAGTTTCCATGCACGATATTGCAGATCAGCGCGCGGCATTTCAGGGCCAGCCTGGTGGACCGCAGGATCTTTTCTTTGCCCAATCCGACAGCGTGCCGCGGCCGACGTTCGTGCGCGGCGAGGGTGTCTGGCTGTATGACGAGGCGGGCCATGGCTACATGGATATGTCGTCGGGGCCGGTCACGGCGAACATCGGCCATGGCGACAAGGACGTCGCGCGGGCCATGGCGGAGCAGGCCGGGCGCCTGGCCTTTGTCAGCGCGCGTCAGGGCCGCCATCAGGCCAACATGGATCTTGCCAAACGGATTGCGGAGCTGGCCGGTCCCGGCTTCGAACGGGTGTTGTTCGCTTCCGGCGGTTCGGAAGCGGTGGAATTCGCCATCAAGCTGCTGCGTCAGAGGGCGCTAGCCAGCGAACAGCCGGAACGGCGCCACGTCATCACCTGCATGCCGTCCTATCACGGCAGCACCATCGGCGCCCTGGGCCTGTCGGGTGATCCCGCCAACGAAGCTTTCCTGAACGGCTTTGGCCACGACCACCCAAAGGTCCCCGCGCCGCTCAGTTATCGTTTGCCGGACAATCATAGCGTGGAGACCCACGCGCTGGCATGTGCCCAGGCGCTGGACGAGAAAATGCAAAGCCTGGGCCCCGAAACAGTGCTGGCATTTTTGCTCGAGCCGGTGGGCGGCCTGGCCTCGGGCGCGGTGGCGCCGCCCGAAAGTTATCTGCGCAAGGTGCGCGACATTTGCGACCGCCACGGCGTCGCCCTGGTGTTTGACGAGGTCCTTTGCGGTGCCGGGCGTACCGGGCGCTTTCTGGCCAGCCATCATTACGATGACATAAAGCCGGACCTGACCGTCCTGGCCAAGGGCTTGTCCGCCGGCTATGCCCCGTTGGGCGCCGTCTTGGCGCCGGCGGCGATGGTCGATTGGCTCTCGGAACGGCTCGGCTTTGGCTATACCCATACCTACAGCGCCCATCCGGTCTCCGCCGCCGCCGCGCTGGCGGTGCTGGACCGGTTCGAGCGCGAGGACCTGGCCGGGCGGGCGGAACGAGTTGGGGCCTATCTGCGGGGTAAACTCGAGGCCCTGGCCGAACGCTCAGCCATCATCGGCGATGTACGCGGCAAGGGGCTGTTGCTCGGTATCGAGCTGGTGGCTGATAAAACGACAAAGGCCACGATCTCCTTCACGCCTGGCCCAACGGATACGATCCGGCGGCGGGGCCTGGAACAAGGCTTGCTGATCTACGCCCGGCGCACCGCCGGTGGCCGCTATGGTGATTGGATCATGGCGACGCCGCCGTTGATCATTACCGAGGCTGAGTGTGATGCATTGGTGGAGAAACTGGCAATGACCCTTGCGGCGGCGGAAGCTGACTTCCGCGCCGCCGGGGCCTTGAATTAGGCCCGTGCCGCCGTCCGCGGCCTCAATGTCAGTCCAGCCATCATCCTAGGGGCTAGCCAAGGCGACCTCCGGCCCGGCCGCATTATAAACCAATATCAAATCATTGAGATGGCGACGCTTCGCGCCTGCCGGGAAAATCAAAACCAGGGGTGGTGGTTTCAAAAGTTATCCACAAAAAATTGCATTTTGCGATGCGCAACCGGGACGATTTTTCTTGCCGATTAGGTACCGTTGGCCAATCATGAGGGGAGTCTGAAGGGAGGCGTTTGGCATGTGTAAGCTGGCGGTCGGACCATGAGCGGGCCCGGACATGACGCAGGAGGCGCCACGGCGCCCCGACAAACGGCACGGCGCCATCGGCGGCGGGACGCACCGCCCCTCCCCACCTTCGCGTTGCCCCGCCTGCGCCTGGCGCCCGGCGATTGGCAAAGCGGCGACAACCTCTGGCTCATCGATTTCGTTTGCCCCTTCGGCGGCACAGGGGAAGCGGTGCAGCAGTTGCGGGAGCAGACCTTCAAGGGGCGGGCGGCGAAGACCGTACGGCAGAGTGCGGATGGGGCAAGGCTTGAGATGGGGAGGTGGGCCGAATGAAACTGTTCTGGCAGTTTTTGGCGGGCCTGATCCTAGCGCTCGCATTGGCTGGATGCGGTGACGAACCGCCGGCACTGTTTAAGTCCTTACCCCGGTTCGAGAACGCAAAGATAAAAAATGGTGTTCTGTTCCCATCGAATGAGCGCGTGATGTTGACCTATTGCGAAGCCGGTCTGGCTAACAGCCGCAAATGTCATCTGGTTGCCTGGGATCTGGATGGAGAAAACCTAAAAGTCTATCGCAAACCGGCGCACCATAGCTGGCAACGGCCCATGTTCGCGCCAAACGGTAGAGACGTGGTCTTCGTGCTAAATGACACCGGGCGTTACTCGAATAAACTGGCGATCATGGATCTGGCAACAGAGCGGTTGCGCATCGTTGAGGATTCGGACAGCTACAAGGTCTGGCCGTCCTATCATCCCAACGGCAAGAAACTGATTTACGCTGACGTAGCCTATACACCGGACAACACGAAGACCCGCACGCGCGTCAGCCTTGCCGGCGTGGACATTCATAGCCTGGATTTGCAGTCCGGCAAGACAGAGGCCTTAACCGACTATCGCTTCCGAGCAACGTCCCGGCCCTACTACACCGGGCGTGGAGACGAGTTTGTCTTTGTAGGCGATATGCCGTTGAAAATACTTCTTGATCCTAAGAATTACAAACCCAAGGAACTTGATGAATATCGAGAACGCTATGCGAAAAACCATATAGTAATATCAAGTATAAATAATAAAAACTGGCGACCAGAATTTGTTATGGATGATAACCCGGTGCATATGGATCGTGCATCTTCATCATTTCCAGTTCCATCAGTAAATAGAAAATTGATATATTTTAAATCCAGCAAAGGAAAAATCGGAAATAATATAAATAATAACAATACCATGGGAATTTGGATTCGAAGAAATGGTGTAAATAATAGAGTATTTTATATTACAGATATTGAAAATTATAGATGGACTATTAGTAGTTTTACTATTTCCTGGGATGAGAAATATTTCCTGTTTTTTATTGAAGGCGCACTGACTGGTTCAAAAAAATCAGAAAAAGCTCTTTGGCGGGTTGCGATAAATGGATCCAATCCAACCAAAATACCAATTCCCTGGGCACAATTAGCTACGATTACCAAGAATGTAGGCGGGAGAAAATAGGCGATGGGTTGGTTTGTAGATATCGTGCTGAAGGACCGCTATGGCAATTTCGGCGGTTCTGGTTACACCAACGGCCATTACGCACCGGAGGAAGAGCCATAC
>JABIWH010000054.1 GCA_018701215.1 Rhodospirillaceae bacterium
CCAACCACTCCATCAACTCCTCAACATATTGATTCTTATAGCATAATCTCCATCTCAGGGCATCGATTAACGAGTTCATCTGGGAAATGGGGGCTTAAAGGAGGCTAAACGATTGAAAGGAATAATCATATGACAAATACGCCATTCCAGGACCGTTGGGGCATAGCAGGGGAGCAATTTACACCTATCCCCTGGGTATTGTTACAAAAGAGCGGTAGCTGCCCGCCATACAATGGGGCTGACGTTAAGCTCAACGCTCCGCAACAATTGTTATTGATACAATTGCTTAGTTATTGGTGGCTTGATTCCAAGGGCCACCCATTTCCAAGCTATGCTGCCTTAGCCACACGCACTGGATTGAGTAGGAAAACAATCGGCTCTCATCTAATCCAACTTGAAAAGAAGGGCTGGCTCAAACGCATCAAACGTTGGCATGAAGGTAATAATTATAGTGGTTGGTTTTATGATCTCGATCCAACCGTGAGACGGCTGAAATGGTTAACCAAACTCCCCCAAGAGAAACAGCAAATCCCTGAGGACGCAGAAGGTCCTGGGTTGCCTGAGGGGTCTGAAGCGCCAGTGGAGGTTACGCCAGAACCAGCTGCTCCACCTGTCTGACGTCAGCGCCCCTGGGACCCCCTGATGTGTTTTCATAAGGGAGGATTTCGTCGTCTCGTTGCCATCTTCGATCCTCCGTTCCATAGCATAGACGGTGGACCAATTCAGTGGGGGAGGATCAGGATGACCGGAAATCAATGCTCAAATTTCAAACTTCAGCAGAAAACGTCGTTTGTGCACCCAATACCGGAAGGCCTAATCTCAGGCTCAAAACGGGGAAAATTGACCCAAACCAGACATCTCACCTTTAAGCGATGTAGTTTCAGACCTATTTAAATGCTCTGTCCAAAAGGGCCTCGAGATCGATCCGCGTTTACTCCGTCTGGCTCTCCAGCCCCGGCCGCGCCTGCTTGCCTGCCCATCCGAAGTCACCGCCCATCCCGGCGCCGTATGGATGGCCAATCTGGAGCATGCTCCGGGGTCACTGCTCGCCATCGCCGTCCTCAGGCCTGGGCGAGCCTCCGCCGTGCCTCACATCGTATTGCAGCACGAGATCGTGCCGCTTGCAGCCCTGACCGGGACCAGAAACCGGATTATTCCAGGCCTTCATCGAGATAGTCCGAAGCCTCGACGATCTCCGCCAAGGCGCGCGCCATATGCCACAGGCCGATCAACACCACGCCATGGCCGCCGTGAAACTCGCCGCTCAGTAAATCCTGCCCCAGCGTCTCACCGACTTCCCAAAGGCCCGTTAGCGCCACCACTGTGCCCAAGAATAGGTGCAAAATCCTGTTCCGCGCCAGCGCCCTGATCCACCTCTTCATAACCATCACCTTCGCTGTGGGAATAAAACGGGAGGAGTTTGCGCTATATCTGACTGCAAGCGCAATTCGCCAAATGCCATTCCTTCGGTATTGCCTCGCGAGCACCAATTAGCCCGAATTATTCATGAGAGGGCGCAAGATTGCTGGCGAGCGTAGATTAACCTTTTGAAATATCGTAGTTTTCTGGTGACAAAGCCATCGCCACGACACCAGGAAAACCGACGCCCGCCATGACCGAAAGTATCCCTTTTCTCCCCGGTTTGTCACCCGTTGGTGGCAAGGAATTGTGCGCCCGGTTTGACGGTGGGCGGCTGTCTTCGGATGGCGGTGTTTTGTCGGTTAGATCAATTGCTCATCACATTTGAGATGGCGAAACTGTCGGCACTGACGTTGGAGAATGTCGGGTTGCTGTAAGTCAGGGTGGTGGTCCCGCCATTGGAACCGGTAATCACCATTTTTGAGATCATGGGGCTATTGCCGGTGCGCGATGGCGCGGTATTGCCATATTCGTAGGTCGCGGATTTCAACATCTTGTCGTCGGCGGTCATCATTTCCGACTTAACCGCGGCCAACATGGAAGCGTCCACATAGAGACGCATTTTCTCGTACGTGGCGTGGTCGTTGCCTTTCAGCATAAAGACATAGACTTTCTTGCCGTCCATAACACTGTCATGACGGGACATGACATCATAGTCACTGGTCCAGCGTTGGGCGGCGATATCGCCATAGGATGCCGCGCCGAGCAATTTCTGACGTGGAGAGATCGGCACCGGGTTGCGCACGCCGGGTTTGATGAACCACATATTCTGTCCGCGTTCGAGAATTTTTTCATCGCGCTGACTGGCGGGTTTTTCATAGACGGCCAGGAAATCCTCGTTACGTGCCGTGACGCTCATGGCCGAATCACCTTCGGCAGCTTTGACGTCAAGTTTCCAGTTCACACCCAACAGCGCGCCACGTTTTGTATCGGCTTCGGCGAGGATATTGTGATCGTTCAACTCGCTTGCATTCACGTTGGCGGAAAATGCCAGCCCTGCAACTACAGCCAGGGCACCGAACGAAAATAAGGTTCTTTTCAGCATTGATTGAGATCTCCTGTCACAGGGCACCCTGAAGCATAGTCGCCAATACAAACCCTTGCATCGGATATGCCACAAGTATTTGGTCCCTAATTTACATGAACTGTAATTAGATCGTATTTTTGAGAATGACGCCACGTCTTTTTTTTGCAAAATCCAAAAAATTCTGGAAAAAAAGCTGCCAAGACAATCTTTGCGGGCGGGAAATATTATCATCTCCGTTACGGTCCGGCCTGCCCTATTCCGATGTAGAACTCAAAAGGTCATCGAAGTAGGCGATAGAGAGGGCCAGCCCGTCGCGAAGTGATGTCGCCGGCTCCCATCCGAGCTTTTGATGGGCGAGATTAATGTCCGGACTGCGTCTGCGCGGATCATCGATCGGCAAAGGTCTGAAATCAATCTTTGACCGGCTGCCGGTGAAATCGAGAATGTTTCGAGCGAGATCAACAATAGTACATTCAGTTGGATTGCCGAGGTTGATCGGACCGGTACAATCCGCCGATGTGTCCATCAGTTGGACGATGCCCTCGACCATATCTCCCACATAACAGAACGAACGTGTCTGCTCGCCATCGCCATACAAGGTCAAAGGCTCTCCCCGTAAAGCCTGGACGATGAAATTGGAGACCACCCGACCGTCGTTGGGAAGCATGCGTGGTCCATAGGTGTTGAAGATGCGGGCGACTTTAATCTCAAGGCCGTGCTGGCGCCAGTAGTCGAAGAACAGCGTTTCGGCGCAACGCTTGCCCTCGTCGTAACAGGATCTGGGACCGATCGGATTGACGTTTCCCCAGTAATCTTCGGTTTGAGGGTGGACGTCGGGATCACCGTATACTTCGGACGTCGAGGTTTGAAGGATCCGTGCGTTCGCGCGTTTAGCCAGATCCAGCATGTTGATCGAACCGAGCACGTTAACTTTCGTGGTTTGAACAGGATCGAGTTGATATTGAATAGGGCTGGCGGGACAAGCGAGGTTAAAGATGCGATCCGTCTCGATATGGAGCGGCAAAGTAACGTCGTGTCGCAACAACTCAAACCGCGGATCGGTAAGCAGACCAGCTACATTGCCGCGGCGCCCCGTGAAAAAATTATCAATGCAGAGTACTTCATATCCATCTGCCACAAGGCGTTCACAGAGATGTGATCCGATGAACCCCGCACCACCTGTTACCAGAACCCGCTCGTCCTTCAACGCCTAAATCCTCTATTCCCGTCGTTGCCGCCATTCCCAGCTTCCCTCGGTGTGGGCACTTCCAAAAGCAGCCGCGTCTGTGGTTGGGTCCATCAAATGGAAACGTGGCCATTGGGCTGCCTGATTGCTATGGTCGAGGCAATGTGGCCCGAACCTGCCGGGTGGTCAAATGATCGTTTCAATCCCATGTGCCTTCTGCCTTTACCGAAGTCCAAATGTGTACGGAGCTCTCGTTGTCGATGCGGAAATCCCTGGAATTGGTCAAGCGCCCACATTTCATCGCCACCGTTCAATCATAGATTGGCCCTTCTGAATTCATGAATGATACGCCCGACGAACACGGCCCGTTGTCCCGGATCGAAATTGAAAAACTGCTGCCGCATCGCACGCCGTTCCTGCTGGTGGATGAAGTTGTCAGCGTGCGCCCTGGACAATTGGCCACGGGCGTTAAATTCCTGGAACCTGGCGACCCTGTATTCGATGGACATTTTCCGGCCGACCCGATCATGCCGGGCGTGCTCATCGCGGAGGCTTGCGGACAGTTAGGGGCAATCGCCCTTGCTATGGAAGCAGGCGGAACCGATGACCGCGCCATGGCGGGAAAGGCCACCGGTTATTTGGCCTCCATCAACAAATTCAAATTCCATTCGCCTTGCCGGCCGGGCGATAGCCTTGAAATGACGGTGCGTGTTGGCAAGCGTATGCAAACCCTGGTGCAACTGATTTGCTCTGTCAGGACCGGCCGGCGAAAGGTGGCGGACGGCGACTTGACGGTCACCATGCAATCATGAAATGAGGAGCGGAGAGACCAAAAGCCGCCAGGGCAAGAATGCTGCAAAAACCGTCTGGTGGGTCTGTGCGAATGACGAATTAGGATGAAGTATGCAAGAGCCTATTGTGGAACTCGTTTCCCGCCGAAAAGAGCTGGTCGGCAAGATAAAGGGGCTGGTTATTGAAAATCTCGAACTGGACCTGAAACCCCACCAGTTGGACGAGGACTGCCCCATGTTCGGCGTAGGGTTGGCCTTGGATTCCATTGATGCCTTGCAGCTGGTTTTGAGTGTGGAAAGGGATTTTGACATCACCGTCCCCACGGACGACGTCACCATATTCAGATCCGTCAACACCATCGCCGATTTCATCGAACGTATAACGAAATGAGCGCTATGACGAAACAAGGTGAAATGCAATCCCTTACCCGTGAAGCGGTCAGTGAATTTGCCAACGAATACAACGCAATCCGCAATGATGTCGGGCTGACCGACTGCAACAGTTGGACAAAGCTGAAGATCAGCGGTTATGACGCACGGGACTTTCTGGACGGGATTCTAACCGGAAATTTGCAGCAGCTGGGGGAGAATGAAATTCTCCATACCATGGCACTTGATGGTGATGGCGTTTTCCTCTGCGACATCATGGTTTTTGGCGGCTTTGAGGATTTCATTCTCCTCTGTCCCGAGGCTCAGGCGGACAATATCCAGGCCGCTCTGAGCACCGGTGAGGGCACGGAATTTGAAATTGCCGACCTTACGCAGGATTATTGCCTGATCCGGGCAGATGGCCCGAATTCGGCCGATCTGCCAATGGCGATATTGGGCGGCGCCGTTTCCGGTTTACGCATCATGGCGTTCGCCGAAGCGGAATTGGAGGGTTTCACCATCACGGTTGGCCGTGTTGGCACGACCGGCGAGTATGGTTTTTTCTTTCTGGCCGAAGCGAAATGTCAGGGAGAGCTACTCGCTGCCATCCGGGCGGAAGCGCCCCAGGCACCGGACTGTCCGGCGATCCTGCACGACCTGCTGCAACTCGAGACCCGTGGATTTAGTGCCGCACGGGACCTCCCCAACGGAGAGCATCCATTGGAAGCCGGACTGCATTGGATGGTGGACTTCCACAAGCCGGAGTTTACCGGGCGTGACGGCTTTTTTGCGGCGGCCGGCGAAGTCACCAACCAATTGGTCTGCATCCGGCTGCATGAGGGAACCGACGTGCCGGAGACGGGAGCGGCAATACTGGACGACAATGGCAATGGTCTTGGCTATGTGGCCCAGGCCGGCTGGTCGCCAGAACTGGAGACGGCCATTTGCCTGGGGTATTTACAACGGGATTGGGCCGCCGTCGGCTTGCCGGTGGTGATTAACGGTCACCCAGGACAGGTGGTTTCGGCGCCCTTTTTTGTCACCAAAAGCAATTCCGCGCGCTCAAGGCCGGCATATTGACTGACTGCACCGGCATTCCCAAGCTTGTGGAGGCGTTTCAAACACATGCGAAGATTGCGCCCGACCGACCGGCCCTTTTAACGGATGGTGACACCGCAAGTTATAGTGTGCTGAACAAGCTGTCCAACCAGATCGCACGACTGATCGTCCGCTATACCGATGGCAAGAATTCACCTTGCGGGTTATTCGCCGGCCGGTCGCTGCCGGGCTTCGCTGCCATCCTGGCCAGCTTTAAGTCCGGTGCATTTTATGCTCCGTTTCCCGACAAAGACTTTTCAAACAATCACCAACAGGCGTTTGATCAATTGCATCCAGCATTGTGTTTGGCGGACAGACACGGACTTGCGTCATTGACGAAGGCGCTGACGGAAACCTCTCGTCCCCACGTTGTCCTGCTGCTGGATCTTGATCAGATACCAACGGAATATTCCCTGCCCGAGCGGAATCAGGTCATTTCATGCCGGGAGATCGCCGCGCAATTGGACACCTCAATGGCGCGCCCAACGGCAAAGAGTTCCCTGGCCTATCTGATGTTCACCTCCGGCTCCAGCGGGAAGCCCAAAGGCGTTCCGGTCACGCATGCCAATCTGGAAAGCTATTTGGAGGCCTTCATGGCCTGCTATCCCATTCTACCGGATGACCGTTGCAGCCAGCTTTTCGATTTGACCTTTGATTTATCCGTGCATGACTATGCGGTCACCTGGTGTTCGGGAGCCAGCTTGCATGTTCCGAATGGCGGGAAGATCCTGACGGTCGCGGATATGGTGCGCGACAACAGGATAACCGTCTGGTTTTCCGTTCCTTCGGTGATTTCCTTGTTGCACCGATTCGGGCAACTGGGAGAGAACCATTTTCCGTCACTGCGGCTAGCCGCATTTTGCGGCGAAAGCCTGCCGGCCGAACTGGCTGAAAAATTCCAGTTGGCAGGCCCGAAGGCGACGGTATTGAACCTGTATGGGCCAAGCGAGGCGACCATTGCCTGCACCCATCACATATATCAGACCACCGATGGAGATCAGGTCCCCATCGGCGGGCCCTTCGGCGGGCAACAGGCTATTATTCTGGACCAGGCGGATATTGAAGTACCACCCGGTACAGTGGGAGAGCTTTGCCTGTCCGGTCCGCAGATCATCGCGGGCTATTGGAAAAATGAAATGGAAACGGCCCGACATTTCTTTGATCACGCGCGGGATGGCCATGGTTTGCAAAAATTCTATCGCACCGGCGATCTGGCGTGTTTTGACACCAAGCTGGGCCTGATGTTTCATGGCCGTAAGGACGACCAGATAAAACTCCGGGGCTACCGCATTGAATTGGGCGCGGTTGATGCTGTCCTGAGAAAGGCCACAGGCAAACAGGTCCTCACCATCCCCTGGCCCGTGGATGCCCACGGCTACCCGTCCGGATTGGTTGCCTATTGCGAAGGGTTGGTTGATGGGAAGCGCGATTTGTTGAAGAAATGTGCTAACCTCCTGCCTGGTTATATGCTGCCGCGGAGCATTCACTCAATTGTGAGCCTTCCGTTGAACGCGAACGGTAAGCTGGACCGGAAGGCGCTTTTGAAACTGCATCAGAAAAAGTCCGACACCATTGGATAAAAAGCTCAACACCGCGCCCTTTATCAAAGTTCAGGGATTGATAGAGAATATCCGGTCCGGTGTCGCCACTGCCCTCCAGGTCTCAATTGATATCCGCGATGGCATCCCCACACTCGAGCTTGAAAAAGCTGGCGAAGCCATGATTGTTTTTGTCCGCTGCCAGAACAAATTGCTCGTGGAAGTGGACCTTTCGACCGGGCAATCTCTGACAATCGAATTGCCGGACCTGCCGCCGGGGCAGCAGGTGATCCGGCTGGCCTGCCGCATAGGTCAGGAGCATCCAATCGAGGCGGTCACGCATCTGATTTACCTACGGGTGGGCGAGATCGCGCCCTTCATTCACCGGAAGATGGACGATCCCGTAATAGATGCGGTCGGCAATCTTCTACAAAAATGGGAGCTGCCGGGTGCGGTCCTCGCCAGTGGCACCGAAGGTGGTGAGATCGAGACGCAAGCCCTGGGATGGTGTGATGCGGCAGCCGGTCTGGAAATGTCCGCGCACCACCGTTTCCGCGCCGCCAGTTTGGGCAAGGTCATTACCACGGCTTCAATTTACCAGCTGCTTGAACAGGGGAAGCTGTCGCTGGACCTTTCGGTTTCAGACGCTTTGGACATGGCGGCGCGGCATAGGGATATTTTCGACGGCGTCCGTATCTCGCATCTGCTGAGGATGAGTTGCGGCGTACGGGTGGATTCGGCTGTTGGCGCCCCTTCACCGCTCGACCCGCTGGATATGAGCGAAAGGCCAAAGCTGCACCAAAAGACCTCCGAAGGCTGGCTCAACAGTGTGCTGGATACCGCCACGCGGCATTTTGATCCCGGCGATAAATTCGACTACCACACGGACAATTACTGGTTGCTCGGCCGGATAATCGAGCGCTACAGCGGTCAAAGCTATGCCGACTATGTCATTCAAAATGTCTTTGACCCGCTGGGCCTGACGGACATCAGAATGGCAACCACATTGCCCGATGGCCGCCATCATGACGAGGTGATCTATCACGAGGGGGACTGTCCGCCCGAGCCGCCGCAAAGCGCCATGGGCGCCAAAGGCATGGTCCCGGCGCCCTATCAACGGGTGATGCCCATACGTGACGCCATGGGCGGCTGGCTGGTTACCGCAGAAGAAATGGTGAAACTCAACCAGCATCTCCTCGACCTCACCCCGGCCTTGATCAGCACGGGAAGTCTGGAAAGCATGCTGGCCCGAAAGGGCGCTGCGCCCATGCCGACGGAATGGTACTATGGCGATGGCCTGTTCGTGCAAAATCCAGTCGGCCAGGGGCTGCCCCCGCACCTGACATGGTGGCATTTCGGCCTGGTGCCGGGCTGTTCCGGACTTTTGGCCAGAATAAAGGGGCACCACATTGCGCTGCTGGTCAATGGCGCGCCGGTGAAGCAGAATATATTTCTAGCCTCTCTCTGGCGGGTTATCCTGAAAGCTGTTGGGAAGTGATGCGCGACATGACAACGCAGGCGTACAGAGAAGAGGTCCTATCAGCGGAAAATCTGGTCAAGTCGTTCCGCAACACTCTGGCGGTCGACAACATCAGCCTATCCGCCCGTGAAGGAGAGATCCTCGCGATCCTTGGCCCCAATGGCGCCGGAAAAACAACTCTGAGCGAAATGTTGACGGGATTGCGGAGACCGCAATCGGGACAGGTTCGGATACTTGGCGATCCCCCCGAGACAATGCGGGCCCGCAGGCGCATTGGACTGACGCCGCAGAATATCGCCCTGCCCCGGTCGTTGAAGGTGAGCGAATTACTCTATTATGTGGGTGAGCATTTTGACACGCCTCTGCCGGTTGAACGGGCCCGTGATTGGTTTTTGCTGCAGGATTTAATGTCTCGCAATGCCGGCGAACTAAGCGGTGGCGAAATGCGCCGGGTTGCGCTGGCAGCCGCGTTTATGGGCCAGCCCAAAATGGCCTGCCTCGACGAGCCGACCACCGGTCTTGATATCCAGGCCAAACGCGCCTTATGGCGCTCCATACGGGAAGCGGCCCAACGCAAGGTTCAAATCACCCTGACCACACATGACCTGGATGAAGTCCAGGAACTGGCGGACCGGGTCATCGTCATAAACAAGGGACGGGTGCTGTTGGAGGACAGCCCCGACAATGTTCGGCGCCGCCTTGGTCATAGCCGACTCAGTTTCAGATCAGAGGCCCCGAATGGCATTTCGCCCTTCCCCGATGCTGTATTTGAGTCTGGCCGCTGGCGGTTGGATGTGGCCGATGGCGATGCGGCGGTACGGAAGCTGGTGCAATCGGGATGGCCATTCGAGGACCTGGAGCTGTCCCCGGCCAGCCTCGAAGAGGCGATCTTGGCGGAGCTGGAACGCAGCGAAATTCCGGACGGCCCAGATGGCCCAGATGGCAACGCGCGGGTGCGACCATGATTCTGCTGCATTTTCGGTTCATCCTGAAACAGCTGTTCCGGATCCCGGCCTTTCTGGTGCCAACGGTGCTTTTCCCAACCATGCTGTATTTGTTTTTCGGTGGTCCGGATGAGGCACGCCCCGACGATGCAGTCTTCGCCTTGGGGTCATTTTGCGTGTTTGCGGTCATGGGCGTTGCTTTTTACCAATTCGGGGTTGGAATCGCGGAAGATAGAGGCTCACCGTGGGAGAATTTCATGCGGGTATTGCCCGTGACCTTGTTTGAACGGTTTACCGCCCGGATCATGGCGGCCGCAGTTATCGCATCACTGGGTGTTATCTGCCTTGGCATTTCAGGATGGTCTGTTGGCGTGACTTTCCCGATCGGCACCTGGATCAGCGTCGGCTTGGCACTTCTGGCGGGAACGGTGCCTTTTTGCCTGTTCGGTGTGGCGCTGGGCTATCTTGCACCTCAGAAAGCTGCGGTGCCGATCGCCAATCTGATCTATTTGCCATTGTCTTTTCTGGGATCAGTCTGGAGCCATCCCGATTCTTTACCTGACAGCGTCGCCGTAATTTCCCCGTTCCTGCCGTCCCGCATGTTTGCCGAACTGGTCTGGGCCGCGATCGAGGGACGGTTCCACCTCCCCATGCTAGGCTGGCTTGCGCTTTATTCCGCCGGCGCGGCCCTGCTTTGCGTCTGGACCTATCGGCGCCATGAAAGCCGGGCCTATGCCTGAGACATTATCTTCCGGATGCTTGCGTCATGCTGAAACTCGTTGAATTGACGTCGCAAACAGCGCCTCAGGTCAGGGACCTGATGTATAGCGTCTTTGGCTACAGCCATGCGGGAAAGCATCTTTATACGCCTGCCGAACTTCTCGCCCGGTATGACAGGGGCGATTTCATCCCCATGATGGTAGAGGATCGGGAGACCGATAAATTGGTGGCCTATTTCGACATGGGTTTTCCCTTCGGATCAAGGGAAGTCGCCTGGTTTGGTTGTCTTGTGCTGGACCCCGCACTTCGCGAAACGTCGCGCATGGCGGTCCTCAATACGCTGCTCAAGGACTGCATCAGCAAAGTTGGCAAAAGCTTCCGCGACGATGGTTTGCGTCTGGTCATCACCACCGACACAACCGATCACATGCTTTCGCAACGTCTGTCGCGGCAATTCGGCCTGAAGACTGTTGGTCTGCTCTATGCCACCATCCCCGCCGGCGGCCATCAATTCCGTGGCGCCTACCGGCCCCTGGGAACCGCAAGTGATATAGGCGAGGGGCGAAAACCGGAAGTCCTGTCGGTCTATCCGGCCTACAAATTCATCGAGCCCTATGATTGCTATCTTGCTGACTGTTATGCCGAACTGACGATGCCTGCCTATGAGGCGCTGGATCTGCCCGTGACCTTCCACAATGTGGCCGCGGCGAAAGCGACGGGAATATCGGTCATCAATGAGTATGCCGATCTTGTCCGCGGCATCGTGACTTTGGAAATCTCGAAAATCGGCCAGGATATTAAGTCCGCCCTGAAAAAACAGGTCGATCACTACCGCACGGGTTTAGTCCCCGTCATCCATGCACTGGTGCCCCAATACCCCACGGATCCTGAGCCCGCGTTGGATATTCTCGAAGATCTAGGCGGCGTATATGGCGGATTGTTTCCGCGCTACAAGGGAGTTGATATGCTGTTGATACAGATCGTCGATCCGGACGAAAGAGTGGTGGAGGAAAGCCGCTTGCAAGATGACACCGCAATCAAGGTCGCCCGCGCAAGTAAGGCCGTCCGGTCAACCAAGGGTTCCTGACAAGACATGCCGAGGCGGATCTTAATCACGGGCGGGGCTGGTTTTGCGGGATCAAATCTGGCGCTGCATCTAAGGGCAGAATTCCCCGACGGCAAAATCGTCGCCCTCGATAACCTAAAACGCCGTGGATCTGAGTTGAATCTCCCCCGATTGGCGGCCCATGGCGTCGATTTTCGCCACGGCGATGTGCGTGCCACGGAGGACCTGGCGGCCATCGGACCCGTTGATATCCTGATCGAAGCGTCGGCGGAACCAAGTGTCCATGCCGGCCAGGATGGATCCCCAGGCTATCTGATCAATAGCAATCTTGCCGGCGCCATTAACTGTTTCGACCACGCGCGTCTTTGTGGCGCAGATGTCATTTTCCTGTCCAGCAGCCGGGTCTACCCGATTGGTGCGCTCAACGCTTTGCCGCTTATAGAAACGGGCCAACGGCTAGACCTGCCCAATGATGCGAGAAGCACAGGCTGGTCCACCGAAGGCATATCCACTGAGTTCCCACTGACCGGTCACCGTTCCCTGTACGGCGCGACCAAGTTATCCGCCGAGTTGATGTTGGAGGAATATCGTCAAAGCTATGGCGTGCAGACGGTGATCAACCGGTTCGGCGTGCTGGCCGGCCCTTGGCAGATGGGTAAGGTGGACCAGGGATTTATCGCTCTATGGGCCGCCAGGCATCTGTTTGGCGGTGAGCTGAACTATCTTGGTTTCGGCGGCAAAGGTCATCAGGTCCGTGATGTCCTGCATATTGACGATATGTGCCGCATTATCAGCTGCCAGATCAACAATATCGATGACCTTTCCGGCCGCACATTCAATGTGGGCGGCGGTGCTGGAAACAGCCTCTCTCTCGCCGAACTCACGGCAAAGTGCCGGGACATTCTGGGCCGTGAAATCCCCATCAAGCCGGTAGCGGAAACAGCCCCGGTCGACATTCCCTGGTATGTTACCGACAATCGGGAGGTGACGGCCGCCACGGGTTGGCAGCCGGAAAAAAACATTGATCAATTGCTCGGCGATGTTTTCACCTGGCTGGACGGCCATAAGGAACAACTTGAACCCTACTTTGCAGCGGTCCCATCACAGAAAAGGCAAAATCAGGCATGACGGTCGCGATCATTACAGGATCAACAGGTTTGGTCGGGGCCGAAGCCAGCCGCTGTTACGCGGCCAAGGGGTTTAAAGTCGTCGGCATCGACAATGACATGCGTAAATCTTTTTTCGGGGAGGACGCATCAACCCAATGGGCCCGGCAGGAGTTGGAGGCGGCCTTGCCCGACTACCTTCATTATTCCATTGATATCCGCGATCAGTCAGCCATCGATCAGGTTTTCGCCCGTTATGGCAGTGCGATCACGGTTGTCATCCACACCGCGGCCCAACCATCGCATGACTGGGCGGCTACGGATCCCGCCACTGATTTCACCGTAAATGCCAATGGCACATTAAGTCTGTTGGAAGCCTGCCGCGCCCATGCGCCGAATGCCGCCTTTGTCTATTGCAGCACCAACAAGGTCTACGGCGACACCCCGAATGACCTGCCATTGGTTGAGCAGGAAACCCGTTGGGAAATGGCCGATACCCATCCATATGCCCAACACGGTATCGACGAAACCATGTCACTGGATCAAACGCGACATAGTTTGTTCGGTGTCTCGAAGGCAGCCGCCGACCTTATGGTCCAGGAATATGGCCGCTATTTCGGCATGCAAACGGCCTGTTTCCGGGCAGGATGCGTCACCGGCGCCGGGCACTCGGGTGTGCAGCTGCATGGCTTTCTATCCTATTTGATGCGGTGTGCCATAATGAACAGCCCCTACACAGTCTTCGGTTACAAGGGAAAGCAGGTCCGTGACAATATCCATGCGCACGATCTGGTTAACGCCTTTTGGCACTTTAGTCAGAAACCATCACGGCCGGGTGCCGTTTATAATATCGGCGGTGGACGCCTGGCCAACTGCTCCATGCTGGAAGCAATCAAGGCTTGCGAGCAGTTGACCGAACGCCCCATGAATTGGGACTACTCTGATGAAAACCGGATCGGGGATCATATCTGGTGGATTAGTGACGTTAGACAGTTTCAGTCTGACTATCCCGCCTGGCACCACCAGTACGATTTACCAACCACGTTACGTGATATTCACGATGCGCTTCGCGAACGTCTTGCCGGGCAGGCCGCCTGATTGGCAGAGACGGCGATAGGAAAGGAAGAGATATTTCCAAACCTCCGCAGAAAACTTCCAATGCCGCGAACCGGGCCGGCATGGCGGCCGTGCGCTCGGCAACGGACGACACAGCCTTCACCCTGCAAAGCAAGCTATTGGGGGAGGCGCGGATCATCTTTGATGTCGGCGGACATCTGGGGCAGACAAGTGAACGCTATGCGCAAATGTTTCCAGAAGCCGAGATCCATTATTTCGAACCACAAGAGAAAGCCCGGCAACAGGCTCGGGAAAAATTATCCGATGCGAACGTGATCATAAATGATTGCGCCTTGGCGGCCACCCCGGGCGAGGCAAAGTTCAATATCAATGCCTTTGCCGCCACCAGCTCCCTGCAGGATACCCATCCGAATGCCGGTGAAAACTGGCCGGCAGTAGCATTGCGCCGGCGTGAGGAAATTTTGGTTCCGGTCTCAACTGTGGATGCCTATTGCCGCGACCACGACATTGCCGCCATCGATATCCTCAAAATCGACGTGCAGGGGCATGAATATAGAGTGCTTCAGGGCGCCGCTGAAATGCTGGGGAAACATGCAATCCAGCTGATCTATTTCGAATATATTCATTGCGAAACCTATGTCGCGCAAACCGACCTGACCCAGTATTTCAGCCTGCTTGACGGGTTTGGCTATCAGCTTGTATCGATTTTCAATCTGGTTCAGGGAGAGCAAGGACTAAACCAGTGCGACATTTTATTCCAATGCGGCCGTCGCTAAAGTACCAGTCGCTGTTCCAGAGCCTGAACCATGTCGTGAAGCTTTTCAAAATAGGCGCTTTCCTTAGGTGGCAGTTCGAGGCCGTAAACCTCTTCCAACTCCAGCACCAGGGCCACATGGGCGAATGAATCCCATTCGCGGATTTCATCCATGCAACTGTCCAGTCCCAATTCCTTCACGGGAATACCAAACACATCGCTGGCCTGTTTCAACACCTGCCTTTCTATTTCCGCCCTGGTGATCAATGGATCATTCCACCATCGACCGTGATGGTCTGGCCCTGGATATAAGATGCCTCGTCGGAAAGCAGGAAGGCGACAACGTTGGCGACCTCTTCAGGCCGGCCGAAACGGCCGCAGGGAATATAGCCCAGATACTCCTCTTTTTGTTTTGCAGTGAGGTTCTTCAGCATATCAGTTTCGACAAAGCCGGGAATCACGCAATTTGCCCGAACGCCATGTGGGGCCATCTCCAGCGCCAAAGTACGGGTCAGGGCGATCACCCCGCCTTTCGCCGCCGCATAGTTGGCCTGACCGGGGCGCCCACTTACAGCGGTGGTGGAGCTGATATTGACGATGGCGCCGGACTGCTGGCGCATCATTGTCTTGGCCACGGCCCGGCATGCGAGGAAGGGCGCCGTCAGATCCGTCTGCAAGACCTGGTCCCAGGCATCCTGGGGCATCATGGCAATGAAGCCATCCCGGGTAATGCCGGCATTGTTAACCAGCAGATCGATACCGCCGCGCCCATCGATGATCTCTCCCATGGCCGCGTCCACGGCCAGCTGATCGCCCACGTCAAAGGGCAGCAGCGTGGCGGTCAAACCCTCGTCATCCAGTTCCGCCAACAGATTATCGGCATCGCGCTTTCCGCGCCGGAAATTGACAAAGACATGGGCGCCTTCACGGACCAGCCGTTTTGTGACCGCCGCTCCGATCCCACGACTGCCGCCCGTTACCAGGGCGGTTTTCCCTTCAAACCTCATGTGCGTCATTCACTTTTCTGAACAGAATTGAAACGGCTGTACCGCCCAGCGACATGGCATTGACCAAAACAGCCTTCGGCGTGCCATCCTTGGCGCCGCTTTCGACAAATTCAAAATCCCCTTCCGGCGCGCGCCGTTCCGGACCGGCGGGCATGAAACCATGTTCAATTCCCAGCACCGCGGCGCAGACGGAAAGTGCCGAACCCGCACCGCTGACGCCAAAAAGTCCGGCCAGGGCAGCGACTTTGGGTCTCCCGCCCTTGTCGAAAACCGCTTCCAATGCCGCCCGTTCATATCGATCAATTTCAGGTTTGCCAATCGCGCCGGACACGACCAGATCCGGATGGCAATTGCCGGCCCGTGCCAGACAGTCACCCATGGCAGCCTGAATGCCGACAGTCGCTTCATCCGAGGCACCGGCAATTGCAAAGGCAGGGATCTCGGCCAAGATGCGGGCCTTGCGTTCACGGGCCAGGCGCTTGCTCTCCAACACCACCAGCCCGGCGCCCTCACCCAACACCATGCCATTCGCGCGTTTGTCGTGAAGCCACAGACCTTCCTCAGCCATATCGCCGTAGGGGGAAAGTTGGCGGGCGGCGGCGAATCCCTGCAAAACACTGGGGCTCAACTCGTCGCATCCGCCGACGATAATTGCATCCGCCTTGCCGGCCTGGATTAGCTGCGCACCCAGAGCGATCGCCTGAGCACCTGATGCCGCACCGACACTGGTGACAATATTGGGTCCGCGCAGCCGTAAATTAACCGCAACCAATCCGGCACAGGCATTCAGTACCGTATTGGGGAAATCCTTGGGATCGGCATCCCGCAGGCCACCGGTGGCAATTTCACGATAAAAACTTTCGCAGCTACCCGCAGGGCCCCGATCGGTACCTATGAAGACACCGACCCGTTCGGCCATGTCTTTACTGACCCGCAATTTTGCATTGGCCAATGCCTGATCGGCGGCGCAGACGGCGAGCTGACCCAGCCTGTCCGCCCGCCGGATGCGGGTCCGCGTAAGGCGGGCGGGATTGAAATCCTGAATAATGCCGGCCAGCTTTGTTCGCTGGCTGGCCAATGCCATATCGCCTGCATCGGTGATACCACTTGCACCTTCCCGCAAGGCCGCCACGAACGCATCCTCGCCAATCCCATTGGGCGCAATCAGCCCCATACCGGTCACAACCGGCATCAGATCATCGTCAAAACCAACCGCATCCTTGACAAGCACCCCATCTCCGGCGTCCGAAACAACCAATGCCGCATTATTGCCACCAAACGCAAAATTCTGGCTGATGGCATTTCGGATGACAGCCGGACGGCCGACGTTGGGCACATAATCCAGATCGCATCCGTCGCGGGCGGAGGTGTAATTCGCGGTTGGCGGCAGTTGGCCGGTCGCAACAGCCATCACGGTCATTGCAAGTTCCACGCAACCGGCGGCCCCCAAGGTATGCCCGGTCGCCCCCTTGGTCGATGATACCGCCAGGCGGGATGCAAGGTCGCCGAATACCTCGTGAACGGCGTTGGTTTCACAGATATCATTGGCTTGGGTACCGGTCCCATGGACATTGATATAGTCAATATCTTCCGGCGTCAGACCGGCGGCGTCCATCGCTTCCCGCAGCAGACGTTTCTGATTTCGTCCTGATGGGTCAGGCGCGGTCGGATGATAGGCATCGGCGCCCAAGGCATATCCGCCAAGCCGGGCATAAATTTGCGCGCCGCGCTCCCTGGCCTTGTCTTCGCGTTCCAAAATGAAAAAGGCGGCGCCCTCTCCCAATGAAAGGCCCACGGGTTCACTGAACGGTGCGCAACGATCCGACGAAACATTTTTCATGGCACTGAAGCCGGCAAATGAAAACTCGCATAAAGGATCAACGCCACCGAGTAGGGCGGTATCCACCATGCCTTGACGAATGGCCTCATAGGCTTGGGACGCGGCCAGGGTAGATGCGGTACATGCCGTTGCAACAAGCGAACGCGCGCCGGAAAATCCCGTCGCTTTTCCCAACAGATCGAGGCAAACGTGAAATGGATAATGGTAGAGCGATACGTGTCGCTTCGGACCATTTTCCAGCATGGCGCGATAGTAGCTCATCCCCGACAACATGCCGCCGAGTGAGGTGCCCAGATAGATGCCCGCGCGTGCCCGATCGCCCGACATCAGTTCCAGGCCGCTATCGCTTAACGCCTCCCCTGCCGCGACCAGCGCCAGTTGATGGCACCGATCCAACCGCCGGGTCTCTTTGCGTGTGAATTTGGCGGACAACGCAGCATCTTCAACCGCCCCGACTAGATCTGTCGGATAAGCCTCCGCCGGCCACGGTGTATGGTGATCGATACCGCTATCGCCCCGTACTACATGCCTCCAACATTCATCCCGGCCGTTGCCAAGGGCCGTGAGAAGACCAATGCCAGTGATCACAACGCCAACCATTACGTCCCGCTCTCCCGTACTTCATCCCGCACCGTGGCAAGTTTACCCCATCTCGCCGAATTTGACGGGCTTTTTGGAAGTTCCGGGAACCATGCCGCATTGCCATTCCATTTCCAGGTACGCTTGTGTAACATTAGATTCGGAAAATTTCCCAGAACGGGCGGAATTCGGTCATTGAGGCGCTGATGGAGAAATCGACTACCAACGGCCCGGATGACACGGATGGGAAAAGCCTATTGCTGCCCAAGCTGAAGGAAAAATTGCGGCTGTTTATGGTTCTTTCCGGTTGCATGCTGCTCCAGGCCCTGATGCCGGTTGCCATTGCCTCTGATGCTGCGCTGAGACCGGCACTGGAAAAGCTGCTGCTGGTCTGGACGCAGGATCCGGCCCTCTATTTCAATTTGGAGCTACGCACTTCGGCGGATGGCCCGCCATTGGAAAGCGCCCGAATTGCCCTATCTGAACATGCGCGGGTATTCGAGTATAGCGCTCCTCACCGCTATAGGGGCGACCTGCTCATCCTTGATGGCATTCGCATTCACCTCGAAGCGGAACATGGGCAAGAGGCCATGCGGCCGACCGTATATCGAGATCTGATGAACCGGCGGATATTTTGGCTTGCTAGTCATTTATTCGGGGATTTCTGGGCCGGGTATGCCGTCAAGGAACAAGCATCGAAGGAAACTGGAAAACGAGTGTTTTCACTGTCAGAGCATAACCCGCTGGCACCTGTTGAGCTATTGAAGATCGCCTATGACGATCGCACCGGCCTGCCAAGTACGGGACAATTGTTCGACCATGAACGGGACGAGGTCTGGGACCTGACCTTCGCGTTTGAAAACAGCGTCGAACTGGATGGACGGAAACAGGTGTTCCTCTCACAAGTTCGGATCCATACAAGCAAGAACGAGACCTATTATTTGAGCCTGAAAAATATGCAAACCGGCCCGCTGGATCATATGCTGCAGGGGCTGGCTGTTTCACATGAATAACAGGCTCCATTGTTGCTGTATTCTGCTGCTGGCGTTTTCAGGCACCTTGAATCCGCTCGAGGTTGAGGCGGATCAAGCAGCGGTCCACAAGGCAGGCCCGTTACAGGTATTTTGGAACGATCTGCGCATCGATGGCGAGATCAGCAGCCTGTATGCCCATACCAATCCCGTTGAAGGCCTGATCAACCCCGGAAATTTAATCAAGGAGATCGAAACCGGAAACTGGCTGAATGTGGCACGGCTCCGGTTGTCCTATCGGAACCGGGCCGAGGGCATAAACCTGCGGCTGGAGCCTTGGTTCAGGTTCGAGCGGCATTTTTTTGATCATCAAGGGGGCAAACCCTACAATCAAATCAACACTCAGCTGGGCCGTTATCAAGCCAAGTTCTCGGGCTTGATCCCGAGCACAACGATTGCCGCACAGCGTGGTATTGTCGCCTGGGGCCCGGCTTTTATCGGCTCCCCCTCCAATCCCTTTCCCGACAGCAGCAGTACCGCCAACCCGTTGGAAGAGGAATACGGCACCGATTTTTTGTGGACGTCCCATGCCTTCAACGACAGCTGGAGTTTTAGTGCCTATCAAAACTACGGCAACGGCGCGGCGGAATCATCGGACAGCGATCCTTCCAAACGCTCTTTCATTGCCGCCGTACATCACAATAATTTTGATTTCAGCTTTTCCCTGCTCGCCGGCGCGCAAAAAGACTACGGCCCAATTTATGGCGCCTATGGGCAATGGACGATGAATGAAGCCAGCGTTGCTTATTTCGATGGCGGCTATCGGAAACGCGGGCTGGCGAGATATCCGGTCGAAGATTCCAACAACCTTTTGGGCGGCACTTATGATGAGGGGCAGGCTGAGCGGAGAATGGAATTGGTTGTCGGCGGCTCCTACACCACCAAGGACGACACCACCTTTTATGTTGAGTATCTGTATCAGGGATCTGGCTATGACAACGATGAATTGGATCTCGCCCACAATATTTCCATAAGAGCCAACGAGAATTTGTCTGCCGCGCCGGCGCTTGCATTGGGAACCTTGGGCGAAGCCGCGCTAAACCAGCTGCCCTATCTGGGCCGGCACAATATGAGCTTGATTGCCACGAAATCCATTGGTGACTTTGATTTAGCCCTGCAAAATCAATTCAGCCTCCAGGATTTTTCCGGGCGGCTGTATGGCAGTCTTCTCTATTCCGTCGGGCCAGCCGAATTTTCGCTTTCATTGCTGCAATCCTATGGTCAGGAAGGCGGCGCGTTCAACCAGGATGTGGAAACACAGCTGGTGACGGGCTTGTTGGTAAGGTTTTGAACCTTGATACCTAATAGGGGCGGTCCTGCCATTCCCGCCGTCATGTTAGTCCCCGGCCAGGGCGCGCAGTCCCTCGACATGGGAAAAAGCCTGCTGGAACATAGCCAGGAGGCCGCCGCAATATTGGCCCGGGCCGAAACTCTGCTGGATTTCCCGATTGCCGAAATCCTGCGGCGTGGGCCAGCAAAGCTGCTGAACCGCACGGATATTCTGCAACCTTGCATTTGCACCATTTCCGCCATGGCCTGGGCAGCGTTGCAGCCATTGAATCTGAATCCTGTTGCCCTGGCCGGGCACAGTCTGGGGGAATTGGGCGCCTTCCATGCCGCAGGCGCCTATGAGTTTGAGACCTTGCTACACCTCGCGGCACAGCGCGGCAAATTCATGCAACAGGCGGCCGATGCCAGCGGTGGCACAATGATCGCCATGACCAGCCGAGAAGACGGGATAGAAGATCAGCTGGCAGAATTGCTGAGTAATGTGGAACCCGGCAGTGTCTGCATCGCCAATTTAAATTCTGGCAAACAGGCTGTTCTGGCCGGCGAGGATGATGTTTTGGCCAAACTATCGGACTTGGCTCCCGGCAGGGGACTGCGGGCAACACGCCTGCCGGTGTCCGGCCCCTGGCACAGCAACGCCATGTCTCGGGCAGCGGACGCATTCAGGGAATGCCTGGAACGTGCCGACATTTCGGATGCGGCCTGCCCGGTCTGGAATGCGCTGGATATCCGGCCTATTCAAAAGAGCGGTGAGATCCGTGACCAACTGGCCCGGCAAATCGATCATCCCGTCAATTGGCTGGGCCTGATGCAACACCTACGGCAGGATTTTCAGAGCGCCATCTGGATTGAACTCGCACCGGGAAAAACCCTGACGGGTCTGTTGCTGGATATCGACCGGACAGCCCTGATTTTTCGCTCCGAGACACAGGTCCAAATCAGGCGCCTTCAGGACCGGATCGTGCAGTGGGAAGGCCAGGCATCCTGAACCGCCTCTTGCGCCGCAGACACCGCAGACACCACCGACCGACCGCAGACCATCCTCCCGAACCCGGCACCCTTGGCAATCGATTGTTCCATCATCGCCTCAATCACCGTATTCTGTCCGTTCCATTAATTTGGGTCTCCATGATTGACAGCCTCAACAAAACAGAGCCTGCCCCCGCGCCATGAACATAAAAAGCCCCCACCCCCGCGCCCGTTTGCGCGCCGTATGTAAAGGCTATGGCGAAGGGATAAACCGGCAGGAAATCCTGCATGATATTGATCTCGAACTGCACGAAGGCACCTTGACCCTTCTTGAGGGGCCAAGCGGCAGCGGCAAATCCACGATCCTCAACATCCTGGGACTGCTGGACCGCGCCGACAGCGGCGATATAGAGCTCGACGGCAGGATCATCGTGGATCTGCCGGAAAAGAAGCTGGCCCGATTGCGTAATGAGGAGATTGGTTTCATTTTCCAGACGGCCGACCTGATCCCCCGCATGACCGCGTTGGAAAATATCCGCCTGCCACTGGACATCCAAGGCACGGGCCGCAGGCGTGCCGATCAGAGGGTGATGGAGATCCTGGAGAAACTGAATATGGGTGAGCTTGCCAAACAGCCGCCCGAAAAGCTCTCCGGCGGACAGCGCCAGCGCGTCGCGACGGCACGCGCCCTGGTCACCCAGCCAAAATTACTGGTCGCGGATGAGCCTACATCCAGTCTTGATTCCGAGAATGCCGTACAAACAGTGTCGGCAATTCAAGATCTTTGCCACATGATGGGCACGGCGGTGATCCTGGCCACCCATGACAACCGCCTGCGCCAACATGCCGATGTGATCCTGTCCCTGCGCGATGGCAACCTGGCGGCACCGGCAACGTCCAATGCCTCCCGGAAATATTGAGGTTGGCCATGCTTGCATTCCGGTTTTCCATCGTCAATCTGCTGCGCCAGAAACGCCGGACTTTGATCACCTCGCTTACGCTTATTGCCGGCCTGGTTGCGGTCAACCTGTTTCAGGGATACCAGACCGATACCGTGGAATCGCTGGCGGAGACGGCTGCATACGGCGAGATGCTGGGGCATCTAAGCGTCATGAAGGAAGGCGCCATGACCAAGGGTAAGATTGATGAGATTGGCTATATGCTCGATGGCGATCAATTGACCCGGGCCCTGGAGATGATCCGCAAGGACCCTGATGTCGCGATCGCCGCCGCCCGCATGAACCTTTCCGGCCTGATCAGCAATGGCAAAAGCAGCATCATCTTTATCGCCGTCGCAATAGACCCGGCGGTCCTGGCCCAATTCCAGAAAAAATTCGATTGGCGAGGAGAGGGCGTTCCCCTGGCCGCCGGCGATGTTTCCGATGGTCAGGTGGCCAAGGGGCTGGCGGAAATCATGGAGGTGAAAACCGGTGATTTCCTGACCCTGTTCTCTACCACCGTCAAGAACCAGATGAATGCTGTCGATATCTCCATCAAGGCGACCTATCCCACGGGGTCAACGGCAACCGACGACAAATTTGTCATCATGCCATTGGTTTTGGGCCAAAAACTCTACCGCACGCAAGGGGCGCATCAGATATCCGTCGTGCTGCATGACGGCGTCAAGCTTAGTGAGGCACGGGCACGATTGGCAAAACAGCTCAGCCAGTTGGACGGAATGACGTTGAAGGTGAAAACCTTCCGGGAGCTGTCCGCCTTTTTCAAGGGGGTGGAGGACATCTACAATATGATTTTCGGCTTCCTGTTCCTAATTGTTCTGGTCGTGGTCCTGATGGGGGTCTTCAATACCATGACCATGGCGGCCATGGAGAGGATCCGTGAGATCGGCATGTTGCGGGCGTTGGGCATGTCGCCCAATCGCGTCAGAGGCATGTTCGGGGTCGAGGGATTAATGCTCGGATTCGCGGCCGGGATCTTCGCCTCACTTGCCAGCGCCGTTGTCGCCTACCTGATAAATCATGCCGGTATCACCTATACCCCGCCTGGGATATCCGGTGCAGTACAGCTCTATATCGCCTTTGTGCCGGGCAAATGGATCGGCAACATGATTTTCCTGGCCCTGTTGGCAGGCATCGTTTCCATCTTCCCGGCACAAATCGCAATCCGCAGCCAGGTGGTGGATGCGTTGCGGCATAGTTGAGGTCAACCATGACCAGAACGCCCGTTTTACTGTCCTGCGTTGGAACCATGGGCGATCTGATGCCGGTGCTGGCCACGGGCCGTCTGCTGATTGGTGCGGGCCATGAGGTGGAGATCATGGCCAATGAAGTCTTCCGATCTGCTATTGAGGCCTCCGGCATCGCCTTTCATGCCATTGGCGGCCGCGCCGAATTCGACGCCTTCGTCGGTGGCGCGGCGTGGCAGGACCGGGACAGCGGTTGGGCCGCGTTTCTGCGGGAGGGGATACGCCCCTGCCTCGCCCCCGCCGCCCGGCGGGTAGAAGAGTTCGCCGCCCTGCACAAGGATAGATGCCTGATCGTGCCCAATAACTATTCCTATGGCGCGCGATGGGCGGCCCGGGCACATGGTTTGCCACTGGTCAATCTGGCAATTCAGCCGGGCATGCTGCGCGGCATGGAACCTTCGCAGCAACTGGGGAAAGACCTGTTGCCGGGGGAAAAAGTCTCCTATTGGCGGGCGATGCGGGCGGCCGAGGATTATCTGTTTCACACCTATGGCCGCACGGGCGGTGGACCGACCGCCGGTCTTGGTCATCTGTTTCAGGATGGTGGACCCAACAAATCCGATGAGAATTTCATAGGCTTGTTTCCCTATTGGTTCGAACGCCCCGGCGACGATTGGCCCGCCCATCTGCACCTCAGCGGTTTCCCTTTGATCGATATCGGGATTGTCGTGCCTCTCGCGCCCGAGGTCGAAGCTTTCCTCAAGGCCGGTGCGCCGCCGGTGGCGCTGTTTTGCGGCAGTTTCATGCAGGAAGCCACGTTGTTTTTCCAACGCGGGCTTGATGCTTGCCGGGCCAATGGCAGACGCAGCCTGATCATCAGCCGCTACCCCGAAGACCTGCCCGCCGATTTGCCAGATGATTGCCTGGTCGTGGCACAGGCACCGTTCAGCCAGTTGCTGCCGCATTTTTGCGCCATCATCCATCACGGAGGCATTGGCACCATCGCGCAGTCGATGGCCGCCGGGCTTCCGCAATTGGTCATACCTCTCAGATTTGAACAACCAGATAACGCTGCCTGCATGCAACGGCTAGGCGCCGGGCGTGTTGTTCCTCTGGCAAACAGTGATCAAGCGACGGAAGTGTTCTCCGACATATTGGTGGATCCGGAAATTCAAAATGCCCGCATAGGTCTAGCCGACCGCATGGCAAACAATAACCCGTTCCACAAGACAGCCGAAATATTACGGAAGGCCGTGCCGAATAATCGTTCATGACGGACTTCCGCCGTTTGTCCTACCGTTGAAAAAGGCGGCAAGGAAAGCGGCAATTATTCTGGTGGTGTCGGGATTTTTGCGGTTTCCTAGCCAAACAAAAACCCCAAGAAACGGTTAAGTTTCAAGGGGTTGCGTCTTGGTTGCGGGGGTTGGATTTGAACCAACGACCTTCAGGTTATGAGTCAGTGGGTATTTATAATCTGAGGCGGGGGGGTGTATGAGTCCGACATTGACTTTGACCTTGCTGGCTCTCCCTCGAGCCCGTAGGGCGTTTCCTCTGGCGAGGGTGGGCGGAAACAAGCGGCGACAGATTTCTTCCCAATCCTCAGGCGCCAGTTAGGCACAGATCAGGGGCACGATCGCATCATATCTGTCCAAATTTTCCTTAGTTATGCGCCAAAAAAAGTTTAATGGCGTTACCAACGTCATCGAGTCGGTTTTTCTGTACCGCATAGCTTGGGGTTATTGGAGATTTTAATAGAAGCGTGCAAAACGAAACTTCAGGAAATTTGACGACCATATTTTCGAGTTTGGTCTGGATTAAGCCAGTTGAATAACATGAAAGATGGTTACGGAGGTGATCCCAAGTCCGGCCTGGTGTGTTAGCCATCGTCAATATGACCCGCGGACGGCAATCCCTCAAAACATCAAATACAAAACCGCAACCTAACCTCAAATAGTCATCCGGAATAATTTTAGAATTTGCATTATGGCCCCAATCAAGGTTAACGAGCGCGGTCAACGCCGCTGCATATTTACGGGAACCTTGAAAACACTCTGTTGCGAGTGTCATGAATTTTTCGTTCCGGCTGCGGTTTGTACTAAAGTTAATTTGGCCAGCGAATGGTCCGATGGAAGGTTGTTCATCTACTGGTCGGTTCGGCCCGCCCTGCCAGACGTCATTTTCAACGTCTGCTGCGCCGGGACTAGGCCCACACATTAAAAGCCACGCATTGGCCGCGCCGGCGCACGCCCTGGGCCATTTCCGCTCAAAAGTTTGCTTGTTGAGATAATAATCTAGACTGGCTTCAAAACGTATCCTCGGATCTGGGTCATAAAGTTTTTCGCTTAATTCCATGACATATCCTCGTTAATGAACATCGTTCAGGAATTGTCGATGTCAGGGTTTCCCGAACCCCTACGGGCGCCGATCATAAGTTCGGCGATGACAGCCCGGACAGAGAAACCAATGGCGGTGGCCACCGTAATGGTAGCCAAGAAGGGTTACAAAATCTTCCCAGTGAAATCCAACGGCAAGGAGCCTGTACACAGCGGCTGGCAGGACGAAGCGAAGCCAGACGCCACGCCATGGACAAACGGGGCCGATTACAATATCGGCATCGCCATGGGCGGGGGCATTGCAACCATCGATATCGATATGAAAGAAAAGGATGGTGTGCTTGTAGATGGTGAGGCCAACTGGAAGG
>JABIWH010000012.1 GCA_018701215.1 Rhodospirillaceae bacterium
CTAAATTAATATAATCACAACTAATGCAACCATATCTTGCGGCAAGCAAATACATCTTCGCAAATGGCATGAATTTCCAGATTCAGGTTGGAGGGCGACATGTTTTCTTGGTTTAGCAATATGAAGGTAGGCGTTCGCGTTCTTTTGGGCATGCTGATCCCGGTCATTGGCTTGTTGTTCTATGCCGGCGTGTCAATGGTTGAGAGATACAACTACTCGCAGGAGCTCGAGAAAGTTGGTGCATTGGCCATGTTTGCACCGACCGTCAGTGCCCTGGCGCATGAGCTGCAAAAGGAACGCGGCCAATCAGCCGGCTTCATCGCCTCCAAGGGCAAAACCTTCGCCGATACCTTACCAGGCCAGCACAAGGGCACGGACGAGCGCCGCGTAAAATTGACGGCGGCGATCAAGGCCTTCGATTTCGCGGCCTATGACCCGTCCCTCGGCAGTGCCGTCGAGCGGGCCGTCGCCGGCGTCGATGGTCTTGCAGGCATGCGTGCCCAGGTTGGCAAGCTGTCCATTGCCGTACCCGGCATGGCAAAATACTACACCGGTACGATTACTTCACTGCTCGGTATTGTCAGCGAAATGCTTCTTGCCAGCACCGACGATGGCGTCAGCAAGGAAATCGCTGCCTACGTTGCCTTCCTGCAAGGCAAGGAGCGGGCCGGACGCGAGCGTGCCATGGGTGCCGGCGGCTTTGGCTCGGGCAAATTTCAACCAACCGTCTATAACAATTTCATCCAGTTGATTGCGACACAAGACATCCTTTTCAGAAGCTTCCGCCTGTTTGGAACGAATGAGGAATGGGAATTCTACCAGAATACAATGACCGGCAAGGCGGTCGATGAAGTCACACGCATGCGCAAGATTGCCATCGCTTCGCCTCAGGGCGGCGATATGGGCGGGATAACCGGCGCTTATTGGTTCGCTCAGATTACCGACAAGATCAACCTGATGAAGCAGGTTGAAGACCACATCGCCCATGCCCTGAACGAAATTGCGCTGGAGAAGGCCGAGGCGGCCTGGCATACCTTCTTGGTATATGCGGTGGTGACAGCGGTATTGTTGGCGATTACAGCAATTTTGGTTTACGTCATTGTCGGTTCCATCACCGGCCCGGTTGGGGCGCTGACAGGTGTCATGGGCAAACTTTCCGAGGGCGACAAAACCGTTGATATCTTCGGCACTGACCGCAAGGACGAAATCGGCGCCATGGCCCGGGCGGTCGAAGTGTTCAAACAGAACGCCATCGAGATGGAAAAAATGGAGGCCGAACAGGCCGAACAAAAAGTTCGCGCCGAGGAGCAACGCAAGGCGGAAATGATACAAATGGCCGATGGCTTCGAGGCCTCCGTCATGGGCGTTGTGCAGAGCGTCTCCAGTTCCGCCAGCCAGATGGAAAACTCGGCCCAGAGCATGTCAGGCACCGCACAACAGGCATCTGAACAATCAGCCAACGTGGCCTCGGCCTCGCAGCAAGCAACGGCGAACGTGCAAACAGTGGCCAGCGCCGCCGAGGAAATGGCGGCATCGGTACAGGAAATCGCCCGGCAGGTGGCGGATTCCTCGGAGATTTCAAACGAAGCCGTGTCCGAGGCCGACCGTGTCGGGCATCAGATGCAGGAATTGGCGGAAGCCTCCCAGCGCATCGGTGAGGTGGTCGATCTGATCAACGACATCGCGGGGCAGACCAATCTGCTGGCCCTGAACGCCACGATTGAAGCGGCGCGTGCCGGCGAGGCCGGCAAGGGTTTCGCCGTGGTCGCATCCGAGGTGAAGAACCTGGCCAATCAGACGGCCAACGCCACGGGCGAGATTGCCGGACAGATTGGATCAATCCAGGAAGCAACCAATGGCGCGGTCAAGGCGATCGACGGCATTGCGGAAACGATCCGCAAGATCAACGAAATCGCCTCGACGATCTCGGCGGCGGTCGAACAGCAAGGTTCCGCGACCGGCGAAATCAGCCGCAATGTGCAGGAAGCCGCGAAAGGCACGCAGCAGGTGGATGACAATATCACTCAAGTCAGCAAAGGCGCCGATGAGACCGGTGCGGCGGCAGGCGAAGTATTGTCGGCGGCACAGCAAATGACGCAGCAATCCACCTCGCTGAAAGATGAGGTTGAAAAATTCCTGAACCAGGTGCGCGCGGCCTAAAGGCGGCCGCACCGCAACGGCTAAGAAGCGGCCTTATGGGCGGGGTTGATGATGAGCGGGCGGTCCGCGCGGACCGTTCCCTCATCATTGATCCCGCCTGCGGTTCTTGCATGGTTGGAAAACGCCGCTGGTCAGATTGTCACATTCCAATGCCCCCGATTAATCGCTACTGTGAAAGTTTGTGTGCCGGCTTTCAGGACATGAGTGGATTCTAATCTTGGAATAATCTCTCCCGCTAGCCGCACGGTGCGTCATCGCGGCAAGAGGGACCAATCATGAATTTCGACAAATATGAACGCCTGACTTTTGAGCGGCGCGGGCGCGTGCTTTGGATCTCAATCGACGCCGGCCCCATGAACGCCGTTGATTTCCCGTTGCATGAGGAGCTGGCGCATGTCTTCTACGAGGCGCAATCCGATGACGACAGCGACCTGATCGTTTTGACCGGCGCGGGCCGCGCCTTTTGCGCCGGCGGCGATATGGATTGGTTTCAGGAGATGATCGACGATCCGGCAAAATTCCGCGGCATCACCACTGATGCCAAACGGATCGTCAACGGTCTATTGGAAATGGAAAAGCCGATCGTTTGCCGCCTGAATGGCGCGGCGGCGGGACTTGGCGCCTCCATCGCCTTGCTGTGCGATGTCATCATCGCCGACGAACGGGCCTTGATCGGCGATCCGCATGTCAAGGTCGGCCTGGTCGCCGGCGACGGCGGCGCGGTAATCTGGCCGCAGTTGATAGGATTTGCCCGGGCCAAGGAAATGCTGTTGACCGGTGACATGCTGCGCGGCTCTGAAGCCGCCGCCATGGGCCTGATCAACTATGCAGTACCAACCGATGAACTGGACGCCAAGGTCGATGAAATGGTCGGAAAAATTCTGGCCAATCCGCGCTGGGCCGTGCGCTGGACCAAGACGGCGGTGAACCTGGTGCTGCGCGACATCGCCAACAAGGTGATGGAGCCCGCAATCGCTTATGAGGTCAGTTCCAACGCCATGAAGGACAGACAGGAAGCGATCAGCGCTTTTGTCGAAAAACGGGCGCCGAATTATACCGGCGAATAGCCAGCAACCGAGTAGGGATCAGGACCATGTATTTCGCGGATGAACCCGAACACATCACCATGCTGCGCGATACACTGCGCCGCTTTACCGAACAGGAATGCCCCCGCGAGAAACGCCTGCAATGGCTGGCGGCCCACGCCTGGCCCCGTGACGTCTTCGCCAAACTAGCGGAATTGGGTGTCTGTGGCCTGACCGTGGAAGAAGATTACGGCGGCCAGGGCCAGGACTGGTACGCCGCCACGGCCGTGATTGAGGAATTGGGCCGGGGCGGGGTATGTCTGGCGGGGCCTTATATCCAATGCGCCTTTTATGGCGGCGGCAATATCTCGGAAAGCGGCTCGGCGGCGCAAAAGGCCGAATTGCTGCCCAAGATCGCCAAGGGCGAGCTGCAATTCGCCTATGGTCTGTCGGAGCCCGATACAGGCGGTGATCTGGCCAACGTACAGACCAAGGCGCATCTGGAAGACGGCGGCGATACGGTGGTCATCAACGGCGTCAAACGCTGGTGTACGGGCGCTGATTGGGCCGACTACATCATTTGCTTCGTCAATTCCGACCCGGAGGGCGAGAAATATCAAAATCTCTCGATGATCCTGGTACCCACCGATGCTGCCGGTATCACGCGCCAACAATTGACCCATCGCAATCTGGTCTATACCCACAGCTTCGATGTCTACTTCGATAATGTGCGCCTGCCCAGCGATAGCATCCTGGGCGGCCCGGAGGCCTGGAACAAAGGCTGGCGGGCGCTGGCCGGCCGGTCGTTGGATGTGGAAAAAGTCGAGGTCGCGGCCATGACCTTCGGCCTGGCCCAATCGGCGGTGGAGGAGGCCTGGGAATACGCCCAGCAACGCAAACAGTTCGGTACCGTGATCAGCGGCCATCAGGCGGTGCGCCACGAACTTGTCGAGGCGAAAACCAAGCTGGAAGCCTGCCGGCACATGCTCTATCACGCCGCCTGGCTGGTCGGTGAGGGCCGCCCGGCGTCGGTGGAAACCAGCATGGCGAAGTTGTTCATCGCCGATGTGGGTGTGGAGATCGGCCTGGCCTGTCAGCGGGTCCTGGGCGCCTATGGCATGGGGGAGGAGTTCGACATGATGCAGACGGTCACCGATCTGATCGGCATGCCCATCGTCGGCGGCTCCTCCAACATGCAAAAGAACAACATCGCCAACCGGCTCGGGCTAGCGGGATAAGAGCTATTCGCCTGCCTTGTTGATCAGCACCACGTCGTTGCCGGCGATGGTCAGGGTCGCCGCTGGTCCCATGCCTGACCAATGCGCGGCCAGCCAATGGAAGCTGGCTTCGGAGAAATAGCTGATATGGGTCGGGTCGGTGATGTAGTGCCAGGTCTTGAACGCGCCTTGGTCACGCACCCGCTTGGTCATGATGCTCAGCCAACCGCCCGGCGCCAGGCGGTCCCATAACTGGTCCAGCTCCCGCCCCGGTTCGGCCAAATGTTCCGCCACCTCGCTCAAGGTGATGAAATCGTAGGCCCCGGACAGCACGGTTTCATTAGGCGCGTAATACGGATCGTAAAGGGCCATTTCGTGACCGGCCTCGATAAACATCCGCGATAAAGTTGGCCCCGGCCCGCAGCCAAAATCCAGGCCCTTGGCTGCGGCGGGCAGGCGTTGGTTGAGCGGTGTAAAAAGTCGATCGAGAAAGCGCCGGTAGCCGGGGTCGTCCGGTTGGTTCTCGTGCAAGTCGTAGTAGGCCTTCTCCTCCCCTGCCGAGAGATGCTGGCCGCGCGGCACGAACACCAAATCGCAGGTATGGCAGTGCAGATAATTCCGCGTCTTGTCAGCATGGTAGGCCGCGATGCCGGTGCCGTGGCAGAGCGGGCAGACGTTATCCCCGCTGTTCGGAATGCACATTCGGGGCATCGGCTGCGAAAGCTTCCAGCAGGAACCGCTCCTGGGGTTTTTCCGAAGCCGTCTTGGGGATTTCCGTCAGCACTTGCAGATAGCTTGGCACGAAGTTGGCTTCCAGCGCGCGGCGGCAAATCGCAAATACTGACTGCGGCTGCAAACTGGCGCCATCCACCGCAACCACGGCGGCGACAACATCCTTTTCGCCGGGCGCGCCGGATGCCGCGGGCACGCCGTAGACGAAGACATCGCCAATATCCGGGTGTTCGGCAATAGCTTGTTCGACAAAGCCGGGATTAATGAAATCGCCGTTATGGCGCAGACCGCCGCCCTTGCGGTAATCGAAAAACAGCCAGCCGTCGGCATCGCCATGACCGATATCGCCGCTGCGCAGCCAGCCGCCCTCGGTCTTCTTGGTCGAGGCCTCTGTATTCTTGAAATATTCCACCGCCGGTGCCGGGCCTTTTATGGGCCGCGAGATAATCTCGCCCATGACCCCAGGTGGACATTCCACGCCATCGTCGTCGACAATTTTCATCTCCAGCCCCTTGGGTGCCTTACCGAAGCTGCCGATGGGGCCAACGCCGATGGGCTTGTAGGCCAGGCCGCCCTCGATGGCGCCATAGAATTCAAAAATATCGACGTTGAAGCGCTGTTCGAACTTCTCCCAGATGGTCGCCGGCATACCCGCCGAGATCACGAAGCGCACGGGATTATCGCCGTCATTCGCCTGCTCCGGCTCGGCATAGACCGCCGCCGTCATGCCGCCCAACAGATTGAACACGGTGGCGCCATACTGCCGCGTGATATCCCAAAGCCGTGATTTGGTGAAGCGGCGGGAGATGATGCAACGCATGCCCATGGCCAGGCTGCTGCCCAGGGTCAGCATCTGGGCGTTGCCATGGGTCAGGGACAGGCCCGTATAGGGCCGATCGCCGGCCTCGAACGGAAAGATCGTACCCAGACCGCCATAGCGGCCATTGCGGAAGACCACGCCCTTGGGATCACCCGTGGTGCCGGAGGTATAGAGGATCTGCAAGGGATCGGACGGTCCCGACAGTCGGCTGTCCACCACCCTGTCCGGGCGCGCATAAACGGCCGCCATGTCTTCGGCGCCAGCAACCTGGGCGACGGTCGTATCGGCCAAACCGTCCTCGCTGCCCATCACCAATATCCATTGCAGATTTGGTAGCTGTTCGCGGATCTCCACCACCTGATCAAGGCAGTAATCGGCGCAGATCACGCCCTTGCACTCAGAGTTATTCAGGGTATAGGCCAGTTTGGCGCCACGTCCACGCGGGTCGATGGGCACGAAGACGCAGGCCGAAATCGATGCCCCGACCATGACATCGACGAATTCCGGATGATTGCGCATCATCAGGGCAAAGCGGTCGCCGGGCGCCATGCCACGGGCGATCAGTTCAGCCGCAACTTTGTTGCCGTTGCCCCACAGATCGGCATAGGTGCGGATTTCGTCCTCGAACCTGCCGCCGCCCTCGAACGTGACCACGTCCAGGTCCGGCTGTTCCTCGGCCTTGACGGCAATCAGATCGGCAAGGATCCGGGTATCACGCTCGACCAAATTTACGCTCCTACTTACTCAATAATGTCAGACACATGGCTGCGGCATCGCTGCCGATGCTGCCGCCGCCATTGTGGGCCAGGGCAACCTTGGCGCCCTCGACCTGACGTTTGCCAGATCGGCCCTGTAGCTGCT
Source organism: Rhodospirillaceae bacterium (assembly GCA_018701215.1). Lineage (GTDB taxonomy): Bacteria > Pseudomonadota > Alphaproteobacteria. The sequence goes on from JABIWH010000012.1 coordinate 6,816, forward strand.
CGGTTAACTCAACAATCTGCGCGATGCCCGTGGCGCCCACCGGATGGCCCTTGCGCAGCAGACCGCCGGAGGTATTGACCGGCAGCCGTCCGCCCAGCCTGGTGGAACCATCGCGGATCAGCTCGGACCCCTGGCCCTTACCGCACAGGCCGATGCTTTCGTAGGTGGTAATCTCCGCCGGCGCCGAGGCGTCATGCAGTTCGATGACGCTCAGGTCCTCCGCGCCCAGGCCGGCCTCCTCATAGACTTCACGGGCGCAAACCTGGGCCACGGTTTCTTCGCCCTTGGCACGGTCCCAGCCCGAGCGCAGTACGGAGGAGCGCACACGCACCGGATTCTGAATGCCCAATTCCCTGGCCTTGCGTTCACTGACCATGACCACCGCCGCCGCGCCATCGCCGATGGGGGAGCACATGGGCCGGGTCAGCGGTTCGGCGATCATTGGCGCGGCCAGCACTTCCTCCACCGTCATCACGTCCATGAACTGGGCCCGTGGGTTCATGCTGCCATGGAAGGAATTCTTGGCCGAAACGCCGGCTAGATCTTCTGCCGTGGCGCCGTATTTTTCCATATAGGCGCGGGCGGAGGCGGCATAGATATCCATGAACATGGAACGTTTTTCGCCCGCGCCCGAGGCTGCCTTGTCCGCGCCCTTGGCCGCCGCTTGCGCGGCCAGCTTGGCCTTGATCTCCACCAAGGCTTCCACATCGACGGCGCCCGAAAAAGCGGCGAAGCTTTTCCGCTTATCCTCGTGGTACAGCTTTTCCACGCCCAGGGCCAAAACCACGTCATAACAGCCCGACGAGACCATGGCCGAGGCCTGGTTGAAGGCGGTGGAGGCCGAGGCGCAGGCGTTTTCCACGTTGATCACCGGGATGCGTCCGATGCCCGCATCACGAAGCACCACCTGGCCACGGATGCATTCCTGACCGGTTACCAATCCGGCGGCGGCGTTGCCCACATAAGCGGCCTCCAGGTCGGATTTATCCAGGCCCGCATCAAGCAGGGCGGCGGTCACGGCCTCCGCGCCAATGGATTTCATGCCCCGGTCCATATGCTTGCCGAACTTGGTCATGCCGACACCGGCGACGATGGCGTTCATACGCATGGCGTTTTCCCTTCTCCAATTTAGTACTAAAGCAGCCCTGCACCCTTCAGGCCGAGCGCATTTTTCAAGAACTCCAGCTCGTCTTCACGTTCGGGCAAGGGGGCCGGACGGGTAAACATACCGTCCTCTTTCAGTCCCGACACCACATTTTCATCACGCGGGAAGGGTGTTTGAAAGCTATTCATATGAAATAGTTCCTCGAACGGCTGGCGCGGACGTTGACCGCCCGCCTCCCAATGCTCCAAAGGATAGCCCACGGTCTGCAGCAGCAGGAACCGCGCACTTTCGGGCACATTGCAGGCATTCAGAATTTCGCGGCCCTTGGGGCTGCCCAAACAGCAGGTGCCCAGGCCCTGTTCAAAAGCCATCAAGGTCGCTTGCGCGATACCTTGACCACAGTCCAGCTCGCTAATACCGGGATCCTTGAGCGGCCCTCTGAATTTATCGAAGAACGGGATCAGTTTGTTTTCCAAGGCGTCATGGCGGGCCGCCTTGTCGCCATAGCCCAAGGCACCGGCCTCAACCAAACCACGCAGGCGGTCGGATTGTTCATCGACGGCGTCCGGCTGCAGATACCAGACGATAATCACCGGGGCGACCTTAAGCTGCCAGCCCACGACAGCGGCAAACAGGCTGTCGATGACATGTTGCGGCGCACTTTCGCGAAAGATCGCCACCGCGCGCAGGCTTTGCACATTACCCCAGTGCGAGGCGATACGGGCGGCTTCCAACATGCGCTGGATCTTTTCCGGCTCCACCGGCTTGTAAGGTTTCAAGAACCTGATCGAACGCCGCCGGCCAATCGCTTCACGTAGTTCCATGTCGATATCTCCTGGTACCTATAACCGCACTTAAAATCTTTCCGCCGCCATCAAGCCAAGCAGGTCATTGCTGCCGTCCTCGATCATGCCGATGCGGGCATCGCGCAGCATACGCTCCACGGGATGGTCGCGGATGATGCCGGCGCCGCCGAAAATGGTCATGGCCTCGCTCGCCACATCAAAGGCGGTCTGGGTCGAGGTCACCTTGGTGGCAATGGCATATTCCAGCCGGGCATCGGCGGTAGTGAAATTCTGCATGCAGACCTGCCAGTTCAGGGCCCGCGCCGCCAGCACCTTGCGAAACATCTCGAACAGGCGGCCCTTGACGTTTTGATGCTGGATAATCGGCACGCCGCCCTGTTTACGCTCCTTGGCATAGGCCAGCGCTTCATCGAACGCCGCCTGGGCCAAGCCGGAAAAGCTGATGCCCATGGAGGAATTGGCCCGCGTCAGGATCATCGTGGTGAAATCAGTGTAACGTTCGGGCGGGGCCACCATGTTGGCGGTCGGAATGCGCACATCGTCGAAAAAAATCTCGCCCTGGTTCAAGCTGCGCTGACCGATCTTGTCCGTCGGTTTGCCCCTGGTGACGCCTTTGTCTTTCAGGTCGACCAGAAAGACGCCGTGTTTTACCTCTTCGCCGCCGTCATCATAGGTGCAGAACAAGGCGGCGGTCTCGGCGATGGTGCCGTTCGAGACCCAGGCGGATTTTTGCCCGTTGATGACAATGGAATTGCCGTCCGGGCGGGCGATGCAGTTGGCCCGGCCGCGATCATGTCCCGTGGCCGAAGCGGCGGCATTTACATCCAGCTCATCGCTGCCATGGTCGGGTTCGGTTATGGCCCAACAGCCGATCTGGTCATAGTTGAACTGTTCCATCAATTCCGGATTATGGGATGCGTTGGCAACCATGGCCGGAAAGGTGGAGCCGCCCAGGCCAAGGGCCAGCCCGGTATCGCCCCGGCCCAACTCGTAGCCGACCAGGCAGACCAGCCTGGCCTTTTGCGTCCGCGACATATCCTCGCCCATGCGCATGCCGGCAAAGCCCAGATCACGGAATTGCCTGTGCGCATCGTAGAGAGGCGAGCCGTCCTCAATGACCTCGTCCGCCGGCAGCTTGTCCAGCGCCGCGCCCATAGGCCGCAGCACATCCGTGGCGAAGCGGCGCGCGGTTTCCTGCACCGCTCGTTCGGTCTCGTCCAAATCGAGCGGTAGCGCGAAATCTATCATGGTTGCCTTCCTCTGTGGGCTGACGGGTCCAGTTTGATGGTAGCGCCGCAAATCGCCTAGGTGATTGACCTCAATCAAGGCAGCTTGTGCGGGCCGGAAATGCGCCCTAATTTGAGCGCCCGTCGCAACCCATTCGAGGAACCCTCCCATGTCCAACACCAGCAATGACCGCTACCGCATCGTTGGCGCCCTTGGCTCCCCCTATTCCATGAAACTGCGGGCGATTATGCGCTATCGCCAGCTGCCTCACGATTGGGTCCTGCGTACGACGGCAAACCGGGCCGAGACAGCGAATGTAAAACCGAACCTGGTGCCCATGCTGCGCTATCCCGGCGAAAGTGATTATCGGGTGGATTCCACCCCCCTGGCCTATGATCTGGAGGCGCGCCATCCCGGCCAGCGCTCGATCATTCCCGACGACCCCGGCCATGCCTTTCTCTCCCATCTGCTGGAGGATATGGCCGATGAATGGCTGACCAAGGCGATGTTCCATTACCGCTGGTACTATGACGCCGATATCTACTATGCCTCGCACTGGATCGCCGATGACGGTTATCCCGAAACACGCGGCGCCGAGCGCGATACCGCCGCCAAGATGTTCGCTGACCGGCAAATTGGCCGCATGCCCATCGTCGGCTGCACGCCAGAGAACAAGCCGGTAATCGAGGATACCTTCCACCGCGTCCTGGCCCTGCTGGAAAGCCGGGTCAGCGTCTATGATTTCCTCTTTGGCACACGGCCTAGCCTGGGCGACTTTGGCATCTTTGGCCAACTGAAACCATTATCAACGGACCCAACCCCCATGGCGATCATGCGGGCGGAAGCCATGAAAACCGAAAGCTGGGTGCGGCAACTGGACGATGCCTCGGGCATCGATGGCGAATGGCTGGACCCGGGCGATGACCTGCCGGCGGCGACCATGGGTCTGCTGGCATTGGCCGGGGAATATTATATGCCGTTCCTCCTTGCCAACGCCGACGCCGTCGAAGCGGGCGAAGACACATTCTCGCTGAATTACGCCAAGGGCCCCTACAGCCAAGGCACCTTTCGTTATCAGCTGAAATGTCTGAGCGAGCTGCGCTACCGCCTCTCCACCTTAAGCGGCGAGCCGGCGGAGCGGACCCGCGCCGTTTTGCAGCAGACCGGCTGTCTGGATGCGCTCAATTCGCAACGCTAATCGCGCAATGCCCGCGCTTGGATGCGGGCGGAATACATCGAAAGCAACCGATGGTCCGCATCCCAGGCGGGCAACGCCGTATAATCGACGGCTTTGGCGAAAGCCGCGATGGCGTCCTGCAGGGCGCGGTCCAGCGCGGCCAATGTCTTTGGCACGATTTCCGCACTTTCACAGACCGTGGCCAAGGCCAGGACCAAGGCAATCAGCGCCTGCTCCAATGCTTTGTCGGCGCCCTTTAGTTGCGCCAGTAAGTAGCCGGCACCGGCGAGCATGACGAAGCGCGGCTCGCGCCGGCCGAACTGCCGCATCTGGTCAATGCCATAAACATTACCAGGCGCCACCTCCGCCGCCTCGAAGCGGGCAAAACCCTGGCTCATGGCGGCGAGAAAACCCGGCGCATCTCTATGGCTGAGATGAACGCCCGAAATCTGAGTGGGGATCAGGATGCATTGCCCGGTCTCATTTAACGTCACCAGCAAATGATCCAGATGCCGTGATTGCGCCACCCAGGACTTGCAGCCATCCAAGGCGAACCCCGCGCCACTGGCCGTAAGCCGTGTGCCGGGATAGGCGGCGGGGTCGGTTTTGTCCTCGGTCGCGGCATAGGCGGCCCAGCCCTGGCTTGGCACGTCCCCAAAGACATACCGGATTGCCGCCTGATAGCCGGCGATGAAAACCCACGGCAAGCAATCCGCGCTCATGCCGCCCTGTAGTGCTTGAAGAACCGGCGGCAGTGTATCCAAGCCTTGGCCATGCCAGGCTTTGTACCAGGCAGCCTCGTCCGGTGCCGATATGATTGGCACCTCGCCATTCAGGAAACGTTCGATCAAGCCGGCGGCCGGCATGGCGTCCTCCTCTTAATCCGTAATCCGCTCGGCGGCGCGCAGGGAGGCAATCATCGAGGTGCGCAGCAGATAGTCGTGGGTCTTTTTCGGATCATCGGAAACCTCGGCCAGAAAATCGCGAAACGTCCGCTGTGCCGCGGGCGTATTGGCTTCGAGGTTCTGCTTGTTGCGGATAGTCTGGCTGTTGACATAGTCCAGAGCAATAGGCCGGCGCTGCTTCTCGTAAAGGTCCAGCAAACCGTCATCCCCTTCGCCATGCCAGACCTTGGCCATTTTTCCGGCCAGATTGAAGGCATCATGAATCCCGCCGTTCATGCCCATGCCCCCCAAAGGATTATTGATATGGGCGGCATCGCCGGCAATGAAGACGCCGCCCTCGCGGTAGCGCTCCGCCACCCGCTGATGCACCCGGTACAGGGTGGTGTGGGTCCGCTCGTAGGTGTCCGCCATCGAATGGGCCCATTGCATGCGGGCCTCGATCCGCTCGGGGTCAAAGATTTCAGCCTCGGTTTCTTCCGGCCTGGTTGGGAACATGGCCCGCCACAGGCCCGGCACCTTGAGCAGGAAGAACCACTGCTCCGGATCGGCAAAGTAATTCACCAGGGTCAGGTCTGGCATTGCCTCTTCGAACGGATAAGGTGTCGAGACCACCAGAAAGCGTTCGTCCCAGGTGAAACCCTCGAACGGAATATCCAAGGTTTGGCGCACGACGCTGTTCGCACCCTCGGCACCAATCAGCCAGCGGCCCGTGAAGACCTCCTCGCCATCCGGCGTTTTGACCAATGCCGTTACGCCATTTTCGGTCTGACGCAGGCCCGTGATGGCATGGCCAAATCGGATGTCCGCGCCGCCCTGAGCCTCGATCCAATCATGCAGCAGGAAGTTCAGCTTGAACTGTTCGCACTGCACCCGGAACGGATGCTCTGTATCATCGGCAAGAACGGAGAAGTCAAACTCCGCCAGGCAACCATTGGCGCGGTCGCGGAATTGAAACTTCGGCGCCACCAGGCCTTGCTCGATCAGGCTTTGCGTGGCGCCATAGGGCGCCAGCATATCCAGGGTCGGCGGATGAAAAGTCGATGCGCGCAGATTTTCGGGCAAGGCGTCCTCGGCCTCGAATACGGTCACGGGAATGCCGGCCTGGGTCAGATAGGCCGCAGCGCTTAGCCCCACCGGGCCGGCGCCGGCAATCAATATACGATTGGTCATTTGACTAGGGCGCCGTCCAGCCGCCATCGACCATGATGGTGGTGCCGGTGATCAGGGCCGCCGCGGGCGAGGCCAGAAAGACCACCGCGCCCAACACATCCTCGATCTTGCCCAGCCGGCCCAGAGGGATCTTGCCCTGCAAATCGGCCACCACCGCCGGGTCCTTCAAACGTTCCGCCAGCATAGGCGTCGCGATGGCCGTAGGGCCGACGGCGACGACGCGGATATTCTTCGGGGCAAGCTCGACAGCGGTGGATTTGGTCAACCCTTCGATGAAATGCTTGGTGCCGGAGTAGATCGAGGCGCCCTGCCGGCCCACCTTGCCAAAGGTGGACGACAGATGAATGATTACACCGCCGCCCTGGCGGTCCATGATCCGGGCGGCGGCCTGAGCCACCAGAAACGCGGCCCGGATATTCAGATTGACCATCAGGTCGAGAGTTTCGATATCGGCCTCGAGGAAACCCATGGGCACATTGGTGCCGGCGTTGTTGACCAGAATATCCAGACGTTCCAGCCCGGCCATGGCCTCGGTCAAAGCCGCCTGATCTCCGACGTCGCAGGCCACTGCCCGGCCCTTGCCGCCCTTGGCCTCTATTTCGGCCACCACCGCCTCGACCTCGGCCCCGGTCCGGGCCATGGCGATTACCTCGGCGCCGGCTTCTGCCAAGGCCAAGGCACAGCCACGGCCAATGCCCCGGCCCGCGCCGGTGACCAGGGCCACCTGGCCATCAACCCGCATGGACGGCAGGACTGTGTTTACTTCGCTCATTTTTCTGCTTCCCTATACGATCAGGCTTAGACGATCTCTGAAACCACCACGTTCAACAACACCTGGCGGCGTTCCTCACGCACCATTTTCACGGCCCGGGCCAAGGCATCCTGTAATTTATCGGGATCGGTGACCCGTTCGCCATAGCCGCCGCAGGCCGCGATGATCTGCTCATAATCCGGTGCCGGGTCCAGGCGCGAGAGCGGAATATCGTTGCCGCCCAGGGCCCTGCCGTCGGGATACATTGCCTTGGTGGCCCGGCGCACCGCGCCCCAACCATGATTGTTGACGACAATGTAGAGGATCGGCAAGTCATAGGCCCGGCCGCAGTAATGCGCCGCCATGGGGTTGCCAAAGAAATACGAGCCATCACCGATGGTGGCAATGATCAGATCGTCGGGCGCCGCCAGCTTGGCGCCAAGTGCTGCGCCCAGACCCCAACCCAGGCCGCCCGCCGGGCTCGGCCCGAAATAGCGGCCAGGCTGGTTGATGCCCGCATGTTGCGGCACCACGCCCATTTCATTGACCAGAATGGCGTCATCGCCCAGATGTTCGCCCACGCACTGGGCCAGCCAGGCGGGATGGATGGGATCAGCGGTGCGGGCGTTATCGCGGATGCCTTGCCATTTATCGCGCACGGCCTGGCGTGCCGTCGCCACGGTCTCGCGCCGGATGTCGATTTTACCTGTATCGCTCCCCGCCATGGCTTCCGCCAGCAGCGGCAGCGCCGCCTTCGCGTCCGCCGCGATCGACAAAGCGGATGGAAAGCCACGGATGGGATAGCGGCTGAACAACGGATCAGGCGCCAGGTGGATCACTTTGGCGTTTGGGTGCACGGGATCGGTCGCGGGGATCCAGGGTACATCGCAATCCAAGACCAGGACCGCATCCGCCTTCGCCAAATGTGGCGAGGCCTCGTAATCCAGATGCATGGGATGGTCATTGCCCAGGCAGAGATAGCGGGGCACATGGGTGATAACGGGAATGGCGTAGCGTTCCACCAACTCGGCCAGATGCCCCGCGGCCTTGGTGGACTTGCCCACATCCGCCGTAATGATCAGCGGATTGTCCGCCGCCATCAGTATTTCGGCGGCCTGGGCGATTTGCTCCGGATCGGGGTGGGCGACGCCGGTGGCCGCGGCCCGGCGCGGCGCCAGGGACGGCGTCGCCGGCGCGGCCAGGACCTCGCGCGGAATGGACAGATACACGGGCCCCGGAATATCGGATTCACAAATGGTGATGGCCCGATCCAGGACGATATCGACCTCCGCCGGGGCGCGCAGCTCATAGTCCCATTTAACCAGCTCGCGCAGCATGCCGGCCTGATCGAACATTTCCTGGGCCCAATGAATATGCCGGCTGCGCGTGCCCTCCGCCAAGGGCGCATGTTCCGACCATGGCGTCCGGCCGGCCATCAACAATATCGGCACGTTGGTACGGTAAGCATTGGTCAGACCGCAAATGGCATTCGAGGTGCCCACGTTGACATGCAGCATCACCGCCAGGGGCTTGCCCTTGATCATGGCATAGCCGTGCGCCATGGCGATGGCGACATTCTCGTGCGGCACAACAAGCGGTTGCGGCCCGTCACTGCGGTCTCCGGCTTGCGCTATGGCTTCGATAATCGGTGGGAAATCGGTGCCCGCATTGGCCAGAAAATATTCGATGCCCGCCGCCTGCAAGCGTGCCAGTACCGCATGGCCGACATTTGTTTGATCGCTCATTGTCCGCTTCCCCTACTTTATTCGTTTGCAATTATCGCCGTGGCGGCGCTTGCATCATCCAGCACCGCGTCCAAGTCTACATCGCCCGCGCCGGGCACCTTGATCACCGTAAAGGTGAAATCATCCGCCGCCAGGGGAATGGTCGCATCCAGGCCCATCTTGGCACCGACGCCTCCGTCCGTGGTGGTCGGGTCCAACTTGGAGGCTTGGGTATTGTTGACCACCAGCAAATCCTGATCCGCCTGAAAGCGCGTTGCGATGGCCCATTCCACCGCCTCGCCATCATGAATATTGACGTCCTTGTCAACCACGACCACCTGCTTGATATCGTAGTGGGCGGCGAAGGCACCCATCATGATATTCTTGGCCTGGCCTTCCTGCTTCTTGTCGATCTTGACCACCAGATGATAGCGGCAGATGCCGCCGCGTGAGAGATGCACGTCCAGCACGGCTGGGTCATGGCGCTGCAGGGATTCCAATATGGTCGCCTCGCGCGGCAGGCCGCCCAGCAGCAGATGCTCCATGCCGCCGCCGACGATGGTGTGGAAAATCGCGCCTTCCCGGTGCGTGATTGTATCAACCTGGATCACATGGCGGTTGGCGCGGCGGCCGTAATATTGCGGGAACTCGCCGAACGGCCCCTCGGGTTCGGCCACGCCGGGCAGCACCCGGCCTTCCAGAACGATTTCCGCATGCGCCGGCACCCGAACGTTATTGGTTTTGCATTTGACCATTTCCACCGGTGCGCCGTGCAGGGCGCCAACGATTTCCATTTCGTCAAAATCCATGGGCACGATGGCCTGGCTGGCCAATAGAGACGCGGGATCGACGCCGATCACGATGGCGACTTCCAGGGCCTGGCCGGCTTCCTCGGCCATTTGGCTGTAGGTCCAGGTATGGCGCGGCAACAACAGGACGCCGATGCGGTCCTTGCCGCTGATCTGGCAGCGGTGGATGGAGACGTTCTGGATACCGTTCTTAGGATTGCGGGAAATCATCAGGCCGGCCGCGATATATGGCCCACTGTCCAATTCGTTGTGCGTGGGCACGGGCAATTGGCCGTTAATATCGACGTCTGTGTGCACCACCGCCTGTACCGGAGCGTCCTCGACCTCGACCCAAGGCAGCGGATTACGCACCGCATCCTGATAGCGCGCGATCAGGTCATCTTCGGATACGCCAAGACAATCACCGATCCATTTGCGCGAGGCCAACAGATTGGCGGCCACGGGTATCTCGTGGCCGTCGGGTTTGGGAAAGAGCACCGCCTTGTCCAGTTCCAGCTGATCGGAGACCGCGGCCAGTTCATGCACAAGGCCCACACCCGGTTTGGCCACCGCCAGACGGTCGGTGGCGGCAAGATGGGTCAGCCATTCGCGCAGATTCTTGCTGCAATGATTGGCTGATGGTGCCGGGGCTTTTTCGGCGGTCATAAGAGGCTATGCCTCAACTACATTGAAGGCGGGATAGGCGGTCTCGTCGTTGACGGCATCCCAGGCCAGTTCGACCCGCTGGCCGATGGCAACTTTATCAGGCGCCATGTTCAGGACGTTGCCAAGAATGCGCACGCCTTCGTCCAGCTCCACCGTCACCACGGATAGCGGCAGGCGGCCCTCCATGCTGGGACCCGGCACCCGTACGATGGTGCAGGCATAGATCGTCCCCGTGCCCGCGACCTTGCGCCATTCCAGATTACGCTTGCCGGTATAAAGACTGATGGGCCGGGGATAATGCTGGAACTGCTTCGTATCCGGGCAATACTGCATCATCAATTGGCCGTCCTTGGTGCCCTGCCAGAAGGCATTGGTATCGACGAAACGGTTGGGCTTCGGCGTCGGGCGGGGTTTGATTTGTTCTTCTGACATCCTAAGCCTCCAAAATCATCGCGGTGGATGTGCCCCAGTTTCGGGCGTAGGGAATGACGCCGATCCCGGTGACCAGGGCGTTTTGCGTATTGGCGACCTGGCGTTGGCCCGCCTCGCCGAACATTTGGCGCACTGCTTCTGCCAGGTTCAGACCGCCGCTGGCCAAACCTGGCTGTCCCGCCGAAAGCTGCCCGCCACCCGTATTCAGCGGCAGATCGCCCTTGCACGATAGATCCGTCGCCATGACATAGTCGCTGCCCTTGCCCTTTTCGCAGAAGCCGAAGTCTTCCATCTGCATCATCACCGCGATGGTGAAATCATCGTAGGGTTGGAAGCTGCCGATATCGCCCGGCTTCAGACCGGATTTCTCGAACACCTTGGGCGCCAGCACGCTAAAGCCGGTCTCGGTGACATCCGCCACCGGGTCGGCACCCTTGAAGTTGGTCACTTCGGCATAGGCCGTGGGGCGGACCATTTTCTCGATACCCAGTTCCCTGGCCTTGGCCTCGGAGGTGACCAGAAAGGCATTGCCGCCGTCGCAGAACATCACGCAATCCAGCAGCCGTAACGGATCAGCGATCATGCGGGAGTTCATATAGTCGTCCACCGTGATCGGCTTTTTCAATTTTTCAAAGGCGTTGTCGTTCATCAGACCGCCTTGCCGCTGGGCAATGGCGATCTTGGCCAAGGCCTCGTAGTTCAGGCCGTATTGATGTTCATAGCGGCTCATCAACAGACCAAAGGCCGAGGGCGGGCCCAGAACACCCACCGGATCCTGAAACTCACCGCGCCAGGCGCCGTAATTGGCGCCCCAGTTGGTGCTGGGGGCATCCGCCGACAGCACCACCGCAACCTCGCATTGCCCTTCGCGGATCGCAGCCATGGCGCGGGCCACACCCCCCGTGGCGGAACAACCACCCATGCCGCCGTAATTCAGCCAGGTCGGCGACAGGCCCAGGGCCTCGGTCATGTAGAAGGCAAAGAACGGATTGGCGCATTCACTCAGCGGTACGGTGACCGACAGGCCGTCGACCCGCGCTATGTCCACGCCGGTTGATGCCAGCAATGCGGCAAACGCTTCACCCGCGAAATCATAGGCGCTGCGCCCGCTGCGAAATTCCACCGCCGTTTCCGAATAGCCGGCGATGACCATATTCTCGTCTGACAAGTTCCGCTCCTCCGTAAATTTTCTTCTCTTACTGTTGCCCTGATTGTAGCCGCGCTTTGCGTTCCATGAATAGCCCGTGATACCGTAATACCTACAGGACCCCACATGAGGATGCGTCGCATGACCGATATCAAACCAGAAACCAAGCCAGGAACAAAAAAGGTCCCGACCTATTGTTTCCAGTGCGTTTCGGGACCGGATCTGATCAAGGTCGAGGTCGAGGATGGCGTCGCGGTGCGGATCGAACCGAACCTGAATATTTGCGGCCAGCATCCAGGCCAGGGCACGCCGTGCGTCAAGGCCTATGGCCTGGTGCAGAAAACCTATAATCCGAACCGGGTGCAACAGCCCATGAAGCGGACCAACCCCAAGAAGGGCCGCGACGAAGACCCCGGCTTCGTACCGATCAGTTGGGACGAGGCGTTGGATACGGTAGCCGCTAAGATGAAGGAAATCCGTGCCAAGGGGCTGAAGGACAATTCCGGCTATCCGCGCCTGGCGGTCAGTTTCGGCGGCGGCGGCACACCAACCCGGTTCATGGGCAGTTTCCCCGCCGTACTCGCCGCCTGGGGGCCGGCGGATCTGGGTTTTGGCGCCGGCCAGGGGGTGAAATGCTACCACTCGGAACATCTGTATGGGGAATTGTGGCAGCGGGCCTTTACCCTGGAGGTCGACAGCCCGTACTGCGAATACGTCATCAACTGCGGCAAGAATGTCGATGCTTCCGGTGGCGCCACGGGCGTTAGGCGTGGTGCGGAGGCACGCCGGCGTGGTTTGAAGCGCGTCATGGTGGAGCCACATCTGTCCGTGACAGGCGCCATGTCTGCCGAATGGGTGCCCATCAAGGCCAAGACCGATGCCGCGTTTCTATTTGCGGTCATTCACCGCATCATCAAGGAACGTGACTGGGCCGAGGTTTGCGACGTCCGTTTTCTGAAAGAAGATACAACTTCGCCCTATCTGGTGGGGCCGAACGGCTATTACATGCGCGAACCCAGCACGGAAAAGCCATTGATCTGGGATCTGGCCGACGGCCAGGCCAAGCCGTTCGATGCCAATATCCAAGACCCGGCCCTGGACGGCAGCTTCAAGGTCACGGGATTGGAAATAGGCGCCGACGATGAAGTCTGGCGCCATGATGGTGTCGAAGTGAAGCCGGCCTTCCAGGTACTGCTGGATCATATGGAGGAATACACCCCCGATTGGGCCGAGGCCGAATGCGATGTGCCGGCGGAAACCATCCGCCGCGTGGGTGACGAGTTCGTGGCCCACGCCCGCGTCGGCGAATTCATCGAGATCGAGGGCGAGATGCTGCCCCTGCGTCCCGTAGGCGTGGCCCTGGGCAAAAGCGTCAACAACGGGCCGGGCGGCTATCACGCGGTCTGGGCCCGGACTTTGTTGAGCGTCCTGGTTGGTGCCATCGAAGTTCCCGGTTCGAACCTGGGCACGAAAGTGCGTCTGAACCGGCCCGCCAACAACAAGCATCTAAGTGCGGTATCCAGCCGTGACGGCATCATGGACTTCCCCTTCAACGATACCTCGAAAGAAGGCTGGTCCTCCCAACCGAAAATCCGCAACGGCTATAACTCCCTGGTGCCGCTGTCCTCGTCCTCGCCCTGGGCGCCGGCCTTGGGCCCGGCCCATCTACCCTGGCTGTTCCAAAAGAAGGCGCCGGATAATTGGCCGCGTCCGACGCTGCCCGATATGTGGATCTGCTACCGCACCAACCCCGCCATTTCGTCCTGGAACGCGCCTGAAGTCGCCGAACGTATCGCGGAATTTCCCTTCACGCTGTCGTTTGCCTACACCCGGGACGAGACCAATCATATGGCGGATATTGTGCTGCCGGAGGCAACGGATCTGGAAAGCCTGCAGCTCAGCCGTATCGGCGGTACCGGCTCGGGCGAACAGTTCTGGAAGCATCAAGGCTGGATGATCCGCCAGCCGGCGGTGGAACCCGTGGTCGACGCCATGGACATGACCGATATCGCCACCGAGATCTGCCAGCGCGTCGGCATCCTGGGCGAATACAACATGGCCATCAACAAGGGTGCGGCGGGCATGAAGCTGGCCAACAACCAGTTCGACTACAGCCTGGAGCCGGACGTGGCCTATGGGGTGGAGGAGATCTGGGATCGCGTGGCGAAAGCCGCCAGCCACGATCTGAGCAACGGCGAGGAAGTCCACGACCTGGCCTGGTTCAAGGAAAACGGCTACATGCTGCGCGATTTCGCCCAGCGCGAATGGTACCTCTACCCTTATATGAAGGAGCGTGGCATTCGTTTCGAGCTGCCGTATCAAGAGCGCATCAAACGCCATGGGGTGCAACTGGCAAACCGCCTGCACGAGGTTGGCGTGGAATGGTGGGACGGCCAGTTGGAGGATTATGATCCCCTGCCGAAATACGAATCCTTCCCCGATATCTGGACCAACTATGTCCGCGAAATGGGTAAGGAGCCCGACGACTATCCCTTCTGGGCCCTGACCGCGCGCAGCATGCAATACGCCTGGGGCGCCAACGTGGGCATCCCGCTGATCTATGAAGTGGCGGAGAATGTCGCCGGCCATTCAGGCATCATCATGAATATGCAATCGGCGCAGAAAATGGGCATCAACCAGGGCGACCCGGTGGTGATCGAATCCGCTACCGGCATCACCCATGGCAACGCCGTGCTGCGCCACGGCATCCGCCCGGACACGGTGTTGATGATTGGCCAGTTCGATCATTGGGCAACGCCCTTCGCCAAGGATCTGAACCTGCCCAGCCTGAATTCGGTGACGGATATCGCGTTGTCCCTGACCGATGGCACGGGCAGTGGGTCGGACATAGTGCGGGTGAAGATCAGCAAGGATCTTAGATTGCGGAGAACCGGCTCGTGAACGATCTATCCAGTAAGCGTTTCGGTATGGTGATCGACCTGAACAGCTGTGTCGGCTGTCAGACCTGCACTATTGCCTGCAAGCATGCCAACGACACTCCGCCCGGCGTACAATGGCGCCGGGTGATCGATGTGGAATTGGGCACCTTCCCCAACGTGGAACGCCTGTTCATGGTCACCGGCTGTCAGCATTGCGCCGAGCCGTCCTGCGTGCCGGTCTGCCCCACGGGTGCGACCAAGCAACGGGCCGACGGCCTGGTCACCATGGACTACGACCTGTGCATCGGCTGCGGCTATTGCGCCGTCGCCTGTCCCTATCAGGCCCGCACCATCGCACACGAGCAAAACTGGTACTACGGCCAGCCGACGTTGCAGGAAGCCAAGGTGGCCCATGACGACCGCATCGGCGTCGCCATGAAATGCACCTTTTGTGTGGAGCGCGTGGATAGCGGCCTGGCAAACGGCCTGACGCCCGGCGTGGACCCTGACGCGACGCCCGCCTGCGCCAGTTCATGTATCGCGACGGCGATCCATTTTGGCGATTTCAACGATCCCGACAGCAACGTCAGCCAACTGAGCAACGAAGACAACAGCGTTCAGATGCATGCGGAGCTGGGCAATGATCCCGGCATCAAATACCTCTACGGCCTGCCTAATTCCATGCCGGGGCGGGAACGCACGGCGGACGACGTGGACGAGCTGGCCTTGCAGGACCCCGCCAATCCGTTGGTGGGCAAGGTACAGAAATTTTGGGACATGCGCGCGGCGATGAATTTTATCCTGGGCGGCATGAGCACGGGCCTGATCATCTCGGCCTGGCTGGCCTATCTGATGGGCGGCATATCGGAAAGCGCCCTGGTCGGCGTCAATGTGGTGGCCGGCGTGGGCATGGCCGCGGGTTTGTTCTTCGTGTTTTTGGAGATCGCCCGCAAGCTGCGCTTCCTCAATGTGTTGCTGCGCCCGCAGACGTCCTGGATGACGCGGGAGACCTATGTGGTGGCGCTGTTCTATCCCACCCTGCTGCTGGATCTGCTCTGGCCCAGCGGTGTCCTGCATCTGTTGCTGGTCATCGAAGCGGCCGCATTCCTCTATTGCCAGGCCCGCATTCTGCCGGCAGGCAAGGGCATCCCCGCCTGGCGCGCGCCGTTGATGCCCTGGATGCTGATCGCCACGGGTTTGCTGGAGGGCACGGGCCTGCTAGCTATTTCCGCCACCCTGCATCCAGCGATGCATTCCGTTGCCCCCCTGGCGGCGGGCATGGGCGGCGCCCTGGCCGTGATCAATGCCATCCTGTGGCGCAACTACATTGCCAACGCGGCCAGCAACGGCATCGGCCCCCTGCCCCGCAAGGCCCTGGGCGCCATCAACCTACCCCTGCGCCTGATTGGCCACGCCCTGCCCTTGCTGGGCTTCGCCGCCTTCCTCGGCCTATGGCCCACGCAACCCCTGGTCGCCACGTTGGCGGGCCTGGGCGCCGTGGTCGGCGGCATCATGTGGAAAATCACGGTGATCACCAAAGCCAGCCATCAGCAAGGTTTCAATCTATCAAAAGTACCGCAGCGCGGTTCCGGCACACGCGCCGCGCCGGCCAGGATGGGCACGACGGCATAGGTTCGGGCATGGCGACAGTCGGGGTCTGATGGTAGATCTCGATATCCCGCAAAATTCGGCGTCATCTGACTACAGGGGTGAGGTTCACAAATTGAATGATTATTGGATTGATATTGCAAGAATTCTGATACCGGGCGCACTGATCGCGACTTTATCAGCGATTATCACAGTAAAACTCGCAATTCGTCGGTTTCACGAAGAAAAGTGGTGGGAAAAAAAGGAAGCCGCTTATACGAGTCTCTTTGAGGTAATGCACCGACTTAAGAATTACGCCGTACAACACTATGAGCAAGAACTCGATCCGGGGAGCTTCTCCAAAGAATATATGAAAGAACTTGAAGTCGAATGGCAAAAGGCAAGTCGTGAATATGCGAAGCTGCGCGATCTGGCTTCATTTCACCTCAGCGACGGCGCCCTCGCAGTTCTTGAAAAATTTGACAATCAGAAGCAAAAAGCTCGAAATAAATTCGACCTATTTCTTTGGATCGAGGGAGACCTTGAGGCTGTGACTGAATGCCTCGAACAACTTAAGTTAGCCGCAAAAAAGGACCTCAAAGTGCGTTGAATTCATTCTTTTGGGCTGCTGCTACATTTGTTGCCGCAATCCAGAATTCGCACTTCATTTGACGTCGCATTCCAGATTTCGGGCGATTGATTGCATTGCCCTATCCAGTTCGCGTATAGGGTGGCCTAGGTGCGCTTACATCCGGTGCCAATGCATCAAAGGACAGGTGGGTACGATGAAATTCAAGCAACGCACACTTATGCAAATCGCTGATATGATCTGCGGGAATCTTGAGGGAGAAAAAAATCTCTTTCGATATCGAAGCAGTAGTTATCTGACGGAATTTTTCCAAGACTGCGATACCGATTATGAGCATGATGGTTCGACGCGCAAGTATTGGGTCGCAGACACACTTTTGAAAATTCTATCTGAACCAAACCTCAACGCAAATACGCCTACAGAAACGTTCTCGCGTGTCATTCAGACTCTCATGGATCAAGGAGATGCCGAAAACGAGAATAAGGAGCGAGAGGGCGCATTGGTCCTGCTAAACACGGCACTCGCCCGCGAGGGCTTTGAAGCCTTTTACGCGCCCGATAAGCAATGCTACTTGCGCCACATTGCGACAAACACGATTGTGAGGACCTCACCCAACCCCCATCGTCCTTTTTCAGAGGCGGAAATCATCCAGCGGGAGCTACTAATCGCTTATCTCAACGACGCCTCAGAAGATGAGTTGATTGAAGAGGTTTTATTGCCCCTCTTTCGCCACCTTGGTTTTCATCGCGTGACGTCTGCCGGGCACAAAGATAAGGCCCTGGAGTACGGCAAAGATGTTTGGATGAGGTTTACTTTGCCTACGCAGCACGTTCTTTATTTTGGCATTCAAGCTAAGAAGGGGAAACTGGACGCATCTGGCACAAGCAAAGCGACAAACGTGAACGTTGCCGAAATCCATAATCAGGTAACGATGATGCTAGGGCATGAGATTTTCGACCCGGAGATCGGCAAGCGCGTCCTAGTTGATCATGCATTCATTGTGGCGGGCGGAGAGATCACTAAAGCAGCGCGTAATTGGCTTGGAAATAAGTTGGATGCCACGAAGCGAAGCCAGATCATGTTCATGGACCGAAACGACATTCTGGATTTATTTGTTGTCACAAATGTGCCCCTGCCCGATAGAGCCCAGCCGGATACAGCGCCAATCGACGCAGACACAATACCATTTTAACAATTGCAACAGGTCAATAGAAGAAAAGGAAGAAATTAGATCCTGTCTTGAATTTTGAGTTTTTGGGGCAAATTCCGGACAAATTTACGCCGCGCGGCATGGCAATATCGAGATAAAACACCAACTGCGAACAGGATGGTTCGGGGAACATGTCGCGGACCACATTATTCGGCAAAATTTAGCAATAATTTACCTCCCTCGGCCATTATATCGCCGTCACCGGGTCGGCTTGCGCTAATTGTTGATGGCCCTCCCGGCGCCAGTTATCCGCGTACGTTGCGCGGCGACGGAGGAAAGTGTGAATGACGGACAAGTCTGAATCGGCTGGAACAAGCAGTATCGAGGCGGCAAAGGACGCGGTCGAACAAATTGGCCTGCCCAGCCTGAATATTCTGGTGGTGGAGGATTACCCGCTCAACCAGGAAGTCATCTCGGCCATGCTGGGCCATCTGGGGCACCGGATCGATATCGCTGAAGATGGTCTGGAGGCCGTCTCGGCGGTGCTGCGGTTCCGCTATGACATGATCCTGATGGACATCCATATGCCGAAGATGGACGGCAATACCGCCGCCCGCCGCATCCGCTCGTTACCCCGGCCCGAAGGCGATATTCCCATTATTGCCCTGACCGCCGATGCCTCAATGGAGCAACAGAAACAATGCCTTGCTTCGGGCATGAACGATTATTTGACCAAGCCGATCATCCTGCCGGAACTGCTGCAAGCGATGGCCCGGTGCCTGGCGCAGGGGAAAACCCCTGATAGCGGCCGCGGCACACAGCCGGCTGGCGCGAATACGAAAACTGATTTCGCGCCGGGGTCCGAGGTCGGCACAATCTCCACCCCGGCCTCCGATCCAAAGATGGACCCCGACGTCGTGGTGAAATTCGCCGCCATGGTGGGCTGGGAGACGGTCACGCAACTGTTGGAAACCTTGGAAAAAGACTTTCCCGAACACCGCAAAATTATTACCCAGGCCGCCGAAATGGGTGAAATCGAAGTGCTGCGGCGGCAAATCCAGGCCCTAAACGGTGTTCTCAGCCAGTTCGGCGCAACAAAAGTGCAGGAAACCGCGAACGTCGTCGAAACCCTATGCAAGGCGGACTTCGGCGCTACAGCGATTGACCTGATACCGCAGTTCCTGAATTTATGCAGCGCTTCCATTGCTGACCTACGCCAGGTCGTCAACGCGGAGGCGCCGGACCACGGCCACGGCGATACGGCCGCGCCTCTCTCGATGTAGAGCGTTTCCGCCGGCGCTAGAGCAATTTTCAATTAATCGGAATCGCTCTCGCGACGTAAGTAATTGGTTCAATTGCCCGATTCTTAAGAGTCCGAGCGCATTTTTTTCGAATGCGCGCTAGTCCTGGCTCTCCATATCGTCGACCAGCTCTGCGAAGCTTTCCTGCACCGCATCGGCATCGGTATCCGAGGCAGTGACGATTTCCTCCAATTCGATATCCGGGTTCATTGCCACGCTCATCGGCGTCGGGGCCATGGCGACGAAATCGCCCATATCTTCCGACGCCACCGCCTCGCGCCGCAGGCTGCGCCAGATGGCGAACAGACAGAGCAGCGCCATGGCGCCCGCGATGGTGTAAAAAAAACCTTTCGGCCCTGCCAGATCCATGGCCAGGGCCGCGATGGGCGCGCCTAAAGCCGAGCCCACCGAGGCGACCAACACCAGGGCACCGCTGGCCGCCACCATCTGACTGGGGTTGAGATAGTCGTTGGTATGCGCTGTACAGAGCGCATACAGCGGCGTCGAAAGACCGCCGATCAAGGCGATCACCAGATAGGCCGACCAGCTGGCACCGATACCATTGCTCGCCACATCCCCGCCGAAGCCGCCCGCAAAGTTTGGCGCGATAACGGCAACGGCCGCACCGGCCGCGCAGGTTGCGATGATGACCCAACGCCGCCCGATAACGTCGGAGGCTTTTCCCAAGGGATATTGCAAAAAGACGCCGCCGAGAACCAAGGCCCCCATGAAAAGCGAGATCTGTCCCACCGAAAGGCCGATTTCGGCGGCATAAACGGCCCCCATACCGAACACCGCACCCATCATGACACCGTTCATGAACATGCCGGAGACCCCCAGGGGCGAGACCTGGAACAGCTGACGAATGCCGACATTTTCCGAAGTGTTGAATTCCGGCGCCCGGCTGACCGAGAGCAGAATGGGAATGACGGCGATGGAGACCAGGACGGAAATCAGCACGAACAATTCGTACGATGAAGGCGCGGCGATGTTCAGCATGAATTGTCCCCCCGCCATGCCGCCCAGGGAGATCAACATATAGAAGCTGAGCAGTTGCCCACGGGTTTCATTTTCCGAGGCGTCGTTGAGCCAGCTTTCCGCCACGATATACAACCCCGCGTAGGCGATACCGGTCACGCAGCGCATAAGCCACCAAACCCAGGGGTCAATGATCACCGCATGCAGCAGGATCGAGGTAGAGGCCAATGACGCCATGGCACCGAAACTGCGGACATGGCCGACCCTGGTGACGATTTTCGGCACGATCGTGGCGCCGACCAGCATGCCGATGAAATATCCCGACATCACCAATCCGGTAGTGGTGACGCCAAAGCCTTCCATGGAAGCGCGCAAGCCCAGCAACGAGCCCTGCAAGCCATTGCCCAGCATGATCAGGCCAAGGCCCAGAAACAATGCCCAACTATCGGAGATTACCCGTAGCACCCTGCATCACCTCATGGAGCTGTCGAAATTTAGCGGTCGAAGCTGGCGCCAGATAAAACCCATGGAAACACGCGGATCGTCGCCGCGCCTTATTTTGCCAGATGTTTCCGCACGTGATCCAGGAATACATCCAACCTATCATGATGGGCCCAGTGGCCGGCGCCTTCGATGGCGGCGACGGAGGCGTTCTGGAAACTTTCCAGGCGGCCGTCCTGGGCCGGGTCCGTGGCCCAGCTTTCCGTACCGCGAACCAGTAACGTCGGGCAGGTAATGCGCGACCATAGATGGCGCACATCGTCCGTGGTCAAGCCATAGGGGCGAAAAATGCGCACATAGTTGTCGAACTTCCAACTATAGGTGCCGTCCTCGTTCTGGGTGGCGCCATGCACGGTCAAATGCCGGGCCTGTTCCTCGGTCAAATGAGGATTCTCTTCCTGCATCCGCCGAAAGGCATCTTCCAGGGAGGCATAGCGCCGGGGCGTGCGGCCCGACAATTTTTTCAATTCCTCGGCCCATTCGTTCAGGCGGGTATCGATGGTCTTGCCGGCATTCTTGGCCAGATTGGCGGGCGATGAACCCAAACCTTCAATAGCCGTGATGCTTTTGACGCTGTCGGGGTACAGACCGGCATATTGCAAACTGATCATGCCGCCCAGGGAATGGCTGAGGATGGTCACCGGGGCCATGTTCTTTTGTTGCACCAGGTGGGCGATATCGTAGACATATTCGGGCATGGTATAGCTGCCGCCCATGCTCCATTGGCTATCGCCGTGGCCGCGCAGATCCGGCGCGATGATGTGATATTCATCGCGGAAGGCCTCCGCCACCCAGTCCCAGTTGCGGCAATGATCCCGGCCGCCATGCACCAACAGCATGGGCGGCGCGCCCTCGTTGCCCCAGTCCACGTAATGCAGACGCAGGCGTTGCGAGAAATAAACGTGGCTGGCGGGACCGGAAGTGATTGCTGGCAAAGTTTTATCCCCTAATTTTTAGCAGTTAGCTCAGGCGGCTTTTTTCAAGTACCGCGAGACCAAGGTCTCGGCGATCTGCACCGCGTTCAGGGCCGCGCCCTTGCGCAGGTTGTCCGAGACCACCCAAACATTCAGACCATTTTCAACGGTCGGATCAACGCGGATACGTGAAATAAACGTCGCGTATTCGCCGACGCATTCCACCGGCGTGATATAGCCGCCCGGCTCACGCTTATCCACGACCATGCAGCCCGGCGCCTCGCGCAGGATGTCACGCGCCTCGTCATCATCAATCGGGCGCTCGAATTCTATATTCACCGCCTCGGCATGACCGACAAAGGTGGGCACCCGCACGCAGGTCGCGGTCAGTTTGATGGCCGGGTCCAAGATCTTCTTGGTCTCGGCCGTCATCTTCCATTCTTCCTTGGTATCCCCGTCATCCATGAAGACATCGATCTCCGGGATCACGTTGAAGGCGATCTGCTTGGGGAATTCCCGCGGGCTGGGTTGATCGTTGACGTAGATACCCTTGGTCTGAATGAACAGCTCGTCCATGGCCTCCCGCCCGCCACCGGAGGTGCTTTGATAGGTGGCGACCACCACGCGCTTGATCTTGGCCCGGTCATGCAAAGGCTTCAACGCCACCACCAGCTGCGCGGTGGAGCAATTGGGATTGGCGATGATATTGCGCTGGTCATAGCCGGCCAGATCACCTGGATTGACCTCAGGCACCACCAGGGGGACATCGGGGTCCATGCGGAAGGCGGACGAATTGTCGATCACCACACAACCGGCCTGAGCCGCCACCGGGCCCCATTTGCGGCTGACGTCGCCGCCGGCCGAAAACAAAGCGATATCCACGGTAGAGAAATCGAAGGTATCGAGAGCTTTAACTTTCAAGGTCTTCTCGCCATACATCGCATCCCGGCCAGCCGAACGGGTCGAGGCCAAAGGCACGACTTCATCCGCCGGAAACGTCCGTTCATGCAAAATATTCAACATCTCCCGGCCCACGTTGCCCGTGGCGCCGACGACCGCGATCTTGAAACCCATGGCACTCATTCCTTGTTTCAACAAGATTCGAAAAGGTGTTCGAAAAGGGGCGCATCAATAGCGCCAAACCGAGCTTATTTTCAAGTGGTTAATCAAGCAACGCTGACACGGTTTGCCTCCACCCCGACCTCTGCCAATACCCAGTCGCGAAAGGCGCGAACCTTGGGGTGATCCAGGGCGCGGGCGGGATAAACCATATAGTAGGCATATTCCGCCGGCAGCCCCAGCTCAAAGGGCTTTACCAAGCGGCCGCTGGCCAGGTCGTCGCTGATCAGCGCGCTGCGGGCCAACGCGATGCCCTGGCCGGCCACGGCGGCATCAATCACCAGCGCCGATAGGTTATAGCCCGGCCCCCGGTCTGGATCGACACCTTCCACACCCGCCGCCAGCAGCCAAATCCGCCATGTCTCGCGCATATCGTCATGCAACAGGGTGTGATGGCGCAGGTCGTCCGGATGGCGCAGGGGATGCGGCCCATTTAACAGCTCCGGGCTGCAAACCGGAAATACATCCTCGGTCATAAGCGCAACGACTTCCACGCCGGGCCAATGGCCGTCGCCGTAGCGGATCGCCAGATCGACATCATCACGGGCGAAATCGACGATTTCATCGCCGGCTGAAACCCGTACATCGATGTCGGGCTGCAGGGCGCGAAAACGCCCCAGGCGCGGCACCAGCCAGGCGGACGCGAATGAGGCCAGGGTGGAGACGGTCAAAACACCGCTGTCCTGGCGCTTGGTCAGGCGGTCCGTGGCGGCGGCCAGCAGATCCAGGCATTCGCGCACCGCAACCAAATAGTTCTGGCCATTCTCGGTCAGGACAATCGCCCGGCCACGGCGGCGAAACAGCACCAGGCCCAGCCATTGCTCCAACGCCTTGACCTGATGGCTGATCGCCGCCTGGGTTACGTGCAATTCCTTGCCCGCGCGGGTGAAGCTCAACTGCCGCGCCGCCGCCTCGAAGGCACGCAGGGCATTTAGGGGCGGAAGCTTTCGATCAGCCATTAATATCTCATTAATTCATTAGATTATCTAATGATATATATGAAAAACACTCGTTTGTCATCTTCGTGATTTACGGCTATATCCTGCTGTACAAGATAACCAATACGCCACGAAAGGAGCATTGCCATGATACGGGCCTTACCGATTACGATTAGAGAAATTGACCTTGGAGTTATGCTGATGAATGTCGCCAGAACGTTCTATCAATGGCAGGTTCGGGCCGAGCAGCGCCAGCGCCTGGGGGAGCTGGGTCAACATGCCCTCAACGACATGGGGATTTCACGCAGCCAGGCCAAGGCGGAAGCCCGCAAGCCTTTCTTCTGGAATTAACCGCAGAACAACCAGTACGGCGATTCAACATTAGTTGGATCGCCGTTCGGATTCAGGCTGCACGCGGGCCAGTGAAGGGCTATTCTCTCTGCACATGATTCTGCGGGAGGAGACGGCAATGTTTTCGAGGCACAGATGGCTTGATACGGGACTCGGCACGGGCTTGATCATTTTGCTGGCGGCGGCCTCGGCGAATGCCGGCAGCAAGGGCGGCATGTACGACATGAGTTCGATGATCAACGAAGCCCATCCCTTCGCCGTCCCCAGCTATAACCGCGCGCCAGGCACCATGGCGCCTGCACCAGCCATGCGTCCCATCGCTCCGCCCTCGCCCACTTTGCGCTACACCCCACCACCACCACCCGTGGCACAAGCCAGTGCCAGCGGTTCGGCACCCTACCGGCCCTTTGGCGACATCGTGGCCGGCGACTGGTTCAGCCGCTTCTATATCGCCGCCGGCGGCGGCTTGCATTTGCAAAGCGATCTGGACGGCAGCACCGCCGGCGCCTCGTACAGTATTGAATTTGATCCGGGCTTCACCATGCATGGCGCCCTGGGCACCTATCTGGGCCGGGACTTCCGCATAGAAGGGGAACTTGCCTATCGCATGGCCGAATATGACCAGGGCACGGCCGGCGGCGCGACAAGCATGCCAACCGGCGATCTGAAAATGGCCACGGGCATGGCCAATGTCTACTACGACGTGCACCTGGGCTCGTCCTTCGTGCCGTACGTTGGCGGCGGCCTTGGCATCGCGCAAATAGAAAGCACCGCCGCGACCATTGGCGGCGTCACGGCCGCAGCCAAGGATGCCACGGAATTCGCTTATCAAGCCATCATTGGTGTCACTTATGAATACGACCGCAGCTGGAGTTTGGGCCTGGACGCCCGCTATATCGGCACCGCCGACGAAGATGTCTCCGCCACCGCCATTACGTTGAACGTGCGCTACAGTCTGTAAGGAGGCTCAAGCGCCATCGGCGAAGCGGGCATCGCGCCAGGCGATGGCGGCGTTGACACCTTGCTCCTTGCGAATGCGGGCGAACTCTTGCTTTTCCCATGACGGCGTGGAGTTGATCTCCACATCGAGATCCAGGCCGCTCAACAGCGCCTGGCGCATACCCATGATTTCATAACTGCGGTTGATCGCCTGCTTGGAAAGCCGCACCGAGACCGAAGCCGAACGCGCAATCTTGATCGCCATGGCGCGGGCCTGCGCCTGCAAATCGTCTTCTGCCACCAAGCGGTTGACCAGCCCCATACGCAGGGCATCGGACGCAGATAGACGGTCCTCGCCGGTCAGCATCAGTTCCTTGGCCTGTTTCGGGCCGGTTATCCAGGGCAACAGCATGGCCACGGCGCCGGTGCCGAAGCGCACCTCCGGTTCACCAAATATCGCGCTTTCCGTGGCAATGGTAATGTCACAGGCCAACGAGGCCTCGAAGGCGCCGGCCAGGCAATAACCGTGTACGGCGGCAATGGTCGGCTTGGGACAGTCCCAGAACTTGATGATAAAATCGAATTGCAGCCCCATCTGGGCCCGCACCTTGTCGATGCTGTCCAGTTTCCGCTCGCCCGATGCCATCAGGTCAAAGCCGGCCGAAAACGTACGCCCCGCGCCACTGACAATGACCACGTGAACATCATCATCCTGGGCGAAATCATCCATTGCGGCGATGCTGGCCTGCATCAACTCGTTGTTGAAAGCGTTCAGCTTGTTGGGACGGTTGAAGGTCAGGAAGCCAATGCCGTCTTCCCGCCGCGTTAAAATAAGATCCTGCTCGGACACAATCTTCACTCCTCAAGGGCCGATATTGTTTTAGGGGCCAATACTGTAACTCAGGCAATTCTCGATGCTGCCTGCCAGCTGCCGCAGCAATTGGCCATAAGCATCCGGGCCGGGCGGGATGGCGACGCCCACGGCATCCAGATTGGCGACACGGACAGCCAATCCATCGGCCAGGGTGTCCACTAGTTTGGCCGGAAACCGCGCCTCGCGAAACAGGCAGCGTATCTTGCCTTTTGCAAGGCGCTTGCGAATGGCCGCGATGCGCCGGGCACCTGGTTTACGGTCCGGCGCGATGGCGATGGCCCCCTGGACATTGGTGCCGAAACGGGCTTCGAAATACTGATAGGCATCATGCAGCACCAGATAGGGCAAGGGCCGGACAGGTGCGAGAAGCCGGTGAATTTCCAACTCCAAGGCCCGCAGTTCGGCGATGATCCGATCGCCATTGCGGCGATATTCCGCGCCATGACCGGGATCGAGATCACTCAGAGCGGCAACGGCGGCGCGCACCATTGCCTGAGCATTGCGCGGGTCGAGCCAAATGTGGGGATCATGGCTTTGTTCCCCATGATCCTGGTGCCCGGACCAGATGCCGCCCTCGCGCGCCGGCAGCAAGCGCAGGCCCGGTGCATTCGACAAGGCGACGGTCTTGGCGCCGCCCGCCAGAGTGGCCAGGGGTTTTTGCAAATAGCCCTCCAAGGCCGGGCCGATCCAAAACACCACGCCGGCACCGGCCAGGGCGCGCGCCTCGGACGGGCGCAGGGCGTGGCTATGGGGATCGGCGCCGCTGGACAGCAGCAAATGCGGTTCGCCAAGACCCGCCATCACGCCAGCGATAAGACTATGCGCCGGTTTCAGGGTAACCACGACCCTGGGCCCGCCCGCGACTGCGGGGGCGGTCACCAGCAGCAAAAATATCAGGAGCAAAATCCGCATATCGACCAAGTCTAGTCCGGGACCAGGCGGTGGGGACGCAAAGCCTGATAGTACGGCTGCGCGGCGGCCAAGAGGTCTTGCAAATGCGCCGGAACCGGCCGGGTGGCTTCGCCTGGCGCCATGAAGCCGGTTGATTTTTCCACCGCGCCATACCAATGCGCCGCCCACAGCCCATCGCTGTCGCGCCGCCCCGCCGGCCAGGATAGCATGGCAGGATCAAAGGCAATGCCGGCACGCCGGCACAAGGCCCGCAACATAGCCTCGGGATTGGCCAGGACATCATCGGATTCCAACACCAGTGGAACCTCGCCGGTACGTTGATGGGCCCATTCAAACAGCCGTTGTTGCTGTGGCAGGCCCAGGTCTTCCAATGTTACCTCGGCCCGCTTTTCGATATACGAGGCCAGAACCCGCGCCGGATCGCGGATCAGAAATGCGTTCGTTAGGCCATCCAGCCAGTCCATGGCCATATGGGGCAACAGATGGTGGGTCATGTGTTTTTGGTAAAACACCGCCGCGCCATCGGGCACCGGCCCAATGGCTTTGTCGGCGACCTTTTGCCAATCGTTCTCGTAAGCCGCGATAATCTCCGCCGCCAGTGCGTGGTCCAGGCCCGTTGCCGCCAGGTAGTGGGCATAGAACGGCTCGTCCCAAACCACCGCATCGGCCCGGTTTTCAAAGGCCCGCATCATGGCGGTGGAAATATTGCGTGGGCCCGACCACATGGCGATGCGCACCGCCCCTTGCGTCATGCGCCCGCTTCCCTCTCGCACAGATCCCGGTACAGAGCCTGCAGCCGGGCCGTAACCGGGCCGGTATCGCTACCGATCACCCGGCCGTCGATCTCGTGCACCGGGATCAGACCCGCAAAGGTACCGGTGACAAAGGCCTCGTCCGCGTTATAGACATCTTTCAGGCTGAAGTCCTTTTCCAGAGCGGGAATGGCATTGCCCCGCGCCAGCTGCAGAATATTGGCGCGGGTGATGCCGGCCAGGCAATAGCGCCCCGATGATGTCCAGACCTCGCCCTTGCGGACAATAAAAAAATGCGTCGAATTGCAGGTCGCGACAAAACCATGCGGATCCAGCATCAGGGCCTCGTCCGCGCCCATCTTGTCGGCCTGGATGCAGGCAGTGATGCAATTCAGTTTGCTGTGGGTGTTCAGGGCCGGGTCCTGTACGTCCGGGGCGCCCCGGCGCACGTGCACCGTGGCCAGCTTCAACCCAGGGCCTTCTACCGCCACCTTATATTCCGGGATAATTACCACGGTCGGCGGTGTGATGGTGACCTTTGGGTGCTGATAGGGTGTGGACTTGATGCCGCGGGTCACCATCAGGCGGATATGGACATCCGTATCCATGGAATTGCCGGCCAGCACCTCGTCGATCCGGGTCACCATCTGCTCCGGGCTCAGGCCAATATCCATATCGATGGCCTTGGCGCCCTCATACAGGCGTTCCATGTGGGCCTCGAGAAACAGCAGGCGGCCCTTGTGCAGGCGAATGCCTTCCCACACCCCATCGCCCAGCATAAAGCCGGAATCGAAGACCGAGACCTTGGCATCGTCACGGGAAAATAATTCCCCATTGATGGAAATCAGGATTGATGCATTGCGCTGATCGTCCAGATAATCGTGGCTGCCGCCTGCCATGTCTTAGCCTAGTCCGGCCGGGGTACGGCGAATATGCTGTCCGGCGTGATCGCCGCATAGTCCAGATAGCCCAGACGGGCCAGGGGCTGAACCTTAGCGGAATCGATCTTGCCGTCGACAATCACATCATCATCGATATGAATACCCACGACCTGCCCGATCACCGTGGTATTGGGCACGCCGGTCCGGGTCTCAGGCAGATCGATGATATGCAGTACCTTGCATTCCAGGGCGATGGGTGAATTTGCCACCCGCGGCGGCTTGACCTGTTCACAAGGTGCGGCCTGCAACCCGGCTTCCGCCATTTCATCGTAACTGGCGGGTGCATGGATCGAGGTGGCGTTCATGGGCTCCAACAGCTCCATGGTCACCATGTTGAAGACGAACTCGCCGGTATCACGCACATTGGTCAGGGAATCTTTGGGCTCGGTGGTACCGGTCTTATAGCCGTTCGGACAATACATAACGCAGGGCGGATCGCCGCACAGCGCATTGAAAAAGCTGTAGGGTGCGAGATTGATAACGCCATTCGTATCGACGGTGGAGATCCAGCCAATGGGCCGGGGTACCACCAGGGCGTTATAGACCGTGTGCTTGAACGGGGGCGGCTTCATGCCGTCCTTGGGGTCGAAATACATACTGCAAAGTTCCTCTGTTATTAGGTCTAAATCGGATCCCAGGCGTAATATTCACCGCTGCCTTCCAGGCCATACAGATCCTGGCGCAGGGCCGGCTCCAAAGTGGCGGCCAGATCCTCGGGCGTCCAGCCGTCGCCCTTGTGCAGGGTGCGGATGGGACGGGGCTGGCTCATCAGATAGATCTCGTTGCCGCGCACGCCGAAAATATTGCCCGTGACATCCTTGGCCGCCTCGCTGCACAGATATGTCGCCACCGGCGCGATATGCCCGGCCGAGGCGTTTTGGCGGAATTTGTCAAAGGCCTCGGCCATTTCGTCCGAGGTCACGGGAATAGCCTCGATCATACGGGTCCAGGCAAAGGGCGAGATACAGTTGGAGCGAACGTTGGCCCGCGCCCCTTCCATGGCAATCACCCGCGAGAGGCCCACGATACCCATCTTGGCGGCGGCATAATTGGCCTGACCGGCATTGCCCACCAGACCGGAGGTCGAGGTGAAATGCACGAAAGCGCCTGATTTCTGGGGCCGAAAATGCTCCATGGCGGCGCGGGAGACGTTGTAGGTGCCGTTCAGATGCACATCGATGACGGCTTTCCATTCCTCATCGGTCATTTTGTGGAAATAGGCATCGCGCAGGATGCCCGCCACATTAACCACCGCGTCGATCTGGCCAAAACTGTCGATGGCTTCCTGTACCATCCGCGCCGCGTCCGCCGCTTCAGCCACCGAACCTTGGTTCGCGACCGCCTCGCCGCCGGCTGCCTTGATCTCGGCCACCACTTCATCCGCCGGGGTTTGATCGGTTGCCTCGCCATGCAGGCCAGCCCCAAAATCATTGACCACTACCTTGGCGCCCGCCGCCGCCAGATCCATTGCCACGGCACGGCCAATGCCACGCCCCGAACCGGTTACCAGGGCTACCTTGCCATCCATCAGTCCCATGTTGCGTCCTCCGCCTCGTTTTGAGTCAAATGTGATTTGTTGCGTTTCTGGACCTGACGCTAGCATTGTCGCGCCCGCCCTGCTATAGCAAGCCCATGACAAAGTGGATTTGGCGGACTATTTCCGTCGCCGCGCTGCAACAGCCGCGACGACGACGACGTTCCATCCGACGCCCTCAAGATAACCTGGGCGCCGGCGGGATCAGCCGCGCGTCGCTTCGGCTCAGCTAGAGCCTGGTGGCGGCGGTAATCCGGACCGGCGTCATTTGAAATACCAGGCGCCCCGCTAGGCGCCCGCCAATCCGGAAGCTCTTAAAATGTTTCAAGTCAGCCTCGAAAAGCCCGCCGACGGTCCCGCGATTGAAAAACTGCTGGATCAATCATTCGGATCCACCCGGCTTCAATTAACCGCCTATTGTCTGCGCAACGATACCTCGGCCCTGCCGGAATTGTGCTTCGTCATGCGCGGTGCCAGCTTTCTCTGCGCCTCGATCCGCTATTGGCCGGTATTGATCGAAGGCAAGCATAAATCCCTGCTGTTGGGTCCCCTTGCAGTAGGACAGGCATGGCGGGGCCAGGGCTTCGGCGGAATACTGCTCCGCCACAGCCTGGCGCGGGCCAAGGCCCTTGGCCATCAAGCGGTGCTGGTGATCGGCTCGCCGGAATATTACCAGCCGTTTGGCTTTTCAGCGGAGCTGACCCACGGTCTATCGCTGCCCAAAGCAGTGGACGATGGCCGTTTTCAAGCCTGTGAACTGGCCCCGGGTGCCCTGACCGGGGTTTCCGGCGCGGTCGCCTCGGCGCGAGACAGCTAGACGACCTTTCGGACTTCGGCCAGGAAATGATTCACGTCGTCACTCAAATTCGTCGATTGCTGGGATAGCGCGCCGGCGGCGTCCAGGATTTGTCCGGCGGCGCTGCCGGTTTCGCCGGCGCCTTCGGAGACTTTGTGAATATTTTCGGTCACCTCGCCGGTGCCGGCCGCCGCCTGATCAACGTTTCTGGCAATTTCCTGCGACGCCGTGCCTTGCTCGTCCACGGCGGCGGAAATGGTGCCGGCGACCTCGCTCATCTCGTCAATGGCCTCCGTGATACTCTGAATGGCGCGAACCGTATCGGAAGTCGCGGATTGTATACTTTCGATTTGGCCGCTGATTTCCTCGGTTGCCTTGGCCGTCTGGCTGGCCAGGTTCTTCACCTCGGATGCGACCACGGCAAAACCCTTGCCGGCCTCGCCGGCACGCGCTGCCTCGATCGTGGCGTTCAGGGCAAGTAGATTGGTTTGGCCCGCGATACCGGTAATCAGTTCGACCACGTCGCCAATTTTTTCCGAGGCTGAAGACAAGCCGTCAATTTGCGTCTGTGCATTCTTCGCTTCGATGACTGCATTGCCGGCCATCTCGGAGGAGCGTGAGACCTGGCGGCTGATTTCACCAACCGAGGCGGTCAACTCTTCGGCCGCCGTGGCGACGGTCTGTACGTTGGTGGCAGCTTGTTCAGCCGCCGCCGCCACCGCCGTGGCCTGCTCGCTTGTTCGTTCGGCATTCGCATCCATGGACTTGGCCGATGCCTCGAGTTTCGTCGATGCGGATGCGACCTGATGGATGGAACCCTGCATGGCCTCGTCGAATTCGGTTATCACACCGGCAAAGGCTTTGGCCCGTTGTTCAATGGCCTCCGTTGCGGCATTGATCGTCCGGCTGGCGGAGCCAAAGGCGCCGGGCATGCCCTTTTCCTGGATACGGCGGAAATATTTGTTGCCCGAGACATATTCCAAGGATGCCTCGGATTCCCGAATATAGGCATCCGTCCGGTCAATCATCCGGTTGAGGGCAAGGAACACCTCCCTGAAGGCGGGGTGCTCGTCCAGCTCCGTAATACGGGCCTCGAAATCGCCTTCCGCCACGGCGTTGCAGACCACGAGGGCTTTCTTGATCGCGCCGGATTGAGTGCCGGTTATTCTATCTATGAACATTTAGTGTCCTTCTCCAATTCGCGGGCCAACCATGTCGCCCGCCAAGGCTTGTCGCTCTGGGATTTTTGTCTAAAGGGTCGCGATGAACTGATCATAAGCGACACCCTGGTCGCTCAGCAGTGTGCTGACCATATCGAAAGATGCCAGCATGCCGTCCTTCGCGTTCGGGTGCTTCTGCTCTTCCGCAAGCAACGATTGGTAGAGGGGGATAATATGCTTGGTCAGGATGTCCCGGTTGGGCACCCTGCGATTGGAGTGATAGCCAATGGTATTGCCACTGCTATCTTTGCTGGGCGTGACATGTGCCAGGACCCAGTAATAGTCGCCGCCGTTAGAGCGGTTTATGACATAGGCGAAAATCTCACTGCCGCCTTGGATAGTATCCCACAGCAACTTGAAGACCGAGCGCGGCATATCAGGATGCCGGATTATACTGTGAGGTTGCCCCAGGACTTCTTTTTCCGAATACCCGGCTAAACGCAAAAAGACATCATTGGCATAGGTGATGCGACCCTTGAGGTCGGTCTTACTGACGATCAGTTCGTGATCCTCGAAAAACCGCTCAGCCCCGGTGATGTGATTGTCCCTGTTCATTAAGAAATTCCCCAAACTCAACGGGCGCCGCGCGAGCGGATACAGTCCCCAGATGTGCCCCCATTGAGGTGAAATCTACCGTGAATAGTTTGCGAATTTGTTAATTTGTGAAAAAATCAACTCTGCCTTGAGTATATAATATCTGTATAGTAAAAAATTTGGAATAGTGTGAAAATATTATCCAGTAGATGTTACCGTACATATTATTAATATTCTTTTGCGCAGTAACTAGACAGTTTTTTAGTATATATATTTTTATTATTACTATATTTATTAGAATTATTTTATATATATTTCAAGTTTCTATCCATTTCGTTATATTTCATATTCCAGTGTTACAATATGTAATAATTCTAAAGAAATGCCGAAAAACATGATCTTCCGATTATTGAGACGCTGGCTGCACAGGTGCTCAGACTTCATGCCAAAGAGGCCTCCATCGTTAAATTGACGCGACGAGGCATATGCAACACGGCCTTTATCTATCGCTGAGGCCGCCTACTCCGGCACGCCTGCTCTAGCCAATCCATCCAGGTATAGAGCCAATTGCTCCGAACTCTTGATGTAAAACAATTTCGCCTTGGCATAGCGACGGGAAAATTCCGGCTGCAGCTTCAGCAGCGACGTTACCGCGGCCGCACAATCATCCGAACGGCCCAGCTGTCCCAACGCGGCGGTCCGGTGCGCATAGGCCCAATACTGGCAGTTTGGCAGGCGGATCGCCTTTTCCGCCCACTGAACGGTTTGCTCGTAGTCCTCGGCAAAAAAATGCGCCAGGGAGCGGTAGGTATAAAAAGCCCATAGCTGCGGGTCATTGGGACTGAGTTGGATGGCCCGTTCGAATTGTTCAATGGAGGCTTGCAACCGGCCTTCATACGCCAGGCTATCACCCAGGCCGCAATGGGCCATGGCGAGGCCCGGATTACGCTCCAGTGCCGTCGTCAGATGGGCCAGGGCCTCGTCATATTCACAACGCGCCAGATGCACCCGGCCCAGCATCATATGGGAGACGGCGTTTTGCTCGTCGATCGCAACGGCCTTGCGCGCGGCGGTCAGGGCGGCATCCAACGCCGCGGCGCTGGGTTCGGTATCAAAGTAGACCATAGAGAGAACCCGGGCATAGGACCACCAGGCGTAAGCCGCGCCAAATTCCGGATCCAGTTCGATGCAACGCAAAAACTGCGTCTGGGCCTCCAGATTGTCGTCTGCGGTAAATTTATAAAAGCTGGCGAGGCCGAGGTGATAGCAGCTCCAGGCATCAAGGTTTTCGGTTGACCGGCGCATCACGCGGCTGCGTTCCTCGGCGCCGACTACCGGTTCGATACGTGCGGCGATGGTTTCGGTAATCTCGTCCTGCACCGCGAAAATATCCGCCAGCCCGCGGTCATAGCGCTCCGACCAGATATGTTCCCGGCTAGCCGCATCCAGCAATTGCGCCGTGATGCGAACTCTCTCACCAGCCTTGCGGATGCTGCCCTCTACCAGATAATCCACGGCAAGGCGGCCGTATTCACCCTCGCGCCGGGAGGCGGCCGCTTCAAAATCCGTCGAGGCGTGATGGGCAATCACGGAAAGCCAGCGGTTCCGCGCCAAAGCGGCAACAATATCCGCCGTGATGCCGGAAGCAAAAAACTCCTGATCCGGCTCCACGCTGAGAGAGGCAAAAGGGCGCACGGTGATCCGGGGTTTGTGGGCCTGCCCCGGTAGGGCGTTGATCATGGCGGCGGCTCTTGGCACCGGATCAGCCGGCGGGCCTGCGACGGCCGCCACATCAGCCTTGGCGCCAGACGAATTGATCTGCTCGTACAGGGCCTTGATGCGCGCGCCCGGGTCGACCTGCAACTCGTCGCGCAATATTTTCGCGCAGGCACGGTATTGCTGTATGGCAGCACCCGGCTCGCCCGCCTGAAGATGCACCTGCATCAAGGCCAGGTGCGCACGCTCGTTCAAAGAATCAAAGGCCAATGTCCGATGCGCCAATTGAATGGCGGCATTGATGTCACTCGCACTCAAGGTCATGTTGGCCAGACGGTCCAGGACACCAACCGCGGCCTCGTTATAACGGATCCGTTCCGCCCGCAGCCATTCATCGAAGGTGCCGTTCTGCGCCTTCATGTCCGCCAACAAAGGGCCGCCATACAGCCCCGCCGTCGCCACCAGTTGGGCCGGCTGCACCGGCATCTCCGCCGCCGCCAAATGGGCCAGTTGGGACAACGTCTGGGCATCGACTTGCACGGCCTCCCGCTGCAACCAGACATGGTTGCGATCCGCCCGCAGGGGGCCGTCATCACCGCCCAAGGTTTTTCGCAGCCGGGAGATGCATTCGCGCAGGCTTTGTCGGGCCTGATCTTCGAACCGCTCGCCCCACAGCAGCGCCATCAGATCCTCCCGGCTGGAAGAGCGCCCCTGGTTGAGACACAGATAAACCAGCAAAGCCTGGCGCTTTTTGCCGGTTACAGCCAGAATTTCGCCGCTTTCGTCCGACACCGTCAAACGCCCAAATACTTTAATGGATAGTGTCTTCATGATTCCTGTCATTGCAGCATTGCACGGGCCGTTGCAGGCAATATCTCACAGTTTATTAACGTTCAAAAGCCTTCTGCCTGACGATGGCACAATGGGCCGGTGCGATATTGCGTCATCGCGGGCAATACACTGCCCGGTTTAAAAGGGAAAAAACAAATGAGCACTGACATACTTGTCGATGCCGACGCCCTAAGGGAAGATGTGAAGGATAAGTACCGGGATGTCGCGCTCGACCCGCATGGAGAGTTTCATTTCCATACGGGCCGTCCGCTGGCGAAGCGCCTGGGCTATGACAATGCGGTTGTTGGCGCCATGCCTGATGCCGCGGTCGAATCTTTCGCGGGCGTCGGCAATCCATTTTCACTGCGCCCATTGCAGGCCGGCGAGCGTGTCGTCGACCTTGGTTCCGGTGCCGGTTTTGACTGTTTCATCGCGGCCCAGCAGGTTGGCGCCGAAGGTCATGTCATCGGGATCGATATGACGCCGGAAATGCTGGCCAAGTCGCGCGCTACGGCCCAGGTGATGGATCTGGCACAGGTTGAATTCCGCGAAGGCCTGCTGGAAGAGCTGCCGGTGGAAGACGGCCAGGCGGATGTGGTCATCGCCAATGGCGTGATTAACCTTTGTTCCGACAAACAGCAGGTGTTTGCCGAGATTTGGCGCGTCCTGCGGCCAGGCGGCGTGCTGCAGTTCGCTGATATCGCCAATGGCCGGCCGGTGCCAGAGGCGGCCGTCAACAATATTGATTTGTGGACTGCTTGAATCGCTGGTGGCATGCCGTGTGCAGGCTGGCAGAAGATGATGTTGGATACGGGCTTCAAGAACGGGCAGATGGGCCCGCCCGTGGATACATTTGGCGGCGCGGGGGGTGAAACCAATGCGCGCCGGTTCGAGGTTTTCGGTTACGCCTTCATGGCCCAGAAACCTCTATAGGCGAGACTAACTTTCGGCCCGTCAGCCTCACCCTCTCAAGTGGCTGGCGGGCCGTTTTATTTTCAACAGCTGTCTTCTTATACTGGCTCCAACGGTGCGTTGAGTTCGGTGTCGGCGACAATGATGCCGCCGCGATTGCCGATTTCGATGCTGCCGTAGCGTTGCGCATAAACCTCCGGCAAAGGCCGGGCGCCGGGAATAGCCAGCCATAGCCGCAACAGATGGCGGCGGCGGGCCAGATCGCCCCATTCCTCATAGGCGGTGCGGTCATGCAGCAGGGTATGATTGTGAACAAACAGCAAATCGCCCGGCTGCAATGGGAATTCCAGATTTAAGGCCGGGTCGTCAGCCAGAGCGTCGAACATGTCCAGAGCTTCATTCTGGGCATCGCTGAGCTGGGGCACGCCTTCCAGGCGTTGCGCCGAGCGGACATAGTGCGGTGCATAGAGCGCGGAAAGATGGCCTGCATAGGCATTGAATACGGGAATTTCAAAATATTCCCGACCGTCCGCGGTGACCTCGCCACGCCGATCGGTCGCCATGGGCTCGAACAACAGCTTGGCCAGATCGGGGCGGCGTTGACGCATTTCGTTGTAGATTGTCATGGAACTGACCAGGCCGGACTGCCCGCCCGACTTGGCGCCGCGCAGACACATCAAGCCGACAATATCGCAAGAATCAGTGTGATAATTCTGCCGCTCCGTGGTTTGGTAAATGCGCACCGAGGCATCGGTGGTGGAGAGGCCCAGGTCGCAGACATGGCCCAGAATATGGCCCTTGCCGTTCTGCGAGCGGGCTTTGCCCATGTGTGTGCCGATGCCATAGAACAACGCCGCCGCCATCGCGATGTCATCGGCATGCGAGGGCAGCCCCCGCAGCGCCACGAAGCCGCGCCCATGCAGGCATTCATGCACCGCCCCGGCGATCACCGGCATGCTCTCGGGCAGGGGGAAATCAGCCTTGGTCATGGCGGCAATGTCGCCGCCCGCTTCAAGGTATGCGCCTGCCTGGGCTTCCATCTCGGCGACCTGCGCATCGTTCAAGGTGACCAGCCAATCGTTGGCGGCGGCCTGGTCCGGACCATACCAGGCGGATGGTCCGGTGACTTTCGGCGGTAATTCTGCGATTTCCAAGACTCAGGCACTCCATGGTAGGTGAAACGCGCTACGCTTCGACAAATGTTGCAAATACTCTAGCTAATGTATACTGGCCGTCAAATCGCAATGACTATTCTGGAAGGGTAAGGCCATGAGCTTGGCAAGCAGTGAGGCAACCTTGGGCGTGATCGAAGAACTGCGGGCATTGTTGGGCGAGCGCCTTTCGACCGCCGATGCGGTGCGCGATGCCCATGGCCGTGACGAAAGCTGGCACCCGACCGAGGCGCCCGATGCGGTGGCCTTTGCGCAATCGACCGAGGAGGTGTCGGCGATTGTGAAAATCTGCCATGCCGCCGGCACCCCGATCATCCCGTACGGCGCCGGCACCTCGGTCGAAGGGCATATTCAGGCGACACGGGGGGGCATCTGCGTCGATGTAGGCGGCATGAACGAAGTGTTGGAGGTTCACGCCGAAGATCTGGATTGCACGGTGCAGCCCGGCGTACGGCGCAAACAGTTGAACGATTACCTGCGCGACACGGGATTGTTCTTTCCCATTGATCCCGGCGCCGATGCCTCCATCGGCGGCATGACCGGAACCAGGGCTTCGGGCACCAACGCCGTGCGCTACGGCACCATGCGCGAGAACGTCATGTCGTTGACCGTGGTTCTGGCCAACGGCGAGGTCATTCGCACGGCGCGGCGGGCGCGCAAATCATCCGCCGGCTATGATCTGACACGGCTGTTCGTCGGCTCGGAAGGCACCCTGGGCATCATCACCGAGATTACCCTGCGCCTGTACGGCATTCCGGAGAATATATCTTCGGCAGTGGTGCCGTTTGAGACCCTTGAAGGGGCCGTTGATACGACGATCTGCACCATTCAGTCCGGCATTCCCATCGCCCGTATTGAGCTTCTGGATGATGTTCAGATGGATGCGCTGAACAGATATTCCAAGATGGATCATCCGGTAAAACCAACACTGTTTTTGGAATTCCATGGCACCGACGCCGGCGTGGCCGAACAGATCGCCATGGTCAAGGCCTTTGGCGAGGATTTCGGCGCCGGTGAGTTCCAATGGTCCGATCAGCTGGAAGACCGCAATCGTCTGTGGCAGGCCCGCCATGATGTGGCCTATGCCTGCAAGGCGCTGCGGCCCGGTTGCGAGATCTGGGCCACGGATGTCTGCGTGCCGCTTTCAC
The DNA here is from genome assembly GCA_018701215.1 of Rhodospirillaceae bacterium. Lineage (GTDB taxonomy): Bacteria > Pseudomonadota > Alphaproteobacteria. The sequence continues at coordinate 45,302 of JABIWH010000012.1, forward strand.
GGCTGGCGGAATGCATCGCGGAAACCCGCAAGGATCTGGAAGGCGCCTCGATCCCCGCGCCGTTGTGCGGCCATGTTGGTGACGGCAATTTCCACTTGGCTTTTGTTCTGGACCCAAACGTACCGGCGGAAATGCACGAGGCCGAGGAATTGAACGAACGCCTGGTCAACCGGGCCCTGGCCATGGACGGCACCTGCACCGGCGAACATGGCGTGGGGCTGGGCAAGCAGAAATACATGCGGGCCGAACATGGCGATGCCATCGAGGTCATGCGCGCCGTCAAGGCGGCCATTGATCCCGACAACATCATGAACCCCGGCAAAATGCTGCCGCCGCAAAACTAGCGGAGGGAACGTTTTGCAAAAAGGCAATCTGGGCTCCTTGGGGCCGGTCAGCCGGCTGACCTTGGGCGGCGGCGGTCTGGGCCAGCTGTGGGGCCGGACCGATCGGGCGGAGTGCGTCGCCACCCTGCGGGCGGCGGTGGATGCGGGCATTGATCTGATCGACCTGGCCTACCGCTATGGCGAGGGCGAGGCCGAGGAGGTATTTGGCGAAGCCTTCGAGGGCCGCCCGCCGGACGCTGTCCGCATCACCTCCAAATGTCTGTTGGGCAATACACCAGGCGACCAGATTGAAGCCCGCCTGCGGCAATCGATCCATGACAGTCTGGCCCGTTTGCGGCTGGAACGCCTGGATCTGTTCTTCCTGCATTCCAACATCGCGCCCGACGGCCACCCCATGCAGCGTCATCCCGACGCCGGCGCCCGCATGACCGCGCAAAGCGATTTCATCGCCACGGTGCGGCCCTGTTTCGAGGCCTTCGTCGCGGAAGGCTTGATCGCTGCCTGGGGTCTGACCGGCATCGGCCATCCCGACGCTATTATTGAATTATTGGCCGATAGGCCGGCGCCGGCGGTGGTGCAATGCATCGCCAATGCCATGGATTCGCCCGGCGCCCTGAAATTTTACGACGAGCCGGCCCGGCCCCGCGAGGTGATCGCGGCGGCACAGGCGAACGGTGTAGGGGTGATGGGTATCCGCGCGGTCCAGGCCGGTGCCCTGACCGACGCCATCGACCGGGACCTGCCCCCTGATCATGGGGAGGTTCGGGATTACAATCGGGCCGGCGCTTACCGCGCCCTGGCAGCGGAATTGGGCCTCTCGGCAGCTACCCTGGGTCACCGTTATGCGCTAAGCATGGCCGGTGTGGATACGGTGGTTCTGGGGGTGAAAAACCGCGCGGAACTGGCTGAATGCGTGGCGGCAGCCGAGGCCGGCCCCTTGCCGGATGATATCATGGCGCGGGTGGATGGCTGTTTTACCGGCAATACCAACTAGGGTGAAAAGAACGTGAGCACGGGCGACGCGATTAATACGGACGCAACCGGCGTCACACGACAGGCGATCGTCCTGGTGGACGAACATGACAATCAAGTTGGTCTTTGCGAAAAGTTGGAGGCCCATCGTCAGGGCCTGCTGCACCGCGCATTTTCGGTCATCATCAAGAACGATGCCGGACAAATCCTGTTGCAACAACGGGCAGCCGGCAAGTATCACTCGCCAGGTCTGTGGGCCAATGCCTGTTGCGGACATCCCGGCGAGGGTGATGATGTGGGCCGGGCAGCACGGCGCCGCCTGGGCGAGGAAATGGGTTTCGAGACCGATTTATACCCTGGCCGGCAGCACAGCTATCGCGCCGATGTGGGCGGCGGTTTGATCGAAAATGAATTCGTGCATGTCTTCTTTGGCTGTTTCAATGGCGCCATCATGGCCAATGCCGACGAGGCCGCAGATTACCGTTGGCTTGACGCGGATGCCTTGCTGGCCGAGGTGGCCGCCGATCCGGAAAGTTACAGCACTTGGTTTCGCGACTATCTATTTCATTTCGGCGATGAAATTATCGCCTGGAAACCCGAGATTTAGCGCGTTCAAAGACCCAGAACTTGCTTGGCGACAATATTTCGCTGAATTTCGTTGGAGCCGCCATAGATGGATGAAGCCCGGAAATTCAGGAATTTCGGCACCGCGGGTACCGCATGGACGGGGCCGATGGGTTCAATGTTGTTGCCGGGCACACGGGCTTCGGGCTGATAGGCCGCGCCGTAATAATGCACCGCCTCGACCATCAGTTCGGTAACCCACTGATTGGTTTCAGAGCCCAGAACCTTCATGATCGAGCTGGCCGGACCGGGCCTGCCGCGCTGGACAATTTCGGCAATGGTCCGGTGTTCGGTATATTCCGCCGCCTGTTGCTTAATCTCCGCCGCCGCGACCTTCAGGGCAAAGGCCGGGTCGTCGCCCAAAACGCCACCGGCCGCCGGTTCGGCAGCCGTAATTTCATGCAGCTTGCCAAGCGACGAGGCGACCATGGCCGCATAGGCGCTGCCGCCGCGTTCGAACTCCAGCAGATATTTGGCCACCGTCCAGCCGTCGTTCTCCTCGCCCAGACGATTTGCCACGGGGACCCGCACATCATCGAAGAAAACCTGATTAACCTCGTGATCGCCGGCCAGAGTGATGATCGGCTCGACCTTGATGCCTGGATCGTCCATATCGAACAATAGGAAACTGATGCCTTCCTGGCGCTTCTCGGTATCGGCGGTGCGCACCAGACAAAAGATCCGGTCCGCATGCTGGGCCCCGGTTGTCCAGATTTTCGAGCCGTTGATGACATATTCATCACCGTCGCGGACCGCCCGCGTCTGTAACGAGGCCAGATCCGAGCCCGAGCCCGGTTCGGAATAGCCCTGGCACCAGATATCCTCGCCCGAGAGGATTCTTGGCAGGTAGTGGGCCTTTTGTTCGTCGGTGCCGAACTGCATGATCACCGGGCCGACCAAGGCCAGGCCCATGAGATAGACCGTTGGTGTGCCCACCTTGCCGGCCTCGGAATCGTAGATATAGCGCTGCATGGGCGTCCAGCCGGTGCCGCCGTATTCAGCCGGCCAGGTCGGCGCGATCCAGCCCTTTTCGTAGAGGATCTTGTACCAGCGCTGGCTGATATCGAATTCCGCGAAGACACCGGAATTCAGGCGCGTGGCAGCGCGCAGGTCATCCGTCAGTTTCTCGTCGAAAAAAGCCCGCACCTCGTCGCGGAAAGCCAGATCGTCGGTACTCATTTCCAAATGCATGGATTTGACCTATCCCTTAGAGCAACTTTTCAGCATCAAATTGTTGCCAAATTTATGCCGTTTGATCTAGAGCCCCAGAACCAACTTGGCCATGATGTTGCGTTGCACTTCCGAGGAACCGGCATAGATCGTGGCGGCGCGGAAGTTGAGGTACTTCGGCACCACCGGCACGGATTTCGCCGGGCCAATAGGTTCTGCATTGTTGCCGGGTACGCGGGCCTCGGGCTGATAGGGTGCGGCGTAATATTGCGTCGCTTCAACCGCCAGTTCCGAGATTAACTGATTGTTCTCCGAACCCAGCACTTTCATCATGGAACTGGCAGGACCCGGCCGCCCGCGCTGGGCAATTTCCGACATAATACGATGCTCTGTCGCCTGCACCGCCATCTGCCGCACTTCCAAGGCGGCCATTTTGGCGGCAAAAGCATCGTCCTCGATCAGACGGCCGCCGCCGGTCTGCTCGCTCTCGGCAATGGCGCGCAATTTATTCAATGCAGCTTCCAGTACCGTGGCATAGGCCGCACCGCCGCGTTCGAACTCCAACAAATATTTGGCCACGGTCCAGCCGTCATTCTCCGGCCCGATGCGGTTGGCGATGGGCACGCGCACATCGTCGAGGAAAACCTGATTGACCTCGTGATCGCCAGAGATAGAGATAATCGGCTCGATCTTGATGCCTGGCGTGTTCATATCGATCAGAATGAACGAGATGCCCTCCTGCCGTTTGCCTTCGGTCGAGGTGCGGACCAGACAGAACATGCGGCTGGCGTGCTGCGCGCCGGTGGTCCAAAGCTTGGTGCCGTTGACCACATAGTCGTCGCCGTCAACAATGGCCCTGGTCTGCAACGACGCCAGGTCGGAGCCCGAGCCCGGCTCGGAATAACCCTGGCACCAGACATCCTCGCCGGAGCGGATGCGGGGGAGATAAAAATTCTTCTGCTCGTCCGTGCCGAATTTCATCACCACGGGCCCGACCATACGCAGGCCCATGGAGAACAGCCGCGGCGCACCGGCGGCACCGGCTTCGGAATCGTAGATATACCGTTGCATGGGTGTCCAGCCGGTACCGCCATGCTCCGTCGGCCAGGCCGGCGCGATCCAGCCTTGTTCATAAAGCGCCGTATGCCAGCGCCGGCCAATCTCGAACTCGGCAAATACGCCGGAGGTCAAATTCGAGGCCTCGCGCATATCGTCGCTCAACTTGGCATCGAAGAACGCCCGCACCTCGTCACGAAAGGCGGCGTCTTCCGCCGTCATGGCCATATCCATCTTTACAAACTCCCTATAAACCGGTGCCGTGCCGATGCTGTACCGGTGCCTCTATAACTGATGCCATGGTATAATACGAACCCCAGCCGATAAAGCCGATAAAGAAGCATGCAAAGACCGTGAGCCAACATAATAAACCTACATTGGGCATATTCTTCGTGGTCCTTGGCATGACCGCCATCACCATCAATGACATGTTGATCAAGCTGTTGTCCGGTGACTATCCCTTGCACCAAATCGTCTTCCTGCGTTCCGTCATCGGCATCGTCTTTAGCCTTGCCCTGGTGCAGTTGGAGGGCGGCTTCGGAATCCTGCGCACGGACAAGCCGTTGCTGCATCTGCTGCGCGGGCTGCTGATGGTAGTTGCCAACCTGTCATTCTTTGCCGCCCTGGCGGTGCTGCCCCTGGCCGATGCCACGGCGTTGTTCTTTGTCGCGCCCTTGTTTATCACGCTGCTATCGATACCCATTCTGGGCGAGAAGGTCGGCATCCGGCGGATCAGCGCCGTACTGGTCGGGTTTGCCGGCGTCCTGGTCATGCAGCAGCCCTGGGCCTCCGAAGGCCTGGGCACGGGCGAAAGAATTGTCCTGCTGCTGCCCGTACTGGCCGCCTTTACCTATGCCCTGTGTCAGATCATGGCGCGGCGTCTTGGCGCGACGGCCAAGGCCTCGGCCATGGCGGTCTATATTCAGGGCACGTTCATTTTGGTCAGTCTCGGCTTTTGGGCCGTCGCGGGCGATGGCCGCTATGCGGTGGGCGTCGACAACGCAAGTTTGCAGTTTCTGTTGCGGGCCTGGCGCTGGCCCAATGAAGGCGATGCTCTGCTGTTCCTGGCGTTGGGCGCATTGTCCGGGGTGATCGGCTATTCCATCTCGCAAGCCTACCGCCTGGCCCAGCCGGCAACGGTAGCACCGTTTGAATATATCGCCATGCCCTTGGCGGTGCTTTGGGGCTGGTTGCTATGGGACTATCTGCCCAGCGCGCAAATCCTGGTTGGCATCACCTTGATCATGGGCGCCGGCCTTTATGTTTTCCTGCGCGAAAAGCAACGCGGACGGTCCTGACGCCGGCGTTTGGCGAACGATCCATAAAAGACCGGGCAAGAAATCCGTTTCCTCGTCAGCGCAAATGCTATGATCGTATCCGGAGTGGCAAGTTATCGTCCTGAGTTTCAAGGGCCGCGCCATCGGATTGGTAAAGGGTATTCCATGATCAAGACACGTGTAACCGAGTTGTTGGGCATCGAAACGCCCATTATTGAAGGCGGCATGGCCATTGCCGGAAATGGCGAACTGGCAGCCGCCGTGTCCAACGGCGGCGGCCTGGGCGTAGTGTCGTCGAACCCGGGCTGGAGCAAACAAAGCGAGCGGACCGAGAACGTGCGCCAGCATCTGCGCCGGGCCAAGGCGCTGACCGAAAAGCCGCTTTGCGCCAATATGTCCTTGCAGCTGATAGGGAAAAATCCGGAACGGCATCTGGACATGCTGGTGGAGGAAGGCGTGAAGATTGTCGTCACCTCCGGCGGCAGCCCAGGCGTGCTGACCCAGACGGCCAAGGATTACGGTCTGACCGTGATGCATGTGGTCGCCAATGTGCGTCAGGCGCGGCGCTCGGAAGATTCGGGTGTCGATATCGTCATTTGCGAAGGCTATGAAGCCGGCGGCATCGAGGGCGCGGACGAGGTCACCTCCATGGTCCTGATCCCCAGTGTCGTTGCGGCGGTCTCCATCCCCGTGGTCGGTGCCGGTGGCTTTGGCAGCGGCCGCGGCATGGTCGCCGCGCTGGCCCTGGGTGCCGAAGGCATTCAAATGGGCAGTGCTTTTCTAGCCACCACCGAATGCCATGTGCACCAGAACTTCAAACAGGCGATCGTCGCCGCCGATGATACCGGCACGGTGATGATCCAGCGCATGATCGGCCGTCTGTCCAGGGTCATTAAGACCCCACGCGCATTGCAATTTCAGGACATGGACAAGCGCGGCGCGGCGGTGGAAATGCAGGAATTCATGGCTGCCACGCCGTCGGATGCCAATATGGATGGTGCGCCGACCATGGACGCGCAATGGCATGGCCAGATGGGCGGCGATATGGAGAATGGCGAAGCCGCCGCCGGGCAATCCATCGCCTTTGTCCAGCAGATCAAGAGCGCCTCCGACGTCGTCCGCGATATCTCGGCGGAGGCCGAGGTCTTGCTTGCCGAGATAGAAAACGGCGCCCTGCGACGGGCGCGCGCATAACCGGCTCTTGAAACAATAAGGAGATCCGCCGTGGCTAATGCAATGCGGGACGTCGCCATTGTCGGCGTCGCAGAATCCGATTTGGGCGTGGTGCCCGATAAGAGCAAATTTCAGCTTTCCGCCGAAGCCAGCCGGGCGGCACTTGATGACGCCGGGCTGTCGGTCAAGGACGTGGACGGGCTGTTCACCACCATCATCACGGAAGGTGGTCAATTTTCCTCCATGATGATGGCGGAATATATGGGCATCACGCCGCGCTATACCGATTCTACATCGCTTGGCGGCTCGTCCTTCGTGGTCTATGTGGAGCACGCGGCGATGGCCATCGCGGCCGGCTTGTGCGACGTGGCGCTGATCTGCCATGGCAGCACGAACATTTCCGACCGCGGCGGCAAGGGCGGCCCGGTGTCGCAATCCACCGAAGTATTCGGCCCGACCCAGTTCGAAGAGCCCTATGGCGTCTCCACCGTCGGCAGCTATGCCCTTGCCGCTCAGCGCCACATGCACGAATACGGCACGACCTCTGAGCAGCTGGCCGAAATCGCCGTGGCGACGCGGAAATGGGCCGCCATGAACCCCAAGGCCCGCATGCGCGATCCCATCAGCATCGACGATGTGATGAATTCGCGGGTCATCGCATCGCCGCTGCATCTACTCGATTGCTGCCTGGTGACGGACGCCGGCGGCGCGGTGGTGTTGACCTCGCTGGAACGCGCCCGCGATCTGAAAAAGGCCCCCGTGCGGGTACTGGGCGCGGGCGAGGCACATACCCACCGGATGATCAGCCAGATGCCGGATCTGACGCAGACCGCAGCGGCGATTTCGGGCAAGCTGGCCTTCGAACGGGCGGGGCTGACGCATTCGGACATTGATGTCGCGGAAATCTACGATTCCTTCACCATCACGGTTCTGCTGACCTTGGAAAGCCTGGGCTTTTGCGCCAAGGGCGAAGGCGGCGCCTTTGTCTCCAACCAACGTACCGCGCCGGGCGGTGAGTTTCCCATGAATACTCAGGGTGGCGCCCTCTCATACACCCATCCGGGCATGTTCGGCATCTTCACGGTCATCGAAGGCGTGCGCCAGGTGCGCGGCGAATGCGGGCCAAGGCAGGTTCCGGACGCGCGCGTGGCGCTATGCAACGGCACCGGGGGCGTCTTATCGTCCACCGGTACCATAATTTTAGGGCGGGATTAATCATGACACGACCATCAGCACTGCCCCCTCTTCCGCGACCTTATCAGGACACAGCCGCCTATTGGGAGGCCGCCCGCGAGCATCGCTTTATCATCCAGAAATGCAGGGACTGTGGGGAATATCAATTCTATCCACGCGGCGTCTGCAGCCATTGCCTGGGCAGCGCATTGGACTGGGAGGAAGCCTCTGGCCGGGCGGAGGTTTATTCCTTTTCCGTCAATTACCGGGCGCCGCATCCGGGCTTCGCCGAGGCGACGCCCTTTGTGCTGGCCCTGGTCACGTTGGCGGAAGGTCCACGCATGATGACCAACATCGTCGATTGTGATCCGGAATCGGTGCGCATCGGCATGGCGGTGACGGTAACCTTCGACGACGTCACGGAAGAAGTAACTTTGCCGAAATTCCGGCCAGCCTAAAGCATGGCCTACATGCCCAGAACCAGCTTTGCCATGATATTGCGTTGAATTTCATTGGAACCCCCCGCGATGGAACGGGCCCGGAAATCCAGATAGTGACCGACCACGGTTAATTCATCCGCCCGGCCAAGGAGTTCGATGTTGCTGTCCCATTCCCGCGCCGCCGGCTGATGTGGTGCGGCGTAGTTGCCGATGATCTCTACCGCGCATTCGCTGATTTCCTGCACAAGGGTACCGGCACGGGTTTTCAACATCGAGGATGCCGGGCCGATGCGCCCCGTCGCGCTCATTTCCGCGATGACCCGCTGTTCGGTGATTTCCACGGCTTGAACGGCCGATGCCAGGCCGGCCAGACGCTGCGCGAAGGTGCCATTGATCATGCCCCGAGCCGCGGCCAATTGTCTTAGGTGCACCATGGCGCCTTGCAGGCGGGCGCCCCAGGCGCGGCCGCCGCGTTCGAACTCCAGCAGATACTTCGCCACGGTCCAGCCTTCGTTTTCGGCACCGACACAATTTTTTTGCGGCACTCTTACATTATCCAGGAAGACCTGATTGACCTCGTGATTGCCGGCCATGGTAATGATCGGCTCCACCGTGATGCCCGGTGTGTCCATATCGATCAGAACAAAGGAAATGCCGGCTTGTGGTTTACCGTCGCTCGAAGTGCGGACCAGACAGAACATGCGGCTGGCATATTGCGCATGGGTGGTCCAGATTTTGGTACCGTTGATGATGTAATCGTCGCCGTCCTTGTCGGCCCGGCATTGCAACGAGGCCAGGTCCGAGCCCGAGCCCGGCTCCGAATATCCCTGACACCAGCTATCCTCGGCCGCCAAGATGCGCGGCAGATAGTAGGCTTTTTGCGCCTCGTTGCCATGGCCCATGATCGCCGGGGCGACCATTTCCAGACCCATGGGCGCCAGCATCGGCGCATCCGCCAAATGGCATTCGGTGGCGAAAATATGGCGCTGCATGGGCGTCCAGCCCGTGCCGCCATATTCCACGGGCCAACTGGGCGCGGCCCAGCCCCTGGCATACAGAATCTTTTGCCAAGCCTGGCTGGCCTCGTGCGGGCTACAGATACCCATGGTGCGCTGTCCGGCCTGGCGCAGTTCCAACGTGAGGTTATCGCTGAGAAAATCCTGAACCTCTTCGCGAAAGGCCTGATCCTCCGTGCCTGTCTCGAGATGCATTTTGCCAACTACTCCAATCAACATTTTTCTCAGTGTACGCGCCGTTCGACGTGGGGGTGGAGAAAAAAATGCCGCATTTTTCCCTATCCGGGCTTTGACTTAAGCGCCCAGAACGCGTGAAATAGCGCAAACGCGCAATCGTAGACGTTGGCTTCGCACGGCCCAGAGAAATACCCTGCGCCAGGAAAGGAATTAATCTTATGACGGATCGAGTGACGGATCGCGGCAATTCACCGGAAAGCCGGGACATCGCCCATGTTTTGCACCCCTATACCAACCTGGCGACCCATGAAATTACCGGTCCGCAAATCGTCACCAAGGGACGCGGTGTCTATGTCACGGACGAAAGCGGCAAGGAATATATCGAAGGCCTCGCCGGCCTATGGTGCGCCTCGTTCGGTTTCGCCGAAGAAGAACTCGTCAAAGCGGCTACGGAGCAGCTCCGCACCCTGCCCTATTATCACAGCTTTGCGGGCAAGTCGGTGCATCCCGCCATTGACCTGGCGGAGCGGTTGAAGGAAATCGCCCCCGTTGAATTTTCCAAGGTGTTCTTTGCCAACTCCGGCTCGGAAGCCAACGATTCCGCCGTCAAGATGGTTTGGTACTTCAACAACGCGCGGGGCACGCCGAAGAAGAAGAAATTCATCTCGCGCCTGCGCGGCTATCACGGCGTCACCGTAGCCTCGGGCAGCCTGACGGGTCTGCCCTATGCCCAGGCCGATTTCGACCTGCCCCTGGATTTTGTCCGCCACACCATGACGCCGGATTATTATCGCGGTGCCGAGGCGGGCGAATCGGAGGAAGATTTCGCCTCCCGCTGTGCCCAGGCGCTGGAAGACATGATCCTAGAAGAGGGTCCCGAGACCGTGGCCGCCTTCATCGCTGAACCGGTGATGGGCGCCGGCGGCGTGATCGTGCCACCCAAGACATATTTCGAGAAAATCCAGGCGGTCCTGAAGAAATACGACGTGCTGATGATCGCGGACGAAGTGATCTGCGGCTTCGGCCGTACCGGCAATATGTGGGGTAGTCAGACCTTTGGTATCAAGCCTGACATTCTGACTTGCGCCAAGGCGCTGTCATCGGCCTATCTGCCGATCTCGGCCGTGATGATCAGCGAGGAGATTTTCCAGGGTCTGCGCGGCAATTCGGAAAAACTTGGCCTGTTCGGCCACGGCTATACATACTCTGCCCATCCCGCCTGTGCCGCCGTCGCCGTGCGGACCCAGGAATTGATGCAGGAGCGGGATATCATCGGCCATGTGAAGGCGGTATCGCCGCACTTCCAGAACCGGATCGCCACCCTGGGTGATCATGCCATGGTTGGCCAGGCCCGCGGCGTTGGCCTGATCGGCGCGGTGGAAATCGTCGCTGATAAGGCAAGCAAGCGTTCCTACGACCCCGCCGCCAAGGTCGGCGCGCTGATCCAGAACGCGGCCCAGGAACATGGCCTGATCACCCGCGCCATGCCCGGCGATATTCTGGGTTTCTGCCCGCCTCTGATCATTTCGCCAAGCGAAATCGACGAGATGTTTGACCGCTTTACCAGGGCCCTGGACGAGACCGAAATGCAGTTGAAGCAGCAGGGCGCCAGCGCCGCGCAATAACCCGGCGCCGTATTTCTGGACTAGGGCGCCCAACAGCGGGCTGTCCAATGAAAACCCGCCGCGTGATTGCTCGCGCGGCGGGGTTCAAGGAAGAGCTTCGAAACAGCGCTAGTTTTTCTTGGCAGCGCAAGGATTGCAGGGGCTGCAAGCCTTTTTCGCGGCACAGGGATTGCAGGCGCCACAACCTTTTTTCTTGGCGGCGCAGGGATTACAGGCACCGCAGCCTTTTTTCGCGGCACAGGGATTGCAGGATTTCGCCGCCGGCGCGCAAGACGCCAGGGCGCTTGGCAGGGTCGCGGTCGCGGTCATCGCCGCAATGGCGACGGAGCCGAGGACGATTTTTACTCTAGCGGTCGGGTTTGACATTTTATTGGCCTCCAAATCAGATCTCTAAGGTCGGTTTTTTTTCATGACTACGCAGGTGCAATTTGGCTGGTCCCTTGGGACAACGCCAATCACTTGCGATCACGAGACCTTGAGCGGAGGCCGCGGCTGCCAGAGCGGGTCGAAAATTGGAGCAATTTTTGATTAATCAGGGTCGCTTTCGCGACTTAAGCAATTAATTCAATTGCGCTCTCTTAAAAGTCTGAGCGCTTTCGCTTCCGATGCGCCCTAACGGCCGACGCGGGCTTCCAGCATCTGGGCGGAAAGGCTGATGCCCTTGGCCACGGGGTGCTCGGTTGCGTACAGCGGGCACGTGGCCTGGTTGGTTTCCTGACCCAGCCGCGAAATCATCATGGCAATTTGCTTTACCAGTTTCATGGTCTTGTCCTAGCGATCTAATTGGTGGTTTCGGCTGCGCGGCTGCCGCATCGCCTTTTGTCACGAGGGTGAGATAGGCCTGCTTGGGTGCCGGGACAATTGCAAAAATTAGAGGCTAGGCATGCGCTGCCCGCATGGCTTTATTTGAGCAATTTTTGATTAATTCGGAGTCGCTTTCGCGACTTAGACTATTGATTCAATTGCTCTTTTCTTATGAGTTTGAGCATGCTTTAAAGAAACACTCTCTAAGAAATTCTAAAGACCCATGCCGCCATCGGCATGGATGGTTTGGCCGGTGATATAGGCGGCATCGGGCGAGAGCAGGAATTCAATCAGGGCCGCGATTTCATCAGGCTGGCCCAGGCGCCCCAGGGGAATACGCTCGGCGGCCCGGCGCCAGCTTTCCGCATTCAAGGCGGCATGCGCGCCTGCCTGTTTCTGGACATAGCCGGGCGCAACACAGTTCACCGTCACGCCATGGGGTGCCAGGTCCACCGCCAGGGCGCGGGCCAGGGCTTCCAACCCCGCCTTGGCCGCGGCGCTTGCCGGCATCGACACGCCATCAAGTTGAAACCGATGCGCCACAAACGAAGATACCGCCACCACCCGGCCCACCTCGGCGGCCTGCAACAAAGGCATGGCGGCCCGGCAAAGGCGGTGAAAGCCGCCGGTTATGGCCGCCAGGCTGTGCGCCAGGGCATCATCTTCCAAACTTGCCAAGGGCGTTTTGTCGGCGAAACCGGCGTTGGCGACCAAACCGTCCAAACGGCCTTCGCTTGCCACCGATGCAATCAGGTCCGCGGCAACGCCTGTATCGGCCAGATCACCTAACAATAAATGGCTCCGTCCGCCCTTGGCCTCGACCGCCCTGGCGACCTCTTCGGCACCCGTCCGGTTGGCACGGGTGTGGATGAACAACGTGATATCCGGTGCGGCCAGACGCCGGCATAAAGCCGCGCCAATCCCGCTGGCCGCGCCGGTCACCAGGATTGTACGGTTCCGATTTTCATTTTGTGGGTTCAATCTGGCAATCTCCCTGCGGCAAGTCGTTGCTAAATGCCGCAATCCGGTGGTGACAGCGGTAACACTCTTTTTACCGGAATTTTGCTACTTTAGCATTGCCGATGGTGCGCTGAAATACCATCTAGCTTTGCAGCAGTGAAAGTTGAAGACCTACTATGCCGGAGCAAGACCAAGCCGCCCCGCGACAACGGGGCATGCCGCAAACCATGACCCGCGCCCAGATCTGGGGCCGGCGTGTAATGCTGGCGGTTCTGTCCCTGGTTCTTGCCATACCCGTGGTCAATATGCGCCGCCTGATGACCGAGGGGATACCGACAGGACTGCAGCATGGCAACATCAACTATGCCTACGTTATCGGCATGTTCTTTTCGGTGCTGCTGGTTCTGGTCTGGTATTTTGCCTACAAGGGGCGTGGCCAGGCGCGAATCATGTTGGGCATCATATATTTGGTAACCACGTCTGTTACCGTGGTCGTGCCCCTGACATTGTTGTTCCTGGGCACAACCCTGCCGCCGTCCTGGCCTATCAGCATCAGCCTGGCGGCGGTCTATGGCCTGGCGGGCTGGGTATTGTTGGTCTCCAGCAACATCAAGGCCTTTCAACTCTACCAGCGGCAAGCGAAAGCCACGTCGCGATAGGCGGCCACGCGGCAAACACATTGCACAACCAAGCAAGCGCCGCCCGCAGGGTCTGCTGGCGCTGGCGCTCGGGCCGCACTATCGTAGTGCTGATTCTGTTGTGCACGTTTTGATCGCATAGACCGTGGAAATGCTGAATACCGCAATGATCCTGGCCGCCGGTCTGGGCAGCCGCATGGGTGCCTTGACCGAGACACGGCCAAAACCGCTGCTTGAAGTCGGTGGCCGCGCCATCATTGATCGGGTGCTGGACCACTTGGTCGATGCGGGCGTCAGGCGCGCCGTGGTCAATTTGCACCATGGCGCCGCGCTCTTGCGCCAACATCTGAACCGCCGCAAAGATCTGACGATCGAATTCTCGGACGAGAGCGATGGCCTGATGAATACCGGCGGCGGCGTGGCCAAGGCGCTGCCGTTGCTTGGCGCGGGGCCATTCTTTGTCATCAACGGCGATGTCATGTGGCTGAACGGCATGCGCAACACTCTGGCCGCCCTGGCGGCCCGGTTTCAGCCTGAACAAATATCCGCCTTGCTGTTGATGCAGCCGACGGTCGGCGCCGTCGGCTATGGCGGGGTGGGAGATTTCGGCATGCTGCCCGACGGCCGATTGTACCGCCGCCCGGAAAACGAGGTCGCGCCGTTTATCCATGCCGGCATCCAGATCCTAGCACCGTCATTGTTCCTGGACTGCCCCAAGGCGCCATTTTCGCTCAACCGGATCTATGATCAGGCAGCCGGTCAGGGCCGCTTGTACGGTTTGCGGCACGAAGGCCAATGGATGGAGCTAAACCGCCCCGAGGGGCTGGCCGCGGCCGAAAGCGCCCTGGAGGTCTAGGGCAATGGCTGGCGAGGCCCATGTTTTCAACATCGCCGCCGGCGACGGCTTTTCCGACCGCCTGGTCGAGGGCCTGCTGCTGCGTTATGGCGGCGATCCACTGACCATGAACCGGGTCACTCTGCTGCTGCCGACCCGGCGCGGCATGCGGGCGGTGCGCGATGCTTTTCTGCGCCAGACGGGCGGGCGGGCCATGCTGTTGCCACGCATGCAGGCAATCGGCGATGTGGACGAGGAAGAATTGTTGTTTGATCCCGCCTTCGATGCATTGCACGGCGGCGAGCTGTTGGAGCTGCCGCCGGCGATAACCGGCCTGCGCCGCCAACTTTTGCTGTTGCATCTGATTGCCCGCCACCGCGGCATCGACCCGGCCCAGGCAGCCCCCCTGGCCCGGGAATTGGCGGATCTGTTGGACCGTTTGCAGACCGAGGATGTGCCCCTATCGGCGCTGGAAGATCTGGTGCCGGACGACCTGGCGGCCCATTGGCAGCAAACCTTGGAGTTCCTCAATCTGTTGGCGGCGCCCTGGCGGGCCTTGTTGGCGGCGGAAGGCTGCATGGACCAAAGCGCCCGGCGCAATGTATTGCTGCGGGCACAGGCGGAGCGCTGGCGTCTTGCACCGCCGCAAGACCCGGTCATTGTCGCCGGCTCCACCGGTTCCATTCCCGCCACCGCCGCTCTCATCGCCGTGGTGGCGCATCTGCCCCAGGGCGCGGTGGTGCTACCCGGACTGGATATGTTCTCGAACGAAACGGCCTGGTCGGCGGTGGATCAGAGCCACGCACAATTCGGCCTGTGCCAATTGCTGCAGCGGATCGGCGTGGATCGGACCGGCGTGCAGCCCTGGCGGGGTGCTGCGGACGAGAGCCCGCGCCACCATTTGCTGCGCGAAGCCCTGCGCCCGACCGAAACGACGGAGCAATGGCGCCAGCTGCCGGCGCTGGATGCCACTGCCGCCGCCGGTCTGGTGCGCATTGACTGCGCCGACGCCATCGAAGAAGCCGGGGTGATCGCATTGTCTCTGCGCCGGGCGTTGGAGACAGCGGGGCGTAGCGCGGCCCTGATCACGCCTGACCGTGGCCTGGCTAGGCGGGTGGCGGTGGAGATGAAACGTTGGGGCGTCGCGGTCGATGATTCCGCCGGCCTGCCTCTGGCCAGCACCCCGGCGGGTTCCTTCCTGCGCCTGACGGCGGAAATGCTGGGCAGCGCGCTGGACCCGATCGATTTGCTGGCGACATTGAAACACCCCTTGGCCCTGGCTGGGCGCGAGGCCGGCGCCCTGAAGGCCGCAGCGCGGGATATTGACCGCCATGCCCTGCGCGGGCCGCGCCCGGGCCCGGGCTTTGACGGTTTGGCGGCGGCGATGGCGGCGGCCCGCCATATGACGGACCGGGCCAGGACATTGCTGGATGATTTGACCCGGCATGGGACAGAAGCATTGTCATTGTCTGGGCGGGAGGCGGTTGATTTAACGGATTTACTGTCGGCCCATGTTCGCTTCGCAGAATGGCTGGCAACGGACCGGGACGGCCAATGCCATCTCTGGGCCGGTGATGGAGGCGAAGCCGCCATGCGCTTCATCGCCGATCTGCTGACCGCCGCCGCTGGCTTGCCGGTAATGGCGGCGGGCGGCTACGCCAGCCTGTTGAACAATTTGATGGTCGGACAGGTGATCCGTCCGGCCTTTGGGCTGCATCCACGCCTGCATATCTGGGGCCCCTTGGAAGCGCGCCTGCAACAGGCGGATCTGGTAATTCTGGGCGGCCTGAACGAAGGCACCTGGCCGGCGGGCGCCGAGGCCGACGCCTGGCTGAGCCGTCCCATGGCCGCCAAGCTGGGCCTGGCCGCGCCGGAGCGGCGGATCGGTCTGGCCGCGCATGATTTTGCCCAGGCTGCCTGTGGCACTGAGGTCATTCTGACCCGCGCCGCAAAAGTAGATGGTACACCATCGGTGCCCTCGCGCTGGCTGTTGCGGTTGGAGCAGGTGCTGACAGCCGCCGGATTGACGCTGGCGCGAAAACCGGCGGACGAACTGCGCGCCTGGCAGGAGCAATTGGATGCCGCCCCTGGCCCGCCCCGGCCCATACAAGCGCCCGAATGCCGCCCGCCACTGGCCGCCCGGCCCCGGCAGATGTCCGTGACCCAGGTGGAAACCTGGATCCGCGACCCTTATGGCGTTTATGCCCGCCGCATACTTGGCTTGCGCGCCCTGGACCCCATCGCCGCCGATCCTTCGGCTGCCGACTACGGCAACGCCGTGCACCAGGCACTGGAGATGTTCGCCCGGGAATATCCCGATGAAATCCCAGCCGACGCCGATGCCGCTCTGCTGAGCATGGGACGCAAGGCCTTTGGCGAAATGCTCAACCGTCCTGGCGTCCGCGCTTTTTGGTGGCCGCGCTTTCAACGTATCGCAGCCTGGTTCCTGGCCCAAGAGGGCGAACGCCGCCCCGGCATTCTGCCCCTGGCGACCGAGGCCAAGGGCAGCTTGGTATTGCCGGGCCCAGCAGGGTCCTTTGAATTGACCGCGATCGCCGACCGCATCGACCGCCTGGCGGACGGCAGCCTGGGCATCATCGACTACAAAACCGGCGTGGCGCCGCGCGAGAGCGAGCTGCTGCGTGGCGACGCGCCGCAATTGCCGCTTGAAGCCGCCATTGCGCAGTCTGGCGGTTTCAATGATGTGCCCGGCACGCCCGTCTCTACCTTGAGCTACTGGCGGGTTTCGGGCGGGCGCCAAGCGGGCGAGATCAGGGATATCAAGGCCGATGGCGGCGATCTGGCGGAGCAGGCCCGGCAAGGCTTGATCAATCTAATCGCGCATTTCGATGATCCGGAAACCGCCTATCGCTCCCGCCCCCGCCCGGCCATCGCGCCGCGTTTTTCCGACTACGACCATCTGGCCCGGATCAAGGAATGGTCCGCCGGCGGCCCCGGCGATTTTTAGGGCGATTTCTGGTATGCGCGCCACCGATCAACAACGCCTGGCCGCCGACCCCGGCGCTTCCGTCTGGGTAACCGCATCGGCGGGAACCGGCAAGACCCATGTCCTAACCGACCGGGTGCTGCGCCTGTTGTTACGGGATTGCCCGCCCGAACGCATTTTGTGCCTGACCTTCACCAAGGCGGCGGCGGCGGAAATGGCCAACCGCCTGCACCAAAGATTGGGCGCCTGGGCCGTGGCCGATGACGCCACGCTGTCCCAGGCGTTGATGGACCTGACCGGCCAGAGTTTCGAGGCCCAGGACATGAACCTGGCCCGGCGCCTGTTTGCCCGTGTGCTGGATACGCCCGGCGGCCTGAAGGTGCAGACCATTCATTCTTTTTGCGAGGCCCTGCTGCGCCGTTTTCCCCTGGAGGCCCGCCTGGCGCCGCATTTCCAGGTCATGGACGAACGGCAGGCGGATGAGATCCTGCAAGGGGCACTGGAAAGTATCCTGGAACAGGACGCTTTGACCCCCGCACCGCTGGTCGCGGAATTGACCGCCCTGGTGGATCAGGAGACCTTCAAGGGCTTGATGGCCAATCTCTCGTCTGATCGGGGGCGGTTGCAACGGCTGCTCGATCAACCCGGTGGCCTGGACGGTTTGCTGGCCAGCATGCGCCAGAGCCTTGGCCTAGGTGAAGACGAGGGTGAATTGGCAATTTTGAACGCGGCCGCCGATCCAAACAATTTTGATGGCCCTGGATTGCTGCGCCTGGCGCAACAGATGTTGCAAGGCGGCAAGCTTGAAATGCGCCACGGCCAGGCCATCGCCGATTGGCATGGCGCGCCCGAGACGCGGGTAGCGCGCTTCGATACCTATCTGGCGGGCTTTTTCACCAAGGACGGCCAGGGCACGCCCTATGCCAAACCGCTGACCAAGAAGAGCATGGAGACTATTCCGGACGGCCTGGATATCCTGGGCGAGGAGTGTCTGCGTCTGGAGGATGTCCGCCAGCGGCGCAATGCCGTGCGGGTGGCCGCCGCCACGGAATTGCTGTTGCGTCTGGGTGCGCGGCTGATCGCGGCCTATCAACGCGAAAAGGACCGCCTGGCCCTGCTGGATTACGATGACCTGGTCTTAAAGGCCGGCTATCTGCTGTCGGTAGGCAGCAGTACCGAATGGGTGCTCTACAAACTGGACGGTGGTCTGGATCACATCCTGATTGACGAAGCCCAGGACACCAATCCCGAACAATGGCAGGTGGTCCGCACCTTGGCCGATGAATTCTTCACCGGTGACGGTGCCTATGAAGATGGCGATGACAGCCTCATGGGTACACCCCGGACCTTGTTCGCAGTGGGCGATGTAAAGCAATCCATCTACAGCTTTCAACGCGCCGACCCGGCCGCCTTTCAGGCCATGCGCAATCATTTCGCGGCCCGCGTGGGCGCTGCCAAACGACGCTGGCATCCGGTGGAGCTGGCGCTGTCCTTCCGCTCGACCCCGGCGGTACTGGAGGCGGTCAACGCCATCTTCGCCGACCCAGAAGCCAGCGACGGCCTGATTTTTGCCGATAACGAAGCCGTCCGCCATATTCCCAACCGCGCCACGGATGCCGGATTGGTGGAGATCTGGCCGACCGAGCAGCCGGAAACCGTCGAAGAACAGCCTGCCTGGGCCCCGCCAACCGAACAGCGCTACCAGGACAGTCCCGTGGCGCGCCTGGCCAGGCGGATCGCCAAGCAGGTTGAAGAATGGCTGCAACAGAAGGAAATGCTGGTCGCCCAGGGCCGCCCTATCGGCCCCGGCGATATTCTGATCCTGGTGCAGCGCCGCGCCAATTTTGTCGAGGCCATGGTCCGCGCCCTGAAACGCCGGGGCATTCCCGTCGCCGGCGTCGACCGCATGGTCCTGACCGAGCAATTGGCAGTCATGGATCTGATCGCCCTGGGCCGCTTCCTGTTGTTGCCGGAAGATGATTTGAACCTCGCCGTGGTCCTGAAAGGCCCACTGATCGGCTGGGACGACGACAAGCTGTTTGCCCTGGCCCATGGCCGCCGAGGCAGCCTGTGGGATGCCTTGCGGGAGCACGGGGCGAATGGGGAAGATCCGGCCTATACCGCATTGTCCGAATTGCTGGCAAAGGTCGACTTCGCACCGCCATTCGAATTGTTTGCCGAGTTACTGGGCGCGGGTGGGGGCCGGCGGCGCATCCTGGCGCGCCTGGGCCCGGATGCCAACGACCCCATCAACGAATTCCTCGATCTCGCATTGTCCTATGAGCGTGATCATGCGCCCAGCCTGCAAGGCTTTCTGCACTGGCTGGAGCGCGGCGAGACCCAGATCAAGCGGGATTTGGACCAGGGGCAGGATCAAGTCCGGGTGATGACCGTACATGGCGCCAAGGGCCTGGAGGCGCCTATTGTCTTTCTGGCGGATACCGTGCGGGCGCCGGACAAAACGCCGGCTCTATTGTGGCCGCGAAGCCAAAATGATCAGCATGATCAACATGATCAACGGGGCGGCGCAACACCCTTGTGGGCGCCGATCCGCGCCATGGAAGAAGAGGTCATGCGCCAGGCCCGCGCGCAGGCCGAACAGGACCGGGACCGGGAATACCGCCGTCTGTTCTATGTCGCCCTGACGCGGGCGGCGGAGCGGCTGTATATCTGCGGTTTTGAAGGCAAAAGCGGACGCAAGGATCATTGTTGGTACGAAATGGCCTGGCGAACCCTGGACAGCATGCCCGAAATCGAGCGGCCGGCGGAATTGAATGGCGGCCTGCGCCTGGCCAACCCGCAGACCTCGGAGGTGCGCCCAGGGCCCATCCCGGCGCCGCCAACACTGCACGGCCTGCCCAGTTGGGCCGGCCAGCCCGCGCCCATGGAGCCGGTCCCCCCCCGGCCCCTGGCGCCTTCGCGCCCCGATGGGCCGGAGCCCAGCGTGGCCAGCCCTCTGGGCGAAGACGGCCAAGCCCGCTTCCAGCGCGGCAATCATATCCACCGTCTGTTGCAAACCCTGCCGGATTTGGCGGAAAATCAACGCGAAGAGGCCGCCGCACGCTATCTTGCCCTGCCCGCACATGTGCTGGATCAGGCGCAACAGGCTGAAATATTGGCCGAAACCATGGCGGTGTTGCGGCATCCTGATTTTGCCGCGATTTTTAGCCCGGATGCCAGGGCGGAGGTGCCCTTGACGGCATTATTGTCGGGACGGGTGGTCAGCGGCCAAGTGGATCGTCTGCTGGTGACCGATTCGGAAATCCTGCTGATCGACTACAAAACCAACCGTCCGCCGCCAAAATCGGTTGCCGACGTCGATATTACCTATTTGCGGCAACTGGCTGGTTACCACGCTATTCTACAGGAAATTTACCCTGAAAAATCAATATATTGCGCGCTTTTGTGGACGATGGACGCGAACTTAATGGCGATCGATGGGGCAATTTTAAAGGCATATGCGCCTTGACGCGTCGGGTCGGGCTACCTACCCTTTTAGACTAAGGTGAATTATTGACGCAGCGTAAGGACGGGTGCTATGAACCCGCCGCTTTTGGGCTGCGCGGTAATAAATACGCGAGAATAGTGACGCGAGAATAATGACACGGCAATTAGTACGCAGCGATAAGAGCGCTGCAAAGAAGAATTGGAAAAGACCATGACCACGAAACCCGTCTCCGACGACTCGTTCGAAAGCGACGTACTGAACGCCGAAGGGCCGGTGGTGGTGGATTTCTGGGCTGAATGGTGCGGCCCCTGTAAACAGATCGCCCCAGCCCTGGAAGACATCGCAGCCGAGCTGGGCGACAAGGTCACGATCGCCAAGGTCAATATCGACGACAATCCCTCCATTCCGGCAAAATATGGTGTGCGTGGCATTCCCACCTTGATGTTGTTCAAGGACGGTGAAGTCGCCTCCATGAAGGTTGGTGCCTTGCCCAAGGGCAAGATCCAGGAATGGATAGAGGAATCGATCTAGCCCGTTTCCCAAAGCGCCGCTCGGACGGCTCAGGCCGGTTTCAACTCGTCTTGCGGGTCGGTAGCCAGAACGCTGCCAACCAAGTGCAGCGTGCCGCAAATCAGCACCCTGGGTGCCGCGCTGCCCGTGCAGTCGGCCATGATACGCGCCAGCGCGTCCGCCACGCCATCGACGGGTGCCGCATCCAGACCCTGTCCACGTGCCGCCCTGACGATATCTCCAGGCGCCATGGCCGCGCCTTCGTCGGCTATGCCGACCGCATGTAGTTTCGGCGCCAAGGTTCGAAATGGCGCCAGGAAGCCGGCCGCATCCTTGTTCCGCAACATTCCCATGATCAAATGTAACCGCCTGGGCGTTTCGTCCCGTGCCTGCCAGTCTTGCATGGTTTGGGCCAGGGCCTCGCCGGCGCCGGGGTTATGACCGCTGTCCAGCCATAGCTCGCCGTCCGGAACCAGTTGATCATACAATGGACCCTGGCGGAGACGCTGCAAGCGGCCGGGCCAGTGCACCTTGCTCAGGCCGGCGGCCATATTGGCCATGGACACGGAAAACCCGAGCAAGTTTTGCAGGCAGGCCAGGGCAAGGCCGGCGTTTTGCACCTGATGCAGTCCCGCCAGGGCCGGCATGGGCAGTTGCAGCACACCCTTGTCTGATCGGAAGCATAACGCGCCGTCACGCGCCGTCACCCGCCACTCTTGATCCTGCCGCGATAGACGGACACCAAGCGCTGCCGCCCGGTCTTCGATCACATCCGCCGCCGCCGCCACTTGCCAATTGATCACCCCGGGCACGCCCGGCTTAAGGATGCCGGCTTTTTCGCCAGCAATTTCCACCAGACTGGCGCCCAGAAAATCCTGATGATCCCTCGATACGGTGGTGATCGCCGTCAGTAGGGGGCGTTCAATCACATTGGTGGCATCCAGGCGCCCGCCCATTCCGCACTCCAGCAACAGAATATCTGCCGGGTTATCGCGAAAGGCCAGAAACGCCGCCGCCGTGGTGGCCTCGAAACCAGTAACCGGCTCGCCAGCATTGGCATGTTCGCAAGCCTGCAGAACAGCGCTTAACTCTTCATCCGAAATCAAGCGGCCGTTCAAACGGATGGTTTCGTTGATCCGGATCAGATGCGGCGACGTCAGAACATGGACACGCCGCCCCGAGGCCTCCAGTGCCGCGCGCAGATAAGCGATGGTCGAGCCTTTACCGTTGGTGCCCGCTACATGCAGCACGGGGGGCAGCCGGGTCTCGGGATGGCCCAGCTTGTTTAATAGGCGGCGCAAGCGCTCCAGCGACAGATCAATCCGTTGTGGATGCAGGCCGCTCAGCCGTTTAAGGACCGCCTCATACGGCGGCGCTTCCGAGCCGGCATGGCTGACATCATGAGGCGCTGCCAGGTTCACCGTTGTCGCTTTCTTCGCCAGCCTTGGATGCGGCAGGCAGGGGAATTTCCAGATCCGGCGCCGGCAGACTGATCACATCCGCCGCCGGCGGACGGTTGCCCAGCAACTCCACCACCCGGATCAAGGTGTCGCGCATTTGATGGCGGTGCACCACCATATCCAGCATGCCGTGTTCCAACAGATATTCGGCCCGTTGGAAGCCTTCGGGCAGGCGCTCGCGAATGGTGTTTTCGATCACCCGCGGCCCGGCAAAGCCGATCAGGGCGCCGGGCTCCGATATCGCGACATCCCCCAGCATGGCGTAAGAGGCGGTGACACCGCCCGTGGTCGGATCGGTCATTACCGAGATATAGGGCAGACCCGCTTCCTGCAGCATCTGCACCGCAATGGTGGTGCGGGGCAACTGCATCAACGAGAGGATACCTTCCTGCATGCGGGCACCGCCGGCGGCGGTGAAGATGATCATGGGCGCGTCCTGCAATACCGCAAGTTTAGCGGCCGCGAGAATCGCCTCGGCCGCGCCCTGGCCCAAGGACCCACCCATGAAGGAAAAGTTCTGCACCACGATGACCGCGCCATGGCCGCCCAAATTGCCATGCGCGACCATAACGGCATCCTTTTGCCCGGTCTTGCCCTGGGACTCCTTCAGACGGTCGGTATACCTTTTCTCGTCGCGGAATTTCAAAGGGTCGGCCAACACGTCCGGCAGCTCGATCAAGGTGTATTCGCCGTCATCAAACAGATTGGGAAAACGGTCGTCGGGACCGATGCGCAGATGATGATCACAGTGCTGGCAAACGAACTGGCGCTGTTTGACTTCCTTGTGATGGATCATCTGACCGCAATTGGGGCACTTGGTCCAAAGATTGTCCGGCACCTCGCGCTTGCGCACTAAAGCCTGAATTTTCGGCCGAACGAAATTACTGAGCCAGTTCATGGCGCGGCTCTCCTATTGGCACTAGCGACGCCGGCAGCCAGATCGCGGGATAGATCGAGCACGGCATCCACGGTTGTTGCCGTGGCCTTGCCCGCAGCATCGAGACTATCGCGCAGAACATCGATAAAGGCCGTGCCCACCACCACGCCATCGGCGACGGAGGCGATGCCCTTGGCCTGTTCCGGTGTGCGGATGCCAAAACCCACGGCGATAGGCAGATCAGTGTGTTCTTGAATGCGGGCCACGGCCGCGGCCACGGTGTCCGCATCCGCCGAGCCCGCCCCGGTGATGCCGGCGTAGGAGACGTAATAGACAAAGCCGGAAGTGTTCGCCATCACCGCCGGCAATCGCTTTTCATCGGTGGTTGGCGTGGCCAGACGGATAAAACTGAGTCCGGCTTCGAGCGCCGGCAGGCATAATTCGGCATCTTCCTCGGGCGGCAGATCAACGATGATCAGACCGTCGATGCCCGAAGCGGAGGCAGCCGCCAGGAATTCCGGCACGCCCATGGCATGAATCGGGTTGTAATAACCCATCAGCACGATCGGGGTTTCCATATCGTGTTGCCGGAAATCCGCCACCATGGCCAAGGTCTTCTTCAAGGTGATGCCGGCATCCAAGGCACGTAAACCAGCCACCTGGATGGAAGGGCCGTCGGCCATGGGATCCGTAAAGGCCATGCCCAGTTCGATGATATCGGCGCCGGCGGCAGGCAGCCCGGCGATGATTTTGGCCGAAGTTTCCAAATCTGGATCACCGGACATGATGTAGGTCACCAGGGCGGCACGGCCCTCGTCCCGCAACTTGGCAAAGCGCGCCTCGATCCGGGCCCGGCCGCCATTCTTGGAATTGGGAGCAGTTGTCATATCTTCACCCCCAGCATCTCGGCCACGGTGAAAATATCCTTGTCGCCACGGCCGCACATGTTCATGACGATGATATGATCCTTGGGCAGATCAGGCGCGATCTTGGCCACGTGGGCCAGGGCATGGGACGGCTCCAGCGCCGGAATGATCCCTTCAAGCTTGCTGCACATCTGAAATGCCGCCAGCGCGTCCGCATCCGTAGCCGAGTCGTATTTAACCCGGCCGACATCGTTCAGCCAGGCATGTTCCGGGCCGATGCCGGGATAGTCCAGGCCGGCGGAGATGGAATGCGCCTCGGTAATCTGGCCATCTTCATCCTGCAGCAAATAGGTGCGGTTGCCATGCAGCACACCAGGCCGTCCGCCGGTGATGGAGGCGGCATGACGTCCGGTCTCGATGCCGTCGCCCGCCGCTTCGACGCCAATGATCTCGACCCCGTCGTCATCCAGGAAAGGATGAAACAGCCCCATGGCGTTGGAGCCGCCGCCGATGCAGGCGACCAGGGTATCGGGCAGACGCCCCTCGGCCTTGAGAATTTGTTCCTTGGCCTCGTCACCAATAACGGACTGGAAATCGCGCACCAGCTCCGGGTACGGGTGCGGCCCCGCCACGGTACCGATAATATAGAACGTATCGGCCACATTGGTGACCCAGTCGCGGATGGCTTCGTTCAGGGCATCCTTCAGAGTGCGGGAGCCCGAGCTGACCGGGACCACTTCAGAACCCAGCAGCTTCATGCGGAAGACATTGGGCTGTTGCCGCTCCACATCGACCTCGCCCATGTAGACTGTACAGGGCAGGCCGAACAGCGCCGAGACGGTGGCCGAGGCCACGCCGTGCTGTCCGGCACCGGTTTCGGCGATAATGCGGGTCTTGCCCATGCGTCTGGCCAGCAGGATCTGGCCCAGGCAATTGTTGATCTTGTGACTGCCCGTATGGTTCAGCTCATCGCGCTTGAAATAGATCTTGGCGCCGCCGAAATGTTCGGTCAGACGTTCCGCGAAATACAGCGGGCTGGGCCGGCCGGCATACTGCGCCAGGTAATAATCCAGCTCCTCGCGAAAGCTGGGATCGGCCTGGGCGGCGCGATAGGCATCCTCCAGCTCCAGGATCAGGGGCATCAGGGTTTCGGCGGCAAAGCGGCCGCCGTGGATGCCGAAACGGCCACCGGCATCGGGGCCGGTTCTATAGGAATTTGGCTTGGACATGTTCACTCAATGTTAGCTCAGCTCACTGATGTCAGAGGGCCTTGACGGCGTCAAGGAAAGCTTTGATGGCGGCGGGATCTTTTACCCCGGGAGCATGTTCCACGCCGGAGGATACATCAACCGCACAGGCCCCTGCGATGCCCACCGCCTGGACCACATTGCCGGCATCCAGGCCGCCGGACAGCATCCAGGGTTGCTGCCATTGACGATGGCTCAACAGATTCCAATCGAACACCAGGCCATTGCCGCCTGGCAGGGCATCGGCCAGATCCTTTGGCGCCTTGGCATCGAACAGCAACATATCCGCCACGCCGTCATAGACGCCGGCGCCGTCCAGGTCAGATGCATTGGCGACCTTGATGGCCTTTAACACCGGCAATCCGGTAAGAGTTTTGATGGCGCCGACCCGGTCCGGGCTTTCACTGCCATGCAGTTGGATCAGATCAAGTGGCACCTGGGCCAGAACGCTTTGTAGTAATTCGTCATCGGGATCAACGAACACGCCGACTTTTTTGACTGCCGCCGGGATATGGCTGCTCAATTCTCGGGCCTGTTCCGGCGTCACGGCGCGGGGCGAGGGCGGATAGAACATCAGGCCCACATATGACGCGCCATTGGCCACGGCGGCATCGATGGATGCCACGTCGTTCAAGCCGCAGATTTTGGCCTCGATAGGAGAAGTCTTCATGCTGCGGTTTATAGCAAGGTGATCGGAATTTGTCCCACCTACCGCTTAGAGATTTCGCGTCACCAGACCATTTTCGATATTCATCGAGTCGCCAAGCCAGCCGCTCCCCCTGCCCGGCCAACCACAAGGTACCATGAATGGGCGGCCGGGCAGGGGGAGCGGCTGGGTAGTTCAATCTCAAAAATGGTCTGGTGTTGTTGCGGGCAATTCGATCCCTATCACGCGGCCTTGACCACCTCGGCGGCATCACCTTCGGTTGTGCTGAGCGGATTGGCTTCGGATGCCTTTTGCGGCTTTTGCACATCACCTTCCAGGCGGCGCAGGTTCCGCTGCGCCTCGCGCAACTGCCCACGCACCCGGCCGGCCCGTATCCAGGCGATCAAACCACCGGCGATCAGGCCGATAAAGATCCCGGCAAAGACGAGGCCATAAAGCGGCGCTTCGACGCTTATGGGCATGGGATCAAGGGATACGGTGACGCCATGGCGGTTGGCCACGGCAAAAGCCACGAATATCAAGGTTAGAGGTAGCAGCAACAGCCAAAGTAGAAGTTTCACTTAGGAACCTGCCTGGCTAGTCTTCGGTTTCGGCAACCGTTTCGGCGCCGGGGACATTCAAGCGTTCGCGCAATTCCTTGCCGGTCTTGAAAAAGGGAACGTGTTTTTCCGCCACCGCCACCGAGTCGCCGGTGCGTGGATTACGGCCAATGCGTGCCGGCCGCCGCTTCACGGAAAAGGCGCCGAAGCCACGCAATTCAACCCGGTCGCCACGGCGCAAGGCATCGGTGATCTCGTCGAACACCGTGGTCACAATGCGCTCTACATCACGTTGGTAGAGGTGGGGGTTTTGTTCCGCAAGACGGGCGATCAATTCAGATTTTATCATCTTCGGCTCTATTTTCCTGTTTTCTCAGGTGGCCAGTTCGCCTGCTTAACTATTCAAGCGGGCCGCTAAGCGTAAACTTCCTTGAGAATTCGTGCCGTTATCGTAGCGAAGCACCTATACAGCCATCAAGGTTGCCAAACCGATAACAGACCGTCAAGGGTAAGTCGTTCATTTTTAAACAGTTTTCCGCCTACTGTGTCAAGCGTTCGGGCGAGCAGACTGGATTTTTCCCCCCAGCGCACCTCGGTAACGGGGACTTTCATTGAAATACCATGCTTGTCCTGCAACCAGAGCCGTGCCGCCCGCTCGCCGCCCAGGGCGTCAATCAGACGCAACTTCATCGCCTGGCGACCGCTGAAAACCCGGCCATCGGCGGCCTCTTGCAATTCCAACTGATTGAATTTACGCCGCTCCTGCACCAGTTCAGCGAACCAGTCATAACTATCTTCTAGCAAAACCTGCAATGCCTGGCGTACCTCTTTCGAGACCGTCTCGAGCGGAGAAGGCTGCCCCTTCAGGGGCGAACTTTTAAGAGAAAACGGCTTGATACCCAACTTATCCAACAAGCCGGTAAATTCCGCCGTTTGGAACAGCACGCCGATGGAGCCGGTCAACGAGGTTTCCATGGCGATGATATGATCCGCAGCGATGGCAACGATATAGCCGCCCGATGTACCAATAGTGCCGATTACGGCCACCACCGGCTTCTTTGCCGCGACGCGGCGCAGGGCATGATAAATCTGTTCCGAACCAGTGGTGGTGCCGCCAGGAGAGTTGATCCGGACGATGACCGCCCGCACCTCGTCCTCATCCATCAGCTTCTCGATCGCTTCGCCGCGCTCTGGATCTTCCGAAATGAAGCCGTTGATGGATAGGCGGGCAATATGGCTTTCGCCCCGGTCGTAATACTGCGCAACACCAACCGCGATGAGCATCATCACCGCCAGTGCGGCAGTGAGCCGCCAGAACATCAGGCGCCGCTTTAAGCGCCTGCGGTCCAATATGGCATCGGCGTCCATTTTGCTAGTGCGAGATTATTGCCGCCAAAGCGTCCGCCCCCCTTCGAAAAGGGGGGCGTTTGCTTAGCTATCGGCCTTATCGTCGGAAGCGTCGTCGGAAGCGGTTTCAGCTTCGTCAGTAGCGTCGTCAGAGGCATCGTCACTGGCAGCTTCGGCTTCCTCGGAAGCGCTCTCGTCGGCGCCTTCTTCCACGCTTTCGACCGGAGCTTCGGGCTCTGCTTCGGCTGCAGCCTCCGCTTCGACTTCCGGAGCAGCTTCCATTTCCTCGGGCAAGGTGTCGCCGTAATCAGGCTCGGCGCCGTCATCCTCGTCCTCTTCCTCGGCATTGGCCAGTTCCCGGGCCCGGCCCATGGCTGGTCCAAGAATGTCGCCGAGAGAGGCGCCGGAGTCCGAAGAGCCATATTGTTGCACGGCTTCCTTCTCTTCCTTGATTTCCCGCGCCTTGATGGAAAGTGCCAGACGGCGGGTATTCTTCTCGATCGAGGTAATCTGCGCATCCAGCTTGTCGCCGACCGCGAAACGCTCGGGCTTTTGCTCGGAACGGTCCCGCGACAGATCGGCACGGCGGATGAAGCCGCGCAGGCCATCGCCAACCGTGACCTCGATGCCACGATCCAGGATCGCGGCGACGGTGCAGGTTACGACGCTGCCCCGCTTCATGGTTTCGGCTTCGGCGAAAGGATCGCTGCTCAACTGCTTGATGCCAAGGCTGATGCGCTCTTTCGAGATATCGATGTCCAGCACCTTGGCCTTGACCATGTCGCCCTTGTTGTAGGCACCCATGGCTTCCTCGCCGCCCTTGTCCCAATCGATGTCGGACATGTGAACCATGCCGTCCAGCTCGAAGCTGAGACCGATGAACAGACCGAATTCGGTGATGTTCTTGACTTCACCTTCAACCTGGCTGCCCACGGGATGGGCCGCAATGAACTCTTCCCAAGGATTGTCCATGCATTGTTTCAAACCAAGGCTGACCCGGCGCCGTTCGGGATCCACGTCCAGCACCATGACTTCGACTTGCTGCGAGGTGGAAACGATTTTGCCCGGATGGACGTTCTTTTTGGTCCAGCTCATCTCGGAGACATGCACCAGGCCTTCGACGCCCGGCTCCAGCTCCACAAATGCGCCGTAATCGGTGATGTTGGTGACCCGGCCCGTGAATTTGGCACGCAGGGGGTATTTCACCTGAATGCCATCCCAGGGATCTTCCAACAGCTGCTTCATGCCGAGGCTGATGCGTTGGGTTTCAGCGTTGACCTTGATCACCTGAACCTTGACGGTCTCGCCAATCGTCAGCGCCTCGGACGGATGGTTGATGCGCCGCCATGCCATGTCGGTGACGTGGAGCAGGCCGTCGATGCCGCCCAGATCAACGAAGGCACCATAATCGGTGATGTTCTTGACCACGCCTTCCAGCACCTGGCCCTCGGCCAGGTTGGCGACCAGTTCGGTACGCTGTACCGCCCGCGTCACTTCCAGAACGGCGCGGCGCGAGACGACGATATTGCCCCGGCGGCGGTCCATCTTCAGGATCTGGAAAGGCTGCGGGATGTTCATTAGCGGCGTGATGTCGCGCACCGGGCGGATGTCCACCTGGCTGCCCGGCAGGAATGCCACGGCGCCTGACAGATCAACCGTGAAGCCACCCTTGACCCGGCCGACAATGGAGCCGTCAACCTGCTCGCTTTTGTCATGGGCCACTTCCAGATGGTTCCAGGCCTCTTCCCGGCGGGCTTTCTCGCGGCTGATGACCGCATCGCCCAGGGCGTTTTCAATCCGCTCCAGAAAAACCTCGATCGCATCACCGACGGCGATTTCCTCGCCCGCCTTGGCGAATTCGCGGGTGGAGATCCGGCCTTCGGTCTTCAGGCCGATGTCGATCACCACGTTATCATTTTCAATCGCCACCACGGTGCCATGCACCACGCGGCCTTCCAGTTGATCCTGGGAAATAAAGCTCTCGGCTAAAAGCGCTTCAAAGTCATCTTCCGCGCCGAAGGCGGCGCCCATGTCTGCATCAGTCATCTAAGTCTCTTTCCAATTATCTTCGTCGGCCAACCGGTTGTATCCGGTGGTCTTGAGCCAAAGGGGATTTCCATCAAGCCTTCGCAATATCAATAAGGCCCCGATTAAGGGGAGCCACGAAGACATATCCGGGAATCGATAAAACCGTACTAATCTTCCATACAAGCCGCGACGTACGACTGCGCAGCCTGGAACGCGGCCTCTATATCCATTTTTGTGGTGTCGAGCAAGTGCGCATCGTCCGCCGCCGCCAGGGGCGATGTCGCGCGTTCGCTGTCACGGGCATCGCGGGCCGCCAAATCTGCCGCCACCACCTCCAGGCTAACCTCTTCGCCTTTGCCAACCAATTCGGTGTGACGGCGTTTGGCGCGAGCCTCGGCGGAGGCCGTGACAAAGATTTTCACGTCCGCATCGGGACAGACCACGGTGCCGATATCGCGGCCGTCCAGCACCGCGCCATTAGTGCCGTCGGGGGGCGAAGCAGCAAAATTCCGCTGATAATCAAGCAATGCCGCGCGCAGGGCCGGCTGTGGCGAGATCACACTGGCCGCTTCGCCAACTGCCTCGGCGCGCAAGCCGGGATCATCCAGATCCGTCAGACTGACCGCCTGGGCCTGGGCCACCAGCGCCGGGATATTATCCAGAGCCTGGCTATCGCGTAACAGGCGCAGGGCCACGGCCCGATACAATGCGCCCGTATCCAGATAGGCAAAGCCGAAATGCGCCGCCAGCTGCCGGCCCAGGGTGCCCTTGCCGGCCGCCACCGGACCATCCACCGCGACTACAATGCTTTTACTCATCAATTCGCCTCTATACATTCTCTATTCGGGCTCTATTCGGGCACCTAAGCCAGTCATCAACGCGGCGAAGCCGGGGAAGGACGTTTCGATCATTTCGCATCCCGCAACCCGCACGGGGCCCTGGGCGCCCAGTCCATAAATCAGGAATGACATGGCGATGCGGTGGTCCATTTCCGTATCGATGGAAACGCCGGCCTTGGCAGGTGCCGGGCCATCGTGGCCCTGTACGATCAAGCCATCCTGCAATTCCTCCACCGCTACGCCAAGGGCGGACAGACCCTTGGCCATGGCCGCGATACGATCACTTTCCTTGACCCGCAATTCAGCGATGCCCCGCATCACCGTTGGCCCTTTGGCAAAGGCGGCCAGGGCAGCGAGAACGGGATATTCATCGATCATCGCCGGCGCGCGCTCGAGCGGTACCTCGATGCCGTGCAGCTGGCCATGACGCACGCGCAGATCGGCGATTGGTTCGCCCTGGTCCTGGCGGCGGTTCTGTTCCGTGATTTGCGCGCCCATGTCACGCAAGGTGTCCAGCAGCGCGGCCCGCAGCGGGTTCAGGCCAACGCCGGTGATCGTGACGTCCGAGCCGGGCACCAACAAGGCGGCGGCGATGGGAAAGGCGGCGGACGATGGATCGCCGGGCACATGTACGGTTTGCGGCCGCAGTTCGGGCTGCCCCGTAAGTGCGATACGGCGGCCACCATCTTGATCTTCATCGACCGTGACCTGGGCTCCGAAATGGCGCAGCAGATGTTCCGTATGATCCCGGCAGGGGCGCGGTTCAATGACCGTGGTAACGCCGGGCGCGTTCAGGCCGGCCAGCAGCACGGCGGACTTAATTTGGGCCGAGGCCACGGGCAGGCGGTAGTCGATTGGCGTTAGGCGATTGCTGCCCACCACGGTGATCGGCAGACGGCCGCCCTCCGCCGCCTCGAATTGTCCGCCCATTTGCTGCAAGGGCGTGATTACCCGCTGCATGGGCCGCTGCCGCAGCGAAGCATCGCCGGTGAAGACGGAAGTTATGCCATGGGAAGCGGCCAGGCCCAGTAACAACCGGGCCCCGGTGCCGGAATTCCCCAAATCCAACACATCGCCCGGCGCCAACAGGCCGCCGACACCCAGACCGTTGATCCGCCAAACGCCACCTGCTTCGCTCTCGCTTCGCTGTATGTCCGCGCCAT
Organism: Rhodospirillaceae bacterium; assembly: GCA_018701215.1. GTDB lineage: Bacteria > Pseudomonadota > Alphaproteobacteria. The sequence goes on from JABIWH010000012.1 coordinate 77,524, forward strand.
AGGCACGCAGGGCCTGGGCCGTGGCCAATACGTCCTCTCCCTCCAGCAAACCGTGAACAACGGTTTCTCCGACGCAAAGCGCGCCCAGGATCAAAGCCCGGTGCGAAATCGATTTGTCGCCAGGCACGGCAATGCTGCCGTATAGGCCCGTACCTGAAGGCGTCGCGGGATGCGCGGTCTGGTGGGTCACGTCTGCCTGCCACTTTCATTTACTGGGGCTGTTGCGCCGGCCAAATATCGTCGCCCGGTCACCGGGTGCCTTGCCTATCATAATGCCGTGACCATCGCCAGATGGAGGATGTGGAAATTCTGTTGACATAGATGCCGCATGTTCTCTATTGGAATGCGCCGGTCGTCCTTAGAAGTTCGTCCGGAGCACAGATCATTTGGGAGACATTAATAGTGGCCAAGCCGGAATGGGGTACCAAGCGAACATGCCTGGGTTGTGGTGCCAAGTTTTATGACATGGGCCGCAGCCCGATTACCTGCCCAGCCTGTGATGAACCTTTCGCCGTGGCGGCGCCGAGCCGCTCACGCCGTAGCCGCAAGGAAGAACCAAAGCCGGCGGCACCGGCAGCGGTAGTGGCAGCGGATCAGACGGTCTCGACCAAGGATGATGAGGTCGAGGCCTTGGCGGGTGAAGTCGATGATTTACTCGACGATGATGATGATGACGAGGATGACGCCATTGCCACCCTTGCCGATGATGACGACGACGAAGACGAAGACGTTCTGGCGGAAGCCGACATCAGCAAGGACAAGATTTCCGACGAATGATCTAAAACCGCCGACGAAAATCAAACGGTGGACAGAAAAATTCGTTTTGGGCGCAGTTTGGTCTTGAATTGACCGCCACCGCGCCCTAGGTTCCGCCCGTCGCGTACCCAGGTCCCTGGGCGCAGCGAAAAGCATACCCAGTTTCGGGGCCATAGCTCAGTTGGGAGAGCGCTTGAATGGCATTCAAGAGGTCGTCGGTTCGATTCCGTCTGGCTCCACCAAAGTTTCCAAGGGGTTAGCCTGAACAAGGCTAACCCCTTTTTGGTTCAAGTCACCACTAGGTCACCACGGAAGCGGGATCTTTCCGGACGAAGCCGCTTGCTCGTCGAGCCGATGATTTCCCCGCATCTTGCGCCCGTGTTTGCTGCGCAAGGAAATTTCCATCGCCAAATTATCCATGCTACGCTTGAAGCACGGCTTATGCCCTGGAAGCACTGCCCAAGGATGGATGGTTGAATGCGCCGACCTTTTCAAAATTTTGCTCTTGAAGCCGGTGATAGGCTGGAAAAGGTTGGCCGACCGGGACGGGTCTGGGTCGTCGAACATTTGGTAAAGCCATGGGGTGAGCCGCCCCACGCGGTCATCGTTGACGACAATAACCATAACGAAACACGCATGCTGGCGCAGTCCGTGCTTTGCGACACATCCAGGTATCGCCGACTCCAAGATGCGAACAGAGTGCCGGGGCCGGGCGACTTCAAGCGGAGATGAGAATGAAAGCGGATACTATTTGGGCAATACTCGATTGAAAACCATATTAGGTGGGATAGATCAATCTACGGGGAAAGCGATATGAAAATCTTGGGCATTTCAGGTAGCCTGCGGGCGAGTTCGTTCAACACGGCCCTGTTGCGCACGGCCCAGAAACTTGCGCCCGATGGCATGGAGATCGAGATTGCCGATCTTTCCAGCATTCCGCCCTATAACGAGGATATCTATGCCAGCGGTTTTCCCGATGCGGTGGAAACCTTCCGTGGACAGATCGCCGCCGCCGACGGCCTTTTGATCGCCACCCCGGAATATAACTACTCCACTTCCGGGGTGCTGAAGAACGCCATCGACTGGGCCTCCCGTCCACCCGATCAACCCTTCAATAACAAGGCGGTGGCGGTGATGGGGGCCAGCGCAGGCAAGGCGGGGACTGCGCGGGCGCAGTATCATTTGCGTCAGGTCTTCGTCTTCCTCAATGGCCATATGATCAACAAACCCGAAGTCATGGTCGGCGGCGCCAGCCAAGCGTTCGATGAAAATGGAAACCTGCTTGACGACGTGGCCAAAGACCTGATCGGCCAATTACTCGTTGCCCTGCGGGACATGAGCGGGCGCATGGCTCTCTGACTATGTCTCGCATTCGAGGTTGACGGTATGGCCTGGACGTTCGGTGATGGTCAGAGAACCGGTTGCCATAGTGGGAAAGACAGGCTCAGATCAATCGAGGGCGACCAGATTTCCTGCTACGCTCTTGCCGTCGCGCCCCGCTTCCACATCGTATCGAACCTTCTGGCCTGCAACCAAACCAGACATGCCAGCTTGTTCTACCGCAGAAATGTGCACGAAGGCATCAGATCCGCCTCCGTCCGGCTCGATGACGCCAAAGCCACTGACTGTGTTGAAAAATTTCACTGTACCCACTGGCACGTCGTTTTCCCTTCCTAGAGCGCATTCGAAGAAAATGCGCTCAGACTCTTAAGAATCGAACAATTGAACCAATTACTTACGTCGCGCCAAATAAGCTACGGTGGCGACTCCGATTAATTGAAAATTGTTCCAACATTTCACCGGCCCTGCGTTCAGCCTGCAATTTTATTTCCGTCGCGAGCTCATGATCCCCAAATGTATCTGGGCAAGCGGATTGCCCTGTTCGGCGGCTGCCCGGAATAGCCTTGCCGCGACATCATGATCTTGCGCCACGCCCCGGCCTTCCTGATACATCAGGCCAAGGTTAACCTGAGCTTCAGCGTACCCTTGCTCTGCCGCTTTGCTGTACCACCGCGCGGCTTCTGTTGCGTCCTGCTCCACGCCCCGGCCTTCATCATACATCGAGCCCAAGCAGAATTGTGAACGGCTGGCACCTTGATCCGCAGCACGGCGGAATAGTTCCATTGCCTTCGCCGGATCTTCCACCACTCCTAGGCCTCGAAGATACATATCGCCCAAGTTATGCAGTGATGGCCTAAAGTCCTGGTCGGCCGCCATCTGAAACCACTTGGCGGCTTCTCCGTGGTCCTGCTCGACGCCATCGCCCTCATCGTA
>JABIWH010000032.1 GCA_018701215.1 Rhodospirillaceae bacterium
CGCGGGCGCCCGCCAGCCGGCCAAATACGGACCAGGGCGCGGGCGAGACCGCCGGCATTTCCTATCGCATCGACGGCCCTATCAACGGCGGCGGCCCGGCCCTGGTGCTGCTGCCCATGTTGCTGTCCGCCTCGCAGTGGGAGCCGATCGTCGAGCGTTTGGCGGAACATTTTTGCGTCATCTCTTTGGGCGGGCGGCATTTGGGCGGTGTCGCCTTTATCGATGGCCGGGGCACGGACCCGGGCTATCTGCGCGGCGTCGAGATGCATGTCAACGAGATCGGCATTCAGCCGGGCGAGACGGTGCTGGATGTGGGCTGCGGTCCCGGCTCGTTGGACCGCTGGCTGGCGCGGCGGACGGCGGGCGCCAACCCGATTACGGCGGTGGACGTGAACGGCTATTTCCTGCGCGAGGCCGCCGTCATTGCCGAGGCGGAGGGGTTGAGCGATAGCATCAGCTTCGGCCCCGGCAATGCCGAGGATCTGCAGTTTGCCGACAATACCTTCGATGTGGTGATGTCCCACACGGTGATGGAGGAGTGCAACGCCGACAAAATGCTGGACGAGCTGATCCGCGTCGCCAAACCGGGCGGCCGGGTCGGGGTGATGGTGCGCGCCGTGGATATGCGCAGCCTGTGGAACCTGCCGGTTTCGGCCGCCATCAAGGAAAAGGTCGAGGCACCAGTGCCTTCGGTGGGGATCGGCGGCTGCGCCGATGCCTCGTTATATCGCCGTTTCGGGCAAAGCGGCCTGGTGGACCTGAAACTGTTCCCCACCACCATGACCGTCTCCGATCCCGAGGGCTATACCTGGAAATATTACGAGCCGTATCTGTTTTCCATGCTGAGCGAAGCTGAAACAGCGGAATGGCACGCCGCCAAGGCCCAGGCCATCGCCGACAACTCCATCCTGCTGGCCCGTTGGCTGCATTGCGCCGTGGGCACAAAGCAAGTGAAATAGTGAACGAGAAGCCGATTGTTCCCGACGGCGTCGGCCCGCACGAATTGCGGGAGCTTGATCTAATGCTGGCAGGGGAAAAACCCCTGGCAATGTTTGTGGACGAAGATCCGGGCAACTTCATCATTCCCGAGGCTGACTTCGACCCCCATGTGCAAGCCGGCACCTTCATCAAGGGGGAAGCAGTTTACCGCAAGCCCGATGTTTCTTATGCACCAAGACATGTCTATTTCGCCCTGCCCTCGGAAGGTTGGCGCATTGACGCGATGCACGCCATCAACGAGGCGATTTGCACCGGCCGGCGCAAGGCCACCGACGAAGATGAACGCGAGATCGGCCGTTTGCTGGGCTACAGCCGGGCGCAAGTCCAGGCGTTCCTGGATTGGCGGAATCAGCTGCAGCCTTAATCCACGGCGAACCCGTCGACCGCCCGCGACAGGCGGTCCAGCAATTGCCGGGGCAGTGTTTCCGGAAAGGCCTCGGCCAGGGTGCGGTAGTACCAGCGGGTGCCTTGGGGGCCACCGTTGAAACGGTCCCAGACAGGCTCACCCAATATGCGATAGTCGGCAACAATGGCTTCGGCGTTATGGGTCTTATCCGCCAGAACGACCAGCAATGAACGCGCCGGCTTGTTCGGCAGGGCCGCGATATAGCTTTCCTTGCGCAGGCGCCATGGCAGTCGCGGTTCATCCCAGCTATCGGTACAGTCGGCAACCATATCGGCGACCCCATCGCCGAACATGGCCCTGATCGCCGTCAGGGTTTTGATGCCGCCCTGATCCTCGACCGCATCATGCAGCAGAGCGGCAATGGACTGATCCTCGTCACCACCATGTTCGATCACCAAAGATGCGACCGCCATTAAATGGGAGATGTAGGGAACCGCCGCAACCTTGCGGGCCTGCGTCCGGTGCAGGTCATGGGCATAATGAAAGGCGCTATCAAAACGTTCGGTCAGCATTGTCAGCCGCGCTTCTTTACCAGCAGTTTCTGCTCGCCTTCCAGGATCAGCTCCCGGCGTTGATTGTGCAAGGTGGAGCGTAGGACGACCACACCCGTGGTCCGGCCCGGCTCCAGGCCAATGACTTCCAACATGGGGTAGACCGTATCGCCCGCATAGAGCGGTTTGAGGAACTTGGAGGACTGTTCGATAAAGGCGATCAGGGCGTCGCCGAAATAATGCGGCAGCATGCCGGCCCCCGGCGCGGTCTGGATCAAAGCCTGAAAGCCATGCGCCAGCAGGTTCTCGTGGCCACGGGCCTGGCAATAGGGCAGATCGTAATGGATCGGGTGATTGTCGCCCGAGGCCAGCTGAAAAGCCGCGAAATTGGCATCCGCCAGGGTGCGCGAAGGGATGGGAAACTTGTCGCCAACTGTCACATCCTCGAAATAATGGCTTTCGCACATGGCATGTTTGGCGGGGTCAAAGCCCGCGTCGATATCCGGTTCGCCGCGCATGGCATATGGTCCTCTTCCCTTGCTGGTTCTGTTGCTCAACGCTGGTAAGGCGGAATTCGGGCAGCGTCAAGCGCGGCATCAGCCGCCACATGGCGGCGGCCGCGTGGTCCGCTTTCCTAAGTTGTATCGGAGGCGGCGGTGTCGTTCGGTTCGGCGCCATTGTCGGCGACGGCAACCGCTTCAAGGATGGCGGTAATCGCATTACGCAGGGTGGTGAAATAGCCTAGATAGAGGGGGAGGAAGAACAGCCATGCCGCCACGAGCAGCATATTGCGTAGAAATTGCCGTTCTTGCTCCTCCCAAAGATAGTCACGATAATTGCTCATCTCGTTCTGCAGTTTGGTGATCCCGGACGCCACCTTTCCCTGGCTCACGGCCTCCAGCAGCGCCTTGTTGTCGGGGCGGCGTTTCAATCGGTCTCGGTTTTTTTTCAAGGTCACCAGCCTCTCGTCAATTTGTGTGACCCTTCTTTCCTTTTCCATATTCAGCAACCCTTGCTCCGGCACGGCTTTACTTCGCGATTTGATTTTCGCCTTCGTCTGAGACGAATGATCAATTTCCCGCCGCTCCACTGTCAAAGCGAGGATCTCTTCGTCGTTTCTTTTTAGACCCTTCTCGAGTTCGTTTTGCCGCGCCTGCAGGATCGCGATTCGAGAACTTGGAAAATCGCGAAAGTACAGTTCCCCGCCGCTTCGCACGGTACTGCGAATATCGTCGAGAAAAAGAACTCGTTGCAGATTCCGGTTAAGCATCTCCAATTTATCGGCGGCAGCCACTACCGCTTCTTTTTCAAGCGTCAATTGCGCCGACTTGCTATCAATTAGTCCGGCATTTCCCAGCCCAAACCCTGATGACAGCAACGTGTACAAAACCACTACCTGCAACGCGGTTATCGTCGCCGCGACATCCTTGGCGCGAATGATCAGGCGCCGCGCCCATTTTCGATCCGGCTCATTCGCGAACAAATCCACGATATATTTTTGCGCAAAATCGGTGTCATTGCCGACCGGTTCATGCAGGCCCCGTTTGGCGGCCTTGGGTAAGGATCTATATACCACCCAGGCCTCGGCCGAGGCGCGGCGGCGAATGTCGATGGTAAATTTCGTATAGCCGATGAAACCAGCGGCGGATAAATACAGCACCATGAACGGCACGACCGTTGCAAATAATAGAATCTTGATGACGACCATCAAGAATCCGTAGAACCAGTGCCGTTCCGGCAGCGCTTCCCAGGTGACGATCTTGCCCGGGAATTGCAACGCCAGAAAGATGCCCGAAGCGGCGCGGACCAGGGAAAGCTCGCCCAGCATTTCGGCTAGGCTTCCAATGGCATAGACCAGCAATATAGCACCGCCGGCAATGACCGGACTGCCCAGAATGACGGCGATATCCAATTTTTGCGTCTTGACAATTTCCTGGAAGATGGCGGAATTTTGCACCGCGACACCGATCAGGATTATGCCGCCAGCGACAAAGCGGCGGCGGCCCGAACCATCCAGGAAGGGCAAGTGATCAATAATTTTTTCAATTGCCATTACGTATTATCCTGTAGAAACCACGGCGCCGGCGTTTCTGACCGGAGCGACGATCCGCCGTGGTTCGTTGCCAATAAAAGCGCGCAGTTGCGACCCGACGCAGCACCACAAGAAGAATGCAGGCAGTTCGGAGAGGCCTTGCCCCACCTGAGAGCTCCAAATGTAAATTTCCAGCTCACCTGCCAGAAATGTCGTTCCAAGGTCTGCCAGGTCCGGGAATAATGTCGATAGCAGAGAGAGGATAACGACAGGTACGAAGACGATGATGAAGCCCCGTTTCCGGTAAAAGAAGCCAGCCAGAAAACAACACAACACGGTCACTTGATGATCGCCCATGAAGTCAGCGCCCAAATCAAATTGGGTCCATAGACCGACGTGCAGATAGCTGAATATTATCATCGCCAACAGCAATTTGGGGCTGGCGAATACAGTCTCTTCCGACCGCGCCGGACCGTGTTGCCAAAAGGACCGGCACCAAGACCCGGCGAAAAGGAAAATGACGATTGATACGATATCTTGCGGCGCCGCGAACATATAGCGGATTCGGCCAAACTCCTGCATTTCGCGGAAGAAATCAGACGCGGCAAATAAGACCCCGGTAACCGCGATGCCGAGCACAAACATGCTGCCGACCACCAGCCACAAGCGCCTGAAATCGGCACGTGACCATACGAAACCGATGAGAAAAAATGCCGCGTCCAGGGACAGGGAACTGTTCAGGGAAAACCGAAAATTATCGTTGAAGGATAAGTAGAAGGTGAAGGGCAAGCACAACAACAACCACAGACGCCGAGGTTTTTCCCGTAGATAGGTGTCCAACGCGGCTGTATTGCCTGGCGACGACACGAACCAGGCAAAGGCCAGAGCCGTCGACAAGGTGCCGCCATCTGCCCCGAAACGCATGGAAAGGCCTTCGACATCACCATTAAGTTGAAACAGGAACAGCGGGACGCTGGCATAGAAGACCGCCATCACGCCTTTGATCCCATAGCGGTAGCCAATCCAGGCGGAAACGGGAATGATCAGCGATTGAATGTTCCAGCTGATATCCGGATCCAGCCGAACCGAATATGAAATTAGCCACAAGAACGGAATAAGGGCCCACGGCATGATATTTTCGCCCAAAAATTGATGCCCGCCTTGAGGCAGGCTATCGGATTGTTGAAGGATTTGCCAATACAATAATGAGGCCATGCCCGAAACATTTTCTCGCCTGCTCGTGACGCTTTCCTCCAATCGCAAAGACAACGGGAAAACCGGTGCCGGCATTGGGATCGAAAAGCCGGGTCCACCCAATTACGCGCCTTGCCAAATAGGCTGTCGCCGAAACTCGTTTCCGCCATGCCGAGGATTGGCTACGATCCCCCTGCATGCGATGGCGGAGGAATTATTCACATGACGGCAGCGGAACTGCAAAATAGAGCCTTGGTAATCGACGGCCTGTCTTATCACAGCGACGGCTATACCGGCGATCTGCGCGCGGGCGGCATCAACGCCCTGAACGTCACCTTGAACCATTTCGAGGCGGATTTTACCGAAAGCTGCGAAAAGATCGCCGGCTGGCTGGCCTATATGGCGGTACCGGACGCGGAATGGGCCCCGATCCGCCAGGCCTCGGACCTGGCGGCGGCCAAGGATGCGGGAAAAATCGGCCTGATCATGGGCTGGCAAAACATGCGCCCGGTGGCCGATGATCTGGACCGCATCCACCTGTTTCACCAATTGGGTGTCCGCGTGATGCAGCCGACCTATAATTACCGCAACTTCATGGGTGACGGTAATCTGGAGACCGAGGACGCGGGCCTCTCCATACTGGGGCGGGATGCCGTGGGCATATTGAACGAACTGGGCATTGCCATCGATATCAGCCATGTGGGCGACCATACCTCCCGCGATATATTGGCGCTCTCCACCCAGCCGGTGTTGGCGACCCATGTTGATGCCCGGGCCCTAACGCCGCTGGCGCGTAACAAGGACGACGACATCCTGCGCGCGGTGGCCAACAGCGGCGGCGTTATCGGGGTCAGCGTTTATGGCCCCATGTTATGGGATGGTGACCGCAACCGCCGCCCAAGCATCGACGATTTCATCCGCCACCTGGACTACATCACCGAACTGGTGGGTATCGAACATGTCGGTTTCGGCACCGATATCCCGGTCTCCAACGATCTGCGCCGGACCGCGCAAATCGCGGTCAACCGGCGCCTGTGGTCCGGCATTTCCGATTACGGCGACTGTTTCGGCCATGATATTCCGGCCCGCTATGCGGCAGGCGCCAACAATCATTCCAAGCTGCCCAATATCACCGCCGCCTTGCTGGAACGCGGCTGGGCCGAAGCCGATATCGAGGCCTACCTGGGCGCCAACTTTGCCCGGGTGTTGGGCGAGATCTGGGGCGGGTAGCACCAAATGCCTGACCCATTTTCCCTCGCCGCCATCGGCGGCACGTTCCTAATCGCCGGCGGGGTCAAGGGCGTGATCGGCCTGGGCCTGCCCACGGTCAGCCTGGCGCTGTTGACGGTGGCGTTCGATCTGCCCAGCGCCATGGCTCTTTTGCTGGTTCCGTCATTCATCACTAACCTGTGGCAGGCCGTGGTCGGCGGCAATGGCGGCGCCATCCTGCGGCGGATCTGGCCGTTCCTGTTATTGGCCACCGGCACGGTATGGATCGGCGCCATTGCATTGCGCCAGGTGGATTTATCACTGTTATCGGCCTTGCTTGGCTTGTTGCTGGTGATTTATGGCGGCGCGAATTTAGCCGGTCTGCGTTTCACCCTGACGCAAAGCCAGGCGAATTGGCTTGGCCCCGTGCTGGGCACCATCAACGGCGTCTTGACGGGCATGACCGGATCGTTCGTGGTGCCGGGCGTGATGTTCCTGCAAGCCATCGGCCTGCCCCGCGATATGTTGATTCAGGCCATGGGGATATTGTTCACCGCCTCCACCCTGGCCTTGGCGGTGGCCTTGCAGCGCAACGACTTTGTCACCACGGAATTGGCCGGCCTATCCGCCGCCGCCGTGCCACCGGCGATCATCGGCATGATCGCTGGTCAACGCCTGCGTCGAAATTTGTCCGAACAGCTATTCCGCCGGATCTTTTTCATCGCCCTGCTGTTGTTGGGCGGCTACATCATCTTCCGTGCCCTGGGCGCTTAGAACACTTTCGGCGCGATCTCGGCGGCGAAGCGGGAGATCTGCCGTTGCTGCTCCGCCGCATCATCGCCGCGATAGCGGACGATGAAACCGCTGTAGCCCAGATCGCGGATGCGCCTGAAGTCGTCGATGATCTGCCCAACTGATCCAGTGCCCGGCTCCCGCCCGCCATCCTTGGCCGCCACCGCGTTATCGATATTGATGAAAAGCTTGTGATGCAGGCTCAAATCGTCAAATGACCGCCCTTCATCCTGGCAGAACCCACGCAGGGCGGTCAGGCGCTCGGCAAGCGCGGCAATACCCAATCCCACGGACAGCCAACCATCCGCCAGCCGCACCACCCGGCGCAATGCCGCCTTCGAGGTGCCGCCGACCAGGATCGGCGGATGCGGCCGTTGCACCGAGGCCGGATAGGAATGCACGGGATCGAATTGATACGTCTCGCCCTGGTAGGCCACTTCGCCTCCCGCACAGATCGCCTTGAAGATCTCCAGATACTCGTCCGTGACCTTGCCGCGTTTGGCGAAATCGAAGGCGCCCAGCGCGGCGAATTCTTCCGCCATCCAACCGACACCGGCGCCCAAAATAATGCGGCCATTGGAGAATACATCCAAGGTGGCCAGCATGCGGGCCAGCAGGATGGGATTGCGGTAGGGCATCACCAACACCGCCGTACCGATTTTCACCCGCTTGGTGGCCCCCACCAGAACGCCCATGGTGGCGATCGGTTCGAGCAGCGGTTCATCCAACGGCACCGGAAATTCGCCATCGACGCTGTAGGGATACTTCGAGGTAACGGCGGCGGGAAAGACCACGTGATCGGCCAGCCAGACGGACTGAAAACCCTCGGTCTCCGCCAGCAAGGCGAGTTTCAGAACCTCGTCCGGCCGCGCCAAGCGGCCATAAACACCAACGTCCAGGCCGAACTCGGTATCAGCCGCCATCCGCCGCCTCCTCTATTCCCGCGCGTCACACCGCCAGTGGCCCCTTGATGAGCTGTCCGGGGGCAGCGCCGGTGTGAATGCCATTTTGCAGGGTGATATCGCCGTTCACAATGGTGGCCGAGATGCCATCGGCCTTCTGCACCAAACGACGGGCCCCGCCTGGCAGGTCGGTTTCCACCGTCGGCAGGGCCGGCTGAATTGTGTCTTCGTCAAAGACCAGAATATCCGCGGCCATGCCCGTGCGGATCAGGCCGCGGTCACCGATCTCCCAAGCGGAGGCATTGTCGAAGGTCAACATGCGGACCGCTTCTTCCAAGGTGAAGGCCTGCTTCTCGCGTACCCAATAGCTCAACAGATGCGTCTGTAGGGATGAACCCATTTCCTGGCAGACATGGGCGCCGGAATCCGAAAAAGTGGCCAGCGTGCGCGGATGTTTCAACATGCCCAGTACCTCGTCCGGTTTCTCATTGACCAAAGGTTGGACAAAAACCAGGTCTTCGTTTTCCAGCACCATATCGATCATCACATCAACCGGGTTCTGCTGCCGCGCCCTGGCCAGTTCCGCAATGGAAGGATCATCCCATTTGACGTCCAGCATCGGGAAAAGTCCGGTGTAGTCCGGCTTTCGCGGGTCCGTGGTGGCCGCGCCGCCGCCCTGGAACTCCGTCCCCTTGGGCTTCATAAGGGCTTCTTCGGCGATCAATGCGGCCCGGATCTCAGGATCATGGAGCTGTCTCTTTTGCGCCTCAAGGGGTAGCGCCCGGATCTCGCCCCAACGGGGCAGCACGTCAAATGGCAGGTAGGATTTCAGTGAAAAAATGGCATTGATTGAGCGGGTGGTCGCCTGGCCAAACAGGCGCGCGCCCGCCGCGACCGCGTCGTCCATCCATTCCAGCTGATATTGCCAGGGGTTGGGTTTGTCGCCTTGCGCGGTGGAGAGAATGCTGAACATAACCGGCCGGCCGCTGTTGAGCGCTACCGCGCGCAGTTCCGCCATAAAGGCGCGCTGGGCGGCACCGCCCGAAACATCGGGGCCGATCTGGAAAATGCCGGCGTTCAGTTCCGCCATGGCACCGGCTAGATGGGCAATCTCCTGCCAATTGGCGATGCGGCTGGCGACCGGGCCGCCGTCTGGGCGAATATGCGTGTTGGCACGCGATGTGGACAAACCCATGGCACCGGCGCGCAGGGCCTCCTGCACGGCATTGGCCATCAACTTCAGATCATCCTCGGTTGCTTCCTGTTCCAAGGCCCGTTCGCCCATCGCGTACATGCGCAGGGCGGAATGACCAATGTAGGAGGCGTAATTGATGCCTTTGGGCAGGGCTGCGACGGTATCGAGATATTCCGGAAAGGTTTCCCAATTCCAATCGATACCGGCCAGCATCGCCTCGGTCGAAATATCCTCCACCGCCTCCAAACACTTGGCATACCACTCCCGGGCATCAGGCTTGCAGGGTGCCAGGGCAAAGCCGCAATTGCCCATCACCACACTCGTCACGCCATGCCAACATGAACAGCTACCTATTGGATCCCAGGCGACCTGGGCATCCATATGGGTGTGGCCGTCAATAAAGCCGGGCGCAACGATTTGGCCGTCGGCATCAATGGTACGATCCGCCGGTCCGCGGATGCGACCAATCTCGGTTATACGCCCGTCCGTAACGCCGACGTCGGCACGGTATCGCGCCATGCCCGAACCATCCACCACCGTACCGTTCTTGATCAGCAAATCGAATGTCATGTCGCCACCCCCAAAAAAATTTGAGGCTACGATAGGCAAAGCCGACCAAGACCGTCAACACCGTAACCCGCAACCCGTGACCTGCAACCCGTGACCCATGGGCCGATGCCCCTTATACTTGGCGCCGACGGGGACAAAACAATGGGTGCGGCGAAATGGAAACGAACATCGATCTCTTGGCCGAGGCCAAACAATTGCAGGCCCAAACCGTGGCCATGCGGCGGCGCATTCATCAGCTTCCCGAACTGGGCAACGACCTGCCAGAAACCAAACAGGTTGTGATGGAAGCGCTCGCCGGCCTGGAGCTGGAAATCGTCGAGAGCAAGCAGACCTCGGGCATCGTGGCGACCCTGCGCGGGGACTTACCTGGGCCCACCATATTGCTGCGCGGCGATATGGACGCCCTGCCCATGAGCGAGGAAACCGGCCTGGACTTCGCCTCTGCCATCGATGGCCGCATGCACAGTTGCGGTCATGACGCCCATACCTCCATGCTGGCCACCGCCGCCCACATGCTGTACGGCCACCGCGCGGGCCTAAAAGGTAACGTCAAATTCATGTTCCAACCGGGCGAGGAAGGCTACAAGGGCGCTAAGATCATGCTGGACGAGGGGGTGCTGGCCGTCGGCGGCGAACCGGATGCGGTTTTCGGCCTGCATGTTGATCCCAGGCGCTCGGCGGGCGTTATCGGCGGCCGGGAAGGCAACGCGATGGCGGCGGCGGATTCCTACGAGATCAAGATTATCGGCACCGGCGGCCATGGTGCGAGGCCCCATGACGGCAATGACCCCGTGCCCGTGGCCTGCCATCTGGTGACCGCGCTGCAGACCATGGTGACCCGGCGCATCAATGTCTGGGATCCCATCGTCCTGACCGTCGGTGTGATCAAGGCCGGCACCGCCCGCAATATTATACCTGAATTCGCCGATATGGCCGTGACCCTGCGCAGTTTTTCCGAGGAAGCCCGCGATCTGGCGGAACGTCTGATTACCAACATGGCCGAAAAAACCGCCGAGGCCCACGGCATGACGGCGGAGGTTAAGGTGACCAGGGGTTATCCGCCGACAATCAACAATGGCGGTTTCGTGGATCTGGTGGAAACGGCGCTAACCAAGAATTTTGGCCAGGGCGCCTTTGCCCGTGATGCCCATCCGCGCATGGGGTTCGAGGATTTTTCCTTTATCCTGCAACGTTATCCCGGCGCCTTCGTCTTTCTGGGCACCGCGCCAAAAGGCGTAAATCCGCTCGAAGCGGCCGGCAACCACTCCCCTTATATGGAGATCGATGAAGACGCCATGGCTAACGGCGCCGCCGCCCATGCCGCCGTCGCCTTCGAATTCCTCAATCATGGTATGGGCGGTGGCGTGGACGGCGCGGATTGACCGCAGGCAAAGCCAAAACAGAACCACTAACGTCCCGATTCCGGGCTATAGTGCAACTCCAGCATGTCGCGGCGTCAGTAGTGTCAGTAAGGGGTATCGGGACGATGGATCTAAGTATGTCGGCGGCGGATGCGGCCTTTCAAGATGAGGTGCGGGCGTTTATTGCCGAAGAGCTTACGGACGAAATGCGCGAGGCGGGCCGCCTGAACGCCAGCTCGTTCTCGGACTTCACCATCTCCCAACGCTGGTATCAGGCACTGTACAAAAAAGGCTGGGCCGCGCGCTCGTGGCCGGCGGAACATGGCGGTTGCGCCTGGACGCCGATGCAACGTTACATCTATGACACCGAGGCGGCCAAGGCCGGCACCCCGACATATTTTTCCATGGGTATTTCCATGGTCGGCCCGGTGGTGATGCGGTTTGGCAGCGAGGAGCAAAAAAATCATTTTCTGCCCCGTATTCTCTCGGCGGAGGATATCTGGTGCCAGGGCTATTCCGAGCCGGGCTCGGGTTCGGACCTGGCTTCGTTGCAAACCAGGGCGGTCTCAGATGGCGATGACTATGTCATCAACGGCACCAAGATCTGGACCACGGGCGCGCACCACGCCAACATGATCTTTTGCCTGGTACGCACGGCGGATACGGAGAAGCGCCAGGAAGGCATCAGCTTCCTATTGTTCCCCATGACGACACCGGGCATCAGCGTCAAGCCGATCATCAACATCGCCGGCGATCACAGTTTTAATCAGGTGTTTTTCGACGACGTCCGCGTGCCCAAAGCCAGCCGCGTCGGCGACGAAAACGATGGCTGGACCGTGGCCAAATATCTGTTGGAGTTCGAACGCGGCGGTAGCGCCTTTGCGGCCATGGTGGCCGCGTCACTGGCGCAGTTGCGCGCCGTCGCAGGCGCCTGCGATACTCTGGACGATCCGTTGTTCGCCAACAAAGTGGCGGCGGCGGAAATCAAACAACAGGCAGCCGAATATACCGAGCACCGGATCATCGCCGATATTACCCGTAAGGGCCGGCCCGGCCATGCCTCCTCCATCATGAAGGTGATGGGTTCGGAAACCAATCAGCACATCACCGCGCTAACGGTGGAGGCCCTGCAATATTATGCCGCGCCCAGCCAACCCGAAGCACGCAAGCCCGGCAACAACGTCACGCCCATCGCGCCGGCGGCGGGCGTGTCGTCGGTGGCGAAATATCTACACTTCAGGGCGGCTTCGATCTACAGCGGCTCCAACGAGATCCAGCGTAATATCGTGGCTAAACGAGTCTTGGGAATGTAGGTGGGATGTAGGGCATGCGTAAAGAACTTGGCGACCTCAACGATACACAAGTCATTGATCAGCTATTGGCGGTGGATGGCCTGACCCTGATCGACGTCGGCTGCGGCGCGGGCCGCGCCTCGCAAGCATTGGTGGAGCGCGGCGCGGCGGTGCTGGGCGTCGAGCCGGACCCGGTCCAGGCCGCGAAAAACCGTGCCGCGCCAGAAGTATCAGGCCTGCGCTTCGCCGAGGCGGAGGCAACCTCCCTGCCGGCGGCGGATGGCAGCATGGACGGAGTGTTTTTCTTCCGCTCGCTGCATCATGTGCCGATCACCGATATGGACGCGGCATTGGCCGAGGCGGCGCGCGTGGTGAAACCGAACGGCGGCTTTATCTATGTCGTCGAACCAGCCATGACCGGCAGTCATTTCCCCGTCATGCGCCCCTTTAATGACGAAACCATCGTCCGCACCGCGGCCCAGGCCGCTTTGGCGCAGGCCGCCGATAATCTTGGCATGGATTTGAGCACTTACGGCTATGTGCGATATCCCAGATACGCTGATTTCGAAGCCATGGTCGAACAGGTGACTGGACATACCTTTATCGATATCGCGCGGGAGAACGTCGAAACCGATGAGGTCCGCGCCTTGTTCGAGGCCGGACAGCGTGACGGCGATGACTATGTCTTCAGCCAGCCCATGTTGTTGAACCTGTTCCGCTTTGGCGGCTAAGCAGGCGCGCGCGATGCAGTTGATTGGCCGCTATTCCTCGCCCTTCGTGCGCCGTGTCGCGGTGACAATGCAGCACTATGGCATGGCCTACGAACATCACAGCGTCATGCCCTTTGGCGCTGGCAGGGGGCAGGTGGCGCGCCTGAACCCCATCGCCCGCGTGCCGGTGCTGCGGCTGGACGATGGCGAAATGCTGGTTGATAGCGCCGCCATCCTGGATCATCTGGACGAAGTTGCGGGCCCTGAACATGCCCTGGTGCCCGCCAACGGCAAGGCCCGGCGGCGAGTGCTGGCCCTGTTGGCCATCGCGTTGGGCAGTAACGAGAAACTGGTCACGGCATTGTACGAGCGCCACTTCCGCCCCAAGGAGCTCTGGCATCAGCCCTGGATCGAGGCCTGCGAGGGTCAGGTGCGCGACGGCTACCTATGGCTGGAAGAACAATTCACCGGCCCCTGGTTCACGGGCCAGGCGATGAGCCAGGCGGATCTGACCGTGGCCGTCTTCTGGTCCTTTGGCATGGCCAAACGGCCGGGCATCTTCGCCAAGCTGGCTTGCCCGAAACTGCGCGTGCTGAGCGAGCGGCTGGAAGCAACCCCAGCCTTCAAGGCCGCGCCGCCGGAAACCGAAATGCTGAGCAATCAGCTGGGTAATTAAGCCAACCCGCCTACCCCTTCTGCCGATGCAGCAACCGCAGCCTTAGCGCATTCAGCTTGATAAACCCTTCGGCGTCGCGCTGGTCATAGACGGTGTCTTCCTCGAAGGTGACATGTTCCAGGCTGTACAGGCTCATGGGCGATTTGCGGCCCACCACCGTGGCGCTGCCTTTGAACAACTTCACCCGCACGGTGCCCTCGACACATTCCTGACTTTTGTCGATCAGGGCCTGCAGCATGTAGCGCTCCGGCGCGAACCAGAAGCCGTTGTAGATCAACTCCGCATAGCGGGGCATGATCTCGTCCTTCAGGTGCATGGCACCGCGGTCGAGCGTGATGCTTTCAATGCCCCGGTGCGCCGCCAACAGCACCGTGCCGCCGGGGGTTTCGTAGATGCCCCGGCTTTTCATGCCGACAAAGCGGCCCTCGACCAGATCCAGTCGGCCAACGCCATTGGCACCGCCTAGCTCGTTCAACTTGGTTAGCAGTTCGGCGGGCGTCATGGCGACGCCATCAATGGCGACGGCATCACCGTTCTTGAATTCGATCTCCACATAGGTCGGCGTATCGGGTGCCGCCTCGGGCGAAACGCTGCGGGAATAGACGAACTCGCCCGGTTCGTGCCAGGGATCTTCCAGGGCCTTACCCTCGGCGGAAATATGCAGCAGGTTGGCATCGACCGAGAACGGCGCTTCGCCGCGCTTGTCCTTGGGGATGGGGATCTGGTGTTTTTCAGCGAACTCGATCAAGTCCGTACGCGATTGCAGGTCCCACTCCCGCCAGGGCGCGATCACCTTGATATCGGGATTGAGGGCATAATAGCCCAGCTCGAACCGGACCTGGTCATTGCCCTTGCCGGTGGCGCCATGGGAAACCGCATCCGCCCCGGTCTCCGCCGCGATCTCGATCTGGCGCTTGGAAATCAAGGGCCGGGCAATCGATGTGCCCAGCAGATACAGGCCCTCGTACAGCGCGTTGGCGCGGAACATGGGAAAGACGAAGTCGCGGGTAAACTCCTCGCGCAGATCCTCGATATAGATTTCCTTGATGCCCAGCATCTCTGCCTTGGCCCGCGCCGGTTCCACTTCCTCGCCCTGGCCCAGGTCGGCGGTGAAGGTCACCACCTCGCAATCATAGGCCTCCTGCAACCATTTCAGAATGACCGAGGTGTCCAGTCCGCCGGAATAGGCCAATACGACCTTTTTTACATCGCCTGCCATGGTGCTGCGCCTTAGGGTTGGGAAAGGGAGTAATCGCGGCGCGGAGTATAGGCATTTGCGGCCCGCCAGCAATGGCGAATCTATGCCACCTACCGGGGCGAAACGCCGCGCCACCCGCTCCCCCTTCCCGCCTGAGTCCCTTGGCGCCCACAGGATACCATTAATGGGCGGTCGGGAAGGGGGAGCGGGTGGTTCAGCCCGCATTGAAATGCCTCACTCCTCGTGCCAGCGGTGGCCGGCGACCACCCCCAGACCGGCATAGTGCGGCCGGGTCTCGATCGCCCGGCTGCCGCAACGGCTGCAACTCAGGCGCCGGGCCACCGCGGCCACCGCCGTACGGCCGTCCATCCGGGCCAGCAAATCCCCCACCGCCAGCACCCGGTGATGGCCGCAGCCCAGACACCAGGCCGCCACGGGCACATCCTGGCCCGCCAATTCCGCCAATCGGGGCCCGGTTTCATTGACCATGAACGTATAAATCACAAATATTAGAACAAAATAAGAATATATCGCGAACGTTTGTCCATGCCAAGGTGACATAGCTTGCGCGGGATCGGCTGCCTCCCTACATATTGTGTGCGCGGCGCCATTCCGGGCCGTGTGCGGACGCCAGCCGGAGTTCCTTGCGTGAAAATTTCACCTGGAACTCCTTGTGGTCCGTTATGCGTGAAAGTACTGGTGTAGGACCTATTTTTAGGACCGCCATGCCCGCTCAATTAGGAGGAGGTGGCGCCATGAACAGATTATCCGCCTTTAACAGCCCGCTGTTATTGGGTTTTGATCATTTTGAACAATTGCTGGACCGGGTGGCGAAATCCGCCAACGACGGCTACCCACCTTATAATATCGAACGTATCGCCACCGACGGCCTGCGCATTACCCTGGCCGTGGCCGGTTTCGCCCGCGGCGATCTGCAGATCGCGGCGGAGGACAACCAGCTGATCGTGCGCGGCCACCAAAAGGACGACGACGAACGGGTCTATGTCCATCGCGGCATCGCGGCGCGGCAGTTTCAACGCAGTTTCGTCCTGGCCGAAGGGATCGAGATTGCCGGCGCCGCCCTGGACAACGGCCTTTTGCACATTGATCTGGTGCGGCCCGAGCCGGAGGTGGTTTCCCGCATCATCGATATCGACGCGGGCCCGCCCGGTAGCAATGGCAAAATGTCGGTAAATACCGATCAGCAGAAGGGATAAATCATGGACAGCGCCAAGAACGAGATCGTGGAACAAGGTCTACGCGACCTGTCGACCGAGGGTCTGGCCATGCTGGGCACGGACCAGATCGCCTATATCCGCCCGCAACAGGTCAAGGGCCAGACCATCTATGTGGTGCATGGCGCCAACGGCAAGGAATTGGCCGGTTTCGACAACCAGGTCAGCGCGCTCGCTGCTTGTCACGAGCACGAGCTGGAAGCCATGGCGCTGAACTAGGCCAATAGATCCGTCAAAGAAGATGACAACGGCGCGTCCGACAGGGATGACGCCAAGGCTTTTGCCCGCGTACGGCCCAGGATCGGCGTGACATAGCGGACGAATTTATCCGCCACATCGCGAGCTGGCAGAGGCAGATCAATATCTCCGGGCACCCTATCGGCCAGCAAGATCTCGGTCCCAGCAGCCGTGGTAACGGTCAGCCGCGCGGCGCGCTTATTGGCCTTTGTATAGGCCGGTTCTTCCACGATATTCACCATGGCTTCCAGGCGGCGCGCCTCCGCATCGTTCAGGGCGGCTTGATGGTAGGCCTCCGGCCCCAGATCGCCGCTGCACAGCGCCCAGGCCAGACCGTAACTAAGGCTGAATTGCGCCTGGATCGGTGTCGCGGGCGCGCGGTTGCCGCAATAGGTCATGGCCTCGCCATAGATGCGCAGATCCAGGCCGGTGATCTTGGTGGTGCCCAATTGTTGCTGGCCGTCCTTCCCAGCGCGCCAGGCAAGCGCGGCCTGGGCGCCGTAGTGAACATGGCGGACGGCGGCGAACGGCTTCAAATAGCCCTGCTCGATCAGCCATTCACCCGCCGGCGCCAGGGTTTTCGCTTCACCCGCATAGCTCAATGCCAGTTGATCAAAGCTGTCGATAGCCTGGCCGGGCGGCGTGGTGACGCCGGCCCCGACCGCCATGGCCAGCGAAATTCCGCGCCGCGCTGCTTCGCCCACATAGACATTGCGCACCGTGCCGCCATGGCTGATGGGCAGATACAAACTGAACGGCAATTGACATGCCACCCCTTGCAGGGCGGCCATGGTCTGCGCCGCTGACAAGCCCAACAGGCGGGCCGCGCCCATGGCCGAACCGAAGGTACCCCAGATACCATCCACATGCATGCCGGGGCGGATGCGCAGATATTCGCCCATGCGGCCGCCAACCTCGAAGCCGGCGACCAGGGCAGCCAGGGTTTCAGCCAAGGTGTGATCGCGTGCCAGGCCCAATGCCAAGACGGCGGCAAAGCTATGCAGGCCCGGCCGGCCATGGGCCCGGGGCAGGCCTTCGCAGGCTTCGTCCCAACAGGCCGCCAAACCGGCCATATAGGCCGCCGAACCCGCCGTCAGTGGGTGTGCCGCGCCCGGCAACCGGACAGAACCGGGTTCCAACGCCGCCATGCTTGCAACCAACGCCGCCGGTTCAGGCTTGGCCAGACCGGCGATCATGCAGCCCAGGGTATCCAAAAACAGCAAGCGCGCACGCTGTTCCACCCGTGGCGACGCCAACGGGTTGCCATCAAACAGCCAGGTAACAACCTCGGCCAATGATCTGTCTAGAACGGTTTTCATAGCCGTAGTCTAGAGCAATTCCGATCCAACATGAATCGCCCAAAAGCCCTGGGCGATTCTAAGTGCCAAGATCGTTGATGGGAAAAATTGCTCTATTCTTAAGCATCGGAGCACTTCCTATTCGGAAATGCTCTAGCCGGAAATCAGAGGGCTAATCAGCCGACGGGGGAAACAGCCGGCACCGTCAGCAAGGCAAACAGCGCCTCGGGGTCATCGGCACCGCGCAATTTCTCGCAAACGGCATCGTCGCGCAGCAGCCGGGAAATTCGGGCCAAAGCCTTCAGATGATCGGCGCCGGCGGATTCAGGCGCGAGAAGAAGGAAGATCAAGTCGACGGGCTGTTCGTCGATGGCATCGAAATCAATCGGCTTGGGCAGGCGCGCGAACAGACCATGCAAGCGCTCCAACTCCTGCATTTTGCCATGCGGGATGGCGATACCCCGGCCAATGCCCGTGGTGCCCAGCTTTTCCCGTTGCAACAAAACGTCAAAGATCACCCGTTCATGCAACCCGGTCAACGACGCGGCTTGCTGGGACAGCTCCTGCAGAGCTTGTTTTTTGCTGCTGGCCTTGAGGTTGGCGACAACCCCGTCCTGTGCCAGCAATTCAACCATCTCCATTGGCCGTAGTCCCTATTTCGCCTAGCTTTCCACGGCACCGTCGGCCACATCGCCGTCGGCCACCAGGTCAATCCAGCCAATATGGCCATCCGGGCGTCGGTAAACCACATTCAGGTGGCCATTACCACTGTTACGGAACATCAACACCGGCAACTCCGCCAAATCCATTTGCATCACCGCCTCGCCCACGCTGCGGCGATGAATTTCCGCGCTGTGCTCGGCCACGATAACCGGCTGAAACTCCTCGGGCGCTTCTTCCATTTCCGATTCCGGCGCCAAAACATAATTCTGTGCCGTAAAGCTATCGGGCGCTGGACGGTCATGGCCATGATGATCACGCAGCCGCCGCTTATAACGGCGCAGGCGCTTTTCCAAGCGCTCCGCCGCCTGGTCAAAGGCCTGGTAAATTTCGGCTGCCTCGGCGCTGGCCTGGGCGTTCATACCCTGCCCAACATGCACCGCGCAATCGGCGCGATAGCCCGCGCCTTCCTTGGAGAACACAACATGGGCATCCAGAATATTGGAAAAATATTTGGCTACGCCGCTTTGTAGCCGTTCATCGACATGGCTGCGCAAGGCATCACCCACGTCGAGCTGCTTGCCTGAAACTAGGATTTGCATGACGTTTTACTTTAGCTGGTTTTGGGTCAAATTTGTCAACTGATATTGCCGTTGACGCTATTTCCTTTTACCACCGCACCACAACAACGAATGCTACAAAAAGATCGGGCCCGGCAACAAAGAGCCGGGAACATAGTGCCGCCATGATGGCCTGTCAACCTACCGCGCGCGCTTCCATTTTCTTGACCCTGCGGCGCTGTACGGATGAGGGAATGCCCATGCCATCGCGGTACTTGGCCACGGTGCGCCGCGCTATATCAACGCCCGATTCGCGCAGAATATCCACCAGCTTGTCGTCGGACAGAACGTTGCTCTCGGTTTCATTGTCAATCAGCCCGCGCAGGCGATTGCGCACCGCCTCCGAAGAGTGATTGTCACCGCCGTCGGCGGCAGCCAAGGCGGAGGTGAAGAAGTATTTCAATTCAAACACCCCCCTGGGTGTCGCCACGTATTTGTTCGACGTAACCCGCGAGACGGTGCTTTCGTGGATGCCCACGACCTCGGCGATAGCGCGCAGGTTCAGAGGGCGTAGATCCTGCACCCCATTGGCCAGGAAAGCATCCTGCTGGCGCACCAGTTCCGAGGACACCGACAAAATCGTCCGGGCGCGTTGATCCAAGGCCTTGATCAACCAGTTGGCCGAGTGCAGGCATTCGGAAATGTAGGCCTTGTCTTCCTTGCGCCGGGCCGCATCGTTCACTTCGGCATAATATTTTCGATTGACCAAAAGGCGGGGCAGGTTGTCACTGTTCAGCTCGACATTCCAACCGCCATCGGCCTTCTCCGTAATGAAAACATCCGGCACCACCGGGGCGGCGGTATCGTAGTCAAATGCCAAACCCGGTTTCGGATTGAGCGCCTTTAACTCGGCGATCATATCTTCGGCATCTTCGCCGCTAACTTCGCAGACCTCGCAAATTTTCGGGACATCCATGGCGGCGAGGAGATGCAAATTTTCCACCAGGCTTTGCATGGCCGGGTCGTAGCGGTTTTTCTCCATCAGTTGCAGGGCCAGACATTCGCTTAGGTTACGGGCGAAAACACCCGCCGGGTCCAGGCGCTGCATCTGTTTCAAGACTTCATCGACCAGTAATTCCTCGCAGCCCAAGCGGTCGGCGATGAAGGCGGTATCCTCGCTTAAATAGCCTGCTTCATCCAAATGCTCGATCAGATCGCCGCCGACCAAACGCAACACGGGCTCCTGCAACAACACGTTCATCTGCTCCAACAGATGGTCTTTCAGGCTGATTTCGGTGCTCAAAACCTGTTCCAGGGTGACCGTACTAGATTCACCGCCACCCATGCCGGATCCGGCCCCAGACCAGTCGCCGACCTCGTAGCCTTCGCCGGCAGCGCCGCGATCATCTGTGTTCGGCCGGTCCGCCACGCTGTCGTTGTCATAGGTATTGGTATAGTCCGCATCCAACGCCCCGTCGGCGCCATCCAGGCTGTTGGTGCCGGGCAGATCCCCATCGTCCAGTTCCACCGCCGCGACATCGCCGACGGTGCCGTCATCGGCAATCCCATCGCTGGTTGCCACGGCCTCACCCAGAGTATCGATCTGAGGATCCGCCGTCAGATTGCCGTCATCAATCGCCGTTACTTCGCTAACACCATCCTGATCGGCGCGCTCAAGAATCGGATTTCGCTCCAACTCCTGCTCCACGTATTGGCTTAATTCCAGGTTCGTCAATTGCAACAGGCGAATGGCCTGCTGCAATTGCGGAGTCATGACCAGCGCCTGCGTCTGACGAATATCCAGTCTTGGACCCATGGCCATACAGAGAAACCTTACAGAGAAAAGCGCTCGCCGAGATACACACGGCGCACGTCATCATGGTCAACCACATCCTCCGGCGGCCCGGAGGTAAGAACCCGGCCCTCGTGCAGAATGTAGGCACGGTCGATAATATCCAGGGTCTCGCGCACGTTGTGGTCGGTGATCAGCACACCAACGCCACGGTCCTTGAGATGCGAGACCAGATCCCTGATTTCCCCCAATGCGATCGGATCAATGCCCGCCAACGGCTCGTCCAGCAAAATAAAGCTGGGGTGCGAGGCCAGGGCGCGGGCGATCTCCACCCGCCGCCGTTCGCCACCGCTGAGCGCAATGGACGGCGTGCGGCGCAGATGAGAGATCGAAAATTCCGCCAGCAAGCCTTCCAACATAGCCTCGCGCCGCTCGCGGTCCGCCTCGACCACTTCCAGGGCGGCGCGAATATTATTTTCCACCGACAGGCCGCGGAAAATGGAGGCTTCCTGCGGTAGATATCCCACGCCCAGGCGAGCCCGGCGATACATGGGCAATTCGGTCACATCCTGGCCATCCAGAAAAATTGAACCGCTATCCGGCGTCAGCAGGCCAGTAATCATATAGAAACAGGTGGTCTTGCCGGCACCGTTGGGTCCCAACAGGCCAACGGCTTCCCCACGCTGCACCACCAGCGAGACGTCGCGGACCACCGGGCGTTTGCGAAATCTCTTGCCGATTTTTTCCGCGCGCAGGCCCTGACGCTCGGCCACCAGACGTGGCTGATCATCGCCAACCATTGTCGGTGTTTTCGGCGTTGTCGGTTGGCCGCCGGCGCTGGAATTGCCCTCGGGCTGCATATTGTCGTGTCCATTGTCACTGGTCATTTGTTTGCCTTTACTGACGTAACAGAACAGGGTTACCGATCACTTACCTTCGCATTCAGAAATTATTCACATCGCTGTTTTAGGGCCACTAACGGCCCTTTTTCCGGTTATTTAGCCCCTTTGCCGCCGCGTTTTGGCGGCACGAAGCGGCCATGCACCCGCCCACCGCTAATTTGGCTTTGCCCGGTGGCCATATTCATCACCAATTTGTTGCCCCGCAGCACGTTCTGACCACGGGTTAGAACCACTGTACCGGTCAAGGTCAGGCGCTGATCCGCGACTTCATAGATGCCGATATCACCCTGGGCCGTCTCCGCTGGTGACGAGACAAAGACCTTATCAATGGCATCAATGCGTATGATGGTGCCGCTGCCGCCCCCGCTTGCGGCGGAATCAGCGGGCCGGTACCAGACCTTCAGTTGTTCCGCGCGCAACTTGATGCGCCCCTGAACCGCGATCACATTGCCGGAAAAAACCGCAAGGTTCTTGTCCTGCTGGACCTCCAGGTTGTCGGCATTGATATCAATGGGCTGATCCGCGTCCGAGGTTACAGGCTGGCTTTGCCCCTGCGCCATGCCGGTGATGGCGATTAGTATGAACGCGGATAATATCAGGGCCGGCAACATCAAGGCTGGCAACATCAAGGCCGGCTGGGCCCAATTGACCGCCGTCTGGCTTTTGACCGGAATTCCGCCTTGCTCCGTCATGGCCTATCCCTTGCCCTGTGCCATTATGTGCATCTTGACATTACCCCTGAAAAACAGCCGTTGGCCGAAATCCTCAACCTCCATCCGGTCCGCCCGCAAGGTGCCGAAAGGACCCTGGCCGCGTACCGGCCGATCGGACGACGCCTGCCCGGTGTTAAGGTCGATTTCCGCGATTTCCGCATTGAACTCATAGCCCTGGTCGGAAAACAGGTTGATCCCGCCCTGCAAACGCAAATGCTGGCGCTGCTGATGATAGACGCCGGTGTCCGCCATAACGGTAAACCAGCGGCCATCGGCCATGGACATATCCGCCTGCAGCCGCGTCAGGCTGATTTGGCGCTGATCCTGCAGATTCTGGGTGGCCTGGTCGGCGGTCACCACAAAAGGCCGGTTGCGGGCGTCGGTACCCAGATAACGGGGCCGCAGCATGGTCAACTCGGTCGCATTGCCATCTTCGCTGGAGACATAGGAAAGATGAAAGCCCGTGGCATCGCGAAACTCGTTGGGCCAGATCACCACGGCGACCACCAGACCAAACGCCAGCAGGGGCAGCAGCAGTTTCATCATCCCGACGAAACGGCTGTATTGCGGCGAGACCCGCACCTGGCGGCGGTCCGGGTCGAACTGAAAACGCCGCGCCGGCGCCCCGTTATCCCCAGTGTTTTCCCGTGGGCCGTCTGCCGCAATATTTTGCGTCGGTTCCATTAGGCTATGCCGGCGCGCAGAATGTCGTGCACATGCAGGATTCCAACCGGGATGTTGCCTGCCCCGCCATCTGTTAGGCGGCCGTTTTCGGTGACAAACAGACAGGTGATCTGGTTGGCATTCATGAAGCCCAGGGCCTCGGCCGCCAAGGCCCCGGCACGAATCGTCTTGGGCGTGGACGTCATCACTTCGCCCACCACCTTGCGCATCAGGCCGTCATCCATATGACGGCTCAAATCGCCATCGGTGACAATACCGATCAGCGCACCGGCGCCATCCACCACGCCGACGCAGCCAAAACGCTTCTCGGTCATGGTCAAAATTGCCGCCGACATGGCTGTTTCCGCCTGGCATAACGGCAGTTCGCCGCCCTGATGCATCAGATCATCAACCCGGACGAATTCCCGGCCGAGACGGCCGCCAGGATGCAATACCTGGAATTGATCGGGGGAAAAGCCGCGCTGGTCCATCATGGCGACGGCCAGGGCATCGCCCAGGCCCAGCATCATGGTGGTTGATGTCGTCGGCGCCAGGCCCATCGGGCAGGCTTCCGCCATGGCTGGAAGAACCAATGCCACATCCGCCGCCGAGGCAAGGGTGGAGGGCGCCTTGCCGACCATGGCCAAAAGCGGGATGCCACGGAACTTGGCATAGGCCACCAAATCGTTCAGTTCCGCCGTCTCGCCGGAATTGGACAGCGCCAAGACACCATCGTCCCGGCCGATCATGCCCAGATCCCCATGACTGGCCTCACCGGGATGAACGTAATGCGCCGGCGTGCCCGTGGAGGCCAGGGTGGCGGCTATCTTGTGCCCGATATGACCGCTTTTTCCCATGCCGCTGACGACCAGCTTGCCACTGATTTGCGACAACAGATCCACGGCGGCATCAAACTTTTCATCCAGCCCATCGGCCAGCAGGCCAAGGCCCTCCGCCTCCAGACGCAAAACCCGCGCCGCCGCCGTGCGAACACTGCTATTTTCCGTCGTCAATGCATCGTCCCGGGTTTTTGCGGACACCGATCAAGCCTTTGATAATAAAATACTTTAACGAACATACACCTAATCATACACGAGCGGCGCAATTTCCCATGCGAAAATCGTGCCAACTTTCGAAATAATTCAGTGTCAGTAATAAGATAAGAGCGGTCAAACACGCAAACAACACGCAAATAACCTGCGGGCAATAACGGGCAGGCCCATTCGGCCCGGCGACCCGACAGCGTTCCTAGTGCGAGAAAATATCCGTTTCGGACCAGCCCGCCAGGTCCAATTCCGCCCGCGTGGGCAAATAATCAAAGCTGGCCTGGGCCAGATGACCGCGGCCTTCGCGGGCCAGCATATCCTGCAAAACGCCATGCAGGCGGTGCAGGTGCAACACATCGTTGGCGGCATAGTCCAATTGCTGGGACGAGAGATCGCTTGCCCCCCAATCGGAGCTTTGCTGCTGCTTCGACAAATCAACGCCGAGGAGCTCCCGGCAGAGGTCTTTCAGGCCGTGGCGGTCGGTATAGGTCCGCACCAGCTTCGAGGCGATCTTGGTACAATAAATCGGCGTGCAGTCGATGCCCAGATAGCGTTTGATCATGGCCACGTCGAATCGGGCATAGTGAAACAGTTTGGTCACGCCGGGATCGGCCAGCATGGCGCAGAGATTAGGCGCCTGATAGACGCCTTTGGCGAATTGCACCAGATGGCAGTCACCGTCGCCTCCCGATAATTGGATCAGACAGAGGCGGTCACGGTGGGGATCGAGACCCATGGTTTCCGAATCGACGGCCACCATGCTACCGAACGACAAACCGTCGGGAAGATCGCCCTTGTGAAGATGATTGGCCATTGTCTGATGTTGCCCCATTTTGGCGAACTGGTTTGGCGGATTGGTTTGGCGGATTAATTCGGCGGGCCCGGCAGTTGGCCCAATTTTTTGCTGCCATTCCCCGCACCCCAATATGGAGCATAAAAGGGAATGGTGCCCAGGAGAAGACTCGAACTTCCACGGGGTTACCCCCACTAGCACCTGAAGCTAGCGCGTCTGCCAATTCCGCCACCTGGGCCTCAGGGCGGCATCGATACTGCCCAGGCCCCCTGTTGTCAAGGCGGCTATGCCCATTCGGGCTTTAAAAAGTTGTGGGCCAGGTTGCCAGGCGATGTTTTCCAATGCCACCCGTTGGCCGGCGCCGGTGAACCTCCAGCATGCGGGCCAACCAATCGCGGGTTTCACGCGGATCAAGCACGGTCTGGGCCCGGTAGCAGGCCGCCAAATCATAGCCGGAACTATCCTGCATGACCTTGGCCATCAGCTCGCGATAGCGCTCCGGTTCGTCTTCCTCACGCACCCGGTAAACCACATTGATGGCCGCGTTGGGGTCCATGAAGGAAATATCGGCGCTTACCCAGGCCGCCATATGGTCACAGACACCGGCACCCATGTTGAGGTGCGCCTGACCGTAACTCTTGCGCACGATTACCGACAGTTTCGGCACCGTGGCCATTTGCAGGGCTTGGGTATAGTTCATGATCTTGCCCGGCAGGCGCAGTTTTTCGCCCGCCACGCCGACCAGAAAGCCCGGCGTATCAGCCAAGGTGATGAGGGGTACGTTGAAACTGTCGCAAAGTGCGATAAAGCTGATGGCCTTGTCACAGGCATCGGCATCCAGAGCCCCGCCCTTGAACTTCGGGTTCGGCGCGATGACCCCGACGCTGCGCCCGTTTAGCCGCGCCAAACCGGTGGAGATATTGCGCGCGAAGCGGTCCTTGATGGGGAAATAACTGTCCCTATCGACGATCACGCGGACCACGTCGCGCATATCGTAGACCTTGCTGCGGCTTTCGGGCACCACCGACAACAGGGCATCCTGGTCCTGGGCGGCATCGGCGGCGGGTTCAAGTTCGGGCGGCACCTCGCCGCTGTGCGAAGGCAGATAGCTGAGGAAAGACTTTATGGCATCCAATGCCGCTTCATCGCTGTCAACGGCTAGGTCCACCTGGCCGGTGACGCCGGTCTGCATGCGCCAGCCGCCCAGATCCTCGGGGTCGGGATCTTCCGAAATCGCCACCGAGGTGACGTTGGCCGAGGACACCGCCATCACCGCGCCTTTTCGCATGACCACGAAATCAGAGGTCGCGGCCCGCCAGGTGCCGCCGCCATAACTCTGCCCCAACACGGCGGCGGCTCTGGGAATTTGCCGGTCATGGCTAAGATCGAAATATTCGCCGGTTTTATGGATTCCCGCCGCGCCCATGATATCGGGAATGCGGCCGCCGGAGCATTCGCAGAGCATGATCAAGGGCAAGCCGTTTTCGATCGCGGTTTGCCGGCTGTGGACCATTTTCAGGCCGGCAATTTCCGCACTTGATGCACCCATGGAGGTAAAATCCGCAGCATTGACCACCGCCAACCTGCCATTGATGGTACCGGTACCGTCAACACTGCCGTCACCAGGCGCGCGGTCATGGTCTTCCTCTCGGGCAGGCAGGGCCAGCAGGCCCTGCTCCGTGAACGAGCCCGCATCGAACAAATAAGAGATCCGCTGCCGCACGTTCAAAACACCGGCATCGCGGAATTCCCGCAGGCGCCGGGGTGAGCCCATGGCCAGCGCTTTTTCCCGCCGCGCCGCCAATTCACGCAATTGCTCTTCCATCGCCATGCATATTCTCCACGCCAGACTGAATTTACCAATAACGTTATAGCATGGGCGACGGAAGCCAAACTGGGATGGCGCAATTTGGACAAGATCTCTATGATGCGGCCCACGAGAGTTGGACAACACAGTCAAAGTGACACGGGTAAAGCGACATGGGTAAAGTAACGGTCATCGGCGGCGCCGGGTTTTTAGGGCGCTATCTGGTCAAGCGGCTGGCGCAACAGGGATTGCAGGTCCGCGTCGCGGTGCGGGATCCCGAAGCAGCCAGTTTCCTTAAGCCCATGGGCGATGTCGGTCAGGTACAGCCGATCCAGGCCAATATCCGCAACCAAGCCTCGATCGCGCGCGCCGTCGCCGGTGCCGACGTGGTCATCAACCTGGCCGGCGTGATGTTTCCCGGCGGTGCGCAAAGTTTCCAGGCGGTACATGTTGATGGCGCCGAGACGGTGGCGCGCGCCGCCGCCGCAGCCGGCGTCGGCCGCCTGATCCACATTTCCGCCATTGGTGCCGATGCGGAGGCTGATAGTAAATATGCCCGCAGCAAGGCAACCGGCGAGGCCATGGTAAGGGCGGCCTATCCCGACGCCAGCATCGTTCGACCATCAACAATTTTCGGCGCGGAGGATCACTTTTTCAACTTGTTCGCCCGGCTGGCGACGCTGACCCCCGTAATGCCGCTGCTGGGCGGCGGCAACCGCTGTATGCAGCCGGTTTATGTGGGCGATGTGGCACAGGCCATTGCTGTCCTGGCGAGGGACGAGGCGCCCGCGGGCGGTACCTACGAGTTGGGCGGCCCCCAGGTTTTGAGCATGACCGAAATGATCGCCATGGTTTGCGAGCAGACCGGGCGCGACCGTCTGATGGTCTGGTATCCGTTCGCCCTGGCCAAGTTCTACGCCTTCTTCCTGCAATTGCTGCCCTGGCGGATCTTGACCATGGACCAGGTGGAAATGTTGAAGGTGGATAATGTCGCCAGTGGCGAACTGCCGGGCTTGGATGATTTAGGCGTGGCGCCCACCGCCTTGAACGCAGTGCTGCCGCGTTATCTGTACCGTTACCGCAAGGCCGGGCGCCTGCCCTCGACCGAGCAGGTCTAATCTTTCACCGGCGGCTCCAACTCGATTCCCAGGTGGTCCCGCAGGGCCTGGTAATAGTCAGGGTCGTCCAAGGCGCCCAGGGCGATGAAGTCTTCATCCTTCATGGCCGCACGGCGCGCCATTATTTCACTACCGAAACCAACTGGATAGCGCAGTTGCGGCTGCTCGGCCGATAACGCCTCGGCGATCACCTCGGCCACCGTTTCGGCGGGCGTCGCATTGGCGATACCTATATTGAAGAATCTGCCATTGCGCCGCATAGCCGATTTGTAAGGCGAAGCACGGTCATAGTGGACCGGCGTATTTTCAAAGATCGCCGAGGCGATGACGCCCGGCTCGATAATTGCCACGCGGATGCCCAGGGGCGCGACCTCCTGGGCCAACGCTTCGGAAAATGCCTCCATGGCGAATTTCGAGGCGCAATAGGCGCCTTGATTGGCCCAGGCAAGGCGTCCCACCAATGATGAAATATTGACGATGGCACCGCGCCCATGCGCGCACATGCTGGGTAGAACGGCCTGGGTCAGCTTGACCGGGCCCCAGTAATTGGCCTCGAACATGGCCCTGTGTTCATCCTCCGGGTAGGTTTCGATGGGCGATGACGAGGACAAACCGGCATTGTTGACCAGAACATCGATCCGTCCTTCTGCCGCGATGATCCGCTGCACACAGGACAGCATGGATTGATTGTCCGAGACGTCCAGGGTTTCGATCACCAGCGGCAGATTTTCCGCCGCCGCCCTCTCACGTAACGGTCCGGCCTTGGCAGCATTGCGCATGCTGGCATAGACCTTGTAGCCCAGGCGCGCCAGATGCAACGCCGTGGCATGGCCGATGCCGGTGGAGGTGCCGGTAATCAGGCAGATTTCCATGCTCCATGCTCCTTCGCTTTGTCAGGCGTAAAGCCAATATAGCAGCCCTGCGCCGAGAGCCAGACGATAGATCACGAACGGCGTATAAGAGGCATGGCGCAGCCAGCGCATCATCAGGGCCACCGCCAACAACGCCGTCAGAAAGGCCAAAGCGGCGGCAACAAGTGCATCCAGGCCCAGGCTCAGCTGTCCGCCTTGCACCACCCCAAAGCCGGCATAGCCGGCCGCCGCCAGAATTATCGGCATCGACAACAGTAACGAGATCCGTGCCGCGTCGACCCGCTCGAAACCCAGGGCCCGCGCCGCCGTGATGGTGATGCCGGAACGCGAGGTGCCGGGGATCAACGCCAGGATCTGGGCCAGGCCGATCAGCAGAACGGCGGCAAATCCCAGTTGCTCCATGCTGTTGATCCGCAGACAGGTTCGGTCCACGGCCCACAGCAACAAACCGAACAATACGGTGGTCCAGGCAATAATCAGGGGTGAGCGGAGAACTTCCATGAATCCCTGGCTGGCCAAAAGGTAACCGGCCGCCAATGCGGGCAAGGTGCCGGCCATGACCAACAAGAACAGCCTGGCGCCCGCATCGGGGCGTCCCAGCAACAGGGATAGCAGGCCCATGGCCATAACCGCCACGTCCTTGCGGAAATACAGCATGACCGCGCCCAAGGTCCCCAGATGTACGGCGATATCGATGGTTGGTCCCTGGTCGGGCCAATCGCCGGCCAAGGGTACCAGGATCAAATGGGCCGAAGACGAGATCGGCAAAAACTCGGTCAGGCCCTGGACCATGGCAACAACGATCAAGTGCAGCAAACTCACATAAAACTCCAGTCCCGCCCCATTTATATCCGCTGATTCGCGACCCGCACACAGTGCCACACCGCGCCTGCTTTTACATCAAGCGCTGGTTCCGGATAGCCTCGCCGCCTGACCCGGCCTAAAAGAGTGATATGAGACATTCAATGACAGAGCGCTTGGCTGGCCTGGACTGGCAGCAAATCGCGGCGCGGATAGAAAGCGGCGGCTACGCCCGGACCGCGCCGCTGCTGGGTGCCGACGAGTGTGCCGGATTGGTCGACCTCTATGGCGAAGATCAGAATTTTCGCAATACCATCGAGATGGCCCGCCATCGTTTTGGCGAGGGCCAATACCGCTATTTTGACAATCCATTGCCTGATCCGGTCGCCGAACTGCGGCAGGGGCTTTATCGCCATCTAGCCCCCATTGCCAACGAAATGGCCGCCAATTTGCCCGGTGATAGGCATTATCCGCCCACGTTGGCGGCCTATCGCAAGATTTGCCACGCGGCGGGTCAGACAAAACCGACGCCGCTGCTGCTGCGTTACGAGGCGGGCGGCTACAATCGCCTGCATCAGGATCTTTACGGCGGCGAGCTGTTTCCCCTACAGGCGGTCATCCTGTTGAGCCGGCCCGGTATCGATTTCACCGGCGGCGAGTTCTTGTTGGTGGAGCAACAGCCCCGCGCCCAATCCATTGGCCAGGCAGTCACGCCCGAACAAGGCGAAATGGTGATCTTTCCGGTCCGCGAACGACCAATTCAAGGTAAGCGCGGCTATTTCCGCGCGCCCATGCGCCATGGCGTCAGCCGCCTGCACACCGGCCGGCGCTTTACCCTGGGCATAATTTTCCACGACGCGGAATAGGCCGGAAGAGACGAAGCGAAAGGCCGCATACCCTAAAAAAGGGCCCCATCCCATGAGCACGAGGCACGGCTAGCCGCCCAGACAGAGGGCGGTATCATGCCGCTGCGCTGGCGGCTATACTCAAGACGGAGCCTGATCCCGCGCGGCAATGGAGAAAGCAGCAATGGCAGAACCTACCGTATTGGAAATATTCACCGATTACGTTTGACCGTGGTGTTATCTCAGTACCGGGCGTATTGAAAAACTGAAGCGGAATTTCAACATTGAAGCGAAGTGGGTGCATTTTCCCCTGCATCCCGAAACGCCCCAGGAAGGCCGCAGCCTGGAAGACTTGTTCGCGGGCCGGGGCGTCGATCTGGATGGCATGTATACCCGCATGAAAGGCCTGATGGACGAAGAAGATCTGCCCTATAGCCACCGTACCCACACCTACAACAGCCGCCTGGCCCAGGAGCTGGGCAAATGGGCCGATACCCAACCGGGGGGCGAGGCCATTCATGACGCCCTGTATCGGGCTTATTTTGTCGATGGCGTGAACGTCGGCGATGTGGAAGCATTGTTGAAAGTGGCGGCGGCGGTCGGTCTGGACGTCGAGGCCGCGCGGGAGGTTCTTGAATCCCGCAGCTTCTCGGATGCGGTGGACGAGGATTGGGCGAAATCCCGGCAATATGGCGTCACCGGCGTACCCACCTTCGTCGCCGGGCGGCAGGGCGTGGTCGGGGCGCAGCCCTACGAGGCCCTGGAACAGTTGTTGGAGCAGGCCGGGGTCGAGCGGAAAGGTTAACCGACGCCGGCGCCTTTCCGGCGCCCCTTCAATGCACGGAATCGTCGCCGTGCGGTGCCGTCGGTTGCGCATCCGCCGCGACCCAGAGACCGGTTTGCGTAAAGCCGGGTTCGGCCAGGCGGATCATGGTTTCGGCAACATGTTCGGGTGGGGGCAGATGATCCGGGTTTTCGCCGGGAAAAGCAGCCGCCCGCATGTCGGACCGGGTTGGGCCGGGATTGACGATATTGACCCGCACGGCTGTGTTGTGGGTCTCCTTGGCATAGATCTGGGCAATGGCATCCAGCGCCGCCTTGGTCGAGGCGTACAGCGCCCAATAGGGCGGCAAGGACTGCGCCGCGCCCGAGCTGAGAAAGATCGCCCGGCCGGCATCGGACTGCCGTAATAGGGCATCCATGGAACGGATCAGACGATAGTTGGCGGTGACATTCAAATCGTAGGCGCGCTGCCAGACGTCGGGGCGGATATGGCCCACCGGCGACAGATCTCCCAGAATAGCGGCGCTGCCAACCAGAATGTCCAGCTTGCCCCAGCGTTTAAAGATCTGCCCGCCTAAATCATCGATGGCGCCAAAATCGCCCAGGTCCATGGGCACCAGCGTGGCGCTGCCGCCCTTCGACCTGATGTCGTCGTCCACTTCCTCCAGCGCGCCGGTGGTCCGCGCCACCAGGATGACATGAGCGCCTTCGGCGGCGTAGGCCTTGGCGACGGCGGCGCCGATCCCGCGGGAAGCCCCCGTGATCAGGGCGAGACGGTCTTTCAAACGCTGGCTCATCGCCCTACCCCGCCCATTCCGCCGGCCCTTCAACCATGTTCGGCCAACAGCGACAATTGCGCCGGCGACCGGCCCTGCGCCAGATCAACCAACGACACGGGATACTCGTCGGTAAAGCAGGCATCGCAATATTGCGGCTGCTCACCATCACGGTCCACCCCGCCCACTGCCTGGTACAAGCCATTGATGGAGATAAAGGCCAGGCTGTCGACGCCGATTTGCCGCGCCATGGTTGCTACATCCATGTTGGCGGCCATCAACTCTTCCCGGCTGGGTGTATCGACGCCGTAATAGCAGGGATTGGCCGTGGGCGGCGAGGCAATACGCATGTGCACCTCGGTGGCACCGGCGTCGCGGACCATCTGCACGATCTTTTTCGAGGTGGTGCCGCGCACGATCGAATCATCCACCAGCACCACACGCCGGCCCTCGATTTCCGCCCGATTGGCGTTGTGCTTTAATTTGACGCCGAAGTTGCGGATGTTCTGGGACGGCTCAATAAAGGTTCGGCCCACATAATGGTTACGGATAATACCCAATTCGAAGGGCACGCCGGCCTCTTCGGCATAGCCAATGGCGGCGGGCGTACCGGAATCCGGCACCGGGATGACCACGTCCGCCGGCACGGTGCTTTCCTTGGCCAGCGCCGCGCCAATGGCCTTGCGCACGGAATAGATGGAGCGGCCCTGGGAGATGCTGTCGGGTCTGGAAAAATAGACATACTCGAATATGCAGGGCCGTGACTTGGCGGGCGGAAATGGCATCAGGCTTTCAATGCCCTGGTGGCTGCAAATAATCACTTCGCCCGGCGCTACCTCGCGCACCAGTTCGGCGCCGATGATATCCAGGGCGCAACTTTCCGACACCAGGATCGGCGCCCCATCCAGCTGGCCCAACAGCAACGGACGCACGCCCATGGGATCGCGCACGCCGATCAACCGATCCTCGGTCATGGCAACCAGGCTGTAGGCGCCGACCACGGATTTCAAGGCATCAATGATGCGATCGATCAGGTCATGATAGCTCGAGGTGGCGATCAGGTGGATGATCACCTCCGTATCCATGGTCGATTGAAAGATACAGCCGCGCTTGACCAGTTCGCTGCGCAAGGTGCCGGCGTTGGTCAGATTGCCGTTATGGCCGATGGCGAAGCCGCCTGTTTGCAATTCCGCGAACAGCGGCTGGACGTTGCGCAACACGGTATCGCCCGTGGTGGCATAGCGGTTATGCCCCAGGGCCACGTCGCCCGGCAGCCGGCTGATCACCGCTTCCGAGTTGAAGTTATCGCCCACATGGCCCAGGCTGCGGTGGGAATAGAATTGGCCGGCATCGTGGGTGACGATGCCGGCGGCTTCCTGGCCCCGGTGTTGCAGGGCATGCAGGCCCAGCACCGTGTGGGCGGCGGCATCGCTGCTGCCGAAAATGCCAAAGACGCCGCATTCTTCGTGGAACTTGTCGCCATCTGCTGCAGGATGGGCGAATGGATGTGTGGTCAGATCCAAGGCAAGTTCCTTTGTGCGAACACCTGTGCGAACGCCGTCATCTTGATCGAAATCTTCTGGGGAGCGCTGGGTCAATTGTCCGTCCGGTTCTGGATAAGGCGGTTCATATCGTCGCGCGAGCCCGATGTATAACCGCTTTCGCGCTGTTTGTCAGCGTCGCTATTTGGGCTTTTATTCGCGCCGCCGATGGCACCTTTCAGCTGTTCCGCCGAACGGCCCGCGTTGATGGCATTGTCGAGAATAGAATCCAGGTTCTGGCCGCCGCCCCTGCCCAGATCGCCGATCCCGGCAAGACCGTCGCGGACATTTTCAGGCGCCAGGCCCGCCAGCATTTGGGCGCTGTATTCGATGGCCGGCATGGCCCGTGCCTGGCGCAGCCAATCGGGCTGGTCCTTGGCCGGCAGGAATTGCAACAAAACTATGTAAGCCAGGGCAATCACCGCGGCACCACGCAATAAACCAAACAAGAAACCGAGAGAACGGTCCAGAACGCCAATTTCACTGCGCTGTACCCGACGGGATATGGCCGACGATAGGAACGAAGCCGCGGTCAGCACGGCGACAAAGACAACCACCGTCGTGATGCTGCCGGCGATCAAGGGCTGGTCCACATACTTCTGCACCATGGGCTGCACATAGGGGAACAGTCCGATCGTGGCGACGGTCGCAACAATCCAGCCGCCTATGGACAGCACTTCCTTGACAAATCCGCGGCCCAGCGCCAGCAGGCCCGAGACCAGCAGGAGAATCAGGACCACCAGATCCGTCACATTTATGGGTAAATCGCTTAACATGGCGGTTCTATACGGCCTTCACCCCATGGGTGGCAAACAGTTCCACCAATTCCGGCAGCCGGCTGATTTCGCTAATCGCCAGAGGGCTCTTGCGCTGTTTGCGGGCGGGCGGCGCCAGGGCCCGGGTGAAACCCAATTTGGCTGCTTCCTTCATGCGCAGTTCCGCCTGCGCGACGGGGCGAACCTCGCCTGACAGACTGATTTCTCCGAACAAAACCGCCTCTTGCGGCACCGGCACTTCCATCAACGATGACACCAATGCGGCGGCCACGGCAAGATCGGCCGCCGGTTCATTGATGCGCAAACCGCCCGCCACATTCAAATAGACGTCATGGCCAGCCATGCCCAGGCCACAGCGGGCATCAAGCACCGCCAGCACCATGGCCAGGCGGTTGCCATCCCAGCCCACCACCGTGCGCCGTGGATTGCCGGGGGGCGAGGGCGCGACCAGGGCCTGAATTTCCACCAATACCGGGCGGCTGCCCTCCAGGCCGGCGAATACGGCGCTGCCCGAAATATCGCCCGCTTCGCCACGATTGGCCAGAAACAAGGCAGAGGGATTACTCACTTCCATCAGGCCGGCATCGCTCATCTCGAACACACCGATTTCGTCCGTCGGGCCATAACGGTTCTTAACGGCGCGCAGGATGCGGAATTGATGGCCGCGTTCGCCCTCGAAATACAACACGCAGTCGACCATGTGCTCCAACACCCGTGGCCCGGCGATCTGGCCATCTTTGGTCACATGGCCCACCAGCAGCAGGCAGATTTCCTTGCGTTTGGCGGCTCGGATCAATTCCTGGGCCGAGGTACGAACCTGGCTGACAGTGCCGGGAGCAGATTCAATGCTGTCGACGTACATGGTCTGGATCGAGTCTATAACCACCACCTTGGGGCTATCCGGGCTATCCATGGTGGCGACAATATCGCGCACCGAGGTCGCCGCCGCCAGATCCAGCGGCGCGCCCTCCAGGCCAAGACGCCGTGCCCGCATACGCACCTGGGCCGGTGCTTCCTCGCCCGAGATATAGGCACAGGCGACACCCTGTTGGGCCAGACGGGCGACCACTTGCAACAGAATGGTGGATTTGCCGATACCCGGATCGCCGCCAATCAGAATGGCCGAACCCGGCACCAGGCCGCCGCCGCAAACCCGGTCGAACTCGCCCAAACCAGAAACGGTACGCGGGCCTTCCATTTCACCATGCTGGTTCAGTTTGCGAAAATCCAGCACCCGGCCCCTGGTCCGGCCCCGGCCCGTACTTTCCAAGCCCTTTGGCGGGGCTTCCCGCGCGGCTTCCTCCGATATGGAGTTCCATTCACCGCAGGCCGAACAACGCCCGGACCATTTGCCATGCGCCGCGCCACAGCTTTGACAGACAAAAATTTCAGCTGTCTTGGCCACCTAACACCTACACCCAGAGCAATTTTCAATTAACCGAAACCGCCCATGACTTAGTTGGTGCGGTCCAAGTAATTGGTTCAATTGCTCTTCTCTTAAGAGTCTGAGCATGTTTTGAAAAACCATGCTCTAGGTTACTTCCAGGGCGAAGGGACCGTCTTCGCGCCCGTGGATGAATTGATCCACGAAGTCATTGCCGCAATTATCGATCTCATCGACCCCGCCGGCCCAGATGATCTTGCCGCCATACAACATGGCTACCCGGTCGGCGATGGTTCGGGCGGACGACATATCATGGCTGATGGTCAGGGTGGTCGCGCCCAGATCCTGCACGCACTCGGTAATCAGATTGTTGATGATATCGCCCATGATCGGATCCAGCCCGGTCGTTGGCTCGTCAAAGAAAATAATATCCGGCTCCGTGGCGATGGCGCGGGCCAGGCCAACCCGCTTGCGCATGCCGCCCGACAGACCAGCCGGATCCGCCTCGGCCATATCCTCGCCCATGCCGACCTTGGCCAGTTTGTCGATGGCGATGATGCGGGCGGCTTCACGTTCCATGCCGGCACCCTCGATCAGGCCAAAGGCAACGTTTTCCCAAACCGTCAGGGAATCGAACAGAGCAGCGGATTGAAACAGCATGCCGAATTTGGTCAAAATCCGCTCCCGCTCCGTCCCGCGCAGATCCACGGTATCCTCACCATCGATACGGATGCGGCCTTGGTCGGGATGCAGCAGGCCCAGAATACATTTCAACATCACCGATTTGCCGGTACCAGAACCGCCGATAACCACCACTGATTCGCCCTGGGATAAGGCCAGGTTCAAGCCGTTCAGCACCACTTTCGGGCCAAACGATTTGTGCACGTCGATTAATTCAAGGCGCGGTGTATCCGTCATCATTCAGGTCATCATTGCGAAAAGAAGGCCTCGGTAACGAAATAGTTCGAAATCAAAATCAGGATCAGCGAAGAAACCACCGCATCCGTCGTCGCCTTGCCCACCCCTTGGGCCCCGCCCTTGGAGTTGAAGCCATGGTAGCAGCCCATCAGGGCGATCAAAAAGCCGAACACCGCTGCCTTCACCAGGCCGGAAGTGACATCCATGGCCTCGAGAAAATCAAAAGTGTTCTTCAGATATACGGCACTGTTGAAGTCCAGGCGGTGAATACCCACCAGATAGCCGCCCATGACACCGATGATGTCGGCGATCAGCACCAGGATCGGCGTGGTGATGGTAGCGGCGACCAGACGGGGCACCACCAAATAGCGGAATGGATTGGTTTGCAGAGTGATCAGGGCGTCCAGTTGCTCGGTCACCTTCATGGTGCCCAGTTCCGCCGCAATTGCCGCGCCGACCCGGCCACCCAGCATCAGGCCCGCCAGCACCGGGCCCAGTTCGCGGGTCAAGCCCACGACGACGATATTCGGCACCGCGCTTTCCGCACCGAAACGGGCGGAGCCAAGATAAATTTGCAAGGCCAGCACCGCGCCCGTGAACAGCGCCGTCATGCCCACCACGGGCAGGGAATAATAACCGATGGTCATCATCTGCTGCAGGCACAGGCGCCAATAGAACGGCGGCGTCACCACGGCCGACAATGATCGGCCCGTGAACATGGACAAGCGCCCGACCGTGGCCAGAAAACTCAAAAATATGCGGCCCACCGCCGCCAATGGATTACTCATCTTGGATGTTTCCCGGCACCTGACCCACGTATTGCCGATGATAGCGCCGGCCCAGAGAGGTTAGAATTTCGTAGCCGATGGTACCGGCACGGGCGGCTACCTCGTCAACCGTATCACCGTCGCCGCCAATCAGATCCACCACTGCCCCCGCCCGCGCCGCCTGCATCGGCACGTCGGTGACATCCAGTGTGATTAGGTCCATGGAAACGCGCCCCACGATTGGTACCGAAACGCCGGCAAGACAGCCCATCCCCTGTCCGGATAATGAGCGCAAATAGCCATCGGCATAACCCACTGGAACCGTGGCAATGCGCCGGGGTCCCGTGGCCCGATGGGTGGCACCGTAGCCAACGCTCTGAGGGGTGTCAATTTCCCGCACTTGAATGATCTTGCCTGCCAGACGGACCACCTGCCGCATGGGGTTTGCGGCGCCAGGTGTCGGGTTGCCGCCATAGAGGGCGATGCCGGGCCGGACCAAATCGTAGTGATAGCCGGGGCCTAGGAAAATGGCGGAGGAATTGGCCAAAGAGGCCGGTCTTGCGGGCAACGTGGCGCGCAGGCGGTCAAACAATTGCCGCTGTTGTTCGTTCATTTCATGGCCGGCTTCATCGGCGCAGGCGAGATGGCTGACGACAAGCCGCAGGTCAATATTTTCCAACCGTCCCGGCGCGGCAGCCAGGGCGGCGGCGTCATCCGGGCTCAAGCCGAGGCGATTCATCCCCGTATCGAGATGCAGGGCGGCGGCGCCCGTCCAGTGTTCAAGCTGCTCCAGGGAATTCAGCACCGGCCGCAATTCATGGGCCCTGAAATCGCCTTCCGTACCCGGCAGGATGCCATTCAGTATATATATTGCTGCGTGGCCACCGAGGGTCTGGCGCAAGGCGATGCCTTCCGCCATATGGGCGACGAAGAAAGTCTTGCAGCCCGCCGCCGCCAGCACCGGCGCGACCCGGTCGGCACCCAGGCCGTAGGCATCGGCCTTGACCACGGCGGCGCATTCAGCCGGTGCCGCGCGTTGCTTCAGAATTTCATAATTTGCCGCCAGAGCGGCCAGGTCGATCTCCAGGATCGCGCCAGCCTGGAACTTAGTGACCATCGGGATAATGGCCTACCTCAAGGTTCGAAAACTTGGTGAACTCACGCTCGAACTGCAAACGCACGGTGCCGGTGGGGCCATGGCGCTGCTTGCCGATGATAACCTCGGCGACGCCGTGGATCTGATCCGCTTTTTCCAGCCATTTGGCATGGTCAGGGGTATCGGGTTCGGGCTGTTTACGCTCGTGATAATATTCTTCCCGGTAGACGAACATCACCACGTCGGCATCCTGCTCGATCGAGCCAGATTCACGCAGATCCGACAGCAAGGGCCGCTTGTCCTCCCGCGCCTCGACCTGCCTGGATAGCTGCGACAGCGCCAATACGGGGATATCCAGTTCCTTGGCCAGCGCTTTCAGGCCCTGGGTAATCTCGGATATTTCCTGCACCCGGTTTTCGCCCCGCCCGGTGCCACGCAATAACTGCAGGTAATCGACCACCACCAGGCCCAGGTCGTGCTGCCGCTTCAAGCGCCGGGCCCGCGTGCGCAGGGCCGAGACGGTCAGGGCCGGCGTATCATCGATATACAGCGGCGCCTGTTCAATGGCCTGGGAGGCGGTGACCAGCCGGGAAAACTCGTCCGAGGTTATTTCGCCGCGGCGGATTTTTTCCGAACTGATACGGGCCTGCTCGGCCAATAGACGGGTGGCCAATTGCTCGGCCGACATTTCCAGGCTGAAAAATGCCGCGACCGCGCCATCGACAACCACCTCCTGGCCGTCTTCCTGACGTTTCCGTTTGATGTGATGGGCCGCGTGAAAGGCGATATTGGCGGCCAGGGCGGATTTACCCATGGCCGGCCGGCCAGCCAGGATGATTAGATCCGAGGGATGCAAGCCGCCCAGTTTCTGGTCCAGATCCGCCAGACCGGAGGAAACCCCCATCATCTGGCCGTCCCGCTGGAAGGCCGCCGCCGCCATCTCGATGGAGGTGGCGAGGACACTGTCGAATGACATCAGCCCCCGGTCCGCCTGGCCGTGTTCGGCCAATTGGAACAGATCCTGTTCCGCCGTCTCGATCTGGTCGTTGGCCTCGACTTCCACATCCGCCTCGTAGGCGTCGTTGACCATGGCCTCGCCAATCTCGATCAAGCCGCGGCGCAGGGCCAAATCGAATATGGCGCGGCCATAATGCTGGGCGTTGATCACGCTCACGGCGGCACCGGCCAGACGGGCCAGGTATTGCGCTCCGCCCACTTCCGCCAAGGCCTCGTCCTGATCAAAGAAATACTTCAACGTCACCGGATTGGCGATCTGTCCCCGCTCAATCAATTTCAGGGCGGCGGCAAAAATGCGCTGATGGCCGGGTTCCGAGAAATGTTCCGGGCGCAGGAAATCCGTGACCCGGCTGGCGGCTTCATTGTTGACAAGGATTGCGCCTAACAGAGCCTGTTCGGCTTCCAGATTGGCGGGCGGAGTGCGGTATTCGGCGCCGGCGACCACCTGCTCTTCAAGAGACGGATCGCCAATGGTGGCCAAGACCGGATTATTTGTGCTGTCTGCGTTCATCTGAAGGCAACCTATCACGAGCCGGCCCCAGCTTCGCCCCGGCTGATGTCCCCAGGCCCGGAAAAGCTGTGGGCAACAAAATTTTTAATTCAGTGAATCACCTTGATAACTACCCCTGCGCCATGGAAACAAACGATAATTCGAGGCATTGCCAAGTGGGCCATCGTTTGGGCTATTTTTCCAGCCGGGGCTGGATATTTTCACAAATCGACTTAGGCCGCGCGCGAATCGGATCTTGCGAGCTGTCCCGGCCGCCGTCTTTCGCCATCGAGTATGTAATCGCGGGTCTCGGGCACCGCGTCGGGGTTCTTGGCCAGCTGCACCTGGAAAACCACATGCCCACCGTGGCGGAAGGCGACTTCGGCGCCGCATAGGTAGAAATCCCACATGCGCGCAAATCTCTCATCGAACAGGGCAATAACCTGATCGCGGTTGGCCTGAAAGCGCTGTCGCCAGTGACGCAGGGTCTCGGCATATTGCAGGCGGAATATCTCCACGTCGGTGATGTACAGATCAGCCTTTTCCACGGCTGCGGAAATTTCAGAAAGCGAAGGGCTGTAGCCACCGGGAAAGATGTACTTGTTGAGCCAGGGATTGGTCGCGCCAGGACCGTCGGCCCGGCCAATGGTATGCACA
This sequence comes from Rhodospirillaceae bacterium, assembly GCA_018701215.1. Lineage (GTDB taxonomy): Bacteria > Pseudomonadota > Alphaproteobacteria. The sequence continues at coordinate 40,575 of JABIWH010000032.1, forward strand.
ACGGCGATACCGTCGTCAGTCAAAAGTTCCCGCACTTTGTCGAAATACTCACGGTAATGGTTTAATCCCACATGCTCGAACATCCCGACCGAGACAATGCGTTCGAACGGCCCCTCGACTGCCCGGTAGTCCTCCAATGCGAACGAGACGAAGCCCGCCAAGCCCGCCTCAGCGGCCCGCTGGTTGGAGAGCTTATGTTGTTCTTCCGATAACGTGACGCCGTGGACCAGAACCTGCTCGTTCCGGGCCAGATACAGCCCCATGCCACCCCAACCCGAACCTATGTCGAGTACCCTTTGACCTGGCTGCAATGCCAGTTTGGCGGCCAGGTGCCGCTTTTTCCGCAGTTGCGCTGTTTCCAGATCATCTTCGGGAGATTGAAAATAGGCGCAGGAGTATTGCCGATCCGAATCCAGAAATAGATCATACAGCGCACTTGTCAGATCATAGTGATGGGCCACATTGGCGCGGGCCCGGTGTGCGGGATTGTATTGCCGCAACCGGCGGACAGCCTCGCGCAGGGGCGTCATAAATTGTTTCTGCAGCCAATGGTCGGGCTGCCGCCAACCGATATTCTTAGAGGCTAAATCCAGAAAATCATAAATACCGGCATCTTCCACCGTCAATGTGCCATCCATATAGGCCTCGCCGGTGTAAAGCATGGGGTTGGCGAACAATTTCCAATGCAAATCCCGGGTATGCAGGCGGATCGTGACCGCCGGACCATCCAGTGTCCCCTTGAAAACATGGCGGCGGCCCGTGGCATCAATGACCGTCAAACAACCTGTATGGATCAAACGACGCAGAAAACTTGCTAACAACATGACCAACTCCGTGGCAAATTACTCTCTGTGACGGCTTCCTTTCATACGGCGTCCACGGCCCACGCCGTGGATGCTCAAAGGTTAACTCAAACCCGGTGCTGGGGTAAAGAATTTTAGGTTATGACAAATATTATTTCCGGGCAAAAAAACAGGGCGGCCTGGATTTCCGGGCCGCCCTGAATTTGCTTTAGGATAGATTGCTGAAATCAGCCGTCTTCGGTTTCCGAGACGTCCGCCTCGGCCACCTCGGCATCGGATGCATCGTCCGCGGCGGCTTCCTCGCCGTCGTCGTCGGCATCGTCCGTGTCATCAAAGACTTCCATGACCAGATCATCTTCTGCCTCGGCGTTGATATCCTCGCCGGCGGCCTGACGCTCGGCCTCCGCCTCCGAGCGGGCGACATTGGCGATGACTTCCACGCTGACTTCCGGGTGCAGGTTGACCTGAACCGGATGCAGACCGAGGGCCTTGATCGGCCGGGTCAGCACGATCTGGGTGCGGTCAACTTTAAAACCGACACCATCCAGGCCCTCCGTCACATCACGGGCCGCGACGGAACCGTAAAGCTGGCCCGACTCGCCCGCCTGCCGGATCACCACGAAGGTCGCTTCCTCCATGGTTCTCGCGACGGCCTCGGCCTCGCCCCGGCGTTCCAGGTTACGCGCCTCAAACTCCGTCCGCCGGGCCTCGAATGCGGCCAGGTTTTCCGCCGTGGCACGCTGTGCCTTGCCCTGGGGCAGCAGATAGTTGCGGGCATAACCGTTCTTGACACTGACCACATCGCCCATTTGGCCAAGTGACTCAATTCGTTCCATTAGGACGACGTCCATCATTCCTCCTTGTCGGCGCTATCGCCGCTGTCTCCGGCATCGCCGGTGTTGCTCGATTTATTGCCGCGCGCCAGACGCAGCACCGCATTCAAAAGGCCAAGGCCGGCAACCAGGACCGGCAGGGGCCACAAAAACAATAATCCGTAAAACAAAATCAATATGCCCAGGCGACCTTTCCAGGGCCGGAAAAAGCCATGGACAACGCCCAAACCGAGCACGAAATACGGCACAATGGCGATCGCTGCAAGGGTTTTACCAAATACGCCCATTAATCCCGTCATGGACGACAGCAATAAAGCCGCTAACAAGGTGCCGATCCAGGCCATTGGCAGACTGATATCCGCCAATTTCGGGCTCGGCGCAATGTTGTAACCGAAACGCACCAACAGCCCCTGGGCCAGCACGCCATTGAAAATCAAACCCAGGGTCCAGGACACGGCAAAGAACGCCGGCAGATATTCGACCAAGGCCATCAGCACTTCGCGCTGCTCGGCGTTCGGAAACTGATCCGCGAACGGCGCCATGACCGCATTCAAATAGGCCATCAAACCGTCACCGAACAGACTTAACCCGGCCAGGCCAAAAACCAACCCGGCCACCGCCATGCCCGCCAGCCATAACAGCAAATGACCCGGCGGATACCAATGCGCCTGACCCTGCGCATCACTACGCGACAACAGGGCCTGACGGCAGATGACAATCACCGGCAGGCCGTAAAACACGGCCTGGGTCGCGGCAAAGCCTGGTCCGGCGAACAGCATACTCAAACCACCGGCCACCAGAACGGCGATGACGGCACCCCGCACCCCCAACCCCAAACCGGCCATGAACAACGGCAGCGGCGCGATATAGGCCAGCAACAGGCCACCCGCGGCAGGCAGCGCCAGGGCCCCCTGCAACAGACCGCTGACCACGCCGGCCGCGATGGCGATCAGATTGAAGTGCAACATTCTATTTGCAACATGGCATTTGGCCGCCGGTTATTGCCCGGCGCCTAAAAAATCCGCCCGTCGGGCTATTGCGAAACGCCCTATTGCAGGACGAACGGCAATAACGCCAGGATCCGCGCCCGCTTGATGGCCCGGGCCAGTTCGCGCTGTTTCTTGGCCGAGACCGCCGTGATGCGGCTGGGAACAATCTTGCCCCGCTCGGACAAATAACGTTGCAGCGTGCGCACGTCCTTGTAATCGATCTTGGGTGAATTGGCGCCCGAGAACGGGCAGGTCTTGCGCCGGCGGTAAAACGGGCGGCGCAAGGGCAGTTGGGAAATTCTGACGTCCTGTGCCATTTGTTCTACTCCTCGGCGCTTGCTGTGGTTTCGCTCTCGCCGCCGTCAGCGGCAGGGGCAGCGGCAGCGGCCGGGGCTGCGGCGGGGGATTCCCGGTCACCGCGGTCCTCGCGGTCGCGTCCGCCCTCACGATCACGGCCGCCTTCACGGGGGCGGCGGTCGCCGCGTCCACCGCGGGACTGCATCATCACGGAAGGGCCTTCTTCCAGCTCTTCGACGCGCACGGTCATGTAACGGATCACGTCCTCGTGCAGGCGCATGTTGCGTTCCAGCTCTTGCACCGCATCTGACGGTGCATCCAGGTTCAACAACACATAATGACCCTTGCGATTTTTCTTGATGCGGTATGTCAGACCGCGCACGCCCCAATATTCGTTCTTGGGCACCGAACCGCCATTATCCGTCACCAATTTGGTGAATTCCTCGGTCATGGCTTCGACTTGCTGGGATGAAACATCCTGGCGTGCAATAAACACGTTTTCGTATAACGGCATACCTGTCCGTCGCTCCTTCGGTATGGTCGGTGGCATCCCCCGTTGGGATACCGTGCGGACGCGCTGTGAACGCGGCCGACCGAATATGATAATCTCAAGCCCGGTGACCCAGGCAAGGCGCGGCATATATGCACATATGCGATGCCCGTGCAAGCCGGCTTGACAGCACAAAGTGACCGGCTATGAAAGACAAGAGAATGAATGGTAACAGTAAGGGAGGCAGCCATGGCGCGCGCCTTTGTATTTCCGGGTCAGGGTAGCCAGGCAGTGGGCATGGGCAAGGCCTTGGCGGACGCCCTGCCGACGGCCCGTCAGGTGTTCGAAGAAGTCGATGAGGCCTTGAGCCAAAATCTCTCGCGGCTGATGTTCGAAGGCCCCATTGAAGAACTGACGCTGACGGAAAACGCCCAACCCGCGCTCATGGCCATGAGCCTGGCCGTGGTCCGGGTTTTGCGCAACGACGGCGGGCTGGAGTTCGGCAAGCATTGCCAATTCGTCGCCGGGCATTCCCTGGGTGAATATTCCGCCCTCTGCGCGGCCGATGCCATCCCCCTGGATGTCACGGCGCGCCTGCTGAAAAAACGCGGTCAGGCCATGCAACAAGCCGTACCCGTGGGGGTCGGCGCCATGGCCGCGCTGTTGGGCCTTGATTTCGAAGCGGCCCAGGGTGTGGCGAACGATGCCGCGCAGGATCAGGTCTGCGATACCGCCAACGACAATGCGCCGGGCCAGGTCGTGGTCAGCGGCAATGTGGAAGCGGTCGAGCGCGCCATTGAACTGGCCAAGGAGCGTGGTGCCAGGCGGCCCATGCTGCTGCCGGTCAGCGCGCCATTTCATTGCGCCCTTATGCAACCGGCCGCCGATGTCATGGCCGAAGCTTTACAGGCCTCCCCCCCGGTGGCGCCGGCGGTGCCATTGATCGCCAATGTCTCGGCCGAGGCGGTGAGCGATCCGGACGAGATCCGTGATCTGTTGGTCCGCCAGGTTACGGCCATGGTGCGCTGGCGGGAAAGCGTGTTGTATTTGCGCGGCAGGGACGTGGACCATCTGGTCGAGGTCGGGGCCGGCAAGGTGTTGACCACCATGCTAAAACGCATCGACAAGGAGATCTCCGGCCAGGCGATCAGCGAACCCGACGATATCGAGGCCTTCCTCAAGTCCATTTAGGCGCAATCCGCTAGCCACATTAAGGAACCGTGAGCCATGTTTGATCTTTCTGGAAAATCCGCCCTTGTAACCGGCGCCTCGGGCGGCATCGGCGGCGCCATCGCGCGGCGTTTGCACCAGGCCGGCGCCAATGTGGGGCTATCGGGTACGCGGGCCGATGCCCTGGAGGCTTTGGCGGCGGAGTTGGGCGAGCGCTGTGCCGTGCTGCCCTGCGATCTGAGCGATGGCGAGGCGGTCGGCGCTTTGATTGGTCAGGCCGACGAAGCTCTAGGCTCGGTCGATATCGTCATCAACAATGCCGGCCTGACCCGAGACAATCTGGCCCTGCGCCTGAAGGACGAAGATTGGGAGCAGGTCATGGCGGTGAACCTGACGGCGGCCTTTCGTCTGTCCAAGGCCGCGTTGCGCGGCATGATGAAGCGGCGCTGGGGCCGAATCGTCAATATCACTTCCATCGTCGGCGTAACGGGCAACGGCGGACAAACTAATTATGCCGCCTCCAAGGCCGGCATCATCGGCTTCGCAAAATCCCTGGCCCAGGAAGTCGCCTCGCGCAACATCACCGTCAACTGCGTGGCGCCGGGCTTTATCCAAACCCCGATGACCGATGCCCTGGACGAGGGGCAACGGGAAAATCTGCTGGCCTCCATCCCGGCTGGGCGGCTTGGCGTGGTTGATGACGTCGCCGCCGGCGTATTGTATCTGGCCAGCGAAGAGGCCTCTTACGTCACCGGTCAGACCTTACATATCAACGGCGGGATGGCGATGATTTGAGCTGCTGTCCGGCAACTTGCCAATAGTGGCATTGGGGTCTTGGCCTTTGCCAATGTTCATGGTACCAAGCCTCGCTTTTCCCGGTTGCCGATTGATTCGGTCGGCGCCATTCGGACAAAGGCAATGAACAACGTTACGCAGACCAATTTTACCAACCAGACAGCGCGAAGGAATTAACACATGAGCGATACTGCCGATCGCGTAAAAAAGATCGTCGTTGAGCATCTCGGCGTGGAAGAAGACAAAGTTTCCGAGGGTGCTTCGTTTATTGACGACCTTGGCGCCGACAGCCTTGATACGGTTGAACTGGTGATGGCATTCGAAGAAGAATTTGGCATCGAAATTCCCGATGATGCCGCCGAAAAGATCGCCACCGTCAAGGACGCGATTACATTTATCGACGCCAACGCGTCCTGATCACTGCTTCAAAGCGGTTTTGCGCCGTGGCCCTTATGTTTGATGCGTGCTGTATGATGCATACTGGGGCCACGGGCGATTAGGTTAATGTAGGTTGCGCCGACGGAGGCTGGAGATGAGCGAACGCAGGGTCGTTGTCACCGGGATGGGTCTAGTCACGCCGCTGGGCGTGGGGGTTGATGCCGTCTGGGGACGTCTATTGAATAGCGAATCCGGCGCCGGACAGATCAAAAAGATCGATACCACCGACCTGCCCGTGAAAATCGCCTGTGAAGTTCCCCTTGGTGATAGCGCCCCGGACTTCAATGCCGACGACTGGATCCTGCCAAAGGAACAGCGGCGGATTGATGATTTCATCGTCTTTGGCCTTTGCGCCATGGAGCAGGCCCTGACGGATGCCGGATGGAAGCCCGAGGACGAGGAATCCCGTCTGCGCACGGGCGTTTTGGTCGGCTCCGGCATCGGCGGGTTGCCCAGCATCGAAGCCGCCGCCATCACGCTGCATGAAAAAGGCCCGCGGCGGATCAGCCCGTTTTTTATTCCCGGCTCTCTGATCAATCTGCTTTCAGGCAACATTTCCATCAAATACGGCTTCAAGGGTCCCAATCATGCGGTGGTTACCGCATGCTCCACCGGCGCCCATGCGATCGGCGACGCGGCCCGGCTTATTGTGCTCGATGATGCCGACGTTATGATCGCGGGCGGGGCCGAGGCCGCGATTTCCCGCCTCGGCATGGCCGGTTTTGCAGCCTGCAAGGCGCTCTCCAGCGGCTTCCAGGACGAGCCAACGCGGGCCTCGCGGCCCTATGACAAACAACGCGACGGTTTTGTCATGGGCGAAGGTTCCGGCATTCTGGTGTTGGAAGAACTGGAACATGCCAAGGCCCGCGGCGCCAAGATCTATGCCGAAGTATCCGGCTATGGCCTGTCCGGCGATGCCCATCATATTACCGCCCCGGCACCAGACGGCGACGGCGGCTTCCGCGCCATGCAGGCGGCTCTGCGCCGCGCCGGCTTGAATCCGGAAGATATCGATTACATCAATGCCCATGGCACCTCGACGCCACTTGGCGATGAGATCGAGGTTGGCGCCGTAAAACGTCTGTTCGGCGATGCGGTCAACCAATTGTCCATGTCGTCCACCAAATCAGCCATCGGCCACCTACTGGGCGCGGCGGGCAGCGTGGAGGCGATTTTTTCCATCCTGGCCATGAATAATAGCGTGGCGCCGGCCACCTTGAACCTGGACGAACCGTCCGATGGCCTGAACATGGACTTGGTCCCCCATACGCCGAAGGAACGGCCGATCCGCGCCGCGTTATCGAATTCCTTTGGCTTCGGCGGCACCAACGCCTCCCTGGTGCTGACCCCGGCGCCATAAGTCAGCTGCCATGGCGCGGCGCCTGGTCAAGTTATTCGTACTCTTCTCAACGCTGGGCTTGATCGCCACGGGCATTGCTCTCGGCTGGGGCTATGCGCAATTTACCCGGCCGGGACCCAATAGCTTTGACCACGCGGTGGTTCTGGCCAAGGGCAGCAGTTTGCTGGACATCGCCGAGCGCCTGGCGGGCGCCGGCATTATCGATCAGCCTTTGGTATTTCGCCTGGGCGTGCGCCTTGGCGGGGGTGCGCGGGATTTGAAAGCGGGTGAATTTCACTTTCCAGCCCGGATCAGTATGCGCGGGGCGGTAAAAATTCTACGTCTTGGTGAAACCGTGGTGCGCCGCGTCACCGTGCCCGAAGGTTTAAGCAGCGCAGAAATCGTCGCGCTGTTGCGGCAAACCGACGGCCTGCGCGGCGACATCATCAAAACCCCTCGGGAAGGCACCTTGTTGCCGGAAACCTATCACTTTTCCCATGGTGACGAGCGGGCGGTCCTGCTGGCCCGCATGGCGAAGGCCATGCGCCAGACCCTGGCCAAGCTGTGGTCGGCGCGGCAGCAGGGACTGCCGTTGGCCAGCCCTGATGCGGCCTTGATCCTGGCCTCCATAGTCGAGAAAGAAACCTCCCTCGAGGTGGAGCGGCCACGTATCGCCGGTGTTTTCATCAACCGCCTGCGCCGAGGCATGCGCCTGCAATCCGATCCCACCGTTGTTTATGGACTTACCCAGGGCCGCAAGGCCCTTGGCCGCGCCCTGCGCCGCGCCGACCTGGATCAAAACACAGCCTATAACACTTACCGTATTCCGGCCCTGCCGCCCGGGCCCATTGCAAATCCGGGCCTCGCGACGTTGCATGCGGTGCTGCATCCGACGGCCAGCAAGGAGCTATATTTCGTCGCCGACGGCACCGGCGGCCACGCCTTTGCCGCCACCTTTGCCCAGCACCGCCGCAATGTACAACGCTGGCGCCGGGCCAAGGCCTCGAAGAGCCGCTGATGTTCTTTCGTCTAAATTTTGCCCTAACGACCGGGACATCTTATATAGTGCGCCAAGAATCGCTGGCGAACGGAAGGAATTCATAAAAGTGGCTGTTTCTTCAATGACCGGCTTCGCGCGGGCGGCGGGCGCGATCGGCGCCTATTCCTGGGCTTGGGAAGTTAAGAGCGTCAATAGCCGCGGCCTGGATCTGCGCAGCCGGCTACAAGGTGGCCTGGATGGCCTGGAGGCGACGGTACGCGCGGCGGCGGCCCGGCGGTTTCACCGGGGTCACTTGTCCTTGAACCTGACCTTGAACCGGGTCGGCGCGGAACCCACCGCACAAATCAACGAAGATGTGCTGGCGGCGGTACTTTCGGTGGCCAACGACCTGGCGGCCCGTATCGATGCCGCGCCGCCGACGGTTGATGGTCTGCTCTCGCTGCGCGGCGTTGTCGAAACCGTGGAGCCGGAGGAATCCGAGGCCGAGCGCAAGGCGCTGGAAACCGGCGTATTGGCCAGCCTGGAGGAAGCCCTGGATTTACTGGTCGCGGACCGGGAGGCCGAGGGCCGGCGCCTGGGCGAAATCGTCGGTGGGCAGGTCGACGCCATTGACCGCTTAACAAAGGATGCCGGCAAGCTGGCCGCCCTGCAACCGGCTGCGTTAAAGGCGCGCTTGCAACAACAGGTCACTGACATTCTTGGCGCCGCCGCCGGCCTGTCCGAGGAACGCCTAATGCAAGAGGCGGCCCTGCTGGCCACCAAGGCGGACGTCCGAGAGGAGCTGGACCGCCTGACAGTCCACGTGGGGGCGGCACGGGAACTTTTTTCCGACGACGGCGCCATCGGGCGGCGGTTGGATTTTCTGGCACAGGAGTTCAATCGCGAGGCCAATACCTTGTGCTCCAAATCCCAGGACGCCATCCTGACGAACATCGGCATAGAGCTGAAAACCGTGATCGACCAATTCCGTGAACAGGCGCAGAATATTGAATAATCCAAGCGAAGATCCGGCCCTGGACGCCGACGCCGTTGCTGGCGGAATATCCCGCCGCGGCCTGATGTTGGTACTCTCGTCGCCGTCGGGTGCGGGTAAGACCACCCTGTCCCGCCGTCTTTTGGCGGACGATCCCGGCCTGACCATGTCGGTATCCATCACGACCCGGCCAAAACGGCCCGGCGAGCAGGAAGGTGTCGACTATATTTTCGTTGAACCCATCGAATTCGACTTGATGGTCAACCGCCGGCAACTATTAGAGCATGCCAAAGTTTTTGATCATTATTACGGCACCCCCGCCGAACCGGTGGAGGACGCCTTGAGCGCCGGCCGGGATGTGCTGTTCGATATTGATTGGCAGGGCACCCAGGACTTGAAGGAGGAGATGCGCGACGACGTCGCCAGCATCTTTATTCTGCCGCCATCAACCAGGGAATTAGAGCGGCGCCTGAAAAATCGAGCCCAGGATAGTGACGAAGTGGTTGCCCGGCGGATGGCGAAGGCGGCGGACGAGATCAGCCATTGGCCGGAATACGACTATGTCATCGTCAATCAAGACGCCGAGGCGGCCCTGGATCAAGTGCGCGCCATATTAACCGCCGAACGGTTAAAGCGTGCCCGCCAAGCCGGCCTGGGCGATTTCGTCAAGCGCCTGCGCGATGGACAATAGGGCCATGACGGCATTCCCAACTGCATTGCTCTCGGGCTACCACGAGTTCAAGAAAGACAAACTGGCCCATGAGAGCGAGCGTTACCGCACCCTGGCCGAGCAGGGCCAGACGCCCGAAACCCTGGTCATCGCCTGTTGCGATTCCAGGGCCGCGCCGGAAATTATATTCAACGCCATGCCGGGTGAAATTTTCGTCATCCGCAATGTTGCCAACCTCGTGCCGTCGTACAATCCCGACGGCGAATATCATTCGACCTCGGCCGCTTTGGAATTCGCGGTGCAGAGCCTGAAGGTCAAACATATCGTGGTCCTTGGCCATGGCCGCTGCGGCGGCATCATGGCGGCGCTGGACTCTTCGGCCGAACCGTTGTCGCCGGGCGATTTCATCGGCAAATGGATGGGGCTGCTGAACCCGGCGGTCGAGGCCATATCCACCATACGCGGGATGACGAATGCGGAACGGCAAACTGCTCTGGAACGCCATTCCGTCGGCAACTCGATCGAGAACCTGCGCACCTTTCCCTGCGTCTCCATTCTTGAGGGACGCAAACGTTTAAGCCTGCATGGTGCCTGGTTCGACATTTCCAGCGGAGAGCTCTGGGTCATGGACCCCGAAACCGGCGTCTTTGATCATCCGACGGCAGAATAGCTGTTCAATCGGCGGCGCGGGCCAGGGCGCAGAATTGTTCGACACTTAGGTTCTCCGCCCGCAATGTGGGCTCCAACCCAGCCGCCTGCAACAAACCCACCGGATCGGAACTAATCTGCCTGAGGCTGCTGCGCAGCATCTTGCGCCGTTGCCCAAAAGCGGCGGCGACCATGGCGCTCAGTCGATCCGCATCCGCCGGAGCCAAGGGAACGCCGCGCGGTTGCAAACCGATCACCGTGGATGTCACCTTGGGCGCGGGCGTAAAGGCGCGCGGCGGCAGATCGAACAAAGCGGCGGCCCGGCAACGCCATTGCACCATGACCGACAAGCGGCCATAGGCCTTGCCGCCCGGTTGCGCGATGATGCGTTGGGCCACCTCTTTCTGAAACATCAAGGTCAGACTCTCATACAGGTCCAACTGGTCCAGCCATTTGAACAACAGCGGCGTCGAGATGTTGTAAGGCAGATTGGCAATGATCCGGCTGGGCCGGGGCGAGAGCGCGTATTCGTCGATCTCCAGGGCATCGGCCTCCACCAATGTCAGACGGCCGGGCACGGCGGCGGCCAGCTCCGCCAACGCAGCAAGGCAACGGCGGTCCCGCTCCACCGCGACGACATGCGCCGCGCCCTCGGCCAGCAACGCCCTGGTCAGGCCGCCGGGCCCAGGCCCGATTTCCAGCACGGTTTGGCCAGCAAGCGGGCCGCCGGCACGGGCAATCTTGCGGGTTAAATTCAGATCAAGCAAAAAATTCTGTCCCAGGGTCTTGGTTGCCCTGATTTCGTGTTGGGCAAGAACCTCGCGTAGCGGCGGCAGATCAGCGAGCGGATCCGCCACGTCAGGCTGTACCCTGGGCCGCCTGGGCCCGATACCGGGCGATCAGTCCGGCATAGGCCACGGCGGAGGTCAGGCTGAGGGAATTGGCCTGGCCCTTGCCGGCGATATCCAGGGCGGTGCCGTGATCAGGCGAGGTGCGGACGATGGGCAGGCCCAGGGTCATGTTGATGCCGTATTCAAAGCCCAGGGCCTTGACCGGGATCAGCGCTTGATCGTGGTACATGCAGATCGCCACGTCGTAGGTTTCCCGGGCCGCCTCATGGAACATCGAATCCGATGCCATGGGTCCCGCCACCGTGATGCCCCTGGCCCGCAGTTGATCAATCGCCGGCTGAATAATCTTCGCTTCCGCGTCTCCCATATCACCGGCTTCGCCCGCATGGGGGTTCAATCCGGCAATGGCCAGGCGCGGCGGCCTGAAGCCAAGGTCCCGGTCCAGGGCCTCGGCGGTGATCACGGCCCGTTCCACGATCATCTCGGTCGTCAAGGCGGCGATGGCATCTTCCAGCGCCAGATGAATGGTCACCGGCACGGTTTTCAAGCCGGGGCAACTCAACATCATCACCGGCAGATGCCCAACCCCGCACAGCGCGGCCAGATACTCCGTATGGCCCGGATGCTCAAACCCGGCTGCGTGCAAAACCGATTTCTGGATCGGATTGGTGACGACGGCGGCGGCCTCGCCCGCGCGCACATGCCGCACCGCGGTCTCAATAGCGCCCAATACAGCCCCTGCATTGGCCTTGTTCAGCACGCCCGGTACCGGTTTTGCGGCCAGGGGCTGTGGAAATACCGGCAAGCCATGTTCGAAATGAGCAATGCTCTCCGCCGGCGAGGCAATTTCAATCACCGTGAGCGCCGCGCCGCGCATTGGCGCCTGAGCCTTTGCCAGGGCCGCCGCCTCTTGCCGCACCAAATCCGGATCGGCTATCAAATAAAACGGCGGCAGATCATATGCCGCCCGCCGGCCCCAGGTCTTTAGAGCGATCTCCACCCCAATGCCGGCCGGCTCGCCCATGGTCAATGCGATTGGCCCTTGGGTCATTGCTGCCTGGGTGATTGGCCAATGGGCAATGGGGCGGGCGGCAGCCATTAGCGCAATTCCACGACCGCCGAGCGCCGCAAATCCCGCAGATAACGCTGCGCCAGCATGGCCAAACGCTGCTGCGTTAGATTCTTGGTAATACTCTCCCGACTTGGACCTTGGCCTTTGATTTTCTCGCGTTTGCAAACCATCAACAGCATGACCGAACCCTTCTTGCGGATCGGCGGGCTAAAACGGCCAACAGCCAGATCCTTAACGGCGGCGGCAATATTGCCGGGCAGGTCGGTCAATTTCACGCTGCCCAGATCTCCGGCGCTGGCCAGCTTTAGGTCTTTTGCCGCACTCTCAACATTGCCACAGCCCTTGCTGCTTTCCGCCACGGTGCGGGCCAATGTCTCCCGGGCCGCATAGTCCGCTTCTTTCGCATCCTCGGCCACGGACAGTACGATCTGTTTTAGGGCCAACTTCAGGCCGCTCTGGGCCGCCGCCGCGATCTTCCTGCGCTCGTGCAACTGGATCAGGTAATAACCGCCCGCCGCCTCGATAGGATCGGAAATATCGTCGAGCTGTAATTTACCAATTGCCTGGTCCAAGGCGGTGGCAAGTTGACCAGGCTGCACCCAGCCCACCGCGCCACCCTGGGCCGCCGTGGCACCACGGCTGAACTGCCGGGCCATGGCGGCAAAGGAAGCGCCTTCACGCAACTGCCGCAACAAACCGATACTGGCGTGGCGTACCTCTTCGACTTGATCCGGTGAATCGACGGGTAAAAATATCTCTGAAATCCTTTGTTCCCATCGCCCCGCGTTGGCCTGCAACCGCGCCAAGGCCTCATCAACCTCTTCATCGCCGATTTGCACGTTTCGGCCAAGCCGGCGGCGCACCAGTTTGGACCAGGAAATTTGCGCCCGCAGCTGGACTTCCAAAGCGGGTTTGGGAATTCCGGATTGCTGCATGTAACGGTCCAGGCCGCCCACGGGCACCTTGTTCTGTTTTTCGATGAAGCGGAAAGCGTGTGCCAGATCCGACTTGCCGACCCGTATGGAATGGCGCTTGGCGGCTTGCAGCTGCAGGCTTTCATCGATCAGACCGCGCAGGACCTGTTGGCGAAGACGGCGCCGTGTCTGCGTGCTGTCTTGCAGACGGGACGTCGCAATCACCAAGCGGATGCGCTGTTCCACATCGTAGCGGGAGATAACCTCGTCGTTGACGATGGCCGCAATCCGCTGGACGTCCTGGGTCAATGCCGGCGCCGCGAATAGCGCCGTCACCGCGATGATCAGAGGAAACACCAATCCGCGCCGACAAGAACCCGGGGAGAACCCGGCAAAATGAAAATTTTTAAAAGGCGGTACCATTCGGCGACTTTCTAATAACCCGGCAGTGCTCCTACTTCAAAATAGAGGCTCGGCGTCCGCAATTGAAGTACAATAGAGCGTTTTTTGCCGTCATCAGGGCATTTAGTTGCTGTGCCGCCGTCTTGACGCGCTATGGCTGCGCCTTGGGCCGGGTCATGGGAATAATTATCGCAACCAATGCCGCCAGCAGCATGCTTATGGGTCCGAACCAGAACAACAGGCGCGGCTCTCCCTGATCCAGCAACCAGCCAAAAAACACCGGCGTGGCCGCGCCGCCGATATTGAGGCCGGTGGAGACAAAGCCAAACACCTTGCCCATGGAGCCTTCCGGCGTCACCGCGCGCACCAGCATGTCCCTGGCCGGCATGATGGCGCCGAAGGTCATGCCGCCCAAGGCCATGGCCGCGATCACCCAACCCGCCGACAGCAGGACATTGCCGACCGTGAATATCACCACGGCCGTCGCCATGAAGGACAACGCCGCCACCCATTCATGACGCCGCGTACGGTCGGCGATCTGGCCGCCGACCAGAACACCCAAGGCACTGCCGACCAGAAATGCCGTTAGGGCCATTTGCGCCCCTTCCAGGGAAATATCCTGGATCGAAACGAAGGCCGCGACGGCGAATGTGGACAATCCGTTCTGGGATATGGAGAGCAGAATGAAAAACAGGAAACACATGAAGACCGGTAGGGACAATAACAACGCCACACCGCTTTTTTCCGGCGTCAGGCCCGGTTTTTTCCCAACCTCGTCCTGGCGCACCGGCCTGGCGGCCTTGCTGGAGACGCCGTCCGACAGGGCGCGGCGGTTCATTAACAGGGACAGCCAGATCGCCGTACCCAAAATGCCCGTCAACATCAGGCCGGTGCGCCAGCCCCATTGGATCGAGACATAGGCCATGACCATTGGCGCCACGGCGCCGCCCGCGAAGCCGGCGAATGTGTGCAAGGAAAAGGCGCGCCCGATACGCTGGTTCGATACCGTGGCGGACATAATGGCGTAGTCGGCTGGGTGGTAAACACTGTTGGCGACGCCGGCAATGGCCGCAAGCATCAGAATAGCCGTATAGCCGGCGAACGCCCCCATGCCGACATAAGTCAATGTCGATACGGCAACGCCAACGATCAACAAGCGCCGGGCGCCAAACCGATCAACGACAAAACCCATGGGCACATGGGTCAACGCCGAGGTCAGGTTGAAAATCGTCATGATCAAACCGAGGGCGGCGTAGCTGACGCCGAATTCGACTTTCATCAACGGCAAGACCGGCGGCAATAAATAAATCAGATAATGGCTGAGAAAGTGCGCCCCGCCGATCAAGCCGATAACCCGGCCGTCAGCGCGCGGACCCGCCATCTTGGGCGGCGCCGATTCTCCATTGTCGGCCTTGGCGCCGCTTCGCATGGTGACTGTCATGGCGTTGTACTAACCGGTTTCCGGGCTCCTGTCACTGGCGGTTTAAATGCCGCGCGCCATGGGATAAGGTTGGGCAAATACCGCCCCTTGGGAAGTCATTGCTGGATTTCCTTAATTCGTTAATGGAAAGCTCTATTGTCCGAACTATCGAACACATCATCTGATCAAACCTCGGAAGCGCCGTTGCGCGCGGCGCCTCTAAAGGCGTTGTTGCTGCGGGTCGGCACCAACGAGCGGATCGCCTTGGAAAGCGTTTTGGCGATCAAGACAACACAATCGGCGGAAGCGGCGTTGACCGCCTTGCACGAATTTCCCGCCGATGTTTTGGTCGCGGACACCAGCACATCGGACTACGAAACCATGGCCTTGCTGCAACGCCTGCGCAGCCCCACCGCCTCGCCGCGCAAGGGCCTGGCAGTGATATGCCTGTTGGCGGAAAGCAGCCCCGAGCGCATCCGCGGCCTGGTCAAGGCCGGTGTTGATCATGTCATGATCAAACCGATTTCGGCCACCGCGTTATCCGACCTGGCGCAGCACTTGGCTGAAAATCCCATGACACAGATTACCGTACCGCAGTATATTGGACCGGACCGTCGCCGCCTGCCCGATGATGCCTACACTGGGCCGCAACGGCGTGGCAGCGAATAGCGCGCAAAAAAAATACCGAAGCAAAAAGCCCTCTAACCGAGCGCGCCCGAGGTGCGGAGGGCGGCGATTTCTTCGCGTGTGAGCGACAGCAGATCGCGGAGTACCGCATCCGTATCCTCGCCATGCCCCGGCGCGGGGCCGTTCTGCCGTCCAAAGCTGGCCCGCCACGGCAGGCCCGGCAAGGATCTGCGATCACTATCCTGCCAAAAGCCGCGCGCTTGGAGATGCCCGCTTGCCTTGAGATCGAGCGACGAGGCAAGTTCCGCCGCCGGAATGCCTGCCGCTAGGAGTGTTTCCGCGGCCAACTTGGCCGAGCGGGCTCGCGTCCAGTCTGTGAGAACTTGGTCGATTTCCACATCTCGTTCACGCCGGGCTTCGAGACCGAGGTCACGCCAGGGGCCAAGCGCGTCGACCACGGCGCACAAGGAGCGCCAGCAATCATCACCGCGCACCGCGATCCCGACCCAGGCATCGGCGCCGCCTGAGGGAAAAATGCCGTGCGGCATAAAGGCGTCATCGGCATTGCCCTGAGGCTGGAGCGGGCCCTGAAGCTGCGCGGCAAGCAAAGGTTCGGCCATGGTCCAGAGCAGGGCCTCCATCATCGAAAAATCAATGCGCATGCCGTTGCCGGTGCGGCGCCGCTGCCAGATCCCGGCCGCCGCAATGAAGGCGAGCTTCAGGCCGCACATCGGGTCGACCCAGGCCATGCCGACACGGGGCGATGCGTTCGGATGACCGTTCAGGCCCGCGAAACCGGCATAGCATTGCAACAAGGTGCCATAGGCGACCGCGCCGGCCTCCGGTCCGCTGCGGCCGTGCCCAGAGGCCGAAATATAGAGAACTTCGGGATTATCCCGGGCCAGATCTTCGGGTCCAAGGCCAAGCCGCTCCATGACACCGGTGCCGAAATTTTCGATGACTATATCGACGCTGGCCGCCAGTGCCCTGGCGGTGGCAACCGCAGCGGGCTGTCGCAGATCGAGGGTGATACCGCGCTTGGCCTGGCCAAGCACCGCATGCAGCCCCATTCCCCGCCCTGGATCGCCGCGCCCTGGCGCTTCAATCTTGATAACCTCGGCCCCCATCGCCGCCAGATAGCGCGTTGCGGTCGGCCCGGCGATAACCCAGGAAAAATCGAGCACGCGTATACCCGATAGAGGCAGCGGCGCGCCAGCACCCGCGGACTTTTTAGCCGCCTTTCTAGCCGCGCCCACGGCCTTTTCGACGCCGGCGGGCGTTTGTTGCTCCCAGGGGATGGTGCGGAACGGCGACCCCGGCGCCAGCACGCTCTCGCCCCCGATCTCCATTGGCCGGAAGAATTGGCGATGCGCGAGCTGGGCGGAGGCAAACTGTTCGGCTGGCTCCTGCAAGGGAAAGCTGGGAACGCGCGCCGCCTGGGCGGCATCCGCGATCCACTGTTTGTCGTGCGTCCGGCTCCATTCCGACATCAGGGCATGCAAGGCGTCCCAATTCTCGATCCGGTCCGGCTTGCCCGTGAAACGCGGTTCCTGGCCCCAATCGGGCGATCCCATGACTTGCAGCCAGGCGGCCCACTGATGATTTTCGCGCGGCGAAACCGCCACATAACCGTCCCTGGCCGGCAGGATGGTCACTGTCGCGCCATTGCCGTCGGTCAGGCGCCGGCGTGACCAAACCTTGCCCTGCATGCCAACCCGCGTCAGCTCGGTCATCGCCAACGTCGCCAACGCTTCCTGGATCGAGATGTCGATGGTAGCGCCGGTTTGACCTGGCAACCGATCCAACAACAGGGCGTGCATGCCGGCTGCCGCCGCCGCCAGCCCACCGATAAAGGCCGATTGCTTCCCAACGGCACGGGTCGGTGGTTCAGACAGGTCATCAACCTGTCCGGTCAGCATGCGCGCGATACCGCTGGCGCAGAATAAGGTTAGATCGGAGGCCGGACGGTTGGCGTCGGGCCCGCTCTGGCCATAGGGCGCGATCAATACGATAACCGCCGCTTCATTGAGCTTGCGCAATGCAGTGTCATCGACCCCGCGTGCCGCCAGCTCTTGCGGCGTCCCTTCGACAATCAGAAGGTCCGCCGCCGCGGCATGCGCCGCCAATGCTGCTGGCGTGCAATCCACCGCCGCGAAGGGCTTGCCAGCATTCAGGAAGACCGCCAGCGCCGTGTCGTCATCAGCGGCGATACTACTGACCGTGGCGCCGACATCGGCAAAGGCGCGTCCACATGCCGCCGCCGCCAAGCCGGGCCCGATCTGGAGCACCCGCAGACCCGCCAAAATTTGCATGCCGCCTCCGTATTCGCGGATGGTTTCAAGCCATCTCTACCCGTGTGGATACCACAGCCAAGGCCTGTTGACGCCGTACAGCGCTTGGCAAACCGATATCCCCACAATGAAATTCCGATGATGATATAGTTACTGGAATTCGCCCGCGAGACAAACATTTGCCCAAAAACAAACCAGCGCGGCAAAAACCGGCGCCGGGCAACAGGATACCAAAGGAGGCCGCCACGGGTTGGCGTCGATCTTACCGTTGCAGGAAAAAATCTTCGATTTCGTGATCATCGGCGCCGGCATGGCGGGCGCCTCCGCCGCCTACTTTCTTGCTCAGGACGGCGAAGGAGACGCGGCGGACCGCGTGCTGCTGCTGGAGATGGAGGCGCAACCCGGTTACCACACCACGGGCCGCTCCGCCGCGCTGTATACGGAAGCTTATGGCAATGCCGCGATCCGCGCCCTGACCTCCGCCGGGCGCACCTTTCTGCTTGCCCCCCCCGATGGCTTCACCGATACGCCGCTACTGACACCCCGGGGCGTGATGTTCATTGGCCGCGCGGACCAGCAGGCAGCCCTGGATGAGGTTTTCACCTCTGCTGCCCTGCATGTGGACAGCATACATCATTTGAACGAAGCGGACGTGCGTGAGCGGATACCCGTGGTTCGCCCCGGCTACGCCGCCGCCGGAGTGTTGGAGGCGGATGCCATGGATATGGATGTGAACGCCCTGCATCAGGGCTTTCTGCGCGGTGCGCGGCGTCATGGTGCTGAATTGCGGACGAATGCGCGGGTTGACGGCCTAACCCGCCGTGATGGTGCCTGGCGGATCAGCCTGGGGCACGAAGAAATCTCGGCCAAGGTGATAATCAACGCCGCCGGGGCCTGGTGCGATAAAATCGCCGCTTTGGCGGGTGCCGAAACCGTTGGCTTGGTGCCGAAACGGCGCACCGCCATCTTGTTCGATGGGCCCACCGATCAGGCCTTCGCCGCCTGGCCGGCCCTGATAGATGCTGACGAGGAATTCTATGCCCGGCCCGAAAGCGGCGCCCTGATGGGATCGCCGGCGGACGAGACGCCGATGGAACCCTGTGATGTGCAGCCCGAAGAACTTGATATCGCCATTGCCGTGGACCGTCTGCAACAAGCTACCAGCCTGGAAATCCCCCGAGTTATCCGCAGCTGGGCGGGTCTGCGCTCTTTCGTGGAAGATAAAACACCAGTGGTCGGCTTTGATGCAAAGGTAGATGGCTTTTTCTGGCTGGCGGGCCAGGGCGGCTACGGCATTCAGACCGCACCATCCATGGGGCGGGTCAGCGCCGCCCTGGCCTTGGGCCGCGATGTTCCCGAAGACCTGCAAGCATTCGGCGTTTCAGCGGCTGATCTGTCGCCGGCGCGGGCCACCCTTCGGAAGGGAAAAGATTGAGCATGAAAGCCTTCATCGCCTGCCTAGGCACCGAAACCAATACCTTTTCGCCAATCCCCACGGGGTTGCGGAATTTTCAGGACACCATGCTGTATCATGGCGACGCCACGCGGGCGCCGGCGGATCTGCACACCGCGCCCCTGATCGTCTGGCGCGAATTGGCGGCGGCTGACGGCGACGAGGTGGTCGAAAGCCTGGCCACCTTCGCCCAGCCCGCCGGTATCACCGTGCGCAAGGTCTATGAAGCCTTGCGGGATGAAATCCTGACGGACCTAAAGGCGGCCCTGCCCGTTGATCTGGTGCTGTTGAACATGCATGGCGCCATGGTCGCCGACGGCTATGACGATTGCGAAGGCGACCTGCTGGCCCGCTGCCGGGAGGTCGCCGGCACGGATGCGGTTATCGGCGGCGAGCTGGATCTGCATTGCTCCATTACGCCCGAGATGCGCGCGGCGGCGGATGCCTTGGTCAGCTACAAGGAATATCCCCATATCGACACCAAGGAACGGGCAGCGGAGCTGTATGCCATCTGCCGCGACGCAAAACTTGGCAAGACAACCCCAGTAATGGCCGTGCATGATTGCCGCATGGTCAGCACTTGGCGTACCCCGGTGGAGCCCATGAAGACCTTCGTCGCCCGCATGCACGCCCTGGAGGGCCGCGACGGCATATTATCGATCTCGTTCGGACACGGCTTTCCCTGGGGTGATGTGCCCTGCGTCACGGCCCGGATGCTGGTTATCGCCGATGGTGACAAGAAAAAGGCAGAGGACCTGGCACGGCAACTGGGCCAGGAGGTCTGGGCGATGCGCCAGGAAACCGCACCCGTCACCATGCCCTACAAGGAAGCCTTGAGCCGAGCGGCGGCGGCGGCGGCCGGGCCGGTGGTGGTGGCGGATATCGCGGACAACGCCGGCGGCGGCGCACCATCGGATTCAACATTTTTGCTGCAGGAAATTCTCGACACCGGCCTGAGCGACAATATCAGCGGTCTGTACTGGGATCCCCTGGCAATCCGCCTGTGCAAGGAGGCCGGCGTCGGGGCCCGGCTGAACCTGCGCATCGGCGGTAAATGCTGCCGGGAATCCGGCATCCCGGTGGATCTTGATGTTACCGTCAAAGGCATCATTGAAAACGCCACGCAGCCGTTTGGCAGCGTCACCCAGCAGATGGGCGATGCGGTCTGGCTGCAGGCGGCGGGCAACGTCAACCTGGTCTTGAACTTCATTCGCGGCCAGACCTTTCACCCCGACGCGTTCAGCCAGTTCGGCATTGACCTGGCCAGCCTGAAGATCATCATCCCGAAGTCGTCGCAGCACTTTTACGCCGGTTTCGCCCCCATCGCAGCAGAGGTGATCTACGCCACCTCTCCCGGCACCCTGAACATGGATTTCGCCAACCTGCCGTTCACGAAACTGGCCACCCCGTTCTGGCCGAACGTGGAAGACCCGTTCAAGAGCTAAACCGTCTCCAACACCTTGCGCATGCCCTCACCAATACGGGCCAGGCCGGCTTGCAGGATGAAGCGGTCCCAACCGATGCAGAAATGGCGGACGCCCAGGTCTATGTAGCGTTTCGCCTGCTCCGGTTCGGCGATTTCAATGCGCGGCGCGACGCCGAATTCAATGGATTTCTTGATCACCTGTTCCTCGAACGGCCGGATGCCGTCGGTGTGCATCAGGCTGGGCTCGCCGCGGGAAAAGCCGAAATCCGCCGGGCCCCACTGGGTCATGGCAACGCCCTTGGCCTTGGCCATTTCCAGGATCGCATCGATATTGTCCAGGGCGACATTTTTTTCGATCATGATCGTGAATACGGTGGCGTTCAGATTATCGAGGTAGTTGTCGGGCTGATACCCGGTCAGGGCCGGGCGGCGCAGTTTCACGCCCATATTGCCGCCTTTGCTGGGCATGTCGGCGGCAATGATACGGTGGCACTCGACGACGTCCTCCGCCGTGCGGATATCCGTGAACAGCACCGCCTTGAAACCGGCGCCAAGGGCGGCCTGGGTCCAAAAGCCCTGGCTCTCCTGATCAGGTTTCAACATTAGCGGCAGGTTGGCGCATTGGCCGGCACGGGCCAGATGATAGAGCGTCTGCATATCAAAGGCGGAATATTCGGCGCAGTATTCGCCGTAATCAAACAACCCCGTGTCACCGATGATTTCAGGGATATCCGGATCGGATGAGAGAAAGTGCGTTCCTAGGGTCGCGGCGCCATCGTCCAGTTTTTGCCGCAAGCTGTTGGCCATGATCATGCTGGGTACTCCTTCGTAAAATCTAAAGTAGAGTTATAGGTTCAGCCGCGCCGCCGTTGCCAGCGGAGACATAGCCGCTGTAAATGGTGGCGATGGTATCGGCGGCCAGTTCACTGTCGCTTTCCACAGCATCGCCATGGGCGATGGTGCGGTAGAATGCCTCGATCTCCTGCGGGAAGCCGTGGGAATGGTCTTCATCGGGGGCGGTATTGGCCCAGCCTTGTTTAGTGCCGATTTTCTCAACCACATAAACCTCGTCGAACTGGCTTTCCACCGGGTTATAGGTCTGCATCTGATTGGAGGGATTGAGGTTGCAGATCGTGCGGTGATTGCCGGCGCAGACCTCCAACCAGTTATGCACCCCGCCCAGCACGATGTCCGAGGCGAACACGGTCGCGATCGTGCCGTCCTGAAAGGTCACGTGGATCATGGCGAAATCCTCGATATCCACATAATCGGCGCGGATATGACCGGTATCGACGAAATCCGGCAACTGGGTCAAGGCATGGGCGCGGGCGGTCACCGTGGCGGGCCGGATCGATTGGCCGAACCTGGCCCGGCCCTCGACCTTTTTCAAATACAAGGCGGCGGTCAGGGGATGGCAGCCCTTGCCGATCATGGCGCCGCCGCCTGCCAGGTTCCAATGGCCATAGCTGGGGGCGTGAGAGCCTGAATGGGCCTCTTCCCCATGCATCCACAGGATTTGACCCTTGGTTTTCTCCAGGATCTCCCGCTCTTTCTGAATAGTTGGCGCATAGACCCAGTTCTCGGCATATAAAATGCAGGCCTTCGAGGCCGCCTCCGCCGCGCGCATGCGCTCGATGCTGGCAAGGGCGCCGGTGCGGGCATCGGTCATGGATGCCTCGCGGCCATCGAAATCAGGCGCGCCGTCGCCGAAATATCCCGTCAAGGGCTTTTCCACGATGGGAAAAATGCCGCGCTGCAATGCCTGCACCGCGACGGGCTCGTGCAAGGCCGGGGGGATGCAGACGTGCAGCACATCGATCTGCTCCAAAAGAGCATCAAGTTCGGCAAAGGCCTTGATGCCGTGCTTGGCCGCGAAGCTGTCAGTGCTGGCGTCGGTCCGGGCATGAACACCGATCACATTCACGTCGGCGCCATGGGCGCGGCGGGCCGCCTCAATATGAAAGCTGGCGGCAAAACCGGCACCGACAATACCTGTCCGGACCTTTGGCTTACTCATGATCGCGATCCTCCTGCAAAGACATTGGTGGCGTTGTTGGTGTAGCCTATATCTCGATTCGCCGCCACGCAGGTTGTCATGAATTTTGCCCCTAATTTCAATTTTGAAGTGAAGCGTTCAACCCGGCGCAAGACCCTGTGCCTGCAAATCCGGGACGGCCATGTCCAGGTCATGGTCCCCGTCCGCACGCCGGAGCGGCAGATAACGGCTCTGGTCGACAAACATTCGGACTGGATTGAAAAAAAATTGGCGGAGCAGGCGGCCCGGCCAAAAGCGCCGCCCAGGTACTACGAGGCTGGGGAGATCTATCGGTATTTGGGCCAGGAGCTTGAATTGGAAATTGTTGACGGCGCCCCCTGGCCGGCGGAAATCGTCGGACGAGGCCTGGTCGTAACCATACCAAAACGGCTGCACGGCGCGGCAAGGCAAGCAAAGGTCAAGCAGCGCTTGCATGAACTCTACCGCCAGGCTGCCCTGGCGGAATTCCAAGCCAGAACCGAAAGTTGTTGCGGGCGTCTGGGCGTGGCGGCCAGCGCGGTCAAGGTGAAGGCCTATAAACGCCGCTGGGGCAGCTGTAGCAGCAGCGGTGAACTTTCCTACAACTGGCGCCTTGTCATCGCGCCGGCGGCGGTGGTCGATTACGTCGTCGCCCACGAGGTGGCGCATCTGCTTGAGCACAACCATTCACCGGATTTCTGGCGCATCGTCAAAGGCTTGATGCCCAACTACCGCGTCCAGCAAGCCTGGCTGAACAAGAATGGCGGCACCCTGGCGATCTGAAATCTATAGCGGGCCGGGGCCATGCCACCAATGTTCAAACGGGTTGGCGTGCTTGATGCGCTGAATGGTCTCGTCCGATACCCGCGGCAGGCCGCTTTCGGCGATCACATGATTGACGTTCTCCAGACCAGCCAGACTTTCCCCGACCCCTGAAAACGGAAAATCCGTGCCAAAGAAAATCTTGTCGGTGATGGAATATTCCTGAGCCGAGATCAGAATGTTCCAGAATTGCCAGGGCCGGTAAAAGATTGCCGCGATCTCGCAATAGACATTGGGCCGCTTGCGTACCACGGTGATGCAGTCCTCGAACCAGGGATGGCCCATATGGGCGCAGATGATCTTTAGATCGGGAAACCGCGCGGCCACGGGATCCACGTGAATGACGCGGCCAAGGTCCACCGGCGCGTTTTCGGCAAAAGTCGTGCCCATGTGCAGGGTCAACGGCAGATCGTTGGCCTGGCAATACTCATAGATTGGCGTCATGCGCGGGTCCGACAGAGGAACGCCATTGTAGATCGGACCATATTTGACGCCCTGCAAGCCTAAATCTTCGATGCTGTGCCGCAGTTGTTCCAGGCAGTCGGCCTGGCGCGGGTCCACATAGGCGAAGCCGACGAACTTATCGGGATAGCGGGCCACGGCATCAGCCACCGCCCCGTCATCGCCATCCACCCCGGCGCTATCGCGATAGCGGGGGGAAAATATGATGGCCCTGTCCACATCGGCCATCGCGCCATAAAGGGTCTCGGCATCCGCTGCCAGGCCATAATCACCGTCGGAACGGACACGGCGCATCTGTTCGGCATACAGCGGCGTAAAGTGCTCCGGGGTCCAAAGGTTGACGTGACAATCGACGATCATGGGCAGCACCTGAAATGGCCTGCAACGTGGTGTTGCAGCGGCAAGCCTCGCACCCACGGCAGCTAATTGCTAGAGTGATATCAACATTCGATGGAACAAACAGGAGCCCGCGATGTCCGTCACTACAGGCCTGCATCATGTCGCCTACCGCTGCAACAATTCACAAGAGACCGTGGATTTTTATAGCAACGTCATCGGCATGGATTATGTCATGGCGATTTCAGAGGATCAGGTACCTTCGACCAAGGAGCCCGATCCCTACATGCATATCTTTTTCGAGATTGGGCCCGGCAGCTATCTGGCGTTTTTCGAACTGCCTAATTCGCCCAAGCAAGGCAAGGACCCCAACACGCCTGAATGGGTCCAGCACATCGCCTTCAACGTACCGGACATGGCGGCGCTGCTGACAGCCAAGGAACGCATGGAAAGTCACGGCGTCGATGTCATCGGGCCCATTGACCACAGTCTGTTCAAGTCGATTTATTGTTTCGATCCCAACGGCCATCGCCTGGAGCTGGCGACGAATACCGGCGGGCCGGAAATCTGGAAAAAGGCCGCTGAAGCCGCCCCCGCCATGTTGGAAGCCTGGAACAAGAACGGCACCACCGGCGAACTGGGCGCCTGGCTGCATGCCAAGGAGTTCGGCACGGATTAAACCTTATTCGCCTCGCACAAGAGCGTTGATTTGGTGCAGGGCGCGGTCGACGATGCCCATCGCCTGCAACTGTTGGACGGTGCTTGCGACATATTCGGGATTGGCGCCCGAGGCGCCTTGGGCACGGCGCACCGTGTCAGCGGCCTCGTCATGCGCCAATTTGCCAGCATATTGCGGATGCCGGCGGTTGGCACGAAATGCCAGCGCGGTGACGGACCTATCAGCGAAATAGACTTGATGCAGAATAGCCTGGTAACCATCGGTGACCAATTCGCGGCGATATAGATAGTCCGCCACCGCAGCCTTGTCGGCGGCGGCAATGCGATAGGCGATACCATGACAGGAGCCGCCGACATCCAAACCAAGGACGAGACCCGGGTTTTCCTGGGTGCCCCGGTGAAACCAGGACCAGACGCAAAGCGACCGGTGATAACCATGCACCCGGCCCGCCCGGCGTTCCAGATGCGCAAACCCCGGCCGCCACATGACGGAGCCATAGCCAAACACCCATAAGTCACCGGAGGGTAGGGCCAGATCAGGTATTGTGTAATGTTGCGGGGAGGTGTTCACGATGGGGCGCCCAGGATAATTCAACGGCTGAGTTATACCATATTGGACAGACTGGCAGCGAGGCGCCATGCGTTATTATATTTTGATCGGGGTTGTCGTCACCGCCATGGCGGGGTGGAGCGGCTTTTGGTTCCATATCGCCGAAAAGGTGCGCACGGAACTACAGCGCCACGCCGACGAAAACAGTCAAACCCGTGAATGGACCCACCGCGAATTGGAGATCAGCGGCTTTCCCTTTCGCATCCGGGTTGATCTAAGCCAACCCCGCCTGGCCCTGCGCCGCCCGCCGCGGGAATTCCATTGGCAGACGGAGCATATCAAAGCCGTCGGCCACCCTTGGCAGCCGCGTCACATATTATTCGATCTGTCCGGCCAGCATCTATTCACGGCCACGCGCAAGGCGAGCCAGCATAGCCTGACATTTGATAGCAGCGAAGCGCTGGCCAGCATGAAGACCGATGCCCAGGGCATGCCCGCGCGGCTATCCCTGGACAGCAAGGCTATCCGGCTGCGCTACGACGGTGCCGCCGCAGTGGAGGCAAAACGCCTGCAAATCCATGCCCGCCCCGCCCCGGACGCGCCCGATAGCGTCGATGTTGCCCTGCGCGGCGACGGGCTGGAGGTGAACCCAGGGGTCCTTTCGGTCGAGTTTCCCCATACGGTCAAGCTGGTGGATCTGCAAACCACGGTAACCGGCCTTTTGAAAGGCGACGCATCGCCACAAAATCTTGCGGCATGGCGCGATGACGGCGGCACCTTGGAAATCACCAAGTTGCACCTGCAATGGGGCGATATGGATATCGATGCCTCCGGCAGTCTGGCCCTGGACGATCAAATGCGGGCCATCGGCGCCTTGACCGCGCGGATCAAGGGGCATGATCAATTGCTGGACATCGCCGTCGCCAGCGGCGCCATGGATAAGGATCACCTGATGGCGGCGCGCGCCGTACTGGGCCTGCTGGCAGCGGCGGCGGGCGGCGTGCTGTCGGTACCGGTGCGGCTGCAAGACGGCAAGCTGTTCCTGGGCCCAGCGCCAATCGCGCGCCTGACACCCATCATCAGCCAATAGCGTCTTTCCCCACTGATACATGACAAGGCGTGGTTCACGAACAGGCAGACGCTCTGAGCAAATTCGTCGGCGATGAACCGGCACGCCGGTGCGCCGATAGTTGTGGCTAGTCCGCTTCCGTGGAGGCTTCGCCCTGGCGGCCAAAATTGGGCGCTTCGGTGTCCTGGCCGGCCTGGATGATACGTTGGCGGATATCACGGGACTGGCTGAACACCCGCAGCAGTTCATCACCTTCGCCCCAGCGGATCGATCGTTGCAGGGCGATCAAATCCTCGGTGAAACGGCCCAGGGTTTCCAATACGGCGTCGCGGTTGTTGAGAAACACATCGCGCCAGAATTCCGGATCCGAGGCCGCGATCCGGGTGAAATCGCGGAAACCGCCGGCGGAATATTTCACCACCTCGCCCTGGGTCACGGCTTCCATGTCGTCCGCCGTGCTGACGATGTTATAGGCGATCAAATGCGGCAGATGCGAGGTAATAGCCAACACCAGGTCGTGACGCTCCGCCGCCATGATCTCGACCCGGCTGCCCAGAGCCTGAACATACGCCGCCAAGCGCGTGACCGCCGCCTCGTCCGCTGTTTCGCCCGGCGTCAAGATCCACCAGCGGTCATCGAATAATGATTCAAAGCCAGCTTCAGGCCCGGATTTTTCGCTGCCCGAAACGGGATGCCCCGGCACCAGATGCACGCCGTCAGGTATGTGCGGCCCCAGATCACGCGCCACGCAGCCTTTGACCGAGCCGACATCCGTAACGATGGCGCCGGGCGCCAGGCTGGATGCCATGGCCTTGCCCACGCTGACATAACTGCCAAGGTGAGAGCAGACGATCACCAGATCCGCGCCGGCCACGGCCTCGGCCGGGTCTTCGTACATGGCATCGACGATGCCCAGCTCAAGCGCCTTGTCGCGGGTCTTCGGTGTGCGGGCGCAGCCGACAATGCTGGCCGCCAGATCGGCCCGTTTGGTGGCCCGGGCGATGGACGATCCGATCAGGCCGACGCCGATCAGCGCCAGACGCTCGAAACGCGGCGGCTTTGGTTGCTTATCGACCTCAGGCGCCATCGGCCGTACTCAGAAATTCTTCTATTGCCGCGACCGCCAGCTTGTTTTCATCTTCCAGGCCGACGGTAAAGCGCAAATAGGCACCCAGGCCATAAGCGCCGATGCCACGGGGTAAAATACCCTTGGTGCGCAGAAACTCCTGCGCCTCCATCGCCGAACGTGGTCCTTCGGAAGCAAACTGGATGGTCAGAAAATTACCCACCGAGGGGATGCATGGCAGACCCAGGCGCCGGCATTCATCGTGCAGCCAGGCCAATTCGCGGTCATTGTGGGCCCGTGCCGCATCGGTGTGCGCCACATCGTGCAAGGCCGCCAAGCCCGCTGCCTGGGCCGCCGCATTGACGTTGAACGGCGAGCGTACCCGGTGATAGACCAAAGCGACTTCTTCCGGGCAATAGGCCCAGCCCAGGCGCAATCCCGCCAGGCCGTAAATCTTGGAAAATGTGCGGGTCATGACGACATTGTCATGTGCCTCCACCATCTCGATACCCGGTGAATAATCATTGCGCGAGACAAACTCGGCATAGGCGCTGTCAATCACCAGCATGACACGATCGGGCAGGCCGGCACGCAGGCGCTGGATCTCCGCATTCGCAATATAGGTGCCGGTGGGATTATTCGGATTGGCCAGAAAGACCATTTTTGTCCGCTCGGTCACCACCGCCAGAATGGCATCGACCGAAGCAGTGAAATCCGTCTCGGCCGCCTTGATGGGCGTTGCGCCGGACGCCATGGCACCCAGGGGATACATCAAAAAGCCGTGCTCGGTATAAACCACCTCGTCGCCCGGCCCGGCGTAGGAATGGATCAGATGGCTGATGATTTCGTCGGACCCGTTACCGCAGATGATACCATTGATGTTCAGGCCATACATCTCCGCCAGTCCGGCCCGCAGATCGGCGGCCCCGCCCTCGGGATAGCGGTGCAGTTCCTCCGCCCCGGCCCGATATGCGGCCATGGCCTTGGGGGAAGCGCCGGTCGCCGCCTCATTCGAGGATAACTTGACGACCCGGGCCATGCCCTCGACCGAGGCATCGCCGCCGATATAGGGCGTGATATCCAGAATGCCCTGGTTCGGTGTCGGTGTGGTCATGCCGATGTCTCCCCCTGGCTGGCCGTCAATGGCTTCGGGTAGGCGCCCAGGATCGCTACTCGGTACAGCCCTTCACCCATTTTTTCGTGGAATGTGGCGAGGGAAGGATCTTCATGGCGGATCAACCCATCCAGTTCAATTAGCTGTAACCGCGCGCCGCCATGGCTTTGTTCATGCACGGCCAGGGGATGGACGGTAAAACCACATTGGCCCAATTGATCCACCACACGGGCCAGGGATACGTCCTGATCGGTTTCGACCATCACAACAGTGGCGTCCTGGCCGCTGGGTTCGGGCATCAGTTTTGCCACCGCCAGGGCTTCCAATTGCTCGAACCGGCCCGTGGTCGAGGCGAAAAATGGCAGCCGCCAGATAACCCGCGGTCCAGCCTGATCATTTGCCTGAGAGGCCAGCGCCGGCCACCAGGGATTGTCTTCGCCGCTTTGCGGAAACGGCAGCAGGCCGATGGCACCAGGTATATCATCCACCATGCGCAAGACCACCGAAGGCGAGGTGTGCAGGGTCATGGGCGCGGACGAGCCGAAATGGTTGCGCGCCATATCCCAGTATCCAACCGAACGCGCCGGCGCGCAGACCGCGACGCTCAACGGACCCTGCAGGGCCGTGGCGCCGTTGATCAACTCCCGCCAAATTCGGATCACCGTTGCGGTTTGCAATTGACCCTGATGGCGTTGCGCCAGACTGCGCACCACTTCCGCTTCCCGGTTTGGGCGCATGGCGGAGGAGTCATTGCCTTGCAATTGTTTCGCCTTGGCAACCTGATCGATCAAGGCGATCCGCTGCACGATCTTGTCATGCAGGTCTGCGTCGATCTGATCAATCTGGCGCCGTAAATCATCCAGGTCTGAGGTCGTCGTCGGCATCATTGTTATCCTAGCCAGGTGCGGTCGATTTGCACGGTCGATTTGGGCAGTCGGTTTGGATGGTAGGCCCGGATGGCGGTGATACACTCCCGCTGTATCATGGGCAAGTCCAAGAGACGGCAAAATTTCGCAAAGATTACGTTGACAGCACAAGGGGCCCTGCATAGTACCCAACTATCAGGACAGAGTTTTCAGGATTATGACAATAGCAAAAAAGGCGGCGGATGGCTCCCCCAAGGTGCCGGAGGACGGTGCGTCCGCTGGCGGCGAGCCGCCCGCGCTGACGCCAACCGAACACGTCTTCGCCATCACCGAGGATCAACCCCTGACCCTGGATTCGGGCGGCGCCCTGGCGCCCGTGACGATCGCCTATCAAACGCTTGGTGAATTGAACCGGGACCGCTCCAACGCCATTCTGGTCTGCCATGCCCTGACCGGTGATCAATACCTGGCCGGCAAAAACCCGGCTACCGGCCGGCCCGGCTGGTGGGAAACCATGGTTGGCCCTGGCAAGACCCTTGATACCAACCGGTATTTTGTTATTTGCAGCAACGTGTTGGGTGGTTGCATGGGCACCACGGGCCCCAAGGATATCGACCCATCGACGAGCGAGCCATTCGGCCTGAACTTTCCCGTTATCACCATCGCCGACATGGTGCGGGCGCAAAAACGCCTGATTGACAGCCTGAGTATAGAACAGCTGTTCTGTGTCACGGGGGGGTCCATGGGCGGCATGCAGGTCTTGCAATGGGCCGCCAATTACCCCGAAGCGGTCTATGTGGCCGCCCCAATCGCCACTGCGGCACGTCATTCGGCCCAGAACATTGGCTTTCACGAGGTCGGGCGACAGGCCATCATGGCCGATCCGGACTGGCATGGCGGTAACTATTACGCCCACAAGGTGGTACCGAAACGGGGCCTGGCGGTGGCGCGCATGGCGGCCCATATCACCTATCTCTCGGAAGCGGCCTTGCAGAATAAGTTTGATCGGAACTTGCAGGACCGCGCGGAAGTTTCCTTCGGTTTCGATGCTGATTTCCAGGTGGAAAGCTATTTGCGTCACCAAGGCTCCACATTTGTCGACCGGTTTGATGCCAATTCCTATCTCTATATTACCCGGGCCATGGACTATTTTGACATGGCGGCGGAATACGGCGGCGTCCTGGCGAACGCCTTCCGCACGACCAGTACGGAGTTCTGCATCGTCTCTTTCACCTCCGATTGGCTGTACCCGACGGCGGAGAACAAGGCCATTGTGCGAGCCTTGAACGCCGCCGCCGCGCGGGTGTCCTTCGTAGAAGTGGAAAGTGACAAGGGTCACGACGCGTTTCTGCTGGACGAGCCCGAGATGTTCACCACTTTGGGCGGCTTCCTGCAAGCGGCGGCGATCCGCCGGGGACTGGCCTGAGCATGAGCGAGATTGCGGATAGACGTTCGGGGCTTGCGGGTACGGCGCGGCACGATCGCCGGGTCGTCTTCCGGCCGGATTTTCCGGTCCTGGCGCATATGATACTGCCTGGCGCACGGGTCCTGGATATCGGCTGCGGCGAGGGCGATCTGCTGCATTTTCTGCAGCGGGAACGGAGCATTGACGGCCGCGGCATGGAGTTGAGCCAGGACGGTGTCAACGCTTCCGTCAGCCGGGGCCTGTCGGTGGTACAGGGCGATGCGGATACGGATCTGATCGACTATCCCAACGGCGCCTTTGACGTGGTGATCTTGAGCCAGAGCCTGCAAGTGCTGCATTACCCCCGCCTGGTGTTGGAGCAGATGCTGCGCATTGGCAGCCAGGCCATCGTTTCCTTCCCCAATTTTGGCTATTGGCGGGTGCGCTGGGACCTGTTGTTGCGTGGCCGCATGCCCTTAACCTCGGACCTGCCGGTGCCCTGGTATGATACCGTCAATATCCATCTGTGCACGATCCTGGATTTCATGGAGCTGTGCGAGGATATGAACCTGAACATCGAACAGGGCCTGACCCTTGACCGCAAAGGCAACGCCAAAACCATCGGCAAGGCGTCGGGCCGGGCCAATCTTCTCGGCGAACAAGGCGTGTTCTTGCTGGAAAAGCGGTAAAGCCAGATCTATCCCCGCATTGCCGGCATCACCTCCTGCTCCAGCATTGTCAATGACCGCGCCGCGTTGGTATCGCCCGATGTTCCCAGACGGCCGCCGATAATGACTTTGTCCAGGCCCAGGGCGGCCAAGGCGGTCAAGCGTTCAATAACTGCCTGCGGCCCGCCGACAATCGCGAAATGGTCGATAAAATCGTCGGTCAAGGTGCCGGCCTGGCGCGAGTCCCCCCGCGTGTGCTTGTTCATGTCATAGGCGGCAACCAGGGTATGCAGGGCGGCCTTCGCGGCCTCTGACCACGGCCCCATGGTGCGGCCATGCATGACATTGAAGCGGGCAAAGGTGGTCAGGCCGCCACGCACCAGATTGCGCGCCGCGGCGATCTCATCATGGCAGGCCAGGTTGATGTAGGCGCCAAAGGCCACACCGTCAGGGTCCAGACCGGCGGCCCGCCGCGCCGCCCGTGCCGTTTCAATGCCCCAGGCCAGACGGTCCACGTCGGCGCCCAGGGTGAACATTACCCGCTCGGCCAGGCAGGCGCCAATACCGATTACCCGGGGGCCGGTCGCCGCCACCTCGACCGGAACCTTTTGCGTGCCCGCCATCCAGGCGATACGGCTTTCCGCGGGTGCATCAGCCAGATGCAGTTCCGACATGGGCGGCGCGATATCCAGGGAAATATCGACCTCGTCAAAGGGCACCGCCTCGCCCCTAAGATAGCTCTGTAGATGGCGCACATAGGTTTCGAAATGCGCCACTTTGCCCGGTGCCCGGCCCAGGTGCGCAAGCGCTGAATCGCCCCGCCCAATGCCCAACACCGCCCGGCCATCGGCCACGCGGTTGACGGAGGCGATGGCGGTGGCGGTGGCCGCGGCCTGCCGGGTCACGGAATTTGTCACCGCCGTGGCCAGGCCGATGCGCTCGGTCACCGTGGCCGCCATGGCCAGCGAGACATACGGATCGCCGGAAAGATTCTGCGAATCCACCACCGCCAAACCGTCCCAGCCCTTGTCCTCGACCTCCCGTGCCAGTTTCATGATGCCCCGAGGCGAGGCCGCGCCCGTTGTCCAGATTTCCATGTTCCACCCTCCTCTTTTACCGTCGCTCTGTTAGCGTTACCCTTTGCCCCTATCATAGCGACATTCTCGCACTGGCACTAAAAGAACGGGAGATTTCATACCATGCAAACCTATCAAGGCCGGTGCCATTGCGGCGCCGTGCGGTTCGAAGTTGATACGGTGCTGGACAAGGCTGGGATGTGCAACTGTTCCATCTGCATTCGGCGCAATGCGGTCATGCACCGTGTAGAGTTGGAAAATCTGCGAATTCTCCAAGGCGAGGATGCCTTGCAGCTGTACCAATTCAATACCAAGACGGCGAAGCACTATTTCTGCAAGACCTGCGGCATCTATCCCTTTCACCGGCCCAGGGTGGCACCTGACATGGTCACCGTGAATATTTTCTGTCTCGAAGGCGTGGACAGAAATACCCTGGCGGAGATGGAGATCAGCGAATTCGATGGCCAAGCCTTTTCCACGGTCGGCTGAGCTGTAGTCAAGAGGTCGCGGATATGAGTACAGACAAGATGCAGATGCGCCTGACCTTGATGGTTGAGCGCGCGGCGCAGGTGAACGGCAAGGGTCTGGCGACCGACTTCGCCGGGCGTCGGCATAGCTGGGCGCAACTGGCGGACCGCGTGGCGCGGCTGGCGGGCGGCTTGCGTTCGCTTGGCGTCAAGGACGGCGACCGGGTGGCGATCCTGGCCCTGAACTCCGACCGATATCTGGAATTTCTGTTTGCCGTGCCCTGGGCCGGTGCTGTCTTCGTGCCGGTCAATACGCGCCTGGCGCCGCCGGAAATCGCCTATTGGTTAAACGATTCCGGCAGCGAATTCCTCTTTGTCGACGATACATTCGTGCCCATGCTCGAAGCCCTGGACGGAAAAATGGCGAGCGTGCGCCAGGTGGTCTATCTGGGTGATGACGCGGCACCAAACGGCCTGCACGATTATGAAAGCCTGATCGAGGGCCAGCCCCCGATCCCGGATGCGGGCCGCCGGGGCGACGATCTGGCGGGGTTGTTTTATACCGGCGGCACCACCGGCGTCTCCAAGGGTGTGATGATGAGCCAGACCAATCTGGTCATGAATGCCCTCAACGTCACGCCGATCTTTGGCATCGATCGCTGGACCAACTGGCTGCACGCCGCCCCGATGTTCCACATGGCCGACGGCGCCGGCGCCTTTGCCGTGGCCATGGCGGCGGGCAGCCATTGTTTCATTCCCGGCTTCGAGCCGACGGCGGCCATGGCGGCGA
Source organism: Rhodospirillaceae bacterium (assembly GCA_018701215.1). GTDB lineage: Bacteria > Pseudomonadota > Alphaproteobacteria. The sequence continues at coordinate 74,859 of JABIWH010000032.1, forward strand.
TCCAGCAATACCGGCCCAACCACTCGGTCCTGGTGCCAACCATGGTCAACATGATCGTCAATCACCCCGCTGTCGGCGACTACGACATCTCCTCTCTGAAGCATGTGCTCTATGGCGCGGCGCCCATGCCGGCGCCGGTGCTGGAACGGGCCCTGCAATTGATGCCCGGCATCAGTTTTATTCACGGCTATGGTCAGACGGAAGCGGCGCCGTTTCTCTCCGCCCTCGACCCCCGGCATCTCGACGAACCCGGCGCGCCGACCGAAAGGCGCAATTCCATCGGCCATTCCGGCGGCGCGATCGAGGTTCGCGTGCTGGACGAGAATGATCTGGAAGTACCTGCCAACACCGTGGGCGAAATTTGTGCCCGCGGCATGAACGTCATGCGGGGTTATTGGAATAAGCCGGAATTGTCGGCGGAAACCCTGCGCAATGGGTGGCTGCACACGGGCGATGGCGGCTATATGGACGAGGACGGTTTTTTATATATTGTCGACCGGGTCAAGGACATGATCATCTCGGGCGGCGAAAACGTCTATTCGGCGGAGGTGGAAAACGCCATGCATCAGCACGAGGCGGTGGCCGAATGCGCCGTGATCGGTATTCCCGATGAAACATGGGGCGAGCGGGTGCACGCCGTCGTGCGCCTGATGGAGCCGGGCACGGTATCAGCGGAGACGTTGATCGCCTTCTGCCACGGCCTGATTGCCAACTACAAATGCCCGCGCAGTATCGAGTTCGTGGAGGAGCCATTGCCGCTTTCAGGCGCCGGCAAGATCCTCAAGACCGAGCTGCGCAAACCCTTTTGGAAAGGGCATGATAAAGGCGTGAACTAGAAACTTGAAATACGGAGGAAATAGCCATGACCAATATCGACATCGATGCGCTGCGCCAGCATATCGGCACCATGCAGGTGGAGGAGGATGTCGCCACGGCGGCCCCACCGCACGGGATGATCATGACATTTGACCGGGACGAAGAACCGCCCAAGGAAGGCGAGGCGATCGCGCCGGGTTGGCACCGCTGCTATTTCCTGCCGATGTCGCGACCCAGCCGCCTCGGCGCCGACGGCCTGCCGCTCGACAGTGGCGTGATGCCGGCGATGCCTTTGCCGCGGCGCATGTTCGCCGGTACCAAGACCACCTTTCACAAGCCGATCCGGGTCGGCGACAAACTGACCCGCGAGACCGAGCTGGCTGACATTCAGCTGCGCGAGGGCAGCACCGGCGTGCTGATCTTCACCAACGTCGTGGCGCGCATCATCGGCCCTGATGGGTTGGCCCTGGAGGAGGAGGCGCGTACCGCTTTCCGCGACGAGGTCAAGCCAGGCGAGAAAAGCGGCATCCCAAAGCGCGAGACGCCGCCCAGCGGCACGCCGTGGGAACGCACGATAACCGCTGACCCGGTATCGCTGTTTCGCTATTCGGCGTTGACCTTCAATCCGCACCGCATTCACTACGACCGCCCCTATGCCATGGAGGTCGAGGGCTATCCGGGTCTGGTGATCCACGGGCCCTATTCATCGCAATGTCTGCTCGATCTGGCGCGCGACAATAGCGGCGGCAGGGCCATCAAGACCTATGAGATGCGGGCGCGGGCGCCATTGTTCGACACCGCGCCGTTTAAGGTTGTTGGCCGGCCAACTGCTGACGGCAATGGTTGCGAGCTGTGGGCGCTGACCCCCGAAGGCACCACCGGCATGACCGCAACGGCGACTTTCGCCTAAGGAGCCTTGGAGGAAGCACCATGTATGACGCCAGTTTTACCTTCACCCCAGATCAGCGGGCGATCCGCGACGCGGTGCAGAAAATCTGTGACAAATTCGGCGAGCAATACTGGATGGACGCGGAGCGCGAGCACCGCTTCCCCGATGAATTCGTCCGCGAGATGGCGGACAACGGCTGGCTCGGCATCGCCATGCCCGTGGAATACGGCGGCGGTGGGCTGGGTATTACCGAGGCCGCGATCATGATGCAGACGGTCGGCCAGCACGGCGGGGCCGCCACCTCGTCGATCAACGTCAATGTGTTCGGTCTAAATCCCGTGGTGCGTCACGGCACGGACGAACAAAAACGGCGCTGGCTGCCGCCGATGATCCAGGGCAAGGACCGGGCCGCGTTCGGCGTCACCGAGCCCAACGCGGGTCTCGACACTTCGCGCATCGAAACCCGCGCGGTACGGGACGGCGATCATTACGTCGTCAATGGCCGCAAGATGTTCACCACCACCGCGCAAAGCGCCAACAAATTCATGCTGATCACCCGCACCACACCGCGCGAGGAATGCGAGAAGGCCCTGGATGGCCTAACCTTGTTCTATACCGACTTCGACCGCAGCTGCATCGAGGCCCGGCAGATCGAAAAATTCGTGCGCCATGCGGTCGATATCAATGCGGTCTTCATCGACAACCTGAAAGTCCCGGTGGAGGACCGCATTGGCGAGGAAGGCCGCGGGTTCTATTACCTGTTGGACGGGCTAAACCCGGAACGCATCCTGATCGGCGCCGAGCATGTGGAAAAAGGCCGCGTCGTATTGAACAAGGCGGCCGAATACGCCAAGGAACGCATCGTTTTCGACCGGCCGATCGGCCAGAACCAGGCAATCGCCCACCCCTTGGCGGAATCATGGATGGAACTGGAAGCCGCCAACCTGATGCTGTTCAAGGCCGCCGCGCTATATGACCGAGGCGAACCCTGCGGCCCGGAAGCCAATGCCGGCAAGTATCTGGCGGCGGAGGCCTCGTTCAAGGCAGCCTCCAATGCGATGCTGACCCTGGGCGGTTACAGCGTCTCCAGCGAATTCATTGTCGAGCGCTTTTACCGCGAGGCGATTATCGGCCGCATCGCGCCGGTCAGCCTGCACATGATCAAGAACTATGTCGCCTCCAACGTGCTCGGCCTGCCAAAGAGCTATTAGCGCGATTCCGATCCGATGTGAATCGCCCAAGCGCCCCGGGCGGTTCTAGTTGATTGGAAAAATGGCTCTCTTCTTAAGAGTCGGAGTATTTCCTATTCGGAAATACTCTAGGCGCTCTATCCGGCTTTCGCCGCTACTGGGGCAAGGTATCCCCGGAGCCGCAGAAGTCCGCCGCTGCTGTTTTGAACGCGGTTGCCAGGGCCCGGACGCCGGCACCTGATGCGGTCGTGGCAGCGGTTACCAGTTGCAGATGAGCAGTGCGTTGCGGTCGATTTCGCAAGTTTAGAGGCTTGAGCAGGCCGGAGTGTAAGTCGGAAATAATCTTTGGCAGCGGCAACCAGGCAAAACCGGATCCCGATCTGATCGCGTCCAGCGAGCCCAAAGGACTGGAAAACGTCCATCGCTGCTCTGACCCGAGCCATCCAGAGTCGAAATCCTGACTGCCTGAATCCCGCAAAACCATCTGTCGATGCTGACGCAAGTCCTCCTCATCCAGTGGCCGGTCGTAATGGTGTAGCGGATGATCCTTGTGTGCCACCGGAATGAATTCGATGTCGAAAAGTGCTGTTCCCTGAAATCCGGCGGGCACGCTTCCCGACAGCGCCATCTCGACTTTTCCCTCTACCAAGGCTTCTAGTGTGCCGGACAACGCGGTTTCAAACACCCCGACCCGCGTATTTGGCGCAACCTGGGCAAATCGATTAAGGGCATCAATGACGAAGTCGTTTGGAACGATCACATCGACCGCGACGGTCAATTGGACCTCGAACCCGTTGGCGATCGCTTTTGCGGTGTTTTCAAGCGCCTGCGCATCGCTTAACAGGCGATCCGCGCGCCGCAAGAGGGCCCGCCCATCATCCGTCAAAACCGCCCGGCGTCCTTCTATTCGAAAAATCGATACTTGCAGGCGTTCCGACAGCTCCTTGACCGCATGGCTGATGGATGACTGGCTCTTGTTAAGAGCCTTTGCCGCCTGGGCAAAGCCGCCTTCGTCCACAACCGATTTTGCGCAGCGCCAATGTTCCAATGTCGTCAGAAGGCGGTCCATCCAACATTTATATCAAATTTATTGATTATAATCATCGAATTTTTGCAATTTTTGTTCTTGAAAATCGAACTATATGTTTGAGCAGAGACAATGAAAGGAATAATCATGGCAACTCTTCTACATTTGAAATCGAGTATTTTTGGCGAGAACGGCCAATCCTCCGGCTTGAGCAACACTTTCGTCGAGGATTGGCGCGCCCAGCATCCAGACGGCAATGTCGTGGTTCGTGATTTGGCGGCCGCTCCATTGCCCCATCTTGATGCCGTTGCCGTCGGTGGGTTCATGACGGCCATGGATGACCGTTCAGCGGAACAGGCCGTTGCGGTGGCTCGATCTGACGAACTGATTGCGGAAATCAGCGGCGCCGAAGTGATCGTGATCGCCCTGCCAATGTATAATTTCGGCATCCCCTCGACGCTGAAAGCCTGGATTGATCATATTGCCCGTGCCGGCGTTACCTTTCGCTACACCGAGAACGGCCCGGAAGGCCTGTTAACAGGCAAGAAGGCCTATGTCTTCGCCGCGCGCGGTGGGCTCTATGCTGGCACATCGAACGACACGCAAACCCCATACATCGAGAATGTGTTGGGATTTGTTGGCATCAATGACGTCACTATCATCGCCGCCGAAGGCCTGAATATGGGTGATGAAGCAAAGGCCGCTTCGCTTTCAACCGCCCACGGCCAGATCACGGCGTTAAGCGGGACACTCTCCGCCGTTGCGTAAGCGCATGGGAAATCGGGCTCAAATAACCGCATTCGTTCTGGCTTCAATGCCAGAACGAATGCGGCCTGGTTTTAATTTTCTTCCCGCCGCAAGTGCCTTGCGACCCCTCAGGCGCGGCCATCGAATTCGGTCTTCGGGTCCTGGTAATATCGTTGATGCCAGATGCCTTCGCCGGCCTCGTCCTGCAATGGCAGCCGCCAGCTGCGCACCTTGGCATCCGCCAGCCTGATCCGGAACAGGCCGCGCCGCTCGTTGATGGTATTTCGCAAATAGGCCTCCGCATCGTCGCTGGGCACGTACTGTTTGGCCATGCGCAGATACAGATCGCGCCATTGCGCGTCCGCGCCAACGTCGTACAGCAGCTCCGCCACCCCTTCGACCATGACCTTGCGGTAGGGCAATGGCTGTTCATCAATGCAGAGTGCGGCGCGCGGATCATGGCGTAGGCAGGCGAACCATTCCGAACGTTCACGCGGGGGGAAATAGATCGCCTCGTCCTCGTACAAATACCACAACGGCGTGACCAGCGGACTGCCGTCGGGGCGAACGACGGCGATCCGCATGACGACACGCCGTTCGCTCAGGAAAGCCACGTGCTCTTCCTTGCTCAAGACAGGCATGATGGCGCCCCTAGTCCAAGATCAATTCAGCATAGGTCTCCAGATCCTCTGGCGTTTTGGGCCAGACCAGCAACGATGTCACGGCGCTGTCTTCCCAGGCCGCCAGCCGCTGTTTGATACGGTCCTTGGGGCCGACCAGGGCGATATCATCGACCAATTCGTCGGGCACGGCGGCCACGGCCTCGGCCTTCTTGCCGTCGAGATACAGATCCTGGATCTTGGCCGCCGCCTCCGCATAGCCCATGCGGGCCACCAGCTCGTTGTGGAAGTTCTTATCCTTGGCGCCCATGCCGCCGACGTAAAGCGCGAGGCTCTTTTTCACCTCCAGGCGGCCAGCTTCCAGATCGTCGGTGATGTGCATTTGCATGGGGTACATGATCTCGAAATCATCGCCGCGTCCGCGAATGGCATCGGCATAGACGTCCTCGCGCTCCGGCGAATAATATAATGGGAACCAGCCGTCGCAGATTTCCGCCGCCATTGCCACGTTCTTCGGACCTTCGGCACCCAGAAAGATCGGGATGTCGGCGCGCAGGGGATGGGTAATGGGCTTTAACGGCTTGCCCAGGCCCCAGGAGCCCGGTGCGTCCTCGGGATAGGGAATGGTGTAGTGGGCACCGTCCAATTGCACCGGGGTCTCGCGGGCCAGAACTTGGCGGATGATGTCGATATACTCCCGGGTCCGTGCCAAAGGTTTGGCGAAGGGTTGGCCGTACCAGCCTTCCACCACCTGCGGGCCGGAGACACCAAGGCCCAGGATCAGCCGGCCATTGGAAAGATGGTCCAAGGTCAGGGCATGCATGGCCGTAGCGGTCGGCGTGCGCGCCGAAATCTGCACGATGGCCGTGCCCAGCTTGATCTTTTCCGTGTGCGCCCCGACCCAGGCCAGGGGCGTCAGGGCATCGGAGCCATAGGCCTCGGCCGTAAAAAAGCCGTAATAGCCCAGGGCCTCGGCGCGCTTGGCCACACTGATCAGATCCTGCGGCGGTTGCGCGCCCCAATAGCCGGTCATTAATCCCAATTTCAATGTCATTTTACTCTCCTGGTCTGGCGCAACATGGCGCGCCGGTAAGCTGAATAATTCGAACTAGTCCATGTGGGCGTACATGGTCTCGCCGGGGCTGGGCATTTCGGCCCGTAGAATCTTGCCGCTAAACGACGAGGTGATGAACAGCGAGCGGTTGTCCGGGCCGCCATAGGCCATGTTGGTGGTCAACAGGCTGCCGTCGGGATCGGGAATCTTATAGGTCGGCAGGCCCAGGGCGGAAAACAGCCAGACCGCACCAAAACCGGCATGGGCGATGGACAGATTGCCATCCACGTCCATGGCCATGCCATCGGGGCCCATGCCGCCCACCAATTGGGCGAACAGGCCGACCCGATTGACGCTGCCGTCCCGGCGGAACGGCATGCGCCAGACCGCGTTGGCACGGGTCACGGCGATGTAGAGCAGGCTTTCATCCGGATCCATCACCAGGCCGTTGGGGCTGGGCACATTGTCGATCAGGCAATGCAAGGCGCCGTTGGTATCCATGCGGAAAACCCGGCCGGTGGGATCATGCAGGCCGGTATCGCCCTGATCGGTAAAATACAGATCACCGTTGGAGGCGAAGAACAGATCGTTGACGCCCTTGTAGCCGGGCAACTGTTCCGGCCCGATATAGACCGAAACCTTGCCGTTCACCGGATCAATTTCGACAATGCCCTTGCGCCGGTCCGCCACGAAGATGCGGCCATCTTTGTGAATTTTCAGACCATTGGGGCTGCCGTCATAGTCCGCCGCCACCTCGAACTCTCCGCCGGGGGAGATCTTGAAAACGCGACCATGGGCGATATCAACAACGTAGAGATTGCCGTCCCGATCGAACGAAGGCCCTTCCAGGAACGAACCCAGAGGCCGGCCGCGAAAGATATCCCGGGACATATGGGAATCCTTGTCCAGCAGCTGCAGCTCGTCCGGCACCTGGGCGAAGACGGTCGGTTCGATCACGGTCGGTTGGGGATACATGGCAATGCTCCGGCGGAGGGGGATGAAATCAGGCGGTCATTGTGCGTCAAGTTTGGCACCGACACCAGAGAACATGGGCTGGCCAGGGGTCGGCAACTCCGCCCGCAGGATCTTGCCGCTAAGCGACGAGGTGATGAACAGCGAGCGGTTATCGGGCCCGCCGTAGGCGACATTGGTGGTCGCCAGGCTGCCGTCGGGATCGGGGATCTTGTAAAGCGGCAGCCCCAGGGCGGAAAACAGCCAGACTGCGCCAAAGCCGAAATGCGCCAGGCTCAGGTTCCCCTCCACATCCATAGCCATGCCATCAGGGCCCATGCCGCCGACCAATTGGGCGAACAGGCCGACCCGATTGACGCTGCCGTCCTGGCGGAACGGCATGCGCCAGACCCCATTGATCCGGGTCACGGCGAGGTAAAGCTGGGTTTCTCCCGGGTCCATCACCAAGCCGTTGGGACCGGGTATATTGTCGAGCAGGCAATGCAGTTTGCCCTTGGTATCCCAGCGAAAGACCCGGCCGCTGGCATCCTCCAGCCCAGTCGCGCCCATGTCGGTAAAGAAGAGATCGCCGTTGGAGGCGAAAAACAAATCATTCAGCCCCTTGTAGCCGGCAATATCCTCCGGCCCGATGAGCACTGAAACCTTGCCGTTCTCCGGATCGATTTCGAGGATGCCGTTGGTTTTGTCGGCCACGAATATACGGCCGTCCCGGTGGATTTTCAGGCCGTTGGGGTTGCCGTCATAGTCTGCCACGACATCGAATTCGCCGCTTTCGGAAATTCGGAATATTCGGCCATGGGCGATATCGACCACATACAGATTGCCGTCCAGGTCGAACGAGGGACCTTCCAGGAACGAGCCCAGAGGGCGACCGCGAAAAACATCCCGGGACAGAAAACAATCCCGGTCCCAAAATTGCAATTCATCAGGCACTTCGGCAAAGACCGTCGGCTCGATTACCGTGACTTGGGGATACATGGTAGGCTCCTTCATGACGCGCACGAAATTTGCAACGCCATTGTGCCCAGCCCTTGGGTGTGGCTCAACCCTGTGGCAAGATCGGTGATATGGCCCAGGAACGTTTGACTTACTCACCGATCATCGACCGGCCCCGCCTGCAGCTACCGGATGGCGCGCGGGTAGCGTTGTGGGTCTGTCCGAACATCGAGCATTACGAATATCTGCCCAATCCCGTGCGGATCCGCGACCCCTGGCCGCGCATGCCCCATCCGGACATCCTTGGCTATGGCATCAAGGACTATGGCAACCGGGTTGGATTGTGGCGCATGTTTGATGTCATGGACCATTTCGATGTGCGCTGTACGGTTTCGCTGAACCTGAGCGTGTTCGAGCATTATCCGGAAATCATGGCGGCCTGCGAGGCACGGAAATGGGACGTGTTGTGCCATGGCATGTACAACACCCAGTATCTGTGGGGTCTGGACGAAGGGGACGAACGGGCGATTATCGAGGAATGCGTCGAGACCTACCGCCGCCTGACGGGACGGCAGCTGCCCGGCTGGTTCTCGCCCGCTGCCTCCCACACCCTGAACACACCCGATCTAGTGGCCGAGGCGGGCATCAAATATTACGCCGATTGGGTTCACGACGACCAACCGGGGCCGATGAATGTACGCAAGGGGCGGCTTTTGACGGTGCCCTATTCCATGGAACTGAACGACGCCGTGCTGCACAACCGGGCCCAGGAGGCGGACGACTTTTTGGTCATGGTGCGGGACTATTTCGATACGGTTTATGCCGAGGGCGCGGCGCAACCCCGCGTTATGTGTCTGGCCTTGCATCCCTATATGATGGGACAACCCCACCGCATCGGTTATTTGGAGAAAATGCTGGACTATATCCTTTCCCACGACGGTGTCTGGCAGGCCACGGGCGAGCAGATCGCCGATTGGTATTACGCCGAGATGTGGGATCAGGTGACAGCGCATTTGGCTGAAGGTGATGGTAATGGTTGATAAACGCCTGCCAGGCATGGACCATGCCCTCTACCCTTTTTCCGCCCTGCCAACCCGTCCGGCGCTGACCTGGCCCAACGGAAAGCGGCTGGCCATATGGATTGTTCTGCACCTGGAACAATGGGAATTGCAGCCCCCCGCCGCCGCCATCCGTGATGCTCGTTTTCGTGGCGAATTCGGTAATTTTTTTCCCGACTACCGTACCTATTCAACACGGGAGTATGGCAACCGGGTCGGCATCTTCCGGGTTCTCGAAGTCCTCGACCGCTATTCCGTGCCCGTCACCGTGGCCGCCAATAGCGCCCTGTGCCGGGAGCGGCCGCGGTTGATCGAGGAATGTCTGCGCCGGGGCTACGAGATCGCGGCCCACGGCAGCCATGCGACCCGCATGATCAATTCCCAAATGAGCCTGACCCAGGAAGAAGATCTGATCCATGGCGCCTTTGCGGCGATCCGGCAATGCAGTGGTGCCGCGCGGGTCGGCTGGATCGGCCAAGATTTCGGTGAGAGCCAACGTACGCCACAGATACTGGCCGCCGCCGGGGTCGATTATCTGGCTGATTGGCCCAATGACGACCAACCCTATTGGCTGACCCTGGCGCCGCCCCTGGTATCGCTGCCCTATCACGTGGAATGGGACGATGGAACAGTGTTGGCGCTACGACAGTTAACCGCGCCGCGCTATGGCCAGATCGTGTGCGAAGCCGCTGACCGGCTGCACCGGGACAGCACGGGAGGCGACGGCGGCGCCCGCATGATGAGCCTTGGTCTGCACCCCTGGGTGATCGGACAGCCGCAGCGCATCCGCTACCTCGACCAGATTCTAAGCCACCTCTCGGAGATGGAAGGGCTGTGGTTTGCCGCCGCCGGCGACATCGCCGACAGCTTTCGGTCGCAGATAGCCGCCCCCGCGCAAACATCATGAGCGAATTCTGGCCGGCGCTAAGCGCCTCATTGGCATTATTGAGCCAAGGAGATGATTATCTTCGCGGGATCATCATTTTGTCGCTGCAGGTCAGTCTGACCGCCGTCGCCATCGCCACCGTCATCGGACTGCCGATCGGCGCCGTCACCGCGCTGTTTCGGTTTCCCGGCCGCCGGGTCCTGGTTGTCCTTTTGAATGCCTTGATGGGCCTGCCCCCCGTGGTCGTGGGACTGGTGGTCTATTTGCTGTTGTCGCGGGCCGGTCCGTTCGGCGCCCTGGGCCTGTTGTTCACGCCCACGGCGATGGTGATCGCGCAATTTGTCCTGGTTCTGCCGATTATCGCGGCCCTGAGCCGGCAGGTGATGGAGGGGATGTGGCTGGAATACCGTGAACAGCTGCAATCTCTCGGTGTGCCGCCGCTGGGCCAGCTTTCGGTGCTGCTGTGGGATGGCCGCTTCGCCCTTTTGACGGCGGTTCTAGCCGGTTTCGGGCGCGCCACCGCCGAAGTCGGAGCGGTAATGATCGTCGGCGGCAATATCGACCACGTGACCCGTGTCATGACCACAACCATTGCATTGGAAGCCAGCAAAGGTGACCTCGCCAAGGCTCTCGGCTTGGGCGTGGTGCTGCTGCTGGTCTCTCTCGTGGTCAACTTATTGGCGTATTTACTGCGGGAGCTATCGCGCCTTCGATTTGCCGACTGAGGCAATTTTCTGGACCTGGCACCGAGCGGACCCCCGCCAAATTCCGTTAACTATCGCCATTTGGGATTTCTTAACCCCTATGACGTTAGGTTTACCCAACTGATGGCGCAGTAGGCGCGGTCCATGGAAATGTGAAGTGTATGGCAACCGTTTCTCTAGAAAAGACCACGGATAGTATTCCAGCTTGGGATAACGAATTGCTGGCGCAATCCATCACCGCTGCCGGCGGCGCGGTCTATTGCTGGGATATCGTCGCCGACCGTATGGAATGGTCAGGCGGCGCGGCGGAGGCTTTAGGGCTGAACCATACGGATGTGCCCCGTCAAGGCACTCAAATGCAACGACGCATCGCCCCCGATGACTTACCGGGACGGTCCATTGCACTCTCTCGACTGCTTGATGACGGCACCGCCTACGCCTGCGAATTCAAGCTGCGCCGATCCGATGGCGGTTTTGAATGGATCGACGAGCGCGGCAGCATCGAACTGGATGGCGATGGCAAGGCATCCCGCTTCCATGGCATCATGCGCGTGATCACCCCCTGGAAGGTGCGTGAGGCCGAGCTGGAGCGGATGGCCTATTATGACACCTTGACCGGACATCTGAACCGGGCGCGCCTGCAGGAGGCGTTGGACGAAGTCCTGTCGAACTGCCGCGAAGAGGGCACGAGCGCGGCATATCTTCTAGTCAATATTGACCGCCTGGGCCTGATCAACGACGACTATGGTTTCGATGTCGCGGATTCCGCCATCGTTGAAATTGGCAAACGGGTGGAAAACTGCACCCAGGTCGGCGATATCATCGGACGGGCGGGCGGCAATCAATTCGGCCTGATAATGCCCGGCGCCACGGATCTGGAAATGCGCAAGGTGGCGGAGCAAATCCTCTTCGCCGCGCGCCAGCGGGAAATTGTCAGCGAGGCTGGCCCTTTGGCGGTTTCCCTGTCTCTGGGCGGCGCTCTGTTGCCGAAGGACGGCGCCAACAGCCGCGAAGCCATGGGACGGGCCGAAGAGGCCCTGTCAAAAGCCAAAATACAAGGCCGCGACCGTTTCGTCCCGCACCGTGGTTCCGCCAATCGTGACGCTGCCCGGCGCAAATCCCTGGCGACCGGCGATGCGGTCATGCGGGCGATGAAGGATGGACGCCTGACATTCGCGGTTCAACCCATCGTCGACAGTGCGAGCGGCGAAACCCAATTGTACGAATGCCTGTTGCGCATGCTGAACGAGAATGGCGAACTGGTTCCCGCGGGCCTGTTTATTCCCGTGGTTGAAAAACTGGGCCTGATCCGCCGTTTGGACAAACACACGCTTGAAATGGCCCTGCTGGAGATGGAGCAGGTCAAGGACATCCATCTCGCCGTCAACGTCTCGGGCATGTCGGCGACCGATCCCTCGACCCTGGATCACCTGTTGTCCATGGTGCATATCCATTCCGGTGTCGCCGACCGTTTGATCTTCGAGATCACCGAAACCGTGGCTATGATGGACTACGAGGAAACCGCCCGCTTCGCCAACAAACTGCGGGATCTGGGTTGCCGCATTGCGCTGGATGATTTCGGCGCCGGCTATACCTCTTACCGGCATCTAAAGGCACTGTCGGTTGATATTGTGAAAATCGACGGGCAGTTTGTTAAGGACCTGCACGAAAACAAGGAAAATCAGTTGTTCGTGCAAACCTTGCTGGATCTGGCAGACGGCTTTAACGCCGACGTGGTCGGCGAATGCGTGGAAACCGAGGAAGAGGCCCAGGCCCTGCGTGATCGCGGCGTGAAATACCTACAAGGCTATCACTTCGGCGCGCCGGTCATCGAACGCCCCTGGGGCACGCCCGCCCTGAGCATTGTGTCCGCCCCATAAGAACCGCTAGACCAATTTTTTAGACCAACTTTGCAACATCCCTAAATCCGCCGGCCCGCCGCCTTGCAGCAGCAGGGATTTGTTGCGGTCCTTGGCACCGGCCACGACCAACAACGTCCCCCCCGGCACCTGCCAGGCCTTTGCCAGCAGCTTAATCATGGCCTGATTGGCTTTGCCCTTTTCCGGCACCGCCGTTACCCGCAGACAAAGTCGCCGGCCGCCATCGGCCATTTTTTCTATGCCGTCAATTCGATTGGCGGAGGCGCCTGGACGTAGACGCAGGGCGATCACAACCCCCTCCTTGGTTACCTTGAATGGCATCAGCGGCGCGAGGCGCTAGTCCTTGCGGTCGCTTTGCAGCATGGCAAACAGGGTATGGTCGCTCCACTTGCCATTGATACGCAGATATTTCCGCGCATGGCCCTCTTTCCGAAAACCGGTTTTCAGCAACACCGTGGTCGAGGCCTCGTTATGGGGCAGACAGGCCGCCTCCAGCCGATGCAGGCCCAACTCGTCAAAGACAAAGGACAGCGACGTGGTGACGGCGTCCTGCATCAGGCCCTGGCCGGCATATTGCTGCCCCATCCAATAACCCATGGCACAGGACTGGGTGACGCCGCGGCGCACATTGGACAAGGTGATGCCGCCCAGCAGGCTGTCGTCCTCGCGGCGGAAAACAAAAAAGGCGTAGCCAATACCGTCGCGGGCATCACGGGCATAGCGGCGCAGGCGGCGGCGATAGGCATTGCGGGTCAGCTCGTCCTCCAGCCAGGTCGGCTCCCACGGAGTTAGAAAATCGCGGGAGGCGGCGCGCAGACGCGCCCACTCGGACCAATCAGACAACTGCGGCGCGCGCAGGTAGATCCGGGCGCCCTTTAGCGTAGGCGGGCTGCCGAGCCATGGTGGGTTACGCAGAAATGCAGACACGTTGTCGATCCACTACGGTTTTGCCGCCCGTATTCAGGCCGCGCGAACTATCCCTTGGCGAACCTTGCCGCAATTTCGGCCTGACTGGCAAGACCCTTGATGGGACCAAGTGCGGCAACGGCGGGATCGCCCATGGCGGTAATCCGTCCGGCGACCCGGCGGACGGCGGCCACATCGACGGCATCAATCTTTTCGATCAGTTCCTCGATTGGAATTTGGCGGCCAAAAACCAGGGTCTGCCTGGCCAGCTGTTCCACCCGCGCGGCGGAGCTTTCCAGGGACATCAGCGTTCCGGCCTTGAGCTGATTGCGGGCGCGGGCCACCTCGTCTTCTGCCGCATCACCGCTCAGACGCAGCATTTCGTCACAAATCACCGGCACCAATTCGCCGACCTGATCGGCCCCGGTGCCGGCGTAGACGCTAAAGGCGCCGCAATCCTTGTAGGACGAGGCAAAGCAGAAAATTGAATAGCACAGGCCCCGACGTTCGCGTACTTCCTGGAACAGACGAGAGGACATGCCGCCGCCCAGCACCGTGGACATGACCTGCATGGGGTAGAAATCGTCATCGTCATAGGTCAGCGCCGGCAGGGCCAGGGCGAAATGAACCTGTTCCAGGTCGCGCTCTTCGCGTTGCTCACCGCCCTGAAAGGTCGCCGTCTCGAACGGGTTGGGCACGCCGGGACGCAGATCGCCGAAATGCTGCTCGGCCAAGGCGACCAGGACGTCGTGATCAACCGCACCGGCGGCGCAAAGCAACAGGCGTGAAGCCGTGTAATGCTGCCCCATGAAATCGAACAGAACCTCCCGCCCCATGTTGGCAACACCCTCGACCGGGCCCAAGATCGAGCGGCCCAGCGCCTGATTGGGAAACGAGACTTCTTGCAGGCGGTCAAAAATGATGTCGTCGGGAGTATCTTCCGATTGGCCGATTTCCTGAATAACCACCGCGCGCTCGCGCTCCAGCTCGTCCTCGGCGAAGGTAGAGCGTTGCAGGATATCCGCCAGTATATCCACGCTCAACGCCAGATCCTCCTTCAGCACACGGACGAAATACGCCGTATGCTCGCGCGAGGTATAGGCGTTCAGATGGCCGCCGACGCTTTCAATTTCCACCGCGATGTCCTGGGCGCTGCGGCTTTTCGTGCCCTTGAAGGCCATATGCTCCAGCATATGGGCGACACCGTTGTTGGCGACGGTTTCATAACGCGCCCCGGCATCGACCCAGACACCAACGGCGGTGGTCTGCAGTCCCTTGCGGCCTTCCGAGATTACCCGCAGGCCATTGGCCAGGGTTGTCATTTTCACAGTCACGGCAGTATTCATTCCTTCGGTTAGGTACGGCGCAGACCACGGATATGGGCCTGCAAGGCGTCCAGGTCATTGGGCAGCACTGTGTAACGCTCTTCCCGTTCATATATATCGGCCAGGTGCGCGGGCAATGCCGGCCGCTGGCCACAGGCCTTTTCCACCGCATCGGGGAACTTCGCCGGATGCGCCGTGGACAGGGTGATCACCGGCCCCTTCGGCAGCAGATCCCGCGCCGCCCGCAGACCGACGGCGCTATGCGGATCCAGGGCAATGCCGTGTTCACGGTAAACCTCGCCAATGGTCGCCGTGGTGGTTTCTTCATCGACCCGGTGCGAAAGAAACAGTTGCCGCGCCTGGGCCAAGGCCTCCGGTGTTACTTCAAAGCCATCCTGCTCGGCCAACGCCTGCATCTGTTGGCGGACAACGGCGCCATCCCGGCCCGCCAGATCGAACAGCAAACGCTCGAAATTGCTTGCCACCTGGATATCCATGGAGGGGCTTTGCGTCGCCACCACTTGATCCATGTGGTAGGCGCCAGTCTGAAAAAAGCGGTGCAGGATGTCGTTGCGGTTGGTCGCCACAATCAATTTGTCCATCGGCAGGCCCATTTGCCGGGCGGCATAGCCGGCAAAGACGCAGCCGAAATTTCCCGTGGGCACGGCGAAGCTGACACGCCGGTCCGGCGCACCCAGGGCCACGGCGGACGTGATGTAGTAGACCACCTGCGCCACCACCCGGGCCCAGTTGATGGAGTTCACCGCCGACATGGCGATTTCATCGCGGAATGCCAAATCGTTGAATGCGGCCTTCACCAGAGCCTGGCAATCGTCAAAGGTGCCTTCAATGGCAATGTTGTGAACATTGTCCGACAGCACCGTCGTCATCTGCCGCCGCTGCACCTCTGATACACGGCCATTGGGGTAGAGAATAAATATGTCGATGGCCTCGCGGTCCCGGCAGGCCTCGATCGCGGCGGAACCCGTATCGCCCGAGGTCGCGCCGACGATGGTCACGCGTTGCTTCCGGCGCGCCAGTTCCCGGTCGAACAGGCGGCCCAGCAATTGCATGGCCACGTCCTTGAAGGCCAGGGTCGGTCCGTGGAACAGCTCCAGCAACCAATGGCCATCCGAGAGCTGCCGCAGGGGCACCACGCCTGGGTCGGCGAACGCCCCATAGGCATCACGGGTCATGGCCAGAAGCTCGTCTTCCTCTATCCCGTCCATGAATGGCAAAAGGATCCGCGCCGCCGCGTCCGCATAGGGCAGCCCGGCCAAGGCGCGCAGATCATCATGGCTCAATTGCGGCCAGGCAGCGGGCACATACAGCCCGCCATCACGGGCCAGCCCGGTCAGCAGGACGTCCCCGAACGTCAGGTCAGGCGCTTGGCCACGGGTCGAAATATATTGCACTGCTTTGATCTCCAGCTGCCCCCCAATTGCCCCGGGGTCTGGGGGGCGCGCCAACCTAGTCGCCCAGGTAGCGTTTTTCAAGGTGCCTACGGAAGATTGCGCCATCCAGCGGCGCGCCCGTGGCGGCGGTCAGTAGATCATCGGCACTGCCGTGCAGGCGGCCCTGGCTGTGCACATTTTCGCCCAGCCAGGCCATCAGGCGCGCGAAGTCACCCCGGGACAGGTCATCGGACAGGTTCACCAGGGCGGCCTCGGCTGTTTGGAACAATTGCGCCGCCGCCATGGCACCCAGCGTATAGGTGGGGAAATAGCCAAAGGCGCCATCCATCCAATGAATATCCTGCATACAGCCGTCGCGGTCATTGGGCACGTCCACTCCCAATAAACCCTGCATGCCCTCACGCCAGGCACCGGGTAGATCCGTGACCGCAAGATCGCCGCCCAGGATGGCGCGTTCCAGACGATAACGGTGGATTATATGCAGGGGATAGGTCACCTCGTCCGCTTCCACCCGGATCAGTGAGCGCGCCACATGCCGCACCCGCGTGGCGAGCCCTTGTACTTCCCAGGCCGGACCCGAGACACCGCCAAGCTCCCGCAACAACGGCGAAAGATAGTGTAGAAAAGCATCGCCGCGGCAGGCTTGCATCTCCACCAGCAGGGATTGGCTTTCATGCATGGCCATGCCCATGGCCCCACCCACGGGTTGCAGCCGCCATTCAGCCGGCAGGCCCCGTTCGTACATACCGTGGCCGCCTTCGTGCAAGGCCGGGTACAGACTGCCCAGGGGGTCGGCCTCGTCATAGCGGGTGGTCAGGCGCACATCGTCCGCCACCCCGCCGGTGAATGGATGCAGCGAAACATCCAGGCGTCCATGTTGGAAATTAAAGCCCAAGGCATCCAGCAGGCGCCGGGATATAGCCTCTTGAACCGCTGCCGGCATGCGTTCTGGCGCCGCGGGGGGCATGGGTTGCTGTTCCAAAACCTGGCCCAGTAGAGCGGGCAAAAAATCCGCCAGGGCATCGAAATGACTGTCAATATCGGCCGCGTCCAGGCCCGGCTCGTACTGCGAGAGCAAGGCATCGTAGGGCGCACAGCCAAAGGCCTCGCCCTTGGCCGTGGCGGCCTGGCGGACCAGATTGACCACCTCTGCCAAACCCGGCGCCAGGGAAGCGAAATCATCCTCCGCCCGCGCCGTGCGCCAAACCATCTCGCAGGCCGAACCGGCGCGGCTCAACGCCGTTACCAGATCACCCGGCAGGGCTGTCGCATGGCGCCATTTCGCCCGCATCTCACGCAGGTTTGCCTGCTGCCATGGCCCCAGATCATCACGCTGGCCTTCCGCTTGATCCAGTAGATCCGCGGCTTCTTGGTGACAGAGCATTTCATGACCCAGCAGGGACAGGACCGCCAGTTGCTCGGCCCTGGCGCCGGCGCCGCCCACGGGCATCATGGCGGCGGCATCCCAATGGAGTACGGCGGCGGCACCATTCAAATTGGCCAGGCGGGCAAAGCGCGCGGTTAGCTGTTCATAGGCGGTTGTCATGTTTCTTCTCTTTTGCCGCGATTTGCCAACAGAAAGACCGCCAGCAGGACGGCGGAAAGGGAAAACCAGGTGATGGCATATTGCAAATGATTGTTGACCAGGGCGGGCTGTGCCACACCGCCGATGGGCAGGCCGCCAGGGTTTGCCCGTCCGTCCGCCTGCACCACGCCGCCGCGCAAATTCAGGCCGCGGGACGTGGCGATACCGTCGATGTCATACCAGAACCACAGATCCGCCTTGGCGTCATAATCCGGCGTCCAGGTGCCCTGTTTCAAGTGGCTGCGCAAAACACCCTGAACCGCAACCTCGCCCCGCGGCTGGCCCTCGGCGCGGCTGGATGGATCGCGGCGGTCGTTGGGAACCCAGCCGCGATTGATCAAAATGGTGGCGCCATTTGCCAGGCGCAGGGGGGTTAGGACATGCAGGCCGCTCTGGCCTTGATGGGAACGGGGGCCAAGAAAGGCCTCCGCCTGGTGCAGAAATCGTCCCCGCACCCGGACGGAGCGGTAATTCAGGGCCGCCAGATTGCCCGGTTGCCCGGACAATTTTTCGCTCAGGGACATGGGGGCGGCCGCCATGCCGGCGGCGATCTCGGCTGCCAGGCCGTCCTTCCAGGCCATGCGTTGCAGCTGCCAGATGCCCAGGGACAGCATCAGGATCAGACCGAACAGGGTCAGGCATATGGACCAAAGGCCGGGGCGGCGCATGCTGTTCTACCTGCTAAGCTGGCGGCTCGTCGTTGAAGCCGGCGACATGGTGGCGGTATTGCAAGGCGATCAAGGTCGCCTTCAGGGGCCGCAATAGCAGGATTGAAGCGCCAAGTACAAAGGGGATCTGATAGATCAGATGGGCCCAGATTGGCGGCGCAAAGGCCCTTTCCACGATAAAAGCCAAGGCCACCGCCAAGCCGCCAACAATCAAAATGACGAAGACCGCCGGCCCATCGCCGGAATCATGGGCCGAATAATCCAGATCGCAGCTATCACAGTTGGCCCTGACATCCAGTAGGCCGCCAAACAGATTCTTATACAGCCTGCCCTTGCCGCACTGGGGGCAACGGCACAACAGCCCAGCGACAAAGGGCGACACCGAGGTGCCGCCCTTATTGGCGTCGTTCATTTTAAACGCGCTAGTGCGGGGCCATGGTCCCGGCGCCCCAGACATAGATGAAGCAGAACAGGAACAGCCAGACCACGTCAACGAAATGCCAATACCAGGCAGCCGCTTCCAACCCGAAATGGTGGTCCGGTTTGAAATGACCTTTGGCGGTACGGATCAGGCAGACCAGCAGGAAGATGGTGCCGATCAGCACATGCAGGCCATGGAAGCCCGTCGCCATGAAGAAGGTGGAGCCGTAAATGCCCGAGGTGAACTCGAACGAGGCATGGGCATACTCGTAAGCCTGCACGCAGGTGAAGATCGCGCCCAACAGCACCGTGACGGTCAGTCCCTGCACCGCACTTTTCTGATTGCCTTCACGCACTGCATGATGGGCCCAGGTCACCGTGGTTGACGAGGTCAACAGGATCAAGGTGTTGATCAGGGGCAGATGCCAGGGATCAAAGGTCGTAATGCCCTCTGGCGGCCAGACGCCTCCCATTTGCACGGTCGGGTAGAGCGCAGCATTGAAATAGGCCCAGAACCAGGCCATGAAGAACATCACCTCGGAGGCGATGAACATGATCATGCCAAAGCGCAGGTGCAGCTGAACCACGGGGGTGTGGTGGCCATCGACATGCGCTTCCTTGATAACATCACGCCACCACACGAACATCGTGTAGAGCACCATCAGAAAGCCGATGCCGGCCAGCCAGGGCGGCCCCTCGTGCATATACCAGATAAAGCCCGAGGCCAGGATTAGTGCGCTCAGCGCCCCAAGGGCCGGCCATGGACTGGGGTCCACCAGATGGTAGTCATGCCCTTTTGCGTGCGTATCAGCCATTATTTCACTCCGTTCCCAGCAACTTCATAGCCGCCTATTTGGCGGCGACTTTCTTGTTATCAGCAATATCGTCCGCCACCTCGAAAAAGGTATAGGACAGGGTTATGGTCTTCACATCATCCAGATTTGGATCGTCCGAAATTTCCGGATCGACAAAAAATGAAACCGGCATATCGACGCTTTGCCCAGGCGCGAGGGCCTGTTCGGTAAAGCAAAAGCATTCGATCTTATTAAAATATGGCCCGGCCTTGAGCGGCGTCACATTGAAGGTCGAGGTCCCAACGATGCGCCGCTCCGTCGGATTTACCGCTTCGTACAGCGCCAGGGCCTGCTCGCCCACCTTCAGCGTTACGGCGCGCTGTTGCGGCTGAAAGCGCCAGGGCATGCCCCGCGCCGTATCGGCGTTAAAGCGCACGGTGATGACCCGTTCGCCCACCGCCACCGGCGCCTCTTCGGCAACCTGCGTGGTGCCGCCAAAGCCGGTAACCTGGCAAAACATCTGATACAGCGGTACCGCCGCATAGGCCGCGCCCACCATGCCAACGACCACGCCGGCGGCGGCCAGTGCCGTCAGCCGGTTGCGCCGGTTATTTCGTGGCTGTGGGTTCATCGCATCAGCCGCCGTTCCAAGTCTGGCCCTGCATATTGTACAGGGTGATAAAAAATGCTGCCACGATGCAAACGACCAGAATCCCCGCCAGCATCAGGTTGCGGCCCAGCCGTTGCTTATGCATCTTGCCGATCGGCATCTCAGGCCCCAAGCCCTATCATTGGGCCCCCCATCAGGCGCTCCGCCAACATTAGGGCGAACAGGGCAAACAGGTAAAAGATGGAATAGCCGAACAAGCGCCGCGCGGGCCGGTCATTGTCGTCGCCGGTGCGCCAAACATGGATGGCGCTGGCCAAAAAGATCAAGCCCAGCAACGCCGCCCCAATCCCATAGACAAGACCACAAACGCCCAGGGCGACCGGGCTGATGGTGATGGGCAACAGCAGCAGGGAATAAATCAGGATTTGCCGCCGGGTCGCGGCCTTGCCGGCGACCACGGGCAACATGGGTACGCCGACATTGCGGTAATCATCGGCCCGATAAAGCGCCAGGGCCCAAAAATGCGGCGGCGTCCAAAAGAAGATGATCGCGAATAATGCGATCGAGGCCAGGGAAATATCGCCGCTAGCCGCTGCCCAGCCGATCATCGGCGGAAAAGCACCCGCCGCGCCGCCAATAACAATATTCTGCGGTGTCCGCCGTTTCAGCCACATGGTGTAAATGAAAACATAGAAGGCGATGGTCAAGGCCAGCAGTGCCGCCGAGATCAGGTTCACCAAAGCGCCCATCGCCAGGACAGAGGCAAACGCGAGCACCGAGCCAAAGATCAACGCGGCGCGGGGTTTTACATGGCCGCGTGGAATGGGCCGGCCACAGGTGCGCAGCATCTGACCGTCAATATCAGCATCGTACCACATGTTGATGGCGCCTGATGCGCCCGCGCCCACGGCAATACAAGCCAAGGCGATCACAGCCGCCAGGGGATGCATGCTGCCAGGCGCCAACATCAAACCGACCAGAGCCGTGAAGACCACCAGGCTCATCACCCGTGGCTTCAACAGCGCCAGATAGTCCAGCAACCTAGCAACCCCAGCCGGGCGCTGGGTGCTTTGGTCCAAGGCTACATTGCCGCTATTCACCTGTTTCTGTTCCTTCTACCGCCACGCACCGTCTAGCGGATGCGGGGCAGTTCCTCGAACTGATGGAAGGGCGGTGGCGAAGGCAAAGTCCATTCCAGGGTATCGGCACTTTCGCCCCAGGGATTGTCCGGACATTTCTCGCCGGCGGTAATGGTACGGATGGCGATATAGATGAACAACACGGTACCCACGGCGGTGGCATAAGAGCCGATCGAGGAAATCATGTTGAAACCCGCATAGGCGTCCGGATAGTCGGGAATACGTCGGGGCATGCCCGCCAGGCCGAGGAAATGCTGCGGGAAGAAAATCAGGTTCACGCCGATGAAGGTGATCCAGAAATGCAGCTTGCCCAGGGTCTCGTTGTATTGCCGGCCCGACATCTTGCCGATCCAGTAATAGAACGCGGCGTAGATGCCGAACAGGGCGCCCATGGACATGGTGTAGTGGAAATGCGCCACCACGTAATAGGTGTCATGCATGGCCAGATCCGCACCGGCATTGGCCAGCACCACGCCGGTCACGCCACCCAGGGTGAAGAGGAAGATCATGCCCAGGGCGAACAGCATCGGCGCCCGGAAGGTGATGGAGCCGCCCCACATGGTGGCGATCCAACTGAAGATCTTCACCCCAGTGGGTACCGCGATAACCATGGTCGCGCCCACGAAGTAGGCCCGTGTGTCGACATCCATGCCGGCGGTGTACATGTGATGCGCCCAGACGATGAAGCCGACCACGCCAATCGCCACCATGGCATAGGCCATGCCCAGATAGCCGAACACCGGCTTGCGCGAGAAAGTGGAGATGATGTGGCTGATCACGCCAAAGGACGGCAGGATCAGGATGTAAACCTCCGGATGGCCAAAGAACCAGAATAGATGCTGGTACAGCAGCGGATCGCCGCCACCAGCCGCGTCATAAAAGGCGGTGCCAAAGTTGCGGTCCGTCAGCAACATGGTGATGGCGCCGGCCAGAACCGGCAGGGACAACAGCAGCAGGAAGGCGGTAACCAGCACCGACCAGACGAACAGCGGCATCTTGTGCAGGGTCATGCCCGGCGCCCGCATGTTGAAGATCGTGGTGATGAAGTTGATGGCGCCCAGAATGGATGAGGCGCCCGCCAGATGCAGCGCCAGAATACCCATATCCACCGCCGGGCCAGGATGGCCGGAGGTTGAGAGCGGCGCATAGACCGTCCAACCGGTACCAACGCCGTTGCCGCCCGCCGTGCCCTCGAAAAACATCGAACCCGCCAGCAACAGGATGGCGGGAGGCAGCAACCAGAAGGAAATATTGTTCATCCGCGGGAAGGCCATGTCAGGCGCCCCGATCATCAAGGGCACGAACCAGTTGCCAAAGCCGCCGATAAAGGCCGGCATGACCATGAAGAAAACCATGATCAGGCCATGGGCCGTGATCAGCACATTGAAGAAATGATGGTCGCCGCCCAGAATACCCGGACCGGGC
The DNA here is from genome assembly GCA_018701215.1 of Rhodospirillaceae bacterium. Taxonomy (GTDB): domain Bacteria; phylum Pseudomonadota; class Alphaproteobacteria. The sequence goes on from JABIWH010000032.1 coordinate 97,925, forward strand.
ACCGCCAGTTCCATGCGGATCAGAACCGACATGCCACCACCGATCAGTCCGCCGACAATGGCGAAGATCAGGTACATGGTGCCGATATCCTTATGGTTCGTTGAATAGACCCAGCGCCGCCAGCCGGTCGGCGTATGGTGATCGTGGTCGTGCGCCGCGGAGGTATTAGCCATTCTCTGTACTTCCTATCGCTCTGTAGTCTTTTACAGTGTTCTCTTGAACGGGACTGCCCGGGCTTCGATGCGCCCTACCCGTGAGAAATTGATCTTGCGGAATTATTGCGCGGTCCCGGAAACCTTGGTTTGGGTGCCTACAGCCGCCAGTTTCACGCCGGATTTTTCGTCGCGGGAGGCGTATTCTTCCTTGGCCTTGATGGCCCAGGCCGCGAACGCCTCCTTGGAGACGACCTTGACCATGATCGGCATAAAGCCGTGGCCGGTACCGCACAGCTCTGAACACTGGCCGTAATAAGTACCTTCCTTCTCGACCCGGACCCAGGTTTCGTTCAGACGCCCCGGCACGCCATCCAGCTTGATCCCAAAGGCCGGCATGGCCCAGGCGTGGATCACGTCATCGGCGGCAATCAGCAGACGAACGTTGGTGTTGACCGGAATGACCACGGCTTCGTCCGTGGCCAGCAGGCGCGGCTGCCCGTCCTTAATCTCATCGTCGCCCAACATGGCGGCATCAAAGGTGAAGTCGCCGTTGTCGGGGTATTCATAAGACCAATACCACTGATGGCCGACCGCCTTGATGGTCATCTCGGCATCCTTGGTGCTGTCGGCGTAATACAACAGTTTGAACGAGGGAATGGCGATGATCACCAAGATAAGGATTGGGATCGCCGTCCACAGAACTTCCAGCAATGTATTGTGCGTTGTCGTGCGCGGCGTTGGGTTGGCCTTGGCGTTGAACTTCACGAATACGTAAATCAACAACAATGTCACGAACACCGCGATGACGGTGATGATGACCAGCAGCATATTATGAAAATCATTCAGCTGCACCGCTACCGGTGTTACAGGCGGTTGCAGCCCCAGTTGCCAGGGATGCGCCATGCCGTGGTCCGCCTGTGCCGATACGCTTGCCACCAAAGTGCCGAACAGCGCCATCGGCGCGGCTAAAATTCGCCAAGCCGTCATTTCAAAGCCTCGATTTCATCTAAAATTTTCACGCCGGGAAGATTCCCCATTACTCTGTTACCCCTATGTAACCCAACGGATTATCAGGGAACAAGCCTGTTGCTTGACCTTGGTCAAGGCAAAGGCCCGGCAGCTTGCTAGAAACCGCCAAGCATCATAGGGGCTTGAAAGTGGGAAAATGGCATCTATGTGGCCATTTGCGGCCATAAGAAAGCCGCATTACAGCCATTCGCCCGCACCGAATGCGACGTTTTGTCGCACAGGCTTTTGTCTGTCATAATCGCTTCATAATTATTGTTTTATAACGGTGCGTTAACCATTGGTGGTAACTAATGGTAGGCTGGCGCTTAGCTAGCGCCGTGGTGGGAGCAAATGGAATTATGAGCGAATCGAAAAGCGGCGGTGAAATCCCCGATATTTCGGGTAAAATTGTAGGTAGCGGGGCTGGCGACGGCCCCGATGCCGCGCTGTTGTTTGAGCGGGCGGGCCTGGACGAAGGTCGGATACAGAACATCGTCGGCGGTGCGCTGCAAGGTTGCGACGATGGCGAATTATTCATGGAATACAGCCAGAGCGAAAGCCTGGTGCTGGATGACGGCCGGATTAAGTCGGCCAACTTTGATACCAATCAAGGCTTTGGCCTGCGCGCGGTGGCGGGTGAGCAGACCGGTTATGCCCATGCATCCGAGTTGAACGAGGCGGCGATCGCCAGGGCCAGCGGGGCGGTACAAGCGGTCCGCGCCGGACATGGCGGCACCATGAGCGAGGCGCCCCTGGCCACCAACCAAAACCTTTATCCCGATGACAATCCCCTGGGCGAGGTCTCTTTCGCCGACAAGGTCCAGCTTTTGGGCGAAGTCGACAGCTATGCCCGCGGTCGTGATGCCAGGGTGCGCCAGGTTACCGTATCCCTGCACGGGCAATGGCAGGCGGTAGAGATCATGCGCGCCGACGGCCGTCGAATCCGCGATATCCGCCCCTTGGTACGCCTGAATGTCGCCGTCGTGCTGGGCGAAGGGGATCGCCAGGAAAGCGGCAGCCATGGGGTCGGTGACCGCATCGGCTTTTCCCGTTATATCGAATCGGCGAACTGGCAGGCCCAGGTCGATGAAGCCATGCGCCAGGCGGAGGTCAACCTATCTTCGGTGCCCGCGCCGGCAGGCGAGATGCAGGTGGTATTGGGCCCCGGCTGGCCCGGCATTCTGCTGCACGAAGCTATCGGCCATGGTCTGGAGGGGGACTTCAACCGGAAACAGACCTCGGCCTTCGCCGGCCTGCTGGGCGAGCGGGTGGCCAGTCCCGGCGTCACGGTGGTTGATGACGGTAGTATTGATGGCCGGCGCGGCTCGCTATCCATTGATGACGAAGGCACGCCGACGGAATGTACAACCTTGATCGAGGACGGCATTCTGAAGGGCTATATGCAGGATCGTCTGAATGCCAGGCTGATGGGCATGGCGACGACCGGCAATGGCCGGCGGCAATCATTCGCGCATATGCCCATGCCGCGCATGACCAATACCTTCATGCGTGCGGGCAATCAGGATCCGGCGGAAATTCTTGCCAGTGTTAAGAACGGCATCTACGCGGTCAATTTCGGCGGCGGCCAAGTGGATATCACCTCCGGCAAGTTCGTTTTCAGCTGCACCGAAGCCTATCAGGTGCAGGGCGGCAAGATCGGCGCGCCGGTGAAAGGCGCGACCCTGATCGGCAATGGCCCGGACGTGCTGACCAAGGTCGGCGGCATCGGCAACGATCTGGCGCTGGATACCGGTGTCGGCACCTGCGGCAAAAGCGGCCAAGGTGTGCCGGTTGGCGTTGGCCAGCCGACGCTGCTGCTCAACGGCCTGACCGTCGGCGGCACGGCGGTCTAGGGGCTTCGTTCATGAACGAACCTGTAAAACCACAGCCAGAGGCCACCGGGCAGGGCTTGACGGAATCGGATGCCGCGGTAAATCCGGCAGCGGACAAGGCTCCGGCGACGGCCTCGGACGGGCGCAAGAATTCGGCCCTAAGGAAATTGGCGGAACCGCAGGCAAGGCTGGCGACGGCCAGCGACTACTTGCCGGATTTGAGGCGCGAATACGGCGCCGACGCCGCGGCGGAGGTGGTTCCCTCGGCCTTTCATTTTCTGAACGAGAACATGGGCGGCTGGCGCGCCGGACTGCATTTGCTGGCGGGGGAACCCGGCAGCGGCAAGACCGCCTTCACGCTGTCCAATGCCGCCGTGGCGGCGCGGGCCGGATTTCCGGTATTGTATTTGAGTTTCGATGTGCATTCCGAATTCCTGGTCATGCGGCTGTTATGCCAGCAGGCCGATCTGGATTGCCGCAAGATGATGGACGGGGCGCTGGAAGACGCCGTGCTGGACGCCGCCATGGAAAGTCAGGCGGAGATCTTTTCCCGCATCACTGTGGTCGAGGCGGATCCGGAATTGCCTGATGAAAAAGTCGAGGAAATAGCCCGCCAGTTAATTGCCGCCAGCGAGCGCGACCGGGTCCTGGTGATCGTCGATTACTTACAAATCTGGGCCGCCGGTAGCCGGCAATTCACTGAATTCCGTCACGAAATAGCCAAGCTGATGACCGCCATGCGGCGCCTGGCGTTATCCCTGGACAGCCCCGTTCTGGCCGTGTCATCGCAAAATCGCATCCATCAAGGCGAAGCGATATTGACCAGCTTGGAAGGCACCACGGATTTGGAATATTCCGCCGATAGCATCTCGTTCCTGGTCAATGTTGAACGGCCGTCCAGTCAGGGTAGCTATACCCACCCTGATGAATTGATCAGCAAAAGCCGCTCTATTTCGCTAAATCTGCGCAAGAACCGTTTTGGCGAGACCGGCTCCCGCATGGTCAAATTCCTGCCGTCCACCGGCGCCTTCAACGAAGAAACAGTGCGCCGGCCCCTCACCCGCTAGATTATTTTCCCGCCTAGAGCCTATCGCGGCTAATCGGAACCATTTGACCGGTCCTCCAGGCCTCGTGGGTAGGAGCGGTTTGCCGCGCGATGGGGGATATCGGGCAAGAACTACGACACCGCCACGAGGCCTGGAGGACCGGCCTGCGGTGGCGGAGCCAAGCCATTGGGCGGCGTTGCGCGGCTTGCCCGATGTCCCACATCGCGCTGCGCCACGCGCCTACCCCAATGGCTTGGCTCCGCCATCAAATGAATCTGATTAGCCGCGACAGGCTCTAACCGCCTCGTCCGAACCGAAGGTCGATCCACGGCCGCAGAAAATCCGCTACCGCCCGATGACCTTGCGCGGTCAGATGCCCTTCGTTCTGATAGTAATCACCGGCGATACCGTCTCGGTAGCGGCGGCGCAATTGCTTTGCCGCATCCGCCACCGGCACCGCCATTTCTACGCCCCAGGCGACGATGGCGCGGCGCAGGTAGTCCTGATACTGGGCCGCGATGCCGTCGGGGTCTTGTACGAAACCGCGGCCGGGTAGCAACACCAAGCCGAAACCGGCTCCCTGCGCGGCGGCGGCGGCTTTGCCACGCAGCGCCAAGGCCTGAAACAAAGCCAGGGGCCGGACCTGACTACGTTGCAAATGATCGCTCAAATCGACCCTGGCCGATGCCTCCAAACCAAGACGCCGCGTGGTTTCCGAACCGCCCAGCAAACCTTTCCAAAAGCTGGGGCGCACGCCGGAACCGGCCAAGATGCTCTTTTCCAGATCCATGCCCTGTTCGGAGGCCGGCTTGCGCTCCCGCGACACCGGCACATTCCGCAATATCAGGTCGTTCGCCGACAGCGCGAACATCGGCTTGCCATTGTCCAGCCGCAGGGGATAGGGGTGCATGTTATCAGCCAGATCATCGCCCAGATGGACGACCATCAGCACCGTGCCCGGCCGGTGCGCCGGCATGATCTCCTCGATCAGCAGGACCGCTTGATCGGAGGCGAAGCCCGGAACGCCGAAATTCAGATAGGCGCGGTAAACGTCCGCTTCATCCAGCAGCGCGACAAATGTCTGCCCCGGCCCGGCGCCAAAGCCAAAGGTGAAGCTGTCACCGAAAAACGCGATATGTTCAGGGCCCGTGCGATCAGAAGCCGGGCGAAAGCGGCCACGAAAACCATCCGGCCCGGTCTGGTAGGCAACGGCGAAGTCATGGTGGCGATGTTTACCGCCCCAATTCCCCTGCAACCGCCAACCCAGCCGGGAGTCATAGGCAAACAGTCCTTTTTCCAGCTTTTCGCTATCCTCGATCGCCACCCGTTGTTGCCGCAACACGAACTCACCCGCCGCCGCCACGAAGAACAGCGCCACGAAGGCCGTTAGCACCGCGTATAGAATTTTTTTCTGGCTGCTGGACTCAGGCGGGCTCACGGCAAGTACTCCAAAATACAGGTAGACGCAAAAAGATGGCTTCAGGCGCGCAGACGGCGGTCAAATAGCGCCAGCATGGTTTCCCAATGACGCTCCGATGCCGGTTTCTTGTAGACCGGACGCTCGGGGAAGACAAAGCCATGTTCGGTTTCGGGGTAAATCTCGATCGTATGCTTGATCCCGGCGGCCTGCATGGCGCCAGGCATGGCGGCCAGCTCTTCCTCCGGCACATGTGGGTCATCGGAAGCAAAGCCCAGGTAAACCTCACCCTTGATCTTATTGGCGGTCAGATGGGGTGAATCGGCCTGATCCGTGATGATCTTGACGCCATGATAAGAGGCAATGGCGTCAAACCGATCAGGATAAGCCGCGCCCACCGACATCACGAACTGCCCGCTCATACAATAGCCGACACAGCCCACTATGCCGGCGGCGGCGGCATCGCACTGATCGATAAAGGCCAACAGGCCCTTGGTATCATCGACAACCTTGGCGTTGGTCAAGGTGCTCATGACCTCGAACATCTTGGCGCGTTCGTCATCGTCCTCCCGGATGCGCGACAGATCATAGCCGTAATGCCCTTCGCGCCCGGTGCGGTAGTACATATTCGGCAGCACCACCGTATAGCCAACGGTGGCGATACGACGCGCCATATCACGCAATTCCTCACGCATGCCCGGGGCGTCCATATACACAATAACCGCCCGGTGCGGCCCGTCCTGTTCCGGATGGCAGACGAAGACATCCATATTGCCATCAGCCGTCTTAATCTCTGTTTCGAATTCCTGCATAGCCCTGTTGCTCCCCATCTGAAAAATTTGCCCTAGACTGAACGAACCGGTCGGTATCGGCAATAGATTAGACGAGGCATAGGTGCCAGCGATGGCAACAATACGTTAACTAAACCACGCTAAGTTAATTGTTTCGTGCGAAATCTGTTATTGCCTTGTTAAATTAAGTGATTGAGTCATGATTGAAGCATGGCGAGGGTGGCCATGGTGGACCTGAAGAAAATCGGCCGAATTGAACTGATGGCCATATTGGGTGATCATCAGAGTATGCTGGATGGTGGCGAAAACGGCCGCCGTGCTGACTTGTCGTTCCATGATCTGACCAAGGAGGACTTGTCGGATATCAATTTGTCCTTGGCGGAAATGACCGGTGCGGTGTTGCAGCACGCCAGCATGGCGGGGTCAAATTTCACGGCCGCCATATTGTTCGGCGCCGATCTTCGGGTCGCAAACCTGCGCCGGGCGAATTTGACGCGTAGCGATCTGCGGGGCGCCTGTATGCGCGGCGCCGACCTGAGCGATGCCGTTCTGGTCAACGCCGACATGCGGGAAGGGAAGTTGACCTGGGAGCCCGACGCCGGGCCTTTATATACCAGCCAGCACGCGGAAATGTCGGGCGCACTTGCTGCCCGCGCCGATTTTACCGGCGCCAGATTATCGAGCAGTTTTGTCGCGCAAACGGATTTCTCCGACGCCGTACTGCGCGACGCCAACATGAATGGCGCCGACCTGCGCAACTGCCTGTTCGTCGGCGCGCAGATGGAGGGTGCCGATCTGTCGGGTTGCAAATTGATCGGTGCTAATATGAGCGGCGCGAATCTGAGCGGTATCATCATCGACAAGGCGGATTTCAGCGGCGCCGAATTGGATGGCGCCATCATCGACCCTATGATCTTGCAGACGCCTGAACTGCAATCCGCCAAACTGCCGCATCCCGACACCATTGGCGGCGCGCGTCTGGAAGAAATTTTGGCAGCCCATGGGGCCTGGGCCAAGAGCGAAGGCGGTGTCAGGGCTGATCTTTCCAATGTTGATTTGAGCGGCCGGAACTTTGCCGAATACAATCTCGCCGCCGCTGTTCTGATCGGCGCCATCCTGAACGGCGCGGATTTGTCGGCCAGTGTTCTCAGCATGGCTGATCTCTCCAGGGCCGATATGCGGGCGGCGAATTTACAAGGGGCAGACATGCGTGGCGTGCGAATGGAGCGGGCCACCTTGAACGGCGCAAATTTGGCTGGCGCAAATCTAGGGCCACTGGAAAGCACACAAGCTCCGGACCGAGCTTGGAACAGCGCGCTGACCCACGCCCGTTTCCGTGAGGCAAATTTGACTGGGGCCAATCTTAGAGGTGCTGATTTGAAAGGTGCCAGTTTCGAGGGCGCCGTCCTGCGTGATGCGGATCTATCGGGCGCTGAAGTTGACGGCGCCTCGTTCCGAGGTGCCGACTTGACGGCCGCGCGGCTCGACGGCGTTGACCTTTCCGCGGCGCATCTGGATCAAACCGGGCCGAGATAGCGGAACGGATACAGGCCTTGCTATTGGGCCAAGACCTCCCGGACGTCGTTGAGCAAATCTTGCGGCCGGAACGGTTTGCTGAGCGTCTTGTCGGCACCAAATTTTTTCGCCATATCGAGGTAGCTGCCACCCGTGCGGTCGCCGCCGGAAATAGCAATTATTTTCAGATCGCTATTTTGCTGGCGCAATTCCCGGATGGTTTCGATGCCTTCCTTGTTCGGCATCAAAATATCCGTAATCACCAGATCAAATGGAGCCTGGGCCGCTGTTTTCACGCCAAGAATGCCATCACTCGCCTCGGCAACTTCGTATTGGACGGACTGCAGGGTCATGACAATGGTTTTCCTAACCAATTCGTCATCATCAATGACCAGAATTCGAAACCCTGAATTTTCGTTTACTATATTCATAGCGGCTATCTTACCGGTTATATAGAATATCTCTGGTCCGTTATTGCGGATTTGATTTTCAACGTCGAGTCCAAATCAAAATAATTTGGAATAATTCAAGAAATCCGACATAGACGCTCTAGGCTCGGCGGAATTGCTTGGCCAGCGCAAGGGTTTGTTTCTGGTAGTTGGAGCCGATCCCCTGGCCATAGATCTGGTCGGGCGTCGAGGTGTGGCGTTCATAGACCAGGCGGCCCACGGTCTGGCCATGTTCCAACAGAAACGGGACGTCGTGGCTACGCACTTCGAGCACCGCGCGGCTGCCCGCGCCACCCGCTTCGGCCCAGCCGAAACCAGGATCAAAAAAGCCGGCGTAATGGACGCGAAACTCGCCAACCAGGGTATCGTAGGCGACCATTTCGGCGGCGTATTCGGGCGGTACGGAAACCGCTTCCCGGCTGACCAGGATATAGAAATCGTCAGGATTCAAGATCAGGCCCGACGCCGTACCGGTACCTGCATATATCGGCTCCCAGAAATCTGCCGGATCGTAATGGCCGATTTTGTCAATATCGATCAAGGGCGCATGCGGGCGGGCCTTATAGCCGATCAGACCATCGCTACCCGTGCCTTGCAGATCAACGGTCAAGGCAATGCCGCCGGCGATATTTTCCGTTCCCCCTTCTTCGCCACCGCAATAAACCAGGGGCGAACGTTGATGCAGGCGGCTTAATTCGGCATCCGACAGGTGCTGTGCGCCACGGCGCAGGCGCAGCTGGTTCAACCGTCCCCCCGTACGCGCCAGGATCGAGAAGGTGCGCGGCGCAATTTCGGCATACAGCTGGCCGTGATAACCCGCCTCGACCCGGTCGAATTCGCTGGCCCCGTCCGTGATCAGACGGGTGAAGACATCCAGACGCCCGGTGGAGCTTTTCGGGTTGGCGATGGCTGACAGGCGCTCGGACAAGGCCAGGCGCTCCAGCAGCGGTACGATATAGACGCAGCCCCGCTCCAACACCGCGCCCTGGGTCAGGTCGACGGCATGCATGGTGAAGCGTTCTATCTTCGAAGCCATGTCGCTGCCCGGGCCGGGCAGGAACGAGGCGCGGACCCGATAGGCCACCTCGCCCAGACGCAAATCCAGGCTGGAAGGTTGGATTTGCCCATCCTGCAATGCCTGCGCCGCGGTAATCTCGCCATCCCGCCATAACGCGGAGATCGCCTGGCAGGGGAGAATGCCCATGCCCGAGGTTCCAGGTGTTGTCGCCTGACCGCCCTGATCCATGGCTGCTATACTCATCCTTTGGCGCCCCTGGTGAAGTTTTTCGATCTTGCCCAAACGCGAAGATTAGAGGAAATTATCTGTTAATTCAATAGCTTACAAAACTTCGCCAAGATAATTCATCCACAATTAATAGGCATAATCAGAGCTTTGCGAAGCACCGCTGGAGCAATAACATAGAGTATTGCTCCCCGCTACTAAGGCAACTCACAGGGCCTGGACGGATACTTACCCACAGCCGTCGCAGAAGCCGTCGCAGAAAAGGAAATCTAGCAAGATGATCGTCAAGGACATCCGCACCACCGCGCTTTCCATTCCCTTTACCGACCCACCCCGCTGGAGTGCCGATTACAACCGGCCGCGGGAGATCCTAGTGGTGGAGATCGAGACCGCCTCGGGCATCACGGGCATGGGTTATCTGATGGTGCTGTCAGGCGGGCTGCGGACCATTCAGGCCTGTATCGATGAATTGATTGCGCCAATGGTGTTGGGACGCAGCATCGCGGCGGTGGAAGCGATCTGGCAGGATATCTGGCAGTCGACTTATTGGGTTGGCCGCATGGGGGTCAGCGTTTTTGCCCAATCAGCCATCGACATTGCCCTGTGGGATGCCCTGGGCAAGCAGGCTGGTTTGCCGCTGTACCAGCTGTGGGGCGGGGCCCAGGATGACGGCGTCATTGCCTCTTACGGCTCGGGCTGTTGGCGCGGATTGGGCCGGGACGGCATGATCGAAAAGGCTCAGGCCTATGTTGCCAAAGGCTTCGACGCCATCAAGATGCAGACCGGCCATATGTACGACCACGACACCGACGTCGCCAACGTGGCCGCCATGCGGCAGGCCCTGGGTGATGGCGTGGCGATCATGGTCGATGTCAACATGGGCTGGACGGCGGACGAGGCGATTGAAGTCGGCCGCCGGCTGGATGACTACAACATCCACTGGCTGGAAGAACCAGTGGTGGCGGAGGATTTCGCCGGCTATTTCCGTATCGCCGATGCGCTTAAAACCCGCGTGGTGGGGGGCGAAAGCCATTTTACTCACTATGATCTGGCGCCGTTTTTCGACAATCCGAAAATTCCTATCCTGCAGCCCGATATGATGCGCGGCGGCCTGACCCAATTGCGCCGGATTGCCACCCTGGCCCATGCCAAGGGGATACGTATCGCCCCACATCTGTTCCACGAATTGATGGTGCAGGTGATGGCTGCGATTCCCAACCCTGATGTGCTGGAATACGTCAATTTTCTCGACGATGTCTGGGTCGAACCGGTACTGCCCGAAGGCAACATGCTGCGACCACCGAACCGGCCCGGGCACGGCCTAGACTTCAAGCCGGAAATCTTGCGAGATTACGCAATCAAGTAGTATCAGCCGGAGTTTGCCGCCGCGTGCTGCGCGGCCAGCCTGCCGAACACCGCGCCGCGCAGGACCGAGGTCGAGCCTGTATAGACGCGGAAATAGAGCCCCATGGTTTCGCCGGCGGCATAGAGGCCTTGAATAGGATCGCCGTCGGTGTCCAGCACCTGTCCATGCCCATTCGCTTTCAGGCCGCCGAAGGTAAAGACATTCGACGAAATTATCGGTACGCATAGATAGCCCGGCGTATCTATGGGACGGGCCCAATTGGATTTGCGCGGCACCAGACCCTCGGTGGCCAGGCCGTCCACTTCCAGGGCGCGGAACTCGCCGGTGCCGCAGGCCTGGTTGTAGTCACTGATGGTCCGCGCCAGGACGTCGCCATCCACCTCGATCTGCGCCGCCAAATCCGCAATGCTGTCCGCCGAAATCGGCTTCTGGTCTGAGCGCAGGCTCCGCTCCCAGTTGGGTACATCATTGATCTTGGCGTCCAGGATCAGATAGGCGATGCCGTCGCGCTGATCATAGATGCGCCGGGTCACGGACTCATAGATGGCATCGACCGTGCCAGGCGCTTCGTCGGTAAATCGGTGCCCTTCCTTGTTGACCAGAATGCCGTAGGGAAAGGTAAAAACCGCCGGTTCCGGCACGCCGGAGCGCGGGTCGATGGGTTCGGCGTGATAGCTGCCGAAATCGCCATTGGGCGCCGCCCCGATATCCAGCGCCATGGCGATGCCTTCACCCTTGTTGTAGTGGCCACCACGGGCGACGGGGCGCAGGTTGATGGATTTCGGGCCCAGATATTTGGTTTGCATCTCGGCATTACCCTGAAAACCACCGCTCGCCAGGACCAGGGCGCGGCAGTTCAGAGCTTCCTGGCGCCCACCGGCGTGTTTAACGTTAAGGCCGGTTACGGTGCCATCGCCATTCGTGACAAGCGATTTTGCGGTGCAGCAAAACATGAAGGTGACCCCGGCGGTCTTGGCCGCCGGCGTCAATGCCTCGACCAACGCCAGCCCGCCGCCCACGGGCAGCAGGCGGGTGGTGGTGGTGGTGAGAAATGCGGTGGGCAGGAAATCGAACTTTACCCCGGCGGTTTCCAACCAGCGCAGGGTCGGCCCGGCGGCGGTGGCGAAGGCGTCGATAACTTCCGGATCGGCGAGGCACATGGAGCGCATCAGCGATGACCAGCTACTATAGTCCAGGGCAGCTTCCTGAAGAATGCCTGGATCGGGATAGCCGCCGGCATTGGCGGCAAAATGGCTTTCGAAGTCGTCGGCCACTTCATCCATGCTTTTCATGCGCAAGTAGGCTTCGGTGTAGCGGGTATTGCCGCCATGCTCGCCTTCCGGCGCGCGCTCTACCAGGGCGACTTTCAGGCCAAGCTCGGCGCCAGTGACGGCGGCGGAAAGCCCGGCAATGCCGCTGCCCACGACAATGAGATCAAAGCTGCTGGTATCGGAATTTGTCATAGGCTTGTTTCCTCACTTGCCGCCCGCGAGGTGATCTCCTTGCGCTGAGCGGACTATATTGATCAGGAGCAATAGGCTGCCGCGTGCCGGCCTGAGCGGCGGCCAAAAACCGAACCGGACATCAGGCCCGCCCCGCCGGGGTAATTTTTATAATAGAGACCGCCCGCCAACTCCCCCGTCGCGTACAGGCCGGGGAGCGCGTTGCCCTCGGGCGTCATGACCCGGCCATCCCCGTTGATGCGCACACCGCCATAGGTGAAGGTGATGCCGCAGGTCACGCCAAAGGCCACATAGGGCGGTGTGTCGAGGCGATTGGCCCAATTGGATTTGGGTGGCTCCAAGCCTTCCGTGCGGCGCCCGTCCTTGACGTTGGGGTTGAAAGGTACGTTGGAGCTGACACCGGCATTATATCTTTCCAGCTCGGCCAGGAATTCCGCCGGATTATCGCCGGCCAGCTTTTCAGCCAACTCTGCAAGGGTATCAGCCTCAACCTTGGTCACCTGTTTGATGCGGTACTCTTCGCTCAGATTGGGCACGACTTTTTGGTCAAAAATCTGCCAGGCGACCGCTTCCGGCTGGGCGAGGATCGCGGCGCCAAGGCTGGAGTAGTTATAGTTCCGAAAATCGGCGCCTTCATCGTAAAACCGCTTTCCCCGCTTGTTGACGATGATGCCAAGGGGAAAACTGTTCTTCTGCTGCGACAGCAGGTCCAGTTCGCCAAATTCCGGTGCGTTGACTTCGTAAGCCACCGAATGACAGCCGGACCAGTGGCCGTAGGGCATGGCGCCGGCCTCCAGAGCCATGGCGATGCCATCGCCGGTGTTAAAGCGGGAGCCGCGAACCTTGGTCAAATCCCAGTCCTTGCCCAGATAGCGGGCCCGCCATTCTGCGTTGGCATGAAACCCGCCACTTGCCAGGATTACCGCGCCAGCTTCCAAGGTTAACGATTTGCCGTCCTGAATTGCCTCGATACCGGTGACCGTTGATCCGTCCTGGCGCAGCCCTGTCGCGCGTGCGCCATACAGGACGTTGACGCCGGCCTTTTCAACGGCGGCAAACAGGCTGTCCATCAAACCACGTCCACCGCCCGAAGCCTCAATGGTCAAGCCGCCCCAAAACTTAAAGCGGCCATCCACCTTGTAGGCCTGCCGGCCATAGATGGGCACGAAACGAACGCCTCGGTTGCTCATCCATTCGGCGACCTCAAGGCTCTGCGTTGTCAGAATTTCAGCCAGATCCGGGTCCATGTGATATTCGGACAGGCGGGCCAGGTCATTGAAATAGGTTTCTTCGGTATAGGTGCCGAAGTCCGTATTGGCGATTTCCGTTTCCGATAAATCGGGGATCAGACGCTTGAGATCCTCCACCCCATCGTAGGTGACACGGAAGGCGCCGCCGCTGAAGGCGCTGTTGCCGCCGCGCTGCTCCTTCGGGGCCCGTTCCAGAACCGTGACCGACGCCCCCTGTTCCGCCGCCGAAAGGGCCGCGCATAGCGCCGCGTTTCCGGCCCCGATCACCACTACATCAGCCATGCCTACGCCATCCGTTACTATTTACCATTTACAATCTCGCAATAAATATAAGCGCCAAAATCTTGGCGCTGCAACGGGTTTCTCTTTGAAAGGGCGTCTGTTGTTGGATCATTGGCGGACGGTCGGGCCATGGCGAAACCTTCAATCCCGCGGTATTTCCTGGCCATAAAATGCCAGGATTTCATCCACGCGGTCAGGGTCGGGTAGGCCGGTGAAATAGCTTTTCCGGCAAGGCCGCAAGCCGCTTAGCCGCCGCATGTCAACCAGCGTTTCGGCTTGTTTGACCCAGGCCGCCAGCGAGTCCAGCACGGGAACGCCATCCACCTCCGAAACGCCGTGTCTAGCCAGCATGACGTTGAGGGGCGCCTCGCCGGGAATGATCACTTCGGCCCCCTGTTCGATCAAGCGGCGGGCGGCGACATGAAAACGTTCTATAAGCGGCTCGGGATCGTCGAAAGCGGCAAGCACGTCGGTGAAGCCGAAACCGGCATGGGAGGCCCCGGCAAATCGCTCCCGTAGGCCGTAGCGCACCGCATTGTCCGCGATCTGCTCGGCCAATGCCGGGATGAATACCAGTACGCCAAAGGTTTGGCCCAGGGTGCAGGCGAGCAGCATCGCGGATTCGCCATATCCGACCACCGGAATATCCACCAAGCCTCGCGCCTCGCGCAGGGCCGGATCGGGAAGCGTGCTGATGGCATAGGCATCGGCACCCGAGCGTTCGGCGGCCACCGCCGCGGTCAGAAATTGAAGGCCATGGAGATATTGCAGCGAACTGAACTTGATGTCATCGCCCGGATAGTTGGTGCGGTACGTTCCGGGCCGCATACCGTGCTGATCAATGATGGTGTCCGGACGCGCGACTTTGGCAAAGTGCGCCTTTAGAGCATCATCATACGGGCCAAGATCGGACAACACGGTAAAGCTCTGATGCCAGATGCGGATACTCATGACAGGTTTTCTCCTAAATTTAGCGCATGCCTGAATTGCTTATTGTTGACAGTGATATTGCAAATTTGATTTCTAGCCGTGATGCAGCCGCGCTATTCCGCGTTAAGGGTCTGTTCCACGGCCTTGGCCAGTTCGTCGATGGAAAATGGCTTCAAAAGCACATCGTGGATCAAAACATCCAGGTTATGGGCCCGGCGTTTTTGATCCGAATAACCGGTCATCATCAGGATCCGCATACTGGGATATTCGGCGGAGGCCTTCAACGCCAAGGCAATGCCGTCAACGTAGGGCATCACGATATCGGTCAACAATAGATCATAGTCATCCTGGCTTAGCGCCTCCAACGCGGCGGAGCCGTCGACCACGGCCTTGACCTCGTGGTCGTGCAGTTTCAAAACCCGCGCCACAAGGTTGCGAACGGAATCTTCGTCCTCTGCTACCAGGATTCTTGCCACTGTATTCTCTCAGCTGTGTTCTCTCAATCGGTCGAGATTGTCCCAATAAAGGGCAATTCACGATAATAGTGAGCGTAATCGAGACCATAACCAACCACGAATGCATCGCCAATAGAGAACCCGACATAATCGGCATTGAGGTCAGTTTTGCGCTTTTCGGGTTTATCCAGCAGGACGCACAGGCGTACCATCTCGGCGCCGCGTTCTTGCAACAACGCGCGGGCGAAAGCCAGGGTGCGGCCCGATTCCAGGATATCGTCAATCAGCAAGATTTTCGCGCCACGGACATCATCGGTAATATCCCGGGTAATAACCACCTCGCCGCTGCTCTCGGTGCCGGTTCCATAACTGGACAGCGTCATGAAATCGATCCGCGGATGCACGCCATGGTGATGCAAGGCGCGCAACAAATCCGCGGTGAAGACAAAACCGCCCTTCAATACCGCCACAACCATAATATCCGGGCCCATGGCATCGGCGATATCAGCCGCCAGGGCGCCAACGCGGGCGCCGATTTCGGCCGCGGAGTACATCATTTCCACCGCGCCCAATGGCCGTTCGTGCGGCCGCTTCGAGGCCGGTTCTATATGTTGTCGCCTCTTGTCGTCCAAGGAGGGGATCTCCGAATGGCTCACGGCTGCATCAAAAAAGTAACGGCCAGGCTGCGGGCACCGTCCGGGGGATCTGCCAGACGAGTGGAGAATGTGGTGACTTGACCGGGTTCCAGCTGGCTCTTGGCGGTGGTTACGGTCCAGCGGAACAGGCGCCGGTCCTTTTCGTCGCGGATAATCACGCGCAGGCGCGGCACCGACTTTGGTTTGTCCGATTTGTTAACGATCTCACCCAACACAACCAGGATCGGCTTGCCCTTTTCCCGCTTGCGTTCCCACTTGACGTTCTGGATTTCCAAGCTGAATTTTTCAGGTCCAGGGCCCAAGCCGAGCATGTGGTAGAGCTGTTCGGCGGGGGGCCAGAGCGCCACGATATTTTGCTGTAGGAAAACCCCGCCGCTGCCCACACCGGCCAGAACCAGAAACAAAATCAGCCAACCGGCCAGGCCGCGTTTACCCATCCCCTCCTGCGCCAGCAGGACGGCTCTGGCGCGGGACCGGCGCGTTCTCTTCTCGGTGGAATTTTCGTCAGGTGCCGCTTTTTCAGCCGCCGCGTTGGCAGCTTCCGTGATATCGGCGGCGTCGGTGCCGTCACTTGCCTCGCCGGCGCCTAGGTCTTCATTGGCATCGTCATCGGCATCGTCGCGGGCATCTTCTGGCGCATCTTCACCCGAATCACCGCCATCTGCGTCCCCAGGCGGTTCAACGGCGGACGGCGCGGCTTCCACAGCAGCCGGGACCTCTTCCTCCACCACCGGCATTTGATGCCAGCTTTCGCTGCACTTGGCACAACGCACCTTGCGGCCCGCCTCGCCGAGGGCATCGTCAGGGACATTGAAGCGCGTTTGACACGCTGGGCAGGAAAGGATCATGCAATCTACCGATGAACGAAGTAAAATTGATATAGGAACTCAAAACCGGCGAAGCAAATTCATACCGCACACTGGGCAAAAGTTAGCCGTGATCGCCGGGCGGCGCAATGCACCGGGTGCGATCCGTTCCGTTTCTTTTCGCCGGCACGGCTTGAGGCTGCAACAGGTATGACTTGCGGCGCTGGACCCTGGCCCAGGCACGTGGCATCTTGTCCCAGACCCTAAATAAGGGACTGGGGCATTTTCAATGCTGCCATGCCACCCGCGCCCCCTTGCCCGACCACCTATTAATGGTACCCTGTGGGTGATCGGGCAAGGGGGCGCGGGTGGCATGGCAATTCAACGAATGTTGAATATGTTCCATCGTTCCCAAAGTACGCTTCGGATGGTGCGCATCGGATGGTTCGCTTCGAAAATGTTGGTGTCCGTTATGGCGTTGGGCCGGAGGTGCTGCGCGATATCAACCTGCATATCGCGCCCGGCAGCTTCCAGTTTCTAACTGGTGCCTCGGGGGCCGGCAAATCCTCGCTGTTGAAATTGATGTATCTGGCGCTGTT
This sequence comes from Rhodospirillaceae bacterium, assembly GCA_018701215.1. GTDB lineage: Bacteria > Pseudomonadota > Alphaproteobacteria. The sequence continues at coordinate 115,188 of JABIWH010000032.1, forward strand.
TCCGTCTCGGGGCAGAATGGAAGTTTTTGGCCAGGATTTGGCCACCGCCCACCGCCGCGATCTGCCCGCCTTGCGCCGGCGCATCGGCGTGGTCTTCCAGGATTTCCGTTTGTTGCAGAACCTAAGTGTCTTCGACAATGTCGCCCTGCCCCTGCGCCTGGCCGGCGAGGACGAGAAACGCACCCGCAACAATGTTTCCGAACTGCTTGATTGGGTCGGTCTTGGGGCCCGCCTGGAAGATAGCCCTGACACCTTGTCGGGTGGCGAGCAGCAGCGGGTGGCCATCGCCCGGGCCGTAATCTCGAAACCCAATCTGCTGCTGGCGGATGAACCCACGGGCAATGTTGATGACCGTATTGCCTATCGCCTGGTGCGATTATTCGAGGAATTGCATCGCTCCGGCACCGCTGTGGTCGTCGCTACCCACAACGATGCCCTGGTTCGACGGTTTTCCCACCCGGTGCTGACTTTGACCGATAGTATTCTCCATCCCAGCATCGCCCCCGCCTCCAATGGCGCATCCAACAGCGCCGGTCAGGCCAAGGCCAAGGCGGCTGAAGCTCCCGCCGTCCGGCGTAAGTCGGGTTAAGCCGGGATGGCGATGCCAGACTTGATACCCGATTCGGAAGGCGCCGGGCGCTTTTTGCCCTGGGTCGTGGCGGTTATGGTTTTTTTTGCCGCCCTCGCCGGCGCCGCCGCCCTGGCCCTGCACCAGGCGACTGGCACCTGGCACAACGATTTGGCCAACACCGTCACCGTTGAAATTCCACCGCAAAACCCAGTTGCGAATGACAAAGCCAACCACCCGACGCGGACCGAACCGGATCGGGCACACCCTGGCGCCGTGTTGGCCGCCGTGTTGGACGCCCTGCAGGCCACCGCCGGCATTACCGAAGTGCGCCCCTTGGCGGCAGCCGAGATCGCCAAGCTGTTGCAACCCTGGTTGGGCAATAGCGGCGTCGGCGGATTGCTTGGCGGTTTGCTGGGTGATTTGCCATTGCCGCAGTTAATCGATGTGCGATTATCGGACGCCAGACCGGCGGACCTGGCGTTGCTGGCCAAGCGCCTGGCCAAGATTGACCCTGGTATCCGCATTGATGACCATCAGATCTGGTTGGGCAAGCTGATCCGGTTAAGCCAGTCATTACAATGGATGATGGCGGCCTGTCTGGCGATGATCTGCTTCGCCACCTGTTCGGTAGTGATCTTTGGCACCCGGGCCGCCTTCGCGGCGCATCTGGAAGTGGTCAAATTGCTCCATGTCATGGGTGCGCGGGACAGCTATATCGCGCGGCTGTTCCAAAGGCGGGCCTTGACCATGGGCCTGAAAGGCGGCCTGATCGGGCTGGCGGTTACCGCCGCCGCCCTGTTCGCCCTGTCGCGTCTGGCGGCGGATCTGGAGGGGCCGTTGTTTGGTGATTTGGCACTCTCGCCGACCGCCCTGCTGGCCCTGGCCACATTGCCGCTGCTGGCGGCGGGTTTGACGGCCCTGACGGCGCGTCGCACCGTGCTGTACGAATTGTCGCGGCTGCCATGAGCCAGTTGCTGCGAAGCGTGCTGTTGAGCTTGACCGCCATGGTGCTGCTGTGGGTGGGCGGGTTTCTTTTGTTCGCCGCGGAGCTGCCCCGGCAACTACCATCCGGAGCCCAACCCGCGGCGCGGACTGGTGTTAATGACGCCATCGTGGTGCTGACCGGTGGACGGGGGCGGTTGCAGGTAGGCCTGCAACTGCTTGCCGCTGGCAAGGGCACGAAATTGTTGATCTCGGGCGTGCAGACCGGCGTCTCGGCGGCGGAACTGCAGACCAATCAGACCGGCGCCCAGACCCTGTTCAGCTGTTGCGTTGATTTGGGTTATCAGGCGCGTGATACCTGGGGCAATGCGATCGAGGCGGCGTTGTGGATGGAGCGGAATGGGTATCAAAGCCTGCATCTTGTGACCGCCTCCTACCATATGCCGCGCAGTCTATTGCTGTTCCAACAGGCCATGCCGAAGATCACCTTGCACGCCAACCCGGTGTTTTCAAAGCATGTTAAACTGGCGGACTGGTGGCTGTTCCCCGGCACCATGAAACTGTTGGCCATGGAATACAGCAAATATTTGATCTCTCTGCTCAGGGTCCGCCTGACCGGTCCGGCGGGGTAGGGAAAAATTATGCGGTCGGTTCGATCCAATCTATTCAATATTCTGTTCTACGCCTGGACCACGGCAATGGTGCTGATTTTTGCGCCGGGCCTGCTGCTGCCCTATCAGGTGACGGTCTGGGGTCAGCGCCGTTGGGCCAGGGGCGTTAATCTGCTGCTGCGTTGGAGCGCCGGTATCAAGGTGGAGATCCGGGGTTTGCAAAACCGCCCCCGTGGCGGCGCCATTATCGCCTCCAAGCACCAGTCCGCCTGGGATACCTTGATCTGGCACGTTATCCTGGATGACCCGGCCATGGTCATGAAAAAGGAACTGCTGTCCATTCCCATCTATGGCTGGATGTGCCGCAAGACCCGAATGATCGCCGTTGACCGCAAGGCGGGCGCAAAAGCCCTGCGGGCAATGTTGGCGGATGCGAAAGCAGCCACCGAGATCGGCCGCGCCATCGTAATTTTCCCCCAGGGCACGCGCACGGCGCCCGGTGTCAGCACCGCCGATATGCCCTATCAGCCCGGCGTCTCGGCGTTGTATCGGGGGTTGGATGTCCCGGTGGTGCCCGTGGCGCTGAATTCCGGACTGTTCTGGCCCCGGCGGCAGTTGCTACGCCAGTCCGGCACCATCGTGTTGCAGTTTCTGGAACCAATTCCGTCGGGCCTGCCACGTAAGGAATTCGATTTACTGTTGCAGGAACGGTTAGAGACCGCGAATTTAGCCCTTGAAGCAGAGGCCGCTATCAAATAAAGGACTCCCTTTCACGGGTCATATTTTGTATAGTACATAACAAGAACGCTTATTGCTGATCGAGGCCCTGGCCAAGAGGTTCGAATGCCAACCGTCGCACCAATATCCCAGCAAATCTGGGACATGAAATACCGCCTCAAGGGCGGTGACGGCCAGTGGGTGGACGACACCATCGAGGATAGCTGGGCCAGGGTCGCGGGCGCCCTGGCGGCGGCGGAAAAGCAACCCGAGCAATGGAATGGTCCATTTTTCGAGGCCCTGGACGATTTCAAGTTTCTACCGGCGGGGCGCATCCTGGCGGGCGCCGGTGCCGTGCGCAACGTTACCCTGTTCAATTGTTTCGTTATGGGAACGATACCGGATGATATGTCCGGAATCTTCGAAAATCTGCGCGAAGCCGCCCTGACCATGCAACAGGGCGGGGGCATCGGCTATGATTTCTCCACCCTGCGGCCCAACGGTGCGCCGGTCCAGGGCGTGGGCGCGGACGCTTCCGGGCCGTTGACGTTCATGGATGTCTGGGACGCCATGTGCCGCACCATTATGTCGGCGGGCCACCGCCGGGGCGCCATGATGGCGACCCTGCGCTGTGATCATCCCGATATAAAGGCCTTTATTGCGGCTAAACAAGATCCCGGCCGCCTGCGCATGTTCAATTTATCAGTCCTGGTAACTGATGATTTCATGGCCGCGGTGAAGGAAAACGGTCCTTGGCAACTAACCTTCGGCGGACGCAACTACGATACCGTCGAAGCACGGGAATTATGGGACTGCATCATGCGGGCCACCTATGCCTACGCCGAGCCCGGCGTGATTTTCATCGACCGCATCAACAAGCGCAATAATTTAGCGTATTGTGAACAAATATATTCAACCAATCCTTGCGGTGAACAGCCGCTGCCTCCCTATGGCGCCTGTTTGCTGGGCTCGGTCAATCTGGCCCGTCTGGTAGAAGACCCCTTTGGCTCTGATGCGGCACTGGACATGGATGCTTTGCGCCGTCTGGTGCGGGTCGCGGTCCGCATGCTGGATAATGCCATCGACGTCTCCAAGTTCCCCCTGCCGGAGCAGGCGGCGGAGGCGCGGGCCAAGCGGCGCATTGGTCTTGGCGTTACCGGGCTGGCGGACGCTTTGATTTTTTGCAAGCTGCGTTACGGCTCGGCCCAGGCAGTGGCGTTGACCGAAACCTGGCTAGCCGAGTTGCGCCGGGCGGCCTATTTGGCCAGTGTGGAACTGGCCCGTGAAAAAGGCGCCTTTCCCCTGTTCGAGGCGGCGGCCTATCTGGCCGGCGATAGCGTCATGGAACTGGATGATGAGGTGCGCGCGGCGATCGCCGAACATGGCATCCGCAACGCGCTTTTAACCTCCATCGCACCGACCGGAACCATTTCCATTTTCGCCGATAATATCTCTTCTGGCTTGGAGCCGGTGTTCGCCTTCACCTACCGCCGCCATGTCACCATGCCCGACGGCGGCAGGCGGGAGGAAACCGTCTCCGATTATGCCTATCGCCAATTCCGGGCCCAGTTTGGCGAGGCGGCGCAACTGCCCGATTACTTTGTCACCGCCACTGCCCTGGCGCCGTCCGATCACGTGGCCATGCAGGCGGCGGTGCAGAAATATGTCGACGCCTCGATCTCGAAGACCATCAATTTGCCCGAGGATATTTCGTTCGAGGCCTTCAAGGACGTTTACATGCAGGCCTATGATCAGGGCTGCAAGGGCTGCACCACTTATAGGCCAAACGAGGTTACCGGCGCGGTGTTGGAGGCGGGCGAAACGGCCAAGCCAGTGCTGCCGGTGGAACCGGAACTTCCCCTGGTGCAGCCAGAGGCCAAACCGCGGGACGAACTGGACGCGGGCGGCGTGGTTTATATGACCCAGCCCCTGGACCGCCCCGGCGCCCTGCCTGGCCAGACCTACAAGATCAACTGGCCGGAAAGCGATCACAGCATCTATATTACCGTCAACGACATCATCCAGGATGGCCGCCGCCGCCCATTCGAAGTCTTCATCAACTCCAAGAATGTCGATCATTTCGCCTGGACCGTGGCTCTGACCCGGATGATCTCGGCCGTCTTCCGCCGGGGCGGCGATGTCTCTTTCGTGGTCGACGAGTTGAAGGCGGTGTTTGACCCGCGCGGCGGCTATTGGGTCGAGGGCCGCTATATTCCATCCTTGCTGGCCGCCATTGGTGAAATAATCGAACGGCACATGATCGCCATTGGCTTCATCGCCAATCCCAATGTCAGCCCGGATACCGAGGAAGCCTTGATCGCCCTGCCGGCGGGAGGGCAAGCGCAAGGTGGCGGCAGTGATGCCGGCGGCGATGACACGCCCCGCCTGCGCGGCTGCCCGAAATGCGGTACACCGGGCCTAATCCGCCAGGAAGGCTGCGAAACCTGCGTCTCCTGTGGCTATTCCAAATGCGGCTAGCGCGGTTGCGGGCAATTGATGATCGTCTCCGCTGGTGATATCGAAGGCGTGAACAAACATTTTTTGGGAGCTGCATTCCGCGCTCCCAAGCCTCAACAGCAGCAATGGAGTGGCGGGCATGAGTGCTAGTTTTGATTTTTCCGGAAAATCGGTTTTGGTCACGGGCGGCTCCAGCGGTATTGGCCTGTCAATCGCCCGAGGCTTTCGCGATGCCGGCGCCCAGGTGAGCATCACCGGCACCAGGGAAGGTATCGGCGATTACCCGGATGATCTATCCAGCTTTACCTATCATCAGGTCAACATGCTGGACGTGCCGGCGGTGGAAGCCTTGGCGGATGGTTGCAAACAGCTGGACGTATTGGTTAACAATGCCGGCACAACGTTTCGGGGCGATGCGGCCCTCGAGCCAGAGAATTTCGAGGCGACCATCGACATCAACCTGAATTCGGTCTATCGCCTCTCGCACCGTTTGCAACCAGTGCTGAAGGCCTCGGGCGGCTCAATCATCAACATCGCCTCCATGACCTCGTATTTCGGCTCGCCGCGGGGGCCGGGCTATGGCGCCTCGAAATCGGCGATCCTGCAAATGACCATGAGCCTGGGCGCCCGGTGGGCCGCCGATGGCGTCCGCGTCAATGCCATCGCGCCGGGCTGGATTTCCACCAAGCTGACGGCACCGATCCAGGACATGTCGGAAATCGCCGACCCGATCCTGCAACGCACGCCGATGGGCCGCTGGGGCGAACCCGACGAGATGATCGGCACCGCCTTGTTCCTGGCCTCCTCCGATGCCGCCGGATTTATTACCGGCGTCACCATCCCCGTCGATGGCGGCTACTGCACCCTGTAGAAGGCCCCATTGAAGGAACCTGCAAATGCTCGTTACCGCCAAACCTGAAGATGTCGGCCTGTCCGGCGAACGCCTGGACCGCATCGCGACCTGGATCGACGGCTATATTGATGCCGGCAAGCTGCCCGGCGCCCTGGTACTGGTCGCCCGCCGTGGCCAGGTGGCCTATTGCCTGACGCGGGGCCTGCGGGACCGTGAAGCCGGCTTGGCGGTGGAGGAAGATACGATTTTTCGCTTCTACTCCATGACCAAACCCATAACCTCCGTCGGCATTATGATGCTGTACGAGCAAGGGCTGTTTCAGCTCGACGACCCCATTGCGCGCTATCTGCCGGAATTTGCCGAGATGCAGGTCTATGTCTCGGGCGAGGGTGCCGACGCGGTGATGCAGCCGGCCCGGCAACAAATCACCTTTCGCCATCTGCTGACCCATACCGCCGGCCTGACCTATGGCAACAGGGGACAAACGCCGGTCGAAGCGGCCTATCGCGCCAACGGCGTCAATTTCGCCAACCGCCAGGGCGACCTGGCGGAGACCGCCCGCAAACTGGCCGATCAACCGCTGCTCTGCCATCCGGGTACTGAATGGAATTATTCCGTCAGTACGGATCTGCTGGGCCGCCTCACGGAGGTGATTTCCGGCCAGCCGCTGGATCAATATTTTCAACAGCACATTCTGGGGCCCCTGGGCATGGTGGACACTTCGTTCGCCATCGCGCCGAACAAGCAAGACCGTTTCGCCGCCAACTACGAGCACACGGATGGTAACGGCTTGGCGCTGGCCGATAGCCCCCACGACAGCGTCTACCGCAACGTGACGCTGTTTTCGGGCGGCGGCGGCCTGACATCGACGGCAGGCGACTATCACCGCTTTACCCAGATGCTGCGGGGCAAAGGCGAGCTTGATGGCGTGCGTCTGCTGGGCCGCAAGACCGTGGAGTACATGACCGAGAACCACCTGCCGGATAATGGCGATCTGACCTCCATGGGTCAGCCGGTGCATTCGGAAACATCCTATGACGGCATTGGTTTCGGCCTGGGCTTTTCCGTCATGCTGGACCCGGCCAAGGCGCAGGTCATCGGCTCGCCTGGCGAACACGCCTGGGGCGGAGCGGCCAGCACCGCCTTCTGGATCGATCCGGAAGAGGACATGAGCGTGATCTTCCTGACCCAGTTGATGCCCTCGTCTACCTATCCCCTGCGCCGGGAACTGCGGGTCCTGACCTATCAGGCCCTGATCGAATAGCGTGCCGTTACCAACCGGGCGGATGCATCCGGTGCCACTCCGTAGCGCTTTCATAGGCGGCGCCCGCCTGCACCAGCAAAGGCTCGGCCAAGGGATGGCCAACGAATTGCAGTGATAGCGGCAGGCCTTGTTCGGACAGACCGCAAGGTAGTGAAATAGTCGGCAGACCGGCATAATCCATGGGCACGGTAAAGCGGGTTTGCCAGGGATCGCGCTCGGGAATAGGTCCGTACGAGATCTCGGGCGTGACCGGATAAGCCGCACGCGCCGTGGAGGGGCAGGCGAGCAGGTCGATGTCCCGCATGGTCTGACGCATCGCGCCTACACAAGCGGCGCGCAAATTGTTTGCCTGAGCGTAATCGGCGGCGGAAAACGCATTGCCCCGGGCCAGCCATTCGCGAAACCAGGGGCCATATTCGGCGGCCCGGGCGGGATAGGTCGCGCGATGGGCATCGGCGGCCTCGGCCGTGCATAAGACGCCCCATGCCGCTAGGTAATCCCGCAATCGCGCCGGCATCGAAACTTCAACGATCTCGGCTCCCAATCCAGCCATGACCTCAACGGCCGCCGCGATGGCGGCGGCAAAACCCGGCGCTATGTCTTCGCTGGCATAGCGTTCATCCCAGCCGATGCGCAGACCCTTCACGCCCGCTTCCAGGCCGGCCAGCATATCGGGCACCGGGGCGACCAAAGTGGTGGGATCGTCGGGGTCCAGCCCGGAAATTGCCTGCATGACGATGCCGGCGTCCGCGCTGCTGCGCGTCAGGGGACCCACGTGATCGAGGGATTGCGCCAGATCCAGCACCCCATGGCGGCTAACCCGGCCCCAGGTCGGTTTCAACCCGACAGTGCCACAGGCAGCAGCCGGATGGCGGATCGAACCGCCCGTATCGCTGCCCAGGGTAGCGAAGGCCAGGCCGGCCGCCGTCGCCGCACCCGAGCCCGATGACGAAGCGCCGGACCAGTGGCTCTCTTTCCAAGGATTTTCCGGCACATCAAAGGCCGGGTTGTAGCCGGCCATGGCCCCTTCGGTCAGGTTAAGCTTGCCCAGCAGCACCGCGCCCGCGTCGCGAAACCGCCGCACCACCGTGGCATCGAAATCGGGCACATGATCCGCCAATACGGCGCAGCCGCCCATGGTGCGGACGCCCTTGGTGTAACAAAGGTCCTTCACCGCGATGGGAATGCCATGCAGCGGGCCCAGATAGCGTCCCGCCGCAATCTCCACCTCCGCCGTCCGGGCCTCGGCCAAGGCGCTCTCGGCCATAACCGTGGCATAGGATTTCAACCGCCCATCCAGCGCCTCGATGCGCGCCAGCAACGCCTCGGTCAATGTCAGCGGTGAAAGATCGCCGGATCGAATTTGGCTGGAAAGTTCCAGGATGGTTTGGTAGTGCAACGCGTCAGTCATCTTCAAACTCCTACAGCTGAGGCTGGGGCTATTTTTCGTCCAGCACCCAAACGCCGCGCCAGGGCTCCGCCGGAGGTGTCTCGATCAGCGCGCCACAGCGTTCGATATAGAGCCGTGTGACATTGTCATCTGGGGCAGCAACGGCGCAATCCTCGAAAACCCGGCAAGCGGCGCGAAAATCGCCTTCGCGGTAGCGCGCCAGGGCCTCCATGAAACGATCCAGCGTCGCGTGTTTTTGCGCCTGGATCGGGCCGGTATCACAGTCATAAAGCTCGTAGATCGAGACGGCGCTGGTGCGCCCTTTGACGACCACGCGGTCCACCTCGCGGAAACAGAAATCATCCTGTTTTTCAAGCCGCGCCCGGGTGAATTCAGTGAACAGGGTAGAGACACCATAAAGCTTGGTCAGACTTTCGATACGCGATGCCAGGTTCGCGGTATCGCCCACCACGTTGCTATCCAAACGTTTGCCGCCGCCGATCGCACCCAGCATCAACGGCCCGCTGGAGATCCCCATGCCAAAGCGGATCGCCAGTTCGCCGCTGCCGCTGCGCCGCGCGTTGAGCTCCCGCGAATGGCCGATCATGCCCATGGCACATTTCAGGGAGGCATCGGCGCCACCGGGAAACAATGCCATCACCGCATCGCCCATATATTGATTGATGAAGCCATTTTCCTGCTCCACCACCGGCTCCACCGCGACCAGGAATTCATTCAGCGAGGCGAATGTTCCCGCCGGGCCCAGGGCTTCCGACAGGGCGGTGAAATCACGGATGTCGGCGAACAGCACGCTGCTTTCGATCGAAACATGATCGCCGGCATCGATCTCCTCGATCGAGGCACGGTCAAGCAGATCAAGAAACTGGAAAGGCACAAAGCGACTATAGGAATCCGTCAGATTGACCAGGCGATTGTTTTGCTGGCGAATTTCATCGTTCAGTTCCCGGTTGGTCCAAAGGGAACCGGCCTGCTGCACCATTACCGTGAAGGCGGAACAATGATCGGTGGCGATGTCATCAAAGACCCCCGCGCCGTCCTTGGTGATGCCGCCTAGAATAATGCCCGCCAACTTGCCGTGTTTGTCATGAAAGGGGCAGACAATGGCTTTCGCCAGGTCCAGTTCGATCCAGGCCATGAGCAGGAAATCATCTTCCCCGACAATCTGGCTTTCCTCGGAGTTGAGCCATTTTGGCGAAAACGGCAAATCCGTCGGCGGATCCGCAAATCCGAATTCAGCGCTGACCGTCAACAGTTTGCCGCTCTCGGTCGCCTGCAGGAATAAGGCAACTTCGTATTCGAAGGCTTCGATCACCGATTCCAACGTCAACGAGAAAAAAGCGTCTGGATCATCCGTATCCAGTGCCTTGGCAATATAGGCCTGGATCGCCTTGAAGCGCATCAGCTCGCCATCTACCTGACCCTTGGCGTGGATCAGATCCTGCTGCATGACCAGATTGCGTCCCGATTCCGCCTCTAACCGGGCGCACAGCGCCTCCAACTCGTCATAGCTGCGTTTTGCCGCCGGTACGGACATATGTCTAAATCAGGCCTCGCGACGGACAATGGGGAACAGCGACGTGGTGTAGGCATGAAAATGGTTCTTGCCGGCAAAGCGGCAATATTCGCCAAAACCATAGACGCCCAGCCATGGTATGAAGTCCTCGCCACAAATCGGGTACTGCATTTTGGCGATGATCTCGTCTTTCAGAACCTGATTGAAGGTATGCCGCCCCCGCGCCATGCAGTCAGCATGAAAAACCGCGACCGGCTGGCGTCCATCCAGATCGTCCTGCATTCGTTGCATCAGGCTCTCGACACCATCGAAAATATATTGCTCATCCCGCTGCATGAGCTGCAGTTTGGTGCCTTCCGGTATCGCCGCCGTCAAATAGAACGATTGCTTGTCGTCGGAAACCTTGATCGGCACGCGTAGGATTTGCGGGTTGTCGTAGACCGCCTGTTCATCCTCGGTCAAGATATCGCCCAGTCCGGCAATCGCCATGACATCGGGCACCTCGGTACTTTCGGGCGGCAGGCCAAATCGTGCCAGCAGAGCATGCCAGGCCGGCTTGCCGTCCAGTTCGATGATTTCATTGTCATTCGATTTCGTAACTTCAAAAATCGCGCCTTCAATGGGTTTGGAACCGTGATGGACGCCTGACAGCACCTCCAAACTTGGATCGGATAACCCAACCAGGATCAGGCCTTCCTCCAGTACATCCTGGTTATGAAACTGGAATGTACCCTTGGCCTTGCCGTTGTCGGCGGCGGTGGCGCCAAAGATCGGGATATCCGCGCCAAAGACCGATTCGATTCCCGCGATCACCTGATCACCCGCCAAATCCAATCCGGCGGACAGCGCGAAGACCATATTGATGCCCGGATCCTCGGCCTTTATTGCAGCCGCGACCCGTTCACCGAATTCAGCGGAATTGCCGCCGTTCAGGCCATCGGCGGCGGCAACGGTGAATTCGTTGCCGGTGATGGCCATGATAGCCATGGCGCGCATGGCCTCGCTGACACTGCCATGACCAATAACGCCGCTGCCGGTGCAACCGACGATCTCGGCCTCCGGGCACGCTTCCTTGGCGCCGGCGGCCATCTGATCGAAATTGTGCCCCACGGTCGAATGAATGATCAGTAATTTGCATTCTGCTTTGTCGCGATCGCCAAAGGCGTGGTCGATACATTCAAGAATTGCGGTCTTTGAATTAACAGCACTGGAGCTGCCGGAATGGAATTCAAGCATGTCGTTATCCCCCAACCAATTGCTTCGTCGTTGAAATCTATTCAAACGCCTAACGTTGAGAATGACTGATATTGCTTCCCTGCCCCAATGGTAAGCGGCGAACGCCCTATTATGCAAACTTTATACTGGCACCATGCTGGCGCAATTCGACGGTTTAGTCCTGCAAAAACGGTCCGCCAAAGGCCGGTTCGCCAAAGGCCGTGGGCGGCAACTGCCAGGTGCCCGTTGCTGGTGGGCGGACTTCCGGGTCCACATGCACATCAAGTAGCGCCGGTTTGCCGGAGGCAATGGCCGCTTCCAGCGCACCTTTGAAATCGTCGGGCTCGGTGATCGTGACGCCATGGACGCCGCAGGATCGTGCCAGGGCGGCGAAATCGGGATTATAAGGCTGCTGGTTTTCGCCGCTATAGAAACCGGTGCCAATTTCCCGGCCCCCGAACATGCCGTACTGGATATCGCGGATCGCACCCCAGGCGAAATTGTTCCAGACCACCCAGATGCAGGGAATATTGAATTCCACCGCCGTGCACAGGACATGGGGCGTCATGGTGAAACCGCCGTCGCCGCAGATGGCGACGCAGGGCCTGTCCGGTGCCGCCAATTTCGCCCCCAGAATGCCCGAAACGCCGAAACCCATGCCCGAAAAACCCCAGGCATTGAGCATGGCCTGCGGCATGGGCGCGTCCCAGAACTGCATGAACCAGTTGTGATGGACGCCGGAATCCAGCGAGATTATGCCGTCGTCAGGCAGTACCGCGCGGATATCGGCAACGATCTGTTCCGGGCGCAGGGGCGAGGTGCGAAGTTCAAAATTCGGCGCCGTGAAACGCTGCCATTCATCGCGCCAGCCTTCGATCTCGGCCAGCCAGGCCTTGCGCTGAGGTCTTTCCGTATCCGCCGCCGCGCCCAATATCTGGCGCAGGAAACTGCCGGCATCAGAGGTAATGCCCAGGTCAGGCACATAGTTGCGGCCGATTTCATCCACGTCGATATCGACATGGATCAACTTGGTGGCTGGGAAATTCCAGGAATAACCGGGTATCCATGAAGAAGAGGAACGGTCATCAAAGCGGGCACCGACGGCGATCACCAGGTCCGCATGGCGGCCCGCCTGGTTCGCCGGAAAGGTACCGTTGCGTCCGATAAAACCCAGCGATAGCGGATGCGACATGGGGATACAGCCCATACCGTTGGGCGACGATATCACGGGGATATTCAGCCGCTCGGCCATTTCGGTCAATTCGGGCGCCGCCTCCGCCAGGGTGACGCCATGGCCGATGAACAGCGCCGGGCGTTCAGCGGCGGCCAGCATGGCCAGGGCCTGTTCAATATCCGCCGGATCGGTGCCGGGCCGCTTTTGGGTCTTGAAGCGCGCGGTGGGCTCCAGTTCCACATCCGCCTCTTCCTGAAAAACGTTGAAGGGAATATCCACCTGCACCGGACCGGGCCGCCCGGAGACCGAAAGTTCGAGCGCCTGGCGCAGGGCCAGAGGCAGCATGTCGACACGGGTCGGCTGAAAACTGCGCTTGACCACCGGCTTCAGGACGGACGGAAAGTCGGCGGCGAAATGGCGGTTAACCTCTTGGAAGGGTCCGCGGTTGAACTGCTGGGTGGGGATGTTCGCGGTGATGGCCAGAATGGCTGAGCTATCGGCCAGGGCATTGGCGATGGGCATGACGATATTGGCCGAACCGGGTCCGCACGAGGTCAAGGTCGCGACGGGTTGATGCTTGATCCTGAAATAGGCATCCGCCATATGCGCCGCGACTTGCTCGTGCCGGGGCGAGATCAGCTTGATATCGTCGCGCACATCGTACAGGGCATCCAGCAAGCCGACGTTGCCATGGCCGCAGATGCCGAACACATAGGGAATTTTCTCCTGCACCAAAAACTGTGCAATCAGCTCTCCACCCTTCATAATCCTACTCCGTCTCAAATAGTGCCGTTTCCGTGTGCCATTCCGGAAATCGAACCTTTCAGAACAAGAGTGTACAGCAATGAGCGTAAAGCAGTCTTCGGGAATTCTGGCGATCTGGCACGACATGGTGCCCGAACACGAACAGGCATTGAACGATTGGTACAACCAGGAACACCACGCCGAGCGCGTCGCGATAGAAGGTTTCTTTACCGCGCGCCGCCATATCGCCCTCGACGCGTCGCCAAAGTTTTTCATCTTCTACGAAACCACCGACCCATCGGTGCTGGAAACGGCGGCCTATCTTGCCTGCGTCAACAATCCCTCGTCCTGGACCCAGCGTTGCATGCCCCATTACCGCAATACCAACCGTCTGGTCTGCGGCCGCACGGCCTATCTGGGCCTGGGTCATGGTGCCGCCGTGATGACATTGCGCTTTGCCGCCGGGGAGGCCGGATCGGAAGCCATCGGCGCGGCGGTACAACGCCGGGCCCAGGCGGCGTTGGCCGAACCGGGCATGGTCAGCGCCCAAATCTGGCAATTGGATGCTGAACGTACGCACCTGCCGAGCCAGGAAAAAGATATTAGAGCTAAATCCGCTGACACCATGGACGGCGCGGCGGACTGGACCATCATGTTGACGGCCAATCTGCCTGATCAGGTCAGGGCGGCATGCGACAAACATTTTCCAGTGGCCGGGTTGCAAGCTAACGGCATCGCCGACGGGGCGCCCCAGAACGGTCTCTATCAACTTATCTTCACCATGGGTGGCTAAATAATGGAAACGCTGGAAATTCTGCAGGATATTTGCCGCCAGATCGGCCTGCCTCTGGAAGGTCTGAATGATTTAACGCTGATGGGCCGGGAGCCGGTCTTGCCGTCGTCATTCAGGGTCGGCACGGCGGCCCAGGCGTCGATTGCCGCCTCGGCCCTGGCGGCGGCGCAGGTTTGGTATCAACGTAGTGGCAAACGCCAAGCCATTAGCGTGGACATGCGCCATGCCTCGATCGAGTTCCGCAGCGAGAGATATCTAAAGATTGACGGCGGGCCGGCGCCGGCGCTGTGGGACAAAATCGCCGGCACTTATGAAACCGGCGATGGCCGCTGGGTCCGCCTGCATACGAATTTTCCCCATCACCGGGACGGTGTGCTGGAAATTCTGGGCTGCGCCAATGACCCCGAGGCGGTTGCCGCCGCCCTTCGCCAATGGCGGGGCCAGGATTTCGAGGACGCCGCCGCGGAAAACGGCCTGGTCGCCACCATGATGCGCTCTCCCGAGGAATGGCAGACCCACCCTCAGGCCCAGGCGCTGGATCAACAACCGCTGATCTCGGTCGAACGGATCGGCGATGCACCGCCACGGCCGTTGCCGCCAGGCGCACGTCCCCTGGACGGCATCCGGGTGTTGGATCTGACCCGGATCATCGCCGGCCCCGTGTGCGGGCGGACCCTGGCCGCGCACGGCGCCGATGTGATGCGGGTGACCGCACCGCATCTGCCATCCATCGCCGCCCTGGTTACCGATGCCGGGCGGGGCAAGTTGTCCAGCCATATTGATCTGCGCCAAGAAGCAGGCCGGGAGAGTTTGCGGCAGCTGATCGCCGAGGCTGATATTCTGGTGCAGGGTTATCGTCCCGGCGGCCTGGAACGCTGGGGCTTTGGCACGGAGGAGGTGGCGAAGATGCGTCCCGGTATCATCTACGTCTCGCTGTCCGCCTACGGTCATCAGGGGCCGTGGTCCATGCGGCGGGGCTTCGATTCCCTGGTACAAACCGCAAGCGGCATCAACTTCGCCGAGGTCGAGGCCGCCGGCGCGAACGGCCCAAAGCCGTTGCCTTGCCAGGCATTGGATCACGCCTCGGGCTATTTCATGGCCGCCGCCGCCATGGCCACGCTGGCCCGGCGTGCGGACGAAGGCGGCAGCTGGCATATCCGCGTTGCCCTGGCCCGGACCGGCCGCTGGCTGCAAAGTCTTGGGCGGGTTGCAAACGGTTTCGATGTTGCCGAGCCGGACGAGGCGGATGTCGATGAGTTTCTGGAGGAACGCCCATCAGGTTACGGCATGCTAACGGCGGTGCGTCATGCAGCCCACCTTTCAGAGACACCGGCCCATTGGGCCCGGCCGTCCATGCCCCTGGGCAGTCATCCGCCCGTCTGGCCCTGAGCAGAATCAACAAATAGGATAATTCATATGGAACAGGAACTGGCAATGGTCACCAAATTGGCCGATACGGTGCTGGAATTCGCCGTAACTTACGGCTTTCAAATTCTTGGCGCCCTGGTTTTTCTGTTCATCGGCCTGAAACTCGCGGCCTGGATAGGGCGCAAGGTCACGCACTTGGCGGAAGCCCGTGAAATCGATGAGACCCTGTCGCGGTTCATCGGCAATGTGGTCAAACTGGTGGTGATTGTTTTCGTGGCTATCATCACTCTGGGCAATTTCGGTATCTCCACCGCGCCATTGATAGCATTGGCGGGTGCCTCCGCCTTCGGCGCCACCATGGCCATTCAGGGGCCGCTGTCCAACTATGGCGCCGGGCTATCGATTATTCTAAGCCGGCCCTTTGCCGTCGGCGATACCATCACGGTCAAAAATGTCAGCGGGACGGTGGAAGAAATCACCCTGGCGGCGACTGTCCTGGTTGGCGAGGATGGCGAGAGGATCACGGTGCCGAACAAGGAAATTGTCGGTGAGGTTATCGTCAACTCCCATGAACACCGGGTCGTTGAAACCAGAATAGCCATCGCCGCCACGGCGGATGCCGAACGCGCCATAGCGGTTCTTGGCCAGGTGCTGGATGCCTCGGCCGAGGTCGGTGACGAGCCAAAGCCGCAGATCGGCATCCACGATTTCACCTATGGCGGCGTCGTGGTCGGCCTGCGCTATTGGGTGCCGGGCCGACAGTATTTTCAGACCCGTTACAGGGTGAATGCCGCCGTCATGCGGGCGCTGGACGATGCGGGGGTGGGTTTGCTGCCGGCAAATGGCATGGCGGTAACCGCCGCGCCGTTGTCCGCCGACAACGAGACCTAGCTGTAACGCTCCGATATGACCGCGAACAGCGCGCGCATGGCCAGACCTTCGCCGCCCGCCGGACGGCCCGGGCGGTCCTTGTCATTCCAGCCATAGGTGTCCATGTGGAGCCAGCGGCTGGGATCGGAGACAAAGTTCTGCATGAACAGGGCCGCCGTTATGGCACCGCCAAAGGCGCCTTCCGAGACATTGTTGAAATCGGCGACCTTGCTTTTCAGGCGCTCCATATAAGGCCCATAAAGCGGCATGCGCCAGACGGGATCATCCAGCGCCGCGCCTCTCTGCTGCAATGCCGCTGCTAGCTCGTCACTGCCTGTGAAGATCGCCGGCAGGTCCGGACCCAGCGCGACCCGCGCCGCGCCGGTCAGAGTAGCGATATCAATGATCAGCTCGGGGTCATCCGCCGCCGCCTCGGCCAGGGCGTCGCAAAGCACGATGCGGCCCTCGGCATCGGTGTTGCCGACTTCGACCGTCAGGCCCTTGCGGGTGGCCAATACGTCGCCGGGACGGTAGGCATTGCCGCTGACGGCATTTTCCACCGCCGGGATCAGAACCCGTAGCGAGACCGGCAGTTCAGCCGACATGATCATGGCCGCCAGGCCCAGCACGGTAGCGGCGCCGCCCATGTCCTTTTTCATCTTCAACATGCCGGCGGCGGGTTTCAGATCCAGGCCGCCGGTATCGAAACAAACGCCCTTGCCCACCAAGGTCAGGCGCGGTCCGTCGGCCGGTCCCCAGCGCAGATCGATTAGCCTCGGTGCCCGGACAGAGGCGCGGCCCACGGCATGGATCGCCGGGTAATTGGCACTCAGCAGATCATCGCCCACGATAACCGTGCCGGTGCCGCCGAATTCCTTCGCCAGGTCCAGGGCGGCAGCGGCCAGTTCCTCCGGCCCCATGTCCGAGGCCGGCGTGTTGATCAGATCGCGGGCCAGAAACGCGCCCTTGATTGCACCGTTCAATGCCTTGCCATCGGCATTTTCAGGCAAACACAGCCGGGCGGTCTCCCTGGCCGCATCATCCTTGCCTTGATAGCGAGTGAAGCGGTAGGCCGCCTGGGCCCAGGCCAGGGCCGCCTGATCGGCCTGGGCGGGCGTCAGGTCGCCTTCAATGCGGTATTTCCCCGCCGGCAGGGCCATGGCCAAGGTACCAAAAGCCCAATAGCCGCTGCTGCCTTCCACGTCTTCGCCTAAACCCAGCATGACGCCGGCCAGGTCACCGTTTTCTCCTGGCAGTAAAAGGTACTTGCCGGCAGCCGCCGAAAATCCGTTACTCTGGCACCAAGCTTTGGCGGCTTCCGGCTGGGTCTCTTGCCAGGCGGTCAGATCGGCACCGCCGATGGGCCAGATAGGAACGGCATTGGGGTCAAGGTCGGTTACGATATTGGCGATCACGGCGGGCTCCACTACATTGAGGCTTCAGTGTTCTCCTTGTACAGCAAAGCATGGAACGGCGCGATGCCCGGCTATCGCTTGATCATCGGCGACAAAAACAAATCTTCATGGTCCCTGCGCGCCTGGCTGCTGTTGCGTCATTTCGATCTGCCTTTCGAGGAAGTACTCATCCCGCTGGACCAACCGGACACCACGGACAGAATCCGGGAATTCTCGCCAGCCGGCCGGGTGCCAATCCTGCTGCGCGGGACGGAGACCATTTGGGACAGCCTGGCAATCATGGAGTATCTGGCGGAGCGGCACCCCGCGCTATCGATCTGGCCGGCTGATGCGGCGATGCGGGCCCAGGCCCGGGTGCTGGCAGCCGAGATGCATGCGGGTTTCGCCGCCATGCGGGAGGAATTATCGTTTGATTGCCAACCAGGGCGGCGGCAACCAGAGCTGTCGATGACGGGACGGTCAGACGTCGGACGCATCGCTGATATCTGGCGCAGGGCGCGGCTGCACAATGAAGACAGGGGTGATTTCCTGTTCGGTGCTTTTTCCGCCGCCGATGCCATGTATGCGCCGGTGGCGGTTCGTTTCGACCGCTATGGCGTGGCGCTGGATGATATCTGCCAAACCTACGTCGCCGCCTTGTTGCAGCTACCCGCCATGCAGGCTTGGCTGGCGGATGCCGGCGCCGAAACCGCCGACTCAGGGTAGGGCGCCGACTTCCTCGTAGTAGCGCCTGGCACCTTCGTGCAGCGGGATACCGACGCCGTCCAGGGCGCTATTCAATTGAATCAGGCGGCCGTCGGGGTGGCCGTTATCCAGGATCCGCCGGGTTGAAGGATGCCACAGGGCGCGGGTCATTTCATACACCAGTTTCGCATCCAGGCGGTCCGATACCAGCCATTGGGCACCGACGCTTAGGGTTTGGGTCTCGGCTACGTTGCGGTAGACACCCGCCGGCAATTTGGCCGGGGCGAAGAATGGATAGTCCCGGCGCAGGCGCGATGCGGCCGGGCCATGGATCGGTAGCAGAGTGATGTTTGTCTGTTCCGCCAAATCAGCCATGGCCGGCACCGGTGTGCCGCCGATAATGAAAAAAGCATCCAGCTTACCCAGGCGCAGACGGTCGGCGGCCTCGCCAAGATCATAATGCAACGCCTTGTAGCTGCCCGCCGTCAGACCATGAGCCGCCATGATGGCATCGGCATCCACCGCCGTGCCTGAGCCTTCCACCCCCAGCGAAACACGTCTGTCGCGCAGGTCCTCGACCGCGAATATACCGCTATGCTTGCGCACCGCCAGCTGCACCAGTTCAGGATAGAGCGTGGCGACGACCCGCAGGCCATCGAATTGCGCCTCGCCCTTGAAGGGGCCAAGGCCGAAATAGGCCATATAGGCGATGTCGGCCTGGCTGAGCCCGGATTCCACCATGCCGCCGGCGATCAGGGTCACGTTCTGGACCGAGCCCTTGCTGGCCCGGCCCACGGCGATCAAACCCGGCACGCCGCAAGAGCCGCCGTCAGCGCAATCGCGGGAGCCCGGCGGATTGGAAATGGCCGAGGCGATGAGCGAACCAATGGGAAAATAGGTGCCGTCCGCGGCGCCGGTGGCAATACGGAAATACGCCACCTCCCCGGCCCGGGCCGCTGATATGCCAAGCAGCAAGACAAAGCCGCACATCAGCACGCCCAGCATGCCGTACCGCCCAAGCCACCGTGTCCCCGGCAGCCCCCGTGCGGCCCATGTTTGCCGTGCAATTATCGGGTTCCCGCCGAAACTGAGCCAACCGGCCCGAATACCAACCGTGCTGTTCCACATGGCGCATCTTATACGACCGTTTTTCAGCCGCCGCTAGTGCCCTAAACTAGTGAATGTTTGACAGCTTCATGACCAGCACGCATTGTCAGGCAAGCATGGAAATCGATTTTGAAAACGTCCGTCAGCTGATGATCAGTACTATCCCGCATATGGCGGCGGTGGGTCTGGATTTAATCTCGCTCGATGACAGCGGCGTCGTCGCCAAGATACCCCATCGCCCTGAGTTCGTCGGCGACCCGGACACCGGTGTTGTACACGGTGGTATCGTAACGGTTCTGTTGGATAGTTTGAGCGGCATGTGCGTCGTTCCAAAGCTGCCCGATGGGACAATGGTGGCAACCCTGGATCTACGCATCGATTATTTGAAACCGGCGCTGTCGGGACAGGATATTTACGCCCACGCCCATTGCTACAAGACCACGCGTAATATCGCTTTTACCCGCGCCATCGCCTACCAGGGCGACATTGATGATCCCATCGCACATGCCTCCGGCTCCTTCATGATGACGGCGACCGACAAGAGTGTGATGAAGCCGGCATGAGTATTTCGGACGGCATAAGCGCGGCGCGGCAGAACGGCGATTTGCAGCCATTGATCGAGGCGGTGCCATATTTTCGCTGGATGGGCCTGCGCGTGGACCGTCAGGGCGAGGAGTTGATCACGGTGCTGCCGTTTCAGGATATGCTGATCGGCAACCCGTTGCTGCCGGCCCTGCATGGCGGCGTTACCGGTGCCTTGCTGGAAAGCGCGGCGATGATTTCGCTGATCGGCGCCATGGATACACCGCGCCTGCCGAAGATCGTCAACATCACCGTTGAATATCTGCGTCCCGGCGGCGCCTTGGACAGCTTTGCCACCGGCATCGTGACCAAACAGGGGCGGCGCGTCGCCAGTGTGCGGGCCCATGCCTGGCAGAAAGACCGCGACAAATTATTTGCCGCCGCCACGACCCATTTCCTTATTTCCCCATAACAAAAATACGTAACAGAAATCCAAAACCAAATTCCAAATTCAAATTCCAAATCGTGGAGTACAAGACATGGCAGCCAAGAAACCCGCCCGCTTTGGCGTTCAGGATATAACCGGCATCATCGCCCCCATGACCACGCCCTTTAGCCGCAAAGGCGAGGTTGACGAGGCCGCTTTCCGCAAACAGGTGAATTTCCTGATCGGCGCCGGCGTGCATGGCCTGGCGGTGGGTGGCAGTACCGGTGAAGGGCATACCTTGTCGACCAAGGAGGTGACCCGCCTGGTCCGTATCGCCATGGCCGAGGCCAAGGGCCGGGTGCCGGTGGTCGCGGGGATCATCGTGGATTCCACCCGGCAAGCGATCGAGCGGGCCGAAGCGGTGGCCGACCTCGGCCCCGCCGCCTTGCAGATTACCCCGGTGCATTATCTGTTTCGGCCCGATGACGCACATATGCTGGAGCATTTCCGCACCGTCGGCAAAGCCACGAAAATTCCCATCCTGATCTACAACGTCATTCCGTGGAGCTATCTGGCCCCGGACTTGTTGATTAGAATTCTGAAGGAAGTGCCCCAGGTTGTCGGCGTCAAGCAAAGCGCAGGTGATATGAAGCTGCTGGCGGATTTGCTGCTGGGTGCCCCAAAAGGCGCCCGTATCATGAGCGCGGTGGATGCCTTGATGTATCCTTCTTTTGCGCTTGGTGCCCACGGCGCTATTGCGGCGATCCTGACGGCGGCACCGGCGGCCCAGGTAAAACTTTGGGATCTGGTGCAGGCCGGCGAGCATGCCGCCGCCCGCCGCCTGCACGAAAAACTGCTGGTGCTGTGGAACGCCATGATCGACGACAATCTGCCGGCCACGGTGAAGTTCGCCCTGTCCGAACAGGGGGTGCCGGGCGGCCTACCCAGGGCGCCCATGCCGGCTGCCTCCACCCGGCAACAGAAGGCCATTGCCAAGGCGCTGAAAAAATTAGTTTAGAAACTGGCGTGGCGCTTTTCTGAAAGCGCGGTTAGCCGGCATTATTTGGGTAGATTCTAGGGCCAAATAAGGTGCGATTCCCAGCACTTTCTGCTATGCTTATACCCCGACAGGGTGGGCTGTGATTCTTTCGCGTCCCTGCCGTGGCGGGGTTGCATATTATTCCGCGCGTTAATTACTTTGAAACGAAGAAATCATGAAGCTGACCATTGAACGTTCTGCCCTTTTGCGTGCCCTCGGCCATGTCCAAAATGTTGTCGAACGGCGTAATACCATTCCCATTCTCTCCAATGTGCAACTGATCGCGGACGAGGCGGGGTTGAGCCTGACCGCGACGGATTTGGACTTGGCCATCGTTGAAACCGTACCGGCGGAAGTGCAAACCCCCGGCGGCACCACGGCACCGGCGCATATCCTGCACGATATCGTTCGCAAACTGCCCGACGGCGCCCAGGTGGAGCTGGACTATGGCGCCGATGACGGCCGCCTAGTGGTCCGCGCGGCGCGTTCGAAATTCGCCCTATCCTGCCTGCCGCGGGAAGATTTTCCGGTCATGGCCGACGGCGATCTGCCGCATCAATTCGTGCTGCCGGCGGCTGACCTGCGCCGCCTGATCGAAAAGACCCGATTTGCCATCTCGACGGAGGAAACCCGTTACTACCTGAACGGCATTTATCTGCATGCGCCCGAGGATACTCCGGTGCTGCGCGGTGTCGCCACCGATGGCCACCGCCTGGCCCATATTGAAATCCCCCTGCCCCAGGGTGCCGCCGGCATGCCCGGCGTGATCATGCCGCGCAAGGCGGCCCTGGAAGTGCACAAGTTGATCGAGGACGGCGAAGGCGCAGTCGAAATCGCCTTGTCCGACAGCAAGATCCGCTTTGCCCTGGGCGATATCGTGCTGACCTCGAAACTGATCGACGGCACCTTCCCCGACTATCAGCGGGTGATCCCGGCCGGCAATGACAAGCTGATGGAGGTTGACTGCAAAAGCTTCGCCGCCGCCGTGGACCGGGTCGCCACGATCAGCTCGGAAAAATCCAGGGCGGTGAAGTTGGCTGTCAACGGCGGCGCGGTCACCTTGTCGGCCAATAGCCCCGAACAGGGCAGCGGCACCGATGAAGTGCCGGTCAATTTCAATGGCGATGAGCTTTTGGAAATCGGCTTCAATGCCAAATACCTGCTCGATATTACCGGGCAGATTGATGGCGAGAACGCCTGCTTCGATCTTTCCGATGGCGCCTCGCCAACCATCATCAGAGATGCCGCTGATCAGGGCGCGCTTTATGTCCTGATGCCCATGCGGGTTTGAGAGGGCCATTGCTGGCCGCACGCCAAAACATCATGCCTGAAACAGGCGCGCAGAGCTCGGTTTCCCCGATGCAGGTCGGCACCGTCGGCATTGCGACCGCCTGTGCGGTGCAGCGTCTACGCCTGAGCAATTTTCGCAACTACGACAGCCTGGCGCTTGATCCCGCCGCCCAGGTGGTGGTGCTGACCGGCGCCAATGGCGCGGGCAAGACCAATTTGATGGAAGCAATCTCGTTTCTGTCGCCAGGACGCGGTCTGCGCCGGGCCCGCCTGCGCGATGTTTTGCGAAAAGAGGCAGCCGCGGACGAGACAGCTGGCTGGGCCGTGGCGGCGACCGTGCGGGGACCGGACGGCCCGGTCAAGCTGGGCAGCAGTCTGAGCCGGACGGAACGGGGCACGGACAAGCGCCTAGCCCGCCTGGATGGCCAGACCGTGCCGCCGTCGTCTCTGTCCCAGGTTATCGGCGTGCAATGGCTGACACCGCAGATGGACCGGCTGTTCTTGGAGGGGCCATCGTCACGGCGGCGGTTTTTGGACCGCCTGGTGCTGGGCCTGGACCCAGACCATGGCCGCCGGGTTGGCGCTTATGAACGCAGCCTGCGGGAGCGGGCCAAACTGTTGCGCGATGGCGGCGGCGATCCGGCCTGGCTGTCGGCGCTGGAGGCGCGCATGGCGGCCAGTGGCGTCGCCGTGGCGGCAGCCCGGCGCGAGGCCCTGGCGCGGCTGCAACGGTTGCTATCGGCGGCCACGGGGCATTTTCCCAAAGCCGGCCTGGCCATCGAAGGCCGCATCGAAAGCTGGCTGGACGATCACCCAGCGGTTGAGGTGGAAAGCCGCTTCGCCGCGATGTTGGCCGACAGCCGCCAGCATGAAGGCGCGGCGGACGGGCCGCACCGGTCCGATCTAACGGTGCGCCATTTGGATAAGGATATGCCTGCGGCACAATGTTCCACCGGCGAGCAAAAGGCATTGCTGATAGCCGTGATGCTGGCCAATGCCAAGGCGGAGGCGGAACGCCGGGGCGCGGCGCCGATCCTGCTGCTGGACGAGGTCGCGGCACATTTGGATAGCGAGCGGCGCGATGCGTTGTTTGCGGAAATATTGGCCCTTGGCGGCCAAGCTTGGTTGAGCGGTACCGACCGTAACCTGTTCGAGCCGTTAGGCGGACAGGCGCAATTTGTGACGGTGGGCCGTGGGCAAGCGAACCTTGAAGGGTAGGATGCGTTGAGCGATCCGGTATTTGAAGATCCAGACATGATTCCTGAAGGCGATGGGGCCGAATATGACGCCTCCTCAATCAAGGTGCTGCGTGGCTTGGACGCGGTGCGCAAGCGCCCGGGCATGTACATTGGCGACACCGACGATGGCTCCGGTCTGCACCATATGATCTATGAAGCCGTCGATAATGCCATTGACGAAGCCTTGGCCGGCCATGCCGACAAGGTCCAGGTCGTGCTGAACCCGGATGGTTCGGCGACGATTAGCGATAACGGGCGCGGTATTCCGACGGAAATTCACGAAGAAGAAGGCGTGTCAGCGGCACAGGTCATCATGACCGAGTTGCATGCCGGCGGTAAGTTCGATCAGAACTCCTACAAGGTTTCGGGCGGCCTGCATGGGGTCGGCATCTCGGTCGTCAATGCCTTGTCATCGGTTCTGGAATTGCGCATCTGGCGCGGCGGCGAAGAATTCCACATGTGCTTCAACGACGGTGACCCGGTCGCACCTTTGGCGGTGGTCGGCGAGGCGGGAGACCGCACGGGCACGGAGGTAACCTTCACGCCGTCGACCAAAACTTTCACCAAGACTGAATTCGACTATGGCACCCTGACGCACCGCCTGCGGGAATTGGCTTTCCTGAATTCCGGCGTGCTTGTGGTGTTGCGCGATGAGCGCGGCGTCGAGGCACAAGAGGATGTCTTCCAGTTCGAGGGTGGCATCGCAGCCTTCGTCGAATATCTCGACCGCAACAAATCGGCCGTGCATAGCCCGGCTATCGGCATTCTGGCCGAACGTGACGACATTCGTGTGGATTGCGCCCTGCAATGGAACGACAGCTATCACGAAAACGTCCTCTGCTATACCAACAACATCCCCCAACGTGACGGCGGCACCCATCTGGCGGGCTTCCGTGCCGCCCTGACGCGCACCGTTAACGGCTATGCCAATTCATCGGGCATCGCGAAAAAGGAAAAAGTCTCCCTCAGCGGCGATGACGCGCGCGAGGGTTTGACCTGCATACTGTCGGTACAGGTGCCCGACCCGAAGTTCAGTTCGCAAACCAAGGACAAGCTGGTCTCGTCCGAGGTGCGACCGGTCGTGGAAAGCCTGCTCTCGGAAAAACTTACCCAGTGGTTCGAGGAGCATCCCGCTGATGCCAAGAACATTGTCGGCAAGGCTGTCGATGCCGCCATCGCGCGGGAGGCGGCGCGCAAGGCCAGGGATCTGACCCGGCGAAAAGGCGCGCTGGACATATCCTCATTGCCCGGCAAGCTGGCCGATTGCCAGGAGCGCGACCCGGCCAAGTCCGAATTGTTCCTGGTCGAGGGCGACAGCGCCGGCGGTTCGGCCAAACAGGGCCGGGCGCGGGCCAACCAGGCGGTCCTGCCTTTGCGCGGCAAGATCCTCAATGTGGAGCGGGCCCGGTTCGATAAGATGCTGTCATCGACGGAAATTGGCACCTTGATCACGGCCATGGGCACCGGTATCGGCCGGGATGATTTCAATATCGATAAATTGCGCTATCACAAGATCATCATCATGACCGACGCGGATGTGGACGGGGCCCATATCCGCACCCTGTTGCTGACCTTTTTCTATCGCCAGATGCCGCAGATTGTCGAACGGGGACATCTCTATATCGCGCAACCGCCCTTGTACAAGGTTTGGCGCGGCACCTCCGGTGCGGGTCGGTATTTGAAGGACGACCGCGATCTGCAAGATTACCTGATCGACGAAGGGCTGAAGGATGCGGTCCTATCCCTGCACGACGGCAGCCAGCGCGCCGGACCTGATCTGCGCGCCCTGGTCGATCATGCCCGCCGCGCCAGCGCTTTGTTGGCGGCGATTGGCCGGCGCTACAACCAAAAAATCGTGGAGCAGGCGGCCATTCTGGGCGTCTTGAACCCGGAGGTGATAGCGGATCAGGCACAGGCCGGCCAGATCGCGGAGTATCTGGCCGCGCGCCTGGATGGCCTGGAGGCTGAAGAAGAACGTGGCTGGACCGGGGCGGCGGCGGCCGACGGCGGCTATACCCTGCAACGAAGCACCCGTGGCGTGGCCGAAACCCACGTTGTCGATACCACCTTGATCCGCAGCGGTGAAGCCCGGCAATTGGATGCCATGGCCAAGGAATTACAGGAAAATTACGAACGCCCGGCGACCTTCAGCCGCAAGGATGACTGCGTTCGTATCGATGGCCCCATGGATCTGTTGGCCACGGTCCTGAAACTGGGACAAAAAGGTTTGTCGGTACAGCGCTATAAAGGCCTGGGCGAAATGAACCCCGAACAATTATGGGAAACAACACTGGACCCGGATGCCCGCACCCTGTTGCAGGTTCAGGTCAAGGAGTTGGACGACGCGGACGAAGTCTTCTCGACCCTGATGGGCGATGTGGTGGAGCCGCGCAGGGACTTCATCCAGGCCAATGCCTTGAACGTGGTCAACCTGGATATCTAGGCCGTGAATAAGGCTGCCGGGGACGGGCGCGCAACGCATGAGCCGTCCCGGCGCGGCTGGTTTGCCCGCCTGCTCTACTGGCTGATCGTACTGGCCGTGTGGGGGGTGATCGCCGTCATGGGTGTGATCATCTGGTACGCCTATGACCTGCCCTCGGTGGACAAGCTATCCGCCATCCAGCGCAAACCATCGCTGACATTGCTGGACTACAAAGGCCGGGAGATCGCCCGCTTTGGCGATGTCTATGGCGAGCCGGTGCAGGCCAGTCAGTTGCCGAAACATTTGCCCCACGCGGTCGTCGCCACGGAAGACCGCCGCTTTTACAGCCATTTCGGCGTCGATCCCATCGGACTGAGCCGCGCCATGGTGACCAATCTGTTCGCCGGGCGCATCGTGCAGGGCGGCAGCACCATCAGCCAGCAATTGGCCAAGAACGTCTTTCTGACCCATCAACGGACCTTGAAACGCAAAGTTCAGGAATTTCTGCTGGCCCTGTGGCTGGAGGCCAATTTCTCCAAGGATCAGATCCTGACCCTGTATCTGAACCGGGTCTACCTCGGCGCCGGCGCCTATGGCGTGGATGCCGCCGCCCGGCGCTATTTCAACAAACCGGCGGCAAAGGTCAACCTGGCCGAGGCCGCCATGCTGGCCGGTCTGCTGAAAGCGCCCTCGCGCCTGGCCCCGACACGTAATCTCAAGGCTGCGCGAACACGGGCGGCGGTGGTGCTCAATAACATGGTTGCAGCCGGCTACATCGATGCAGGAACTGCCAAGGCAGCCAAGGCGAAACCGGCCGGATTGCGCCGTGGACGGGCGGGCGTCAGTGCTCAACCTGCGCGCTACTTCGCCGATTGGGTGATGGACCGTCTGACCGACTATCTGGGCCCGACGGAACGCAATCTGGTGATCAGGACAACCTTGGACCGGGATATGCAGGCGGCAGCCGAAACCGCGATGATGCGGATAACCGGGCCGTCCGCGCGCAAACAGAAAATCGGCCAGGGCGCTCTGCTGGCGATGACGCCCCGGGGCGCGGTCCGCGCCATGGTCGGCGGCAAGGACTATGGCAAAAGCCAGTATAACCGCGCCACGCAAGCGCGACGGCAACCGGGCTCCGCCTACAAACCGGTGGTCTTTCTAACGGGTCTGGAAGCGGGTATCCGCCCTGACGCCACGTTCATGGACAAGCCGATTACAGTCGATGGCTGGTCGCCAAAAAATTACGCCGGCAAATATCGCGGCAAGATCAGCTATACGGATGCGCTGGCCTTTTCCTCCAACTCCGTCGCCGTGCAGGTGCAGGAAAAAGTAGGCCGCGATGAAGTCGCCGCCACCGCGCGGCGCCTGGGCCTGAGCGCGGCCAATCCCCGCCATCCTTCCATGGCCCTTGGCGTGGTGGAGACCAGCCTGCTGCGGCTAACCGCCGCTTACGCAGCCTTCGCCAACCAGGGCTACGGCATTCTACCCCACGGCATCCTGGAGGTGCGGGATGGCACGGGAAATGTTCTCTATCGCCGCCAAGGCGCGGGCCGGGGCGAAGTGGCCCGACCGTGGCATGTGGCGGAAATGAACCGCATGCTGGAGGTTACCATTCAGCGCGGCACCGGACGAAATGCCAGGATTGGCCGGCCCGCCGCCGGCAAGACCGGGACCAGCCAGGATTACCGGGACGCCTGGTTCCTGGGCTATACCGCTCAATTGGTTGCCGGCGTCTGGCTGGGCAATGACAATGGCGGGCCCATGAACCGAGTCACGGGCGGCGGCGCGCCGGCGCGGCTGTGGCGGGACTTCATGAAAGCCGCGCACAAGGGGCTGTCCGCCAAGCCTCTCGGGCGGGCGGGCGGTAAGCCGCCAGTGGGCCGGCCCAGCGAGAATTTGCTTGATAAGCTTTGGCGCAGCCTTGGTTCCAGCGGAGATGCCCGGCCGGGGCAAGGCCGGGATTTGAACGATCCAGCGAACCGGGAGGGACAATAGCCCGAAAGTGCTCTAAAAATACCCGACAAACAAAAAGGCTGGAACATGACCATCGACAGTTTTAATTACATCATCGTCGGCGCCGGCACCGCCGGCTGCGTGCTGGCCAATCGCCTATCGGCCGATCCGAAAACCTCCGTTCTATTGTTGGAGGCCGGGGGCAAGGACAACTACCACTGGATCCATATTCCTGTCGGTTATCTCTATACCCTGGGTAATCCGCGTACGGATTGGTGCTTCAAGACGGAGGTCGAGGCCGGCCTGAACGGGCGCGCCATTGACTATGCCCGCGGCAAGGTGCTGGGCGGCTGCTCCTCCATCAACGGCATGATTTATATGCGCGGCCAGTCCCGCGACTATGACCAGTGGCGCCAGATGGGCAACGTTGGCTGGTCCTGGGACGATGTGCTGCCCTATTTCCGCAAGACCGAAGACCATTATGCCGGCGCCGATGACATGCATGGGGCGGGCGGCGAGTGGCGGGTCGAGGAACAGCGCCTGTCATGGGAGATCCTGGCTGCCTTCCGCGAGGCGGCGGCGGAGGTGGGCATCCCCAACACCGATGATTTCAACCGTGGCGACAATGAAGGTTGCGGCTATTTTCAAGTCAACCAGCGCCGCGGCCGGCGTTGGAGTGCCGCGACCGCTTTTTTGAAACCGGCCATGCAACGGCCCAATCTGAAGGTTCTCACCCACGCCCAGGCCAACCGGATCATAATCGAGGATGGCCGCGCCACGGGCCTGGAATTCCGTCATGAAGGCAAGCCGACAACGGCCAACGCGCGTGGCGCGGTGATTTTATCCGGGGGCTCGGTGACTTCGCCGCAATTGCTGGAGTTGTCCGGCATCGGCCAAGGCGCGTTGCTGCAACAGCATGGCATCGCCGTACAGCACGAATTGCCCGGCGTCGGCGAAAACCTGCAGGACCATTTACAAGTCCGCCTGGTTTACAAGGTCGCCAATACCAGGACGCTCAATCTGCGCGCCAACAGCCTGCTTGGCAAGGCCGCCATGGGTATCGAGTATGCCCTGTTCAGGACCGGGCCCCTGACCATGTCACCGAGCCAGCTTGGCGCCTTCGCCAAGAGCGATCCCAGCAAGGAAACCGCCAATATTCAGTATCATATCCAGCCGCTGAGCACGGATAAGCTGGGCGAGGATCTGCACCCGTTCGAGGCCTTTACCGCCTCGGTCTGCAATCTGCGCCCGGAAAGCCGGGGCAGCATCCACATATCTTCGTCCGACCCCATGCAACAGCCATCCATCCGGCCCAATTATCTTTCCACCGAGGCTGACCGCGCGGTTGCCGCCGATGCTATTCGTCTGACCCGCAAAATCTGTGCCGCGGATGCCTTGGCGCCCTACAGTCCGGAGGAATTCCGCCCCGGAGCCAGCGTCGGCGACAGCGACGAAGACCTGGCCAGGGCGGCGGGTGATCTGGCGACGACGATCTTCCATCCCGTCAGCACCTGCCGCATGGGCGATGACAATCTTGCGGTGGTTGATGACCGCCTCAAGGTACACGGCGTCGCGGGCCTGCGCGTCGTCGATGCCTCGATCATGCCGACGATCACATCGGGCAACACTAATTCGCCGGTGGTGATGATTGCGGAAAAAGCGGCTGAAATGATTATCCAGGATGACCGTTAAATGTTGAGGGACGGTAATCCTTACCGTAAGCTGCGCAACCATGCTTAGCCTGCCAAAAATACTGCTGTTGCTCGCCGTGATCGCGGTGGTGGCGCTGCTGTCCAAATCCTTTCGGGGCCGGGGCGGAAAGTCTGACGATGACGGAGAGGTAAAGCAAAAAAACCAAGCATTGGACCTGAGCCAATGCGCGGTTTGCGGCAATTTCGTGGCCCCTGACAGTCGAGGTTGCGAGCGCGCTGATTGTCCGTTGGCGAATTGAGGCAACAGCCATTGCCATTGACGGGAGCGGCCATTAGGTTGCGGCAAATCTTTAATCCGCTTTCATTGTCTCACGGGTAAGTCATTGCCATGACGGCCACGCCGCATTTCAATACCAAGACCTTTCAAGGGCTGATCCTAGCCCTGCAACACTATTGGTCGGAGCAGGGCTGCGTCATTCTGCAGCCCTATGACATGGAGGTGGGCGCCGGTACCTTCCATTGGGCCACCACCTTGCGCTCGCTGGGCAGCAAAAGCTGGAACGCGGCCTATGTGCAGCCCTCGCGCCGGCCCACCGACGGCCGTTACGGCGAAAACCCGAACCGGCTGCAGCATTACTACCAGTTCCAGGTGATCATGAAGCCGTCCCCCCCCGATTTGCAGGAGCTTTATCTGGGCAGCCTGGCGGCGATCGGGCTGGATGCCTCGAACCACGACATCCGCTTTGTCGAGGATGATTGGGAAAGCCCCACCTTGGGTGCCTGGGGCCTGGGTTGGGAAGTCTGGTGCGACGGTATGGAGGTCAGCCAGTTCACCTATTTCCAACAAGTCGGCGGCTTTGATTGCAACCCGGTCTCGGGCGAGCTGACATACGGCCTGGAGCGCCTGGCCATGTACGTGCAGGGCGTTGACCATTTTCAGCAGCTGGCCTGGAATGAGCCGGGAACCGAACGATCCAGAACCTATGCCGATGTCTACCTGGCGGCGGAACAGCAGTTCTCCGCCTACAACTTCGATCATGCCAATACCGAGATGCTGTTCCGCCATTTCGCCGACGCCGAAGTCGAATGCGCCGCGCTGGTTGAGGCGGCGCTACCCTTGCCGGCCTATGATCAGTGCATCAAGGCATCCCATCTGTTTAACCTGCTGGATGCGCGCGGGGTCATCTCAGTAACGGAACGCGCCGCCTATATCGGCCGGGTCCGCGAATTGGCCAAGGCCTGCGCCACTGCCTACCTGGTTGCCGAGGGTGAACTCACCCCTGATGGTGTAATGGGGGGGGCGGCCTGATGGCGGATTTGTTGTTGGAGCTGTTTGGCGAGGAAATTCCCGCCCGCATGCAGGCCCGTGCGGCCGATGATCTGAAACGTCTGGTCACGGCCAGCCTGAAAGCGGCGGAATTGCCCATTGAGGCAGCCGAGGCGTATGTCACGCCCCGGCGCCTGATCCTGCATATTACCGGGCTGCCCCTGGCCCAGCCGGATGTGCGGGAGGAAAAACGCGGCCCCAAGGTTGATGCACCGGAAAAAGCCATCGAAGGCTTTCTGCGCGGCAATGGCGTTACGCGCGCGCAATGTGAAGAGCGGGAGCTGCCCAAGGGCAAATTCCTGTTTGCCGTTATCGAGCGTCAGGGCCGGCCCACGGCAGAGGTCCTGGCCGAGTTTCTGCCAACCGCCTTTGCCGATCTGCCATGGCCGAAATCCATGCGCTGGGGTGCCGGGACCATCCGCTGGGTGCGCCCGCTGCATTCGATCATCGCGCTGCTCGACGGCGCCGTGGTGCCGCTATCGTTTGCCGGCATTGACAGCGGCGATACCACAAAAGGTCACCGCTTCCATGCGCCCGAGGCGTTCGCGGTCAAGGATTTCGCCGATTACCAGGAAAAATTGGCGGCGGCCAAGGTTCTGATCGATGCTGCCGAGCGGCGCCGGCGCATCGCCGAGGGCGCGGCGCAACTAGCCCAGGAGGCCGGCTTACGCCTGGTGGCCGATGACGGCCTGGTGGCCGAGATCGCCGGCCTTGTGGAATGGCCGGTGCCCGTATTGGGCAACTTCGATCGCCGTTTCCTAGATGTCCCGGCGGAGGTTCTGGTCACCACCATGAAGGTGAACCAGAAATATCTTTCCCTGCGCGATGGCGACGGCAAGCTGGCGCCGAATTTCATTACCGTGGCGAACCTGGAAGCCCAGGATGGTGGTAGGCAGATCATCGCCGGCAATGAATACGTACTGACCGCCCGTCTGGCGGATGCGGAATTTTTCTGGACCCAGGATAAGAAAAAAACCCTGGAAAGCCGCCTGCCGGCCCTGGACGAGATGGTTTTCCACGCCAAGCTGGGCAGTCTGGGGCAAAAAATCATCCGTCTGGAAAATTTGTCCGCCGCCCTGGCGCAATTCGTACCCGGCGCGAATGGCGAAACGGCGCGCCGCGCCGCGCATTTGTGCAAGGCCGATCTGGTCAGCGACATGGTCTATGAATTTCCCGAGGTCCAGGGCGTCATGGGCCGCTATTACGCCTTGAATGATGGCGAGGGCGAGGATGTGGCGCAGGCGATCATGCAGCATTATTCACCGGCCGGGCCGTCCGACGATTGCCCAACGGCACCGACCGCCGTGTGTGTCGCCCTTGCCGATAAGCTGGATATTCTGGTTGGTTTCTGGGCCATCGATGAAAAGCCTACGGGTTCCCGCGATCCCTTCGCCCTGCGCCGGGCCGCCCTGGGCGTAATCCGCATGGTCTTGGAGAACGAACTGCGTCTGCCCCTGAAAGAGGCCTTCGCCCTGGCCCTTGACGGCTATCAGTTCGAAGAAGGTGACGACGACAGTCTGCTGGATTTCTTCGCCGACCGCCTGAAGGTGCACTTGCGCGAACAGGGCGTGCGCCATGATCTGGTGCAAGCGGTCTTTGCCCTGGGTGGTGAAGACGATCTGGTGCGCCTGATCGCGCGGGTTAACGCACTGGACAGCTTTCTGGGCAGTGAAGATGGCGCCAACCTGCTGGTCGCCTACCGCCGCGCCGCCAACATTCTGCGTATCGAGGAAAAGAAGGACGGTGTGGCACATGACGGCGCCGTTGACGCCAGACTATTGCAACAGGACCAGGAAACGGCCCTGGCGCAGGCCTTGGCTCAAGCGGTAGAGAAGATCGATGGCGCGTTGAGCGGCGAAGACTTCGCCGGCGCCATGGCGGCCATGGCCGGTCTAAGGCAGCCGGTTGACCAGTTTTTTGATGCCGTGACCGTGAACGCCAACGATAGTGCGCTGCGTGGCAATCGCTTACGACTGTTGTCGCAAATTCGCGGAACCTTACACAAGGTTGCCGATTTCAGTGAAATTGAAGGCTGAAAAGAAAACACCGAAGGGTACTGCCATGACAAAATGGGTTTACAGCTTTGGCGGCGGCCAGGCCGACGGTGGCGCGGGGGACAAGAACCTCCTTGGCGGCAAGGGCGCCAACCTGGCCGAAATGTCCGGTCTGGGGCTGCCGGTGCCTTCTGGTTTTACCCTGACGACCGAAGTCTGCACCGCCTATTACGACAACGGCGAAAGCTATCCCGATGATTTGGCGGACCAGGTTGCCGATGCCATGGCCTTGATGGAGGAAACCGCCGGCGCCAAGTTTGGCGATCAGGAAAATCCACTGTTGGTTTCGGTCCGCTCTGGCGCCCGGGCCTCAATGCCGGGCATGATGGATACGGTTTTGAACCTGGGCCTGAATGACGACACCGTGCAGGCCCTGGCCCGGAGCAGCGGCAACGAACGCTTTGCCTGGGACAGCTATCGCCGCTTCATTCAGATGTATTCCGATGTGGTTCTAGGCATCGATCATTATAATTTTGAAGGGCTGCTGGAAGATTTGAAGGAAGAAAAAGATCTCCGCCTGGACACTGACCTTTCAGCGGATGATCTGCGCCAACTGGTTGATCGCTTCAAGGCCGAGGTGGAAGGCGCCCTCGGCGAGGCTTTTCCCCAGGATGTGACGGCGCAGCTTTGGGGCGCCATTGGTGCCGTCTTCGGCTCGTGGCAAAACGCCCGCGCCGTTACCTATCGCCGCCTGCATGATATTCCCGCCGCCTGGGGTACCGCCGTCAATATCCAGGCCATGGTGTTCGGCAACATGGGCGAGGATTCGGCAACCGGCGTTGCCTTTACCCGCGATCCCTCCACGGGCGACAAACGCTTCTTTGGCGAATATCTGATCAATGCCCAGGGCGAGGATGTGGTCGCCGGCATCCGCACGCCCCAACATCTGACCAAGGTGGCGCGCACGGAGGCCGGGGACGACAAGCCGTCTCTGGAAGAGGTGATGCCGGCAATTTTTAGCGAGCTGGAAGCAATCTATCAGCACCTGGAAGCCCATTACCGGGATATGCAGGATATCGAATTCACGGTGCAGCGGGGCACGTTGTATATGCTGCAGACCCGGTCCGGCAAGCGCACCGCCGAGGCCGCCATCAAAATTGCGGTGGAAATGGCCAACGAAGGCCTATTGAGCCGGGAAGAAGCCGTTCTGCGCGTGGCACCGGATAGTCTGGACCAGCTGCTGCACCCGACCCTGGATCCCGACGCCGAACGCCAGGTTATCGGCCACGGGCTACCGGCCTCTCCGGGCGCCGCCACCGGCAAGGTCGCGTTTTCCGCTGATCAGGCCGAAAGTCTGGCCGCCCAAGGCGAGAGTATTCTGCTGGTGCGGATCGAAACCTCGCCAGAGGACATCCACGGCATGCACGCGGCCCAGGGCATCCTCACCTCCCGCGGCGGCATGACCAGCCATGCGGCTGTGGTGGCGCGCGGTATGGGCCGGCCCTGTGTCTCGGGCGCGGGGCAATTGCGCATCGATTATAAAAGCCAAACCATGCAGGTTGGCGATATCGCCATTACCGCGGGTGACGTCATCACCATCGACGGCAGCAGCGGTGAGGTCATGCTGGGCGAGGTCGCGACCATACAGCCCAAGTTATCAGGCGATTTTGGCACCCTGATGGGCTGGGCGGACGGGCTTCGCCAGCTTGGCATCCGCACCAATGCCGAAACCCCGGCAGAAGCAACAGCGGCGATCGAATTCGGCGCCGAAGGCATCGGGTTGTGTCGTACCGAACATATGTTCTTCGATGCCGACCGCATTCTGGCGGTGCGCGAGATGATCTTGGCCGAGGACCTGGCGGGCCGGCAGACCGCCTTGGCCAAGATTTTACCCATGCAGCGTCAGGATTTTGTCGATCTGTTCACGATCATGACCGGCCTGCCCGTGACGATCCGGCTGTTGGATCCGCCATTGCACGAGTTTCTGCCGAAATCCGACGACGAACTGGCGCAACTGGCCAGTGTCACCGGCGCCACGGTAGAGGACCTGCGCTTCCGCGCCAATCAGCTGCACGAATATAATCCCATGCTGGGCCATCGCGGCTGCCGCCTTGGCATTTCCTACCCTGAAATTTACGAGATGCAGGCCCGCGCCATTTTCGAGGCCGCCGCCATTGTCAGCGCCGAACAAGGCGAGACCGTGGTGCCGGAAGTGATGATCCCGCTTATTGCCAGCAAAGCGGAATTTGTCTTCCTGCAGGAACGTATTGCCGCCGTTGCCGACCAGGTTGCAGCGGAACACGGGGGCGCGTTGGAGTATTTGATCGGCACCATGATCGAGCTGCCACGCGCCGCCTTGCGGGCCGGTGAAATCGCGGAAGAAGCTGAGTTTTTCTCGTTTGGGACCAACGATCTGACCCAGACGGTATTCGGCATCAGCCGCGACGATTCGGCCGGTTTTCTGGAGGATTACCGCGACAAGGGTATTCTTGACGGTGATCCATTCGCGACCTTGGACCAGGACGGCGTCGGAGAGATGGTGGCGCTGGCGGCGGAGCGCGGGCGCGGCAGCCGAAGCGATCTTAAATTGGGTATCTGCGGGGAACACGGCGGCGATCCGGCATCAATCGCGTTTTGCCAATCCATCGGTCTGGACTATGTCTCGTGCTCACCCTTCCGGGTGCCGATCGCGCGGCTTGCCGCCGCGCAGGCGGCAGTCAACAATAGCGATTGAAGCTAGCCCATTTTCGAGATTGAATGATTCAATTCTGATCTGAAGGGATTCCCATTTTGCTCGGTTCATGATTCTCTAGTTGCGATGATTCGCAGAGGAGATCCCATGGCCAAGGTCTATTCGCAGGATTTACGCGAACGC
>JABIWH010000011.1 GCA_018701215.1 Rhodospirillaceae bacterium
TATCCGCCTCCGGGTCGGAGGGGCAGATCAGCACCAGGTCTATTTCCCGTTCCTCGATCAGGGCTTTGGGCTCTAACTCGTTGGTGGCGCGGAGGAATTTTATGGTATCGACGATGCCGCCGGTGTTGCGGTGATAGGGCGTGGCGATCACGAAATGAAGCGTGCGGTAAAGCAGTTCCGGCCCGGAATAGATGAAATTCAACACGGTTTGCGGGCGGTCTTCGTAGTTCACGGCTAAAAACAGCGCCATTTCGGCCAATTCACACGCCTTGTCCCGTTTCGGTACGGGCAGTGCATGGCGCAGCAAACCGCCGCCAATCAACGGCCCGGCGGCCAGCACGATAGCCGCTGCCACGCGCACCGCGGCCCGCCCCAGGCCAGGGCCGCCAAAGCGTGCGAAAAAGACCTGCAGCAGGACGATGCTGGGGGGCAGACACAGTATTTGGGGATAGCCCATCCAGCGCGC
Organism: Rhodospirillaceae bacterium; assembly: GCA_018701215.1. GTDB lineage: Bacteria > Pseudomonadota > Alphaproteobacteria. The sequence goes on from JABIWH010000011.1 coordinate 467, forward strand.
CTCGCGCAGGGCCAGGGCTGTTCCGGCACAGAGGAAGACCGTCAAAATGCCCCAATTGCGGCGGCGCACGCCCTGGAAGTGAAAGAATAAGACCACCAGCATCGGCACGGCGTAGAGGACCAGGCCAAGATGGGCCACGGCCTTTGGTCCGGTACGGCGCAGATCATCTAGTTTCAGCACTGGGCTGACTTCGGCATTATTGCGGAACCAGACCTCGTAGACCAAGGGGTCCATGGCCGCCATGGGGCCGGAAAAGAAATCCGGCACCCACAATCCCAGGACGGCGAGGGCCAGGCCGGCGGAAGCGGCCGCCAGACCCAGGCGGAGTTGTTTGCGCTTTACATTCGGCATCAACAGGGCAGCCAAGGCCAAGATTGCAAACAACGCGATGTGCACCACCGAGAGGCGGTCGAACTCTACCGTAAGCAGATCGCTTGGCGGCCTTTCAACCACCAGTACCGATATCAAACCAACGCCCAGGCCTACAAGAAACAACCGCATGCGGCGCAAATAGACGCCGCCATGGACGATCCAGGCGGCAGACAACGCGGTTAGGATCATGGCCGCGCCCACCGCGCCCTCGAGACTGATCCAAAGCCCGATGGTGGCTGGTAGGGCCGCCCAAAGCGGCAGATTTTTAGGGCATTTAACGGCCGAGAGGCGAAAGGCAAAACCCATTTGCCAAATGAACAGCAGGATATTCAGGCCATGATGATCCGGCCGCCCCACGGCAAACTGAAAACTGATGAAAAACTGCACCGCGAACAGCAGGCCCAGCAGCATAAGGCCCTTCCTGTTCAACAGCGGGCGGCAGGCCCACAGCAGCACGATAAGGGCGCCAATATGCAGCACCGGGCCAATAATGGCTGCCCAGGCAAATAGGGCGACGTCAAAGCCCAGGAAAGGCGCACCCAGGACACCACCCAGCAGCAACAGCAGGTCCAGGGGCCGGCTCCAGTGCAGAGCCTCGCCATAGGGGGCGTTGGAACGTGCCGATACCGGTTCGTACCAGTCCCCGCCATAGGCCAAATCCTGCACGCGAAGCACCCGCATATAGGCATCGGGGCCGATCAAACGGCCTTCGAGCACGAACCAATCGGCCAGGAACTGCAGCAAAACATGCCCGCCGACCAGCAATATAGCCGGGACAAAAGCCAGCAGAAGCAGTTCCCGCAGCCTCATAGCCGCACCCGATAGAGGCGCCATTCCGTCAAGGCCCGCGGTAATCTTAGAGGTTGCAGCCAGGCGGGCGGGTTGAAGCCGGCGCCATAAATGCGGCCCTCCCGGTCGGCGGGGCAGGTCAAAACCAGATCAATCCGCCGGGATTTGACGATAGTCATTTGCGTCGCCTGGGCAGTAATGGGGTCTTCCGCGCGAAAAAACGCCAGGGTATCTCGCCCCCCCTGGGCATTGCGGAAATACGGCGTGGCGACGACTTCATGGGCGCTACGATACAGGATTGCTGGCGCGACTGTCATGTAAGATAGAATACGTTGCGGGTTTTTGAAATGCGCGGCCAGGTACCGGGCAATGGTATCGGTTCGGCATTTTCTCGCTGTTTCCGCAACCCTGGGCAATTGTGCCGAAAGCAATAGCGGCGCGAAGGCAAAACTCAAGACCAGGCTGGTCCGCGCCAGAGAGTTCAGGAATATAAAAACTGTATTCCTTCTATATTTCAATGCATTAATACAGAAAATTAAAACGGCACTGTAGCCTGGCAGCGCGAGCAGGACCGCATAGGGTGCCCAGCGTATCTGCATCATCGACAGGGGCAAATAAAGCACTAAACCGGCAGTTATCAGCAGCCAAGGCCAACGTGTTTTCGCCACACACAGACGCCAAAGGCCGTAAGGCAGAGCGATCAGGACCGGGCCTAAGTAAAGTGTAACCTCAGATAACGACCGTAAACCTTTGGTTTCGCCGGCGTATTGGAAAATAGCGGCGGTAAAAACGGGATCTTGGCCCGCTAAAGGACCTTGAAAAAATTCCGGAAAAGCCCAGAATTCCGCCAAAGGAGCAAGGGCAAAAGCAAGCAAGCCCGGCCAGCGTGTTGGGGCCAGGGCGGCAACCGCGAAAGCGTTCATAATCAGGAGTAGTAAAAAGACATAAGCAATTGAAATTTTGTCATAAACTGGACTGGTTATTTGCTCAATCGGGTACTCTAGCAAGATAGCAATGGCACAAACTGATGTTGTCACGGCGCCTAGAACAAGGCCATGCAGGGCCCAAGCGCGGCCCTGGATCCACCAGCGAAGACCGAATAGAGTACAGGCTAACGCTATCATGAGGAGGCCTTCGACACTGACCCAAAGCATCAGACCCAAGGCCAAACCGGTGGCGGCGGCCCATATCGTGCCCTTGGTCTCCATCGCCCGTATCAGCGCGCCCAAGGCGCAGACGAACAGGAATAGAATCAAGGCATGATGGTCAGGACGGCCGGGGGCGAATTGGTGATCAAGGAACAATTGCAGAGGAAACAACAAACCCAGCCATAACAACCCGGCGGGCGGCAACAGGGGGCGGGCGGCCCACAGCAGGGCCAGCAGGGTCAAAAGATGCAGCAAGGGCGAGATCCAGACCCCGGCCTGGTGCAAACCATCCTGCCAGCCGAGAAACGGCGCCAACAGTGCCGCACCGGCCCACAACAGGGTATCGAGAGGCCGGCTCCAATGCAGATCATGGCCATGGGGGGTGTTGGCGCGGGCGATACGGTTATCGTACCAAGCATAGCCGGCGATCAGCTTTTGCACCCGGACCAGGCGCATGGCGCTATCGCTGTCGAATAGCTCGCCCTGGAAAACCGCACCATCCTGACGGCCGCTCATCCACCATTGGGCAAGCAGCAGGGCAAGGATCGATAAAATCAAAATTAATGGACGCGGCATCTATCTCGCATCAATGAAGCCGAAGGATCAGTTACTTCTCCTCATGATATTCGGCTTCGGTATTAACGGACCAGATATTCGATTTATCGCGCTTGCCGGCGATAATGTTATCCACCGCGACCATGGCGGTCAGCATGGAGTGATCCATGTTGTTGTAGCGGTGCATGCCGTTGCGGCCGAGGAGAAAAAGGTTCTCCAAACCGTCCGTAAAGTCGCGGATTTCATCGAATCGCTCGTAGCTGCCGAAATAAGCCGGATAGGTTTTCGGTACCCGGATCACCACATGATCCAGCACCGCATCGGGCTCGATGACGTTGATTTTTTGCAATTCCCGGATGGCGAAGGCGGCCAGGGCATCGTTGTCCATGCTCCACAGGTCGTCGCCCTCGTCACAGAAATACTCCAGACCGATCCAGACATGCTCGGGATTGGCGACCAGATAGGGGCTCCAATTGTTGAAAAACTGCAACCGGCCCACCTTGACGCCGGTTTCCTGAACGTAGATCCAGTTGTCGGACATCTTTTCGCCGATATTCCGCCCCGTGGCATCACCCCCCAGCTTCAAACGCTCCAGCAACAGGCCGACGGTGATAAAATCCCGGTAAATCAGGCCGTCCGAGACTTCCACGGTGGCACTTGGCGGGGCCGGCTCGATCGCCGCCATCAACTGGCGCACATCGGTGGTGGAGAAGTAATAATCTCCTTCCACGGCCTTTGCCTCGCCGGTGCCGTTCATCATGGTGGCGCCCGTAATTTGGCCGTTTTCTTGGCGCAGGCCGGTGATCTTGCAATTCATGTGAACTTCGCCGCCGCTTTCGCGGATCATCTCAGCCACCCGCTCCCACATCTGGCCTGGACCATGTTTGGGATAGAGAAACTTTTCGATCAACGAGGTTTCGACCTGCTTTTGCGCCAGATCGTTTTTGCCGCGGAAAACTGCGCCCAGGGCATGTTTGACGATACCCAGCAATGATAAGCCCTTCACACGCTGCGCGCCCCATTCGGCGGATATTTGGCCACAGGGCACGCCCCAGACCTTTTCCGTGTAGTCCTTGAAAAAGGTTTGGTAGAGGCGGCGGCCAAATCGGTTGATGAAAAAGTCTTCCAGGGACGCTTCGGGGCGGATTGGTGCGATCTGGCTGCGCAGAAAGCTGAGGCCGACCGCCATGGTGGTGCCCAGACCCATCTTGCGCAAGGTTTCCAGGTTCAGCGACAGCGGATAATCGAACAGCTTGCCGTTCCACAGGATGCGCGATTTGCGTGCCCTGACCAGCATGACCTCGTCCACCTGATCGGGATTTGGGCCATCGGCCGGCATCTCCAGCCAACGGGAATTGTTTTGGTAATTCAAAGCGATAGGGCCATCAGCGCCATCCTCCAGGCCCTGCAGAGGCAGAATTCTTGACCACCAGTTCATGACCCGGTCGGATTTGGAAAAGAAACGATGCCCGCCGATGTCTATGCGGTTGCCCGCATGCAAATAGGTCCGCGCGATGCCGCCCACGTTGTCCGAGCCCTCGTAAACAATAGGCTTGATATCCGTGCGCTCCAGCAATTCCAGCGCCGTGGTCAGGCCGGCGGGGCCACCGCCGATGATGATCGCCGTTTGTTTGTCAGTCATCTCGTTTTTCAATCATCGCGATGCTTATGCGGAGAACAGGACCAATTTGCGGACGATGAAGTTAAAGGCGAATGATGTCACGGCCGCCGCTGCCTTGGCAAATACCAGGGATAGTGCCGCGAATTCGATACCCAGCCACATCATGGTCTCGTTAACCGCCAGGCCGCCAACGCCGATGGCCACGAAAATAGCCATTTCCAGGCCGGTATTGGACATCCTGCGGCTGCGAAAAGCCCAATGAACAGAGCCAAAATAGGCCACCAGGGCGCCAAGGGTAAACGCTATCGGGTTGGCGACCAGATAATGCGCCCCAAGACCAACCGATAGAGCGTACAACAGGCCGACGTCCACCGCCAATGCCCCGGCACTGACAACCAGATACCTGGACAATTCGTGCGGAATGGCAAGCCCGCCGATATCTTCGGCGATTATCTGGGATTGACGGCTCGAAGCCTCTTGTTCATAGGTCAGATGCGACATACGGTTCCCTCCAGCTCTGGGCTAAATATCTGGTGGTCTCGGCGCTATCCGCCAGTGATCGCTCTCACATTTCGTAGTAATGGGGCGGGAACCGCCACAGGGCCCTTAAGCAGGGTCGCGAACCAAGACATTAGGACGGATTGGGTAAAGGCCGCGTAAAGATGAGGAATTTTGCATGACAGACGAACCGTTTCATCCGGTAAAAGCCTATCGTGATGAGGCATTCCTGAACGGCCGCTCGGCCCGCCCCTTGCGGATCCTGGCCGAATATATGGAGCCGGAGGAACGTTTCCGCGAGGCACAAGTGCGCGATACCATCGTGATCTTTGGCTCGGCCCGCATCGCCTCGGCTGAAACCGCGCAAAATGCGCTTGCAACGGCCAAGGCTGCCGGTGCCGTGGAGGACGTGGCCAAAGCGGAAAAAGCGGTGAAAATGTCCCGCTATTACGAGGAAACCCGTGAACTTTCCGCCCGTCTGACAAATTGGTCAAAGAACCTGGACCGCCACGACAAACGCTTCGTGATCTGCACGGGTGGTGGTCCGGGTATCATGGAAGCGGCTAGCCGCGGCGCCTCGGAAGCCAAGGGGCTGAACATCGGCCTGAATATTTCGCTGCCGTTCGAGCAGTTCGCCAATCCGTTCGTGACCCGCGGCCTGGCCTTTGAATTCCACTATTTTTTTACCCGTAAATTCTGGTTCGCCTATCTGTCGAAAGCCATTATCGCCATGCCCGGCGGCGTCGGCACCCTGGACGAATTGTTCGAGACCATGACCCTGATGCAGACTGGCAAGATCCGCAAGAAGGTACCCATCGTGCTGTATGGCAAGGAATTCTGGGACCGGGTGGTGGATTTTGACGCGCTGGTCGAATTCGGCACCATCAACGAGGCGGATCTGAAACTGTTTCACCGCTCCGACAGTGTCGATGATGCCTTTGAGTATTTGACGTCAGAGCTGTCTGCACATCATCTATCTGATCCGTCACCGTATATGTAAATCAACGTGTTAGATAATTTGTCTAATATAGTATCTGAATTTGGAGTTTAGCATGAACGGCATTTTGCGCGGCCTTCGGGTGATTGAGGGCTCGGCCTTTATCGCGGCGCCCAGCGCGGGCATGACCCTGGCGCAAATGGGCGCCGAAGTGATCCGCTTCGATCCCCTAGGCGGCGGTCTCGACTATCGCCGTTGGCCGGTTACCGGGACTGGCGAAAGTCTCTATTGGGCTGGCCTGAACAAGGGCAAGAAATCCTTCGCCGTGGATATCCGTAATCCGCGGGGACGGGAGTTGCTGACCCAGTTAATCTGCGCGCCCACTGACAAGAGCGAAAACAATGGTTTCTTTCTGACCAATTTCCCTACCTCCGGTTGGATGTCCTACGACAACCTCAAGGCTCAACGCGACGACCTGATCATGCTGAATATCAAGGGTAACCGCGATGGCACATCGGAAGTGGACTACACCGTCAATCCCGCCACCGGCTTCCCTAATTTGACCGGCCCGGCGGGCGCGGACGCCCCGGTCAACCATGTCATGCCGGCCTGGGATATCGCCACGGGCTTGGCGGCGGTCAACGGCATCCTGGCAGCCGACCGGCACCGGCGCCTGACGGGGGAGGGGCAGTTTATCTCGTTGGCCCTGACCGATATGGCTTTTGCCACCATGGGAACTTTGGGCTTTATCGGCGAAACCCAGATCAATGGCAGTGAACGCCCGGCCACGGGCAACGAGCTTTATGGCGCTTTTGGGCGGGATTTCGTGACCAAGGACGGCCGCCGGGTGATGATCGTGGCCATTACGGGCCGGCAATGGCCGGCTCTGGTGGAAACCGCCGGTATTGCCGACGGCGTGGCCGAGATCGAGGCCCGGCGCGGCCTGAACCTGCGCCAGGAAGGCGACCGTTTTTTAGCCACGGCGGAAATCGCTGCGTTGCTGGAGCCCTGGTGCGCCGGCCAGAATTTCGCCGATTTGTCCGAGATCCTGACCGCCGGAGGGGTTTCCTGGGGGCCGTATCAAAGCGTCGCTCAAGCTTTGGCGGAGGATTGGCGCTGCTCCACCGAGAACCCGGTTTTCGAGAACGTGGAGCAACCGGGCATTGGCAGCTATCTAACGCCGGGTTCGCCCCTTGATTTCGGCGCCGCGCCCCGCGAGGCGGTCCAGCCCGCCCCGGCACTGGGCCAGCATACGGATCAGATTTTGGCTGATATCCTTGGTTTAAGTGATGGCGAGATCGGCCAGTTGCACGACGAGGGCATCGTCGGCGGTGGGGCGGGGTAAACGAATATGGCCGCAAAACTACCAAATTCTAATCAACTACCGGAACTTAATATCGTCAAGGTGGAGCCGGTGTTGCTGCATGCGCCGATCGACACCCCGGTGATGACGTCATTTGGAACCCTGACAAAACGCGCCGTCCTGCTTGTCCGGGTCGAGGATGCGGAGGGCGCGGTCGGTTGGGGCGAGGTTTTTGGCAATTTTCCCATGCATGGGGCGGAAAACCGGGCCCATCTGATCCGTGATTATCTGGCGCCGATTACAATGTCGGAAAGCTGGGACACGCCAGCCGCCGCGTTCGCCGCCATGACCCAACAGAGCCATATCATGACCATCCAGTGTGGCGAGCCGGGCTCATTCGCCCAGGCCATCGCCGGTGTCGATATTGCGCTCTGGGATCTGGCGGCACGGCGGGCGGGTGCGCCGCTGTGGCGGCTGTTGGGCGGGGAGGGCGCTACCATTCCGGTTTATGCCTCCGGCTTAAATCCGCGCGGCTTTGAAGACATTGTCGCGGGCAAGTTGGCGGCGGGTTATACCGCCTTCAAGGTCAAGATCGGTTTTGGCCGGGAAACAGATCTTGCCGCCCTTGCCGGCGTGCGCCAGCTGATTGGGGAACGGCGGTTGATGTCGGACGTCAATCAAAGCTGGGATCTGGAAACCGCCTGTGCAAACTGGCCGGAATATTCCGAATTTGATCTGTCTTGGATTGAAGAGCCTATTGCCGCCGATCAAGGCCTGGACAGTTGGCGGCGTATTGCGGCACTTCCCGGCGCGCCGGTAGCGGCGGGCGAAAACCTGCTGGGCGATGCACAGTTCGATGACTATATCGCGTCCAAGGTTTTGGGCGTGGTGCAGCCGGATATGTGTAAATGGGGCGGTTTCACCAAGACCCTGCCCCTGGCCGGACGTATCATCGATGCGGGACAAAGTTACTGCCCGCATTTCCTGGCCGGCGCCATCGGTTTGCTGGCCTCGGGCCATTGTCTGGCGGCGGCGGGCGGTGGCGGTATGTTGGAGATCGACGCCAACCCAAATCCGCTGCGCGAACAATTGACCGGCGCTTTGCCCGCCATTAACGACGGCAGAATGACATTGCCCGAAGGCCCAGGGTTGGGCGCCGCACCGGACCTCGATTTGATCCGGGATTTTCAGAGCAAAGGATAAGCATGAAAATCCGTCCGGCGCGGCCTGATGAAATCGGCGTTTTGACCGCGCTTTGCATGCGCTCCAAGCAATCGAACGGTTACGACGACGCCTTCATGGCAGCCTGCCGGGAGGAATTGACGGTCACGCAGGCGGATTTGGCGGTGGGCGAATACTGGGTCGCAGAGGCTGTCGCCGAGGCCGATGCGGTCTGCGGTTGCGCCTGCCTGCTGGCCGAACCGAATGCCCGTTCGGGCGAAATCCACGCGTTTTTCATCGACCCTGAACAAAAGCGGCAAGGTATCGGGCGCCTGCTCTGGCAAAAACTGCTGGAACGCGCCCAAGACAGGCAGCTTGTCGAGCTATATCTGGACGCCGACCCAAACGCCGTTCCGTTCTATCAGGACCTGGGCTTTGTTGTTGTCGGCAGCAAACCGTCCGGCTCCATTCCGGGCCGCGAGATACCGCATATGAGAATTACGCTCTGACGCTGACCGCGGATTTTCGATAACATAACCAGGCATTGGAAAATTGACTGGGAATAATCGGATGAAAATCGCCAACGTGATCTGCGCCGCCGGCGTCAGCGGCTATTTCAACAAGGATCTTGAAGCTGCCCGCCTTGGCGCGCGCCAGGACGGCTTCGGCTTTATTGATCCACCGGTAACGCCGGGCTTTGATCAGGTGCTCCAACCCGGCCAGGCGCTTTCCGTGATGTTGCTATTGGAGGACGGGCAAGTGGCGTTCGGCGATTGCATGGATGTCATTTTCACGGGTGCGGCCGGCCGCGATCCGCTGTTCAAGGCCGAGGCGCACCGGGACGTGGTGGAAGGCCCCATCCGGGAACTGCTGATCGGGCGGGATTGTGCGGAATTCCGCCCCCTGGCCGCTGAAATCGAAGCCTTTCGGCAGGCTGGCTCGCAATTACACACGGCCCTGCGCTTTGGCATCTCCCAGGCATTGTTGCACGCCGCCGCCCTGGCCGGCCGGCGCACGGCGGCGGAAATCATCGCCGCTGAATATGATTGCGAGATCGCCACCTCGCCGGTGCCCCTGCTGGGCATGTGCCCCACACCGCAGGAATTCATGGTCGAAAAGATGATCATGAAGCGGGTCGATATCCTGCCCCATGGCTCTTTCGCCAACGTCGCCAACGATTTGGGCCCGGATGGGCAAAAGCTGATCGACTATGCAGCCTGGGTTTCGCAATTGATCACCAAAAAAGCGGGCGAAGACTACCACCCGGCCATCCACCTTGATGTTTATGGCACCATTGGCGAGCTGTTTGGCGGCGATATCGACAAAATCGCTGAATTCACGGGCCGGGTCGCGGCGGCGGCGGCGCCGTACCAGTTGTATCTGGAAACGCCGATGATCGCGGCAAGCCGGGCGGCGCAGATCCAGGCTTTCAAGGATCTGCGCGCCGCGCTCGCCCAACGCGGCCATAAGGTTATCCTGGTGGCCGACGAATGGTGCAATACCCTCGACGATATCCAGGCCTTTGCCGATGCGGGGGCGGCGGATTACCTGCAGGTCAAGGCGCCGGACCTGGGCGGCCTGGGCAATTCCATCGAGGCATTGTTGTATTGCCGGCGCCGGGGCGCAGGCGTCTATATGGGCGGCTCTGCCAACGAAACCGACCAATCAGCTAGACTATCGGCCCATGTGGCCTTGGCCTGCCGGGCGGATTTTCTTATGAACAAGCCCGGCCAGGGCGTCGATGAAGGCATCTCGATCCTAACGAACGAGATGCACCGAACCCTGGCCCTGATCAAGGCACGCCAGGGCTGAACATTATTTGCACGGCCAGATCCGCATTAGTGCCTTGGCAATCAGGTTTTCCGCTGATCCCGGCTGTTCTTCGGGGTGATCCGCCAGCCATGCTCTGATGGCATCAACGACCTGGCCTTTGCTCGCACCTTTGGGTTGGCAGGCAGGCAGCGGACGGCCTTCTTCCTTGGCGCGCTCCAGCACGCTGGTGACATAGCGGAAGCAATAACTTTCGTTCCACGTATTGGCGCCGCCGCCGCAATATTTGTACAGCGCATTCGCATCCTGCTGATGGGCGTTCCGCGCCGCCGCCACCGTGGACGGCAAAAATAGCAACGTCATTACGAGTGTCAGGTTCCGTATTATACCCATGACCTATCCACCTATGTCCTTACCCGGATTTTGCCGGCGTTGGGATCTTCGTCAACGCGTTCCTCATGAAGTTTAACACACCACGCTTAATTCCATGGCCTGGGGTTGCGCAAGCTTTGCTTTATCGGCGGCAGCTATGGCATCTTGGGAAGGAAGCTGAACGTTAAAGATAAAAGGATAATCCATGCCCGTAGTTGCCGAAATCGCCGCCATGGCCGAGGAACTTGTCGCCTGGCGGCGCGATATTCATGCCCATCCCGAACTTGGTTTCGAGGAAGACCGTACGGCGGCTTTCGTCGCCGCCAAGTTGGAGGAATTCGGCATTCAGGTGACCCGCGGCATCGGCAAGACCGGGGTTGTCGGCGTCTTGAAGGTGGGCAACGAGACCAAGGCGGTAGGTCTGCGCGCCGATATGGACGCCCTGCCGATCATGGAGCAGAATGGTTTTGAGCACCGCTCCACCAAGGACGGCACCATGCATGCCTGCGGCCATGACGGCCATACGGTGATGTTGTTGGCGGCGGCCAGGTATCTCGCCGACAGCCAGGATTTTCGCGGTCAGGTGAATTTCATCTTTCAACCGGCCGAGGAAGGCATCGGCGGTGCCAAGGCGATGATCGCTGATGGTCTGTTCGAACAGTTCCCTTGCGATACCCTATATGCCATGCATAACCGCCCCGGCATGGCGGTGGGCCATTATGGCGCCGCGTCTGGAATACGGACGGCGGCCGGGGCGTTTTTCGATATCGATATTCAGGGCAGGGGCGCCCATGGCGCGCACCCAGATCATGGTATTGATCCGGTAACGATCGCGGGCGAGATGATTGGCGCCCTACAAACGATCGTGGCGCGCAATCTGCCGCCGTCGACCACCGCCGTGTTGTCCATTACCCAGGTTCATGCCGGTGACGCCTACAACGTGATCCCGCAAACCGCGCGGCTGTCGGGCACCGTGCGGACCATGACCATGGATGTGATGGAGCGAATTCAGAGCCGGATGGAAAAACTGGTCAAGAGCATCGCCGAGGGCCATGAAGCCAGCGCCGAAACGGATTTCCGGGTGATTTTTCATCCCGTCTTCAACGCCGAGGAACCAACGGCGCTGGCGGCGGAAGTCTGCGATGAGCTGGTCGGTGCCGATCAGGTCAGGAAGGATCTGCCGCCTGGGACCGGCTCGGAAGATTTCGCCTTTATGTCCGAGCAGATACCCAGCTGTTATATTCATGTGGGCAACGGCGCCGACAGCACCCCGGTGCATAATCCAGGTTATGACTTCAACGACGAAGCCTTGGTCTATGGCGCCAGTTTCTTTGCCCGTATTGTGGAACGCAGTTTACAGCCGGATTAAGCCTGTGAATGGCGGCTGAAAATAAGCGGGGGCGGGCCGCTTGTCATTGCTAATTCGTCCCAACCCCCTTCACCTGCCGCTGCCCGTCTGCCACTATGGTTCGCCGTAGCGAGGCGGCATCGTAAAGGAGGGGCTGAAAAGTGAGTGATTTAATTAGCGCGGAAGCGAGATCCTGGATCGGGCGCAAGGGCGAGCCTATTCATATCGAGGTCAACCGCAGCGATATTGTCAAATATTCCATCTCGACAGAGCAGCAACAGGCAAAATTCCTGCAAGGCGACGAGGCACCCGCGATGTTCCTGTTCGGCGCCTTGCGGCCCATCGCGCCGTTGGCTGAATTGGGACCGGATGGCTTGCCCGAAGATTCATTCCTGCCTGATCTGCCCCTAAAGCGGGTCATGGCGGGCGGTACCGAGATGACCTTCCACCGCTCGATCCATCCTGGCGACAAACTGGTGGCGACCCGTTCGCTGGCCGATCTGATCGAAAAACAGGGTAGCACCGGGCCGTTGATTTTCGTGGTCTACAATATGCGCGTGGAGACCGAGGCGGGTGAGTTGGTGTTGGAAGAAAAGCAGACGAGGATCATGCGATGAGTAATTTTGAAATTGCAGCTCTGTCCATAGGCGAGGCTTTGCCCGAGCGTCAGCATACGGCGACCAATGTTTCATTGTTCTGCTACAACGCGGCGATCTGGAATCCCCATCGCATTCATTACGACGAACCCTACACCAAGAATGTGGAGAAGCATCCCGGCGTGGTTATCGACGGCCCCCTGCAGGGCGATTGGCTGAACCAAGTGGTGGTTAACTGGATGGGTGACAATGCCACCTTGGTGCAGTTCAACTATTCCAACCGGCGCGCCTCCTACATTGGCGAGACGTTGACATCCGGCGGCAGCATTACCGCGATCGACGCCGCCGCCGGCACAGTGGACATGGAAATCTTCATCAAGAACGAAAACGGCGATGTGATCACGCCGGGCACGGCACGGGTCAGGTTCGCCTGAAGCCGGCTGGCTCGAGATCATCGAAGGGGACGATTGGGGCATGGGTTGAAGGTTAGAAAAACGATCGGCGAACGCCGGCGAAATCTGAGGGAGCGTATCGATGCATATGGAATTTCAGGATATCCTGATCTTTGTCCACGTTCTGCTGTTCGGCTATTGGCTGGGTTCCGACCTGGGCGTGTTCTTTTGCGATAGCCAGTTGACCCGTGATGATTTGAGCCTGGACGAGCGCCTGCGGGTGCGCGAGATCCGGCGCAAGGTCGACATGGCGCCGCGTACCTGTGCGCCGTTGATCCTGCCCATTGGCTTTACCCTGGCCTTGCAACACGGCAGCCAAATCACCGGTGGTTGGCTGGTCATGATCTGGGTTCTCAGCCTGGCCTGGCTGGCCATGTTGTGGATCGAGAAATTCACCATCGGCACACCAAAGGAATGGGCCCTCAACCGCATTAACCGGGTGCTTTGGTTCGTGGTCGCCGCCGCCATGACCGCGCTGGGCATCTATGCCCTGATCAACGGTGAACCGGTAGCGCAGGGTTGGCTGGCCCTGAAGTTGGCGCTCTATGGCTTGATGGTGCTGAGCGCCACTTGGATACTACATGCCGCCGATCTGTGGGAGCCGATATTCGAGATGGTCCGCGCCGGCGGCGAACAGGCGGTCGAGGGCGAAAAACGCATGAAAAAGAACCGCATCAACGCCGGCAGCGCGGCGGTGACTTTGTGGTGCGTGGTATTGCTGATCGCCTTCGTCGGCTCGACCAAGCCGTTTTAGGGTTGTTTTGAAAGAGCGCCACGCCCGCCGGTCAGTAATCCGGCGTCAGCTCGATCAGCTCGCGCTTAAACGGCACCTCCTCGGGCGCCTCGGCGCCCAGATCACGGGCGTATTTGTGGCCCGCATACACCGCGTCGGCAATGATTGACGGGGCGTAGCAGTCGCCGATCCGGGTTACCTTGTCGATACCGGATTGCTTTATCACTGCCTCGTCTCGCAGCAATGCGTGATAAAGCTCATCGTTGGGAATCCTGGAGGTCACGAGAACAATCGAAGCCGCTTCAACATGGCGCGGCTTTCCTGTGTAGACGCATGCTAAATCGACACCGTCGGCGCTGACCGCAACCAAATTCTGTTGCGGAACAATCCGCACTCCCAATGTCAAAAGCTTCGCCTGCACATGTTCCTGTTCCAATGTATAGGTGCTGAACTCGGACACCACCGAAGACGGTGTGATCAGCGTGACGTCCAGGCCCTTATGGCGTAGCATTTCCGCGATTACGCTTCCCATGTAGTAGTGATCATCGTCGTAGATGGCGACCGGTCCCTCAAATTCAACGTCAGCCATGATGTCGTCGGGGGTGTATATGTTTGAGCTTCCGGCCCCGGGTACGGCCTGGTGAAGTGTTCGGCCAACGCCGTCCCTGGCCCAGGATGCCCCGGTCGCGATGGCAACCAGCGAGCAATCGGTCTCAAGCACGTCGGAGATGCTCATTGGGCTGCCGGGATAGATTTTGACGTTGGCCATTTGCCGCAATTGCGTAGCGCGATAATCAAGCACCCGCGACCATGCGCTCAATCCCGGCAGGCGGCTCTCCCGTATCACGCGGCCGCCGATTTCGGTCTTCGCCTCGGCCAGCAGCACCTGGTAACCCCTTTGACCCAGCGCACGCGCGGCCTCCAGACCCGCCGGGCCGGCGCCCACGATCAGTACGCTGTCATCGGTGTTTTTCGCCGCTATCCGCTCCGGGTGCCAACCCTTGCGCCATTCCTCGCCCTGGGTTGGGTTTTGCGTGCAGCGTAGCGGCACGGAAGCGTTGTTGTAGGCGGCGCAGATGTTGCAGCCAATACATTCACGAATATCGTCCAGGTGTCCCTCTTCGATTTTTTTTGGCAAAAATGGGTCAGCGATCGATGGCCGCGCGGCGCCGATGAAATCGAGAACGCCTCGTTTGATTTGCGACACCATGCTGTCGGGGGAAGTGAACCGGCCAACGCCGACGACCGGCTTCGTGGTGACGGATTTGACAAAGTCGATATACTGTTCCTGGAAACCTTCCGGCGCAAAACGCGAGGTCGCTGAATCGTTCTCCCAAGCGCTGATATTCACATCCCACAAGTCCGGCAGTTCGGCCAACATTTCAACCAACTCCCTGCCTTCCGCGCCGGCCGTCATGCCGTTTTCGCCCAGCAGTTCATCGACCGCCAGCCGTACGGCCACAGCGCAGCTTTCGCCGACGGCGTCATGCGCATCTTCAATGCATTCGCGAAATAACCGGGCGCGGTTTTCCAGACTGCCGCCATATTCATCGCTGCGCTGGTTGTATTGCCGTGAAAGAAAGAACATCAACAAGGTGATCGCGTGCCCGGCATAGACATAGACAATATCGAAACCCGCCTGTTGGGCGAGCACGGCGGCGCGCCGGTGCCATTTCCTGAAATCGGCGATGTCTTGACGGTCCATGGCCCTGGCCTGGCCCGGGAAAGGCGCGCGG
The DNA here is from genome assembly GCA_018701215.1 of Rhodospirillaceae bacterium. GTDB lineage: Bacteria > Pseudomonadota > Alphaproteobacteria. Next base: position 15,858 of record JABIWH010000011.1, read on the forward strand.
ACCGGGATCGGACTGGGGGCAATGGGTGTCTCGCGGGCGTAGAAGCTCGCGGAATGATGCCCGGGGTGACAAAGTTCGACGGCTGCCAGACTGCCGTGGCGATGCACAAGTTCGGTCATCCGGGCATGGGTCGGGATGTCCTTTTCGTCCCACAATCGGATTTGCGTGCGGACATCGCCGGTGGGGTGAAAATCGCATTGCTCGGTTGAGATGACGGCCCAGCCGCCTTCCGCCTTGATCCCGCGCATCACGGCGGACGAAGTTGGAAACTGCCTGCCCATACCGCTGCAGTGGGGCACCTGGTAAAAGCGGTTCCGGGCTGTCACCGGGCCGATCTTCACCGGCTCGAACAAAACATCATAACGCCTATCACGGGCCATGCGGATCTCCATTCGAAAGCCTTGAGCCTGCCAGAGAGTGTTTGCCAACTCAAGTTGGATACGGAAGCTGAGCCGCCGTCCAGGCTGTGTTGAGGCACTATCCGCGCAGTAGGCGGCCAAGGCCGGGCAGGGCGGGTTCCAGCCCGGCGGCGCTCAAGGCGGCCCATAGGGTTGCCTGGCTGGAGGTGACCACCGGTTTGCCCAGGGCCTGTTCCAATTCCTCGATCAGGCCAAAGGTCGGCAGATCGGTACAGCTGATCAACAGACCATCGGCGCCGGGGTCATCGGCCTTGTGCACCAATTGCAGAATGTCTTTCTTGGGCACCTTGTGCATCAGGGCATATTCGTGCGGTCCATTGGCGCCAAAGCCCAGGCCCTCGATGGCCCGGACCCTGATGCCCTGGCTGTCCAGGAATTCGGCTTCGTGGTCATTCAGGTTCTTGTCGTAGGGCGTGGCGACGGACACCGTGGCGATATCAAGCGCCACCAGGGCATCAACGATCGCCGCGCCGGTGGTGACACAGGGCAGGCCGCAGACCTCCGTCATGAAATCCGCCAACGCATGGCGCGGCGTCATCAGGGAACCGGCGGTACAGCCATAGGCGATGGCATCCAAACCAGCGGGCGCGAGGCTGTTGACCGCCAGGCGCAAATCTTCAAACGATGCCGCCTTGCCCGCCTTGGTCGTGACGTCGGTGTGCAGCACCATGCGGGCGCCGTGGATGGAGACGCCGTCGGGCGCGGCCATGTTCCATTCCGCCTCGTTGACAGTGTTGGTGGTGGGGACGATCAGGCCAAGCTTGGCGCGCCAGCCGTATGTGGATTTAGGCTCGATCATCGAGGGGCCATCACATAAAAATCGTGTCCACGTCCAGGCCCAGCCTATAGCGCCCGACATTTTCATAGTTGGTGTGCCGGGCCTGCACCTGTTGCGAGACCGCGTGGATATCGCGGAAGCGGCGCTCGAACGGTTCGTTGTCGAAAATCGCGGTGGAGCCGGCCAGGTGATAAACCTTTTCCGCCACCGCTGTGGCCTCGTTAATGGCATAGGTGGTGCACAGGCGAATGCGGGCCCGGTCTTCCATGACCAGTTCACCGGTCGCATCCACTGTCTCCCAGATCTCGCTCAAAATCGCATGCTTGTAGGCGCGGGGCGAGCCGAGCTGGGCTTCCAGTTCCGCCAGCTTGGTCTGGAACACCGGGCTATCGCGGAGCGAGCTGCGGGCGCCACGGGGTTTCTTCTCCCGCGCCAGGGCCAACAGGTCGTCGAACATGCTTTGTGCGATGCCCAGGGCGACGGAGGAAAACAGCGAGGCATAGACGGCGGTGGTGGGGAAACGAAATAGCGTTGTCTCGACCCGGAGTTCGGCTTCTGTTTCACGGTCCGAGGTCAGGCCCTCGGGGATAAACAGATCTTCCACCGTATAGGCTTCGCTGCGGGTGCCGCGCAGCCCCATGACATGCCAATCGTCGGCCATGGCCGCCTTGGCGCGGGGAAACAAAGCGGTGCGGTTGGCTTGCCGGCCCCCCGGACCAGATCCGGCGGCCAGACGGGGGGAGCCATCGGCCTCGAACACCTTGGAGTGTCCGCCCAGCCAGGTGGCGTTGTGGCTGCCGGAGGCAAAGCGCCAGGTGCCGCTGACCAGATAGCCGCCCTCCGTGGCGGTCAGATTACCCTGCACGCCGGCACCCCAGGCCAGCACCGCATCGGCTGGGTCAAACACTTCCCGTGCCGGTTCCTCGTCCATGAAGGCGGCGGTCATGGCACAGCCCAGGGCCTGGCCCAGGCACCAGGCGGAGGACGCATCGGCACAGGCGATGATTTCGGCCGCTTGTGCCAGTTGCGGCAACGGTAATTCCGCGCCCCCGTGCCGGCGGGGCAGGCTGAGGCGAAACAGCTGGCCATCATGCATGGCGGCCAGCGCCTCGGCCGTCAGGGCGCGCGCGGCTTCGATCCGCTCAGCCTCGGCGCGCAGCACCGGCGCCACCGCGCGCGCGTTAGCCAATGCCGATCCGGCCAGTTTCCGGCCCGTCTCTGATCTCGATGCCATCGCCCCACTCGATTTGTTTCAATTTGTACCCAGACATGACAGCCTAGTTTCGATTACCCGCTTCAGGCAAGCTGGCAATCTGATATGCTTTGTCTAGATGACGCAACAGCAGGGGAGGAACGAAGCAATGGATCCGGAAATCAAGGCGGCGCTGGACAAGCTGTTCGCCACCGATAGCAGCCTGTATCAGGAGCGCGGCTTTCAACGGCGTATCGGCTGGGGCAAGAAACCGGCCTTGGTCGTGATCGACATGGCCAATGCCTGGACCCGGGAAGACAATGCCTTCACCTGCGAGGGCATGGAGACGGTGATCCCGGCCCTGAACGAGGTATTGGCGGCCTTTCGCGCCAAGGGCCTGCCGATCATCTTCACCACCACCGCCTACGAGATTATCGAGGGCGAGTATTCCGACATGGGCCTGTGGGGCAAGAAGATCCCGGCGGAGGTTCTGCGCGCGGGCTCCGATGCGGTGCAGATCGATACCCGCCTGGAACGCCGGGATGACGAGATGCTGATCGTCAAAAAACAGGCCTCCGCCTTTCGCGGCACCAATCTGCAGAGTTACCTGACGTCCTGCGGCGTCGATACGGTGGTTGTCACCGGTGCCACGGCCTCCGCCTGTGTCCGCGCCACGGTGGAAGACGCCATTGCCGACGGCTTCCGCCCGATCATCGTGCGCGAATGCATCGGCGACCGCATCGCCGGCGCGGTGGAATGGAATCTCTACGACATGGACGCCAAATTCGGCGACGTGGAACCTTTGGAGGCGGTGCTGGATCATATGCGGCGGAATGCATGAACCCCGAAACTTCCGATCATATCGATCCATTTCAGGCCGCCCATTGGGATTTGGTGCCGGGACGGACGGCGGTCGTGGTGATCGACCCGCAGAATGATTTTCTCCACCCCGATGGCTGGTACGCCAAAAGCAACGTCGATATCAGCCATATGCGCCGGGTGATCGAGCCAACGATAAAATTGCTCGTCGCCGCCCGGGCGCAGGATGTCCCGATCATTTGGACGCGGCATGGTTTCCGGAACGAGCACGACGCGGGCGCGTTTTTTAAACTGCGGCCGTTTCTGCGCGATGGCGGCTTGCGCCAGGGCACGTGGGGCTATGAATTATACGAGGGCCTGGGTGCCAGGGAAGACGATTGGTATGTGGAAAAAAGCCGCCTGAGCGCCTTTTTCAACACCAATCTTGAAACGATTTTGCGGGGGCTGAACGCGGACACCGTGCTCATGGCCGGCGTTCTGACGAACCAATGCGTTGCCGCGACATCAAAGGATGCTTCCTTTCGCGACTTCAAGCCGATCATGGTGGAAGACTGCATCGGCACCACCCTGCCGCACCTGCACGACCCGGCCATGGAGATGATGCAAGTCGGCTGGGCCGAAGTCACCACGTTGGAAGATACGTTGGAGCAGTTAAGCCGCTTCAGGCAGCTGCGGAGTCCGGGCTGACGAGGTAAGTCAATTGGATGCGCACATTTCAAGAACTGATCTCAGCTCTGTGTATCGCATAAGGGTAGCGGCCGCTTTATCCGGCCGTTACTTGGCGGCAGTGTTATATTTCGGATTTTGACGCATCTTTTCGATAACGATTAGCATCACTTTTTTGATGTGTTTTGTAATTGAGACCTCATGAGGAAAGATCCCGTATGGCTGACAGATGCTTTCATTATTCGGAGCGCCGAATTCATGCATTGTCGTGTTCCCATCTCTGTCCACGACCGAAACTTTTAAATCAACTCTGGTAGTGATGTGCCAACCCCAGCACAAACTAACGTTGCGGTCCGGCTCGACTTCCGCGTCAACGTCTAATTTGGCGACAACCTGCACAATCTTTTCTGAAGTGGCTTCAGTTTCGAACACATGGCTCAGGGCGCCACGCACGGACTGATCGAAACCGTCTTTGAGAAAGTAGGCCGCGCTGTGGTTGCTGCGGTGGGCAAGGGAGCCTTTGTAATAGGTCGAGCTCGTTACGCCGCTGCTGAACAGTAATGATCCCTTGCGCGGCGCGATGATGTCGATCCGGGCGACTTTTAGGTGTGTTCCTGGTGCGGTATCGGACTCAAGATCGCCGGCGAGATTTGGCGCAGATACGTATTTGCTTTGCTTCGGCGGAACAGTGCAGCCATATGTTAAGGACGCCGCCAGAATAAGAAAAAAATTCTAGATCCTGCGGACATGACAATACGGGATACAATCATTAGTTTACCATCCTACTTCAAAAAGCAATTGATACACCATAAAATAGAAATCATAGTTTTGACCGTGACAATTTTCTTTTGGCAAAAAATTTGAGTTTCGGTTCCGGGGATAATCTAGTCAACTCATCGTCGCTCAGCCCTACCGCACCACCGAAACCTGAATTATGTGATTAGCCGCCGACGCCATGCAGCGACCCTATATCTAGCCATCCTTCGCGGCGTAATCCTTGATCACATCCAGGTCCGGCTCCAGGCCCAGGCCGGGACCTGTTGGCACGGTGATGTTGCCGTCCTTGGCGACGATGGCGTCGCCGTAGAGGCTCGCTTCCAGGGTTTTGTAGTAGAAGGTCTCGGCCAGGCATTCGTCGGGCATGGTGGCGAGCAGGTGCAGGGTGGCGAGGAGGCCCGGCCCGAAATAGGGCGCGTGGGGCATCACCGTGGTGCCGCTGAGTTCGCCCAGGGTGATGATCTTGCGGAATTCCGTGATGCCGCCGACCTTGGTGACGCTGGGCTGGACGTAGGTTACCGCCTCGGCCTCGATCATCTGTTTGAATTCAAACGCGGTGCAGGCGTTTTCGCCCGCCGCCAGCGGGATATCTACTTCCATGCCAAGGCGGGCCAGGCTGTTGAAATCCTCCGGCGGGAAAATCGGTTCCTCCAGCCAATGCAAATCGTAGGGCTTAAATGATAGCGCTGCCTCCTTGGCCTGCCACGGCGTCCAGGGACAGTTGGTGTCCACCATCAGCGGCACGCCGTCGCCCATGGCCAAGCGGGCGGCACGCACCGCCGGCTCGGTGGTTTCATGTAGTTTGACGGATTTGAAACCCTCGCCCATGGCGCGCTGGCAATGTTCGGCGACCTGATCAGGGTCGGTGTAATTGAACAGGGAGGCATAGGCGGGAATTTCAGCCCGCCGAGCCCCGCCCAGCAGAGTGGAAATCGGCACGCTGGCGGCCTTGCCCGCCAGATCCCAGAGCGCGATATCGATCCCGGAAATGGCGAACATGGTGACGCCATAACGCCCAAGCAAGTGGTTGCCCTGTTGCAGGAAATGGGACAGTTGCGCGATGGCCGAGGCATCCTTGCCAATCAGCGAGGGGGCGATCCTGTGATCCACCATCGCCTTGACGGCGCGTGCGATGCCGCCATAGCCAAAGGCATCGCCCCAACCGACCATGCCATCTTCGGTCTCTATGCGGATCAGGACATAGTCCAGCGTGGACCAATCCATGTTGCCGATGTTTCCTCTCCCGCCCGTGCTGTAGGGCAGTTTCACAATAAACGTATCCACTTTGCCGATTTTCATTGGCTATGCTCCTCTCAATCGGTGACGCGGTAGCGCGCGATGCTATCCGCATTGAAGGTGAAGCCCAAACCGGGCCGGTCCGGGATCAACAGATCGCCGTCCACCAACTCGGTCTGTTCGTTATAGAGATTGCCGAACCAGGGCATCATCTCGCTGTATTCGATGTTGCTCAAGGCGCCGCAAAGCTGCAGGCTTTGTTCGGTATAGACATGCGGCGAGACGGGGATATCGAAGGCGTCCGCCATATGCGCCACCTTGACGAATTCGGTGATGCCGCCGACCCGCTCCAGATCCGGCATCAGCACATCGGCCGAACCCCGCTCGATCATATCACGGAAGCCATAGCGGGCGTATTCGGTCTCGCCGCTGGCAATCGGCGTGTCGATCTCGGCCGCGACACGGGCCGAGCCGGCCAGGTCATGGGCCTGCACCGGTTCCTCGAACCAGACCAGATTGTACGGCTCCAACGCCCGGCCCACGCGGATGGCGTGATTAACGGTGAAGCCCTGGTTGGCATCGGTCATCAGATCGATGTCCGGGCCGATGGCCGCGCGCACCGCCGCCACCCGTTCAATATCCTCCGCCACCGACGTTTTGCCCAGGCGCATCTTCATGGCGCGATAGCCCTGGTCCAGATAATCCTTGGCCTGGGCCTGTAGTTCGTCCGGGCTGAGCGAGACCCAAAGGCCGCCCGAATGATAGGCCCGTACCCGGTCCCGGCTTTGCCCCAGCAGTTTGCAGACCGACATATCGTGCGCCTTGCCCACCAGATCCCACAGCGCCATGTCGATGGCGGCGATACCGAACAGGGTAATGCCCTTGGCGCCAAAAAAATTGACGTCGGCCCACATATCCGACCACAGGGCGGCATGTTCATGCGGATCACGGCCAATGACCCGCGGGCCGAGGCTGTGGATCATGGCGTCGAGCACGGGCAGACGCGCCGCGTTCATGCACCAGACCAGGCCCTGACCCTCAATTCCTGCGTCCGTATCGACCCGCAACAGCACGCAGCAGACGGCCTCGATATGATGGATGGCGGTGCGGATCGGTGTCTCGAACGGTATCCGGACGGCTTCCGTGCGTAATCCCGTAATTTTCATGGCATTATCTTCATGGCGCTATCTTCATGACAAGTCTCTTTCAAGTTTCCGCGCCGCGCCATCGAACAGCGGCAACAGCAGATAACCGGCCAGCAAGCCGCCGATATGGGCCTCCCAGGCAATCGCCCGAACGGTGCCCGCACCCGGCAGGCCGGTATAGCCGATGATCAGATTAGAGGCGACGAAGATGGCGATGGCCACCCAGGCCCGGCGCGTGGTGAGGCGCAATACCGCACCAAACAGGCCCGACACGGCGCCTGAAGCGCCTACGATAATGGTCTGCTCATGACTGTAATAGAACAACGCGACCGAGGCGGCGGCGGCAACGAGGCCGCAAATAAGATAAAGCGCGACAAAACGCAGCCGCCCCAGGCGCCGCTCGATCGCCGTGCCAAAGGCCAGCAGAAAGGCCATGTTGATGGCTAAATGCAATAGATCCGCATGCAGAAAAGCGTAGGTGAGGGGAGAGAGCAGCTGAAAAATTATATAGTCCGGTTGCGTCCCCATGACCGTGGCCAGGAACCACGGCGCCGAGAAGCCCCCCACGGTGGCGGCGATCGCCGACCATTGTTCGGGCAACAGCAGACGTATCGCGTGAACGCCAACGTTAATGGCGATCAGGGCAAGCACCACCGGCGTGGCGTTGATCATGGGCTGATTAGTTTGCGACAATGGACTCTCGTCTGCCTGCTGATGTTTGGGCGCGGTTCACTCAGCATAAGCGCTGGGCAGGCGCAATCAAGGCTGGTGAAGGGGCGGCAGCCGGGTTATTGAGCGAAGCATACGGATTTGAGAGGAGGGAGCATCATGAGCGATATCAACTATCAGGCGATCCTGCCCGAGGGCTGGAACCGGGCGAGGGGCTTTTCCTATGGGGTGGTCGCCACCGGTGCAAAGGTCTTGCGCATCGCCGGCCAGATCGCGGCCACGAGTGGCAACCAGGCGGTGGATCCGACGCTCGACTTCGGCGGGCAGTGGGACCGCGCCATGGGCAATATGGTCACCGTTCTACGGGCCGCCGGCGGGGAGCCGGCCAATCTCGTCATGATGCGGGCCTTCGTCACGGATATAGATGCCTTCAACAGCGCCGGTGCCGCCGTGGGTGCCGCCTGGGGAACACACCTGGGCAAGCATTTTCCGGCCATGACCCTGGTCGAAGTCAGCCGTCTGATCGACCCCAACGCCATGGTTGAAATCGAAGGTGAAGCGGTGTTGCCCTAGGGTGGCCCGAAACAGTTTGGCAATGACGGATATTGCGCTGGTATGCCCAATGCGTATGCTCATTGCTGTAGCATGGGGCACGGAAGTATTTTAATGGCCGATCTTGATCGCGAAACATTTGAGCGCCGGACCGGCATCCGCGCGGCTGACTATGATCAGCTCAAACAGATCCCCCTGTTTGCCGGTATGGCGGATGACGCGGCGATGAAATTATTGCTGGATGCCACGGTACGGCGCTATCCGCGCGGCACCTCGTTATTCATGCAGGGCGAACCGGCGGACCGGTTTTTCATCATTCTCGAAGGCTGGGTAAAAGGGTTTCGCCAGGCCCCGGACGGCCACGAAAGCGTCATTGCCGTTTTCGGACCCGGCGAATCGTTCGCGGAAGCGGCCATGTTCGTCTCTGGAAATTTTCCCATCAGTACCGAAATCGCCGCCGACGCACGGCTTTTAGTGATCCCGCGCAGTGGCATATTGAAGCAGCTGCGCGACGATCCGGATATTGCCCTGAAGATGCTGGCATCCATGTCCCGGCGCCTGCGCGGCTTCGTGCAGCAGGTGGAACAGCTGACGGTGAAATCGGCGACCCAGCGCCTGGCCTCGTTCCTTGAAAAACTAGTGGATGTGGACGAGGGTTCCGACGAATTCGAGCTGCCCTTGGACAAGATGTTAATCGCCGGCCGTCTGGGTATGCAGCCCGAAACCCTGTCGCGCGCGCTGTCAAAGTTGCGTTCCATTGGCGTGGCCACCGAAGGGCACAAGGTGATCGTCCAGGATGTCGCCGCACTGCACGCCATCAATGATGATGATGACTAATTTGTACCTGTAAAACGGCCTTCGATATGGTTTGTTGATGAGGCCAATAGTATCGTGTATATATTGTTGGGTAGGCAAACAATCGATTAGGTGACGGTAATGACCACCACTCGGAAAGTTCCGCAGTACTGTTATCAATGCGTTGCAGGGCCGGATTTTCTGACGGTCAAGGTCGAAGACGGCGTCGCCACCGAGGTAGAGCCGAATTTCGCGCTCGCCGATGTTCATCCCGGTGCCGGCAAGGCCTGCGTCAAAGCCTATGGTCTGGTGCAGAAAACCTACAATCCCAATCGCCTTCTGACTCCAATGAAGCGCACCAACCCGAAAAAGGGCCGCGACGAGGATCCGGGGTTTGTCCCGATCTCTTGGGACGAGGCGCTGGATCTGGTGGGCGGTAAGCTTAACGAGATCAAAGCTAAGGGGCTGCATGACGAATTGGGTTACGCCCGGGTCGCGGCATCTTTCGGCGGCGGCGGAACACCGACCTATTATATGGGAAGTTTCCCGGCGTTTTTATCGGCCTGGGGCGCGGTTGATTTCAGCTTTGGTTCGGGGCAGGGCGTAAAATGCACCCATTCCGAACATCTGTACGGCGAATTGTGGCACCGCGCCTTTACCGTCGCTGCCGATACCCCGACCACGAACTACATTCTCTCGTTCGGCGGTAATCCGGAAGCTTCCGCCGGTGTGATTGGTGTAACCCGCCATGCCGAGGCCCGCGAACGCGGCGCCAAGCGGGTCCAGATCGAACCGCATCTGTCCGTCACCGGGGCCTGCTCCGCCGAATGGGTGCCGATCCGGCCCAAGACCGACCCCGCCTTCATGTATGGCCTGATCCACGTCATGCTGCACGAAATGCCGCGTGAGCGTCTGGACCTGGAATTCCTGACCGATCACACCGGTTCGCCCTATCTGGTGGCGCCCAACGGCTATTTCCTGCGCGACCCCATCAGCCACAAGCCCTTGATGTGGGATACCCGCAGCAATACCGCGCTGCCGTTCGATACCGAGGGGATCGCCCCTGCCCTGGAAGGCAGCTTTACCGCATCGGGCATTGAAGTCGGTGCCGATGAAGAGACCTGGCAGCACGAAGATATCCAAGTGGCGACCGCCTTCACTGGTCTGGTCAAGCAGATGGTCGAATATACGCCCGAATGGGCCGAGGAAATCTGCCAGGTTCCCGATGGCTGCATCCGCCGCATCGCGGATGAATATGTTTCCCACGCCCAAGTTGGCGCCACCACCGTGATCGATGGCGAAACGTTACCTTTGCGCCCGGTCGCGGTAATTCTGGGCAAGACCGTCAACAATGGCTGGGGCGGCTATGAATGCTGTTGGGGCCGAACCCTGCTGGCCTGTCTGGTCGGCGCCCTGGAAGTGCCCGGCGGTACCCTGGGCACCACTGTGCGCCTGAACCGGCCCGCCACCACACGCCAGGCTTCCGTCATCGGCGGACCCGACGGATTTATGCGCTTTCCCATGAACGCCACGGACAAGGACGGCTGGCAGGAAACGCCCAAGGCCCGCAATGCCCATGAAACCCTGGTGCCATTATCGGCGAATTCACCCTGGAGTCAGGCCTTGGGCCCGACCCATTTGGCCTGGATGTTCCGCAAGGAGAGCCCGGAAAATTGGCCGGAGGTCTCGGCACCTGATCTTTGGTTCGTCTACCGCACCAATCCCGCCATCTCGTTCTGGGACACCAAATCCATAACCGAGCGGATCGCCGAATTCCCCTTCATCGTCTCGTTCTGCTATATCCGGGATGAAACCAACCATATGGCCGACGTGCTGCTGCCCGAGCGCACGGATTTCGAGAGCACCCAGTTGATCCGGGTCGGCGGCACCAAGTTTTCGGAAAGCTTTTGGGATCATGAAGGCGTCGCCCTGCGCCAGCCGGCGATCGAGCCCTTGGGCGAAACCCGCGACTTCACCGATATCGCCACCGCCTTGGCCGAGCGCGCTGGTATTCTGGACAAATACAATAACGCCATCAACAAAGGTGCGGCCGGCGTGCCTCTGCGCGGCGACAATTACGATTTCAGCCTGGATCCGGAACAGAGCCATTGTGCCGAAGACATTTGGGACGCCACATGCCGCGCCGCCTCGGCCGAGCTGACTGATGGTGCGGAAACCGATGGCCTGGATTGGTACAAGGAACATGGCATCCGCACCAAGCCGATCTCGCGCTTGATCTGGTATCTGTTCCCCGAAATGCGCAAGAAGGGCCTGCGCTTCGAGATGCCCTATCAGGAACAGCTCTACCGGATCGGCAAACAGCTGGGTAACCGCCTGCACGAAAAAGGCATCGAGTGGTGGAACGAACAGCTGAAGGAATACGAAGCACTGCCGCCGTGGAAGGATTTCCCCGGTATTTGGGAACAGGCCACGGTGAATTCGGGGGGTGAGTTAAAGGATTATCCCTTCTGGCTGTTGACCTCGCGCAGCATGCAGCTGGCCTGGGGCGGCAACAGCTCTATCCAGATGATCGACGAAGTGGCCAGGAATATGCGCGGCCACCGTGCCGTGGTGATGAATACGGGCCGGGCAAGGGAAATGGGGATCGAGGACGGCGATCTGGTGGAGATCAAGTCGACCCTGCGCGGTACCAAGGGCCGGGTGGTCCTGAAACAGGGCATCCGCCCGGACACCATTTTGATCCAGGGCCAGTTCGATCATTGGGTCACACCCTATTCGGTGGATCATCCGGCCCCCTCGATGAATACGGTGGTGCCCATGTCCCTGGCGTTGACGGATTCGACCGGCTCCTCGGCCGATATCGTTCGGGTCGCGGTCAATCGTCTTGCAGGTGGCGCATGACCCGCTTTGTGATGGTCGCCGATCTGCGCCGCTGTGTCGGTTGCCAGACCTGCACGGCGGCCTGCAAGCATGCCAACGCCACCCCGCCCGGCGTGCAATGGCGCCAGGTCCTGGATATGGAGACCGGCACGTATCCCCGAGTGCAACGCACCTTCGTGCCAGTCGGTTGCATGCACTGCGCCAATCCGCCCTGCGAGGATGTCTGCCCCTCCACCGCCACCAAGATACGTTCGGATGGCATTGTCGAGATTGATTATGATCTATGCATCGGCTGTGGCTATTGCGCCGTGGCCTGCCCCTACCAGGCCCGCCATATTGTTCACAAGCGCGATTTGGCGTACGAGAAAAAAGGCGCCATGCAGCACGAAGAGGCGCGTTTTGACGAAGGCCGGATGTCGGTGGCCATGAAATGCAATTTCTGCCAAAGCCGCATCGACACCGCCAAGGAAACCGGACAAACCCCCGGCGTTGACCCGGAAGTGACGCCGGCCTGTGTCAATTCCTGCATTGCCACGGCCCTGCATTTTGGCGATCGGGACGATCCCGACAGCAATGTTTCGTCCCTGTTGGCGGAGAACCAGACCTTTCGCATGCACGAGGAATTGGGTACCGATCCGGGTTTCTATTATATCTGGGACAAGAAATCATGAGCGGAAATGAGCCCCAGGCGGAACCGCGGCATCAGGTTAATTGGGATTGGCGGGCCGCCGGCAATTTTATCGGCGGCGGCAGCGGCAGCGGCCTGGTGATCCTGGCGGCGCTGGCATCGGGCACTGGGGCACCCTATTGGCCGCTTGGTTTCGCCGGCGCTGTTTTGGTTGGCGTCGGGCTGTTCTGCGTCTGGTTGGAGATCGGCCGGCCCTGGCGTGCGCTGCATGTGTTTTTCCATCCGCAGTCCTCGTGGATGACGCGGGAGGCCTTTGTCTCCGCCCTGTTGCTGCCCGTGACCCTGCTGGCGGCGCTGGCCGCCGCGCCATTTGTCGAGCTGCCGGCCATTGCCGGCGGGGCAATCTCGTTGGCGGCATTGCTGGCGGCGGTCTATCTCTATTGTCAGGCCCGCATACTGCTCGCTTCCAAGGGCATTCCCGCCTGGCGCCATGCCGCGCTAAGGCCAGTGATAATTGTCACCGGGTTGGCGGAAGGCTGCGGCTTTTTGTTGATCGCAACGGCTTTGTTCGGCGGCGCCGTCGTCTCGCCGTTGGTTTTGTTGCTGCTAATGCTGTTGGGCCGTTGGTTGGCGTGGCGCCGTTATCTGGCCGGATTGACGTCGGCGGGCGCGCCCGTCAAGGCCCTGGCGGCGTTGAACGAGGCCACGCCGATGATCAATGGATTGGGCCATTATGCCGCCGCGGTCCTGGCTGTGGCGGCGCTTGTAACAGGGGATTTCGGCCCCTGGCTTGGTGCCCTGGCGGGAGCGGCGGCCATCGCCGGCGGCTGGCGCTTGAAGTTCGTCGTCGTGGCCCGCGCCGCCTTTAACCAGGGTTTTGCCCTGCCGCTGACACCAGTTCGCGGCGTCGGGGCGCCGGGCCCAGGCGACAAACCCGGCTGGAATAAGAGCGGACCCTGAGCATGGCGGTGGAACTGACCGCGCCCCATTGGCAGGCCGATGACGGCAGCCACATTGATGTCCGTGATCTGCCGCCGCCCGAACCCATGCTGCAAATTCTGGCCATGTTGGAAACGGTCACGGCGGGCGATGTGATCGTGCATCACCACCGGGAGCCGGTCTATCTCTACCCGGAATTGGCGGAGCGGGGCTGGAGCCACGAAGTCATGGAAGACCAGACCGCTGATGGCGGTGAATTGCGTCTGCGCATTTGGCGCGGCGCTCGGTAATGGCGTCAGGCGCGACCGCATTCCTCGGCAGCGCCACGGAGCGCTTGCTGCCCCTGTCCCTGCCGTTCCGTTTTTTTGCCGCGGCGGTGGTGTTTCATATGGTCGCCTGGGCGGTGCTGCTGCTTGGGGCCGATGATTTGGCGGACTACACGGGCGGCGGCGGGCCGGTGCTGGCTGCGGTACATTTGCTGACCCTGGGCGTATTTGTCATGACCGCCATGGGTGCCAGCCTGCAATTGCTGCCTGTGGCAACCTTGCAGGGCTTTGCCGCACCTCGTTTGATCGCGGCCATTTGGTGGCTGTTCAACCTGGGCACCATGGTGCTTGCCGTGGGCATGTATTTCTTTTGGCATCAGGCCATGGCGGCGGGCGGCGCCCTGGCCGGTCTGGCTATTCTGCTCTATCTGTGGCTGCTGCTGGGTAATCTACGCCGGGGCGGCGCCCTGACGGCGGTGGTGGCCCATGGCTGGTTGGCGGCGGCGGCCTTGCTGGGTTTGCTGGTCCTGGGCCTGGCGCTGATCGTCAATCAGGAACATCCTATTTTTGCCGATGCCCAGCGTGGTGCGGTCAGCCATATGCTGCTCGCCGCCTATGGCTTCATGGGATTTCTGGCACTCGGGTTTTCTTATGTGCTGGTGCCTATGTTCGCATTGACGCAGGTACCCGGGCCGAAATGGACCCTGGCTTCGCTGAGCTGTGCCGGCCTGGGTTTGGCCTTGGGTTTGTTGGGCGTCTGGTTGGGCCGGGATCTCTGGATAGCGGCTGGCGGCGTGGTGGGACTGTGCGCCGTGGCGATCCATTTGGGCCTGATGGTGCAGGCCTTGCGGCAGCGGATGCGTAAGCGGCTGGGCCCGGCATTTATCCTGATCCGTCTGGCCTGGGGCCTGCTGCCCCTCAGCCTCGTGTTGGGTATCGCCTGGGCCCTGGATCTGTTGGGGGAGAGAGGTGGAGTCAGCTTCACCTTGGCGCTGTTGGCCTGGTTGCTGACCTTGTTAATGGCGATGCTGCAGCGGATCGTGCCGTTCCTCGCCTCCATGCATGCCGCCATCGCCATAAAGCGGCGGCCGCCGACGGTGCCGGCGTTGACGGCACAAACCCCGCTGAGCATTCACCTGTACTGTCATGGCGCGGCAATCATATTGCTTGGCGCCGGCATTATCTGGTCGCAGACACTTATCATCGGCTTGGGGGCTCTGGCCGGGTTCGCGGGTGCGCTTGCGTTTGCCTGGTTTTTCCTGGCGGCGGTACTGAAATACCGTGCGGCATTGGCCTCCGCTTGATCAGGGTCAATGAAATTGGTATCGCGCTACCATTATTATTAGCCTAGCAAATGTGAACGAGAAAAATAGGATCGCCGCATGTACCTAGATAGCCAGATTGCCCAGTTATTACACGACGAACATCAACGAACCCTTGATCTGATGAACCGCCTGGAAGAGGCCGTGACAGGGCGCAAGGCAAAGGCGGTGCCGGCCAACGACGATGCGGCGGCGACGGCATTGCTGGCGGATATAAACGCGGAGTTACAGGCCACTACGGGGCATCATTTCAATTTCGAGGAAGCGAATATTTTTCCCGCCCTGACCGCGATTGGTGACGTTGCGATCCCGTATATTCTGCGTCAGGAGCATGATCAGCTGCGCAATCTTTCTGAATACCTCGCGCCGATTGTGGAAAAGGCCCGCGCCGACGGTTTCACAGCGGATAGTTGGACGGAATTTTGCGAGCTGGCCTTGGAGCTGGTGGAGCGCCAGATTAGCCATATCCAGAAAGAGGAAATGGGCCTGCTGCCAACCCTGAGCGGCCTGTTCGAGGATGACCGTGACGGCGAACTGGTCATGCTCTACGCCGAAGCCTCCTAAAACCACGCGAATTCTTCTGACTATCAAAGCGTTCTCTTTGCATCATCACTGTCGCTATTGCTAAGCTCAATCAAGTTTGAGCAAGCGTGAGGAGAGCACGGATGAGCTACGAGAACATCATTTACGAGAAACGCGGACCGATCGCGTACATCACTCTGAACCGGCCGGACAAGCTGAATGCCCTGTCGGATGACCTGCAGTTTGAAGTCCGAGAAGCGCTGGAGGATGCTGGCTGGGCCGATGACGAGATCCGGGTCATCGTGCTAAAGGCGGCGGGACGTGCGTTCAGCGCCGGTTTCGACATCACCTCCTCGAGCAAAACCAACGCGGTGCAACTGCGGGCCAGGTTCCTCAAGGGCAAAACCTTTAGCGGCTCGGCCTGGTGGGATGTGTTCTGGAACAATCCGAAACCCATCATTGCCCAGATCCACGGATTTTGCATCGCCGGCGGTCTTGCCACGGCGACCTTCTGCGATCTGCGGATCTGCTCGGAAGATGCCAAATTCGGCGCGCCCGAGATCCGCACCGGCGGCCCCTATATACCCGCTGTCTGGCCCTGGGTGGTCGGTATGTCGAAGGCGCGCGAGCTGCTCTACACCGGCAACCTGATTGATGCGGCGGAGGCGAAACGCCTGAATCTGGTAAACGAAGTGGTGCCAGCCGACGAACTGGACGCTGCCGTGGAACGCCAAGCGCTAACCATTGCCAAATTGCCCGCCGTTACCGTTGAATACAACAAGAAGCTGATCAATATGTCCTACGAGCTAATGGGCGTGCGTCAGGTGGTGGAGCGCTCCATGGAGCTTGAAGCCGTGGCATTGGCGAGCAAGGAATCCTCGCCCGAGATTGATGAGTTTAACGAGATCCGGGCGAAAGACGGCCTGAAGGCAGCGCTGAGCTGGAACGCGGCCCGCTTCACGGAGGAGGATGCCTGGTTCAAGAAATCCCGCGATCGGGGCTAATACGGCAACCGCGTCGCTTATATTGAGCCGATCCCAGGAACAGGAAATCGAGGTCGTGGTGAACTTCCGAAGCGAGGTTGGCGACTAGTCCCGGCTGGCCAGCCCTCAGTAAGTTCCGTTGATTTTGCGCCAAGGTTGATACCGGCGAAGCAGGCGATGCCCGACAAATAACTATGGAAAACACCGTGGCTGATCCATGGCGCGGAGGCTTTAGCCGATGACCGCGACACCGTTGGAGACGGCGGCGGCACCTTCCGCGTTATAGACCGTGAAGCCGACCACGTTATCTTGCGGTTTATGCAGCTCGACCCGGATGGTGCTACCGGGAATGACCATGGCCGTGAAGCGGCCGTAAAGCCGTTTCAGGCCCGCCGGATTACCATTGCAACAGGCCCGCATGACCTCGCGCCCGGCCAAGGCCCAGGTGGCGGTGCCATGCAGGATGATATCAGGCAGGCCGGAGCCGATGGCGACTTCCCGCTCGGTATGGATCGGATTCCAGATATCAGCGCATTCGGTATAGCTGTGCGGCATCTCGCGCGGGATGAAAATCTCAATCTCTTCCATCACCTCGCCACTGCCGATCGGTACCGGCGGGGGACTCTCCAGGGTAGTGTCCTCGCCCACCACGTCGACGTTGCGGGCGATGCCGCTGGACCACGAGGTTACCACCGGCTCGCCGGTATCGACATCAATCGTGCTCAGTTTGGTCACGGTCAGGGAGCCGGCGCGGGTGCGGCGGATGGCGGCGATGGTGCCCCTAGTCCGCAGGTTCATGCCGGGACGGATGGGTTGGTGAAAGATCGAATCCTGGATGGCGTGGACGCCGCGGACCTTTTCCTCCGCCGTCATGCCGACCACGCCACGGGAAATTTTGCCATCGACGACGGGCCATTCCAGTCTGACGCAGAATTGCGGCGGCGCCATGATGCCGCCCTCGCGGTCATCGTCAAACACCAGGGTGGAGGTGTCGGCAATGCCGGCGGCATAGGCCAGGGCCATGCGGGTGGTCATGGCGACATTGTGGACATCCAGTTCCGAACCGGCGGCGGCGGTGTGCGCGGGCATGTCGTGTGCTCCTAAGCGGTGATCGAACAAGCGTTGATGGTAGCCTTTAATCTACAAGCCGACTAGTCAACCGACTGCGCCAGGGTCATGGAGATCTGACATAGTGGCAGGCCGCTTTCGGCGTGCAAGGCATTGAAGACTTCCTGCACCTTGGCGCGTTCCCGTTTGCCCTTGCCAGTGCCGTCATAGAGTGACCAGTGTCGCAACGCGCCCAGAACATAGGGCGTCAAATTGAAACTGTCCTTACCCACCATGCGCAGAAAATAGGGACCGGAGTTGCCGCCCAGTTGGGTGAAACGCTTGCTCAACTGATCCCATAATTCGACGGTTCGCTCCGGCTGCCAAGCCGCCAGCCAGGCGCCCATGCCGCCTGCTTCTTCGGCGATTTGCAAAATGGCCGCAGCGTTGGCGCGGACGGATTTGATCTTGCCCCAATGGCGGATTATGCGGGCCTCGCCCATCAAGGATTCGAGATCCTCGTCGGACATGGCGTGGACCTTATGGGGCTCGAAACCATGGAAGACCTCTTCAAAGGCCGGCCATTTGCCCTGCACCATGGAATGCTTCAGCCCGGCGCTGAAGACGCGCAGGGACATGGACGAGAGATAGCGGTCATCGCTGATAGCCTTCAGGGCCCGGGCGGATTTCGCCGCCGGCAGTTTCTTTTTCAGGGCCGCCGCACCGCCGTTGCGTTCGATTGCCGCTGCCTGGATGTCTTTAAATGTGGTCATGGCCTTAGTTTAGCGTGACGGCGGGGCATGGGTATATCAAAATGGCGTGCGTAATTGTTTTGAGGAGATCACCATGGCCCCGCCGCCTTTTCGTGCCGAACATGTGGGCAGTCTGCTGCGCCCCAGGGAATTGACCGCCGCTTTCCGTCAACACGGCGCGGGGGAAATCGATGATGCCGCTTTCACGGAAATTCAGGATGTGGCGATCCGCGAGGTGGTCGCCTTGCAGCAGGACGCCGGTCTGGGCCTGGTAACGGATGGCGAGTTTCGCCGGGGTTCGTATTGGGGCCACGTCATAGGGCCCGTGTCGGGTCTGTCCGTGCGCGAGGCGGAGTTTATGTTTCACGACGATCACGGCCATGAGCAAAGTTTTATCGCGGCCCATGTGGGCGGCAAAGTGCGCCGCGAGCGCGGTTTTTCCACCGGTGAATTCGGCTTTCTGAAATCCATCGCCACGGCGACGGCGAAAATCACCATGCCGTCCCTGCCGACCTTTCATTTCTATCGGCCCGTGGGTGGTATCGATCCGTCGGTCTATCCCACGCCACGGGATTTCTTCGCGGACTTCGCCGAGGTCTTTCGCCAGGAAATCGCCGAACTGGCCGCCATGGGTGCGACATATATTCAGATGGATGAGGTGCCGCTAGCCATGTTGTGCGACCCGGCGGTCCGCGAACAGGTGCGTGCGGGCGGCGCCGACCCCGATGATCTGATCGGCGTTTATATCGATGCCATCAACGATGCGGTCGGCGCCCGGCCCGATGGCATGACCTGCGGCCTGCATCTGTGCCGGGGCAACTTCAAGGGCAAATACCTCTCCCAAGGCGGCTATGGTCCGGTGGCGGAGCGTTTGTTCAATGACCTGGCCGTGGATGCCTTCTTCCTGGAATACGACACGGATCGGGCCGGGGACTTCGAACCCCTGGCCATGGTGCCTGATGACAAGCACATTGTGCTGGGGCTGGTCAGCTCCAAACTGGCGGCGTTGGAAAGCGTCGATGCCCTGGCCAAGCGCATTGACCAGGCCGCGCAATACGTGCCGTTGGAGCGGCTGTCCCTGTCGCCGCAGTGCGGTTTCGCCTCCGCCGTCTCTGGCAACCCCATCACGGTGGATGTGGAGAAAGCGAAACTCGCCCGTATCGTCGAAACCGCGTTGCAGGTTTGGGGCGAGATCTAAAGCTTAGGCCGCATCCTCCAGCACCATTTCGGCGCCTTTTTCGCCGATCATAAGACAGGCCGCGTTGGTATTGCCCGACACCAATGTGGGCATGATCGAGGCATCAACCACGCGCAAGCCGGCAATGCCGTGCACCCGCAGGCGTTCGTCGACAACGTTGCGGTCGGCGCTGCCCATGCGGCAGGTGCCTGTGGGGTGGTAGGTGGTCTCGGCCGTGCGGCGGATCCAGTCCAACATGGCGTCATCGCCCTGGACCTCTTCGCCCGGCGCCTCCTCGACCCCGCGATAGGCATCCATCGCGGCGGCGTTCATCAGGCCCCGGACTTTTTGCGTGCCATCCAGCAAACAGCGGCGGTCGGTCTCGGCCGCCAGGAAATTGAAATTGATGGCCGGGGCATCATTTGGGTCGGTCGAGCGGGCATGGATATGCCCCATGCTGTCGGGACGGCACTGATAGACCGTGGCGATCATGCCTGGTTCCTTGCCCAGGTAACGTTTGTTCGGGTCATCATAGCGGAAGGGTACCAGGTGCAGCTGGATATCCGGAGTTTCCAGTTCATCCCGGGTGCGCATGAAGGCCAGCATGGGTGCCGATGGCATGCCGACAAAACCCCGCCGATTGAAAGCATAGCGCAAAGCCTGCCAGCCCAGGCCCAGGCCGTTGACCTTGCCATTGTAGGTCACGTTTTGCTGGGTCACCTTCCATTTCATGCGGGGGGCGATATGGTCGCGCAGGCTTTCCCCTACGCCCCACAGATCGTGCTGCACCTCGATGCCAAGGTCGCGAAGGCGGTTTGCCTGACCAATGCCCGAAAGTTCCAAAATTTGCGGTGACTTGATGGCGCCGGCGGAAAGAATGACCTCACGCCCGACCTTGGCCTGCACCACCCGGCCCTTGGAAAGATATTGCACCCCGACCGCGCGCTTACCCTCCAACAGCACCTTTTCGACCATGACCTCTGTTTCCACGGTCAAATTGGCCCGGCTCATGGCCGGTTTCAGATAGCCGGCGGCGGCGGAGGCGCGTTTGCCGTTGCGGATCGTGGTTTGGGTCTTGCACATGCCTTCCTGGGTGGCGCCGTTATAGTCGTGATTAAACGGCACGCCGATTTCAGCCCCGGCCGCGATCCAGGCATCGTAGAGCGGCGTTTCATCCTTGCATTCAGAGACATGAATAGGACCGCCCGCACCGCGAATACCGTCGTCGCCGCGCTCGAAATCCTCCAGTCTGCGAAAATGCGTCTTTACAGTATCGAAATCCCAGCCCCGGTTGCCCTGTTGGGCCCAGGTATCGTAATCCAGCGGTTGTCCGCGCACATAAACCAATCCGTTGATGGCGGAGGAGCCGCCCAGAACCTTGCCGCGCGGCACCGGAATGGCACGGTTGGCGGTGCCTTCCTCGGGCTCCGAGCGAAAGCGCCAGTTGGCTTTGGGGTCGTCCAGCAGCAGGGCGAAACTGATCGGGAACTGGGTCCAGAAATTGCTTTTCTTGCCGGCTTCCAGCACCAGCACCTTGTCTCGGCCATTGGCGCTTAACCGGTTGGCCAGCACACAGCCGGCGGAACCGGCACCCACAATGATATAATCGTATTCCATAGCGTCCTCCGCGAAACATTTTCGCCAGAGTACGACGGCGGCGCGACAGCTACAATGCCTGGGATGCTCTGTTCGTCATGATGGTGGTCGTATAATAAATTGTTTACTACCTTGGTTAATAGTAAACCGTGCGGACGCGGGTTTGATGGGAAATCGAACAACTATTGTTGGCGAGTTGTGAAGACTGCGGGATTTCAAGGCGAACCAAGATCGATGCCAAACAGACGTAACAAAAACGATATCCAAGCCTCGACCGATCGAGAGGCCGCGGCGGAAATTGTCCGGCTAAGCCAGCGCGTCGAACAGCTAGAGGCCAATTTCGCGCCTGCAAGCGGCCCGGCGGCAGGCATGGATTATGAACCAAGGCTGCGCGAAAGTCTGGAAACCTGCCCGATCGGCGTTGCAATTCTTGCCGATGATGACGGCAGCCGCTTGTTTGTAAACCCGGCATTGGAGGCGATGCTCGGATCGGGCACGCGGGACGAGTTGCTACGGGCGGATATTGCCGATACCTGGGCAGATCAATCCCTCATGGCGGAAGTCTGGTCGCTGTTGAAAAGCCAAAAAACCTTGGTGAACTTCGAAGCCGAACGCATACGCCGGGATGGTTCCCGTTGGTGGGTACTGATGAATACCCAGCCGATCGTTTTCGAAGGGATCCAGGCCAGCATCATTTGGCATATCGATATTACCGGACGTAAGCAGGCGGGAGAGGCTGCGAAGGAATCGGAGAATCGCTTCAGGGAAGCGGTGGAAAGTCTTTCCGATGCCTTTGCCTTGTTCGATCCAAGCGACCGGTTGATTTTCTGCAACCGCATGTTTCATACCCTGAACCCCGAGCTTTCAGCGCATATGCGCCCCGGCATAACCTTTGAGGACATGGTGCGCGACAACATCAAGCACGGCCGCATTCTGGCGGCAAAGGGCCGCGAGGAGGAATTCGTGCGGGACCGACTGGCCCAGCATCGCGCCCCCTCGGGTGAAGCCATCCTTTCGCAGCGGGCGGACGGGAGGTGGCTGCTGTTGCGTGAGAAGAAGGCGCCCGACGGCTCGACATTTCTGGTCAACACTGACGTCACGGATCTTAAACTCCGCGAGGACGCGCTGCGCGGGGAAAAGGAACGAGCGGAAGAGGCCAACGGGTCGAAATCACAGTTTCTCGCCACCATGAGCCACGAACTGCGTACGCCGCTGAACGCCATCATGGGTTTTTCCGATATCATGCGGACTGAGCTGTTTGGTGCGCTTGGTGATAGGCGCTATCGGGACTACGCCGAGCATATATTCTCCAGCGGTGAACATCTCCTGGATTTGATCAATGACGTCCTCGATCTTTCACGGATCGAAGCGGGGCAATACGAGCCAGACCTCGGCGAGGTCAATATCGCCGGCGTTGTCAGGTCTTCCTGCGAAGTCATGCGACAGGTGGCCGAAGGCAAGGGTTTGGGCTTTGATACTTCGGCTATTGGCAGCCTGCCAACAATCCACGCGGATGATCGGGCAACCCGTCAAATCCTGCTTAACCTGCTCTCCAATGCCATCAAATTCACGCCCACGGGCGGCGAGGTCGTTGCGAGTGCCTATCTCGATAGCCAAGGCCGCGTCGCGATTACCATCGCCGACAACGGCGCCGGTATTGCCGCGGAAGATATGGAGACGATCCTCTTGCCGTTCACGCAGGTCGCCCCCAATACTCTCGCCACTGGAGGCGGCGCCGGGCTGGGCCTGTCCATCGTCAAATCGCTGGTCGAATTACAAGGCGGCGAATTGCAGATCGACAGTAAACTTGGCGAGGGTACCCGCATTACGGTGCGCTTCCCAAAATCCAGTATCCTCGTAGGCCAGAGCACGGCGCTTTGAGATCACCCGCCCCAGTGCCTCGCCGGCAGTAATTCCGCTTAACCCTTCAACAGCGACTTTTTGAACTGCCTCGGATCGCGCACGGCGCCATGGGCGGCACTTCTGGCCAGCAGGGCATAAGATTCCAAGGCCCGGCTGACCGTACGTTCGCGCATGGTCGGCAGCCAGGCGTCTTCACCACGGGCTTCCATCGCGGCCTGACGGCGGGCTATTTCGTCGTCGTCAATATCAAGTGAGATAGCGCGGTTGGGGATATCAACAGTGATTTGATCGCCTTCATGAACTAGGCCGATGGGGCCGCCCTCTGCTGCTTCGGGCGAGATATGGCCGATGCACAACCCGGAGGTGGCGCCCGAGAAGCGGCCGTCGGTGATCAGGGCGCATTTTTCCGCCAGATCCATGGATTTCATCAGGCCCGTGACACGCAGCATTTCCTGCATGCCGGGGCCGCCCTTGGGGCCTTCATAGCGGATCACCACCACATGGCCCGGCTGAATTTGGCCGGTGCGGATACCGGCGGCGGCCTTGTTCTCGCTCTCGAAGATGATCGCGGGGCCGGTGAAGGTCAGCATATCGCGGGGTACGCCGGCGCTTTTTACGATGCAGCCGTCGGCGGCCAGATTGCCGTACAACACCGCCAGGCCGCCATCGGCGCTATGGGCGTGCTCCACATCGCGGATGCAGCCTTCCGTACGGTCCTTGTCCAGGTCTTCGTAGTAGCTGTCCTGACTAAAGGCGGTGATGGAGCGAATGCGGCCCGGCGCGGCGCGGTAAAAATCCTGCACTTTCGCGTTGTTGGTCTGTCCGATATCCCACATGGCCAGGGTGTCGCGCAGATTGTCGCCCATGATATTGCGCACATCCATGTGCAACAGACCCTCGCGGGCCAGCTCGCCCATGATCGCCATGATGCCGCCGGCGCGGTGCACGTCCTCCATATGCACATTCTGAATAGACGGCGAGACCTTGCACAAATGCGGCACCTTGCGCGACAGGCGGTCGATATCGGCCATCGTGAAGGGCACCTCGGCCTCGAAGGCGGCGGCCAGCAGATGCAACACCGTGTTGGTGGAACCGCCCATGGCCATGTCCACGGTCATGGCGTTCTCGAACGCCTTGAAGGTGGCAATATTGCGCGGCAGCACTGATGCTTCATCCAATTCGTAATAGCGCTTGGTGATCTCCACGATCTGGCGGCCGGCTTCCAGAAACAATCCGCCCCGCTTCGCATGGGTGGCGACCAGACTGCCGTTGCCGGGCAGGCCCAGACCAAGCGCCTCGACCAGGCAGTTCATGGAATTGGCGGTAAACATACCCGCACACGAGCCGCAGGTTGGGCAGGCGATCTCCTCCAAAGCCTGTTTTTCTTCGTCCGTGACCCCAGGCTTGGCCGAGAGCACCATGGCATCGACACCATCAACGATCATCTCCTTGCCGCCGATCCTGATCTTGCCCGCCTCCATCGGTCCGCCGGAGACGAAAACCGTGGGAATATTCAGCCGCAGGGCCGCCATCAACATGCCCGGCGTGATCTTGTCACAGTTTGAGATGCAGACCAGGGCATCGGCGCAGTGCGCTTGGACCATATATTCCACCGCATCCGCGATTAATTCACGGCTGGGCAAGCTATACAGCATGCCTTCATGGCCCATGGCGATGCCGTCATCGACGGCAATGGTGTTGAATTCCTTTGCCACGCCGCCGGCTTTATAGACTTCGTCGCCGACCATCTGGCCCAGGTCCTTCAGGTGCACATGGCCCGGCACGAACTGGGTAAATGAATTCGCGATGGCGATGATCGGCTTGGCGAAGTCACCTTCATTGGTGCCCGTGGCCCGCCAAAGAGCGCGCGAGGCCATGCGGTTTGGGCCCTGAGTGGTGCGGTAGGATCTGTACTGCGGCATGCTGTGCTCCAGGTGGTAGCGTCCGGGAGCATGAGTATAGCCAGCGGTCTTGGTGTTGGTCTATCAGCGGTAAAATAAAAAACCCGCACCAGGCTGGCGCGGGCTGTTCATATTTCCAAACTGGCTGCCGCTACAGGTAATTGGAGCCCTGGTCGTAATACAGGCCGCTTGCCACTCTGGAGCTTGTGGGGGCAAGGCCAATGTCGCGGCGCAGATGATTTTCCAGGGCGCCAACTCTATCCTGATCATCGGCCTGCAATACCTGCTTCAGTATGGCGGCGCCACGCGTGACAAAATTGCTGGCAAGCACAAACAAACCATAACCCGGGAAATGGCCAATCTCGTTGTCGTGCAAAATGGATGTGCCGTTGGCCGAAAGGTCGTGGGCCAGCCGGTCTTCGTAACGTACATAAAAGCTCATGACTATTCCTGACTTCATTGCGGGCGGGGCCTAGCAAGAAGCCTGGCCCGCGTCTTCTGCATTGCTGTGTTAAGTTGCATTTATGAAGGCAAACAATATTTTAAAAGTTAATTTTTCCGATTAGCATTGCATTGCAGCCTTGCGTTCAGCACATGGCTGACCAGGTCTTCGATGGCCGCAACAAAAGCGAAGGCCCGCGCCTGCTTGGCGCGGGCCCCATAACACCGCCAAATATGGCAGATTTCAGACTACATGTAGCCGCGGCTGGAGGTGCCGCTGAACGAACCGTTTAGCGAACCGCTAATGAGGTTCAGGCCGACATCCTGGCGCAGGTAGTTAGGCAAATTGTCAATGTTCTGCCGGTAGGAAATATTGCCCAATTTCGTCACCAAACCGGCAACGGCCTTCCAGGCGATGGCAAACTGGCGGCCCATTTCCATGGCCTGCAGCTGCCGGCCATAAAACACCGCATCCTGATAGTCGATCAGAATGGTCGCTTCCTTGGGCGAAAATTCCTGCGATAACTGTTGTTCGATCTGCTTGTGAAAGCTCATGTCTTGTCCTGACGTAGTATGCGCGGGTCTTGCAGGGTCCCCATGCCCGTGACTTGAATGTTGCAATGCATATATTCAAAATATTAACAAAATCAATATATTACAGATCAGATTTAGTTGCTAATTTTGCATTGCAGCATTGCAGCTGCGGCATAGCTGATCAAGAACAATGTCCCGTTGCCATAAGGGCTGGGCGATGGGCATAATCAGCATCGTAATTTTAGCGCCGTGGTGGGGAGAGCATTGATGAGCGGTGATGGTGGGGCAGGCGGGGCTGATTGGACGGGGCGTCTGGCGGCTTTGCGCCGGGAGATGACGGCGCGGGGGCTGGATGGCTTCGTGGTTCCCATGGCGGACCGCTATCAGAACGAATATGTCCCGGCAGCGGCCCAACGCATCGCCTGGCTGACCGGATTTACCGGCTCCGCCGGCATGGTCGTGGTGCTGCGCGAAACCGCCGCTGCATTCACCGATGGCCGCTATACCCTGCAAATTGCCGAACAGGTGGACGGTGATCTGTATGAACGCCTGCATATCGGCGATACACCGCCGCCTGACTGGATTGCGGAAAATCTGCCCAAGGGCGGCAAACTCGGCTTTGACAGTTGGCTGTTTACCCAGGATGGCGTGGCGCGCTTTCGCAAGGGGGCGGAGGCGGCGGGCGGCGAGCTGATTGCCGTGACCGATAATCCGCTGGATGCCGTCTGGCAGGATCAACCGGACCAGCCCATGGCCCTGGTGGTGCCCCACGATATCGCTTTCGCCGGTGAAAGCTCCACCGATAAGCGGGGCCGGCTGGCAGCGGCGTTGCGAAAGGCCAAACGCGATGCCACGGTTATCACGGCGCCGGATTCCATTGCCTGGCTGTTGAACATTCGCGGCGGCGACGTGCCCCATTCACCGCTGCCGCTGTCGTTGGCCATTTTGTATGGCGATGGCCAGGTGGATCTGTTTCTCGACACTGAAAAACGGGGCAGGGGCCTAACCAAACACCTTGGCAATGAAGTCTCCCTGCAAGCGCCCGAAGCTTTCGCCCCGGCCCTGGATGCCCTGAAAGACAAAGTCGTGCAGGCCGATCCCGGATTGACCGCCGCCTGGGTATTTGAGCGGCTGACGGCGGCGGGCGCCGAAATTGCCGGCGCTACCGATCCCTGTCAGCTGCCGAAAGCGATCAAGAACGAGGTGGAATTGCAGGGCGCCCGCGCCGCCCATACGCGGGACGGCGCCGCCCTGGTGCGCTTTCAACATTGGCTTTCGGTGTTCGCCCCCCAGGGAGAGTTGGATGAATTGGCGGTCGAGGCACAATTGGAGGAATTTCGCCATGATGGCGAACATTTTCGCGATCTCAGCTTCCCCACCATCACCGGCTCCGGCCCCAATGGCGCCATCGTGCATTACCGGGTCACGGCGGACAGCAACCGCAAGCTTGGCACGGGCGAATTTTATCTGGTCGATTCAGGCGGGCAGTACCTGGACGGCACCACCGATGTTACCCGCACTATCGCAATCGGTGCGGTCAGCGACGAGATGCGCGACCGTTTCACCCGTGTCCTGAAGGGCCATATCGCCATCGCCACCACGCGTTTTCCCACCGGTACCACGGGCGCGCAACTGGATGTCTTGGCCCGCCACGCCTTGTGGCAGGCCGGCCTGGATTTCGATCATGGCACAGGTCATGGCGTGGGCAGCTATCTGAACGTCCACGAAGGCCCGCACTCGATCTCGAAACGGCAGCAAACGCAAGATCTGCGCCCTGGCATGGTGGTTTCCAACGAGCCTGGTTATTACAAGACCGGCGCCTATGGTATCCGCATCGAGAACCTGTTGGCCGTACGCCAGGCCGAGGTCCCCGGCGGTGAGCGCGACATGCTGGAGTTCGAGACCCTGACCCTGTCACCCATCGACCGCAACGCCATCATGCCGGAGCTACTGTCGGAAGCTGAAACAACCTGGCTAAATACCTATCATCAAAGGGTTTACGACGCCTTGTCGCCAAATGTGGACGATCCCACCCGGGAATGGCTGGACGAGGCGACCCGGCCTATCGGTTAGCTTGCAAATCCCGCGTCGCGGTCTGGATGTGGTGATCCATGGCGGCACGGGCGGCTTCGCCGTCGCCTGTTTTAATGGCGGTGAAAATAACTTGATGTTGGCGGTAGGAAGTCTCGGCCAGGGCCTCGGTCCGGTCTGGGGAGAGGCTCAAGCGTTCGCCGATCCAGGTCTGGATCTGGCCGCGTATGACATTGATCAGGCGAAACAGAATCTTGTTCTGGGTGGCGCGGGCGATCTCGAAATGGAAATTGGCGTCAAAGTCCTGAAAACGGTCCGGTTGCCGCAGGTTTTCGGCCATGCCCAAAACTGTTGCCTCAATGGCCGCCAGATTGGCCGGCCCGGCCCGCAAGGCGGCCCAATAGGCGGCGTTGGTTTCCAACATATGGCGGGTTTCCACCAAATCGTCCTGTCCTGATAGATCGCCCAGCAGGCCCCATTCCAGGGGTTTTTGGAACTGTCCCATTTCAGCTGCGACAAACGTGCCGCTGCCCACACGCCCCTCCAATAAACCCATTGCTATCAAGGGCTTGAGCGCTTCGCGCACGGATGTACGGCCAACCCCGAAACATTTGCACAAGTCCCGCTCCGACGGCAGGCGGTCGCCAGGCTTGAGGGTGCCGTTGGTGATCAGGCCGCGAATTTGCGTCACAATGGTATCGCTGACCGTGGCCCGTGCCACCTGCCGGAACGGATCGATCTGCTGTTGTTTGCTGTCCGCGCGCTCGCTCATCTTGTAAAAATCCATCAAATCGATCAGCTGTGGCTTTACAGGGCCACGTAAGCCATCTAAAATTGGTCTGACCAGCTGGCCAATTGTGGTCTTAATCGTCCGGCTGCGTCAAGTCTCTATTGCGCAAGTGGTCATGGCGCTTTTTTGTATCTGTGGGAGAACATTGGTGGTGGATCCATTTGCCGATCTGGGAACGCGGATAGAGCTGGTTTCGACCGATAAGCATTTCCGTGACGTCTCCATTGCCCTTTACGCCCGCGAGGACGCTGTGGGTTGGTGCTTCCGGGTGCGCAGTTTTGCTGGGTATGACGGCCTGGGCGAGCGCATTGCCTATATTCTAGACGCCATGATGACCTTGGGCGGTATGGCACGAGGCAACGCCGAGGATACCGTTCGTTTTCCCTGCGGCGGCGAACATTTGAGCGCGGTGCGGCGGCTGTTCCTGCAAGCCTGCAAGGAAAAGCCCGAAACAGCGCCCGAAACGCCGGTTTTGTCCCTGGCGGACAAGAAATCTGAACTGACCGTGACAGCGACGGCGAAGGGCCAGGGCGCTTATGAACTATCGGCCACGGGCGCGGGCGCGGCGCAGGCGGAACGCCGACTGACGGCTCTGCGCAACGCCGTGGTCAAGCTGGCCGATGCCCAGGCTGACGAGGCCGTTGGCCAACGCTTTAGCTTTGCATGCGGGCAGGACCATGACGCCATGGTCGGCATGTTGCTGCAAGCCGCGCCCAACGTGCGTTCGGTGATGCGCGAACAGGAAATGAACGCGGCCAAGGGCGTGCTTGCCGCGCCCGGCAGCCAGGAATAGGGGCAGGAAAATGGAAAAACCGCAAAGAATGACCAGCCGGGAACGGGTTTTGGCGGCCCTCGCCGGACAGCCCGTGGACCGCACGCCGGTTTGCTGTCCCACCTCCGTGGCCACGGTGGAGTTGATGGACCTGGTCGATGCGCCGTTCCCAAATGCTAATCGCGAGGCCGCCCCCATGGCACGTTTGGCTGCCACGGCGCATACGATATTGGGCTTCGACAGCGTCATGCCGGTGTTCTCCATTATCCAGGAATCCTCCGCCCTGGGCTGCAAGATGCAATGGGAAGGCAAGGACAACTGGCCCACGGTACGGATGAGCGAGCCGATCTGGGACAAACCGGAAGATATTTATATTCCCAACAACTTACTGGACCATCCTGATCTGGTTTGTGTACTGGATGCGATCAAGTTATTGCGCCAGGAGCTGGGCGATGACGTCGCCATTATCGGCAAGACCATGGGGCCCTGGTCCATGGCTTATCACTGTTTCGGGGTGGAAAAATTCCTGCTGTTGTCCCTCGACGACCCCGAGGCGACCAAGGAAATACTGCAGAAACTAAAAAGAGTAACGATTGATTTCGGCAATGCCCAGGTCGAAGCCGGGGTCGATGCCTTGACCTTGCCCGATCACGCCACCGGCGATCTGGTCAGCGGTGAATATTACGAGCGCTATTTGCGCGATTTGCATACGGAATTCGCGGAAAAGATCCATTGTCCGTTGATTTTGCACATTTGCGGCCGCACCGTGGACCGCATGGGTTTTATTGCCGAAACCGGCATGGCGGCCTTCCACTACGATTCCAAGAACGGCCCGGCCGAGTCCATGGCAACCGTGCATGGGGATATCGCGCTGGTGGGCAATATCAACAACCCCGAGACGCTGTTTTCGAAAACCCCCGATGATGTGAAAGCCGAGGTCTTCGCCAATCTGGACGCCGGCGTGCAGATGATCGGACCCGAATGCGCTATTCCCCTGCAGACCTCAATCGCCAATCTGCGCGCCATACCAGAGGCAGTTCAGGAATGGCATTCCAGGCATTAATTCAGTGTATTAAATTCGACTGCTCATCTGATACTTTAAATTTATGGACATGTAAGCATGGCTGAATTGAGTGATATCGCGAACCAGACCATCCAGGACGAAATCGAGGAGTATCTCGAACGGCCGGAGGAAATTGCACGCTTCGTCGAATTGTTCAGCCGCGCCAAGCCGGCCATGCAGGACATCGCCGCGGCGATTATCGAGGGCGATGACGATGAAGTGGACGAACTGACCGCCAAGGCCCTGGTGGATGGCATCGATGCCATCGAGATCATGGACGATGGCTTGATCGGCGGCATGGGTATCGTCGGCATCAAATTCCGCGAGAATTTCGTCTTTGTACCCGAGGTTTTGAGCTGCGCCCGCGCCATGCGGGCGGGCATGGCCCATATCGAACCGATTTTGTCCGCCTCGGGTATTGAAAGCCAGGGCACGGTGATCATGGGCACGGTGAAGGGCGATTTGCACGATATCGGCAAAAATCTCTGCATTATGATGCTGCGCGGCTCCGGTTTTGAGGTCATCGACCTGGGCGTTGATGTGGCGGAAGACACTTTTATTGATGCGGTGGAGGAGAGCGGCGCCAAGGTTCTCGGTATGTCCGCCCTGCTGACCACCACACTGCCCAATATGGGCAAAACCATCGAGGCCATGATCGACGCCGACGTACGCGATGATGTGCTGATCATGGTTGGCGGCGCACCGGTAACCCAGGAATTCTCCGACGATATGGGCGCCGACGGCTATGGTCCGGACGCCCTCAGCTGCGTCGCGGTCGCCAAGGAACTAATGACGTCAGCGCTTTAGGCTGACGCCGGGTATTCCAGTCGTGACCGGACCGAACAAAAAAGACTACCAACAACGGCTGGATCAGATGACCGAGATCTTTGCCGAGATCCTGGGTAATGCCCAGGACAAGGTGATGGATCCGGTTTCAGGGCAGGGGCGCTGCCCCTATCGCTCGGCCAAGGATATCTGCACCGCCAAGTTCGGTTGTGCCAACCGCGAGGACCCCAGGGGCTCCAGAGACTCGGGAGCCGAGCCTGTATGCGCCCATGACGGCACCTTGGATTTTCGTGGCGCCTGGGAAACGCGCCCGGAAAACTACCAAAAAACCAAAGAAAAGATCAAAGACGTGCGCCAACAGGCAAAGCAAACCCGCAAGGACCGCCGCGCGGGCATGGAAAACAAACGAACCAAAACCGTTACCTTGTTCGACCGGGCCGATGAACAGCGCATGCGCTTGGCGTCATCTTGTGGGCGGTATGGCGATTGCCATGAGTGTATCGTCATCGTGAACCAGGGTGCCGAGGCCCTGGCGCCGCGTACGGAGTTCGAAGCATTTTTGGGAGAAAACTACCGTCTGGCCTGTCAGGCCGAGATTGTCGATCCCGAAGCCGAGATCTCGTTCGAACCCTTGATCCGGGCCCCGCGTATCCTCGAAACCAGCCTGGAAAAGTCCATCGACCTGGCCCCCGCCATCACCCGCGAGGGCCGGGAAGTTTTGTGCGATGGTCAGGTGATCGATAAATACCGGGGTCACATCTACGGTTTGGCCATCGATTTGGGCACCACCACGGTCGCCGCGAACCTGTTTGATTTACAGACCGGCAAAAGCATCGCCATTGCCTCGTTTGAAAATCCGCAACGCTTTGGCGGCAGTGACGTCATGCACCGGATTTCCTATGACGGCGGGCCGCACCAGGGTGAATTGCACAAAGTAGTTATCAACGCCCTGAATGGCGAGATCGAGGTGCTTTGCCAGCGCTACAAGTTCAACCGCCGGGAAATTTATGAAATTGTCGTGGCGGGCAATTCCACCATGCGGGATCTGTTCTTCAAGGGCGATGTGCAACCCATAGGCCAGCGGCCCTATAAATCTCCCATTGAGCTGGCGTATATCGACGGTAAACGGGATAGCACGGCGTTGGTGGCCGAGGCACGCAAACTGGGCCTTCGTGCCCATCCCAAGTGCCTGGTGCATGGTCTGCCCCTAATCGCCAGCCATGTGGGCGGGGATGCCGCGGCCTCGCTATTGGCGCTTGATATCTCGCCGGACGATGCGGACGTGGTGCTGCTGGTGGATATGGGCACCAATACAGAGATCGTCCTGGCCGGGCAGGGCCGCCTGATGGTTGCCTCCTGCCCCGCCGGACCGGCGTTCGAGGGCGGCTTGGTGCGCCACGGCATGGCCAGTTACGCAGGCGCGATTGAAATGGTTGCCGAGGACCCCGCCGGCGGCTTCCAATGGCGTACAATCGCCGATGGGGAACCGGTTGGCCTCTGCGGCTCCGGCCTGATCGATCTGTTGGCTGTGCTGCGGCGCAGCGGCCGCATGAACGAGAAAGGCGCCCTGATCCGGGAAAAAGGCGTGCGCAACACAGTGGTGCCCGTGGTACCGGAGCATGATATCGACATTTCCGGGCAGGATATCAGCCATTTGGCGCAGGCCAAGGCAGCCTCCAATGCGGGCCAAAGTATCTTGTTGCGGCGTTTTGGCGTCACCGTCGGGGATATCAAGCGGCTGTATCTGGCGGGTGGTTTTGCCTCCCACGTGGATTTCGACAACGCAGTGGCGATCGGGCTTTTGGCGGCGGTGGACAAGGACCGCATGGTCCGGGCCGGGAACACCTCGCTGCAAGGCGCGGGAGAGGCGTTGTTGAATCTCGATAGGCGGGCGCATTTGGAAGCTTTGGTGCGCCGGGCCGAACATATCGAATTGGAAAGCGAGGCGGATTTCTTCGACATATTTGTCGAGGGTTGCCTCTTTAAGCCGATGGCGAACATCGGTGCTGAAAAAATCTAGAGGAACAAGCCATGAAAATTGCCGGGATGGAGCGGGAATTCTTCGTTATCGGAGAAAACGTTCATACCACCCGCGCCCTGCTGAAACGCAGCAAGCGGGTCACCACGGACGAAAATGACGCTGATATCATCACCTATACCACCCTGGCCGGCGCGGCCCGCGCCCTACCCATCCCCGATGTCATCAAGGACACTCAGGATTTTCAAGAAGGCCGGGTCAAACACGTCAAGGCGGCCCTGCATCAGGCCATGTTCGGGGCGGGAGAGGCGCCGGGCGAGGGACAGGAATATATCCGTGCCATCGTAGAAAAACAGGAGGCCTACGGCGCGGACTTCCTTGATATAAACGTCGATGAAGTATCGCTGAAAACCGAAGAGCAGATCGAAGCCATGCAATGGCTGGTGGGCAAGGTGCAGGAGATGGCCAGCCGGCCGCTGTCGATTGATTCCTCCGATACCGACGTTATCGCCGCCGGTTTGGCCGCTTATGATGGCAGAAACGGCCCGCCAATGCTGAATTCCGCCTCGATGGAGCGGCCGGGCGCGCTTGATCTCGCGGCGCAATACAAGGCTGCCGTCATCGTGACCGCCGCCGGCGAGGCCGCCATGCCCGAAGGCAGCACAGGCCGGGTCACCAATGCCGCCCATATGATCGATGCCGCCCTGGCAAAAGGCATCTCCGCGGGCGATATCTATCTGGACCCATTGGTCTTTCCCGTCGCCGTGGACCCTGAATTTGGCCGTCATTGCCTGGATGCCATTCGCGAAATCCGGCAACGCTATGGACCCGACATTCACATCACGGGGGGCATCTCGAACGCTTCCTTCGGGGTGCCGGGGCGTAAATTCATCAACGAAGCCTTTCTGCGTCTGGCGGTGGCGGCGGGCGGCGACAGCGGCATCATGGACCCGGTGCAAAACGACCCAAACGCCGCCCTGGCGCCCCTGAACGCTATGGACGAGCCATCCCTTGGCCTCAAACTGGCCACGGACGTGGTGCTGGGCCAGGATCGAGACTGCAAAACCTATATTAAGGCTTGGCGAAAGAAGCAGTTGGCATAATATCGCCCCAAACCCTATTCGGTCCAATCGGGGGGCAAATGTCCCGTAGCAGCTTGTTTTTGCACTTGAAAAACATCGGCGTCCTGCCCGATGACGGCGCCGACGTGCGGCTGCAAAAGAACCTTTTGGTGCTTTCCACCGCAATGATGGCCGCTGCCGCGGTCCTCTGGGGTGCGATCTATCTGCACTATGACGCGCCCCTGGCCGCCGCCATTCCCCTGGGCTATTCGGTTGCGTCTTTGTCCTCCATTTTGGTATTTGCCCAGGCGCGGCGTTATCGGCTGTTTCGGTTTAGCCAGCTGTCATTCGCTATTCTGCTGCCATTCCTCCTGATGTTGACCCTTGGCGGATTTCTGCCCTCGTCAGGCGTCATAATGTGGTCCATCGTGACCCCGTTAGGTGCTCTGTTGTTTGCCGACCGCCGGCAAGCATCGGTTTGGATGGGTGTCTTAATTTTCCTGTTGCTCCTGGCGGCATGGCTTGAAGGCCAGGGCTATGTCGGCACCGCGCGGCTGCCTGACGCGGTTATTGGGGTATTTTTTGTTCTCAATATCGCAGGACTGTCCGCCGTGGCCTTTGCCTTGATGTTTTATTTTGTTGGCGAAAAGAACCAGGCCCTATTTTTGGTCGCGGTAGAACGGCGGAAATCAGATGATCTGCTGGCTAATATCCTGCCCGGTCCGATCGCGCAGCGCCTGAAATCCCAGGGTTTAGATGAACTTCGCCAGCCCATCGCCGATGGCTTGGATGACGTCACCATCATGTTCGCCGACATCGTTGGCTTCACCCGGTTTGCCACGCGGCGATCACCTGAAAAAGTGGTTTCCCTGCTGGATGAAGTGTTTTCCGCCCTTGATGACCTGGCCGACCTGCATGGTGTGGAAAAGATCAAGACCGTGGGCGATGCCTATATGGTTGGCAGCGGCCTGCCCACGCCGGACCCCGCGCATGCCCGCCGCGTGGCGGATTTCGCCCTTGATCTGCTGCGTTGTCTGGAACGCCTGGGCCGGGAGAGGGGCCATGACGTCACCATGCGCGTTGGTATTCATTCGGGCCCCGTGGTCGCCGGCGTCATTGGCAAACGTAAATATTCCTATGACGTTTGGGGCGATACGGTCAACGTTGCGGCCAAGCTGGAACAAGCCGGCAGTGCCGGTCATATCCTGTTGACGGCCGAGACTCGACGCCGTCTGGGCGGCGATTATGTTTTCGCGCCGCATACCGACATCCTGGTTGAGGGACATGGCTCCCTGCAGGTTTTGGAGCTGGTGGGGCACAAAAGCAAATAGTCCTGCCATGTGGCCCATGGCCTGTTGCCTTTCATGGTCGTCTGGGCCATGTTGCCGCGCAAGACCTCAGGTTTGCTTGGGGGCGGTTAGCTCAGATGGTAGAGCGTCTCGTTTACACCGAGGATGTCGGCGGTTCGATCCCGTCACCGCCCACCAAATTCTGTTTCCCAGGATATTGGCATTAACTCAACAGGTTAGACGAGTGTTTCGATCTCCTATATTATGATAATTTTTGTCATAATATACATTATCGGATTTATTAATAACCTGGAAACGCCGTTGGATTCTGCCTATCATCGACTATAGTCGCCCCATGACAGAGCCCAAAACGACACTGCCCGCCATTGCACAGTTACTGACAATCATGGCGAAGCTACGCGATCCCATAAACGGATGTCCGTGGGACCAGGCGCAGGACTTTGCCTCGATCGCGCCTTACACGATTGAGGAAGCCTACGAAGTCGCGGATGCCATTGCGCATCTCGACGACGAACCTGGCGCCATGACGCATCTGCGCGATGAACTGGGTGATCTGTTGTTGCAGGTGGTTTTTCATGCCCAGATGGCTGCGGAACTTGATGCCTTTGATTTTGCCGCCGTGGCCCAGGCCATTTCGGACAAGATGATTAAGCGTCACCCACACGTCTTTGGGGCGGAGGAATTCCGTGACGCAACGGCGCAAACCATTGCCTGGGAGGAACAAAAGGCGATTGAGCGCGCGGAATTGGCGGCCACGGAGGGACGCGCCCAGTCGGCCCTGGATGGGGTGGCAAGCGCCCTGCCCGCATTGACCCGCGCCCTAAAGCTGCAGAAACGCGCCGCCCGGGTGGGATTTGACTGGCCCGATACGGCACCTGTACTGGCCAAAATTGACGAGGAAATAGCGGAATTAACGGCCGAAATGGATGCCGGCAACGCACCGGCCATGGCCGAAGAAATGGGCGATCTGTTGTTCAGCGTGGTCAATTTGGCCCGCCATCTCGATATCGACCCGGAGGCCGCACTGCGCGCCGGCAATGATAAATTCGAACGCCGTTTCCGCTCTCTCGAGGCCGACCTGTCGGATCAGGGCCTCGATCCCAAGGAATTCGATATAGAGCGCCTGGAAGATGCCTGGACGAAGGCTAAAATTAGTGAAAATACATGAAGTTAGATATCATCCTTCATGCCAAATAGATATTTGCGCAATGCCTGCCACGAGGCCTCACCGACCGCCGCGACCATGGGCGAGGTATGCATGATGACGTTGATGTCATAGGCACTGCCGTCCAGGCGCGCGGTAAAACCGCCCGCCTCCGCCAACAGCAATTGTCCCGGCGCATGGTCCCATGGGTTGGTGCGCAGATAGAGCGCGTAATGCAACCGGCCATTCAGCATCTGTTGGTATTCCAGGCCCGCACTGTGCAAAACCAACAGCGGACCAACATTGTCGAAATTCCGCGCCGCCGTCGCCGCCAACTCCTTGTCATAGCCGCTAAGGTGCAAACAACCCGACAGGCGCCCCAGTTCAGGTTCCTCTCCCAGATCCACCCGTTGGCCGCTTAGATAGGCGCCACCGCCCTTCTCGGCCATGGCCATGACGTCATGCACCGGATCATAGACCCAGCCGGCCACCACCTCGCCACCGACCACCAGGGCGACCATGGTGGCAAATAGGGGCACGCCGTGGGCATAGTTGATGGTGCCGTCGATGGGATCGATGATCCAACATGGCGCCTCGCCGGCGGCCAGGGCATCAAGAAGAGCCGGATTTTCCGCCACTGCCTCTTCCCCGACCATGACGCTGCCAGGCAACAGCGCGCCCAACACCCGCTCCAACGCGCGTTCGGTTTCCAGGTCAGCGATGGTGACCAGATCACCGGGGCTTTTTTCAGAGATTTCGTGCGCTGCCAGGCTTTGGAAGCGGCTTAATGCTTCCGCCCGCGAAACCTCCTGGATGGCGTTGGCGACAACGTCCAAGGCAGGTATCTTCGGCGCCATTCAGTATCCTCCAAAACGAAAAGGGGCCGCCAATCGGCGACCCCTTCCCTTACGCAAGTACTCGTAACGAAACAAGAGCTTACATCATGCCGCCCATGTCGGGCATGCCACCAGGCATGCCGCCGGCGTCATCATCGTCGGCATCCGCGACCATGACTTCGGTGGTGATCAGCAGACCAGCCACGGAGGCCGCGTCCTGCAACGCCGCGCGCACGACCTTGGTCGGGTCGATGATACCAGCCTTGAACATATCGACATATTTGTCGTTCTGCGCATCAAAGCCTTGGTTGGCATTGCCGCCTTCGGTCAGCTTGCCGGCGACCACGGCGCCATCGACGCCCGCGTTCTCGACAATCTGGCGCAGCGGGGACTGCAAGGAACGGCGCACGATATCGACGCCGACTTTTTGGTCGTCATTGGCGGTCTTGACCTTTTTCAAGGCATCGGCCGCATACAACAGGGCGCAACCGCCGCCCGAGACAACACCTTCCTCAACCGCGGCGCGGGTGGCGTTCAGAGCGTCATCGACGCGGTCCTTACGCTCTTTCACCTCAACCTCGGTGGCACCGCCGACCTTGATCACGGCAACACCGCCGGCCAGCTTGGCCAGACGCTCTTGCAGCTTTTCCTTGTCGTATTCGGAGGTGGTTTCATCGGCCTGCGCCCGGATCTGGGTGCAGCGGCCTTCGACATCGGACTTTTTGCCGTTGCCATCGATGATCGTGGTCTCTTCCTTGGTGATGGAGACCCGCTTGGCGCGGCCCAGCATTTCCGGCGTCACGCTTTCCAGCTTGATACCCAGATCTTCCGAGATCACCTGACCACCGGTCAGGATGGCGATGTCTTCCAGCATGGCTTTCCGACGGTCGCCAAAGCCCGGCGCCTTGACAGCCGCCACTTTCAGGCCACCGCGCAGCTTGTTAACCACCAGGGTGGCCAGAGCCTCGCCTTCCACGTCCTCGGCGATGATCATCAACGGACGGCCGGATTGGGCCACCGTCTCGAGCACCGGCAGCATCGGCTGCAGGGAGGAGAGCTTGGATTCGTGGAGCAGGATGTAGGGGTCTTCCAATTCCGTGGTCATCTTGTCCGCATTGGTGATGAAATACGGGGACAGGTAGCCGCGGTCGAACTGCATGCCTTCGACGACGTCCAGCTCGGTATCCAGGCCCTTGGCCTCTTCAACCGTGATCACGCCTTCTTTGCCGACCTTTTGCATGGCCTTGGCGATCATGTCGCCAATCTCGCTCTCGCCGTTGGAGGAAATGGTGCCGACCTGGCGCACTTCCGCTTCGGTCGAGATGGCCTTGGACTGCTTCGCCAGATTGGCGACAACGGCGTCCACAGCCAAATCAATGCCACGGCGCAGATCCATGGGGTTCATGCCGGCGGCAACGGACTTGCAGCCCTCGCGCACGATGGCCTGGGCCAACACGGTCGCGGTGGTGGTGCCGTCGCCGGCGATGTCGTTGGTCTTGGATGCGACTTCACGGACCATCTGGGCGCCCATGTTCTCGAACTTGTCAGACAGCTCGATCTCTTTCGCGACCGTCACACCGTCCTTGGTGATCCGGGGTGCGCCAAAGGATTTGTCCAGCACAACGTTACGGCCCTTGGGGCCGAGGGTCACTTTCACCGCATCGGCGAGAGTATCGACGCCACGCAGCATGCGCGCGCGGGCGTCTGTTTCAAAACGTACTTCTTTTGCCGCCATTTGTGGGGCTCCTTAATTCAATCTAAATGATAGTGCAATGTCATCAATCGGTTGGATCAATTTGATGATCCAAATGATGAATTGCGCTAGCCAATGATGCCCATGATGTCGGACTCTTTCATGATGATCAGTTCTTCACCATCAAGGGTCACTTCGGTGCCGGCCCATTTGCCGAACAGAACGCGGTCGCCCGCCTTGACATCCAAAGCGTGGATTGCGCCGTTCTCGCCGCGGGCACCGTCGCCTGCCGCCAGAACTTCGCCCTCCATGGGCTTTTCCTGCGCCGTGTCGGGAATGATGATGCCGCCCGCGGTTTTTTCTTCACTGTCCAGCCGGCGGATCAGTACGCGGTCATGCAATGGTCTGATTTTCATCAGATACCTCCAAATTATTTCTGTTAACCCTAAGATTTCTCAGGTTTCTCGAGATGTGTTAGCACTCTAACCAAGTGAGTGCCAGCTATATAGGGAGGCTGAAATCTGCTGTCAATACATCGTCAATATATAGACCCGCCCAAACCCTGCACAAAACGCTGAAATGTCTGATTTTTCTGTCCCTGATTGGGATATCCTGACGTACCCAGTGTTGGAATTTCATACAGATTTATCCGTGCCATGAATATGCGGTTTGGCTAACACATTGAAATCAATCACATTAAGTTTTTGGCACGGTAATTGCGTTGTTCAGGAGTGAGGTAGACCAATCATTGGGAGTACAACGCCATGCAAATCAAGACCCTGTTCGGAGCCGCTGGAGTGACATTCCTGGTTTTGCTGGCCGGTGTGGCGAAGGCCGACGTCCTGCACACTGTTTTGGCCGCGCTTTAATAATCGGCGGTGAATTTGGCCAGGTGATAATCACTATCGCCGAACAATTGCTCAATCGCTTCCAATCGCTTGAAATAATGACTGGCGCTGTATTCGTCGGTGATCGCGATGGCGCCATGCATCTGCACCCCTTCGCAACCAACCAGCGCTGCGGCCTCGTTGACTTGGATTTTTGTCGCCGAAATCAGCCGTTCCCGCTCCCGTTGGTTACCAGCATTTGCCGTACCTAATGCCGCTACCGCTTGCCCGGTCATGGCGCGGGCCTGTTGCAGGGCGATATACATATCGGTGGCGCGAAACTGCAGCGCCTGAAAGCCGCCGATTGGCTTGCCGAACTGTTCGCGGGTACGCAAATAATCCAACAGCAGATCAAACAGCGCCTGCATGGCGCCGACCGCCTCGGCGCAGGTCGCGACGCAGGCTAGCTGGACAATGTCTTCCAGGATCGGGCCTGCCCCGCCAATGGCGCCGATCGCATCGTCGGCGGAGACCGATACCCCGTTTAACGTGATGGTGGAGGCGCGCAGGCCGTCATAGGTGCGAAAATCCTGGCTTTCCAATCCGCGCGAACCGGCATCAACCAAAAACAGGCTGACGCCGCTCACATCGCCGGTCCCTGCCCCGGTGCGGGCGGAAACAATCAACTTGTCCGCCAAAACGCCGTCGAGCACATTGCGCTTGCGGCCATTCAGGACGAAGCCGCCTTCGCGCTTCGTTGCCGTGGTTTCGATCCACAGAGGATTATAGCGCGCGCCGGGCTCCAGATAAGCCAGGGCGACCTTGGCTTGACCGCTGACCACGTCGGGCAACAGGGAATATTGTTGCCCGTCGCTGCCATGCCGGGCCAGCAGATCGGCCCCAAAGACGGCGTTGCTCAGGAACGGTTCAAGGACCAGGGCGCGGCCGAGTTCTTCCATGACGATGGCCAGTTCCGCCGGACCGCCGCCGAAACCGCCCTGTTCTTCCGGCAAAGTAACGCCGAGCCAGCCCAGTTGCACCATTTCCGACCATAATTCCGGCGAATGCCCCATGGGCAGCTCGATCAGGCCGCGGCGGGAGGCAAAATCGTGGTTCTGCTCCACAAAACGCGCGACGCCGTCGCGCAACATCATCTGTTCTTCCGTTCGTGCGGATGTCATTTCTTGTGTCACCAGCCCGCCCTCACAATTCCAGAACACGTTTGGCGATGATCATGCGTTGAACCTCGCTGCTGCCGCCCGCGATGGTGGCCGCCTTGCGCCGATGGCGAAAGCCCGACAGGGTGCCGACCGCGTCGATATCGTCGGTGCGGGCATTTTCCCTACCCTGCATCCAGCCTGGATCGTAGGGCAGACCGGCAACACCGGCCGCCTCCATCAGCAAACGGTCGAGATCCTTCAATAATTCCGAGCCCGTCAACTTCAAGATGGAAACTTCCGGCCCCAGCCGGCCGCCGCGCTCGTTGGCATCGACAAAGCCCTGCTTGACCGCCTCCAAGGCCATGATGCGAACCTCGGCCCGGCCGATCTTGCGCCGGAAATAGTCCTGTTGGATCAAAGGGTTGCCTTCGCACATGGTGGCCGCCGCCAGGCGTTTCAGGCGAGCCAGCAGGCCCCGGCAGATCGCCGTCCGGGCCTGATTGAAACGTTCGTCCGACAGCAGGGCCTTGGCGTATTGCCAGCCGTTGTCCTGTTCGCCAATCAGATTTTCCGCCTTTACCCTGGCGTCGTCGAAAAAGATCTCGTTGAAATAATGAATACCGTTGAGGCCGATGATCGGCCGGATCGTGATCCCCGGCGTCGTCATGTCGATCAACAGCATGGAGATGCCGTCCTGCTTTTTCGCCGCCTCCGGATCGGTCCGCACCAGGCAGAACATCCAATCGGCGTGGTGTGCCTCGGAGGTCCAGATTTTCGCGCCGTTGACCACATAATGCCCGTCTTCCAACACGGCGCGGGTTTTCAGCAAAGCCAGATCGGAACCCGCGCCGGGTTCGGAATAGCCTTGGCACCATTGGAATTCGCCGGTACGGGTTTTCTCCAGAAAGAAGTCTTTCTGCGCCTGGTTGCCGTAAGTCATCAGCAGCGGCCCGATCATTCCGATACCGAAATTAGGCAGCGGCGGACAGAAATTGCTCTCGCATTCATCGGCGAAAGCAACGACCTGCCGTGTGCTCCAATCCGGGCCGCCGTATTCCACCGGCCAGTTCGGGGCCGACCAGCCTTGATCGGCCAGGATGCGCTGCCAACGTGCCAACATTTCCTGGGTCGGGTACTGGCCCGCCATGCAGGCATCCCGGACGTCGTCCGGCAGGTTCGCGGCAATAAATTCACGTACTTCGGCGCGGAATTCGTCCATCTATACAAGCTCCTGGATACGACTAACGGCAATCTTAAGCGGATGCCGCTAAGGTATCGCCTTATATTTTCGCCAGACCGCAATTTTGCTCTATGATATCCATTGATTCGTTGGCGATTTAGCCAAAATTGATGTCTAGGGGGGCGATATGAACAAGCGGCTGTTAGGCGGCGCGACCGCGAGCTTATTAATTGGACTGGTAAGTTTTCCCGCCATGGCCGCGGATGCCGCGTTGAGCGGCGCGGATACAGCGTGGATTTTGACTTCCACCG
Organism: Rhodospirillaceae bacterium; assembly: GCA_018701215.1. GTDB lineage: Bacteria > Pseudomonadota > Alphaproteobacteria. The sequence continues at coordinate 58,660 of JABIWH010000011.1, forward strand.
CCCTGGTTCTGTTCATGACATTGCCCGGCCTGGCACTGTTTTATGGCGGTCTGGTGCGCGCCAACAATGTCCTTTCCGTGCTGATGCATTGTTTCGCGATCGCCTGCCTGGCCTCGGTGCTATGGCTGATCGGCGGTTATGCCCTGGCCTTTGGCGATGGCGGCGGGGCGCAAGCCTTGATCGGGGGGGCGGAAAAATGGTTCCTCCTCGGCATCGGGCCGGACACCTTGTCGGGCAGCATTCCCGAAATTCTATTCGCCATGTTCCAGATGACCTTCGCCATTATCACCCCGGCCCTGATTGTCGGGGCTTATGTGGAACGGATAAAATTCTCCGCCGTAATGCTGTTTTCCGGCCTCTGGCTGATCCTGGTCTATGCCCCGGTCTGCCATTGGGTCTGGGGCGGCGGCTGGCTGGCGGATCTGGGCGTGATGGATTTCGCGGGTGGCATCGTGGTGCATGTCACGGCGGGCTCGTCCGCGTTATTGCTGGCCAAGATGCTGGGTGGACGGCGCGGTTTTCCAAAGGAATTGCGGCCGCCGCACAACCCGGGCATGACCATGATCGGCGCTTCCATGCTGTGGGTCGGCTGGTTCGGCTTTAACGCCGGCAGCGCGCTCGCCGCCGACGGCAGTGCGTCCATGGCCATGCTGGTGACCCATATTTCCGCCGCCACGGCGTCCTTGACCTGGGCCTTTCTGGAATGGCGGCGCTTTGGCAAGGCCTCGCTGGTCGGCATCGTCACGGGCATGGTGGCCGGGTTGGCGACGATTACGCCGGCCTCGGGCTTTGTCGGGCCCATCGGCGCCTTGTTCATTGGCTTGATGGCCGGCGTGCTTTGTCATTTCTGCGTCGAATGGGTGAAGCAGAAAATCCAGATCGACGATTCCCTGGATGTTTTTGCCGTGCATGGCGTCGGCGGTGCCCTGGGTACGCTACTGACCGCATTTTTCGCCGCCGCCTCGCTAGGCGGCATGGGCCTGGCCGAGGGGACGACCATGGGCTCGCAATTCGGTGTGCAGCTGCTTGGCGTCGTCGCGGTGCTGGCTTGGTCGGTGGTGGTGAGCTTCATCATTATCAAGGTGGTTGGCGCCACGGTCGGTCTGCGGATCGATGAAGAGGACGAGATTGAGGGCCTGGACTTGGTCTCTCATGGCGAGCGCGGCTATGACATGTAACCGAATTGAGGAGACGGAAAGATGAAATTTATCGTAGCCGTGATCAAACCGCACCGCCTGGATTCCGTGCGCGACGCCTTGACGGCCATTGGTGTGCATGGCCTGACCGTTTCCGAAGTGCGCGGTTATGGCCGCCAGGGCGGACATACGGAGATTTATCGGGGCGCCGAATACCAAGTCAATTTTGTACCCAAGTTAAAGATGGAAGTCGCCGTAGCCGATGATCTGGCGGAGCGGGTGGTGGAAGCCATCCGCGAAGCGGCCAATAACGACCAGATCGGCGACGGCAAGATCTTTGTTTTTGATCTGGAACAGGTCATGCGGATCAGGACCGGCGAAACCGATAATGAGGCCCTTTGAGACGCTTTAAAGCGCTCAGATAACTTCGTCTTCGCGCGAGGTGGTTTCGCCATAACGGCTTAAGGCGGGGGGCTGCAAGCCATCGTACAGACGTTCAACCCCGGCGTTGATCCGTTCGGCGTCACGGTCGAACAGGCTGTTGCCCCGCAGATCGCTCTCGACCAGGAACGGCCCCATGTTTTCCACCTCGAACACCCACAGGGCCTGGGCGATGCCCAGTTCGTCCAACCAATGGGCATCCCGGACATGCTTGATCCCGCGTCCCAACAAGGCGCCGGTGCCATAGCCGACGGTTGTCAGATAGACCGCGCCGTTCGGAACGAAATGCGTGCGGTAGTCCTCTGCCGACATGCCGCCCTTGCCGATGATGACCTTGCAGCCCGAGGCCGGGAACCAGTCCGCCAGCCAGCGCGAGAAGCGAAAGCTGGCGGTCGCGGTCACGGCGCCCACCGTATAGCTGCCGTCGTCATTCCGCGCCGCCGCCGGCGAACAATGGAAACTGACATTGGAAAGCTGGGCCAGATCCACCGGTGGGGCAATGCCTTGTTCCAGAATGCGCTTGTAGGCCCCTTCCCGGGCCGTGTAGATCACCCCATCTAGGTAAACGACGGTACCGATTTCAAGCGCCGCAATATCCTCTGGCGAGACCGGAATGGACAATCGGACTTCTTTCAGCTTGTTTTTCTGCGTGGCCATTATTCGATCCCCTCTCTGCGGTGATAGGGCGTGAACCAGTTTGGATCGGTGCGGTATTCCACTTCGCCGCCTGGATGAATACGCGCCACGGCCCGGCGTGAGGAGAGACAAAACGAATGCACGCTCATGGGCATGCCGCCGGTGTGGGTATAGCCCACGTCTATATGACAATCGACGACCATGGAAGTGCCGACAAAACCCATCGGGCCCATGCCGATATTGTTGCCCAGCTCGGTCAATTCGACCTCCAAGGCGGCGATCTCCGGATCGGGATGACGGTCGCCAACGGTGCGCAGACAGGCTGCCTGTTTGCCCAGGATCATCGAAGTATCCTTGCTGCCGCCCAGGCCAATGCCGACGATTGCCGGTTGGCAGGCCAGGCCGCGGCGGCCGAACTGCATCATGGTATCGAGAAAAAAGCGTTTGATGCCGTCCTTGCCGTCGCCCGGGAACAACATCCGATAATCCGTGCCGAACAGACCGCCCTTGTGAACAGTCGTGATATCCAGCCAATCGGCGTCAGGCTCGAAGCTGAATTCGATCTCGGGCGCGTTAATGCCGACGTTGTTGTTGTGATCGGCCCGGCTTAGGGGATGCACGCGGTTTGGGCGTAGGGGAATTTCGTGGGTGGCCCGCGCCGTGGCCCGGCGCAAAGCGCGCTCCAGTGCCACGAAGCCGCCACCGATAACCGCTTCGTTGCCGGCCTTCACATAGTAGCGCGGCAGCCCGGTATCGGCGCACATGGCGCGGCGGTCTTCCTCTGCCGCATGCCAGTTTTCCACCATAGATTCGAGCACGAAGCGGCTTAGATCCTCTGCCTCGGTATCGACCATGGCCTCGACGCCGAGGCGAAAATCCTCGGGAATTTCAATTGCCGCCCGGCGCATCAATTCAAACGCCGTGGCTTCGATCAGATCCGAGGGAATTGTACGCTTTGTCTCTTGTGGCATGGGATTATTCCATCTCGATCAGGCTTTCGCCCGGTTTGACCCGTGTAAAGGCGACGCTCTGGGTATCGGTCGCCAGCGCGCCGTTTTGCAAACTGACAAGGGTATTGCGCGAGCTTTCCAGGCTATCTGTCTGGGGATAGTCGGTGCGGAAATGGGCGCCGCGCGAATCTTCCCGCAACAGGGCGGCGGCAGCTATGGTTTGCCCGATCAATATTTGACTGCGCAGGTTAAGCCAGTCATGCCAGGTCATGTTCGACAAGCGCGAACCATCGGCTACCCCGGTCGCCTGCAGTTCGTCCGCCAAGGCTTCCAGCGCCGCCAGACCGCGCCGCAGGCCGTCGGCATCGCGAATGATACCCACATCATCCCAGGTTATGCGCTGCATCCGTTCGCGGATTGACGACAGATCGCCAATGGGCTGCGTAAACGGCAGCAACGCGGCGGCGACGGCAGCTTGGATCACGCTCTCGTCGCCGTCCACATGGCGGCCTTCGCGCGGCACCCAGTCCGCCATGACATCGCCGGCGATGCCGCCAAAGACGGTGGAATTGGCGACGCCGTTGCCGCCCAAACGGTTGGCGCCATGAATGCCTCCCGTATCCTCGCCGGCGGCGAACAGACCGGGCATGGCGGTCGAGGTATCCGTATTGAAGACAACGCCGCCCATCATGTAATGGGCGGTCGGTGTTACCTCGACCAAACCATCGACCAGATCGAAACCGACATCGTGGCAACGCTCGACCATGCCCTTGAATTCCCGGCGCACCATGGCGCCATCAAGGTGGCGCATGGTGATATAGAGGCCACCGTTGGGACCGATACGCCCGGCCTGCATTTCCTCGAACATGCCGCGGCTGACAATATCGCGGGTGGCCCGTTCGCCGGCGGGATCATAACTATCGAGGAAGCGCTCGCCTTCCGCATTCAGCAGATGCCCGCCGACACCGCGCAGGCCCTCTTCGATTATGGTGCCGGTAATGCGCGTATGGGCGCCCGCGACCAGACCGGTGGGATGAAACTGCACCATCTCCATATCGCGCAGGCTCAACCCCGCCGTCAGTGCCATGGCCATGCCATCGCAGCTCTTATCGCCCGAGGGGGTATGGTAGAGATACATGGACGGACCACCACCCGTGGCCAAAAGCACCGCCTTGGCACGGACAAAAACAAAACCGCCCCGGCGCATATCGATCATCAAGACGCCTGCGATGCGGCTGCCATCGGTGCTGGGCACCAGGGCAATGGCGCGGTGTTCTTCCAGGCGGTCGATACCCCGGGCCCAGACCTGTTCGGCCAGACGCGAGATGATTTCAATGCCGGTCAGGCTGCCCTTGTGTACTGTTCGGTCAAAAGATTGCCCGGCGAAGGCTTTCTGGTGCAGGGAGCCGTCCGGGTTGCGGTCGAAAAAACAACCCAGATCGTTCTCCAGCTCCAGCACACGTTCGACGGCCTTGTTGACCAGCAGCCAGGAAAGTTCCTGATGGTTGAGCCATTTGCCGCCCTCGATGGTATCCATGAAGTGGCGCTCAATGGAATCTTTCGGATCCAGCGCCACGTTGTAGCCGCCCTGGACCATGCGGGTGCAACCGCTTTTGCCCAGCAAGCCCTTTACGGCAACGGTGATCTTCAGATCCGGTGCACCTTGATGGGCATGCAGCGCCGCGAACAGCCCCGCCCCGCCCGAGCCGAGAATAAGAATGTCCGTGTCAATCCGAGCTATGTCTTCCATGATATATCTACCAGGCCAGTACGAAAAACAGCAGGCCAGCGGCCAGGGCCAAACCAAAGGCCAACGCGATGCGTGTTTTTTGCGCCTCGCTCCAGGGCAGAAACTCCAACGCCAAGAGACGCAGGCCGCCCGTCAGATGCACCGCCAGCAACATGATCAAACCCGTTTCGGCCAGTTTCACCAACGGGTTCTCGGCCCAATCAAGAAAGCCGTTCAGGGCCGCTTGATTGATCGCCATCGACAGCACATAAAGATGCAGTGGCAGGAACACCGCCAACGCGAGGCCGGACAGCCGGTGCGCCGCGAAGGCCCAATAGGCGGCATGATTGCGGGCCGGCATGTAACTCATAGCAGCCGCCTCATGCGATCGCCGCGACGGCGCGGAAACCCAGCAGCAAGACGGCGGCTATGAAGACCAGGGCCACCATATCGGGCAAGGTCCGGTGATGGGTCAGGACTTCCCGCACCATGGCGCGTAGCCCAATGGCGCCGTGCAGCGCGGCGGCGGCCACGAACAGGCCATATAGCACGGGCCAGATACTGCTTGCTTGGGTGCGGGCGAGAATTTCCTGGGCCGAGAGGCCATCCTGTACGGCGATCATGATGACCATCAGATGCACCACCACCAGCGGCGCCATGACCAGCGCACTCAGACGCTGCAAAATATACAGCCAGGCTTCAAGGCGCCCGCCGCGTGGTGTTACCGTTGCCGTGCTCACAGCTCCCCCTTCAGCATCGCCTTGGTCACTTCCCGTTTGAGACCGGCAATAGAGGCGGTGGGATTGAGTGAATTGGGACAATGGCTGGCGCAACTGCCCGTGCTGTGACAGCCATGACAGCCCCCCGCGACGGCGACGGCCGCGAGATGGCCGGATCGGTCATTGTCACGCTCGTCATTGACCAGGGTCCAGGCGCGGTTCAGAGCGGCGGGGCCAAGATAATCCGGTTGCCAGGCGACCACATCACAGGCGGCATGACAAACCGCGCAGCCGATGCATTCTATGGCGGCGGAGGCCAGCTTGCGGGCCGGGCTGTTGCCATCGACGGGCGCCACGGTCAAGGAACCCGCTTGCGACGGTGTAAAATAACCGCGGCCATCGCGCCATTTATCGAAAAACGGCGCCATGTCGACGACCAGATCCTTAATAACAGGCAGATTGCGCAGCGGACGGATCTCCAACGCACCATGGGAGGCGACCCGCGAAACATGGGTGCGGCAGGTCCAGCGCGGCCGCCCGTTCACGGTCATTGCACAGGTGCCGCACATGCCGACCCGACAGGAAAACCGGTATGACAGGCCTGGGTCCAGCTTGTGCTGAACCCAGGTCACCACATCCAAAACGGTCTGGCTTTCGTAATGCGGAACAGTGAAGGTCTGCAGCTCGCCATCGTCGCCGCCGCGCCAGATCGACACTTGCAGTTCACCAATCGGCTTGGCATCGGCGGCGTCACGGTTGCTTGTCACGGCGGGGTCCAGTTTTCTCGGAATAGGGATAACCGTCTCGGCGCGGCCGAGGCGTCCTACTTTAGGCGAGGCATGGGTCGTCCGCCAGCACCGCGTTCCCTAACTCGGAAAGCTCTAATCCAACAATTGAGAAATCGTGGCCGCCAGTTTGGTCTTATCGTAGGGCTTGCGTAAGATCACCGCACCGTCCTCCATTTGTTCGCTATCGGCGATGACTTCATCACTATACCCGGTCGTGTAGAGGACCTTGAGACCGGGGCGGAGCAGTATGATTTGGCGCGCCAGTTCGAGCCCGCTCAACCCCCCGGGCATCACGATATCGGTGAACAACAAATCAATCCGAGGCCCATTGTTCAATGCCGCCAAGGCGGCAACGCCGCTCTGGGCCTCGATCACCCGGTAGTCCAGACTTTTCAGTTGAGCCGCCAATGAGACCCGGACATCCGTATCGTCCTCCACCAAGAGAATAGTGCCACCCATGGCGGAAGGGTGCGCCCGCGATACCTCCGCGATGGCCGTTCCGCCGGCGCCCGGACCGCTTATGCGGGGTAAATAGAGGCGCATGGTCGTGCCATGTCCGGGCGCGCTATCGATCTCGACAAAGCCGCCCGATTGTTGTGCGAAGCCATATACCATGGAGAGGCCAAGCCCGGTGCCCTTGCCGATGTCCTTGGTCGTGAAAAATGGCTCAAAGGCGCGGTTAATTTCATCCTCGGTCATGCCGGTGCCGCTATCGGTCACGCTCAGCACAACGTAATCACCCGCGGTTGCCTCCTCGTGCTGCGCGGCCATCCCCATATCAATACGAATGTTATCGGCGGAGATCGTGATGACGCCGCCGTTTGGCATGGCATCGCGGGCATTTAGAGCCAGGTTAAGCAGGGCATTTTCCAGCTGACCGGGGTCAGCCTCTGCCAACCAGACATTATCCATTACCGCGACCCGGATTTCGATCGTCTCGGCCAGGGTCCGGCCCAACAGATCCTGCATGCCATGCAGAATATCCTGGGTTACCAAGGCCTTTGGCGTCAATGGCTGCCGTCGTGAAAAAGACAACAGCCGGCTCGTCAAATCCGCCCCGCGCGTGACGTTTCTGCGGATTGCCTGAATACTCTGATCGCCGTCTGTATTGCGCGGGATATCATCCGCGAGCAATTCGATATTGCCGGCGACAACCTGTAGCAAATTGTTGAATTCGTGGGCGATACCGCCGGTCAACTGCCCCACCGCTTCCATTTTTTGACTCTGTATCAAGCGTTCTTCCGCGGCCTTCTCAGCGGAGATATCATTAGCGAAACTACCGACGCCAGTTAACGCGCCGAATTGATCAAACACCGGGAACTTGATCATCCGCACGAAACTCATCTCCAGACCGGGATTACTAACGCTACTCTCATATACCTCGGTTTTTCTGTTATCCATGATGCTGCGGTCTCTTTTCTCAAGCCGCGCAGCAATATCCGCCGGAAAAAGATCAGCCGAGGTTTTGCCCAGGATATCTTCCCCAGCTATTTCAAAGAAATTCTCATAGGTGCGATTGACGAGTTCGTATCTCCCGTTGCGGTCCTTCAGCGCAATGGCGGATGGCGCATGATCAAAGACAGCGCGGAACCTTGCCTCGCTCGCCGCCAAGGCCTCCTCGGCACGTTTTCGGTCAGTAATGTCAGAGACAATCGAGACAATGCTGCCATCATCAAGACGTTGTTCCTGGATAAGATGCCAAACGCCGCCCTGTCTATCCTGTTCGACCGGTCCTTTTGGATTGCGATGCCGCTCCAACCGCTCTTGCAACCAGGCCGCCTCCCTGCCGACAGCCTCGGGTATCAATCCCCGCTCCAGACCGGCGCGGGTCAGCGCCTCGAACGTCACGCCCGGCCTGATTAGATCGGCAACATCCTTGTTAACTTCCCGGAATGTATCGTTACAGAACACCAGACGGTCGTCGGGATCATAGAGGACGACGATCTCGCTTTTCTTATCGATCGCGGCTGTCAAATTGGCGAGTTGCTTCTCCGCCATTACATGTTCAGTAACATCCGAGGCACTGCCTCGAAAACCGAGGAACTCGCCGTCATCGGCATAAAAGGGCACACCGCTGGTTCGGATCCATTGTTCCGTACCATTCGGATCGCGCCGTTTTACCGTCAAATCCCGGATTGGTTCCCGTGCCTCAAAAGCATCAAGAAACGGCTGCCAATCATCACGATTATATAATTCATCAATGTTTGAATCGACCGTCGTGCCCAGATATTGGTTAGGTGTCCGCCCCACCTTGTCTTCCATGATATCGGAAATAAAGGTGTAGCGCCGTGCCGCGTCAATTTCCCACAGCCAATCCGAGGTTGCCGAGGCATGTTGGCGAAAGCGGGTTTCCGAGTCCCGGAGCGCTTCTTCGGCCCGCTTTTGTTTGGTGATATCCGTGGCGATGCTGACGATGCCGCCATTCGGCATCCTTTGTTCGTCAATAAGAAGCCAAAGGCCATCCTCACGCCGCATTTCGAACAGGCCGCTTGGGTTTTGGTGCCGGTGCAGGCGGGCGGCGATCCACTCTTCCTCGCCGCCAACCGCCTCGGGAAAGCATCCTTTCTCGACGCCAGAACGCAGAAATGCTTGGTATGAGGTACCTGGAGGCAGCAAGTTAGCGACCGCTTTATTGACCTCCCTGAAACGTTCATTACAAAGAACCATGCGATCCTCCGCATCCCAAAGAGCGAAGGTTTCATGGAGGCAGTTGATCCCTCCCTCGAGCAGCTGAGTTGCAAATTCCGTCATACTTCCCCGTGACGCCCCGGCTAATGAGGCCCACCCCCGATCCAGTACCAATGGCAAGGTGTTCAGCCGCGCATCAAGCCGCAATTCCACCTAATCACATTAGCTTATAGCGTAATTGTATTGAATTCCTTACGAACCGCACCGGTTATGATGTTGGTATCGGCTTCGGGCCGACTTTTTTTGCCGATTGCGCGAAATGTCCTAAATAGTATTGCCGGAGTAGAAGGTCGTCTGCTATTTGCAAGGCCGCTATGGGGAGCATTATAATTTTATGAAATACCGTGCATCGGTTGCGATACCTATTATCGCGACCGTTCTTGCATCACTGTTTTTCGCCCTCGACCTGTTGTTGCCTCTTGGCGTGGCGGGGGGTGTGCCCTATGTGGCGGTGGTCTTATTGGGCGCCTGGCTGCCTCGGGAGCGGCACGTCCTGGGGCTTGCCCTGGCGACTTCAGCGCTGACGCTTATCGGTTATCTTCTATCACCTAGCGGCGGCGTAATATGGATGGTGCTTGCCAACCGGGCGTTGGCGCTTTTTGCCATATGGGTTAGCGCCATACTGATTATTCAGCGCAACCGCCGCGGCGTATCGCTTGCGGGGAGCGAGGCCAGTTACCGCGACCTGGCCCAGGGATCGTCTCAAGGCCTGTTGATCCACCGGGATTTCAAACCTCTACTGGTGAACGATGCCTGGGTGAAGATATTCGGCCTTGGCTCCATCGGGGAAGCTCTGGCATTGGAGAGCATTTTACCTCTCGTCCCCGGGCAGGAGCAAGAGAGGTTTAAAGAATTCGCGCGGGCCCGGGCGCATGGCGAAGCAACCCCCAGCCACTACAGGTATCAGGCGATCCGTCCCGACGGTACCTGGATATGGCCAGGAAACTGGGAGCCAACGATGTCCTTGCCAAGCCAATCCGGCGCAACGATTTGCTGGCAAAGGTCAAGGCCTTGTTGAGTGACTAGTGCCCTTTATTCCGCCGCCTTGACCCCGTCATCGGCCCAGTCTAGCGCATGGCCCAGGCGTTTTTCCAAACGGCCTGCATTGGCCGCGTCCAGCCTGACCACCAGCCAGACTGTTTCCTCGTCGTCCCGCCGCTCGACAATCTCACCAACCTGATACAGCCAGGCCAGCGTCGCGCCATCGTGATGGGGCAGCGAGATACGCACGGGGCGGTCATGGCGTCCGACCTGCCGGCCAATCAGTTCCAGCAATTGTTCACAGCCCTCGCCACTCAAGGCGGAAACGGCGACGGCCAAAGGCGTGCGGTCCACCAGATTGGCGACCCGCTGGCGGCCATCGGCACTGGCCTGGTCCATCTTGTTAAAGACCTCAATCATGACGTCGCGTCGCTCATCGTCGACGCCCAGGTCGGCGAGCACCGTGAGGACGTCGTGTTTTTGCGCCTCGCTGTCGGGATGGACGATATCACGGACATGCACGATGACATCGGCACCCAACACCTCTTCCAAGGTGGCCCGAAACGCCGCCACCAACTGGGTTGGCAGGTCGGAGACAAAACCCACCGTATCGGAAAGAATAATGCGCCCGCCGCGCCGCGGTATATCCACCGCCCGCATGGTCGGATCCAGGGTAGCGAATAATTGATCCTCCGCCATTACCGCCGCCCCGGTCAGACGGTTGAACAGGGTGGATTTGCCGGCGTTTGTGTAACCGACCAGCGCGACCACCGGATAGGGCACTTCACGGCGGTTCTTGCGGTGCAATTCTCGGGTGCGGACGACCGCCTCCAACTGCCGGCGCAGGCTGACCACCCGGTCATCGATCATCCGCCGGTCCGCCTCGATCTGGGTTTCGCCGGGACCGCCAACCGTACCCAAGCCGCCGCGCTGGCGCTCCAGATGGGTCCAGGAACGCACCAAACGGCTGCGTTGATAGGTCAACCGCGCCAATTCGACCTGCAAGGTGCCTTCCTTGGTCTGCGCACGGTCGGCAAAAATTTCGAGAATTAGTCCGGTACGGTCGATCACCTTGCAATTCCAGGCCCGTTCCAGATTGCGTTGTTGGATCGGCGACAGAGCGGTATCAAGGACAGCCACCTCGATCTCCTCCGCCTTGATCAAGATGCCAAGTTCATCGACCTTGCCGGTACCGAAAAGCGTCGCCGGGCGCGGGCGGTTGACCACAATGACTTCCGCCACCACAACTTCCAGGCCAATAGCGCTGGCCAGCCCCTCGGCCTCGGCCAATTGAGCTTCCGGCAGACGGGAGACGTTGTCGGCTGCTGTCTTGAGTTGCGGATGAACGATCAGGGCCCGGCCGGCGCTGGTGCTGTTTCCGTATTCATTGTCCGGGCCGTTCACGCCTGTTCTTCATCCTCTGCGGCATCATACAATTGCACAGGTTGCGCCGGCATTACGGTCGATATCGCGTGCTTATACACTAACTGAATATGTCCGTCGCGGCGCAGCAGGACACAGAAATTATCGAAACCTGAAATAAAACCTTGTAGCTTCACGCCATTGACCAAAAACACGGTTACAGGGGTTTTTGCCTTGCGCACATGATTAAGAAATACATCCTGTACGTTCTGTTTATCGTTCGCCATGTTTGGCTCCAGTTTGTTTTGTCCGGCCACCTGTTTAACCCAGGCGGATCGGCGTTTCATTATTGGGATGCCCGTTTGGATGGAGCAATTTTCAATTCATTGGCATCGCTTGCGCGACATGGATAATGGATCCAATTACTTCCACTCAAAGAGTTCGAGCACATTTGAAGCAAATGTGCTCTAGCGCCCTGACAGCATCCGACGGCTACAATACTCTATACAACAATACTACTTGTTACCTCAGATGGGGTCTATTGACGAATAGGCAAGCCACAAGTTTATGCCGAACTTGTGATCCATCCATTCAAGACGCCATCTCGGCCATGAAATCCGCATAAAGTCGGCGCAATTCCAGGGTCTGACTGCCCGGACGGCCATTCCCCAAGGTGCTATCGTCAATTTGAACAACCGGTGTCACGAACGCGGTTGTCGAAGTGAGAAAGGCCTCCCGGGCCGATTTAGCTTCGGCCAGACTAAAGGCGCGCTCTTCAACCTTGATACCCTGGGACTTGGCCAGGGCGATCAGGCGGCGGCGGGTGATGCCATTCAAAATCGCGTTTTCCGGTGGCCGGGTTACCAATGCGCCTTCGTTGTTGATAATCCAGGCATTGGTCGAACCACCCTCGGTCACGAAACCGGCGCTGTCCACTTGCCAAGCCTCGAAAGCGCCCTGGCTGCGCGCGGCTTGCTTGACCAGTACATTCGGCAGCAACGCAATAGCCTTGATATCGCAACGCTGCCAGCGGATATCCGGCTGCGAAATCACAGAGATACCTTCATCAATGATTTTTGCGGCCACGGGCACGGTACGCCGGGCGGTAACCACCAGGGCCGGGCGAACCGCGGGATTGGGGAACGGGTGATCGCGCCGGGCCACGCCGCGGCTGACCTGAAGGTAGACAATGCCGGTAGAAACCCGATTGCGCCGCACGGTTTCCCGCAACACCACGTACAGGGCGGCCGCGGACATTGGCATGGCGATCTGCAGCTCTGACAGCGAGCGTTGTAAGCGTTCCATATGCCATTCGCCGTCAATCAGGCCACCGCCGCGCACGGCAATGACTTCATAGACGCCGTCGGCGAATTGATAGCCCCGGTCCTCGATATGAACCGTGGCGGCGCCATGGGGCAGATAGCGGCCGTTAACATAGGCAATTCGGCTCATGCCGCGTTCCTCTTATTTTTAACGGCGCCAATACGCCGGATTCATCAAACTCAACAAGGCCAATAATTCAACCCGGCCGGCCAGCATGGCGAAGCTCAAAACCAATTTCGCACCGTCGGGCATGTCCGCATAGCTGGGGGCACCGGGCGCCACGGCTTGCAGAAAAGGCCCGGCGTTGCTTATGGACAGCACGGCGGCGGCCACGGCGGCCTCGGGCGCCAAACCGAAAAAGGCCAGGGCCAATGCAACGGCTGCAAGTACCAGGATCAGCAGGAAAAAGAAACTCCAGACACTCCAAACCACGGGGTTTTCCACCCGCACCTTGCCCAGACGCAGCAGGCGGATACCGTGTGGGTGCGAGAGGCGCAGCAGTTCGCGCTGCGCCTGCTTGAACAATACCGCGACCCGCATCAGACGCATCCCGCCGGTGGTAGAACCGCTCGCACCACCAACCAGCGCCAGGCCGACTATGAGAATTGGCGCCAGGACCATCGCGGCACCGCCGCCCGGCGCCATATCCGCATTGCTGAAGCCCGTTGTGGTCAGGGCCGAAATGGCGGTAAATACCCCCGTGCGAAATGGCCCTATAAAGCCCTGATCCGCCTCTTCCAATAGGACCAGAATGATCACACCAAACACCAAAACAGTGACCGTAAGGGTCAGATAAATAATCTCGGCATTTTCGCGGAACGCCCGAAAGCGGCCGTTGAAAGCGGCCCAATGCAGAGTAAAATTCATCGCCCCCAACAACATGATTGCCATCAGGACAAGTTCGATCGCGGGATTGTCAAAGCTTGCAATGCCGCCGTCTCTGGTGCTGAAACCACCGGTCGAAAGGGCCGCGAAGGCATGGCACAGGCCATCGAAGGCCGACATCCCCGTGGCCCAAAGCGCGACGGCGCCAAACAGGGTCAACAGCACATAAATCCAGAACAGATCCTGTGCCGTCTGCAACATCCGTGTCGGCAGGTTGGCCCCCTCACCCCGTGGCAGGGCGCTTTGGTAGGCCTCCATACCACCGATACCAAGATGCGAGATTAAGCTTACGGCAAGGACAACGCTCAACAACCCGCCCGCCCACTGCAACAGGGCGCGCCATAGCAAAATCGCCGGCGGCATGGTTTCCAAGCCTTCGAAAACCGTGGCGCCAGTGGTGGTCAGCCCGGAGATCGCTTCAAAAAAAGCATCGATTGGCCGGCCCGGCAGGCCAGAAAAATGCAGCGGTATCGCGCCGAACAGGGCCAGCACCAGCCAGATCAGGACCAGAAACATAAAGCCTTCACGCTTGCCGAAATCCCCGACCCCATGCCAGGTGGACAAGGCGAAGCCGGCGCCGCAAAACCCACTCAACACCGACGAAGCCAGAAAGGTCCAGGCCAGGGCCGTATCACCATCCAACAGCGCCGTCAGTGCCGGCAGGATCATCAGCGCCGCCAGCAATATTACGGCCCAGCCTAGACAATGAACGACGCTGGTATAGGACATGTTGTAGCCCTCAATTCTTACGCTGCTTCTTGGGCACCGATGCTCAGAAAAAATCGAGGCGGACGGAAAACATCTTCTCGACCTTTTTGACGACATCGGCCAAAGCGAAGATCACCACCCGATCCTTGACCTGGACCACGGTATCGCCACGGGGAATAATCACGCTGTCGCCGCGCAACACCCCGCCGATGATCACGCCGGTCGGCAATTTCACATCACGCAGGGGCACGCCGACCAAGGGCGAGGTTTCCAGCGCCTCGGCCTCGATCACCTCCGCCACGCCGTCGCGCAGGCTGTGCACGGCCCGGATCCGCCCCCGGCGCACATGCTGCAAGATGGTCGAAACGGTCGAGGCCCGGGGATTGACCACCGCGTCAATGCCCAGCGAGGTCAGCAACGGGCCATAGCCGGCGTTATTGATCAAGGTTACCGCGCGTTGACAGCCATAGCGTTTGGCCAGCAGCGAGGCCAGGATGTTGACCTCGTCATCATCGGCGACCGCGACCACGGTTTCCGTGTTGGCGGCGTTGGCTTCGATCAGGATTTCGCTATCCAGGGCATCGCCATTGATGACCACGGCGCGTTCCAGGTGCTCGGCCACGTATTCCGCCCGCTCCCGATTTAATTCCACCACCTTGACCCGTACGGCGGGGTTTTCCCGTTCAAGGCTTTCCGCCAGGAACAGTCCGATATTGCCGCCGCCTACGATGATAACGCGCCGGGCCTCCTTCTCCTCGTGCCCGAACAGGCTGAGGGCGCGGCTGACGTGTCCCTTGTCGGCGATGAAGAAAATCTCGTCACCCACCAGCATCTGGTCATCACCGGTGGGCACCAGCAACTGGCCGCCACGGTCGATGCCGACGACCACAATATTCAGATCCGGAAACAGCTCCGTCAACTGCCGCAACGGGGTATCGACGATCGGGCACTCATTGCCGAGGCGTACGCCGATCAAGCGCAGCTTGTCATCGCCGAAAGGGATCATATCGAAGGCGCCGGGCACCTCCAAGCGCCGCTTGGCCGAGCGCGCGACCTCCATTTCCGGCGAAATAATCACGTCTATGGGCATATTATCGCGGCTGAACAGATCCTGCCAGATGGGACGCAGATAACTTTGCGCCCGTACCCGGGCAATTTTGGTCGGGACATTGAACAGTGAATGGGCGACCTGGCAGGCCACCATGTTGACCTCGTCGGCGAAGGTCACGGCGATGATCATGTCCGCGTCCTCGGCACCCGCCCCCTCCAAGACATCGGGCTGGGATGCGAACCCGACCACACCATGGACATCCAGATTGTCGTTGATGCGTTTGACCAGCTCAGGCGACTGATCGATCACGGTCACATCATTATGTTCACCCGACAATTGCCTGGCGATGTTGTAGCCGACCTGGCCGGCGCCGCAGACGATCACTTTCATGAGTTTTTATTCCCAAGCATTGCTGATCGGCTTCTCATGCCCGTGTGGGCACGCCCAAGGATTTTAGTTTTCGGTGCAGGGCGGAACGTTCCATACCGACAAATTCAGCGGTGCGCGAGATATTACCACCAAACCGACCAATTTGAGCCATCAGGTATTCCCGCTCGAATATTTCCCGTGCATCACGAAGCGGCAACGACATCACCTCCGTTTCGCCACTGTCACGCTTTGCCGTGGGGGTTGGCGCGCTGATATCCATGGGCAGCATATCGATCGAAATCGTAATCTCGCCGCCTTGCGCCATGATCACCAGGTTTTCGACAATATTGCGCAACTGACGCACATTGCCGGGCCAATCGTGGCGCTGCAGGGCGGCCATGGCGTCAGCGGAGACATGCCGTGGTGAGAGCCCCAGAGTTTCCGACGAACGGCTCATGAAATGCTCCACCAACTGCGGAATATCCGAAGGCCGATCGCGCAGCGGCGGCACGGTCAGGGGCACCACGTTAAGACGATGATACAGATCCTCGCGAAATCGGCCCTGGGCAATCTCTTCGCGCAGGTCGCGGGTCGTCGAACAAATGACGCGGACATCAACCTCTACATTGTCGCCGCCGCCGACACGCTGAAAAGTTTGATCCACCAGCACACGCAAAATCTTGGCCTGGCTTTCCAGCGGCATGTCGGCGATTTCATCCAGGAACAGCGTACCAGCATGGGCGGATTCGAAGACCCCAACCCGATCAGGCGGTGCCGCGCCATTGCCCTCGCCCGCCTGGCCGTCCGGCCCCTCGACCCCGAACAATTCCGTCTCCAACCTTTCGGGAGCCATGGTGGCGGCGTTCAGGACCACGAAGGCCCCCTGTTCCCGGTTCGATTTCGCATGCAGCGCACGGGCCACGACTTCCTTGCCCGCGCCCGCCGGACCGTTAATCATCACCCGGCTGCCCGTGGGGGCGGCTTTTTCGATCGCCGCCCGCATGGCGGTGATCGCCGGACTGTCGCCAATGATTTCGGTTTCCGATCCGGCGCGGCGGCGCAGATCCTTGTTTTCGCGGGTCAATCTGGCGGCTTCGATGGCGCGTTGGACAATCAGCAGTAGGCGATCGGTCTCAAATGGTTTTTCAATGAAGTCATAGGCGCCAAGCTTGATCGCCTCCACCGCCGTTTCAATATTGCCGTGGCCCGAGATCATGACTACAGGCACGTCGCCGTGCTGGGCCCGGATCTGTTGCAGAATTTCGATGCCATCAAGTTTGCTGCCGCGCAGCCAAATATCCAGAATGACCAGAGATGGCCGCCGCGCCGCAACCGCGGCCAGCGCCTGATTGTCGGTACCGGCCAGCCGTGTTTCATGACCTTCATCGGACAATATGCCCGCGATCTGGTCTCGGATGTCGGCTTCGTCGTCGACAATTAAAATGTCACCCGCCATTACTCAACTCCACGTCCCTAGCATTCTCTTCATCGCCATTTTTCGTGTCGGTTCCTTCAGCCGCACTTGCCGCCGGGAAGTGCAGATGAATTTGCGCACCGCCCCCTTCCGCATCGTCCAGACCCATACGGCCACCGTGTTCTTCCATGATTTTTTTCACGATCGCCAGCCCCAGGCCCGTGCCCTTTTCCCGGTTCGTAACATATGGTTCCGTCAGGCGTTCACGGTTTTCAGCGGGAAAGCCAATGCCATTGTCGCGGATGTATAAATCGGTGCCATGCGCGTCCATGGAAAGCGCCACTTCAATAAAACCAGAGACCCGTTCTTCGCCAACCAGATCCGGCCGGCCCGCGATGGCCTCCTGAGCGTTTTGCAATAGATTGGTCAGCAACCGGTTCAAATGCTGGGCATCACAACGAATGGGCGCCGCCTTATCAGGCAGCCGCATGCGATAGTCAATATCCCTGTGGGCGAATTCCTCGGCGAAAACAGAATCGCGGACGATACCGCATAGATCCTCGATCTTCATTTCAGCCGCCGGCATCCGCGCAAAGGCCGAGAATTCATCGACCATGCGGCCGATATCACCAACCTGCCGAATAATCGTATCAGTGCATTGCAGAAAAATCTCCGGCTCCGCCTCGATCTGCTTCAGATATTTGCGTTTCAGGCGTTCGGCGGATAATTGGATTGGTGTTAGCGGATTCTTGATTTCGTGGGCGATGCGCCGGGCCACATCGGCCCAGGCGGCCGTGCGCTGGGCCGTTACCAGTTCGGTGACATCATCAAAGGTGACGATGGCGCCGAAACGTTGGTCGCCACTCTGCCCGTCAGGCAGATTGCTACGAATTCGCGCCATGAAGCTGCGCCGGTGCCCCTTGCGGATTAAGGAAACCTCGCCCTCCACGGTCCGTCCCGGCCTGGCACGGGCCTGTTGCAGCAATTGCGCCATCTCGGGCACCGCCTCGTTAAACTGCCGTCCCGTCAAGGCGTCCACTTCCGTTTCAAGCAGGCCGGCGGCGGATGAATTCGGCAGGGTGATGACACCGTCGCCATCCAGGCCGACGACACCGGCCGAGACCCCGCTTAATACCGCTTCGGTGAAACGGCGGCGGCGGTCCAGGCGCTGGTTGCCGGCCACCAATTCCTCGCGCTGTTCGGCTAATTGTCCCGCCATCCGGTTGAAGGCCCGGCTGAGCGAGGCGATTTCATCATCGCTGTCGCCTTCCTCGACCCTGGCTGAAAGATCGCCGTCACGGATTCGTTCGGATGCCACCATCAGGCCGCGCACTGGCCCGACCAGGCGATTGGCAAATGTCAAACCCAGCCAGATCGCCGCCATCAACAACATCAACGCAACGACGATAAAGATCAACGCCGAGGTCAATTGAATATCCGTGCGCGCGCCTTCCAGCGCTTCATATTCCCTGACCACGGCGCGGGCGGTTTCCACATGGTTCAAAACCACCGGATCAACAAAACGCGCGACAAACAGATAGGCGTCGAGGAAGCCATCAAGCCGGATCAGGGCACGGACCTGATCATCGCGGTCGCTTTCAAAAATCACCGGATCACTGCGCGAGGCAGCGGCGATACGGTTCAGGGGTAATTCATTCAGGGCGGCGCTGACGCTCAAGAAGGTTCGGCCCAGAATGGTGCCGTTGCTGGTGAAGACAGTGGCTTCGTTCAAGGCGCGGCGCGAGGCCTGCAGGGCAAGGAAACGCGAAAACTGTTGGTTCTTGCCCTGTAGCCGTGGCGCGACGCGGTCGATATCGTTCGCCATGGCCAGGATATCGGCCCGAATGGTATGGCGATGTTCGGCGACATAGGCCTCGGCCACGGCCAGGGATTCACCCACCGCCGTGCGCACCCGGTCGGAAAACCAGGACTGCATACCAAGATGAAAGAACACCGCCGAAAACAGGGCAACGATAATCGCCGGCGTCACCGCCACCAGGGAGAACATGGCGACGAAACGGGTATGCAGGCGGGAACCGGCGGAACCGGCCCGCCGCGCCATCCACAGGCGCACCATGTGCCGTGCGATCAGGGCGCCGAAGGACAGCACCAAAATCAGATCGATGACCAGCAGGATCAATATGACACGGGGGTTGGGCGTCTGCGGTGCCGAGCCGGTCCAGGCCGTATAGGTCGCGATCGAGGACGCCAACGCCGCCAGGGCCAGAACCACCGCTAGTTTGCCACTTAGGCCAACCTCCCGCGCCCACGGCACGAAGCTATCGGCGAAGGTGGCTTCCAGGCGGCTACGTTCCGTTGCTTCGGCCATATGGTGTACCGGTTCGGTCAGACAGAGAATCTGTTGTAATTATGCATCAGTTGACGCCACGTACCACCTGAATTTCCAATTCCTTGATCTTTTTTCTCAAAGTATTGCGGTTCAAGCCCAATAGATCCGCCGCCTTGATCTGATTACCGCGGGTTGCCGCGAGACATAACTGGATCAAGGGCCGCTCGACCTCGCGAACCACGCGCTCGTACAAACCGGCGGGTGGCAGACTATCGCCATGCGCCCGGAAATAGCGCGCGAGATGCTGCTCCACCGAGGCACCAATGCTATCGCCGCCAACAGGGCCCTGCACTTGGTCAGCATCGCCGGCGCCAGCGGATTGCAAAGAGGGCGGAGAAATAGCACCCAATTCAGTTTCCACGACGGCCTCTTCAATCATCTCCTCGGGGTAGAGCGCGACCAGGCGTTGGATCAGATTTTCCAGCTCCCGCACATTACCCGGCCAGTCATGCAGGCGCAGACGCCCAAGTGCGCCACGGCTGATCCGTTTCGCCGGCAACCCCTGCGCCTCGGCCAGGTTCAGAAAGTGGCGGGCCAGATCGGGCACATCCTCGGTCCTCTCGCGCAGCGGCGGCAGGCGCATGGGCACGACGTTGAGGCGGTAAAACAGATCCTCGCGGAACAGGCCTTGGCGGATCAATTGCTGAAGATCCTGGTTGGTCGCGGCGATGATGCGCACATTGGCCTTGATCGGTGTGCGCCCACCCACCGTGCTGTATTCACCCTGTTGCAGGACGCGCAGCAACCGGGTCTGCGCCTCGGCCGGCATGTCGCCGATTTCATCCAAAAACAGCGTACCGCCCTCGGCCAATTCAAAATGCCCCGGATTGCGCGCGGTGGCGCCCGTGAAGGCACCCTTTTCGTGACCGAACAATTCGCTCTCGATCAGATCCCGGGGGATCGCCGCCATGTTGATGGCGACAAATGGTCCGTTGCGCCGTTTGCCATAGTCGTGCAGGGCACGGGCGACCAGTTCCTTGCCGGTTCCTGATTCTCCTGAAATCATCACGGTCAAATCCGTCTGCATGAGACGGGCCAAAGTGCGATAGATCTCCTGCATGGCGGGGGAGCGGCCGATCACCGGCAGGTTTTCCTCCCCTTCCCCCTGCCCTGCCGATCCGGCACCAGCGGCGACATGCTGGCGATCGTTCAGGGCGCGCTGCACGACGTTGATCAGTTCCTTGAGGTCGAAGGGTTTGGGCAAATATTCGTGGGCGCCGCGTTCGGCGGCCTTGATCGCGGTCAGAATAGTGGATTGCGCGCTCATCACGATGACCGGCATCTCGGGCCGCAGTTTTTTAATCCGCGGCAATAGGTCCAAACCATTTTCGTCGGGCATCACCACGTCCGTGATAACCAGATCGCCCTGACCATCGCCGATCCAACGCCATAAGGTGGCCGCATTGGCGGTGGAGCGCACTTCATAACCCGCCCGGCCCAATGCTTGATCCAAAACCAAGCGGATGGCGTTGTCGTCATCGGCAATCAGGATGGTGCCGCGGCTCATAGATTAAATTCCATCTTCTAGCTCTCATCCACCGGTAACATGACGCGAAATTGCGTGCCCTTGGCGACATCGGCGCATTCCACGACGCCGCCGTGATCGTCCACCAACTTGGCCACCAGGGCCAATCCCAAACCCGATCCCTGGGCCTTGTTGGTGACGAAGGCGTCAAACAGATAGGGCATGATATCGTCGGCCACGCCGGGGCCATTGTCGTGCACCGCGACCTCGATCGGCAGCTTCATGCGGCTTCGGCTGCCCGCAACAGAAAGGCGCAGGCCATGGCGATAGGCGGTGCTCAAGGTAATCTCGCCGCCCACCGAGGGGGCCGCCTCGGCCGCATTCTTGACCAGATTCAAGAAAATCTGAACCAGTTGATCGAAGTTGCCCAGCACGGGTGGGATCGAGGGATCATAATTTTCCAGAAATCGGAGGTGTTTGGCAAAGCCGCTTTGCGCCACCTGACGGACCCGCTCCAGAACCCGGTGAATGTTGACCGGTTGCCGCTCGATCGGCTTGTCCGAGAACATTTCCATACGCTCGACAATATCGACGATACGATCGGTCTCGTCACAAATCAGGCGGGTCAGAACTCTGTCGTCGGGATTTGCATCCTGTTCCAGTAACTGAGCCGCACCGCGAATGCCGCTCAGGGGGTTTTTCACCTCGTGGGCCAGCATGGCAGCCATCCCGGTGACCGAGCGTGCGGCGCCGCGATGGGTCAACTGGCGGTCCATTTTCGAAGCGATGCTGTTTTCCCGCAAGGTCAGAATGATGCAGTCCGGTGTCTCGGCCATGGGCGAGGCCGTGACATCGACCAGACGCGGGCCCAGGCGGGGTGTGCCCAGATCCAGGCCGTACTCGGAGATCACGGTGGTTTTTTGCCGGGCTTCGTTCACCAATGCCTGGACCGGGCTGCCAAAAGGCAACAAGGCGCTTAATCGGTCACGGCACAGCTGGGCCGCACCGCTGGCAAAAAACTGCTCGGCGCTGGGATTGACATAGCGGATTGCGTCGTCTTCATCCAAGACCAAAACCGGATGGGGAAAGGTGCTCAGGATAATGTCCGCTGAGATGCCCGTCGCAGCCGCCATCACGCCGCCGCCCGCGCCATTGCCTGGTCGTACAGCTGATGGAGCTGTTGGACCACCGACGCGCTGTCGCCCTGACGCAGGACCGCCCGGCGCTCCTCCCTGGCGGCACCGATCCGTTCCAGATACCGGTTGATATGTTTGCGCGCGATACGCAGGCCCCGTCCGGCGCCGTAATGATCCAGGATCCCGCGGTAGTGGGTAATCACCGTATCGCGCTGGGCCGAGAGATCAGGATCAGCCAAGCCATCGCCCGTCGCCAGGTAGTGGCGGACCTGGGCCGGAAACCATGGCCGGCCAAAGGCACCGCGACCGATCATCACGCCATCGGCATTGGAGCGGTGCAGTATATTCCGGGCATCTTCAAGGCCGACCACATCTCCGTTGGCGATCACCGGTATATCGACCGCCCGTTTCACCGAACCGATGAAATCCCAATCCGCCTGGCCATCATAAAACTGGCAGCGGGTACGCCCATGGACGGTGATCATGGCGATGCCGGCGTCTTGCGCCTGGCGCGCCAAGGAGGGCGCATTGCGCTGTTCATGGTCCCAGCCGGTGCGCATTTTCAAGGTCACCGGTATATCCACCGCACCAACCACGGCCTCGATCAAATGCAGGGCCAAGGTTTCATCCCGCATCAGGGCGGAACCGGCACTGCCGCCAACCACTTTCTTGACCGGGCAGCCCATGTTGATATCGATCACATCGGCGCCCTGGTCCTGGCTCAAGCGCGCCGCCTGGGCCATTGGTTCGGGCAGGCAGCCGGCCAGCTGCACCACCCGCAGGCCTTCGTCCGCCGCCCAAGAGGCCCGTTCCCTGGAAATCCGGCCGCCACTGACAACGCCCGTGGAGGCGATCATTTCGCTGACCGCGAAATCAACACCAAAACCACGCACCAGACGGCGAAACGGCAGATCCGTGATGCCCGACATGGGCGCCAGGATCACAGGTTGCTCCAGTTTGCTTGGTCCCAACTGAATGCTCATGAAATAGGCACCTAGGCGACAAAATAGGAATTGCTCAAATTTCAGGCAATTTATGCCAATTCATTGCCAAATACCACGAAAATATTCGCCGCAAAAAAGACCGGCGCCCCGCGACCAATCAGGTCACGGGGCGCCCAATCATGCGAGGCCGAGGCGTTGATCAATGGCCAGCCAAATCATTCCACTTTGGCAACAGAACGATAGAGTTGGGGTTGTAGCCCATATTTTTCAGGGTATCGATGGAAGCGATGACCTTTTGCGCTTTCAGATCAACCACAGAGACCGAACCGTCCCGCATACCCGGCAGATTGATGAAGGAATTTTGCACAAAACCGTAACGCCCATCCTTGGTCAGGCCCACGTGATGGGCGCCCTGCCCGGTCGTCATGGACTTCACCAACTTTGGCTTAGACGGGTCTGCGGACAGATCAAAAATATGCAGCAGGCCCGGATTGGCGGTGGTGATATACATGGTCTTGCCGCCATCGACAAAATAGATCTCCAACGGGACGCCGCCATTGACTTTGGATAGATCAAACGCCTGGGCCGCTGCAAAATTCTTCTTGGCGGGATTCCAAATCGCGGTCCACAGGGAGGCACCGAACATATTGGTGGTGTAGACGATGGCCGGATCGGAACCGGGCACCCGCAACAGCTCCACCGGCGCCACCCCGGACGGGGATGGCTTATTGGACATTTTCAAGGTGCCCAGAACCTTGTTGGTAGAGGCTTCGACGATGATCAACTCCTCCTTCGGGGTCTTCAGATCGCCGGTAATGGTGGACGTTATCAAGAGCCGGTCAATATCGCTCAACACCACCAGACCATGCGGATTGGCGCCTGGGATATCGATGATGCCGGTGATCCTGTCCGTCGCGGTCTCGCCCACATAGACATTGCCCGAATTCATGCAGGTCAGATACCAGGTCTTGTTATCCTCGGAAAAGACCACGTCCTCGCCCATCTGGCACTTGGCCACATCAATGCGTTTCAAGCGGTAGGGAAATTCGTTCAGTTTGAAGACATGCAGTTCCGGCTTGCCCAGCGCCGTGACATAGGCCTTTTCCATATTACGGTCATAAAATATGTGGTGGGCCACCAGATCGGGCGGCAATGGAATATCCATCAGAATTTTGCCGAATGTTTCGGCTTCCGGATCCACATCAATGATGGCGATGCCTTCCCGGCGTTCCCGGGCGCCGGTCAATTTCAAAGCCTTCAGCGAGTCAGCCGGCTTGCTTTCGTAATTCATCATCGCCAGAATTTCACTGTTCGCCATGTTTGGCACAGTGACCGCCGCAATCAGGAGCGTACTTAAATATATGCATAGCCGTTTCATTGTGGTTCCCCCCAAGGTTCCCAATTATCGGTAGAATATTTTATCTACCGATTCCATATGGGAAGATTATGATTATTTCCCAGATAAATGAAATGTACCCAGCAAAGATCGAATTGAAATGACCATCGTCACAAAACCTAACAGCGATGCCCGCCGCAAAGGTCTTCGGTCTATTGCGGTGGCGCTTGCCGCCTGCGGCGTCCTTTCCCTGGCCCCCGGGGCCCTTCTGGCGCAAGTGAAACCAAAGTTGCGGACCATCAAGCTTGAAATCCGTGACGGCAAGGTTACCGCCCCTGAGAAGACCTTTCGTGTTAACGAAGGCGAGGAGGTCGATATCAGTTGGTCAACGGACAAGACGGTGGAATTGCATCTGCACGGCTATGACATCCACGCCTTTGCCAAGCCGGGAAGCATTGCCCACATGACATTCATCGCGAAAACCGCCGGTCGCTTTCCGATCACGGCCCATGATTTAGGCCATGGCACCTTGGTTTATCTGGAAGTCTATCCCCGGTAACACTCGATTTGTAACGCTGTATCGGTAACGCTCTATACGGCGCGGCCGTGATAGTTCAGGCCAATTTCATCCAGCTCCATCTGTTCCGCCCGCGCGGCGAGATCTTTCTTGCGCTTAGCTTCCCGCTCCATGGCCAGTTCAAATTTCTTGGCCTCGCGGTACTCGTTGGCCATTTGCTCGTTAATACGGCTCAGCGTCCGGGTCACTTCGGCGATCGACTTGGCCAAAGCCTCGCGGCGGACTTCAATGCCTTTGGAATAGGCGGCAAAATCGATTATCGCCATATCATCGCGCCTGAACGTGCTCGTTTCCCGGATCAGTTCCTGCTCCAGGGCGGTATCCTGACGCAGGAAATCTTCGCGCGCGAGCTCTATCTCCATCGCCTTGCGCCGGTGTTCATCCATGCGAAAACGGTGCATTCGCGCCAAGGCGCCAAAGCCTCGAACATTCATTTATTCGCGCCCTTCCATCAAGATGCCGGCGAGTTGGTCATAGCCTTCGGACATGGAGCAGCCGGCATCCTTGTCCTGGCGCAGAAAGCCTTCCAGGGCGTCGTGATAGCGGATCGCCTCGTCCACCTCCGGGTCGGAACCCACGCGATAGGCGCCAAGGCGGATCAACTCTTCCATATTCGCATAGGCCGCCATCAGGCGGCGGGCATGGAGGACCAGGGTATTTTCCTCCTCACTATTACAGCCAGGCATGGTGCGCGACAGACTGCGCAAAATATCAATGGCGGGAAAACGGCCGCGCTCGGCGATTTCCCGGTCCAGGACGATATGACCATCAAGAATACCGCGTACCGCATCGGCGATAGGTTCATTGTGATCATCGCCCTCGACCAGGACCGTGAACAATCCCGTGATACCGCCCTCGCCGGTACCTGGACCGGCACGTTCCAGCAAACGGGGCAGCTCGGCAAAGACCGAGGGGGTGTAACCTTTCGAGGCAGGGGGTTCGCCGCCCGAAAGGCCGATTTCACGTTGGGCCATGGCAAATCGCGTGACACTGTCCATCATGCACAAGACATCGCGATCGCCATCACGGAAATATTCCGCCAGGGTCATGGTCATATAAGCCGCCTGCCGGCGCATCAAGGCCGGTTCATCGGAGGTCGCCACGACAATGACACTGCGTGCCAACCCCTCCTCGCCCAAATTATCCTCGATAAATTCCTGAACTTCCCGGCCGCGTTCTCCGATCAGACCGATCACGGAAACATCCGAGGCGGTATAGCGGGCCAGCATCGACAGCAGCACGGATTTACCCACGCCACTGCCGGCAAAAATGCCCATGCGCTGTCCGCGGCACAAGGTCACAAAGGTGTTGAGGGCCTTTATGCCCAGGTCAACCTTGCCCCTGACACGTTGACGGGAATGCGCCTGCGGGGGTATGCCACGCAATGGATAGGCTTGATTTCCACGAGGCAAAGGCCCTTTTCCGTCAATGGGTTCTCCCATTGCGTTAATAACCCGTCCTAACCAGCGATTGCTTGGGTAAACCATCGGGTTTTGTTCGTCCACCATGGCGCGGCAGCCCAATCCGATGCCATCCAGGTTGCCATAGGGCAGCAGCACCGCCGCGTCGTTATGGAAGCCGACAACCTCCGCCATGACGCTACGGCCATCGCGCGTCTGAAGGGAGCAGCGCGAGCCGACGCTCAACGCGGCTTGCGCGCCACAGACCTCGAGGGTTAGCCCTCTAACGCTCCCGACGCGGCCATAAACTCGATGCGAGGGGATTTGTTCAATTTCGTTAAGGGCAGTATGCACGGCACTCTTCAACACACATTATCCAATCAGGATCGATTGCCCTCATACTTGGCTCACAGGCTTAAGTTTCGGTAAAGGCGCAGAAGGATTTGGAATAAATTTGGGAAAATTGTTGCTTCATCAGTTCTGTTAATGGTTCATTAACCTAGTCCGATTAACTTTAGTTAACGATCGGTAGACGGGAGGACTGATATGCGGGTTTTGCTTATTGAAGATGACACCGCCATGGCGAAAAGCATCGATTTGATGCTACAGGGCGACGGCTTCAACGTTTATGGCACGGATTTGGGCGAGGAAGGCCTCGACCTAGGGAAAATCTACGATTACGACATTATTGTCTTGGATCTGAATTTGCCTGATATGCATGGCTACGACGTCTTGAAAAAGCTTCGCGTCGCCAAGGTTGAAACACCAATTTTAATACTTTCCGGCATGTCCGAGCCTGACGACAAAGTACGTGGCCTGGGTTTCGGCGCCGATGATTATATGACCAAGCCGTTTGATAAGCGGGAATTGGTGGCGCGCATTCATGCGATCGTGCGGCGCTCCAAGGGGCATTCCCAGTCGATTATCAAGACCGGCAAGCTGACCGTCAATCTTGATAGCCGGGCGGTCGAGGTCGAGGGGCAGCGCCTGCACCTGACCGGCAAGGAATATGCCATGCTGGAACTGCTCTCCCTGCGCAAGGGTACCACCCTTACCAAGGAGATGTTCCTCAACCACCTTTATGGCGGCATGGATGAGCCGGAATTGAAAATCATCGATGTCTTCATTTGCAAATTGCGGAAAAAGCTCGCGAACGCTACAGGCGGCGAACACTATATCGAGACGGTTTGGGGACGCGGTTATGTCCTGCGTGACCCACCCGCCGACGAAGAAGCGGCCGCCTAAAGCGCGGTTGCCATAAGCAAAAGAAACGGCCGCTTTTCGAAGCGGCCGTTTTTTTTGCCTAGTCCTGATCGCCGCCAATTCATCACAAGGACACATATCCGGCGTCGAGCGGTGTCAGTACGGCAGCACGAAAACGCCGGAGAAATCATCCCCGGCGCACCGACTTCACAAATTTCGGAAACGTACTAGCCCGGAATTGCGCTAACCAGCCGCAGCCAGACTGGCTGTTGGCGCAATAGCACTCTTGTCTGCCTTTTGGGCCGTGTTGTAAACGCCACGGTGGCCCGGAACAGGCTTGAAGTCATCGGAAATACCTAGCACCGTCTCGGCCGCTCCCATGAAGAGGCAGCCATCACTGGCCAGGATATTGGACATCGCGTCGAGGACCTTGGTCTTGGTCGGTTGATCAAAGTAGATCAAGACGTTGCGGCAGAAAATGATATCGAAGCTACCGAGGGCCTTAAGGTCCTTCAGAAGATTGAATTCCTTGTACGTCACCATGGCGCGGATCGAGGCGTCAATTTGCCAAAGCTCGTTCACCTGTGTGAAATATTTCATCAGCAACTGAATGGGCAGCCCCCGCTGCACCTCGAATTGCGAATAGATCCCCACTTTGGCCTTTTCCAGAACTTCGTTAGAAATATCCGTACCGACGATTTCAATGCGCCAGCCCGCCAGCTGCGGTGCCATTTCACGCAGGATCATCGACAGGCTGTAGGCCTCCTGGCCGGTTGAACAGGCAGCGCTCCAAATGCGCAGACTTTTTCGAGACGCACGTGCCTCTAAAAGGTCGGGCAAAATCGCTTTTTCGAAAATCTCAAAAGGCGTGGCGTCACGAAAAAAGAAGGATTCATTGGTCGTCATCGCTTCGGTAATTTCGCAAAGCATTGCTTCCTTTTTACTGCGCCTTACCTCGGCCACAAGAGCATCCAGATCATCCAGATTATTCTTACGGGCAACCGGGGTCAGGCGGCTTTCAAGTAAATAGGTTTTGTCCGGACCAATCGATAAACCGGACCGATCCTTCAGGATGCTTGCCAAATACTCAAAATCCGCTGGCGTCATAGTCCCCCCCCGTTAGCAATACGAACGACAGCGCCACCCATCTCGTCAATGGGTAATACGGCACTGCATAGCCCGCCCGTGGCAACCGCGCCGGGCATCCCCCAAACAACACTGCTGCCCTCATCCTGAGCGATCAGCGTACCGCCGCGTTCAACAACATCATGACCGCCTTTAAGACCGTCATGACCCATGCCAGTCAGCATCACCATCAGGACCCTCTCCCCGTAGGCAGCCACGACACTGCGCAACATCGGGTCCACGGATGGCCGGCAAAAATTTTCCTGTGCATCTTGGTTTAGGCGCAAAATATTTCCCGTGGCGTCACGCTCCACCACCATGTGATAGTCACCAGGTGCGAGATAGACTTGACCGTCAACTAACTTGCCCTTGTCCACTGCCTCTGAACATTCGATGCCATCGATGCGGCTTAAATGTTGGGCTAGGATTGTCGTGAATGTGGCCGGCATGTGCTGGGTAATCAGGATCGGCTGTTTTACTTTTCCGCCGATAGCCTCCATCAACTTCATCAAAGCCTGCGGACCACCGGTAGAACTGCCGATGCAGATAATACTCGGCTGCAAGCGGCCCGGTTTACGAAGAACGATCGGCGCACTGCCATAATGCCCGCCTTGCGAACGGGTATTGACGACGCCGCCATCGTTGGATTTAGCCACGACCCGCGCCGCGATCCGCCCACGCATACGCGCGGAGTTGCCCAGGGCCCGTACTTTATCCAACAGCTCCCGGCGAAAACCGTCGGCGGAATGCAGTTCACTCGACGCGCTCGGCTTGGCGATATAGTCCGCGGCACCCAAAGACAGCGCCTTCAAGGCAATATCGGCATTCCGGGTGGTCAAGGTAGAGGACATTACGATCTTGGAACGTGGCGAAAGTTTCAGCAAATGCGGCAAGGCGGTGATGCCATCCATCTTCGGCATCTCGATGTCCAAAACCACGACGTCAGGTTTATGATCTTCGATCTCTTTTAGCGCGGCCTCGCCATTCGTGGCCCAGGCCACGACTTCGATATCCGGATCTTCCTGTAGCCAGCGCTTGACCAGGCCGCGGATTACCGCCGAGTCATCGACCACCATCACCCGGATCTGACCCGGAGCGTCGGTCGTGCTGCTGTTTCCCGCTGTCACTTGCGCGGGTTCCCGCGCGTTACCCATCAGAGCAATCCTACCTGGACGAATTTCGCTTCGATGATTTCCTTGTCAAACGGCTTCATAATGTACTCGTTCGCACCGGCCTTCATTGCCTCGAGAATATGGCTCATGTCATTTTCCGTCGTGCAGAACACCACGATCGGCGTATCACCACCGGCAACAACGCGTAGTGATTTAAGAAAATCCAGGCCATTCATAACAGGCATGTTCCAGTCGAGCAGGATGGCATCGGGCATTTCTTCCAGGCAGGCATCCAGCGCCTCCTGACCGTCAACGGCTTCGGATATTTCGAAGTCCAAAGTTTCGAGAATTCGTCGAGCTACCATACGGATCACTTTAGAATCATCGACGACCAAACAAGATTTCATTTCCAACTCCTTCGGTCACGGTCAAAAGGCGGTGTGAACATTTCTATTCAATTGGATGAACTGTGATAGTCCGCCACTAAGCAGCGGCGGCTACCTTGATGATGTCCAGAAGACGTTGCACTTGCAGGATAACCAGCAATCGGCCGTCAAGACGGAAGATGCCTTGCGATACATCGCGCCAACGCGGGTCCAAAGTGGCTGGATTGCGTTCGTAATTCTGCATTGGCACCTGCAGCACTTCACCGACTTCGTCGATCAAGAGGCTGTACAGCTCACCATGGTGGTCGACCACGATGCTCATGGATTTTTCACGATCGGCCGGGTCCATGCCAAGGCGCTTACGTAGATCAATCGCCGTGACAATGCGTCCCCGCAGGTTCAGCGAACCGGCAACCTCGGGCGGCGCCAGCGGGATATTGGCCAGTGTTTGCGGCCCCAGAACGTCCTGGACCGATAGCACCGGTATACCAAACAGCTGGCCATCAATGAGTGCCGTTACGTACTCTTCCGAGTCCGTTTTATTTTGCTGATCATCCAAATCGTCCAGGGATCGGTCGTTCGTATTATTCACGTCACTCATGCCACTTCCACCTTTTCGGCCAGCGTCTGCGACAGGGTTGTAAGCAGGGCGTCTCTGTCGAATTTACCGACATAGTCGCTAAAGCCTACGCTCCGGCCACGCTCGAGATCTTTCGGATTAACGTGTGATGACAGAGCCACGATCGGTGTCTCCTGCCAACGGCCATCGCTTTTGACCTGTTCGGCCAGTTCGAAGCCGCTCATACCGGGCATTTCGATATCACTGACGATGCAGTCAAAATCAACGCCGTCTTCACGCAGGGCCAAGGCTTCATCACCATTGCTTGCAACGGTGACCCTGTATCCGGCGACTTCCAGCAACGGCGTCAGCATATTGCGGAAGAAGGGTGAGTCATCAACCAACAGCAAGCGCCGTGCATCGGCTTCACCAAAGGCGGCTTCATCTGGTGATGTGAACCAATCGGAGAAGGCGTCGCTCAGGTAGTGACCGACATCAATGACGTTTGTTGCACTACCCTCAATGACCGCACTGCCCAGGTAACCGACTTCAGTCGCCGTCAATTCGATATCCAGTTTGGATTCGACGATATCAATGATTTCGTCGACAACCAGACCCATGGAATGATCACCATCGGAGAAGACCAGAATTGGCTGGCGTCCGCTTTCGCGGATGTTGCAGCTGTCATCCATCTTCACCAATGGCATCAATTTGCCGCGATACTGCACCAGGCTTTGGCCATTGGCGTATTCGACAGTTTCCACATCGACCTCTTCCAGACGGGCGACGAGAGACAAAGGCACGGCCTTCGGTTCGGTGCTGCCGGCCCGGAAAACCAACATCGTCGTGGTGTCATCCGTGCTAACCGCGTGGGTCATGTCATCGTCGGCATCGGAACGCTCGCCAACCTTGGTATCGGACGTTGAAGCGGCGATACCATTTGGATCCAGGATCATGATGACGCTGCCATCACCTAGAATGGTATTGCCCGAGAACATGGAGATATCCCGCAGCAGCGGTGTCACGGGCTTGACC
Organism: Rhodospirillaceae bacterium; assembly: GCA_018701215.1. Lineage (GTDB taxonomy): Bacteria > Pseudomonadota > Alphaproteobacteria. The sequence continues at coordinate 90,468 of JABIWH010000011.1, forward strand.
ACAATTTCTTCCGTATCGAAGACCCGGTCAACCACGATGCCGAAGGTATAGGAACCAACTTGCGAGACGACGACGAAGACTTCGGCGCCTTCCGTCAGCTTATGGTCAGAGGCATTCGCCAGCTTCAGGCTGTCGCCAAGATAGACCAGAGGCAACAGACGATTGCGCAGGCGCAGAACGGGTGTCTCCTTGATCATCTCGATCCGGTGTTCGGATTCCTTCGAGGCCCGGACCAATTCCACCACGCTCAATTGCGGGATGGCGAAACGGTCTTCACAGCTCTCCACGATGAGAGCGGAAACAATCGCCAAGGTCAGCGGGATCTTGATCGTAAAGGTACTGCCCTTGCCCCATTCGGAGCTCAATTCGACCGTACCGCCGATTTTTTCAATATTGGTACGAACCACGTCCATGCCAACGCCACGGCCCGATACGGCCGTCACGACTTCAGCGGTAGAGAAACCAGCGGCAAAAATCTGCATCTGGATCTGCTGATCGCTCATCTCGGCGACTTCGGCTTCCGTTGCCATGCCGCTTGCAAGCATTTTTGCGCGCAGCTTTTCCACGTTGATGCCACGGCCATCATCCTTGATCTGGATAATGATATGGCCACCCTCGTGGTAGGCGTTCAAGACAACCTTACCGGTTTCCTGCTTGCCTGCTTCCGCCCGTTCACTAGGTGTTTCCAGGCCATGGTCGGCGGAATTACGCACCATATGAGTGAGCGGATCCTTGATCAACTCCAACACCTGGCGGTCAAGTTCAGTATCCGCGCCCAGCATCTGCAGGTCGATCTTCTTGTCCAGTTCATGGCTCAGATCACGAACGATACGGGGCAATTTCGCCCAGGCATTGCCAATAGGCTGCATCCGCGTCTTCATCACGCCTTCCTGCAGCTCGGTCGTCACATGGCTCAATCGTTGCAGAGGCACCTTGAATTCGCTGTCGGCATGCCCGCGCACCATTTGCATAAGCTGGTTTCGGGTCAGCACCAATTCGGAGACCATGGTCATCAGGTCTTCCAACACATCGACGCTGACGCGAATGCTCTGAGAGGCCACGGAACCTTCGCTGGATTTTTCGACGCGGGGTTCCTCTTTCGCCTTGGCGGCGACCGGTGCCGGGGCGGCGCTCGGTGCGGGCTCTGGCTTGGCCACGATCTCGGTCGGCTCTGTTTCGGTTTCCCGGAAAGCCCGTTCCAATTCGTCTTCCGTGGCCTCGCCTTCCTTCAGCGCGCGCTCGGGCACAGGGGCTGGGGTTGGGGCTTCCACCGGCGCCTGGTCCTCACCTTGCACTTCCTGGCCCAGGGCCATGGCATCCAATTGGCTGATTAGATCAGAATCGTCGCCTTCCGGCTCGGCTTCCGTCTCTTCCAACGCGGCCAGCAAATCCTTGATCCGGTCCAGCGAGCCGAGAATCAACGAAACCGCCGGCGGCGTCACCACCAGCTCGTGATCCCGAACCTTGCCCAGCACATTCTCCGCCGAATGCGCCACGGCTTCCAGCCTCGGCAAACCAAGAAATCCGCACGTGCCCTTGATCGTATGGACCAGCCGGAAAATGTTATCAATGAGATCCGGTGCATTCGGATCCTGTTCCAACTTGACAATTTCGACGTCAAGCGTTGCGAGACTCTCAGATGTCTCAGTCAAAAATTCACTGAGTAGCTCGTCCATTGCGGCCACCTTATCGGTTGTTGCGTCGGGACCGGCTATGGGACACTCCTCCCCCCGCGGTCATGAGCCAAAGATGGGGGAAGAAAGTTAAAAAGCCGTGAAGCAAAACGGGATAAAAGGTGGTTTTTTCCTAATCCGTCGGATTTAAATCAACCGAAAATTCCACGGCATCCACATGCGGCATAACGGTGATTGCGCCACCGAAAGTTTCAGCCAAATCGGCAGCCAAACGGGCGGGGGCGGATTTCGGATTGAGGGCATTATTGTCGCTGGCCGTATCCAACGCCGCTTCCACACCTTCGCCCAGGCGCGCCCCGACACCTTCCGATCTGACATTTGCGCTAATCATGTTGCGACCGGCCGTTTCGCCACGGCTAAGGGCGACATGTACCTGACCACCACGCGGAATGGTGTCGTTGGCGATCAAGATCAAATTCAACAAAATCTTGATACCGGTCTTATCCGGTCCCAAGTCCTCTTCATCCTGTGAACTGGGCCAAGCCAAGGCGCCTCTGCCATCGCTTAGAAAATCCTCCGCCGTTTGCCGCGCTTCATTAATACTGATCGCGACGCCCTCGCCGCCCGCCGCGCCAAATGCCAAACGCATGAATTTCAACCGATTTGCCGCCAATTCAGCACTATGGGCCAACAACCCAATCGCCTGTTGGCGCATTTCCGGATCATCTTCGTCTTCGAGAATCTCGACGCCGTTACCAACCGCGCTGACAGGGCCCACCAAATCGTGACACAGTTTGGAGCAAAGCAGGGATAGCAGTACTAGATCGGGCATCTTTTGTTTCCAGCCTGTGTTTTTTTAGCCTGACGTCGGGTTTGACCTTGGCGATCAGATCAGAGACGCCGGGGCTTCGTTGCGATATGATTAGTGTCAGTGAACCTAACCAAAACTGCCCTCAGGGTCCATGGCCACGTGCTCTGGGCCTGCCGGATAGGTCATGTAGCTGGTCAATGGTGGAGGCGAAATGCCGTCTGGAGTTAAAAGCGACGCAGTGAGAAATCAACGGGGAAACCAGCGGGCTGCAAATCGGGGCCGGGGCAATATCACCCTGCGCGGTCGGCAGAGCAATGCGGTAGATGCGGCAGAGGTACGCCAAATTATCGGACCTGCTGCCTTGGAAGCGACGCTGCTATTGGAATATCTGCACCAGATCCAGGACGCGGCGGGTTGTCTTCGCCATCGCCATCTGGCCGCACTGGCCGACTGCATGCGGCTCTCCCAGGCTGAAGTATACGAGGTTGCCACTTTCTATCACCGTTTCGAGGTCATCGCCGATGAGGCGGCGGCAATTGCGCCCAGCGTGCATATCTGTGATGGCCTGCCGTGCCAAATGGCCGGCGCGGATAAAATCGCCGCCGAACTGGAGGGTAAAGTCCGAATAATCCGCAGCGCCTGCATGGGCCGCTGTGATTGTGCCCCAGTTGCCGCCGTCGCGGCTGAATACCTCCCCCATGCCGATGCCGAGGTGATCCAGGCCACGCTGTCGGCCCCCAGCGTGGCAACAATCATGACGCCGGCGATCGATTTTGAGCGTTATCAAGCGCATGGCGGTTACGATCTGTTGCGTCAATGTTTGCGGGGAGAGCGGCAACGACAGCAGATAATTGATGCTCTTGGCGAAAGCGGTCTGCGTGGCCTGGGCGGCGCGGGTTTTCCCACCGGGCGCAAGTGGGGCCTGGTGGCGGCCGAGCCCGGCCCCCGTTACCTGGTCGTGAACGGCGATGAGAGCGAGCCGGGCACCTTCAAGGACCGCCATTACCTGGAACGCGACCCACATCGTTTCATCGAAGGTATGTTGCTGGCGGCCTGGGCCGTGGATGCGGCGGAAATCTATCTTTATCTGCGCGATGAATATCCCCATTTGCGGGCGCTTTTGCAGCAGGAATTCGCCAAGGCCGGGGCGGCGGGCCTGGCCACGGCGCCGATCCGGATGCGCCGGGGCGCGGGCGCCTATATCTGTGGCGAAGAATCAGCCATGCTGGAAAGCATTGAGGGCAAGCGCGGCCTGCCCCGACAGCGCCCCCCCTTCCCCTCGCACGCCGGCCTGTTTGGCCGCCCCACCCTGATCAACAATATCGAGACCCTGTACTGGGCCCGTGATGCCATCAACGCGGGCGCGGCCTGGCAGGACATGCGTAGCTTTTCGGTTTCCGGCCGGGTGCGCGAACCAGGTGTAAAGCGGGTGCCGGCGGGTATTTCCGCCCGCGCGTTGATCGAGGAGCATTGCGGCGGCATGGCGGATGGCCACGAATTGGCCGCATTCCTGCCCGGTGGTGCCTCTGGCGGCATCCTGCCCGCCAACCTGGCCGATGAATCAATGGACTTTGGCACCCTGGAACCGCACGGTGGCCTGGTCGGCTCCGCTGCCCTGATCGTGCTGTCGCAGCACGACGATATCGCCGCCGTGGTGGCTAATTTGATGCGGTTTTTCGCCCATGAAAGCTGTGGCCAGTGCACGCCCTGCCGGGTCGGTACGGAAAAGGCCGTCGCCATGCTGGATGCCGGCAAGGCCGCAACAGATGGCGCCACGTTCAGTGATCTGGCACAGGTCATGGCCGATGCCTCGATCTGCGGCCTCGGTCAGGCGGCGGCCAATCCGCTACGTTGCGCGCTACGCTATTTCCCGGGGGCAATCGCATGAGCGAGACGATCCAGTTCGAACTTGACGGCATCCCGGCCGAGGCCGCGCTGGGCGAAAGCATCTGGCAGGTGGCCGCGCGCCTTGGCACGGTCCTGCCGCATCTGTGCCATACCGAGGAAAGCGGTTACCGCGCGGACGGCAATTGCCGCGCCTGCATGGTCGAAATCGATGGCGAACGTGTCTTGGCGCCGTCCTGCCGCCGCCAGCCCGAAGCCGGCATGGTGGTCAAAACCGCCTCCGCGCGGGCTTTGCAATCGCGGGTCTTGGTCATGGAACTGCTGCTGGCTGACCAGCCAGGCCGCGGCGAAACGCATGATCCAGATTCTCTGTTCTGGCACTGGGCCGAGACACAGGGTGTGGAGAGCAGCCGATTTCCACGCCGCGCCACGAAGCCAAAATGCGATAACAGCCATCCCGCCATGCAGGTCAACCTGGATGCCTGCATTCAGTGCAATTTATGCGTACAGGCCTGCCGGGAGGTCCAGGTCAATGACGTCATCGCCATGGCCGGCCGGGGCGCCGGGGCGCACGTTGCCTTTGACTTCGATGAACCAATGGGCGAGAGCCATTGCGTCGGCTGCGGCGAATGTGTGCGGGTCTGCCCCACGGGCGCATTACTACCCAAACAGGGCGCGATCGTGGCGGATCGCCTGGTAGACTCGATCTGTCCCTATTGCGGCGTTGGCTGCCAGTTAACCTTTCATATTCGCGACGAGCGGATCGTCGGCGTCGATGGCCGTGACGGACCGGCTAATCACGGCCGCCTTTGCGTCAAGGGCCGTTTCGGTTTCGACTACATTCACAGCCCCGAGCGCCTGACCACGCCGTTGATCCGCCGCGACGGCGTGGCCAAGGGCGAATTGGCAATCGATCCGGCAAATCCGCTAACGCATTTTCGCGAGGCAAGCTGGGAAGAGGCCCTGGCCCATGCCGCCAACGGCCTGGCGTCAATCCGTGATAGCCATGGCGGCCGGGCCCTTGCTGGCTTTGGTTCCGCCAAGGGTTCCAACGAAGAAGCTTATCTGTTTCAAAAACTGGTGCGCACGGGCTTTGGCAGCAACAATGTCGATCATTGCACCCGGCTGTGCCATGCCTCTTCCGTGGCCGCGTTGATGGAAACTATCGGTTCGGGCGCGGTGACGGCCCCTTTCACCGATGCCGTGGTAGCGGATGTTATTTTGGTCATCGGCTGCAATCCGCCGGTCAATCATCCCGTGGCGGCAACCTATTTCAAGCAAGCGGTCAAGAGTGGCAGCAAGTTAATCGTCATCGACCCCGACGGCCTTGCCCTCAAGCAATACGCCAGCTGGATGTTGAATTTGCGGCCCGCCACCGACGTGGCGTTGTTGAACGCCATGCTACATGTCATCATCGACGAAGACCTGATCGATCACGATTTCATCGCCGCGCGCACCGACGACTTCGCGGCCTTGTCGGCCCACATCAAGGCGTTCCCGCCCGAGGCCATGAGCGATATTACCGGCGTGCCGGCGGACGATATCCGAGAGGCCGCACGGGCCTTTGCCTCCGCCGAGCGGGCGATGGTCTTTTGGGGCATGGGTATTTCCCAACATGTTCACGGCACGGATAACGCCCGTTGCCTGATCTCCCTATGTCTGGCGACCGGTCAGGTTGGGCGCCCAGGCACGGGTTTGCATCCCCTGCGCGGCCAAAATAACGTCCAGGGCGCCTCCGATGCCGGCCTGATCCCCATGGTCTATCCCGACTATCAGGCCGTTGACGACCCCGCCGCCCAGGCCCGCTTCGAGGCTCTTTGGCAGACGAAACTGGACCCGGAACCGGGCCTGACCGTGGTCGAAATTACCGATGCCATTCATCAGGGCGACATTCGCGGCCTCTATATCATGGGTGAAAACCCGGCCATGTCCGACCCGAACCTCAATCACGCCCGCGCCGCCCTGGCCAAACTGGAACATTTGGTGGTGCAGGATATTTTCCTGACCGAGACGGCCTGTTACGCCGATGTCATCCTACCCGCCTCCGCCTGGCCTGAAAAAGACGGCACTGTGACGAATTCGAACCGGCAAGTACAAATCGGCCGCCAGGCCCTGCAACCGCCTGGGGATGCCCGGCAGGATCTGTGGATTATTGAACAAATCGCGCGCGGCATGGGGCTGGCCTGGGATCATGGCGGCGCGCGCGAGGTTTTTCGGGAAATGCGCGAGGCCATGAATTCGATCCACGGCATGAGCTGGCAACGCCTGCTGGATGAGGACGCCATCACCTATCCCTGCCTGCATGACGGCGATCCGGGCGAGGCGGTGATCTTCGGCGAACAGTTCCCCACCGATGATGGCCGCGGAAAGTTCGTCCCCTGCGACATCGTCCACCCCGACGAGCTACCGGATGAGAACTATCCCATGGTGCTGCTGACGGGGCGGCTGTTGGAACATTGGCATACCGGCGCCATGACCCGGCGCGCACCCGTCCTGGATCAGTTGGAGCCCGAGGCCGTGGCCCACCTGGCCCCCGCCGATCTGGACAGGCTTGGTCTCGCCGCCGGCGACCGCATACATGTGGCAAGCCGCCGCGGTGAAATCGAACTGACCGCCCGGCTTGACGTCGGGGTACAGCCGGGAACACTATTCATTCCTTTCTGCTTTGCGGAGGCGGCGGCGAATCTACTGACCAACGCCGCCCTGGACCCCGACGGCAAGATCGCCGAGGTGAAATACTGCGCGGTGCAGATAACAACCCCATAACTGGCCACAAAAGCCAAACGAGGGAGGACGTCATGCCATCAACGCCACCACCGGTCCCGCAACTGATCCTGTCCCGCAAACGGATTGAACAGTTTTTGATCCTTGGCGCGGTATTCCTAACGCTCATGGGCCTCGCCATGGATGTGTCGTACTATTTGCTGGATCACAAGCGGCTGTTGGGCATGTTACGGCAATTCACCTTGGCCGAGGAAGCCAATGTCCCGACCTGGTATTCCGCCCTGTTGCTGATTTCCTGTGCCTTGTGTTTGGCCATCATTGCCATGCGCCTGCCAAAGGGCGAGGCGAACTACCGCCGCCATTGGCTGATCCTGGCCTTGATTTTCACCTATATGTCCATGGATGAAACCGCCGTTATTCACGAAATGACCATCCGCCCCCTCCGCTATGCCTTCGATCTGGACGGCGCCTTGTATTATTCCTGGGTCATCCCGGCGGCCGTGCTGATGGGGATTTTTTTGTTCAGCTACCTTGGTTTTCTGCGCCATTTGCCCAGCAGCAGCCGCAATCGCTTTATCCTGGCCGGGCTGGTTTTCGTGGGCGGCGCCTTCGTCACCGAATTCTTTATCGGCTATTGGTGGACCACCGTGGGCGATGGCATGACCTCGGGCTTGTTGAACATATTGCAGGAGAGCATGGAGATTTGCGGCTCTTCCCTGTTCCTATCCGCCCTGTTGCGGCATATCGAGGCCTCGGGCAGGGATCTCTCGATTTCACTCAGACCTTGAACAAATCAGGGCTTGAGCTTGTCACGTAACAGCTGATTGACCAGCTGCGGATTGGCCTTGCCCTTGGTGGCCTGCATGACCTGGCCGACGAACCAGCCGATCATCTTTTCCTTGCCGCTTTGGAATTCCGCCACCTTGTCCGGATTGGCGGCGATGATGGTATCGATCTCGCCCTCGATGGCACCGCTGTCGGAAACCTGTTTCAGGCCCTTTTCCTCGACAATAGCGGCGGCGTCCTGACCGCTTTCGAACATGATTTCCAAGACGTCCTTGGCGATCTTGCCCGATATGGTGTTGTCGGCGATCAAATCGATCAGGCCGCCCAATTGTCCGGCGCTGACGGGGCTGTCGGCGATATCGCGCTCCAGCTTTGACAGTTGCGCGAAAAATTCACCCTGGACCCAGTTGGCGGCAACCTTGGCATCGCGGCCTGTTGCCACTTGCTCATAAAACGCCGCCGTGTCGCGTTCGCTGACCAGGACGCCCGCGTCGTGAGCCGAGAGACCCAATTCGTCCATATAACGTTGCTTCTTGGTATCGGGCAGCTCGGGCAAGGTAGCCCGGATGCGGTCGACAAATTCGTGGCTGAATTCCAGCGGCAGCAGATCGGGATCGGGGAAATAGCGGTAATCGTGCGCCTCTTCCTTGGAGCGCATGGGCCGGGTGGTGCCGGTCTGGGCGTCGAACAGGCGGGTTTCCTGATCAATGCTGCCGCCTTCCTCCAGAATATCGATCTGGCGGGTGGTTTCATAAGCAATGGCCTGTTGCATGAAGCGGATGGAGTTGACGTTCTTGATCTCCGCCCGTGTACCCAGATCATCGCCCGGACGGCGCACGGAGACATTGACATCGGCCCGCATGGAGCCTTCCTCCATGTTGCCATCACAGGTGCCAAGATAGCGCAGGATGGCGCGCACCTTGCGCACGTAGGCACCGGCTTCCTCCGCCGAGCGCATATCGGGCTTGGAGACGATTTCCATCAAGGCAACGCCAGAGCGGTTCAGATCCACATAGGTCTTGGTCGGATGGCGGTCATGGATGGATTTGCCCGCGTCCTGTTCCAGATGCAGACGCTCAACGCCGATATCCCGGCTGCTGCCGTCCGCCAGATCAACACTGACAATGCCCTCACCCACGATGGGCTGCAGGTATTGCGAGATTTGATAGCCCTGGGGCAGATCGGCATAGAAATAGTTTTTCCGATCGAACACCGAATAATTGTTGATCTTGGCGTTGAGCCCGAGGCCGCTGCGCACCGCCTGTTCCACGGCCATTTCGTTAATCACCGGCAACATGCCCGGCAGGCCCGCGTCAACCAGGCTGACCTGGCTGTTGGCCTCGGCCCCGAAAGCCGTGGCAGCACCAGAGAACAGCTTTGATTGAGAAATGACCTGGGCATGGACTTCCAGCCCGATGACAACTTCCCAAGGACCGGTGGCACCTTCGACATAGTTATTCATGGCGCTGTCCTCCACCATTGCTCGGGCGCCGCGTTGAATGCTGCCGCCGCTTCCAATACGCCGGCGACGCGAAACATGGTTTCTTCATCGAACGCCGGGGCGAGGACTTGCAGTCCCAGGGGCAGACCCTCGTCGGACAAACCCGCCGGCACCGAGATACCCGGCAGCCCGGCCAGATTGGCGGGTACGGTGAAGACATCGTTGAGATACATCGCGATGGGATCGTCAGATTTGTCGCCTTGGGCAAAGGCCGCCGATGGCGCCGATGGCGTCAGAATGGCGTCGACGGTTTGGTAGACGTCACGAAAGTCCTGGGCGATCAAGCGGCGAACCTTTTGTGCCTTCAAATAATAGGCATCGTAATAGCCCGCCGACAAAACATAGGTGCCGATCAGGACCCGGCGGCGTACCTCGGCGCCGAAACCGGCGGCGCGGGTGTTCTTGTACATTTCGGTCAGATCGCCGCCGTCTTCCCGCAGGCCGAAACGAACGCCGTCATAGCGCGCCAGGTTCGATGACGCTTCCGCGGGCGCCACGATATAATAGGCCGGCAGGGCGTATTTGGTATGCGGCAGAGAGATATCGATGATCTCGGCGCCCGCCTCGCGCAACCAGCCGATGCCCTGCTGCCACAAGATCTCGATCTCGCCCGGCATGCCGTCGAGCACATACTCCTTGGGCACGCCGATTTTCAGGCCGCGCACATCGCCCGTCAATGCCGCCTCGAAATCCGGCACTGCTTGATTGGCGGAAGTGGAATCCTTTGCGTCATAACCGGCCATGGCGCCCAGCATAATAGCGTTATCGCGCACATCGCGCGTTATCGGCCCGGCCTGATCCAGGGACGAGGCGAAAGCAACCACACCCCAGCGCGAACAACGGCCATAGGTTGGCTTGCAGCCGACGGTGCCGGTAAAGGCCGCCGGCTGGCGGATCGAACCGCCGGTATCCGTCGCCGTCGCGCCCATGGCGAAACGTCCAGCGACCGCCGTGGCCGAGCCGCCCGACGAGCCGCCAGGCACCAAGGCGCGGTTGTCACCCTGGCGCCGCCAGGGGTTTTGCACCGGGCCGTGATAGGAAGTTTCGTTGGACGAGCCCATGGCGAACTCGTCCATATTGGTCTTGCCCAGCATGACCGCGCCCGCTTGCCACAGATTGGCGGTCACCGTGCTTTCATAGGGCGGCGTGAAGCCGTCGAGGATATGGCTGCCGGCGGTGGTCAGAACATCCGTGGTGCAGAACAGATCCTTGATGGCCAGTGGAATGCCTTCCAGGGCCCCGGCCCCGCCCTTGCCGCGCCGGTTATCAGAGGCCTCGGCCATGGCCAGGGCTATTTCGGGAGTTTCCGTCACCATGGCGTTCAGCGCACCGGCCTCGGCCATGGCATCAACGTGGCTCTGGGTCAGTTCCCTGGACGACAGATCACCCTTGGCCAACAGATCGCGGGCCTCGGCAATACCGAGTTCGGTTAGTGCAGTGTGTTCTGGCATTACTCGATCACCTTGGGTACGGCAAAGAAGCCGTCCCGTCCATCGGGCGCGTTGGCCACGATATCCGCCTGCTTGCCGCCGTCATTGATGACGTCGGCGCGCCAGCGCAGGGCCTCGTCATGCACCGAAGCCATGGGCGGCACGGCATCCGTATCGACCTCGTTCAGCTGTTCGATCCAATTCAGGATACCCGACAGCTCGGCGGCCAGAGGCTCTAACTCGTCCTCGTTGACGCCTATGCGGGCAAGATGGGCAATGCGTGCGACCGTGGCTTTATCGACCGACATGTGCGACCTTTCCGGTCCGTTGAAATTCATGGAGTAGCGCCCCTTCCGAAGGGCGCGCGGAAGCTAACATTCGTCATGCCTACGATCAACCCCGAGGCGCTGCGCGCCGCCGTATCCATACCACAAAGATTGCTGGGCCTGGACCTGGGCACCAAGACCATCGGCCTGGCCCTGTCGGATACCACCTGGGCCATTGCCACGCCGCTGGAAACCATTCGGCGGAAGAAATTTAAACTGGATGTGGAGCGCCTGTTCGCCGTGATCGACGAACACGATGTCGGCGGCCTGGTGTTGGGGTTGCCGTTCAATATGGACGGCAGCGAAGGGCCGCGCTGTCAGTCCACGCGGGCCTTTGCCCAGAACGTGTTAGCGCTGCGCCATCTGCCGATTGTATTTCAGGACGAACGCCTTTCCACCGCCGCCGTCCAGCGCATGTTGGTGGACGAAATGGACAGCACCCGTAAACGCCGGGCCGAAGTGGTGGACAAGCTGGCCGCGGCCTATATCTTGCAGGGCTTGTTGGACCGCCTCAATTTGCAATAGAGCCAAACGCCATGCCCGAAACCCTAAAGCTAGCCATCGTCACCGACATCCACCATGGCCCAAACAAATTGACCAAGGTTGGCGCGGCGGCATTGCCACTATTGCAGGATTTCAGGGCCTTCGTTGAAGGCTATCAACCGCATTTCATCGCCGAACTGGGCGACCGGATATCGGATATCGATCCGCAAACCGATCGCGAACAGCTGCGGAAAGTGGCGGACAAATTTTTGGACCTACCCAGCCCGCACCGCCATCTGATCGGTAATCACGATCAGGTCCATCTAAGTGCCGCCGACAATGCCGAGATCTTACGCCAGGACATGGCCCACTACAGCGTCGATGTGGCTGGGCGGCATTTGGTGTTTTGGCAGATGGATTGCCAAATTCACCGGCCCCAGGGATTTCTGCCCAACCAGGCCGATCTGGCATGGCTGCGGCAGGATCTGGCGGCGAGCAATCTACCCTCGATCATCTTTACCCATGTGCCGCTGGATGGCGGTTCGTTGCACGGTAACTACTATTTCGACAACAACATCCGCTCTGGCGGCTTACTCCATGCCCGCGAGATCCAGGCTCTAATACGGGATGCCGGCAACGTTATTTTGTGCATCGCGGGTCATGTGCATTGGAATGACGTCAACCTGATCGACGGTATCCCCTATATTACCGTGCAATCTTTGTCCGAGAGTTTTACCACCGAGGGCGAGGCCGCCGGTGCCTGGGCCAGTATCGAAATCGACCACGAAATCCGTTGGCGCACCCATGGCCAGGATCCGATTTCCCTGACCGTTCCCGTGCGCGGTCTTAACGCCCGCTGGGTCCAGCCCCTGCCCAGCTTTGAAGAACGTATGCGCCAGCAAAGCATTCCTGATGGCTTGGACAATATCGCCGGCCTGATCCTGGATATGGACGGGGTGCTTTATCGCGGCGACACGGCCATCCCCGGCGTCGGGGAAGCAATGGGAAAATTGCAAAACGCGGGCATGGATATGGTCGCATTGACCAACAATGCCCGTGCCTCGGCCCAGGATTACAGTACCAAACTCGCAGACATGGGTATCCATCTTGGCGCCGAGCGCATTATCACCGCCGGCCAGGCAATGGCGCAATATCTGGCGACGCAAAGTCAGACGCCGACGGTTTTTGTCGCCGGCAGCCCGGCTCTGCAACGGGAAATAGAGGCCATTGGTGCCGTTTGCTCCGAACGCCCGGACTTCGTTGTCGCCGGCATTGATCTGGAGATGCCGCTTTCCGTCCTGGCGGTGGCGGTCGGTCATTTGCATCGGGGGGCCAAATTGGTCGCCACCAATCCCGACAATATGCTGCCCGTCGGCCAGGGCGTGGAACCGGAAGCCGGCGCCGTCGTGGCGTTCCTGCAGGCCGCCAGCGGTCAGACCGCCTATATCGTCGGCAAGCCGAACCCAGCCATATTTACCCTGGCCCTGGCACGGCTGGGCCTGCCGACGGACGCTGTCGCCATGGTTGGCGATACGGCGGAAACCGATATCGCCGGGGCCACGTTGGCGGGCCTGCGCTCGATCCAGGTCGCCAGCGGCAATACCGCCAACGCCGCCAGCCCCCATCAACCGACCGCACATGTGGCGGATCTGCCCACGTTGGCCGATCTTTTGTTGGGCTGAGTCCCGGTAACGGCCATGGCGACCACACTGACCGTCATCCTACCGATCTTCATGCTGCTTGGCCTGGGCTGGTTGTTACGGCTGCGGCGTTTTCCCGGCGAAGAGTTCTGGCGTTTGCTGGACCCGCTGGTGTTTTACATTCTGCTGCCCGCCCTGTTGGTGCGCAACTTCGCCAATGTGGATGTCTCGCAATTGGACGTGCTGCCGGCGGCGGGCGCGGCAGTGCTGATCGTGCTTACCGCCACCGCCGCGTTGTTACTGTTGCGCCGCGTGTTAGCACTGGATGGTCCCGCCTTCACCTCGCTTGTGCAAAGTACGATCCGGTTCAATTCATATATCGGATTTGCCATCGCCGCCGGGCTCTACCAAACCGCCGGGCTGACCATTTTTTCCGTCATCGTGGCTTTTGTCACGCCGCTGGCCAATCTGATTTCAGTCAGCGTCCTGGGCCGCTACGGCAAGAACCGCGGCAACAGCGGCATCGGGAAGTTGCTGTTGACGGTGTTGAGCAATCCGATGATCGTGGCGGTGCTTTTAGGTGTTTTCTTGAGTCTCAGCGGCATTGGCCTGCCGTGGGTCCTGGATCCATTTTTTGAAGTCCTGGGCCGCGCCGCCCTGCCCTTGGGTCTGCTGGCCGCGGGCGCCGGTCTTGACTTTCGGGCCTTGCGCCACAGCGGACAAGCCGTGCTCATGGCGTGCCTGGCCCGCCTCGTATTGATGCCTCTATTGGCCCTTGTGGCGATCTGGTTTTTTCAGCTGGACGGGCTAAGCCGCATGGCGATTGTGATCTATGCTATAATGCCCGTGCCGCCGGGTAGCTACATTCTGGCCCGGCAGCTGGGCGGCGATGCAACTTTGCTGGCCACGATTATCGTTGCGAGTACTTTGTTATCGATTGCAACCGTTCCGATATGGCTATTTGTGTTAGGCTAGTAGGGAGCGGCAGCACATCTTGTTTTCTTGTATCTTGATGGCGCAATCGCAACGAAAATTCGATTGAAACATGATATTGATTTGCGGGCGAGTTAGGTAAGGCACGTGGCAGTAGCATCACAAATAGATCTAATTTTGGCTAGCTTGGAGGCCGTGGATCTGGGGCTGGCCGTTATCGACAAACGGCGGAACATTATTTTTTCCAATGATAGGCTGCGGGAATATCTTGATTTACCGGCCGAGCTTTTGGCGGCGGGCCGTGACTTTGCCGAAATATTACAGTTTTGCCATGCGCGGGGCGACTGCGACAGCGGTGACTGCGGTGATTGCGGGGACAGCTGTCTGGCAGCCGATACCCGCCTGGCCGAATTGACCGCCGAGCAAACCCTTGTCCGCGAAATTCTGGGCCCGGGCGGGCGCAATTTGGAATACCGCCAATGCCTTGTCCATAACGGTCATTTTCTGCTGACCTACCGTGACATTTCCATCCAACACGCGACGGCGACAAAGGTGGAGTGGGGTGAACAACGTCTACTCGACTTTGCCGAAGCCGGATCGGATTGGTTCTGGGAAATGGACGAAAACTACAATTACACCTGGTTCTCTGATAATTTTACGCGGAACGTGGGTCCCGCCGCCGATACCCGTTATGGCAAGAACCGTTTCGAATTGATTGCCGGATGGGGCACCGAGAATGGTGAACAAATTCACCGTCAAACGCTTGCCGAACGCAGGCCTTTCAAAAATCTTGTGACGCGACCGAAGTTTGATGATGATCGGGAAGTCTGGCTTCGCACATCCGGCACACCTTTTTTTGACCGCGAAGACAATTTTCGCGGCTACCGTGGGGTCGCCTCGGATATTACCGCGGAAATGGCATTTCACGATCAGACAAAATCAGATGGCGAACGTATTGCCGGCGCCATGGATCATCTGAACGAAACCATCGCGCTGTTCGACGATCAAGACCGCCTCGTGTTCTGCAACAACGCTTTCCGCGCCTTGAACCATCGAATTATCTCGATCATAACCCCGGGCGTCACTTTCGAGGAGATCATCAGGGCGAACATTGCGATTGGTTATTTCGGAGATATAACCATCCTCGTAGAGGATTTTGTCCAACAACGAATGAGTAATTTTCACAATCCAGGCGACCCTGTTGATATGGCATTAGGTAGTGATGCCTGGGTCCGGGAAACCATTCAATTGCTGGATACTGGCGAACGGGTTCTAACCGCGAATGACATTACCAACCTGAAACAGGCGGAAACGGACCTGCGCACCGCCAAGGAGCAGGCGGAACAGGCCAACCGGGCGAAATCCATGTTCCTTGCCAACATGAGCCACGAATTGCGGACGCCCTTGAACGCCATCTCCGGGTTTTCGGAAATTATCGGACAAGAGCTGTTTGGTGACTTGGGAGATCCACATTACAAGGAATACGCTCAGGATATTCATGCCAGCGGCCAGCATTTACTGGCCATCATCAATGATATCCTCGATCTGTCGCGGATCGAAGAGGGTCAGGACACCTTGGAAGAGTCGGAAAACGATATCAGCGATGTGATCCACGCCTGCATGCCCCTTGTGAGGGAACGAGCAGCGGCGGCCCGGGTTCGGATCGAATTGGACGTTGCGGACGGACTGCCGACAATCCTGCTCGACCTCAGGCGGATCAAGCAGGTTTTAATCAACCTGTTGTCCAACGCCATCAAATTCACGGAACCGGGTGGCACAATCACCATTAGCGCGGCGATTGATGAAAGCGGTGGCATGACGATCGCGGTCCGAGACACCGGCATCGGTATGCGCCAAGACGAAATCCCCAAGGCGCTGGAGCCCTTCGGGCAAATAGACTCGTCGCTTGCCCGCCGCTACGAAGGCACCGGCCTGGGCCTCTCCCTGGCCAAACAATTGACGGAAACCCATGGCGGGCAACTGCAAATCGAGAGTCAAATCGATGTTGGTACAACCGTTAATGTATCGCTGCCGGCGGAACGCCTCACGGCAACGGGCGGTCTAGGATAAGTCAAAGACCGCAGCGCTGCGCTGCTCGAGGTTTTATTAATGGTAATCCTTGCAAAGATTCTGAATCCTTAAAATGGCTTGTCGCCTTTCAAGGTTACACGATGCAAAAGCCGGGTATGGCCGTGATAGTCATTGACCGGATAATGCTGGGCGCAACGATTATCCCAAAATGCCAACGAACCCGGCGTCCAGATAAAGCGGCAGCTGAACTCCGGCTTGATCTGATGGTGGTAAAGAAAATCCAAAATCGGCGCGCTTTCCTCTTCCGTCATGCCGGCGAAGCGAACTGTATGGCCAATATTTACGAACAATGCCTTGCGCCCGGTCTCGGGATGGGTGCGGACCACGGGATGCTCGGCCTGCATGGTTTTTTCCGCCAGACCGGTGCCGGAATCCGCAACCCGCCCCGCACGGGTTTTCGCCGCACTGCCCTTGGTGGCACTGTTAATTGCCGTCAGTCCGTCAAGAAATTTCCGCAGCGGTTCCGACAGGGTTTCGTAGGCCTGGTATTGATTGGCGAACAATGTATCACCACCCGATGGAGGCAGCTCCTTGGCATATAGCACGGTGCCCATGGGGGGTTCGGGCTGATAGACCGTGTCGGAATGCCAAATGCCGCCGAAATTTACCGTTTCCTCGGGCAATTTCAAAATCGGTGTAATTTCCGGATAATCTTCCAGGCCCTTTACGAAAGGATAAATATCCGGCTCGCCAAAATGCCGGACAAAGGCCAATTGTTGCGCTGGCGTGATCTCCTGGTCGCGGAAAAATATAACCAAATGATCCAATAACGCCTGGCGAAGTTCGGAGACGGTCGCCGCCGATAGCGCTTCGCCTATATCGATACCGCTGATTTCCGCGCCAATACCGCCCGTTACCGGCCGCACTTCAATTCTCGCCGTGTTTGAAATCGCTGAATTTGTCGTCATTGTCCCGCCGTCACCGCCTCGGTTACTGATCGTTCAAAATGGGCCAGGGCCGGCTCGTTCCGGCCAAAGACCATTTCACTTTGCGCCTTCGCCGCGATTCCTGATTGGATACCCTCGCCTACCGGAAAATCCTCTTCGTCCACGGTACGGATGGTCAGATCCATATTGCGGTCCCAATGACGGCGGGCACTTTCCGTCTCCGCTGGTTCGGGGACGAAGAAATCCAGATACATGACGCATTCACCCACCTTATCGGCGTTCGGAAAGACCCGCCAGGTCTCCACATGGTCGCCTTGCATGACCAGTACGGTATTGGGAAACAGCACATAGACCAGGGCCGTATGGGGGATCAAATCCCACTCCGCCTCTGGCTTGGCACGCAGCGTCTCAATGGTTCGCCGTGGCAGGGTCTCGCGCAGATGCGGCCCAAAAGCTTCGAACAGGCAAAGATTGGGAAAGAATATGGGACCGACCGTATCGGCATGTAAAAAAGCGAAATGATAGGGTTCTAGGAAGGTGTCTATGACAATCTTCCAGTTCAATTTACGGTGCATTATGCGGGTTTCGTGGTGGTGATAGCCCGCCAGCCCATAGTTAGCCAATTCCGGCCCGAGTCCGGCCAGATGGGCATCAATGTCCAGCTTGGCGTTAGCATTGGGCGTGGGCACCACCCAGATCAAGCCGTCGCGTTCCACCGCCGGCAACTCAACCAAACCGCGGTGATCCTTGTCCATGCCCTCGAAATTACTGCCGTGGGGAATGCCCACCAGCTTTCCCGTCAGATCAAAGCTCCAGGCATGATAAGGGCAGGTGAAGACGCGGCCGGTATTGCCGCAGCCTTGCGCCACCCGCGCGCCGCGATGCTGACAGACGTTGAGAAAGGCGCGCACCACGCCATCGCCATCACGCACGACAACAATGGGTACGCCGGAAAAATCATCGGTCAAAAAATCACCTGGGCCCCTTAATTGACCGCTCAACCCCATCAGCAACGGATACTTTCGGAACAGGATATCTTTCTCCTGGCGCAGGCGTTCCGGCGAATCATAGGCTGCGGTTGCCTGATACATAATATCGGGTGCCAGGGCGGTCGTTCGGGCATCAAGGTGGGCCAAAACCTCTCTCGTCAGGCGCACCTGTGTCGCATGATCCATTCCCCCCAGTCCTTTCAAATTTGGCGCAAGACCGACAATGAGATAAACCGAAAGGCAATCGCATGTCACACAAAAAAATCCTGCCGAAGATTGCAGCGCGTTGATACTTGTATTAGATTTTATTGACCATAACCGCCGCTTGGCCCTGATTGATCCGTTTTGGGTTTTTGTCGGTGGGCGGGCGGTTAGTGGAAATGGCATGGTAATTTGTGGGCTTGGATATGATCAAGAACTGCAAGCATTGTATTTTGGGTCTAGCGATCATTTTCGCCGGTTCTTTGTCCCCCATGTTCACGCAGGCGGCGCAAAACGTAGGCATTGCATCCGCCGTCCTGCCCCAAGCCAAGGGCGCCTGGCCCAATCAAACAGCCAAGGTCTTACAGATTGGTGTCGATATCGTTGCCAACGAACGGGTGGTGACGGATGCAGAGGGTAAGCTGCAGCTGTTGTTTCTGGATGGCTCGGCGCTGACAGTTGGGCCAAATTCGGATGTGGTTGTCGATCGCTTTGTCTATGACGCAGAGGCGAAATCGGGCACTCTGGCATTTTCCGCCACCAAGGGTGTGTTCCGCTTGGTGGGCGGTAAAATATCGAAAAAGACCCCGGTGATCTTGCGCACGCCGAATGCGGTTATCGGCATTCGTGGCGGCATTGCGACGGCACGAACCGACGGCAATAGCGTCACGGCAACGTTCCTGTTCGGCAAAAATATGAGCGTGGAAAGCGGCGGTGCAACGGTATCGGTCACCCGCCCCGGCTTTCAAATCAACGCCAATGGCGGGCAGCCCCCCGGCGCACCGCAACAAGCCAGCGCGCAACAGCTTTCGTCGGAGTTAAACGCGCTCGAAAGCGACGACGATCAAGGTGGCGACACCGGTGTTGACGTCAACAATGAAGATGTCGCGAACAGCCAATTGTCGGCCTTGGGTTCGGACGCCCCGCCCAATAGCCTGGCCGGCGGCGGTGGCATTCGCCCGGGCGATGCGGCAGGTAGTAGAGAAATAGCGGTTCCCGTTAACGATATCCTGGCAGAGGCCTCGCAAGATACGGCAACCGAAGACGCCAGCGGCGGTTCGAGCGGCAGTTCAAGCGATGATGGCCTTACCCTGACCGATTTTAGCGGGCGCGGCAAACGCGGCACCAGCACGTTGCTGGGAACCTCGGATGCGGACACGACGCAAAATGTCGCCTTGAGCAGCGTTTCCATCAGCAACAGTCTTTTCACGGCCTCCTCCAGTCAGGGCAGTTACAGCCTTACCGGTCCATCGGTCACGGGCGAATTTTCAGTCACCGGCTCCACCCCTTACGGTGACGTCACGGGCACCGGTTTCCTGTCGAGTGATAGTGAATTCCTGTTGTATGAACTGAGCGGCAGCAAGCAGCTGATTTTTGCCGGTGTAACCACGGCCTTGGCGGATTTTCCAACCTCCGGTGTCACCAGCTATGAAGCACGCGATGATTTCACTTTGGGCGGCAGCAATATCCCCCTGATCCCCAGCGACCATGGCGGCGACTTAACGCCATTGAACACAGCGAAGGCCATTATCTATTGGGGCACATCCGGCGCCGGTGCCGATCCGGCATTTTTAAGCGTCACTTTGGCGCTCTCCGGCTCCGGCAGTTCGCAACAGCAAGCCTTCAGCTTGCTGGTGGGTTCAATTGACGACGACGATCAGATTCCGCCGTTCATGGCTGGTGATTCTATTGGTTCATCCATGACATCGGCGACGGGTGATTATTACTTTTATGACGGCAATATCGCGACCCAGGATAGCAGTGACGGCGGCGATTTCTTCGGGATCGGTCCCGATCAGGCCGTCCTCGGCGCCGAGCAGGTGGATAGCACGGATACCGTGCTCAGCCGCGGCATCAAGGAAAGCCTGCGCGGCAGCAACACCACCATCTACCCCAATGTGCCGCTAATCGCGACGAGTTCGTCTTCAAGCCTTGGTGCAACCCGCTCGACCCGGGTCATGGCGGCCTATGTGGGCGGCGTTGCTCGGGATTTCGATAGTGGCGGTACGTTTTTGGGCGTGCATAAGTTTTATTCCGAGAACACCACCAGCACGACCACCGTGGATGGCGTCACCGTACCGGTCAACCGTATTCAGACCAGCGCGGCCTACAATAACGTCGAAGGCGCCTTCAATATCACCAGTCCCTTGTCGGACGGTATTCAGCACGTCACCCTGGATTTTGGCGGCCTGGGCACGAGCCTGAACGAAAACAGCGCTTTCATTGACGACGGTCATTTTGGCGCCATTGGTTTTGAAAGCGGCGCGGATAGCAATCCCGATATTGGCGTTTTTCGGAATACGGATATTTCCCTTAGTTCCATCACCCCTTCGGGTGTCACCATGTGTACCTGTTCCTATGTCACCTGGGGCTTTTGGGGCGCCGGATCACCAACCGACCATACCCACGAAGTTGCCCTGGCGGCATGGGTGGCTGGGGAACGGGTTGCCAATTCGAACCTTAATAATGGCGCGACGGGTAGTTATAGCGGCACGCTGATTGGTTCCATCGCCAATGGCGACCATAGCACGAATGGTACGGTGGCAACTTACACCGCCGTGGGAAGCTATTCCTTTGACCTTTCAATAGGCTCCGCCGATATCACGGTGACTAATGGCACGATGAGTATTGATGGCGCCTCCCTGACTTTCTCCGGCTCCCCCACCTCGACGGGCAGCTCGGTCACCGAGTTTGTCGAGACTATCAGTGGCAGCCGCAGTGGGGTCAGCCTGTCGGGCACTATACGGGGGGCCTTCTTTGGCACCCCGGCTAACACTTCATCGGTACCGCGCAATGCGGCCGGATTTTTCGCCGCCAATGATTCCGATCTTATCTACCAAGTCAGCGGCATTCATATGTCGGAAAATTAGGTCTGATCGCAGCTTCCCTTTACGAGACCGGTAGCGGCGGGATATAGAGCTTCCCAATACGGTACAACAGGTTTTTTGGAGGTAGTCATGTTTGGCTTGATGCAGGATCGGCCCTTATTGATTTCATCGTTGATTGATTTCGCGGCGCAGTATCACGGTGGCGTCGAAATCGTTTCACGTACCGTGGAGGGCCCGATACACCGTTATAGCTATGCGGACGCCAATCTACGCGCCAAGCAGTTGGCCCAGGCCCTTGGTGGCTTGGGCATCACGCTTGGCGACCGGGTTGCGACCCTGGCCTGGAACGGCTACCGGCATCTGGAATGCTATTATGGGGTTTCGGGTATCGGCGCCGTGCTGCACACCATCAACCCGCGCCTGTTTCCCGAACAGATCGTCTATATCGCAAATCATGCCGAAGACCGGGTGCTGTTCACTGAATTAACCTTCGTGCCCCTGTTGGAGGGTATCGTCGATCAACTGGAGAGCGTCGAGGCCATCGTCATCATGACCGACCGGGCAAATATGCCTGAAACCTCGCTACCGAACGTGCATTGTTATGAAGAACTGTTGGCGGCCCAGGATGGCGCCTTCGCATGGCCTAGTTTCGACGAGAAAACCGCCTCCTCGCTCTGCTATACCTCCGGCACCACGGGCAATCCGAAAGGCGTGCTGTACTCGCACCGCTCCACCGTGCTGCATTCCCTGGCATCGTGCAGCAAAGACGTGCTCGGCCTATCCTCCCAGGATAGCGTGCTTCCCGTGGTGCCGATGTTTCATGCCAATTCCTGGGGCATTGCCTATTCCGCGCCCATGAGCGGCGCCAAGCTGGTACTGCCGGGCATGGGCATGGACGGCGCCTCTATCTACGAATTACTGGAGCAGGAAAAAGTCACGCTGTCCGCGGGCGTGCCCACGGTTTGGCTGATGCTGTTGCAGTATTTACAGCAGAACGACAAGCAACTACCCCACATGACACGCACGGTGATCGGCGGCTCGGCCGCGCCGGCATCAATGATTGAAACCTTCGAACATGACTATGATGTGGTGGTGATCCATGCCTGGGGTATGACGGAAATGAGCCCGCTGGGTACCACGGGTAATCTGAAGGCCGGCATGGCGGATTGGGATTACGCCGATAAGCTGGCGGTGAAATCGAAACAAGGCCGCGCCGTCTATGGCGTCGATATGAAAATTACCGACGACGATGGCAACGAACTACCCCGCGACGGCGTGGCATTCGGGCATTTGATGGTGCGGGGCCCATGGATCACCAACGGCTATTTCAAGGCCGACGGCGGCGAGGTTTTGGATGCCGGCGATTGGTTCGACACCGGCGATGTGGCGACCCTTGATCCTGAAGGCTACATGCAGATCACCGACCGCTCCAAGGATGTGATCAAATCAGGCGGCGAATGGATCTCCTCCATCGATCTGGAAAATATTGCCGTTGGCCACCCGGACGTGGCCGAAGCCGCCGTGATCGGCGTGGCACATCCAAAATGGGATGAACGGCCATTGCTGATCATCGTCCGCAACGAGGGCAGCAGCGTCGAAGGCCCGGAAATTCTGGACTTCATGAAAGGCAAGATCGCTACCTGGTGGATGCCCGATGATGTGACCTTCGTGGATGAAATTCCCCATACGGCAACAGGCAAAATCCAAAAACTGATCCTGCGCGAACAATTCGCCGGTTACAAGCTGCCCACTGCATAATCGAATCTAGCGCCGATGTAAGTATTGAATTCGCAAAGACATAATTCGCCAGCTTGCCCATGCCGCTATTGATCGCGTTCGGACTGCAATGGGTAGACGCGCATTCAAAAAATATGGGATCTAAGTAATAATTTCGTCGATGCTGGCATTGCCTGCTTCTCGGAGCTCATCGTTCAAAATGCCACGCCCATCGATGATGAATAGCACGTATGCCACTTCGCCCCCGACGATATAGTAGATATTGTGGTTTCCGGCATATAGCAGCCTTCGGGTTCCTAACCGCGGATTGAATATCGCCCCGCTTTCTGGAAAATCCGCCAGATTGTTTGTGATGAATTTCACGATTTTATCATGAAATCCATCCGCATAATCAAGGCTATAGGCTGCGTGGTAATCGTATATGGCACCGAGATTATCTTCGGCATTGCCAGTGATTACGATTTTCAGGCTTATTCTTGGCTACGCGACTTAAAGCGGGCTTTCATATCCTCGGAGTATTCGGCGGTTAGCTCTTGAAAACGGCCCGCCGTCACGTCGGCCAGGCCTTTTCTAACGCCAGCCTCTATACGCAGCTGAAACAACTCATTTGCCTCTTCAATGGACATGGTAATTGCCACTGGCCGGGAATTTTTTGTTATCACGACGGGCTCTCGCCGGACGGTGTCGAGGTAAAGGCCAAATTCCTTCGATGCCAACGTTGCCGTGATCGTTTTCATTATTAAAATCCAGTTTCCGGATGATATATTCCACATTATCCGGAAAATCCGGAAATAGTAATAAATCGAGGTCACGACAAGAGGCTGCGTAGGGTCTCAGCTTTCCTCGGTCAATAGCGAGACACCAAGTTGGGCCCGCCGGCGCAGCCAGGGTGTCGGGCGATAGCGCGGATCGCCGGTTAGGCCATGCATGGCCTCGAGGATCGCCAAGATCTTGGCGGCACCGTAGGTGTCACCAAAGCCAAATGGGCCATAGGGATAATTCAGGCCCAATTGCACAGCCTTGTCGATGTCTTCGGGCGAGGCGGCGCCGGATTGCGCGATGGCGCAGCCGATATTGACGATCATCGCGATGATGCGCTGGCTGGGGAAGCCGACGGAATCTCGGATCAGGGTCGCGGGCGTGCCGTCGCTGGCCAGCAAACCATGTGCGGCGGCGGCGAATTCCGGCCGGGTTATCGGCGTTGTCATCAGCGTCCGCCGCCGGTCCAGCCCGCAAAGCATATCAACAGCCACAGTGCGCCCGGCATCAAGGTCTTGTTCAATGGCCGTGGCCGTGGCGTCCTTGCCCAGCGGCGTTACCAAAATCAACGCTTCCGCACTGGGCCTGGCCGAGGCTTCAAGTTTGCCACCCAGTGTCTCGACCAGGGCATTGAGGGTGGCACCGTCTTTGGGCGCGGCGGTGCTGACCCAGACGGGACGGCCATCGTAACGAGGCGCCGCCGTTTCCTCCGGTATCTGTTGCGCGCCCTCGTCATAGAGATAGTAACCCTGCTTGGTCTTGCGGCCCAAGAGGCCCGCATCCATGCGGGTTTTCATCATGCTCGATGGACGATAACGGGGCTCGTGGAAATGCTGGCCGTAAATTGCCTCCGTCGCCGGGTGCGTTACATCCAGCGCGGTAAGATCAAGCAGTTCAAAGGGTCCCATGCGAAAGCCCGCCGCATCCCGCATGATGCGGTCGAAATCGACCGGCTCGGCGATATTCTCGCTCAACATATGGGCTGCTTCGATGGTGTAGCCACGGCCCACTTGATTGACCAGAAACCCCGGCACGTCGGCGACATTGACGGGCACCCGCCCCATGCGCGCGCCAAGGCCGGTCAGGAATTCAGTGACCCAGGGCGCGGTGCGCACGCCGGCCACCACCTCGACCAGTTTCATCACCGGTACGGGATTGAAAAAATGCAGCCCCGCGACGCGCTCGGGATTAGCGCATTGGGCGGCAATCGTTGTGACTGAAAGCGATGATGTATTGGTCGCCAGAACCGCGTCCGCCCTGACTATTCCCTCCAATGCCGCGAAAACCTGGCGCTTGATGTCGATATCCTCGATCACCGCTTCAACCACCACATCGCAAGGCGAAAAATCGCCCATGTCTCCGATGATATCGATGCGGGCGACCGCCGCCTCGGCTTCCTCCGCGCTCATCCGCCCCTTGTCCGCGGCCCGCGTCAACAGCCCGTTGATTTGCGCCAGTGCTTCGAGCGAAGAGTCGCCATTGGCGTCATAGAGTTTCACCGCGCAACCGCCCATTGCCGCGACCTGGGCAATGCCGCGCCCCATGGCGCCGGCGCCTATGACGCCAACCACAAGGCCCTCTTGATTGTGGTCCAAAGTCATCGCGAATCCTCCTTTAACTCATACCTTGGGTGGCGATGGCCGAATTTCGTTTTGTGTCATTGCTTATATCAGGTAGCTGCCTGTTCCATCTTCCATTTATTGATGAAGTGTTCGACGATAGCATTATCCGCATGGGCGATTTCGCCGGGGGGGGGGCGAGGCGACCTCGTCGTCGCGCGGCAAAGACGGTTTTGATAGGCAATCTTGTTGTTTGACGCGATGGACGGTGCCGTCGCACTCAGTTCGCGCATTGCGGACGATCAGATCCGCGATGACGTTGGTCATGAAAGGATTCGAGGAGTCGGCAGGTTCGTCCAGCAGGATAATTCCAGGCAATGCCGGCGCAATTTTGCATTCGACCCGACAGCTCGACGGGCAACAAATCTGCGACCGCCTGTCCCACACCAATCGAACCAGAGCGCTTGACCGCGACGCAATTTAGCCATCTGCGCCGCTATCCTTTGCCCTGCGTCCTGTACAATGTGACTTCGCGCCAGGTGCAGGCCTTCAAACAGGGTGGTTGTCGAAGTCGCCTAGTGATGCGGTTAAAGGTTCACTTCGCCAACGAACCGCTTCAAGTAGGCAATTCGGACATCCATGGTGTCACCAGTTGGATCAATTTGGGCGACGTCCCAAGTTTCTATTTGCCAGTTTTCTGCCAAGATGATCCGTGGCATGGACATGTTAATATAGTTCGCTATGAACGCTGCCTGATCGGTAAAACCCGTCCCGAAGTTATATGTTCGATATTCACTTGCCGCTTGCGTCACCGGAGACGATCCCCGTGCCACCTCGAAAGCAGTGGGAGGTCTGGCGATACAGACCACCCGTCGATTGCCAGCGGTGGCTGACGCGAGAAGATTCACGTTGACCGACAACACCTCCCAAACTTCGCCCGCCGGCACCGTGTAAACCTTTTGAGAACCTGTTGCCGCGGTATCAACCAGAGAATGCAGGAACTCCCTTATCGCCACACTGGTTACCATGATTTTGCCCTTCCCAGATATTAGAAGATATATAATTCACGACGAATACAACCAAAAAGGATTATTATATTTTCTATTTCTACACGCAACTTTTTAATTATTAGATTTATACTTTTTCTTCTTTAAAAATTTTGCAAACCGGAAACTGGTGTCACAGTCGTTGTAGAGCCTTGTCCAATTTCGCGCCGATTTTAGTTCACGTCAGCGCACTCCCGCAAGAAAGGAGCCCCAACCACTATTGACCGAATTCGGTAAACAACCCAATCTTCCTCAACAGAAATTCTGACCCTAATTTACTGATGATTGCTGCTTATCCGAAGCCTGCGTCAGGCTTCCCATTTCAGATAAACGTTTCGATCTCCGCATCCGAATAGAAATGGCGGACATAGTTAGAATTGTACTGCATGTGGAGGACCTGGGTCGGAAACTTCCAACCCACAACCGATCAGGCCGCCGCCTGCTCCATCTTCCATTTATGGATGAAACGTTCGACGATGGCGTTGCCGGTAAGGGCGATTTCGTCCGGCGGGCCGGACCAGGCGACCTTGCCTTCGTGCAGCAACACGATTTGATCGGCGATTTTGATCGCGGTGTTGATATCGGAGGTGATGGATAGCGCCGTCGCACCCAGTTCGCGCACATTGCGCACGATCAAACTGGCGATCACGTTGGACATGATCGGATCCAGGCCCGCGGTCGGTTCATCGAGCAGGATAATCTCCGGCTCGGAGGCGATGGCGCGGGCGATGCCGACACGTTTTTGCATGCCCCCCGACAGCTCGGACGGCAGCAAATCCGCCACCGCCGGTCCCAGACCGACCGAGCCCAGGCGTTTCACCGCCATTGCATGCGCCTCAGCCGCGTTTAGTTCCTTACGCTCCATTTGCCGGAAGGCGACGTTGCGCCAGACCGGCAAACTGTCGAACAGGGCGGATTGCTGAAACAGCATGCCGCAGCGGCCCAGCAGTTGAGCCCGCTCCCGCCCGCGCAGGCCCACCGTATCCTGGCCATCAATGCGGATCGAGCCGCTATCGGGATGCACCAGGCCCATGATGCATTTCAAGGTCAGGGTCTTGCCGGAACCGGACTCGCCCAACAACACAACCGAGCCGCCATCAGGAATGGCAAAATCGATGCCGTCCAAAACCCGCTCCCCATCGAACGACTTGCACAAGCCTTCAACGGCAATCTTTGGCGCTGTTTTCTCGGCTACGGGATCGTTCATGATGCCTCTATCTCAGGCCGCCCGGTAGACCGTATCCGGGCCGGGCTCGCCATCGCAAAAGGCCCGGTCCGTGGCCACCATATGCACTAGGTGGGAGAGAACAGAACGCGCGGCGGCGGAATGTAGATGCTCGGGCACATCTTGGTACATAGCCTTGACCATGTCTGGGATACCGCCGATCTGCTGGCTTAAACACCGGGCGATCTGCTCCTCGCGTTCTTCCCGGTGCTTGATTAATTCGGTGACAAAGGCCTTTGGCTGTTCAATCCTGGGGCCGTGCGTGGGCCAATAGTGATCGTCCGAGCGCAGCAGCAGCTTTTTCAGGCTTTGCATATATTGACGCATGTCGCCATCGGGCGGCGAGACGATGGTGGTGGACCAGCCCATCACATGATCGCCCGTAAACAGCGCATTTTCCTCGCGCAAATGAAAACAGGTATGGTTCGAAGTATGGCCCGGTGTATGCACCGCCTGCAGCGACCAATGCTTGGTATCAAGGAGATCGGCATCGTTGGCCAGGCTGTCGGGCATATAGTCCGTGTCCGCGCCTTCGTCGGACGCCACACCGCCGCCGTCGGCTTTCTTAATACGGCCATGGCCGTGCGGGCCACAGCCCCAGATTTCAGCGTCCGTCTCCGCCTTCAACGGCGCCGCGCCCGGGGAATGGTCCCGATGGGTATGGGTGATGATGATATGGCTGACCGTTTCGCCCTTTACAGCATCCAGAATGGCCTGAATATGAACCGGATCGTCGGGACCGGGGTCGATCACGCCGACCTGGCCCTGGCCGATGATATAGGTGCCGGTGCCGTGCAGGGTGAAGGATGATGGATTGGGCGCGATGACCCGGCGGATCATGGGCGAGATCTGATCGACCACGCCATACTCAAAGGTTACGTCTTTCTTGAACGGGATGTTGGCCATCCATGGCCCTCCAGGATCTATTCCGGTGCGAAATATCAGCGAATCAGCCGACGACTTGTCACAGGATCACGAATACAAGCAGTATACAAACTGGGGGATCAAGGATAATGCGCGCCAAGGGCGGCGCCCCGATCCCCAGTAGCCGCATTATTGCCTAAATCAAGGCACGATACCATGATGGCGGCCACACTGGTGCTGCTGCAATTCCTTGCCTATGGCAACGCCATTGGCTATGCACCAAGACCATGCAGACTGGCGACAAACCAAGCGGCGACGCTGATAGCTTATCCCCACAGCCCGAATACGTCGAACCAGGCGCCCGACGGGCCGAATGGTTCCGCTATTATTCCGACAAACGGATCGGCCAGCAATGGTTCCAACTGCACCTACTTGATGGTCTGGAGGTACAATCGGTCTTGGAAGTGGGTCCCAACCTGGGCTTGGTCACGGCTCTGCTGGCCAACGCCGGCTTTGACGTCACGACCTTTGATATGCTGTCCAGCCAGGACCCGCGCGCCGACGTCAAACATATCCAGGGCGAGTTGACCGCCATCGATAGCGGCAGCCTCTCGGGCTACGACGCCATTCTGTGCTGCGAGACCCTGGAACATCTGCCCTGGGATCAGGTGCAAGGGGTATTGGCCAAATTTGACGCCGCCGGGCCGAAATATCTGGTGATCTCGGTACCCTACATGGGCTTTCAGATCGATTGGCGGCTGTATCTGAACAGGCTCACCTGGCGGAGCAAGTTGTCCTTCAAGAAGCTAAATTTTCTGCGCCGTTTCCGGATCGACCAAACAGACCCCTGGGGCCATAAGTGGGAGGCTGGCTATCGCGGTCATTCCCTGGCCGCGTTGGAGGCCAAAATCGGCGCGGCGGGCTGGCAAATCGAACGGCGCGACTTCACCTCGCCCACGCGCTCGGTTTTCTACCTGCTCAGCCCGAAATAGGCCGGCAGCCACCGCCGCATTCTTGCTATCATGATCGCCACACACGGGCCCGTAATTGAGCCCGCAACGGGGACTTTGGCGACAATGCGCATATACCGCAACGATATCTGGCGACGCTTGGGTGGCGCCCTGGTCGGCATCGGGCTCTCGGCATTTGGCATCTACAGCCTGACAATGGTGGCCCAGGCCCCCGACGCCACCTTGGCCGACCGCGCCTGGTGGTGGGGCATTACCCTGAACATAGCAGGTGTCGCCGCGTTTCTGCTCTCATGGCTGGCCCCGGACCTCTCCGGCATCTGGTGCCGCTCGCCCCGTTTCCGGCCAAAGAAATAGAAGCGCATTTTCATTTGGCGCTTTCATCCCCCTCCGCGCTATACCCCTAGGCAACAATTTTTGATCCACGAGGAAACATTGTCATGAGTGCGTATACCCCGGAAAAAATCGCGGCCATGCAGGCGCGGATGTTGGGCAAGGGCTTTGGCGAGGTGCTTGGCGCCAAGATCGAGGCGATGGAGGAAGGTTACTGCCGCATGCTGCTGCCCTGGCGCGAGGACTTGTCGCGCGGCGATGACCGGTTCCATGGCGGTGTGATCGCGGCCCTGATCGACAAGGCGGGCACCGCCGCTGCCTGGTCCTATCTCGATATTCCCGAAGGGACCCTGGGCGCCACGGTGGGGATGAACGTCAATTTCCTCGCCGCCGCCTGGAGCGACATGGTGGCCGAGGCGCGCACGGTGCGGCGCGGCGGCTCCATCGTGGTAATCGATATTGACGTCAAGGGTGTCGAAAACGGCGAAATCTTCGCCAAGGGCATGGTGACGTACAAACTGTCCCGGCCAAGGAACGCTTGATTTTATACTTTAACTAATTATCTCAACTCGTTGGGTTTTATATCAATCCAGCCAAGGGCGATGACGGATCGGCATACATTTTCTTGGGCATGCGCCCAGCCAGATAGGAATCCCGCCCGGCCTTGACCGCGTACTTCATCGCGCGCGCCATGCGGATCGGGTCCTTGGCCTCGGCAATCGCCGTGTTCATCAAGACGCCGGCGCAGCCCAACTCCATGGCCACGGTGGCGTCCGAGGCGGTACCCACGCCGGCATCCACAATGACCGGCACCTTGGCGTTTTCGATAATGACCCGGATATTGACCGGGTTCTGCACGCCCAGGCCGGAACCGATCGGTGCCCCAAGCGGCATGATGGCGCAACAGCCGATCTCCTCCAATACCCGGGCCTGGATCGGATCATCGGAGCAGTAGACCATCACCTCGAATCCCTCCTTGATCAACAATTCCGCCGCACGGATCGTTTCGGGCATGTTTGGATACAGGGTTTGTTGATCACCCAGTACTTCCAGCTTAACCAGATCCCAACCGCCGGCTTCCCGCGCCAGGCGCAGGGTGCGGACCGCGTCTTCGCCGGTGAAACAGCCCGCCGTGTTGGGCAGGTAGAGGTATTTCTTGGGATCGATATGATCCACCAGCATTTCCTTGTCCGGGTCCGTGACGTTGACCCGGCGCACGGCGACAGTGACGATCTCGGCGCCGGCGGCCTCTACCGCACGGCGGTTTTCGTCGTAGGATTTGTACTTGCCAGTGCCCACGATCAGGCGCGATTTCAGCTTCCGCCCCGCGACCATCCAGCCGTCATCGACCGAATCGTCAACCCCGTCGCCCGCAGCGTCGCCCCCATCATCACCTGTGGCATCACCACCGCCGATGAAATGTACGATTTCCAAGCGGTCACCGTCCGAGACCATGGTCTGTTCGTACGCGGAGCGGGGCACGATTTCCAGGTTATGCTCCAACGCGATCTTGCGCGCGTCCAACCCTAGGTCGGCCAGCAACGCGGCGACGGTCAGAGAGGCGGGAATTTCCCGATTTTCGCCATTAATAACAACGCGCATTGAGCGTTCCTTGCTTGATAGATTTGCTTGTTAATCGCAAATTGAACATTCAATTTGGATTATGGGGAGGAAGCACGAAGCTTTCAACCAGGGCTCACGAAAAAGCCGCCGCCTTGGTGATATTTGTGCCTTTGCTCACTGGCTTCCCTACCCGTTAGCGTGGGAGTATAAGGGTGGCGGTCTCCTTGTCATTGGTGAATTTTCATGCCCGCAAAAATACTGGTCCTCAACGGCCCCAATCTGAACATGCTGGGCACCCGCGAGCCGTCGGTTTATGGCCACGAAACCCTGGCCGATGTGAACGCCCTGATCCAGGCACGGGCGGCGGAACTTGGTGTCAGCGTCGATTGCCGGCAAAGCAATAGCGAAGGCGAGTTGGTAACCTGGATTCAACAAGCCAGGGGTGAGTGTACGGCGATGATCATCAATGCCGGGGCCTATTCCCACACTTCGATCGCCATTCCCGACGCCCTGCGTGCCGCCGAACTGCCGGTATACGAGGTACATCTGTCGAATATCTACCAGCGGGAAAGCTTCCGCCATCACTCTTACATCTCCGCCGTCGCCATCGCCGTACTTTGCGGCCTGGGACCCGATGGTTATTTATATGCCCTGACAGCGGCGGCAAAAGCCGCTGATTAGTGCGAAAAAAGGCAAATTAGCATGACGAAAACAGAGGTCGATAAAGACCTGATCCGCGAACTGGCCGCCTTGATGGAGGAGACCGGATTAAGCGAGATCGAGATTGAGAACGATGACGACCGCATGCGCCTGGTCCGCGCCGGGACGGCACCGGCGGCCACGGTCGCCATTCCCGCCGCCGCTGCCGCCGCAGCCGCCCCAACGCCCGCCGCTGCCGCCGCGCCAGCCGCAGGGGAAGGTGATTTGTCGGGCCATCCGGGCGCCGTTGTCTCGCCCATTGTGGGCACCGCCTATAATGCGCCCTCGCCCGATGATGCGCCCTTTGTGCAGATCGGCGATAAAGTCACCGCTGGCCAAACCATCTTGGTCATAGAGGCCATGAAAACCTTCAACGAGATCCCCTCGCCCCACGGCGGCACCGTGCGCCAGATCCTGTTCGAGAACGCCTCGCCCATCGAATACGGCGATGTTCTGATGATTATTGACTGACGGCATCATGTTCGAAAAGGTTCTTATCGCCAATCGCGGGGAAATCGCCCTTCGCCTGCACCGGGCCTGCCGGGAAATGGGCATCCGCACCGTGGCGGTGCATTCCACCGCCGACACTGACGCCATGCACGTACGTCTGGCCGATGAAAGCGTCTGTATCGGGCCACCGCCGGCAATGGAAAGCTATCTCAACATGCCGTCGATTTTAGCGGCCGCCGAGATTACCGGCAGCGAAGGCATTCACCCCGGCTATGGCTTCCTCTCCGAGAACGCGGATTTCGCCAATATTGTCGAGGAACACGGCTATACTTTCATCGGCCCCAGTGCCGAGCATATCCGCACCATGGGCGATAAAATAACGGCAAAACAAACGGTTAGGGAACTAGGGATCCCGGTCGTACCAGGTAGTGATGGCGCTGTGAATGATGCCGACGAGGCCCGGGCCCTGGCCGATGACATCGGCTATCCGGTATTGATCAAGGCCGCCTCGGGTGGTGGAGGCCGGGGCATGAAACTGGTCCGCCAGGCTGCTGAATTCGAGACCGCCCTGGCGGCCGCGAAGACAGAAAGCAAGGCTGCCTTCAACGACGATGCGGTCTATATCGAAAAGTATCTCGAACGGCCCCGCCATATCGAGGTTCAAGTGATCGGCGATGGCACGGGCAAGGTGGTGCATTTGGGCGAGCGGGATTGCTCGTTACAGCGCAATAATCAAAAAGTTCTGGAGGAGGCGCCTTCTCCGGCCCTGAACGATGCCGCCCGCAAGAAGATCGGCCAGACCGTGGTCGATGCCCTGTCCAGGATCAATTACACCTCGTTGGGAACCGTGGAGTTCCTGTATGAGGATGGTGAATTCTATTTCATTGAAATGAACACCCGCCTACAGGTGGAGCATCCAATTACCGAGGCCATTACCGGCATCGATTTGGTGCGCGAACAGATCCGCATCGCCGCCGGCGCGCCGTTATCCTTTTCCCAGGAAGATATCCGCTTTTCCGGCCATGCCATCGAATGCCGGGTCAACGCCGAGCACCCCACGACATTTGTCCCCTCGCCCGGCATTGTTGGTGATTTCCATGCCCCGGGCGGTTTGGGCGTGCGGGTAGACTCGGCACTTTACGCCGGCTACCGCATCCCCCCCAATTATGACAGCCTGATCGCCAAGCTGGTCGTGCATGGCAGCAACCGCAACGATTGCCTGATGCGCCTGAACCGCGCCCTGGGCGAATTCGTCGTCGGCGGTATCGAGGTCAATATCCCCCTGCATGAACAGATGATCCAGCAACAGGACTTCATCGACGGCGACTATCATATCCATTGGCTGGAAGAATTTCTCGGCCGCCATAACTGATCGTAAACAATAGGGAATTGTCATCATGAGCGAGGCTTATACGGACGCCACCTTCAGCATCGATGACAATGGCATCGCCCTGTTCACCATGAACCGGCCCGATATTCTGAATGCCCTGACGGACGAGTTGAAAGCCGATTACGTGCGAATGCTGGATACGGTGCAGGGCAACGACGACGTCAAGGTGCTGATTATCGCCGGCAATGGCCGTGCCTTTAGCGCCGGTGGCAACGTTAAGGCCATGGGTGACCCAAAACGGGCGCAGCCGGTTAATGGCCGTAGCCGGCTTTTGAAGCTGCATGATTGGTTCGAACGCCTGCACAATCTTGATTGTCCGGTAATCGCCGCCGTGGATGGCATGGCCTATGGCGGCGGCTTTGCCCTTGCCCTGCAGGCTGATTTCATTCTTGCCAGCGAGCGGACCAAATTTTGCTCGGTCTTTGGCCGCATTGGGCTGGTGCCGGACATGGCCGTGTTCTATGCCCTGCCCCGCGCCGTGGGCATGCAAAACGCCAAGGACTTGATGTTCACGGCGCGCTCCATCGACGTGGCGGAAGCCGACGCCATGGACCTGGTTTATGCCATTCACCCCGAGGCCGAATTGCTGGCCGCCGCCCACGCCCTGGCGACCCGTCTGGCGCAAGGTTCGAAACATGCCATCGGGGTGACGAAGAAGATCGTCAACCGCAGCTTCCAATCCGACTATTCGACCATGGCGCAGATGGAAGCGGACGGCCAGGCCATCATGGCCACCACGGATTTCCACAAGGAAGCGGTACGCCGCTTTCAAGGCAAGGAAACACCGTTGTACAACTGGGACGCCATGGACAAGGCGCAGGATTAGCCTTTCCGCAAAGCGCCTCGCGGTGTTCTAACGATGCAGATTACCCCCGATATCGTACTGAAGGCCTATGCGACCGGGATTTTTCCCATGTCGGAAGGGCGGGACGAGCCGGAGATGTTCTGGGTCGATCCGGAAAAGCGGGGAATTTTACCCCTGGATGAGTTTCATTTATCCCGCCGCCTACGCCGAACCGTACGCCAGTCACCTTTCACGATTCGTATCGATAGTGCCTTTGAACAGGTCATGATCGCCTGCGCCGCACCGGCATCCGGACGCTGGACAACTTGGATTAACAACGAGATACAAGAACTTTTTACGACACTGCATCATCGCGGTTTCGCCCACAGCGTTGAAGCCTGGGAGGGCGAGGAACTGGTCGGCGGCCTTTATGGTATTGCGTTGGGCGCGGCGTTTTTTGGTGAAAGCATGTTCAGCCGACGGACCGATGCCTCGAAAATCGTCCTGGTGCATCTGGTGGCGCGGTTACAGGCGGCATCTTTCGTTTTGCTGGATACGCAATTCATCACCGATCATTTGCGCCAGTTTGGCGCCGTCGAAATCAGCCGGGCCGAATATCATTCCCGGCTGTCCCTTGCCCTGTCTGAATATTCCGACTTCAGCCTGTCAGGCAGGTCGCTATCCTCGGCGGCGGTGCTGCAATC
Source organism: Rhodospirillaceae bacterium (assembly GCA_018701215.1). GTDB lineage: Bacteria > Pseudomonadota > Alphaproteobacteria. The sequence continues at coordinate 125,658 of JABIWH010000011.1, forward strand.
GATCACCCAGACATCATAGACCGGGTGTTCCAGTGCCGAGAGTGCGGGCGACGAAGCGAACATCCATCCCGAAAACAGCGGCAAGCGCCCCTTTTCGCCCGGCCGTTCTTCATCAATTTCCAAAAATACGGCAACCTCCGGGGTTTCCTCCGGCGGCCGCTTGCGGCAGGTCTGGGCCCGAATACGCAGGGTGCCAAAACGCACTTCCTCGCCCAGCGGTGCCGAGAAGGTCGTAATCCGTGCCGTGATCTTGTCCAGGCCGCGCAAAAGCACGCCGGTCGCCGCCGCGCGCTGCGCCCAGGTTGGATTGGACTGTAGTGTCAGGAATGCAAAGACACAGACCAGCGCGGCGATCGCCGTTGTTTTCATGACAGCCGGCGTTATTGCGCCGGCTTGCCGCCGCCGCCGCTGTAGATCGCCTTGCCGATCAATTCGGTCAGATCCACCGCGCCTTGGGTAAAGCGGATTTCATCGCCGGCTTCCAAGTAATCTTCCGAGCCGCCGGGATCAATGGAAAGATATTTTCCGCCCAAAAGTCCGTCGGAGGCGATTTTGATGGCCGAATCGTCAGGCAGTTTGACATTCGTCGCCAAGGACAACTGAAGCACGGCAAGATATTCTTTCGTATCCAGGCTTTCGTCCGTGACCGTGCCGACCTTAATTCCCGCCAGCATGACGTCACTGCCGACCTTGACCCCATCAACCTTGTCGAATTTTGCGGTCAGGGAATAACCCTGCACCGCGCCCACATCCGCCTTTTCATAGGAAAAATAGAGGAAAAAGCCGGCGACCACGAGTACCACCGCGCCGATCAGGGTTTCCACCACATTACCGCTCATTACCCTTGCCCTTCCGCCATGACTGAGATCACTGAATTATTCCGCGGGCCATAAACTTGGTCGAATCGTCGTAGGCTTCAATTATAGCCTTATTCCGGTGTCCAAGCCTGGTAATCGCCGCCGCTCTTCTGCCTTTCCTGGTCCGACAAAACGCTGCCGCCCGGTCGATAGGCCCCGGAGGTGCCAGTCTGGTTGGCCAAATGCGGCTTTTCCCACGGAATTTCAGGCCGCGCACCCAGGGGCGGTTCCTCGCAGGTATGGTGCAGCCAGGCATGCCATTCCGCCGGCACCTTGGAGGCCTCGGGACTGCCCTCATAGATCACCCAGCGCCGATTCCCGCCAGACTTCTCCGTGAAATAGCGGTTGCCGAAGCTGTCCTTGCCGACTTCCGCGCCCTTCCACCAGGTCATCAATCGTGTGCCAACAGTCGCGCCCATAACTTACCACCTAAATCTCACACCAATCCGCGCCGGACTATTGCATTGCCGGGGCGTCGGGTCCAGTACCATTCAGCCTGTAAGTTATCCACAGGTGCTAGATCTTGGGTACATTTCAGCGGCAAACACTAAAAACAGTTGCCGTAATCACCAGATACTGATTACCATATGATCGAGTCGGCGCCCGCAAATCAGCTTGTTAACGAATTGATTTTGCTTGCGAATGAAGCCAGAGACGGCGTTTACGCCACATCGGACCGCGGCCCGGCAAATATTTATCCACAACCACTTTAACCGCTTGACCCTGGTTGCACCGCTATATATGGTGTGCCTCCCGTTGTCGGACACAATATGTACCATTTTCATTAAGGGTTCTCGGCGGGACCAACAAACCAAAAAATGAGGGGCAAGAGGGGCAGATGCGAATTTCACGACGCTTTACGGAACAAGGTCAATCTCCATACGCGAATATCGAATTCCGCACGGCGAGCAGTGAAATTAGAAATCCTGACGGCTCGGTCGTATTTAAACTCGACGGTATCGAAGTGCCGGCGGAATGGTCCCAGGTCGCCTGTGATATTCTGGCTCAAAAGTACTTCCGCAAGGCCGGCATCCCCGCCGCCCGCAAGCGGGTGCACGAGGACGACGTGCCGATCTGGCTGTGGCGGGAAGAGGTGGATGAAGAGGCCCTGGCCGCCCTGCCCGAGAACCAGCGTGATGATCATGAAACCAAGGCGCGGCAGGTTTTTGACCGTCTGGCCCGAACCTGGACCTATTGGGGTTGGAAAGGCGGTTATTTCGATACGGAAGAAGACGCCATCGCCTTTTGCGACGAATTGAGTTTCATGCTGGCCAAACAGATGGCCGCGCCGAATTCGCCGCAATGGTTCAATACCGGCATGCATTGGGCCTATGGCATCGACGGTCCTAGCCAGGGGCATTTTTTCGTTGATCATAAAAACGGCGAACTGCAGGCGGCAACCTCCGCCTACGAGCGGCCGCAGCCGCACGCCTGCTTTATCCAGTCCGTGGCCGATGACCTGGTCAACGAAGGCGGCATCATGGATTTGTGGGTGCGCGAAGCGCGCCTGTTTAAGTACGGCTCGGGCACAGGCTCCAACTTCTCCTATATCCGCGGCGAAAACGAAGGTTTGTCAGGGGGCGGCAAGTCGTCGGGACTAATGAGCTTCCTGAAAATCGGCGACCGGGCGGCGGGCGCCATTAAATCAGGCGGCACCACGCGGCGCGCCGCCAAGATGGTCGTGGTCGATGCCGATCACCCGGATATTATCGATTACGTCAACTGGAAGGCCCTGGAAGAGCAAAAGGTCGCGGCCCTGGTCGCCGGCTCCCGCGTCACCGCGAAAAATCTACAGGCCGTCATCGCGGCCTGCGCCATCGGCGCCGGCGAGAACGAGCCTGGCATCGATAAAGACGGCGCCGAGCATGACGGCAGGTTCGATCCGGCCCGCAACCCGGCCCTGAAGACTGCCCTGCGTGGCGCCCGCCAAGCCATGATCCCGGAAAGCTATGTCCGCCGTACTATCGATTTTGCCCGTCAGGGATATACTGAAATCGAATTCCCCACCTTTGACACCGACTGGGATTCCGATGCCTATCTGACCGTATCCGGCCAGAATTCCAACAACTCCGTCCGTGTCACCAACGATTTCCTGCGTGCGGTCGAGGATGATAGCGATTGGCCTCTGATCCGGCGCACGGATGGCAAAGTGCAGGAAACCATCAAGGCGCAGGAGCTTTGGGAAGCGATTGGTAATGCCGCCTGGGCCAGCGCCGATCCGGGCCTGCAATACCATTCCACAATCAACGAATGGCATACCTGCCCCGAGGGCGGCGAGATCAGGGCATCCAACCCCTGCTCGGAGTACATGTTCCTCGACGATACCGCCTGCAACCTGGCCTCCATCAATCTGATGAACTTCCTGAACGAGGACGGCAGCTTTGATGTGGCCGGCTTCCGTCACGCCTCGCGGCTGTGGACCATCGTGCTGGAAATCTCTGTCTTGATGGCGCAGTTCCCTTCCCGCGAGATCGCACAGCTGTCCTACGATTACCGCACCTTGGGCCTGGGCTTTGCCAATATCGGCGGCTTGTTGATGGCCAAGGGCTTGTCCTATGACAGTGAGGAAGGCCGCTCTCTCTGCGCCGCGATCACGGCCCTGATGACGGGCACGGCCTATGCCACCTCGGCCGAGATGGCCAAGGAAATGGGTGCCTTCGCACGCTATGAGGAGAACGCACCGCATATGCTGCGGGTGATCGCCAATCATCGCCGCGCCGCCATGGGTGCGCGCAAGGGTTATGATGATCTGGAAGTTGCCCCCGTGCCCCTGACCGCGGCCGATTGCCCCGATGCGCCCCTGGCCCAAGCTGCCGCCGACGCCTGGGATCAAGCCTTGGAGCTGGGCGAGAAATATGGCTACCGCAATGCCCAGGCCACGGTAATCGCGCCCACGGGCACCATTGGCTTGGTGATGGATTGCGACACCACCGGGATCGAGCCGGATTTTGCCTTGGTCAAGTTCAAGAAACTGGCGGGCGGCGGCTATTTCAAGATCATCAACCGTATGGTCCCGACCGCGCTGCGGACCTTGGGCTATGATGACAGCCAGATCACCGCGATCATCAACTACGCGGTCGGCCACGCCACCTTGCAGGGGGCGGAAGGCCTGAACCACGAAAGCCTCGCCGCCAAAGGCTTTGGCGTCAGCGAAATAGATAAGGTCGAGGGCGCCCTGGAAAGCGCCTTCGATATCCGCTTTGTCTTTAACAAATATACCCTAGGCGAGGAATTCTGCCGCGACACCCTGGGCTTCAGTGACGATCAGCTGAACGATTTGTCTTTCTCCATGTTGGCGGCACTGGGTTTCTCGGACGAGCAAATTGATGCCGCGAATATCCATTGCTGTGGCGCCATGACGCTGGAAGGCGCGCCGGGCATGCGGAATGAAGATCTATCGGTATTTGATTGCGCCAATCCTTGTGGACGCATCGGCAAGCGCTATTTGTCCGTGGACAGTCACATCCGCATGATGGCAGCATCCCAGCCGTTTATCTCGGGCGCCATTTCGAAGACCATAAATATGCCGAATTCTGCCTCGGTTGAAGACTGCAAAGCCGCCTACCGGGACTCCTGGCGCCTTGGCCTGAAAGCGAATGCTTTGTACCGGGACGGCTCGAAGCTATCGCAACCGCTGTCTTCGGCCCTGTTCGACGATATCAGCGATGACGATGAGGCCACGGAAAGCATGGCGCCGGCCGCCGAGAATCGGCTCGAGCCCCGCGTGGTGGCCGAGCGCGTGGTCGAGCGGATCATTGCCGAGCGGCGCAAACTGCCGCAACGGCGCAAGGGCTATACGCAAAAAGCAGTGGTTGGCGGCCACAAGGTTTATCTGCGCACGGGCGAGTACGAAGACGGCTCCCTGGGCGAAATCTTCATCGATATGCACAAGGAAGGTTCCGCCTTCCGTTCGTTGATGGACAGTTTCGCCATTGCCATTTCCCTGGGCCTGCAACATGGCGTGCCGCTGGACAATTATGTTGATGCATTTACCTTCACGCGCTTCGAGCCGAACGGCATGGTGGAAGGCAATGATGTCATCAAAATGTCCACATCCGTGCTGGACTATCTGTTCCGGGAACTGGCGATTTCCTATCTGGGCCGCAATGAATTGGCCCATGTGGACCCGGAGGATCTGCGTCCCGACACCCTGGGCTCTGGCCTGACACAGGCGGAAGCCGAAGCCGATACGGAGCAGGAAAATCTGGTTGCGGCCCACAGCGTCGCCTCACATGGCTATGTCCGGGGCCGTAATCTTCTGGTCCTCACGGGTGGGAAGAATGCTGGCCAGGCCGGTGGCGATAGCGAAAGTGGCGGCAGCATTGCCATGGCGTCGGCAGGCAATGGCGCGGCGGTCGCGGTCGCCGTCAGCCCACAAGTTCGCGATGAAGTCGATCAACGCCTGGACCGCATCCGTGAAGCCCGCATGAAGGGTTATGAGGGCGATGCTTGCGGCGAGTGCGGCAATTTCACCTTATTGCGCAACGGCACCTGCATGAAATGCGACACTTGCGGGGGCACATCAGGTTGTAGCTAGCGGGCTGTAGTTGGATTGCGGTATTCGGGTCTGGCCTTTGGGCCCAACGGTTGTCTTGTAGCGTAGCGTATAGTCCTCCCTGTTATGACTCGGGCGCGGCCTTCCGCCGCGCCCGCTTTTTTCCTGATTTTTCAATGCCTTCGGGCAATTAATACCTCGTTTAGGTCAATCGCCTATGCTGCCCCCATGGCGAAATTGGCAAGCAAACCGGCGACCAAACCTGGCAACAAAAAGGCGATCAATAATCGCCTGCAGGTGCATGAGGCCGCCAACACCGAACAGCGCCGGCAAGTCTTGAAATTCCGCAATCAGGTGATGGTCGATGAACTGGGCATCTGTCCTGTATCAAGCTATGGCCAGCAGCGGCTTGACCATGCCGCACGGGACAAGGCGGCGCGGCATCTTTTTTTGACATCCAACGGCGCCGTGGCCGGCTGCCTGCGCCTCTATACATCGGACATGATCGCGCCAAGCCCGGAGATGACTTCGATCTACGGCCTTGATGCCTTTGCCGATTTCGGGCCGGAATACCTCTCCTTCAGCGACCATATGGTGATCGGTGAGCGCTGGCGCGGCAGTCAGGCACCGGCCCTGATGACAGCAGCCGCCTTCAAACTCGCACGCAGCGCTGGCGCCCATTTCGATTTCACCTACTGCCCGCCGGCCCTGGTAGGACTGTACGAGAAAATCGGCTATCGCAGCTACAGCGGCAAGTACCTTGAGGTCGACGAGGGCCTGCAAGTGCCGATGGTCCTGGTGATGGACGATGTCCAGCATTTGCAGTCGATCAATTCGCCTTTCGCCCCTTTGGCATTGTTGAAAAAGCCCGACCCGACCATTGTGCGCTGGTTCGGCGGCAAATTCCCCGAGGCTGCAAGCCGTCCGGTCAAGGCGTTGCGGGACGAGCAAAATCTTTGGCAATACCTGACCCGGCAGCTACATCAAAACCCTCTAAACGGCGTGCCGCTGTTCGACAGCCTGAGCTATGACGAAGCACAGCGATTCCTAAAGAATTCCACTACCCTGGTCTTGCGCGGCGGCGACCGCCTGGCCAAGGCCGGCGATATCAGCGACGAGGCCTTTGTACTATTGTCGGGCAATGCGGAAATTCGTAACCGCCGCGGTTTAGTGCTGGCGCATTTCGACAAAGGCGCGGTGATCGGCGAGATCGCCTATCTGGCCGCCACGCCGCGTACCGCAGACATGGTGGTGACCCAGGATGCCGAGGTCCTTGTGCTGACGCAGGAGAGCTTGAAAAAGAACATGCGAACCGAACCGGCGATCGCCAACAAGGTTCTGTTCAATCTGACCTTGATCCTGGCCGAACGCCTGAAGGCGACCTCGGAGCAACTTTCAAGATTGAGCCCGGATTATTAATCCGAGGACTTATTCTTGCGCCGGTTTCGCTGTCTCCGGCACTACTGGTTTCGGCGCCTCCGGCATCACCGTACGAATATGCAACTCGCGCAGATGTTTACTGTCCGCCGGCGCCGGGGCGCCCATCATCAGGTCCTGAGCCTGTTGGTTCATGGGGAACATGATGACTTCACGGATGTTCGGCTCGTTGGCCAGCAACATGACCATGCGGTCAATGCCCGGCGCGATGCCGCCATGGGGCGGGGCGCCGAATTTCAGCGCGCTGAGCATACCGCCAAAGCGATTCTCGACCTCGTCGGCGCCATAGCCGGCGATTTCAAAAGCCCGGTACATGATGTCCGGCAAATGATTCCGAATAGCGCCAGAAGCCAACTCGTCGCCGTTACAGACAATATCGTACTGATAGCCAAGGACATCCAACGGCTCCTCACCGTTTAGTGCCTCCAGGCCACCTTGCGGCATGGAAAATGGATTGTGCGAGAAGTCCAGTTTCTGCTCGGTCTCGCTCCATTCATACATGGGGTAATCGACGATCCAGCAGAACCGGAAGGCGTTCGGCTCGACGATCTCCAGGTCGCGGCCGACCTTCAGACGCGCCTGCCCGGCCAGGGCCGCGGCCTCCGCCTCCTTGCCGGCGGCGAAAAACAGGCCATCGCCATCACCAGTGCCCGTCAGTGCCTTTAGCTTCGCCATGCGGTCGTCGTCCAGGCGGTTGGCGATGGGGCCCTTGCCGGCCCCATCCGCGAAGCTGATCCAGCCCATGCCGGCGGCACCTTCCTCTCGGGCCCAATCATTCATCTTGTCAAAGAAACTGCGCGCTTTCGATGCTGCGCCCGGGGCCGGAATGGCGCGCACGACGCCGCCGCCCGCGACCATTTTTGCAAACAGCTGAAAATCGGAGCCCTCGAAGATTTCCGAGACATCGGCGATTTCCGTCGGGATCCGCAAATCCGGTTTGTCGCAGCCGTATTTCAGCATCGCTTCGGCGTACGGTATGCGCGGAAACGGCATGGGCGTGACCTCGCCGCCATTGGCGAATTCCTCGAACACGCCATGCATGACGGGTTCCACCGCCTGGAAGACGTCTTCCTGTTCCACGAAACTCATTTCCAGATCGAGTTGGTAGAACTCGCCCGGACTACGGTCGGCGCGGGCGTCCTCGTCGCGGAAGCAGGGCGCGATCTGATAATAGCGATCAAAGCCGGCGATCATGGCCAATTGCTTGAACTGCTGCGGGGCCTGCGGCAGGGCATAGAACTGACCCGGATGCAGACGCGAGGGGACCAGGAAATCACGGGCGCCTTCAGGTGAGGAGGCGGTCAGGATCGGGGTTTGAAAATCGATAAAGCCCTGCGCCTCCATACGCCGGCGGATTGACGAAATGATCTTGCTACGCAGCAGGATATTGTCATGCATGACCGGGCGGCGCAGATCCAGGAAGCGATAGCGCAGGCGGGTTTCCTCCGGATAGATCTGGTCGCCAAAGACCTGCAGGGGCAGCTCTTCCGCCGCCGAAAGCAACTCCAGATCGGCGATCCGGATTTCGACCTCCCCCGTGGGTAGCTCCGTGTTGATGGTCTCGTCGTCGCGGGCAATGACCTCGCCGTCGATGCGCAGAACGCATTCGGGGCGGGCCGCCTCGGCGGCCGCGAAATGTACGCTGTCAGGCTCGATGACGCACTGGGTAACGCCGTAATTATCCCGCAGATCGATGAACAACAGGCCTCCATGGTCCCGCTTTCGGTGCACCCAGCCGGAAATTCGGGCTGTCTGCCCCACATCCGCGGTACGAAGGGCGCCACAGGTATGGCTACGATAAATATGCATGTCGACGATCCTTGGAATGGTCTTTTACGAATGCCCAGTACAGCTTTGGCTTTTTACTTCGGGCGGCGGCGTTAAACCGCACGGAACGTGCCGCCCTGTCAAGTCGCTAGCGCCGCTTTTAAGCCAAAATTCGACGCCTGAAAACAGCAGGGGCGACGGCGGGTCATAAATTGTGTATAGCTCTCATCATGTCACCCCAGCGTATTGCCGAATTAATCGATGATAGCGAGACATTGGCCGCATTTTGCAGCCAATTGTCCGCCTCACCCTATATTACAATCGATACGGAGTTCATCCGTGATCGAACCTATTGGCCACGCCTGTGTCTGGTGCAATTAGCCAATCATGATATCGCCCGCGCGGTTGATCCGCTGGCCGAGGGTCTCGACCTTTCACCCTTGGCCGAGTTGCTGGCCAATCAGAATGTCATCAAGGTGTTTCATGCCGCCCGTCAGGACGTGGAAATCTTCGTCCAGCAAAATGACGTGGTTCCCTCGCCCATGTTCGACACACAAATCGCGGCCATGGTTTGCGGCTTTGGCGATTCGGTGGGCTATGACCGTTTGGTGGAAAAACTGGCCGGAGCCCGCGTCGATAAGGGCTCCCGTTTCACGGATTGGAGCCGGCGTCCGTTAAGCGACAAGCAGATCGGCTATGCCTTGGACGATGTGACGCATTTGCTTTCGGTTTACGAGGCCTTATGCCGGCAGTTGGAAGAATCGGACCGCGCCCATTGGCTGGCCGAGGAAATGGCCGTGCTGACCAATACCGCGACCTATATCCAATCGCCCGAGGATGTCTGGCGGCGCCTGAAAATCCGCAGCCGTAATCCACAATACCTTGGTGTGGCAAAGGAAATCGCGGCCTGGCGCGAGCGCGAAGCACAACGGCGCAACATGCCCCGCGGCCATATCCTAAAGGACGAGGCAATCCAGGAAATCGCCGCTGAAATGCCGGAAAGGGTTGAAACCCTAGCCCGCCTGCGCGCCGTCTCCAAGGGTCTGGCGGAGGGGCCGGCGGGAGAGGAAATACTGGCGGCGGTGCATCGAGGGCAGAACCTGCCCAGGGACGAGGTGCCCAAACCGGCGGCACAAATCATTTTGCCGCGCGGCCTGGGCCCCTTGGTTGATCTGCTGAAAGTACTGCTGAAAACCAAATGCGAAGCCAACGACGTGGCGCAAAAACTGGTTGCCACGGTTTCTGACCTGGAACGTATTGCCGCTGACGACGATGCGGACGTGGCGGCGTTGCGCGGCTGGCGGCGGGAAATTTTTGGCAACGATGCCCTGGATCTGAAACATGGCCGCCTGGCCATGACCGCCAAGGGCAAGCGGGTGGAGTTGATCCCTACCCCTTAAAGCATGTTTCTTCAAAACATGCGTTAGTCCGTCAAAATGCGGCTTTGCAGCTCGAAACTGCGGGCCATTGCGCTAAGGCGCTTGTTCGCGGCTTCGCCGACTAAATGTGCGGTTCCCGGCCGGCAATGCAAAGTGACATAGCCCTCATCCAGGCTCAGACGGTACTGCGCCAATAGCTCCATGACCCCGCCGGACAGGGTGTGCGCCAGACGCAGTGCCTGACCAACCTGGCGTGACCAGATCCCGCCCTCGTCCTCGATCAAATGTCTGTAGCGGTCAACCCAACGGCTGTTGCGCTTGTGGGTGTAGCGGAAGCGAATGGCGAGCGCCAATTTGATACGCTGGGTATGATCCAGTCCAATCAAGGGTGCGCGCAGGACATCGGCCATGGCATGATCGGGGCGTTCGTCGGGATGAATACGCCAGCCAATATCGCTGAGCAAACCCGCGGCCAGACGCATACGGCCCTCATCCCTGCTTTCACTGGAAAACAACGGCGCCAGCCAATCAGTCAGCTTGGCGCCGTCTCCGTGCCCGTGGCCCAGGCCGTTCTCGGCATCCCGTGTCGCAGCCAGAGCGGTCAGGCGGCAGGACGCAAGTAAGGGATCAACGGACGCCTGTTCCGGCGATAGATGCTCCAGCAACATCCCTTCCCGCAAGCCATGAGCCGAAAATACAACCCGCTTTGCGCCACAGCGCGTGAGCAGGCGGCCCAAGATCCGAGCCGCCAGAGACAGGGTATCAAGACGGTCCTTTGGCGCCGCCTCAATCCTTTGCAGGCTCTCCAGCGAAAGGCCGGCAAACAGCTGGCACATGGAGGCGATCCGCGCCGCGGGCAAGGCATAGCCATGCAAAACCCGTAACGGATAGCGGTTTCGCGCCATTTCCAGGCGGCCAAGGCTGCGCCACGCCCCACCGACGATATACAGATCGCCGTCCCTGATCTGATCCAGCCATTCGACATCCGCCAGGGCGGCATCAATATGCTGGTCCAAAAGGACGCCATCACGGCCATTGGCGGACGCCAGACGCAGGGTCCCCAATGCCAGGCTGACACTTTGCGCCAGACCGTCGTGTTGGCTAGGGTCCAGTTGGCTCAACTCCAGACTGCCGCCACCCAGATCTCCAACCAAGCCGCTGGCGCCCGGAGAGGCGGCCAGAACACCACGGGCCGACAAGCGCGCCTCTTCCTTGCCGCTCAGGATACGCACCGCTATCCCGGCTTCCGCTTGTATCCGGCGCAGAAATTCGTCTCGATTGGACGCTTCGCGCACGGCGGCGGTCGCGGCGGCGTCAATCACACCGACCCCCATGGCGGTGGCCACATGGGCAAATCGGGCGATGGTGTCCGTGGCCCGGTCCATGGCCTCTTCCGCCAGCGCTCCGCCCGGTGTCTGGCCCCGGCCCAGGCCGCACATGGCCTTTTCATTGAACAATGGTGGTGACGCCAGGGCGGTCGAGGGATAGACCACCATGCGAACGGAGTTCGAGCCGACGTCGATAACCGCCAGGCGGTCTTTCATCATGGATCTGACGTGCAAGGTCTTGTTCCGGGCTATTCGCGTTCCAGGGTCAAATGCAAAGCCGACTTACCGGCCTGCAAGGCGCTGCCTCGGCCGGACAGAGACGGGTTGGTCATGAAATAGCGGTGTGCCGAGAATTCCTCGCCCTCCGCCGTCACGCGTTCGTAATGGTCATCGGAATGCAATACCCAACTTTGATCGCGGTCGTTGTAGTTCGCCACCATGATCTGATCCATGATCTGTTCGTGCACCGTGGGATTTTCAATCGGCACCATGGTTTCAACCCGGCGGTCAAAGTTCCGCGGCATCCAATCAGCGGACGAGATATATATCTTTGCCTCGACCGACGGCAGGCCATGGCCATTGCCAAAACAGGCGATCCTGCAATGCTCCAGAAAGCGGCCTACGATAGACTTTACTTTGATATGCTCGGACATGCCCGGCACTCCGGGCCGCAGGCAGCAAATGCCGCGCACCACCAAGTCGATTTCGACGCCCGCATTGGAGGCCGCATAAAGGGCGTCAATAATCTGGCTATCAACCAAGGAATTCAATTTGGCCCAGATCGCGCCGGGCCGTCCTGCCTTGACGTGGCCGACCTCCTGTTCGATCAACGACAGGATAGAATCCCGCATGCCAAACGGAGACACCATCAACCGGTCGAAATATTCCGGCTGGGCATAGCCGGTCAGATAATTGAACAGCCGCGCGGCATCGGCACCAAGATCCGGATCGGCGGTAAAAAATGACAGGTCCGTATACGATTTCGCCGTCACGGGATGATAATTGCCAGTGCCGAAATGCACATAGGTCAATAGTTCATCGCCCTCGCGCCGGGCCACATAGGAGACCTTGGCATGGGTTTTCAGGTCCATGAAACCATAGACCACATGCACGCCGGCACGTTCCAGATCACGGGCCCATTTGATATTGGCTTCCTCGTCGAAGCGGGCTTTCAATTCGACCAGGGCGGTTACGGATTTGCCGCTTTCGGCGGCGGCGACCAAGGCCTTGACGATGGGCGAATCGTCGGAGGTACGGTACAGGGTCTGCTTGATGGCGATGACGTCGGGGTCGTCGGCGGCCTGGCTCAAAAATTGCGCAACCACGTCGAAGCTTTCATAGGGATGATGAACCAAAATGTCCTTCGCCCGAATGGCGGCAAAGCAATCACCGCCCAATTCGCGGATGCGTTCGGGAAAACGCGGATTATACGGTTCGAACTTTAGATCGGGGCGGTCATCGACAATCAACTGATTGATGTCGGCAAGGCCCAACGCGCCATCGACCGCCATCACCTCGCGTTGGCTGACGGCAAGGTTGCGGGCCACGAAACGGCGCAAATCATCAGGCATGGCAGCGTCCACCCATAGGCTGATGACGCTGCCCCGACGCCGCCGTTTCAGGGCGGTTTGGAAGAACCGGACCAGATCCTCGGCCTCTTCCTCAACCTCGATATCGCTGTCGCGGATGACCCGGAACAGGCCGCGTCCCTCGGTGGTGTAACCTGGAAAGAGTTGATCCAAGAACAGACCGATCAGATTCTCCAAACTGATGAAACGGATCGCCTCGCCCGGCAGTCGTATGAAGCGCTCGACCATTTGCGGCAGGGGCACCAGGGCGTTCATGAAGGTATCATCGCTATCCCGGCGCAATTGCAAAACCATGGCAAAACCAAGATTTTGGATAAACGGAAACGGATGCGCGGGATCAATCGCCAGGGGGGTGAGCACGGGAAAAATCCGTTGCAAAAAATGTACCGCCAGGAAATCGCGTTCAGCCTCGGACAAGTCATCGGGTGCCGCAAGGGCAATCCCGGCCGTTTGTAATTCGCCAACCAATTCAATCCAGTAGCGGCCCTGTTCGGCCATGATCTGCCCCGCCAGATCATTGATGGCGGCGAGTTGCTGCGCCGGCGTGCGACCATCATCACTAACCTGATCGATGCCGGCACGCACCTGGCCATGTAGCCCGGCCACGCGGACCATATAAAATTCATCCAGGTTGGTGGCTGAAATGGAGAGAAAACGCAGCCGTTCCAAAAGCGGATGGGCGGGATTGCGCGCCTCTTCCATAACGCGTTGATTAAACGCCAACCAGGAAAGTTCGCGATTGATATAGCGTTTTCCCGGCTCCGTCGGTTCGGCGGGCGCCACGGCCGCCTGGCCGTCAATTCGTTCCGTCTGCGCCACTGCTTGCTCCTCCAGAAAACCAGGACCAGGTTCAGTTTACCCGTGTCCAAACCTGTGTCTTGCCGAACAACGGTAAACCCACATAACCCCGCACCTTCAAGGTAGCATTATCCAAAAGGGTCATGGTGCAGGAATAGGTTTCGCCATCTTCCGGATTATAGATGGTGCCGTCGTCCCAAACATTGGCTTCCGTACTGGCGATGAAATTGGCCAATAGGGGCAGACCGATGATGGGGCGGGTTTGCAACTGAGTATCAGGGTTATTGGCGTCATGTTTGGGCATGCCGTCATCATCCATGGGTTCCTTCAACCAGATAATGCGGCCGCAAAGCTTTTCGCCACAGGGTGCGATTTCGACGTGCGATTTGCCCCCCTCCGTCGCCCAGGTTCCCAAGGCGCCATTGTTAGAACCAACCGCCGCAAACGCGGCCGACCCCAGTGCCAACAAAGCACCGAGCAAAACCGCTGTTCCTAACCGCCATTTCCCCATGTTCCGTCTCCTTCATTAGACCATGTGGCGCGCTACATGGTGCCTGAAAATGCGCCACCATCCATCATGATCTGCTGTCCAGTCATATAGCCCGTATGAACACTGCACATAAAGGCACAGGTCGCACCGAACTCCTCAACCGTGCCAAATCGGCCGGCTGGATTGTTAGCCGCCGAAATCTCCCGCATCTCGGCGATTTCCTTGCCTGCCGCTTCGGCCCGATGCGCGATATTGCCGCGCAGACGGTCAGTATCGAACGGACCAGGCAATAAATTGTTAATGGTGACGTTGCGCCGAATGGTTTTGCGCGACAAACCGGCGACAAAGCCGGTCAGGCCGCAACGAGCACCGTTGGAGAGGCACAATTCGTCAATCGGCGAACGCACGGAGGAAGAGGTAATGTTAACGATCCGGCCAAAGCCGCGTTCCAGCATGCCATCCACCGTGGCTTTGATCATCTCGATGGGGCTCAACATGTTGGCGTTCACCGCCCGTTGCCAATCTTCCATGGTGAAGTCGCGAAAGTCACCGGCTGGCGGGCCGCCCGCGTTGTTGATCAAAATGTCGGGTTGGGGACAGGCCGCCAGTATTTCCGAGCGGCCCAAAGAGGTCGTGACATCGCAGACCACCGCCCGGACCGTTACGCCGGTTTCTGAACGGATTTCCTCGGCCGTGGCCGCCAGGGCTTCTTCGCCACGGGCCGAAATGGTGACCGCCACACCCTCCTGCGCCAAGGCAAGCGCACAGCCCTTGCCTAAACCTTTTGAAGCGGCACAGACGATGGCGGCCTTCCCAGCAATTCCCAATTTCATGATGTCACCTCCTCGAATTCTGAAACTATCTAATCCAGCCCGGCCTGATCATCGGCGATTGCGGCGCGTGCCAAGGGCACGGTGATGGGCCGTTGTCCCGACAATGACGCCTGATCCAGGCGCGCCACGGCGTCTTCAGCGGCGGCAAAGGACCGCTCGATCCGGGCCATCAGGTAGGATAGCACATCATCACCGACACGCACCTGACGGTCGGCGAACATTTTGGCCATGACCGCGGCAAGCAATTGGTCGTCGGGTGGATGTATCCCCACGGCGGGTGCTGCCAAAAGGCGGGAGCGCAAATCCGCCAACGGCACCTGCCATTGTTTGGGCGGCGTGCGGGCGGCGAGCAATAAATGCCCTCCCTGCTCGGCCAATAGATTGTAAAGATGCAGCAAAGGCGCCGCCATGGCGGCGCTATCCGCGCCGTCAAGCGCCACGGCACCGCCGGCGGCCAAATCCGGCACCGTGGCGGTATCCAGTTGTTCGGGCGTGATCCGCCGCCCTTTCGCCCGTTCGCACCAAAGATGCAGCAGATGGCTTTTACCACTGCCAGGCGGGCCGTACAGACAGAGCGCGGGCGCAGGCCAATTGGGCCATTGGTCAAGCCAGGCAACGGCATCGGCGTTACTGTCCGTGACCAGAAAATCCGCGCTTTGCCGCGCCGTACGTACGGGTAGATCCAGGGTCATTTGCCCCGTTGCGCTTATTGTGGCGCTCATGGCGCGGGTCCATCAGGCGGCCGTCCATCAGCACCAAGATAAAGCCGGCTGCCCATATAGCGGTCATGGCCAAACCGCACCATGACGCCGATCGCGGCAGCGGCCGGTACGGAAATCAGCACGCCGACAAAACCGAACAGGGCGCCGCCCGCCAACAATGCGAACATCACCCAAACCGGATGCAGTCCAATTCGGTTGCCCAACAGCCGTGGCGTCAGGACATAGCCCTCCATCACCTGCCCGACCGCGAAGATCGCCGCGATGATGACGATATGCAGAAAATCGCCCTCGGGCAGAAACTGGGTCAACGCCGTCAACATGGACAGGATCAGGCCCAGCAATGCGCCGACAAACGGCACGAACGAGACCAAGCCACTAAACAAACCAATGATCAGGCCGAATTCCAGTCCGGCAAGGGTCAGCGACAGACCATAGAAGCTGGCCAAAATCAGACACACCGTGCCTTGGCCGCGAATAAACCCGGCCATCACGTCATCGATATCGGAAAGCAGCCCGCGGACCGTTCCGGCGTGCTCGCGGGGCAGCCAATCATTCAGCGCCGCGATCATATGGTCAAAATCGCGCAGCAGATAAAATGCCACGACGGGCGTAATGACCAACAGTGACAGGATGTTAAAGATCGCCAAGCCACCGCTCCAGGCTTGGCGCAACAGTGAAATGCCGAAACCAACGGCATCGGCGGCGATCTCCTTCAGGGCATCGCCGGCCGAGGCGCCGACATCAATACCGATGCGGGTGCCGAGATCAATCACCAAAGGCAGGGCGGTATCGCGCAAACCGGCGATGTAGCCTGGCAGACGCTCGGCGAAACCGGCGATTTGCGATTGCAGGATCGGCACCAGCAACAAGGCGGCCAACACCACCAGGACAAAGAAGACCACCACGACAATGGTTGCCGACAGGCCCCTGGATAGGCCCCTCTCCTCCAACTTGTCGGTTGGCGGATCGAGGAAATAAGCCACCGCCATGCCGGCCACGAAAGGCAGCAAAATCGAACTCAACAACCAGATCAGGACAAGCAAAACGGCCAAGGCCAAAAGCCAATACCGTGCCTGCAGCTGTGCGGTCATAATTTGGTATGCTCCAACTTGTTCATGCGCCGCCACCAATCAATCAAATATTCGGTCCCCGAGACCACCGTCGTCACCGCCGCCGTCAAAATCAGTAGATGGACATAGACCGCCGATGGATCGAGTGCAAATGCCATGGTCGCGATCACCGTGGCGGCCAAAATTATCTGCGCCGCAGTATTGATCTTTGATAACAGAAACGGCCTTGGCTCGTAGGGCTGATCAAAAATGAATAACAGGAACAGGCCGCCAACGATCAGGATATCCCGGGATACCACCAGGATGACAAGCCATAGGGGTAAATGCTGCTGCACTCCAAGGACAATAAAAATACTGACCAGCAGCGTCTTATCAGCGATCGGATCAAGATATTGCCCCAGTCTGGACTCCATGCCGAAACGCTTGGCCAGAAATCCATCCACCGCATCTGACAACCCGGCAAGGCAGAAGATCACCAGTGCCATGCGCCATTGATCAATCATGATCAGCCAGACCGTGAAGGGTACTGACAGCAGCCGGGCCAGGGATATCATGTTGGGCAGGGTCATTGCGCTTTGTCCTTGGCCAGCCGCAACATCCAAAAACCGTCGATCAGCGCAAGATCCAGATCACGCTGAGCCAGCGACACCACCAGACTATCGGTATCGCCAAGATAGTCGATCACGACCTGGGCATCCTGGCGCGAAATACCCTGTAGTTTTATCGACCGTACCATGGCCGATGCACCCAGCCGCTGACGTACCGTCAGCCAATCCGCCAAGCCGGAGAGCGGCACCAGCGCGCTGAGGGAGGTGTCCGCACCAAAAGTCAATTGGGTTCGCCGTTTCCACTGTTCTTCCTGATCCACGGCAACCCGCAGCGCCAGGTTTTTTAGGGCCTGTTCCAGGCCGCCGCTGACGCTGGCCGTATAATCAAGCACTTCGGTGCTTTTACCCCGTGGACCATAGCGCAGCAGATTGACCTGCACCTGAGGCACCCCGCCCGAGGCCAGATCAATGCGCAGCACGGCATGGGCCACCATTACTTTCTCAACACCGTGGCGCTGGGCAATGGCACGTAGCTGCTTGGACTTGCCGGCCAGGGCGGCAGCCGCCGTCAGCGTGGTTATATCCTGCAAATCACCCATGGGCAGACGCAATGGCAACAGACTGGTGGCGGGCAAATCCAACCGCTGCCAAGCGCCGCGCCAGACGTTACCAGCCTCGAACAGGGATAGGACCGCGCCTTTTTCGAATATCGGCAATACCAGGATTGGTTTGGCGCGGGTCTCGGAGAAGCTGATGCCAACACCGCGCAACAAGCCACGCACCGCATTGCGGCGAAAGCGTACGGTCAATTCCGCCAAATAGCGGATCGTCGAGGTTTTTTCCTTGGCAACTTCGACCGTGGCAACAATCTGCGTGATGGCATCGTCACTGGGATCGGGCAAAGATAAATGATCGGTGCGCAAGGTGATCCGGCGCAAAAGTATGTTCAAGGCCTGGCGCTGGCCCTCACGCATGGCCTGCCGGCGCGCGGCCACGGCCGATTCGGCGGTGACATCCACCGCCAGGCCTTGCACCGTGAAGATGTCAGCACTGACCTCAGAGCCAGCCGCCGCATCCGAGCCCGCAACGACCGCCCCCGCCGGCCCGCTTTGCGCCAGGGCCAGACCCGGGCTCCACAGACAGAGCAAAAACAAAATTCGAAAAGTACGATGCCACATTACAAGCCTGACCAGATGCAGTATCTTCGCCGTAGCCACCACGGCAGTGAATTACCCATTAGTTATAGCCTAGCGAGGGCGTCATCAACAGTTACACCTATAAAAATGCTGGCGTGGACATCGATGCCGGCGACCGTCTGGTCGAGGCCATCAAGCCGCTGGCCGCCTCCACCCGGCGCCCGGGCGCGAACGCCGATCTGGGCGGATTTTCCGGCCTGTTTGATTTACGCGCGGCGGGTTACGACGATCCCCTGCTGCTGGCCGCCACCGATGGCGTCGGTACCAAGTTGAAAGTCGCCATCGCCGCCGATTGTCACGACTACGTGGGCATCGACCTGGTCGCCATGTGCGTCAATGATCTGGTCGTCCAAGGGGCCGAACCTTTATTGTTCCTGGATTACTACGCTACCGGCCAGCTTTCGGTGGAAGCGGGCACGGCCATTGTCGGCGGCATCGCCGAGGGTTGCCGCCAGGCCGGGTGCGCCCTGATCGGCGGCGAGACAGCCGAAATGCCCGGCATGTACAGTGATGGCGATTACGATCTCGCGGGCTTTTCCGTTGGCGCGGTGGAACGCGACAAAATACTGCAGCCCGCCGCGATCGAGCCCGGCGACGTACTGCTGGGCCTGGCCTCGACGGGACTGCATGCCAATGGCTTTTCCCTGGTCCGGCGCCTGGTCAAAGATCTGGGTCATGACTACGGCGCACCGGCGCCCTTCTCGGCGGACGAAACCCTGGCGGAGGTATTGCTGCGGCCTACCAGGATCTATGTGCCATCGTGCCTGGCCGCCATCCGCGCCGGTCTGATCAAGGGCTTGAGCCATATAACGGGCGGCGGCCTGATTGAGAATCCGCCGCGCATTCTGCCGGACAACACCTTGGCCCGTATCGATGGCGGCGCCTGGCCGGTGCCGCCGCTGTTCAAATGGTTGGCCAAAAGCGGCGGGGTCGAGGCAATGGAAATGGCCCGGACGTTTAATTGCGGCATCGGCATGATCGCCATCGTGGCCGCAAACGACGCCGCCGATGCGACGGCTCAGTTTGAGGCGGCGGGCGAAACCGTCTGGACCATTGGCGCGGTCGAAGCGGCCGAAGGCGCCGCGCGGGTGGAGTTGAACGGATTGGAGTTTTGACATGGCCCGCCTGAAAGTCGCCATTCTGATTTCCGGACGCGGCAGCAATATGGCCGCTTTGATTGAAGCCATGCAGGAGCCGGACTTCCCCGCCGAAGTCGCGTTGGTCATATCCAACCGGCCCAAGGCCGCCGGGTTAGAATTTGCGCGGGCGGCGAACATTCCCACCCAGGTCCTCCAGCATCGCGACTATGACAGCCGTGAAGCCTTTGATGCCGCCATGACCGAAGTTCTGGCGGCGGCGGGCGTGAGATTGATCTGCCTGGCGGGTTTCATGCGTCTGCTTAGCGCCGAATTCTGCCAGCGCTGGCATGACCGCGTCATTAATATTCATCCCTCCCTGCTGCCCGCCTTCAAGGGCCTGCATGTGCACGAACGGATGCTGGAAGCTGGCGTACGCATCGCGGGATGTACGGTGCATTTCGTCCGCCCGGCCATGGATGAAGGCCCAATACTGGTGCAGGCCGCCGTGCCCATTGCCGCCGCTGATACCGCCGACAGCCTGTCGGCCCGAATATTAGAGCAAGAACATCGGATCTATCCCCTGGCCGTGCGCCTGATCGCCGAGGGGCGGGCGCGGGCTGCGGGCGGCGCCGTCACCTTGGAAAATTTCGAGCTGCCGGAACAACGTCTGATCAATCCGCCACCACGGTAATGGCACGCAATTGGGCACCGAAATGTGCTAGGCTGGGCCATGAGCAAGAGACAGATTTTACATATCACCGATTATAAAAGTCCGTACGCCTATCTGGCCAAGGATCCGGCCTATGCGTTGGAGGATGAGTTCGACGTCAGCGTCGAATGGCGGCATTTCACCCTTGATATCCCATCTTTTCTGGGCGCGGTCGATACCCGGACGGAAACCGAATGGCGCAAGGTGCGATACGCCTACATGGATATGCGCCGCTGGGCCAACAAACGCGGTTTGATCGTGCGGGGACCGCGGCGGATTTACGATTCATCCCCCGCCGGGATCGGCATGCAGTATGCCCAGGACCAGGGCGTTTTCCGCCCCTATAACGATCGCGTCTTCCACGGCTTTTGGAACCATGAATTGGAAGTCGATGATGTCGATGCCCTGACTAACGTGTTGGACGAGGTCGGCGCCAATGCGGCCGGCTTCGCGGGTTACCTGGTGGGTGAAGGGCGCCGCCGCCATGACGAAATGCGCCTGGAAACTGAAAAGCTGGGGGTTTTTGGCGTTCCCAGCTTCGTCCTGGATGGTGAAATTTTCTGGGGTTATGACCGCATTGAGCTGCTGCGGGAACGTCTGCGGGAAGAATAATAGTTTGAAGGATTGAGTTTATGAAACTGGCATCGTTAAAGGCCGGCCGAGATGGCCAACTGCTCGTCGTCAGCAATGATCTTGACCGGGGCGTCGCGGCCTATGGCATCGCCCAGAGCTTGCAGGAAGCGCTTGATGATTGGTCCAATATGGCGCCTCGAATAGCAGAGGTGGCTGAAAATTTGGCGACGGGCAAGGCGCCGGGTGCGTTCGATCTGGACCCCGACGATCTGGCCTCACCCCTGCCCCGTGCCTATCAGTGGGCCGATGGCAGCGCCTATGTCAATCATGTGGAGCTTGTACGCCGGGCCCGCGGGGTCGAGATGCCGGCAAGTTTCTGGAGCGATCCGTTGATGTATCAGGGTGGCTCCGACAGTTTTCTAGGGCCCTATGACCCGATCACCGCTGTCTCCGAGGATTGGGGAATTGATTTCGAGGCAGAGGTCGCGGTTATCGTCGATGATGTACCCATGGGCGTTAGCGTCGAAGACGCGGGTCAGCACATCCAATTGCTGATGCTGGTCAACGATGTCTCTCTACGTGGCCTAATCCCCGATGAACTCGGCAAGGGTTTTGGTTTCTTTCATGGCAAACCGTCTACCGCCTTTTCGCCCGTCGCCGTGACGCCCGATGAACTGGGCGATGCCTGGGACGGCTGCCGCCTGCATCTGCCGATCTATTGCGATCTAAATGGAGAACCCTTCGGCCGCGCCAACGCGGGTGTCGATATGACCTTTGATTTCCCAACGCTGATTGCCCATGCGGCGAAAACACGTTCCCTGTGCGCCGGCACGATCATTGGCTCGGGCACGGTATCGAACAAGCAGGACGACGGTCATGGTTCCGCGCTGGCGGACGGCGGTGTCGGTTATTCCTGTCTGGCCGAATTGCGGATGTTGGAAACCATCCAGGAAGGTGCGCCAAAGACGCCCTTCATGTCGTTTGGCGACCATATCCATATTGAAATGCCCGATAAAGACGGCAACACGATCTTTGGCGCCATCGATCAGGAAGTCGTGCCTTGTGACGGGGCATGAATGAAAGGAAGAGAATGATTGGTTACGTAACGCTGGGCACCAACAATATCGAAACTGCCCGCGCGTTCTACGATGCCCTGTTAGAAGACATTGGCGCCTCTCGCATCGTGGACAGTAACCATCTGACAATCTGGGGAACAAAGTCGAGCAGCGGCATGCTTGGAGTGATCAAACCGTTTAATGGCGACAAAGCCACCGTTGGCAATGGTTCAATGGCCGCCATACCGGTTGCAAGCAAGGAAATGGTCGGGCAGATGCATGCCAAGGCACTGTTGCTTGGCGGCAGCGACGAAGGCGCCCCAGGCCCGCGCGGTACGCGCAAGACGGAATTTGCCTATTGCCGTGATCCGGAAGGCCATAAACTGGCATTTTTTTGCATGGAATAGATATTATACAACAATTGCTTATAGTTAAAACTTCAAGCCATAGGTGAGAAATATACCAAAAGAATTGGTGTTTTCACCGCCCTCATCCAAGGTCTTCCAACCAAGATTGAGGGCCATGCCAGTGTCGAATTCATGGCCTGCCGAAATCTGCAGTATTTGGTCGTCGCTGTCGCCGTCGGTGCGGCGGCTGGTTCCGAAGACCGCTCCATGCAACGATTCCCAGCCCAATTGCAGGCCAACGGTAAAATAGTCACGGTCCACATCACGCTCGCCGCCGTAATCGCTGAACCTGACGGCCTCGGCCAGGCCGGTCAGTGAAATTGGCCCGACCCCGGTTCGGTACTGGCCACCGATGGCGACGGCCCGCTCGTCCGTTGCATCGCCCCTTCCCGCCGCACGATGCAGATGGGCCAGATGATAGCTAAAGCCCGGCGCCGCCGCCAAGCCACCGCCATCAAGCGCAATCGTGAAGGAATTTAAGCTCTCGGTATTGCCAACGCCACCGACGGACTTTCTGGTTCGCACATGGCTATCGACGCCAGTCGCGCCGAGATAGGTCGTATCGACAAAGAAGGTACTGAGGGTTAGGCGATGTGCACCGGCAAGCAAATCGTCGAACTTCATCGCGCCTTGCAGGCCGATTTGCTCGGTGATCTGATAGTCGGCGGTAAAATCCGTGTCATAGACCCCTGAGGCCTGTTTCGACGCGAAGCCGAAAATTGGCGAGAACTTCCCACCCAAAAAGAGGAAACGGCCGCTATCGTAGCTGAGATTCATCGCCTCGACGTGAAAGCCTTGATCCTCGAATGTAAGGCCATTTCCCGCAGCCTCGAGCGACTCTAATTCACCCCGCATCAAGAATGTCAGGCCGGGCTGGAATTCCACCGCGACTTCCGGTTCGGTCGTGGTGTAAAGGCCGTTCAATCTCCGCGCCACGTCATCGCCATCAATGGTATCGTCGTATTGCATGTCGATATCAATGGTGCCGGTAAATTTTGGGTAAGTCACGTCCGCCATTGCGTTCTGTGCGATTAGCAATGTGCTGAAAGCCGCGGTTCGAGCGGCAGCCTGGGCAATACAAATGATCGATGTCCTAAAGCAGAGTGACATCAGAAACTCTCTCACATATGGGATCAAGGTATCGAAAAGCGCGGGGCCATCACTACGTTGATCAATTTGAAATCAGCCCATGCACGATCTCAGAATTCGTTTAATTAACAGTGAAGATGGGAGCAATAATTTGCTTACAAACATCCGCCCATGCAGGCACGGATTCTCTGTGATGGGAGCTAAATCTCAGGCTCTGGGCCAGACCCGGGGAAACATTTCGCAATCCATGGGATCGCCGGGTTTCAGGCCATGCCCCTCAAGGGGTGGCGAGATCTGCCCGCTACGCGCCGCATAACGGGTATCCTCACCCAGCCAGCGCGTGGCATAGGCGCGGCGGCGGCCTTGGGGCGATGGATTGCCCGAGGCGCCATGGACCACCAAGCCATGGAAGAAGATGCAGTCGCCGACCTCCAGCTCCCAGGAAAGTAATTCGTGTTGGCCGCGCTCGGCCTCGAAATCGGGAATGATTTCGAAACGCGGGTCCTGGACCTGCAATTCAGGATTACCCGTCTTAAAGAATTGCGGTGCGAACCAACGGTCCCAGCGGTGGGAGCCGGGGATAAATTCAACGCAGACCTCTTTCGCCACCGGGTCCAGAGGTAGCCAGATCGAACCCACCATCCAGCCTTCGACAGGATAGTAGGGCTGGTCATGGTGCCAAGGCGTCCGCTCCTGGGTGCCGGGCTCCTTCACCAGCAGATGGTCGTGGTAATAATTGACGGTTGTCGCGCCCATCATGCGCGCCGCTATGGCCCCGCCCGGGCCG
The DNA here is from genome assembly GCA_018701215.1 of Rhodospirillaceae bacterium. Lineage (GTDB taxonomy): Bacteria > Pseudomonadota > Alphaproteobacteria. The sequence goes on from JABIWH010000011.1 coordinate 149,866, forward strand.
TCAAAGGCGAAACGCCGGGATTGCTCCCAGCGTTGCCATAACTGAAAATCCACAAAGAATTCGCCGGCGCCCCCTGGTGGCGTGTTGTAACGCACCATGGGCCCCGGCGTTTTCTTATCCGCCTCGACCGCATCCCGCAGCAATTCGATCCATTCCAGATCGAACAGTCCTTTAAGCAATACCGCGCCGTCGCGTTCATAGGCGGCGACTTCGGCATCGGTTATGGGACGCAACGGCTCGGTATGGGACATGATGGATAGACGGGGTTAGCCGACGATTTCGGTCGCGGCGAACCAGTAGGCGATTTCCTCCGCCGCCGTCTCGGGCGCGTCGGAACCGTGCACGGAATTAGCCTCGATATTCTCGGCAAAATCTTTGCGGATGGTACCCGCGGCGGCTTCCTCGGGGTTCGTTGCGCCCATAACTTCACGGTTCTTGGCGATGGCGTCCTCACCTTCCAGAACCTGAACCACCACCGGGCCCGAGGTCATGAAATTGCACAGATCGTTAAAGAAAGGGCGTTCCTTGTGCACGCCATAAAAGCCCTCGGCTTCGCCACGGCTCATCCACAGCCGCTTGGAGGCGACGATGCGCAGGCCGGCGTCTTCGAAACGGGCGGTGATCTGACCAGTCAGGTTGCGGCGGGTGGCATCGGGCTTGATGATCGAAAAGGTACGTTGGATGGCCATGAGGGTGAATATTCCTTGTCTCGGATGGGGCATAAAAAAAGTAATTGCGGGCGGTTTATATCGGCTTCGCATCTTACCCGCAACCGTGCTAGACAGCGCCCATGCTGCACATCAACGATCTGACATACCGCATTGGCGGGCGGGATATTCTCTCCAATGCCTCGGCCCATATACCCGCCGGCCACAAGGTCGGCGTGGTTGGCCGCAATGGCGCCGGCAAAAGTACCTTGTTAAAGCTGATTACCGGCGATTTGCATGGCGATGGCGGCTCTATACGCCGGGCCCGGCGGGCGCGCCTGGGCATGGTCTCGCAAGAAGCGCCGGGCGGCCCACAGACTTTGCTGGACAATGTCCTGGAGGCGGATACCGAACGCACCGCCTTGCTGGCGGAGGCGGAGACGGCGAGCGATCCCGACCGGATTGGTGAAATTCACCAACGGCTGCTGGATATAGAGGCACATTCCGCGCCATCGCGGGCGGCCTCCATCCTAGCCGGCCTGGGTTTTAGCGAGGCCGAGCAGGCCAGGCCGCTGTCGGAATTTTCCGGCGGCTGGCGCATGCGCGTGGCCCTGGCCGCCATTTTGTTTGCAGCACCCGATCTGTTGCTACTTGATGAGCCGACCAACTATTTGGATCTCGAAGGTACTCTCTGGCTGGAAGACTATCTGCGCCGCTATCCCCATACGGTGCTGTTGGTCAGCCACGACCGGGATTTGTTGAACAATGCCGTAACCGCCATTCTGCATGTGGATCAAGGTGATCTGACGCTGTATCGGGGCGGTTATGACACGTTCGAGGCGACCCGGCGCGAGCGGCAGGAGCAGCAGGAGCGCCTGCGGGTACGGCAGGAGGCCTCGCGCAAACATATGCAGGCCTTTGTCGACCGATTTCGTTATCAGGCCAACAAGGCGCGCCAGGCACAAAGCCGCCTGAAGGCCCTGGCCCGGATGCAACCCATTGCCGAGGCCGCCGTGGACCCATCGGTAAACTTCCGTTTTCCCGAGCCCGACGAATTGCGCTCCCCCATCGTCAACGTGGATCGCGCGGCGGTTGGTTACGAGGCTGGCGTGCCGATCCTGAAGGGCGTCGAACTGCGCATTGACGGCAAGGACCGCATCGCTCTGCTGGGCCGCAACGGCAATGGCAAATCCACTCTGGCGAAATTGATTGAAGGGCGGCTGCATGCCATGTCGGGCGAGGTCAGGCGCAGCGGCAAACTACGTACGGGCTTTTTCGCCCAACACTTGATCGAGGACCTGGAGCCCGAGGATACCCCGGTGGCGCATCTGCAACGTATCCTGCCGGATCTGAAGGAAGCCGCGCTGCGCGCCCGTTTGGGCACTTTCGGACTGATCCAGGATAAGGCGGAGACCCAGGTGCGCCATCTTTCTGGCGGCGAGCGGGCCCGCCTGGTCCTGGCCCTGATCACTGCCAAGGCGCCGCATCTGTTGATTTTGGATGAGCCCACCAACCATCTGGACGTGGATGCCCGCCAGGCCTTGGTTCAGGCCCTGAACGATTTTTCGGGCGCGGTACTGTTGATCAGCCATGACCGCCATTTGCTGGAATTGACCACCGACCGTCTGGTGCTGGTCGCGGACGGCCAGGTGACGCCATGGGACGGTGATATCGACGAATACCGGCGCATGTCCTTGCGCAACGAAACGCCCAAGGACGCCGGCCAGGGTTCGGAAAAAGACCGCCGCGCGGCCAGAAAAGCCAACGCCCAGAACCGCCAGCGCCTGGCCCCGCTGCGCAAACAGGTCAAGGCGACGGAACAAAAGTTAAGTAGATTGCAGACCGAACAGGCCCGCATTGCCCAGGCCTTGGCCGATCCTAAACTATACCAGGACAGTTCCGACAAGGTGACGGCATTGAACCAGCAACGGGTGCAAACCGACAAAGCGGTCGCCGAGGCCGAGGCCGCCTGGCTGGCGGCGGAAGAAGAGCTTGAGACGGCCTCCGGCGAAGCAGCTTAGGGCGCCCGCTCCATCGGCGTTAGGTCAAGTATATCCACGAAGGCTTCGCCCGCATTGATGCGACGTTCCCATTCGTCCTCGGCTTTCAAGGTCGCCTGACAGGCGGCGAGGACCTCGGCCATGCGCGCTTTCGGCACAATGGTGATGCCGTCGTCATCACCGATCACCAGGTCACCAGTCTTAACCTGCACCCCGCCACATGAAATCGGCGCGCCGACGTCACCGATCTGGCTAAAATTCGGACCCGCTGGCGTCACCGCGCGGGTAAAACATGGAATATCCAGATCGCGGATTTCAGCAACGTCGCGGATGGCGCCATCAATAATCAAGCCGGCCATGCCCCGGCGCACCGCCTCGTTGGTCATATTGCCGCCCAGCACCGCATTGTCGGCATAGCCGCCCGCATCCACCACCAATACGTCACCCGCCTGGGCCACGGACAAGGCATGCAACAGGGGTGTAATATCGCCCGCCATGGCGCGCACGGTCAGGGCCTGGCCCAGCATCTCATAGCCCGCCTTGATGGGCCGGATGGCCGCATCCAGGGCGTTCGCCTTGTTCATGGCGTCGGTGGCGATGGGGCTGCGGATTGCGGCCCATGGGGCAAGCGCCTTGGCGCCCAGGCGCCGTTTCGGCAGGGCGTGCAAATAGACTGTCATGCCGGGTACTCCTTAAATGGGTTACATACCCAGGATGCGTTTGGCGACGATCTCGTGCTGCACCTCGTTGGAGCCACCATAGATCGTGGCTTTACGTTGATTGAAATAACGCCCGGCGGCAGCGGGGGCATAGGCCGGGCCGATGGGTTCCACGTTGGCGCCGGGATCCAGCACGCCCCGATCGAACGGCGAGGCATAATATGCCGTGGCCTCCACCGTCAGCTCGCCAATCTCCTGCACCATGGAAGAGCCCTGGCATTTCAGGATCGAGGACGAGGCGCCAACCCTTTGGCCCGCGCCCAGCGCACTTAGGGTCCGCAGTTCGGTGAACTGCACGGCCTCGGTGGTGACTTCCAACTGTGCCAGCTTGGCGGCGAAGGCCGGATCGTCGATTAGGCGGCCACCGTCGGCGCGTTCCTGCTTGGCGATATCGCGGATCTTTGCCACGCCGCCTTGCAGGCCGCCGGCATAGGCGTTGCCGCGTTCAAATTCCAACAGATACTTGGCCACGGTCCAGCCATCGTTCTCTTTGCCGATACGGTTGGCTTGCGGTACGCGCACGTCCTGGAAGAAAACCTGATTGACCTCCTGGTTCGGCGCTTCCGTCTGATCCATCAGCACGATGGGCTCCACCTTGATGCCCGGCGTCTTCATGTCGATCAGCAGGAACGAGATCCCCTCCTGGCGCTTGCCTTCGGTCGAGGTACGGACGAGGCAGAAAATCAGGTCGGCCCGTTGCGCCATGGTGGTCCAGATTTTCGAGCCATTGACGATATAGTCATCACCATCGGGAATGGCGCGGGTCTGCAACGAGGCCAGATCGGAACCCGAACCCGGCTCTGAATAGCCCTGGCACCACCAGACGTTGGTGGCCAGGATATCAGGCAGATATTTCGCCTTTTGCTCCTCGGTACCGAATTCCATGATCACCGGCGCGACCATTTTCAGACCAAACGCCACCGGGCGCAGGGTGCCCGCGCGCATCATCTCGGTCTCGTAGATGTATTTCTGCGTCGCACTCCAACCGGGACCGCCATGCTCCACCGGCCAGTTCGGTGCGATCCAGCCCTTTTTGTAGAGAGCCTTTTGCCAGGCTATGTGGTCTTCTTTATCAATATAGCCGGTCATGGATTTGGCGGATTTCGCCTTTACTTCCGCCGTATGGTTTTCGGCGATAAAGGCCCGGACTTCGTCCCGGAAGGCAATTTCCTCGGCGGTATAATCAATATCCACGTCATATACTCTCTTGCTGGTGATGCACTCTGTTACGCCCTTTATAGCGCAACAATGACATCGTTGTCAGCGCCTGCCATAGCCTATTTTGAGAGCCTGCCCAGAATCGTTTCGCGGTAGGTGATATAGGCCCCGCAGGCGATGATGATGGCGCTGCCGACCCAGGTCCACAGATCGGGGAATTCACCAAATATGAAGAAGCCCAAAATTACCGCTCCCACCAATTGACCGTAGGCAAAGGGTGATATCACCGAGGCCTCGGCGAATTGAAACGCCTTGACCACGAAGAAATGCCCCAGGCCGCCAATCAGGCCAGTCGCCGCCAGCATCGCCCAATGGATCTCCACCACCGGCGTGACCCAATAGATCGGCCCGACCAGCGAGGTTAGGATAGCCCCGAAAATGGCGGTATAGGTAATAGTGGTCGCTGGATTGTCCCGGCCCGCCAGGCGCCGGGTCATGATCTGATACAGGGAATAAAATACCGCGTTGGCGACCACCAACAATTCAGCGCCGTGAAAGCCGTCCCCGCCCGGCCGAATGATAATAAGCGCGCCTACGAAACCAACAGCGACAGCGGCCCAGCGGCGCGGGCCCACACGCTCCCCCAAAAAAGGCACCGACAGTGCCGTGACCATGAAGGGCGAGGTAAAACTGATCGCCGCGGCGGTGGTCAGGGGCAGATAGGTCAAAGCCAGGAAATAGCAGCTGGTCGAGCCCAGCAATAGCAACGAGCGGATCAGTTGCGCAACGAGATTGTCCGTGCGGAACAGATTTAGGCCATGAAAGGGCAGAAAAATCAGCAGCATCAACACGAAATGCCCCAGATAGCGGACCCAGAGAATCTGTTGTACGGCGTAATCCGCGCCCAGCATCTTGACGGTGGCATTGAGAAACGGGAACAGCGACACGGCCAGGCACATAAAGGCAATACCGCGTGCGGTTTGGTTCGCTAGCATTCAGCTGGGCAATCTTTGTGGCGGGGTTGTCGCGGCGCAGCATATAGCATACGCCGCGACAAGGGAGAGATTTTTGGCCGAGTTTTCTAGGCGGGCTTAACCCTCTGGCCAGACCGCCTGCCGTTTCTCGACAAATGCCCGGCCGCCTTCCTTGCGGTCCTCGGAGTTCATCACGCGTGTTTGCACATCGCCGGTGATCCGGTCGATTTGGCCATAGTCCAGGGAATTGCCCCGTACCATCAATTCCTTCATGCCCTGCACGGCGACGGGGCTTAGCTCGACAATCCGGTTGGCCTGCTTTTCCGCTTCCGCCATCAACTGATCTTTCGGCACGATCTTGTTGATCATGCCCACGTCGTAGGCGCGCTGGGCGCTGACCCGATCTGCGAACAGCAATACCTCGGCCGCAATGGCCCATGGCATGGCCTTGGGGAACCAGCCGGCGGGAATGGTGGCGATCCCCCATTGCGGCTCTGGCAACCAGAAGGTCACGTCCTCGGTGGCGATACGGTAATCGGTATCCAGGGCGATCCACATGCCGTAACCGACCACATGGCTGTGCAGGGCCGAGATGACCGGCTTGTACAAGCCCTGGGTCTGGCTGATGTCAGGATACCTGCCATCGTAACGATAGGGCGCGTCGGGCGCCCCGCCCGACAAATCCGCGCCGGCGGAAAAACAGCGGCCATTGCCCGACAGAATCGCCACTCTTAACGTCGGATCATCGCGCACATCGGCCCAGATCCAAGCCAATTCGTCATGCACCTGCTGGTTCATGGCGTTCAGCTTGTCAGGCCGGTTCAGGGTGACATAGGCGATGTGGCCTTTTTTCTCATACTCGACGGTGCTCAATTCCATTTTACTCAGGACCTCTATTTGTTGCTCTGATGACATCTAACAACGAAACAGCCGAGGTGCGAAAGGCCAAACACTAATCACCGACATGATTCTCAATCGCCGGCAGGGAATTGAGATAGACGGCGATGGCGTCGCGGTCGGCATCCGTCAGATGTTTGTAGCCATCCTGCACCGCTTCGGCCATCAGGCCTTCGGCTTTCTCCCAATCGGGCTTGGTGCCGGTCTTGAGGAAAAAGCTTAGCTGATCCAGGGGCCAGCCCAAGCCCGTGTTGTGCGCCGGTGTAATGTTGGGAACAGCGTCGCCCTCAGGGCCATCCTTGGTACCGGCCATCCATAATGTGCGGTCCAGGGCGCCGGCGGCATTGCGCGGGGTGTGGCATTCCCCGCAATGGGCCAAGGCATTGACCAGATAGGCGCCCCGGTTCCATTGCGCGTCCTGTTTGTCGTCGGCGATGAACTCGCCCGCGTCAAAGTACAGCTGTTTCCAAGCCCCCATGGACCAGCGCCAGCTGAACGGCGGGCCGACATCATGCGCCCGGTTTTGCCGGGCCACGGGGGTTAGAGAAAACATATAGGCCTTGATGGCCAGGACATCCTCGGCCCGCAGCAGGGTGTAGGAGGTATAGGGGAAGACCGGGAAATAGTGGGCGCCATCGGGCCGGATGCCCTGTTTCACGGCGGCCAGAAAGTCGCCGTCGCTCCACGCCCCGATCCCCGTTTGTTTATGGGCGGTGATATTGGGGCTGTAGAATATGCCAAACGGTGTCTTCAAGGCCCGACCGCCAGCAAACGGCGCACCCTTGCCCGCCCTGTCCGTGTGGCAGCCCATGCAGCCGGCGGCCCGGGTCAGATAGGCGCCGCGCTCGACTAAATTATCGGCCAGCGCCTGGCCCATGCAGAACACCAGCCAGGCAAGCGCCAGCATGCCGCTCCGGGCCATGAGGCGCTATTTCTTCTTTAGTTTCTTGCGCCGCTCCGCATCCCGGCGTTCGAAATGACAGACGTTACAGGCTCGCATAACCTCGCCCAGGGCAACCGCCATTTGTTGCTCCTCCCCCGCCTCTGCGGCGGCGACCAGCTTGGCGGCGGCAGTGGCGACCACGCCGTGGCCCTTGCGCACGGTCTCGGGTAGCTGTTCCATCTTCGAGATATAGGCTTCCCGGGCCTGCAATTCCTTGGCGGACTGCAGCGCCCGCTTCATATCGAAAACCATCATGGCGGCGGTAATGCTCTGAATATCGCTCAAGCCGCCAATCATCGCCCGCCAAACATGCTTGGGCGCATGTTTTTTCTGCGCCATGGCGGCGCCGGAAAATCCAAGCGTGACACACATCGCCACGGCCAATGACAGCAAAACAAACTTCCGCATCCTCAATCTCCCTAAAAAAACACCTCTGGCTTGGCGCATCCTGTCCCAGCGGCGCCCCTGAGGCAACATTGGCGAGGCAACATTGGCGATCCAATGTGGCGATGCAATGTTCCACCCGGCCTTGGGGCTTGCTACAGTGGCGGCATTGAGGACCAAGCTTTTTAGTGAGGCGGAAAAATGTTTCAAGATCTGATCGCACGCAGGGGTGAGCATCCGAATATTGCCTGGCGCGGACGTTTCGCCGATGCCTGCATCGAATTGCGTAGTGATGAGCAGAGCCATTTTCTGCACCTGGACAGTAGCGGCATCTCGCTCAGCGCTAGCCAGCCAGACCGCACCATCACCCTGACCCTGGCGGCCAGCGAAGCTGCCTGGGCCGAATTGCTAGGTCCCGAACCCGGCCCCGGCCTGCAATCTGTTTCTGCCATGCGCCGCATGGGCCATTTGCGCGTCAGCGGCGATTTTCTGGCCTATTACCAAAATCTCATGGCGTTGGAGATGTTGTTTTCCATGAGCCGCCCCCGACCCGAGAAAGCCCCCGAAAAAACGGTCGCCGCTCCGCTTGAGGCTACGTTTGACCCCATCGTGGGCCGCTACATCAACATGGCATTCCAGGGCCGGCCCCACCGTATTTATTTCGAGGAAGCGGGCAGCGGCATTCCCCTGATCTGCCTGCACACCGCCGGTGCCGATGGCCGGCAGTACCGCGAGATCTTGAATGACCCCGATATCACCGCGAACTACCGCGTGGTGGTGTTCGATCTGCCCTGGCATGGCAAGTCATCACCCCCCGCCGGTTTTCAGGACGAAGTCTATCAATTGACCACGGACAGCTATGTGGCCATCACCATGGCGGTGAAGGCGGCCCTGGGCCTGGACAATCCGGTGATCATGGGCTGCTCCATCGGCGGGCGGGCGGTGTTACATCTAGCATTGCGTCATGGCGCCGATCTGCGCGCGGTGATCGGCCTGCAATCGGCGCTGTTCGCGGAAAACAAGATCGATGGTGAGCCCGAGGGCCTGCGTTCAATCCACCGTCCCGACGTACATGGCGGCGAAGTTTCCGCCGCCCTGATGACCGGCCTGATCGCGCCGCAATCACCCGGTGCGGATGCCTGGGAGACTTTGTGGCATTACATGCAGGGCGGGCCCGGCATTTTCATGGGTGATCTGAATTACTATTTCACCGATGGCGACATGCGCAACGGCCTGGCCAGCGGCATCGATACCACGCAATGCCCGGTGCATCTGCTGACCGGCGAATACGATACCTCCGCCACGCCGGAGTTGAGCCGCCAGCTGGCCGAGGAAATCAACGCCACCTCATTCAAGGTGATGCAGGGCATGGGCCATTTCCCCATGTCGGAAAACCCGGCGGGATTTCGCGGCTACCTGTTGCCGGTGCTGGACAAGATCATTGCGACGCCAGCATGAGGCAAGCCAGCTGCAATCGCGATGCAAATGACTGACCGCGAAGATCTCGCGGCGCTGGACCAGGCCGACCCGCTCGCCAACCTGCGTGACCGGTTCGAATTGCCTGCTGGCGTGATCTATCTGGACGGCAATTCCCTTGGCCCCCTGCCCAAGAACGTGCCCGCACGTATAACCGAGGTGGTGGAGCGGCAATGGCGCGATGATCTGATCCGTTCCTGGAATATCCATGACTGGGACAGGCTGCCGCTTAGTGTCGGCGACCGTATCGCGCCGTTGATTGGCGCCGGGCCGGGCGAGGTCCTGGTGGGCGACAGTACGTCCGTTAATCTGTTCAAGCTGATGGCGGCGGGGTTGGAGCTGCGCCCGAAGCGCAAGGTGATCGTCTCACAAAGCGGCAACTTCCCCACGGACATCTATCTGGCCGAGGGCTTGATCCGGCAACTGGGAGCCGGCCATGAATTACGCCTGGTGGACGGCGATGATGTGCTGGGCGCCATTGACGACGATGTGGCCCTGGTTTCCCTGACCCAGGTGGATTACCGCAGCGGCTATGTCCAGGATCTGGCCGCCGTCACCGCTGCCGCCCACGATGCGGGCGCATTGATGTTGTGGGATCTGTCCCACAGCGCCGGCGTCATGGCGGTGGATCTGGCAGGTGTGGGCGCGGATTTCGCCGTCGGCTGCAGCTATAAATATCTGAACGGCGGGCCCGGCGCCCCGGCCTATCTTTACGTTGCCCAGCATTTGCAGGACCAGGTGCGCCAACCCCTGTCAGGCTGGCACGGTCATGCGGCGCCATTCGAGTTCGAGACCCACTACCGCCCCGCCCCCGGCATCGTGCGCCAGCGCTGTGGCACGCCATCTGTGTTGGGCATGAGCGTGCTGGACGCGGCGCTCGATGTCTTTGAAGGCCTGGACATGGCCGCCGTGCGGGCCAAATCCCAGGCGCTGACGGGACAGTTCATCGATCTTACGGAACAACGCTGCGGCGGCCACGGTTTCACCCTGGCCACGCCACGGGAGCCGGCGCGGCGGGGCAGTCAGGTCTCCTGGCATCACGAAAACGGTTATCCCATCATGCAGGCGTTGATCGCCGACGGCGTGATCGGCGATTTCCGCAGCCCGGATATTCTGCGCTTCGGCTTCGCGCCTTTGTATCTGCGCTATGTGGATGTCTGGGATGCGGTTACGGTCTTGGAGCGGGTGCTGGCAGAAGGCCTATGGGATAGGCCCGAATACCATGCGCGCGCAGCGGTGACGTAAAGCGGTTATCTCTATCCGTAGCGCCCTATAATGCTTAACAATTGATCTTGCGATTTTGGGAGGAGACAAGAAAATGACTGAACTGGTGCTGCGAACCGATGTGGACGGGGTTACGACCCTGACCTTGAACCGGCCTGATGCCCTGAATGCCTTGAGCCCTAATTTATTCGTGGAACTGCGCGGCCATGTGGAAAGCATCGCCAATGACCCGGAGAATGTCGGCTGTGTCGTGCTGCGCGGAGCGGGCCGATCATTCTGCGCCGGCAATGATCTAAAGGCAATTCAGAACGGCGAGGCAACGCCCTCGCCCACTTTCCAGTCCGATACCATTAATATGATCGAGAACCTGGCGCAGCCCGTTATCGCGGAAGTACGCGGCCATTGTTATACCGGCGGGCTGGAGCTGGCGCTGGCATGCGATTTACTGATCGCTTCTGAAACGGCGAAATTCGCCGACACTCATGGCAAATGGGGCATGACCCCGCGCTGGGGCATGAGCCAACGTCTGCCCCGCCGCATCGGGCCGCTGAAGGCCAAGGAAATGAGCTTTACCGCGCGGAGCTATAATGGCGCGGAAGCCGCCGCCATGGGCCTCGCCAATCAATGCGTCGTGGACAGTGAATTAGAGGCAGTCGTCGGCGCCATGGCGGCCGACATCGTGGCCAATTCCTGGCACTCCGCGCGCGGCAACAAGATGCTGTACAATCGGGGCCAGGATTACACCTTTCACGACGGCCTGGCATTCGAGATGGCGGAAAGCCCCGGTCGCAGCGCGGATACCGAAGAACGCGTGAAGGCCTTTTCCAAAGGTTGATGGAGAGCAGCATGACAGCACCCGTCTGGCAATGGAGCGCGATTGCTACCGCCGCCGCCATTCGTAACGGCAAGATCACGGCCCAGGAGGCGGTGGAAGCCGCCCTCGAACGCATGGCCGCATGTAACGCGACGGTCAACGCCGTTACCGTTGATCTGTCTGACGAGGCCCGGCAGGCAGCTCGCCGTGCCGATGACACCGTAGCATCCGGCACCATCTTAGGTCCCCTGCATGGCGTGCCTGTAACGATCAAGGAAAACGTCGATCAGGTCGGGCAGGCAACCACCAACGGCGTACCGGCCTTCGCCGAAGTTATAGCGAAGACGGACTCTCCCGTGGTCGCCAACCTACGCAAGGCCGGCGCCATCATCATCGGACGTACCAATACGCCGGAATTCAGTCTGCGCTGGTTCACTGATAATCCCCTGCGCGGCGAGACCCAGAACCCGTGGAAAGAGGGTATCACGCCGGGCGGCTCGTCAGGTGGCGCGGCGGCGGCGGTCGCATTGGGGATCGGCGATATTGCCCACGGCAATGATCTTGGCGGCTCCCTGCGCTATCCTGCTTATGCCTGCGGTCTGGCCACGATCCGCCCCTCGTTCGGACGCATACCTGCCTACAACCCCACGGGCAGCGAAGAACGGCCACCCTCACTGCAATTGATGTCCGTACAGGGCCCCATTGCCCGCGAAGTTCGTGATGTACGGCTGGCTCTGGCTGTCATGGCGCAAAGGGATGCCCGGGATCCCTGGTGGGTACCCGCGCCCTTGGAAGGCCCGCGTCTGGATGCGCCAATCAAGGTTGCGGTCTGCAAGACACCTGCCGGCATCGCCTGTCACGAGGCGGTATCCCAGGCTATTGATGCGGCGGCCAATTCTCTTGCCAATGCCGGCTATAGTGTCGAGGCCAAGGATCCACCGCTAATGGCGGAGATCGCGGAGAACTGGCGGACACTGCTATTCACCGACACCAAGGTGATGTCGGAAGCCGCCTTCCAGCAATATGGTTCAGACGATATCAATCAGGTTCTCGGTGATTATTTGGCCGCCTCCAACGTACGCGACCTAGATGAGTACATTCGCGCGCTCGCGGATCGCACCCGTTTGCTGCGGTCCTGGAGTATGTTCATGGAGGATTACCCACTGGTCCTGGCACCGGTCAGCCAAGTACCGCCGTTTCTTCAGGGTGAGGACTTGCAGGGGCCTGCACGCGTTAAGGAGATGCTTGATGAACAAAGCATGTTGTATGGTATCAACCTATTGGGCCTGCCTGCCGCCGCCGTTCCGACCGGATTACACGACGGCGTGCCAATGGGTGTACAAATAATCGGCCCGCGTCTGCGGGAAGATCTGTGTCTTGATGCCGCCGAGGCCGTCGAACGCGGCACGGGCATTCTGAGCCAACAACTATGGAGTCGAACATGAGTGATACCTGGCCGGAGGAAATCTATGGCCTGCTGCGGGAAAACGGCATAGAGCAGATTGGCTATGTCCCTGACGCGGGCCATGATCATCTGATCAAACGGGCAATCGCGGACCCGGATGTCCATGCCGTCGCCCTGACCACCGAGGAAGAGGGCGTGGGCCTGTTGGCCGGCGCCCATCTGGGCGGCAGCCGGGGTGTGTTGTTGATGCAAAGTAGCGGCGTGGGCAACTGCATCAATCTGCTCTCGCTACCCAGGGCCGGGCGCTTTCCGTTTTTAACCCTGGTTACCATGCGCGGTGATTTCGGCGAGGGTAATCCCTGGCAGATGCCCATGGGGCAATCGACCCAACCGGTGTTGGAGGCCTGCGATGTAACCTGCTTTTGCCTCGACGATCCTGGCGAGGTCAGCCGAACCATCAGTGCGGCCATCACCACGGCCTTCGTTAGCGAATTGCCCGTTGCCGTCCTGCTGGGACAGCGGTTGATCGGCGCCAAAGTATTTGAAAAGAGGTAAACAATGGCAGATCCGAATGAGGGCGGCCGCGCCGCCGGCAAGACAGCCACAGGCACCCTGGACCGGCGTGTCGCGGTAAAACAACTCTTGGACAGCATGGGCGACGATGTCCTGATCGTGGCCGGACTGGCAGGCGCCAAGGGCGATGTCACGGCTGCCGTGGGTGATGATCCGCGCGTCTTTGGCTTCGGCGGCGCCATGGGCGCGGCGGCTTCCATGGGTCTTGGTCTGGCCCTGGCGCAACCCGACAAACGGGTGCTGGTGGTTACCGGTGACGGTGAATTGCTGATGAACGTCGGCACCTTGGCCACCATCGCCATCGCCAACCCGCCCAACTTGGGCATTATCTGTGTCGATAACGAGCATTATGGCGAGACCGGTTTTCAACGCAGCCATACGGGGCTCGGCACGGACCTCGCAGTCATGGCCCAAGGCGGCGGCATCGGTGCCGTGCGTACGGTGCGTGAAATCGATGAGTTGGACGAGGCCGGCGAAATGTTGCGCAACACCAACGGCGCCGCCTTTGTCTTGTTGAAAGTGGCCGTCAACGATCCGCCGAAAATGCCAACCGTGTGGGATGCATCCTGGCACAAGAGCCGTTTCCGCCAGGCTTTGTTGGGACATCCCTAAACCGCCATCTTCGATCCAACTGTAAGAGTCTGAAATCATGAACCGTTACGCGATGGGCATCGATATCGGCGGCACGTTCACTGACGTGGTGCTGTACGATATGGCGGAGGGCCGCCGCCTGACCCGCAAGACCCTGACCACGCCCGGCGACCCGGCCGAGGCGGTGCTCAGTGCGGTGGATCAAGTGCTTGCGGAAGAAGCCGTGTCGGCGCGGGAGATCGAGCGCGTGGTCCACGCCACGACCTTGTTCACCAATGCCCTGATCGAACGCAAAGGCGCACGTACCGCCTTGCTGACCACGGAAGGTTTCCGCGACTCTCTCGAAATCGGACGGGAGCGGAAATACGATCTCTACGATCTGGCCGCCAAGAAACCACGGGCCTTGGTACCCCGCGACCTGCGTTTCGAGGCGGGCGAACGAATTCTGGCCGACGGCAGCATCCACCAGGCTCTCGACGATAACAGCCTGGCCAAAGCCGCCGAGGCGCTGCGAGAGGCGCAGGTAGGGTCTTTGGCGATTGTCTTTCTGCACAGCTACCGCAATGACAGCCACGAACGGACCGCCGGTGACCGCATGGCCGAACTATTGCCCGACATTGCAATCAGCCTGTCCAGCGACGTAGCACCGGAGATCAGGGAATTCGAACGCGCCTCGACCACTGTCGCGAACGCCTATATCAAACCATTGGCGCGGGATTATCTGGATGCCTTGGGCAGCCGCCTGGGCGACCGTGCAATCACCGCGCCGTTGTTGTTGATGCTGTCCAGCGGCGGCTTGACCCACGTGGGTGAGGTGCGCCGCTCACCCGTGCAAATGCTGGAATCCGGCCCCGCCGCCGGCGCCTTAGCGGCAGCTGACATTGGCCGTGCCGAGGGCCTGGAACATGTGCTGGCGTTCGATATGGGCGGCACCACCGCCAAACTATGTCTGATCGATGGCGATGAACCCGATATTGCCTACCGCTTTGAGGCAGCTCGTGAACGCCGCTTCGCCGAGGGCAGCGGCCTGCCGATCCGCATTTCCACCGTGGAGTTGATTGAGATCGGCGCGGGCGGCGGTTCCATCGCCCGCATCGACGCCCTGGGCCTATTGAAGGCCGGGCCCGATAGCGCCGGCGCAGTACCGGGGCCGGTCGCCTATGGCCGCGGCGGCACCGCACCGACGGTCACGGATGCGGACTTCGCCTTGGGATTTCTGGGCGCGGAAGGCTTCGCCGGTGGTGCTATCGAGGTCGATTTAGCCGCCACCCGCGACGCCCTGGAAAAACTGGCGGAACAGGCGGATTTATCAGCGGAAAAAATCGCCTGGGGTGTGCACGATCTGGTCAATGAAAACATGGCCTCCGCCGCCCGAGTGCATATCGCCGAAAAGGGCCGTGACCCCCGCGCCTATACCCTGGTTGCCACGGGGGGCGCGGGACCGGTACATGCCTATTACATGGCCCGCAAGCTGGGCATCAAACGCATTGTCTGTCCGCGCAATGCTGGCGTCGCCTCCGCCTTTGGACTGTTATTGGCGCCGGCCCGCGTTGACCGCACCGCCGCCTTTGCCTCCTCCCTGGACGAGATGGACTGGAGCACCCTGGAAAGCACCTACCAGGAATTGGAGGCGGCGGCCCGCCAGGTCATTGCCGACACCGGCATGGACGCGGACGCGGCCAAGGTGCAAAGGCTGGCCGATATGCGCAATGTTGGTCAGGGTTTTGAGCTGGTGGTCAATTTGCCCAGCGGTCCGTATTCCGGCGATAGCCGCGACAGTCTGCTGGATGCCTATGCCCAGGCCTATCAAGCTCATTTTACCCGGCCACCGCCCAACGTACCCACCGCAATCGCGGCTATCCGCGTCCGCCTGACAGCCCCGATTGACGCCTCCGCCGACGGCTTAAGCGGGCAGGCCGATGATGCCTCGGCGCAAACTGGGCAACGGCCGGTCTATTTTCCGGAGACTGACGGTATGGTGACAACGCCAATTTATGATCGCACGGCTTTGGCCATTGATCAGAAATTTGAAGGTCCAGCGGTGGTCGAGGAAGCGGAGTCCACGATGGTCATTGGACCTGGCGGCCGCTTTCATGTCTCGAACAGCGGCAATTTGATTATTGATCTGCCGGAGGATGAGGCATGAGCGCGTTCGATGCCGTGACCCTGGAAGTGATCTGGAACCGCATGATCGCCTCGGTCGACGAGGCGGCCAAGGCCATCGTGCGGACTTCGTTTTCAACCCTGTCGAACGAGGCCAACGATTTCGCCTGTGTTTTAACCGATGCCGACGGCCAGCTGTTGGCCCAGAACAGCGGCTCCATCCCCTCGTTCATTGGCACCCTGCCCGCCACGGTTCGTCATACCTTGGAACGCTTTGGCCGCGACGGGCTGGAGCCGGGCGACGTGATCTGCACCAACGATCCATGGCTTGGAACTGGCCATTTGAATGATTGCAGTATTGTTCGGCCCATATTCAAGGACGGGACCTTGATTGCCTTTGCCGCGACGGCGTCGCACATGCCTGATATCGGCGGCCGCATCCGCTCGGTCGAGGCGCGGGAAATATTCGAGGAAGGTTTCCATATCCCGTTGTTAAGAATCTTCCGCGCCGGCGTGCCGGACGAAACCTTCTTTGAATTGCTGCGCACCCAGGTCCGCACCCCGGATCAGACCGAGGGCGACATCCACGCCCAGATCACCGCCAATTATCTGATCGAGGACAGGGTTCTGGCCATTACCAGCGAATATGGCCTGGAAAACCTGGTGGAGCTGAGCCGCGAGCTGAACGGACGAACGGAGACCGCCATGCGGGCCGCCATTAGAAAGGTCCCCGACGGCGTCTACGACTACCAGATGTTGACCGATGGTCTGCGGGCCGATGCGCCGTTTACCTTTGCTTTGCGTTTGGAGCTCAAGGACGACACCATTCATTTTGACTTCGCCGGTACTTCGCCGGTTCAGCCCAGGGCCATCAACTGTCCGTTTTGTTACACCTATGCCATGTCCGCCTATGCCATTAAATGCGCCTTGCTGCCGGACGTGCCCAACAACTCTGGTATGTTGCGCCCAATAACAGTGACCGCGCCGGAAAACACCCTGCTCAACCCCCTGCCCCCCGCATCCGTCGGCGCGCGGGCCAGCACCGGTCATTATGTGCCGGTTCTTGCGTTCGGCGCACTGGCCGATGTTTTGCCCGACAGGGTGATGGCGGCGGCGGGTTCGCCATTGTGGAATTGCACACAATCCGGCGTGCGGCCCAACGGCCAGCCTTATGCCACCAATTTGTTCTTTAACGGCGGCATGGGCGCGACCCATGGCTCGGATGGCGAGCATGCCATCTCCTGGCCCTCCAATCTGTCCTGCACGCCGGTCGAGGTGGCGGAACAATCCGCGCCGCTTTTGTTTCATTACAAGCGGCTGCGGCCCAATTCCGGCGGCGTGGGACAATACCGCGGCGGCCTGGGCGAGGACATGCTGCTCGAAAGCCTGTCGGAAAGCCCCATCGCCGTGACCTTCATGGCCGAACGTACCCGCCATGCCGCACCCGGATTGGCGGGGGGTGGCGATGGCGAGGTTGGCGCCGTGGAAATAAATGGTGAGGAAGCCGACAACCGGGCGCAGCATCTGCTGCAAAAAGGCGACCGTATATTAATCGCCACACCTGGCGGCGGCGGCTATGGTTCGCGTAATTCCCGCGACGAAGCCCGGATTTCCGAAGATATCCAACATGGCTATGTGACGAAAGGTGACTGAGATGAGCACGGATGGTCTTGACGATGAAGCCCTGGGACAACTTGCGAGGCAATTGGGTTTGGCGCAAATCTACGCGGACAACCCGGCTCTGATCCGCAAGGCCTACGATGCCGCACGTTTGATGGCGGAGCGCCTGCCCCGCCCCGATAACATCGCGGACGAGCCGAGCCATATCTTCAAGGCCGACAATAATGTCTAGGCAAAGCCATGACCTCGCCTTTCTGAGCCTGACCGAGGCCGCCGCGCTGATCCGTGCGGGCGAACTTACATCCGTTGCCTATACCCAAGGCCTGCTGGATCATATCGCGGCCCATGACGGGCAATTCGATAGTTTCCTGCGCGTCCTGACCGACAGTGCGTTGAGCGACGCCGAAGGGGCGGACAGCGCCGTCACGGCGGGAGAGACCCTTGGACCCCTGCACGGCGTGCCATTCGGCCTGAAGGACATTGTCGATGTGGCTGGGCTGCCGACAACGGCGCATAGCCAAATTCTTGCCCAGCAGCCGCCCAGGACCGAGGATGCCACGGTCACCAAACACCTGCGTGCGGCGGGCGGCATTCTATTGGGCAAGACGGCCACCCATGAATTCGCCATCGGCGGGCCGTCTTTTGATCTGCCCTGGCCCCCCGCCCGCAATCCCTGGAACCGGGCGCATTCGCCGGGCGGCTCCTCGTCGGGCTCCGGTGCGGCGGTGGCGGCCGGCTTCGTGCCCATGGCCATTGGAACGGATACGGGCGGGTCCGTGCGCAATCCCGCGACCTCGTGCGGCATCGTCGGGATGAAGGCGACTTATGGCCGGGTCAGCCGCCGGGGCGTGGTACCGCTGTCATATTCCCTCGATCATGTAGGGCCCATGACCCGTACCGTGGCGGACAACGCCTTGATGCTGAATGTACTGGCCGGCCACGACCCGGATGATCCGGCCTCCGCCGATGTCTCCACCACTGATTATACCGCCCAGCTTGACCAGGGCGTCAAAGGCCTGCGCATCGGGGTGATCCGGCATTTCCATAACCGTGACCTGATCGCCGACCCGGTGATGGCGGAAGCCTTGGAAGAGGCCCTGCGGGTGCTGCAAGGACTGGGCGCCGAAGTGGTCGAGATCGAGACCGCGCCACTGGCCGAATTCGCCACCTGCAACCGGGTTATTCTGCTCTCGGAGGCCTATGCCATTCATCGCCGCTGGTTGGCTGAACGTCCCGGCGACTATGGTGAGCTGTTTTTGCAACGGGTCCTGCCGGGCGCCTTTCTGGGCGGTGGTGATTATGTGGATGCCCTGCGTTTGCGCCGAAAACTGACCACCGGCTTTAACCGCACCATCAGTGGCCTGGACGGGGTCATCGCCATCTCGTCCATGGATGCGGCCTTCGCTATCGAGGACCCGGACGAAAACGCCTCAAAATATCCCCGCCAGGCCCGCACGCCCTTCAATCTTACCGGCAATCCGGCCCTGGCCATGCCCAACGGCTTCGATGCTGACGGCCTGCCGCTTGCCATGCAGATCATTGGCAAGAACTTCGACGAAGCGACGATCTACCGCATCGCCAACGCCTATGAAGGGGCCACGAAGTGGCACCAGCGCCGCCCGCCCCTATAGTCAAAGGAGGAACAAGCAATGTTATCGCATCACGGACGCTATGATTTTTCCCCGATCAGCCAACGGCCGGATTATTCCTGGCCCGAGGGTAAACGCCTGGCCGTCTATATTGCCCTGAACGTGGAACAATTCGCCTGGGATAAAAGCGTCGAATCCGCTATTGCCCCATCGGGCATGCACAACAAGCAGAGCGTTTACTCCTGGCGCGACTATGGCAACCGGGTCGGTTTCTGGCGCCTGATGGATTTGTTCGATGAACTGGATATTCCTATTCAGGCACAGTTGAACAGCTCGATCTACGAGCATGCCCCTCAGGTGGCCGAACGGCTGCGTCAACGCGGCGACGAGTTTCTGGGCCACGGCATCACAAATTCAGAAGAGCAAGGCGGACGTAGCGAGGACGAGGAACGCGGGCTTATCAAGGAGGTCACGGATGCCATCGTCGAACACGAGGGCGAACAGCCCACGGGCTGGATGTCGCCATGGCTGTCGCAGAGCGAGACGACCCTGGATTTGTTGAGCGAGGCTGGCTACCACTACAACATGGACTGGTGCTGTGATGATCAGCCGATCTGGATGAAGACCCGCAACGGACGTATCCTCGGGATGCCTTATCCGGTGGAACTGAACGACAATCGGGCCATCGTCCTGCACAAGATGACACCAAGCCAATATGCCGATTGCATCATTGATAATTTCGACGAGATGCTGGAGCAGTCGGTGCATCAGCCTTTGGTTTTCCCAATCTCGCTGCATACCTTCGTGGTGGGCCAACCGTTCCGCATCCGGCAACTACGCCGCGCCTTGAAATACATCACCGATCAGCGAGATAAAATCTGGCTGACCCGGCCCGGCGATATCTGCCGCCACATTGAAAGTCTAGAGCCGGGCATCGTTCCGGGAAGCTGAGGAAACATGAGCGAAGTTAAGCGTGGCCGGGAGTTCCTGCACACCCCCGGGCCGACCAACATCCCCGAACGTGTCCTGAACGCCATGCATCAACCGGCGGTCGATTTCACCGCGCCGCCGTTCGTTGAAATGACCCGAACTTGTTTCGAGGACATCAAAGACGTCTTTCAGACCGAGGGTCCGGTCTTCATGTATGCCGCCAATGGCCATGGTGCGTGGGAAGCCGCCATGACTAATACCCTCTCGCCTGGCGATCATATCCTGGTGCCCGAGACCGGCAATTTCTCGATGAAATGGGGCATGATGGCGGAATCCCTGGGTCTGGTGATCGAGCATCTGCCGGGCGATTGGCGCCACGGCATTGACCCAGCAGCGGTAGAACAACATTTGCGGGACGATGACGAGGGCCGGATCAAGGCGGTGTTGATGGTGCATGTGGATACCGCCAGTGGCGTCATCTCGGATGTTCCGGCCATCCGTGGGGCCATGGACAATGCCAAGCATGCGGCGCTGTTCATGGTCGATACCATTGCCTCGCTGGCCACTGTCGAATTCCAGATGGACGATTGGGGGGTCGATGTTGCACTGGCAGCCTCGCAAAAAGGCCTGATGTGCCCGCCCGGTATCGGCTTTACCGCGTGCAGTGAAAAAGCCATGCATGCCACGCAAAGTGCGAGACTACCGCGCAATTACTGGGATTGGCGGGAACGCATGACCGATGCGCAGTATATCCGCTTTTGCGGCACCGCCCCGATCCATATGCTCTACGGTCTGCGCGAGGCCCTGGATATGCTGGCCGAAGAAGGTCTGCCAGCGGTCGTGGCCCGCCATCACCGCTTGGCCAGCACGATCCGAGCGGCGGTCGACGTTTGGTGCTCCGACGGCGGCATGGCCTATAACGCGGTCATTCCCGAGCAGCGCTCAAATTCCATCACCGCCATTCGTGTACCGCCCGGTTACGATGCCGAGGAAGTCCGTACCGTGGCGCGGGAGCGTTATCAGATCGCCATGGGCGGCGGTCTGGAGCAGCTTAAGGGCGATGTCTTTCGTATCGGTCACATGGGTGATCTGAACGAACCCATGGTCCTGGGCGCCCTGGCAGGGATTGAGGCGACCTTGCAATATCTCGATGTCCCCCATGGCCGGGGTGGTGTCGCCGCCGCCATCGATTATCTGGCCGAGACCTGAAACCATGGCGCGCACCAGTACGGCCGAGGACTGGCGGGTTTATTACCAGCGCACCGGTGAGCGCCCGCCGCGCGAAACCCTGCTACAGGCATTGGCTAGTTTCGAGGCGGAAGATGCCGTCGGCACCGCCGTCGATCTAGGCTGTGGCGGCGGACGGGACAGTATCGAGTTGCTGCGCCGGGGCTGGTCTGTCCTGGCCATTGATGCCCAGGACTCGGCCATCGAGACATTGTTGGCACGGCCCGAATTAAACCAATTCGGCTGCCGGCCCCGAACGGAGGTCTCGCGTTTTGAAGCGGCACGGTGGGAGACGGCGGATCTGGTAAATTCTTCATTTGCCCTGCCGCTCTGCCCGAAAGCGGATTTCCTTGCCATGTGGCAACGCATCTTCGACAGCCTGCGGCCAGGCGGACGTTTCGCCGGGCAGGTTTACGGCGTGCGCGATCAATGGTTCGGCGACCCGACAAACACCCATTTCACACAGAGCGAAATTGATGATTTGCTGCTGCCCTACGAGGTGGAATTATGCCGGGAGGAGGAAACGGATTCCGTCACCCCGCGCGGTACCGCCAAGCATTGGCATATCTATCACATCGTCGCGCGCAAGCCGGCTGCTATGTAGTACTCTGGCTTTTCCGCCAGCGCTCCGGCGACGGCGCCATCAGGATCACCGCCAGGGCCAGAAAGGCGGCGGAAGCGGAAACCGCGATGGGCAAAGCGTAGTCGCCGGTCAAATCAAAAGCAAAACCAGCCACCACCGGACCTATCAATATGCCTAGCGCGGTGCCTGAATATAACACGCCCAGAATACCGCCCACATTCTTGGCGCCGAAATAATCCGCGATCAGAGCCGGCGCCAGGGCCACATAGCCGCCGTAACTCAAACCAAACAGCACCGCATAAAGCGCCAGGGCCCAAAAGTCAGTGGAAAGAAACCACCAGGCCTGCACCAGGGCCATGCCAAGATACATCACCACGACGGCGTGGTACCTGCCGTATCGGTCGGCCACGCCGCCCAAGGTGAGGCGCCCAAACATCGAACCAACACCAATCAGGCTGATCAACAGGATAGACCAGCTTTCATCGTGACCATGATCGACCGAGAATTTCACCAGATGCACGAACGGTACAAATAAACTCAATGAAACAATCGTGGAGGCGGTGAACATCAACACGAACGGCCGCGAGGATAATGACGCGCCCAGCGCCAGACCCGACAATGACGCCCCTTCCCCCACCGCTGTTGCATCACCGTCGGGATAGAGCCCGCGCGCGGCGGGTGAAGGATGCAGCATCCAGGCCGCCAGCAGACCCAACACCAGGGTCAAAGCCGCCAATACCTGAAAGGTCTCGCGCCAACCCAGGGTTTCGACCAAAAAACGGCTGAAAGGCGGGGCAAGCAGTGTACCGACGCCGATGCCCGCCACCGCTAGGCCCGTGGCAAAGCCGCGCCGACGCACGAACCAACGCTGCAGGACGCCCACGGATGGCACATAGGAAAAACCAATGCCAACACCCACCGCCACGCCATAGCTCAAATAGATATGCCACAGGCTCTGCGCAAAACTGGAGGCGAGCAGTCCAACGGCGATCAGGACGATGCCGAAGGCCACGACAGGGCGGGAACCTAAACGGTCACTCAACGGACCGCTGACGGCACCCAGGGAGAAATACAGAAACCCGGCAATGGAGAAGATCAGCGATATATCGCCACGGGATGCCGCGAAGTCAGCTTCCAGACCGTCGAAAAAGGAGGCGAATGAATAGGCAACCCCAAAACCCAGCAACAATACCATGAAGGCCGCCGCCACCACGAACCAGCCGAAAAAGAACCTCTGGTCCATGAACGCCGTTACCCTCAGTCGCGTGCCACTACAAGAAACCTGTCTTATTGTAGAGCAAATAAGGGATCGTGATGGGGATTTTCGTCTTCGTGATTATGCGGAAATGTGGCGCAGGCGATCGATTAACGGGGCAACCTTGCCGCCATTGGCCTTCAAGATGGCGGCGAACTCCTGACGTTTGGTCAGGGCCAGGCTGATACCTTCGGCAACCACATCAATAACCCGGTACTGGCCGTTGCGTTGCCGCATGCGCCAGACCAATTTCAGAACCTGGCCATTACCCTGGGCAATACGGCTTTGCACCATGACATCGCGTTTACCCGCGCGACGGGCCGAAATCACATCGAAGCTGGCTACCTTGGCGCCGGCGATTTTCGAGGCATAGCTGTGCTGCAGGAATTTGGTAAATGCATCCACGTATGCCGTGCGCAGGTTAGCGTCGGCACGTTTCCAATGCCGGCCCAGGGCAAAACGCGCCATTAGGGGAATATCGAACTCCCGCGCCATCAAGCCATGAAATTTTGCGGCCTTGTGGGCTTGGTTCAATTGGCCGTCATTAAGGATGTTGACCGCTTCGTTGCTCAACTGCTTTAGGGCCAATATGGCGTCTTCGGGATTAACCGTCTCGGGCCCTGCCGCGGGTGCAATCTCCGCCAGCCGCGCCAATGCCTCGCCGCTAAGGGCGTCGGACGAATTCAAAATTAGATCGAGATGAGCGTTGTTGTCGATTATGGCGCTGGGCCAGATTTCATCCGCGATTTTGGCGGATGCGATACCGTTCCAAGCTGCCGGACCAGCCTGCGCGCCAATAATTGACAACATGCCCAATGCGGCTATGGCCAACATACCCAACATGGCCAGTCTGCTGGCCGATAAACCCCGTTTGCGCATCTTTCGTACTCCCGTCGAAAGCCCTCTAAGGACAATCTGACGGCAATCTCTTAAGTTCCCGTTAGGAAGTTTGGTAAATTGAAAATTAATAATGAAGGCTTTGTGACGCTGGTCACTGTGGAAACTGGCTTTCAACCTCATATTGGCATCGAGGTCATCAGAAAACGCATGAGGCAAAAGGATGCGACAGCGCATCAGCAACCGACAGAAGGTCGTAGTCGCGGTCTGGAGCCTATTATGGCTAATTTCAGCCTCCGCGCTGCTACGGCTGTTTTTTGAAGTCAGCGGCTAGACAAAAACCTCATCCATCCACCAGACAGCCATCTTGAAGCCGCACGACACGGTCCAGACGGTCAGCTACCAGGGGATCATGGGTCGCCACAAGCATACCCAGGCCGCGTCCCCGTACGATTGAGAGCAATTCCGAGAGAACCATTTCCGCCGTCGCCTGGTCAAGATTGCCCGTAGGCTCGTCCGCCAACAACAAAACAGGCTGGTTCGCTAGGGCCCGGGCAATGGCAACGCGTTGTTGTTCACCGCCCGACAATTGCCCCGGCGCGTGTCCCAGCCGATCCGCCAGGCCCAGTTCCGCCAATAACTGTTCGGCCCGCGCGCTTGCCTCATCCGCCGGCAGCTTGGCCAGACGCATGGGCATCAGGACGTTTTCCAGAGCGGTGAATTCCGGCAGCAAGTGGTGAAACTGATAGACGAAGCCCACATGGTCCCGGCGCATGGCCGTGCGTTGGCCGTCATTCATGGCGGCGCAGTTTTGCCCGGCTATCATGATATCGCCGGCATCAGGCTCCTCCAACAAACCGGCGGCATGTAACAGCGTGGACTTGCCCGAACCCGACGGGCCCATCAGGGCCACTGCCTCGCCCACCTCAATCGTCAGATCAAGACCGCGCAAAACCTCTAACCGCCTGCCGCCCTGCACGAAGGCGCGTGCCAACCCTGTGATCCGCAACACCCCGTCATCACTCATAGCGCAGCGCCTCGACCGGATCGACGCGGGCCGCCCGCCAAGCTGGATACAACGTCGCCAGGAACGACAGCGCCAAGGCCATCAACACGACAGAGACAACTTCGCCATTGTTCACCTCTGCCGGTATCCGGCTTAAAAAGCGGACCTCGGGCGACCATAACTCGGTGCCCATAAGACTTTCCAGCCAGCGCCGGATGCTGTCGATGTTCAGACAAAACGCCAGCCCAAGGGCAAACCCAGCCAGAGTGCCGATGACGCCGATCGAGGTGCCGGAGATCACGAAAATCCGCATGATCATGCCCCTGCTCGCCCCCATGGTGCGCAGAATGGCGATTGCCTTGCCCTTGTCGTTCACCAGCATGATCAGGGAGGAGACAATATTAAACGCCGCAATCAGGATAATCAGGGTCAGGATCAGGAACATGACGTTACGTTCGACCTGCAGGGCCTGAAAAAAATGGCTGTTGACCTGCTGCCAATCCACCACTCTGGCCACCCCCGGCACGGACTGGATGGCGGCACGCAAACGGTGGACGTCGTCGGGATTGTGCAGAAACATTTCGATGCCATTGACCGCGCCCTTCAGGCGGAAGAACACCTGCGCCGCCGGCAGGGGCATATAGATAAATGTCGAGTCGTATTCATACATGCCCACCATGAACGTGGCGGCGATACGGTATGATTTCATCCGCGGCACGGAGCCAAAAGCGGTGCTCGTAACCTGGGGCGAAACCAGCCTTATGTCATCACCCACGCGCAAACCCAGTTTCGCCGCCAACCGCTGTCCGATCACCACCGCATGTTTGCCTTTGAAATCGGCCAGCGAGCCGCTGTAGAGGTTGTCCGCGATGATCGCCCGGCCTGCCACATCCTTGGGCCACATGCCGCGTACCAGGGCGCCGGAGGCCTGTTTGTTTGCCGTCGCCATGACCTGTCCCTCTATCAAGGGGGCGGCGACGCGGATGCCGTCGATTTTACCGAGAGCATCGGCGAGCGGGTCAAAATCCCGCAACCTTGCATCCAGACCCCGGGCCATCATGTGGCCGTTAAGGCCCAACACCCGGTCCAGCAATTCGGTGCGAAAACCATTCATCACGCTCATCACGATAATCAGCGTGGCAACGCCAAGGGCTATGCCGACCAGAGAAAACCAGGCAATGATGGAGATGAAACCCTCGTGCCGGCGGGCGCGCAGATAGCGCGCGGCGATGGCCCATTCCAGGGATCCAAACATCAGCCTGCCTTAGTTATCGGTCAGGGTGGTGATGGCGGCCTCGATGGAAAGCTCCTGACGTTCGCCAGTGGCCCGCTGCTTAACCTCGACCACACCGGATTTAAGGCCGCGCGGACCGACGATTAACTGCCAGGGCAGGCCGATCAGATCCATGGTGGCGAATTTGCCCCCCGCCCGGCCGTCGCTATCATCCAGCAGCACATCAACGCCGGCGCGGCGCAGTTTTTCGTAGATATCGGCCACCGCTTTATCACAGGCCTCGTCGCCAACCTTCAAATTGATTAGACCAACCTGAAACGGCGCCACGGAGGCAGGCCAGATGATGCCGTCATCATCATGGCTGGCCTCGATTATGGCACCAACCAGGCGCGAGACACCGATACCATAACAGCCCATTTCCACCGGCACCTCGGCGCCGTCGGCTCCCATTACGGTCGCGCCCATGGCTTTCGAATATTTGGTACCAAGATAGAAAATATGCCCAACCTCGATGCCGCGGGTGGCGATACGGCGATCCTCGGGCACGTCGGCCTCGAACTGTGCGGCGTCATGCTTCTCGTCCGTGGCGGCATAGCGCGACGTCCAGTGTTCGATCACCGGAGACAGATCGCTGCCGTAGTCGACGCCGGCTTCGGGCGCCGCAAAATCCAGATAGTCGGCATGGCAATAAACTTCACTCTCGCCGGTATCAGCGAGGATAATGAATTCGTGGCTCATATCGCCGCCGATGGGTCCGGTATCGGCCTGCATGGGAATAGCTTTCAGGCCAAGGCGTTCATACGTGCGCAAATAGGCCACGAACATCCGGTTATAGGAATGACGGGCGGCTTCGGGGTCCAGATCAAACGAGTAGTTATCCTTCATCAGGAATTCCCGGCCGCGCATGATGCCAAAGCGCGGACGGACTTCGTCGCGGAACTTCCACTGGATATGATAGAGGTTCAAAGGCAGTTGCTTGTAGCTGCGCACCGAGCCGCGGAATATATCGGTGATCAATTCTTCATTGGTGGGACCAAACAGCATATCGCGCTCGTGGCGATCGGTGATGCGCAGCATCTCCAGGCCATAGTCGTCGTAACGGCCGCTTTCCCGCCAAAGATCCGCTGGCTGAATGGTCGGCATCAACAATTCCTGAGCACCGGCGGCATCCTGCTCCTCGCGCACGATCTGCTCGATCCTTTTCAAGACGCGAAAGCCCAAGGGCAGCCAGGAATAGATCCCGGCGGATGATTGCCGGATCATGCCCGCCCGCAACATCAAACGGTGCGAGACGATCTGCGCCTCGGCCGGGGTGTCTTTCAACACGGGAAGAAAAAACTGCGACATACGCATGGAAGGCCCTCAAATCCTGAAACTGCCGGAACGTTTTAGATCATAGCTGGATAGAGGGCGATATGTAGGGAAAACAACCCTATAAGGCAATGCCAAGCTCTGGGGGCGGGCCTGCGGCTAGGGAAATGCTACTTCCCGCGCAGCAATTTGCGGCAGGCAGCGACCATCTGCTGGGTTTCGGCGTTACCCAGGGATTTCCCCTCGTACATAACTTCGCCGGTTTTGCGGTCGACAGTAACGACCCCGACGCCCACTTCTGATGCATCCACGGGCGTGCTGGAACCTTTTTTCAACAAGTTGCCCAAGGGCACATGCAAGGGAATGGCGATGACAGCGGGCAAATCGATCTGCTTGTCACCATCCAGGTTGGCTGATTTCACCGGGCGGCCACGAACATCGACGCCGGGCTTGTAGGCGACGTCCGCGGCGGGGCGGTGGCGAACCATGCGCCGGCAATCCTTTTTTGAAACCGTGACTTTTTCTTTCAACACGCCAGCCGACACCGGTGCCACGGCAAAGCCGGCCGCCAAAAATGCCAAAATGATATAATGAGCCTTCATGAACCTAATTTGTGCCAGGTCCCCTTAAACATCTCTTAACATTCGGCTGCGGAAAAAAAGAGGCCGCACCTGTGAGGGTGCGGCCTAAATAGGAGGAAACGCCATCGAGCGTTTTGTCGGGAGTCGAGCCTCCAACGACATTTATGATAATGGTTCTTAATTGATATAAATCAAGTGCTCATTTGGAATTGTTTCAATCAATACAAACATGGTACATAAAAACCACAGCCGAGGTTTCAGTTCGACGGCGCGAAATAGGCCCTGAAATCGAGCCAGCCAACCTCCGACGCAACAATGATCAAGCCCATAAGAGCAGCCGAAATTAAGGTCGTGATCACCATCTTGGTGAAGATACGCGGCTTCGCCGGTGCCGACGTGGCTTCGCCCTCGGTCACCTCGCCGCCTTCTTCACGTACCGTGCGCACGCCAAAGGGTAGCACCATGAACAGCACCAGCCACCAGATAACAGCGTAAATCAGAATTCCGGTAACCGGGTTCATATCGCGGCCTTAAAGCTGTTCAATTTCGATCAAGGTTCCGCAGAAATCCTTGGGATGCAGGAATAAAACCGGCTTGCCGTGGGCACCGATCCGGGGCTCACCGTCACCCAGAACCCGGGCCCCATCGGCCCGTAATTGGTCACGGGCGGCGATGATATCCTCGACCTCGAAGCAGATATGATGAATGCCGCCGTCGGGGGTGCGATCGAGGTATTTGGCCACCGTCGAACCTTCACCGAGGGGATGGAGCAGTTCGATCTTGGAATTTTCCAGCTCCACGAAAACCGTGGTGACGCCATGATCGGGTAACTCCAACGGCTCGGATACCGTCGCCCCCAAGGTGTCGCGGTAAAGCGCCGTGGCCGCGGCCAGATCAGGCACCGCGATGGCAAGGTGGTTCAATCGTCCAATCATCGAATTATCCTCATAATGCGCATTCGTCTCAATCCAGACGAATGATTCGCGCCTCAACAACCGCCCGCTTGCCTAACCGGTCACGGATCAGACGCCGTAATGCGACCCGCGCGGTCTCCGTCATGCGGCCATCGTCACGTCGGGCACTATCGGGCAGTTCGTCCAAGGCCGCCTCGACCGCGCTGCCGGCGGCAGCCATTAGATCGGTGGTACCCGCCGCGCCCTCGCTCGCCAGGCCCTGCAACACCAGCTCGGGATCGGCTAGCAACTCACCGTCTGGATCAGCCACCAAAATGACCACGGCACCGCCGCTGAACATCAATTTGCGCCGGGTACGCACACCATCATCGTTGGCCGGCACCAGCACATCGCCATCAACATAACAGCGCCCGCTTTGCACTTCCGCCACCACCTCCGTGGCACCGGGAGACAGACGCAAAGCCTGGCCGTTTTCGATCACCACCGCCTCGGGCACCTGCAATGACCGTGCCAGCTCCGCATGGGCCAGCATATGTTGATATTCACCATGCACCGGCACCGCGATCTTGGGCCGGACAAGGCGGTACATTTCCGCCAATTCATCCCGGCACGGATGGCCCGAGACATGCACGCCAGGTTCTTTTTCGCCGATCACCTCGACGCCGTTCCAAAGCAAACGGTTTCGCACCCGGCTAATGGCCATCTCGTTGCCAGGAATGACCCGGGACGAGAAGATCACCAGATCGTCCTTTTCAAAAGTTACATGACGGTGATTGCCGGAGGCGATGCGCGCCAGGGCCGCCCGGCTTTCCCCTTGGCAGCCGGTACACATGAACATCACCTTTTCGGGCGGTAGATAGGCGCCCTCATCGTCGGTCAGGAAAGGCGGTAGATCGTTGAGATAGCCGCATTCCTGGGCCGCGGCGACAATACGCCAAAGCGAGCGGCCCACCAGCACCAAGTGGCGGTCATGGGCAGCCGCGACCCGGGCCACCGTATCGATGCGCGCCACATTGGAGGCAAAGGAGGCAACCGCGATACGGCCGGTACGATTGGCGCAGATCCGCATCAAGGATTCGAGCACATCGCCCTCGGACCCGGAGGTGCCTTCGTTCAAGGCATTGGTGCTATCACCGATCAATGCCATGACGCCTTCATCGCCCAAACGCCGGAGAGCCTCTTCATCACTTTTTGGGCCGACCAGGGGATTTGGGTCCAATTTCCAATCACCCGTATGCAGCACCAGACCGGCATCGGTCCGAATGGCCAGGGCATTCATCTCCAAGGTCGAATGGGTCAAAGCGATAAAATCGATGCCAAAGGGACCAATTTGTAGCTGCTCGCCCGGTTCGATAATGTGCAGCGGCACCTCCAGCAACAAGCCGGCTTCCTCCAACTTATTGCGTAGCAGGGCGGCGGCGAAGGGCGTGGCCCAGACGGGACAACGCAGGCGCGGCCACAAATGCGCCACGGCGCCTAGATGATCCTCGTGGGCATGGGTCAAGATTAGACCGGCCAGATCATCTCGGCGTTCTTCGATGTAGGTAGGATCGGGGGTAATCACCTCGATGCCCGGCTGCTCCCCGTCGGCGAAGGTAATGCCGAGATCGACCAGCAACCATTTGCCGGCAAAGCCGTACAGATTCATATTCATGCCGATCTCGCCAGACCCACCCAGGGGCAGGAAGATCAACTCGTCCTCAGCAAACTCTGTCACAAACTATTCCAATCCTGGGATCTAGACGCCCCGGCTGCGCCGGTAAATTTCCCGCATCCCCCGCGGGGTAATGTCGGGAACGATGGCTTCTATCACATCCGTGGCGTCTTGGAATACCGGTGCCAGACCGCCGGTCGAAATAATTTTCATGGGCTTGCCGAATTCGGCCTTGATGCGGCCCACGATACCTTCGATCAGGCCTACATAACCCCAAAAGACGCCGGAATGCATGCAAGCAACGGTGTTCGTGCCGATAATCTTCTCTGGTTTTGCCACCACGATACGCGGGAGCAGTGCCGTCGCGTTATGCAGAGCCTCGAGGCTGAGATTGATGCCTGGTGCGATCACGCCGCCGCAATAATTGCCGTCTTCATCGACCACGTCGAATGTGGTCGCCGTGCCAAAATCCACCACCACCGCCGGCTGGTTGGGAAACAACATCCCCGCGCCCACGGTATTGCAGATCCGGTCGGCGCCCACGGGCGGCGTCGCATGAATTTCCACGCCAAAATTCGTTTCATCATCGCCCAATACCAGAGGCTCCGACTTAAAATAATAGCTGCACAAACGGCGTAGATTGAACAATGCCTGGGGCACCACGGAAGCAATCGCCGTATCGGTAACCACCTCACGGTCAAAGCCATTCAAGTCAAATAGCTGGGAGAGCCAGACCGCATGTTCATCCGCCGTTCGGGAGGCGGAAGTGTGCTGACGCCATTCCCCGACGATGGTATCCCCATCAAACAGGGCGAATTTGACATTTGTGTTGTTGGCGTTGATCGCAAGCAACATGGCGATGGTCCTTAGGTCGATGGCAGGAAAACTTCACCGGCGGTGATGCGGCGCAATGTGCCGTCGGTTTGTTCTACAAGCAGGCTACCATCACCATCCAGATCCCGAAAGGTGCCGGTAAATTCTTCTTTTGCCAGGCGTACCCGCAGCGGCCCGCCAAGGCCGGCGGCACGTTCCAACCAAGCCAGGCGTAGCGGCGCGAAACCCTCCCTGCGCCAAGTCTCCAGCCACTGCTGCAAGGCTGGTGCCAAGGCATGAAGAACCGAATTAGCGGTACAATCAGCCGCCCCCAGCGCATGCAAGGATGTCACGGATTGCCCGGTATCGTCGGGGTGGTGGGCCACGTTGACGCCCATGCCCAGGACCAGCCATTCCACACCGCCAGCCATCCGCGCGGAAGACTCCAACAGGATGCCCGATATCTTGCCGCCGTTAATCAGCACATCATTGGGCCATTTATGCTGTGGTTTCAGTGCCGGTGCAATTTCCACGATGGCGGTGGAGAGCGCCAAGGCAGCCAGAAACGAGATCTGCGCCGCCTGCCCCGCATCACACTGGGGGCGCAAAAGCAGCGACATATAGAGATTGCCCGGCTTGGAGGTCCATTGCCGTCCGCTGCGCCCACGGCCCGACAGCTGTTCGCCCGCGACCACCAATGTGCCTTCGGGCGCGCCGTCGCGGGCCCGTTGTTTCACCTCGTCATTGGTGGAGCCGACGCTTTGCAGATAGAGGGGGTGGAAAAATCCCGGCAGCTTGAGCGTCGGGTCGGTTCTTTTGCCGGTCACGGCACCAGGGCGGACGCCGCGATCTGGGCCGAGGCCACGAAGGGCGCGGTATAGAAGGCGAAGAACACCACGAAGATAGCGCAGAGCCCGATAATGGCCCGCATCTCCAAAGCCATGGGTGTCTCGAACGGCTCCGCCGGCTCGTCGAAATACATGACCTTGATAATCCGCAGGTAATAGAACGCGCCCACGACGCTGGCCAGAACGCCGATCACGGCGAGGGCATAAAGTTCGGCATTCACGGCGGCGACGAAGACATAGAATTTACCGAAGAAACCACCCAGTGGCGGGATCCCGGCCATGGAGAACATGAAGATTGCCAAGGCCAGGGCCATCAGCGGATTACTCTTCGACAGGCCGGACAGATCGGAAATCCCCTCGACCATGCCGGTCTTGCGCCGCATGCATAGAATACAGGCGAAGGTGCCCAGGTTCATGGCAACGTAGATCGCCAAATAGACCAATACACCGCGCACCCCTTCGGCACTGCCCGCAGCCAGGCCGATCAGGGCATAGCCGACGTGGCCGATCGAGGAATAGGCCATCAGACGCTTGAGGTTGTTCTGCCAAATAGCGGCAAAAGCACCCAGCAGCATGGAGGCAACGGAGATAACAACGATGATCTGCTGCCAATCGGCGCTGATCGCCACGAATGGCACGATCAAGGCCCGCATGAACAGCGCCAGAGCAGCAATTTTTGGCGCCACAGCGAAAAAGGCCGTGACCGGCGTCGGTGCGCCTTCATAGACATCCGGTGTCCACATATGGAACGGCACGGCGGAGACCTTGAAGGCCAGGCCGGCGCAAAGGAAAACAATGCCTACGATCAGGCCGATGGAGGCATGCTCCTGCCCCTTCATGGCAGTGGCAATGGCATCGAAACCAGTGGCGCCCGTGAAGCCGTAAATCAAGGAACAGCCGTACAGCAGCATGCCGGAGGACAGCGCGCCCAGAACGAAATATTTCAGCCCCGCCTCGGTCGAGCGCAGACTATCCCGTTTGAAAGCGGCAATGACATAGAGCGCCAGGCTTTGCAGCTCGATCCCCATGTACAGCGCGATGAGATCATTGGCGGAGACCATCATCATCATGCCCAAGGTGGCCAGGACGAATAGCACCGGGTATTCGAACCGGTTCATCCCTTCCTCCTTGATATAGCCAAGCGACATGATCAGGCCGCCCGCCGCCGCAATCAACACCATGATTTTGACAAAGGCCGTAAAACCGTCGGCGACATACATGCCCGCGAAGCTGACACTACTTTCCGCCGGCGCGCGCAGAACCATCACTAAGGTAACGGCGAATACCGCCACCGCCAGCCAAGACAGCAGCTTGGTTGATTGATTGCCCCGGAAAACCCCGAGCATCAAAAGCACCATGACCGAAATCGCCAGAAAAATTTCCGGCGCCGCCGTGGCGTAATCGTGTGCGTTGGCCATGCTACGGCTTCCCTATTTCGCGGCCAGTAGCGAAGGGCCGGCGCCATCCGCCGCGGCCTGTATCGCCGTCTGGTACTGTTGGATCAAATGGTCGACCGAAACATGCATGACATCCAGGAACGGTCCAGGATAGACACCCATGACAATGGCCAGGATCACTAGCGGCGCGAAGAAGGCGATTTCGCGGCTGTTCATATCCAGGATCTGCTTCAGGTCGTCTTTTTCAAGCTCGCCAAAGACCGTGCGGCGATAGAGCCACAACATGTAAGCGGCCCCTAGGATCACACCCAAGGCAGCCAGGGCGGCAACCCAGGTGTTAACCTGATAGACCCCGACCAGGATCAAGATTTCGCCGACAAACCCAGCCGTGCCCGGCAAACCAACCGAGGCCAGCATGAAAATCATGAAGGTGAAGGCATAAACCGGCATCCGGTTGACCAGGCCGCCATAGCGGGCGATCTCGCGGGAATGAATGCGGTCGTAGATGACCCCAACGCATAGGAACAGCGCGGCGGAAACAATGCCGTGGCTGAGCATCTGGAAGATGCCGCCCTCGATACCTTGGGTATTGAAGGTGAAAATGCCGATGGTGACAAAGCCCATGTGGGCGACGGAGGAATAGGCAATCAGCTTCTTCATATCCTCCTGCATCAGGGCGACCAGGGAGGTATAGATCACCGCCACCACGGACAGGGTGAAAACCAGCGGCACGAATTGGTCCGAGGCCAATGGCAGCATGGGTAGCGAGAAGCGGAGGAAGCCATAACCGCCCATTTTCAACAGCACGCCGGCCAGGATCACCGAACCGGCGGTTGGTGCCTCAACATGGGCGTCGGGCAACCAGGTATGCACCGGCCACATGGGCATCTTCACCGCGAAGGAGGCAAAAAATGCCAGCCACAGCCAGGTCTGCGCCTCGGCCGTGAAACCATGTGCCATCAGGGTCGGGATATCCGTCGTCCCGGCCTCGAAATACATATAGATCAGGGCGAGCAGCAACAGTACCGAACCCAGCAGGGTATAAAGGAAGAACTTGAACGAGGAATACACCCGCCGCGCCCCGCCCCAGACCCCGATGATCAGGAACATGGGGATCAGGCCGGCCTCGAAGAACAGATAGAATAGAAACAGGTCGAGGGCGCAGAACACGCCAATCATGAAGGTTTCCAGGAGTAGGAACGCAATCATGTATTCCTTGACCTGTTTGTCGATGGTCTCCCAGCTGGCCAAGATACAAATCGGCATCAGCAGAGTGGTCA
>JABIWH010000010.1 GCA_018701215.1 Rhodospirillaceae bacterium
AACGGCCAGGGCAACAATGGTAATGGCAATGCTAACAATGCCGCCGCCAACGAAGCTAAGATCGAGGCAGTGGAAACCGCCGTTGAAATACACGAGCAGGCCGTGGAGGCCGCCGATGCGGCCATGGATCAGGCCGAGACGGTTGCCCAGGAGACCAGGGTGCAGGCCGTGGCGGCCGCCGATGAGGCAAAAGAGCAAGCCACGGACACCGCCGAGACGGCCAGGGGCCAGGCCACCGCGTCTGCCAACGAAACCTTCAATCAAGCCACCGAGGCTGCCACGAATGCATCGCGGGAGGCCGGGATCTCGGCCGATCAGACACGCCAGCAGGCCGTGACCGCCGCCGACGCGGCGGAGACACAAGCCGTACAGGCCGCCGATAGCTCCAGGGATCAGGCCATGACGGCCGCGGACGAGGCCCAGGGCGAGGCCACGCAAGCCACCATCACCGAGTTCAGGGAGCAAGCCGTCACCGACCACGAGGCGGCAACGGCCCAGGCCGAGACAGCGCACCAGGACGCGGTGGAGCAGGCTGAGACCGAGCATCAGGCAGCGCTGGATCAAGCCACGGAGACCCATCAGGAGGCGATCCAACAGGCCGATCAGATGGGTGGCCGGAGAGAGAGAAGGGCCGTCAGGGAGGCCGACAGGGATCTGGAAAAGGCGACCGAAGCCGCCGATGAGGCCAAGGATCAGGCCTTGACCGATGCCACCGAGACCCGGGAACAGGCCCTGCAGGCCGCCGAGGTAGTAAATGAACAGGCCATGGCGACAGCTGATACGCTGGAAAGCCAGGCCGCCATCGAAATGCCCTCGTCCGAGCAGCTGCGGGAACAAGCCGCGACAGAGCACGAGCAAGCCCTGGCCGAGGCCGAGACATCATATCAAGATGCGATGAACCAGGCCGGAACCGAGCATCAGGCGGCGCTGGATCAAGCCACGGCGACCCATCAGGAGGCAATCCAACAGGCCGATCAGAGAGGTGGCCGGAGAGAGAGACGGGCTATCAGAGAGGCCGACAGGGATCTGGAAAAGGCGACCGAAGCCGCCGACGAGACCAAGGTGCAGGCGGAACAGGATGCCACCGTGGCCCATGATCAGGCCTTGCAGGCCGCCGAGACGGCAAATGAACAGACCTTGCAGGTCGCCGACGAGATCGCGGCGGTGGAAGATCAGGCCGACGCCGCCAGGGAGCAGGCCGAGGCCGCGCACCAGACGGCCACGGAGCAGGCCCAGACGGTGCACCAGGACGCGACCGAGCAGGCCGCGACGACATATCAGGAGGCGACGGCCCAGGCCGCCGCCGACCACGACGCGGCAAACGCCGAGGCGACGTCGGTACAGCAATCCGCCCTGGCCGAAGCCACGGCGACGCACCAAACGGCCACGGCGCAGGCCGAGGCCACGCATGAGGCCGCGACGGCCCAGGCCGAGACGGCGCATCAGGAAACGGTCGAGCAGGCCGCCGCCACCTACGAAGCGGCAACCGAACAGGCCGAAACCTCATACGAAGAGGCTGTCGCGGGCAGCGATATCCTGATCGATCTGAATTTGGAAAACTTCCTGCCCGAGATTGCAGACCCGGAGAACGCTACAGTCACGATTTCCGGTCTGCCGGCGGATGTCATGCTAACCGAAGGCACCGACAACGGTGACCGCAGCTGGTCGATGACGGTCATGCAGGTAGCCGGCGTGGCGGTGGCCATTACGGCGATGTCGTCTTATGCCGCCGAGGCGTTCACCCTGAACGTCGAAGTCACGGAAAATGGCGACAGCGAAGAAACCATCAGCTTTACCGAACTTGAAATCGATGCCCTGGCCCAGGACGGCCAGGTGGATCTGGTCCGCAGTCTGACCGGCCCGGCGGCGGCGCAGGCCGCGGCAGGGGTCACCGCAGGTACGTCGGCGGCGGCACAGGCCGGTGCGGCAGCCGCCGGGGCGGCGTCGGGAGCTGCTGCGCAAGGCGCGGAAGCCCGCGACGGTAGCACCAACAGTAACGGCAGTACCGACAGGACCAACGGCAATTCGTCCAAGGAAGCGGCAGCAGAGGACGCCGCGGAAGAAGCCGCGGTTGAGGAAGCTGCGGTTGAGGAAGCCGTAGCGGAAGAAGCCGCCGAAGAGGCCGCCGCGGAGGCCGAGGTTGCGGCTGAAACGGTGGAAACGGTTACCGAAACCGTTGTCGAGACGGTGCAGGAAAGCACCACCGAGACCACCAGCCCGGCCTCTGACAATGCCGGCAGCACAGGCAGCGCGGCCTCCAGTTCGGCCAACGAAAGCAGCAGTGCCAGTGCCAATACTGATGCCAGTACCAGCACGGTCGCCAGCGTCAGTCCCAGCGCTTCGAGCAGCAGCACCACATCTGAAGAGGCCACCTCCGAAGAGGCCACGGTCGAAGAGGCCACGGTCGAGGTCGTCACACCTGACGTCTCCGCCCCGGATCTGAGCGCCTCGGCGGCCAGCGGTGATGAAGACGCGGCCATTACCCTGAACATCTCCTCGGCCCTGGTCGACGGCGATGATCTGAGTGTGGTTATATCCGGCGTACCCACGGGTGCCGTACTCTCCGCCGGTAGCGACAATGGCGACGGCAGCTGGACCCTGAGTTCCGGCCAGCTGACCGGCCTGACCATCACGCCGGCCAGTGACGACAGCAGCAACTTCTCGCTGACTGTGACCGCCACCGCCAGTGACGGCAGCACCTCCGCCACCAGTTCAGAAACCCTGGACGTCACGGTAACCGCGGTGGCCGATACGCCAAGCCTGTCCGTCGCGGACAGCAGCGGCAACGAGGATGCGGCGATCTCGCTGGATCTGTCATCGGCGGTCTCGGATAGTTCCGAGAGCCTCTCGGTGGTGATCTCCGGCGTGCCCACGGGGGCCTCGCTCTCCGCCGGCAGTGACAATGGCGACGGCAGCTGGACGCTAACGTCTGCCCAGTTGACCGGTCTGAGCATCACGCCGCCAAGTGACGACAGTGCCGATTTCGCCCTGACCGTGACGGCGACGTCCACGGACGGCAGCGATAGCAGCCAAAGCGTCGGCACGGTCAATGTCTCCGTCTCCGGCGTGGCCGATACGGCCAGCCTGACGGTGGCGGACACCTCCGGCAACGAAGATGCAGCGATTTCGCTGACTATATCTTCGGCCCTGAGCGATAGTTCGGAAAGTCTGTCCGTCGTGATCTCCGGCGTGCCCACGGGGGCCACGCTCTCCGCCGGCAACGACAATGGCGACGGCAGCTGGACCTTGACGACGGCCCAACTGACCGGCCTGACCATTACGCCGCCAAGCAACGACAGTGCTGACTTCAGCCTGACCGTGACCTCGACCTCGACCGACGGTTCGGACACGGCCTCCACCGTCGATACCATCGACGTCACCGTCAACGCGGTCGCCGATACGCCGAGCCTGACGGTGGCTGACACCTCCGGCAGCGAGGACACGGCGATTTCGCTGACCATGTCTTCGGCCCTGGCCGATAGTTCGGAAAGCCTGTCGGTGGTGATCTCCGGCGTGCCCACGGGGGCCACGCTCTCCGCCGGTAATGATAATGGCGACGGCAGCTGGACGCTCACGTCCGCTCAGCTGTCCGGCCTGACGATCACGCCGCCGAGCAACGACAGTGCTGATTTCGCTCTGACCGTGACGGCGACCTCGACCGACGGCTCGGACACGGCCTCGACCGTCGATACCATCGATGTCACCGTCAACGCGGTCGCCGATGCGCCCACCTTGTCGGTTGCCGATACGTCCGGCAGCGAGGACACGGCGATTTCGCTGACTCTCTCCTCGGCCCTGAGCGATAGTTCGGAGAGCCTGTCGGTGGTGATCTCTGGCGTGCCCACGGGGGCCACGCTCTCCGCCGGTAATGATAATGGCGACGGCAGCTGGACGCTCACGTCCGCTCAGCTGTCCGGCCTGACCATTACGCCGCCGAGCAACGACAGTGCTGATTTCGCTCTGACCGTGACGGCGACCTCCACGGACGGCAGCGACACCGCGCAAAGTGTCGGTACCGTCAATGTCACCGTCGCCGGCGTGGCCGATGCGCCAACACTGACCGCCAACGATGTCACCGGCAGTGAGGATGCCTCGATTTCCCTGAGCCTGTCGGCAGCCCTGGTGGATAGTTCGGAAACCCTGGGCAGCATCACCATTTCCAGTGTTCCGGCGGGAACCCAGTTCTCCGCCGGCACCAACAATGGCGACGGCAGCTGGACCTTCACCTCCGCCCAACTTTCAGGCCTGAGCCTGACGCCGCCGCCGGACCGGGATACCAACTTCACCCTGAATGTCGCGGTCACTTCCTCGGAAACCGACGGTTCCGATACGGCGACCTCCAACGGCAGCTTTACCGTTACCGTTAATCCGGTCGCCGATACCCCGGACGACATCACCTTCAGCGGTGATGGGGTGGACGAGAATGCCGCCAACGGCACGGTGGTGGGCACCGCGACCGGCGCCGATCCGGACACGGGCGAGAGCTTTACCTACAGCCTGACCGATGACGCCGGCGGACGCTTCGCGATCGACGGCAGCAGCGGCCAGATCACCGTCGCCGATGGCAGCCTGTTGAACTTTGAAGAGGGCATGAGCCACGACATCACCATCCGGGCGACGGATTCCACGGGCCGGACTTATGACGAGACCAAGGCCATCACCGTCAACGACCTGAACGAAAGCACTGATACCTACCATGCCGAGGTGATGGACAATAGTCCGGTTGGCTATTGGCGCATGGCGGACACCACCGGCACGACGATGAGCGATGAGATTAGCGGCCTTGACGGTACCTATGTCAATCATGTCTCGGGTATTGGCGACGACACGGATCCATTCGCCAATATCACCAGTGTCACAACCGACTTCGAAGGTGTCAATGACTATGCGAGCATCGCCGATTCCGACGTATTCGAATTGACCGATGGCTCCATACAGATCTGGTTCAATTCCGACAGTCTTGGTGCCACCCAAACCATCATCAGCCGCGACGCAGGCGGCGACAACGAGGGTGATATCTATATTGACCTCAATACCGACGGTAGCCTCTATATGCGCCTGCAAGGCACCGATGGCGGCAATCTGTCGACGGCAACGGGCCTGGTCAGTGCCAATACCTGGTATCAGATGACCTTTACCTTCGGTGCCAACGGTGCGGAGCTCTTCCTGAACGGCACTTCGGTTGCCAGCGATGCCGCGGTCACCGGCGGTCTTGACGGCAGCTCGGCGGACTGGTCAGTTGGTGCCTACAATGGCGGCTCCGACTATTTCAACGGCGAGCTCGCCGAGTTGGCGTTCTTCGACACCCAGTTGGCGGAAGCCGCCATCGATGACATGTATGCGGCCGGCCATACCGGCACCGATCTGGTCACAGAAACGTCGGGCAACGACACCAACACCGGCACCACCGGCGATGACCTGATCGCCGGCGGCGCCGGCAACGACCACCTGACCGGCAATGCGGGCGATGACCGCCTGTATGGCGATGACGGCGACGATTACCTGGCCGGCGGCGCCAACGCCGACATTCTGTCGGGCGGCGACGGCGCCGACGAGCTGCGCGGTCAATCCGGCATCGACACGCTTTCGGGCGGTGATGGAGACGACATTCTGTGGGGCGGTTCACAGGCCGATATCCTGATGGGCGGCTCCGGCTCCGACACCGCGGTCTATTCAGACTCCGGCGCCGGCGTCACTATCAACCTGACCACCGGTGCGGCTTCGGGTGACGATGCGGACGGGGATACCCTGACCAGCATCGAAAACCTGACCGGCTCCGCCTATGCGGATACCCTTACGGGTAATAGCGATGCCAACATCTTCACGGGCAACGCCGGTGACGACATCTTCCAGGGTCTGGGCGGTGCCGATACCATGTATGGCGGTGACGGCAGCGATACCTTCACCATCGGCGAGGGTGACGGCAACGACATCATCGACGGCGGCGCGGGTAATGGTTGGACCGACAGCCTGAACCTGCTGAACTCGGATAATTCGGCCGTCGGCTCGGGCTGGACCGTCAGCCTGTCCTCGGGCAACGAAGTCTCCGATAATGGCAGCACCATGACCTTCTCCGATGATGCCGCCGGCACCATCACCCTGGAAGACGGCACCCAAATCGCCTTCCAGAATATCGAAACCATCGAGTACTAGCGGCGTTTTCGAGCTAGATCAAACAGCATAAAATTGGAATCAATTTGACGCTGATAATTTGATCTACTCCTACAAGTTGCTCTAACGGCTGAGCGGTCAAAACGGCCGCTCAGCCCCGTTCGCCCTGCATTGCCGGGTCAAGGGGCCCAGAGCCAATGGGCCCAGAGCCAAAGGGTATTGGGCCGGCAGCAACGTGGTTTAAAGTTGCGCGATGATCTCGGACAGTTCGCGAAGACCGTCCACGGCGCGTTTACCAGGCCAAGACAGGCCGCGGCTGTCGATCATTTCCAAGGCCGGTATACTGCCGATGCCATGGTCCAGCTGGAAGTCCTGGACGTCCTCTTCCTCGAACTGGAACGGATCATCACCGAACAACACCAGCTGCGCCTGTGACAGGAACGCCTGGTCGAGCTGCAGCTCGCGCGAGGCCGCGGTGCTATCTCCGCTCAAGAGCGACAAGCCGGCCAAAGCCAGCATGCGGGCGGTATAGCAGTCGGGCGAGATGGTCAACCAGGGATTTTTCCAGGTCAGATAAATCACCTTGCGGACCGGGTGTTGGGCGGCGGCCAGACGGATCGCCTCGATTTCCCGCTGCAATGCCGCCGTCAACGCTTCAGCCTGTGCCTCGCGGTCAAAAATACCGCCCATCAGGTCGAGCAGCGCAGGGACGTCTTCGGGTCCATCGCAATGGGTGACAACAACCTGAACCCCGAGATTGATGATTTCCTGAAGCGTCGTCTCGGGCGTATCATTGATACTTACCAGAACATGGCTGGGCCCCAGTTCCGCCAACTTCATCAGATCGATGTTGGTCGGACTGCCGACGATGGTGATCGCATCGACCCGGCCCTGGGGCTCGGCACATTTGGAGGTGCGCCCAAGCAATTGTTTTTCCAGGCCCAATTCGAACACCAATTCGGTCAAACTGGGAACCAGCGATACGATTCCCGCCTTCGCTCCCGCCGGATAATGTTCCGTGCCCGCGGCGTCAGTCGGCACCAAGTTCTCCCTCGAAAATATTACCGGAATTGGTCTGAAACTAACAAGATGACAGGTTTGCCGCAACAACGGGCTTGGTCGCAAAATGCTATGAAACCGCGCTAAAGCGCATTCGAAGAAAATGCGCTCAGACTCTTAAGATTTGAACAATTGAAGCAATTAATTAAGTCGCGGGAGCGGCTCTGATTAATTGCAAATTGCTCTAGAATACTGCCCGATGGCGCGAAATTTGCCGGCTTCGCCGTAGATGCTCATGTGTCGATTGAGCTGTTTTCTGCGCCACGCTCAGACAAGTGGCCACCGATGGGCCGGCGAAATAGTTGCCCGTCAGAAACAGCCCGGATTGGCGGTCATGGCAGCCGCTCAGATGCTCGACCAGGGTACGGTGCCCGGCGCCGTATTGCGGCAAACCGACCGGCCAATGGCGCACTTTCGCCACCACCGGAGCAGCCGAAACACCAAGAAGATCGCCGAATTCCGCCCCCACCAGATCGATCAATTCCGCCCCGGGCAGCCGTGCCAAACGCGGTGCCCTAACGCCGCCGATATAGGCGGATACGGCAACATGGCCGACGGGCGCGCGGTCGGGAAACATGGTTGAGTTGAACTGGGAGCCGAGAATGTTGCGGTTCTCGGCCTCCGCCGTCAGAAAGCCCAGGCCGTCCAGCGGATGCGCCACGTCTTGACGCCGGTAACCAAGGAAGACCACCGCCAGGGACGGCGCCTGGATTTGGGCCGCGGCATCGGCGCCGGACGGATCAACGTCCGCGATCAGTTGTGCAGCCACGTGGGACTGGGTCGCGATGACGACGGCCCTGGCGTGCATACGGCCATCCCGGCCCAGGTCCACCTCGAAACCGCCTGGTGCAGCGGAAACGCGCCGTACGGCGACGCCGGTACGGATATTATCGTCAAGACCCTGAGCCAGGGACCCGGC
The DNA here is from genome assembly GCA_018701215.1 of Rhodospirillaceae bacterium. Lineage (GTDB taxonomy): Bacteria > Pseudomonadota > Alphaproteobacteria. Next base: position 8,090 of record JABIWH010000010.1, read on the forward strand.
CAAGGCCCCGATACCATCGCGCCAGGAAAATAATCTGCTGCCGGGCATTTTCCCGCCCTCGCGACGGCGGTGCATGATGCCCAGGGTGACGGAGCCGTATTTCTCCTCCAACGCCACCAGCATGGGGAAAATCGCCGCCACCGACAGCTCCGCCGCACGGCCGCCGCCATAGATACCGGCAACCATGGGATCCATCACCCGTTCGGCAAATTCCCGGCCGAACCGCCGGGTACAGAACTCCATGACGGATTCGTCGGCGCCCGGGCTGCCGTGGGGCACAAGAAATTCCAACAATATGCGCAGCCTGGCCCAGGGCGAGAGATAACCGGCGGTCAAAAAGCCCAAGGCGCCCATGCCGATCCCGGACAATTCCCCGCCCGAAACCAGATAACGCTTGCGGATGCCATCGCCGAGATCACAACGTTGCCCTTCAAGTCCAAGCTTTTGCGAGAATTCATTGGCGGCGGGCACCAAGGCATTCATGGTGGAGGGGCCATGTTCCATGAGGAAGCCATCGAGGCGTTCCGACACGGCGCTGCCGCCAAGCTGGCGCTGGCGCTCCAACAGGACAACGCCATGGCCGCGCTGTTTCAGATCATAAGCCGTGGCCAGGCCGGAAACGCCGCCGCCGATGACGATGACATCCACGCTCATGACGCATCCTGCCCAGCTGATGGCCCCGAAATTGGCCTTTTGGCGCCAAAGCGGTGTTTCGCCACCTTGGACAACTCCAACATGACCTCGGCCGTGACCTCCCGGCCCCGGTCCGCGCGCACCTGGCTCTCGGCCCGTTGCCGGACAAAGCGGCGGACAAAGGACGGTATGCGGGCAAGCCATTCCTCGGCCTCCGGCGTCCACTGGATGCTATCCGAGGCCGCCCCCAGAGGCTCGATCACCGGGCCGCCCTGGGGTAGGTAGGCACAAAGGAAATCCTCGCCCATCAAGTCGCCATCACGGGCAAGCGGCCTGGCCCGGCAGCCGCCGCAGATTTTACTGTATTCGCAGGCCCCGCAACGGCCCTTCAACGAGGGCTGGCGCAACGCCTTGAACTGCGGCGCATCGCGCCAGATATCGGCAAAGCTTTGTTGGCGGACCGATCCCACTTCGTCCTCGATATAGGGACAGGAGGTTACGCCACCCATTGGCGTAATGCGGCAATAACGGGTACCGGCCAGGCAGCCGCCCGCTTCGTAACCATGCGCCGCCGTGACCGGCCAGTCCGGGTCCAACTCCCAGGCCATGCGCTTGAAATGCGGCGCGCATTTGGCCCGGATCATAATCTCCGTCTCCTCGCGCGCCGCCGCCGTCAGCCGACGCATGACCTGCTCGTATGTTTGGGCCGAGATATTCGTTACCTTCTCGCCCCGCCCGGTGCAGACCAGGAAAAAAACATTCAGGACAAAGGCGCCGACATCCTTCGCAAAGGCGATCATATTGTCGAGCTCGTGGGCGGTGTCGTCGGTTACGGAGAAATGGATTTGAAAACGCAGATCATTGCGGCGGCAGGCATCGAATGCCGCCATGGCCTGTTCCCAACTGCCCGGCAAACCGCGAAAGGCGTCATGCGCCTCGGGTTCGAGCGAATCCAGGCTGATACCAACGCCTTGCAGTCCCGCCGCCTTTAACGCATTAACACGACGGTCGTTGAGGCCCAGGCCATTACTGCCCAGAACCGACATCAGACCCAGGCCATGGGCGTGGGCAACCAATTCCGTCAAATCGGCCCGTAACAGCGGCTCACCACCGGTGAAAACCACCATGGTCTCGTCACTAAGGGCGGCGATATCGTCGAGCAGGCTTTTGACCTCCGCCGTGCTCAACTCGCCGCTATCATCGCTTTCCCGGCTGCCGGCATCGAGATAGCAGTGGGCGCAGTTCAGGTTGCAGCGGCGCGTCAGATTAAGGGCGACCAGAAAGGGCGGTTCGGCTGTATCGACCATGCAATCCCCCTCCCCTATCGCCGGCTAGTTCTTGTATTGATCGGGCGCACCTTCGGAATGGAAACCGCCGATGCCTTCCCAGGACTCACTGGCCTTGTCGATGGCGGCGCCGGTGACCTGATCCAGGCCCATCTCCCGTGCGCAACGCTCGATCTCCAGAACCACCATGCCACGGATGAAATCGGGAATACGTTCAATCCGGGCCGCAGCTTCCGGCGCCCAGTCCATCTCGGCCTGCCGTTTGGCGGAACCTTCACCCCAGCCGGCGTATTTTTCCTGTACCAGAGCAAGGGTAACGCTGTCGGCACCTTCGGCGCGCGCCATGTTTTCCACGCGCTGACGTGTCATGTCCCGCATGAAGCCCTCGGGCACGCGGGCCAGGCGCTCTTCCGCTTCGGCTGTCCATTCCAGAGGCGCGTCATCGGAAGCTGGCGCGGCGGCTTCCGAGGCCTCTTCGCCTTCGGGCCCACCTTCAGGAACGGGACACATGGCCTTGCGGGCCTCGGCCACGCCTTCCTCGGCCAGGGCCAGGGAGATTTCCTTCAGATCACGCTCCAGGGCCAGATCCTCGATCCCCGCCTTGACGGTTTCGCGGACCATTTGCGGCACCTTGGCAACACGTGCCAGGGCGGCGGCCGTCCACGTGGGCCGGTCGCTATCGGCCAGATCTAGGAACGGCGTCACGTGCTTGGGCATGACGCTGTCGGCATGATCGCGCCGGGCACGTTTGATGGCGCGCAGGCGAATATTGTCGGCCACGGCGGCATCGGAGACGGTTTCCAGCAGCTTCGCCGCCGCCTCGCTCCAACTCAGCTCTTCCTGCTTGGCCGCATCGTTGCCCGCAAAGCCCGGCATCGCCTTGCCCATGACCTGGTCCACGATATCGGAGGTGACGAAGGTATGGCCCAGTTTCTGGGTGTGGCGCAGTACCATGCGCCGGGCCATGTCACGAACGAACTCCGGCGCGCGCGAGATCTTCTTTTCCGCCTCGACGCTCCAGGCCACGGTTTCCTCGGCCACCACATCCAGGGGCGGGGTGTACCGGGTCTGGGTCAACCACATATGACAAGGGGCGAGGCGCAGCAGATTTTCCGCATTTCCACCGATATCCAGCTCGTCATCCGCATGCACGCCGGTCTTGCCCACCACCAGCAGGGAAGCACCAACTTCATCGATATAGTCCAAGATGGCCTTGTAGGGTTTGCCATCCAGCAGCTTGGTGGAGATTTTTACGCCCAGATCGTCGGCGATGGTTTCGGCTACTTCCAAGTGCGATTGGTAAATCTTGGCAATACCGTCGTCGATCAGCTCTTCATGCAGCTGTTCCTGTTCCTTGAAACGAAAGACCTTGCCGGCCTCTTCGCTGAGCACGCCGGCGATCTTGTTGAAGGCCACGTAGTGATAGTAGGGATCATAGGCGGCAATGGCGAGAACCTCCGCGCCAGTACGGGCGGCCAAATCAAGGGCCGTCATCAGGCCGCCATAGGATAACGGCGAGCCATCGATGCCGACCACGATGGGGCCATCGCCGACAGCACGCTTGGGGTCACGAATAACAAAGGTGTCGATGGGGCTGCGGCGGACCACACGCTCGGCCACGGTGCCGATGATATTACCCGGCACGGCGCCGACGCCGACCGCACCCAGAGCCAGAACATCATAATCGCCGCTACGGGCGGCCTTTACGACCTGGCTGTAATTCTTGCCTTCGGGGCTGAGGCGCTTGAAAGCCACGCCCTGCGCCTTACAGGCCGCTTCGCCGGCATCATGATAGCTGTCCGAGATGATGTTGAGGCCACGGGTGATCAGGTCGTCATGGACCTCCCGCTGATAGCCCATTTCCTGTTCTTCCAGGTAGCGTTCCGGCAGACCGCCTTCCATCATCTTGAAGCGGCGGTCATGCAGCAGGGCGGCATAGGCATGGATGCCGGTAATCACCCCATCGGCGGATTTGACCAGCCGAATAGCTTCGTCCAGCGCCTTGTTGGCATGTTCGGAAGCATCCAGCGCGACCAGGATACGGGCCAATGATACGGGCGCCGTATTCGCCGTCTGGTCATCGTCCAGTGTCGCGGCATCCGTCGGGGCCATGGATATCGTCATTTTGCTGCTTTCGTTGCCTGTCGATGAAGCCAATTAGCTCAGGCGGGCAGAGTCTCCCACAGACCCCATCCACGCATTGATCTCCATCAAGATTCGTCCGGGCAAAATTCGTCCTGGCAAGATTCGCCTTAGCTGGATTTGACGTGGCGCCGGATAGCACCGATCAGACACAGCAGCACCCCTGTCATGAAAATCATCGCATGAAACGGCACGATCTCGAGGCTGCCGCGCCAGGACAGCATCATGTCCAGCGTGCCCAAAATAATCAAAATGACGCCGAACAGCCTGATAATGGCGCCACGATTACTAAAGGCAACAGGTTCCGCCGGCTGCGTCTGTCCACTCATCATGCATCCCCGCCAGAGGTGCCCTCGCTTGCGACACGAGCGGCGGCACTGCGGCCCCACCAGAACAGCAAACCGCCGATCAGGATCGCGACAATGATGCCGGCGATCATTGGCTTGGCGCCCGTGCTTGGCTTCAACAACAGCCAATACCACGTAGTCATGGCGGACGCGGTGCCAACCTCGCTGTTGGAGCCGTCCCAGGCAAAGAACGCGATGGGCACGAAACGGCCTTCCTCGAACTGCAGATCTTTATCCACCGCCTCGGTGGTCAGGGGCCGGGTCATCACGACGCGCCAGGTACCGTCCTTGTAGCTGCCCTTGGCGGTCAGGCCGGCGGCGGTGGCATCGCGCGCCTCCTGCTCATTGATCCCCATGGCATCAAGGATAGCGACGCTTTCAGGCGCCTCGGTGGTGCCTGACGACCAACGCCACAAGTTGACCGGCTTGACCGAATTGCCCATCAGGAAATACGGCTTTTCCATGCCGGCGGGAATGGTGGTGGGCAGCTGCACCGCGATGGCGTCCTCGCCCAAATCCTCGTCGGCGATGCTTTTCGCCTTGTCATCGCCGGGAATGCTCTTGGTGCGGTCATCCCATTCCAGATGCAGGGCAACCTTTGCGTCATTATACAGGGCGCGGACGCTGACGGTGTCGTTCGCGGTTTTGAAAAAACGCTCCTTGCCGACGATCTGCGGCACCATGAAGAATGTCGATGGCGGCGCCAGATCCCAGGCCGCATCGTCGGGTGAACCGGGCAGTTCGCCCTCCACCCGCGACGCCTGGATCACCGTGTTCTCGGGGCGTACGACCTTGCCCGTCTTGGCCAGGGCCGCGACGTAGTTGGCCACGTGCCAGCGTTCCTCGACACTCAGCTTTTTCTTGCTCTTGGGATCGGCGAAGGACGGCATCTGCGTGGTTGGGATACCGGCGGATATACGCGTGTATATGTCCTTGGGGTCGGCACTGGCCCGATAGGTCCAGGGCTTGGTCAGGTTGCGCGGCCAGGTCCGCTCGCCATTGTCGTTTTTCAGCTTCTTGACGGCATCGCCCTTGCCCGCCACGCCATGGCATTCCGAACAACGCTCGCCATCATGAAATAGTTTATCGCCGGCCGCGATGCTCTCGGGCGAGGATTGCACCTGGGTGCCGAAATCGACCTGCCCCTCGGGCGCGCCCTCCAGCTCCGCGAAGGTCTTTATATAGGCGATGACATCCTGGATTTCCGTCTCGGACAGAATATCGCTCCACCCCGGCATCGCGGTACCCGGCATGCCGTCGTTTATCATGCGCAACAGATCGGCGTCATTAGGCAGATCAGCGTCAAAAGCGGAGCTTATGAATTTGTACAGACCAAGGGTGAAATCCCGCGGCGGCGGGTTCAGGTAATCGGCGGCGGGGCCTAGGCCGTCGCCCTCGTCGCCGTGGCATTGCAGGCAGCGTTTCTGATAGACCGCTTCGCCCTTTTCCGCGTCGGCGGCTTGCGCCAGCGCCGGTGACAGCGCCAACAGCCCGGCCGTGGCGGCCGCCATGACAATCGTCTTCATCATACCGCTTTCCATTACTCATGCTCCCAGGAACGCGGCCTGTGGCCGGTATAGTCATAGAGGAACATGATCACCTTCCAGACCTCGTCTTCCTTGAGGAAGTCCTGCCAGACCGGCATGGAGGAGATCCAAGGTGCTGCTTCCTGCGGCAAGCCGGGGCCGCCGGTGGTGATGCGCCAGAACAGGTAGGATTCCTGTAGCTGGGCGATAGTGCCCACATCCTGGAAATTCAATGGCGTCGGGTTCAGGCCCTCGGCATAGGGGCCCTTGCCGTCCAGCTTATCGCCGTGACAGTACTGACAGTTCTTGATGTAGACAGCGGCGCCCTCGTCGATCAGCTCGCGAAACTGTTCGGGGTCCTCTTTCTCGAGCTTCCGATAAGGGTTCTCAAGCTTCAGCAGGTTGACCCGCTTGCCATAGATCTTCGCCGTCGTCGGCGGCGCGGGATGAATGGTGCGCAGTTCCAGCGGCGCCTCGAAACTGGGCTGCATCTGCCAATAGGTGCCGCCACCGACGGCCAGGGGCACGATGACGAAGACGATGTTGCGGATCAGCCGCTTGGATGGATCCTCAACCATGGCCTTGATGGGGGCGACCAGTTCCGCCGTCTGCTCCTCGTCATAGGTGAAGACCATGAAGACGCCGGCGGTGACGAAAAACATGTACATGATGATCAGACTGGCCGGGATCACCGCCTCGAGAATAACGTCGAAGACCAGGATGAAACCGAAATAGACGAAGAGCAGGACCAGTACGGCCTGCAGCAATCTTGGAATTCTCATTGCCGCCGCCTCCTATTTCAACTCTACGAGGAAGTCCAACAGGACCTCCAACTCGGTAACAAACATCTGCTCGCCCAGATCGTCGGGCATCATGTCCGCTTCAAAGCCCTTCGCGATTTCCGCATTGGGCTGGAGCAGGGCGCGGCGCAGATAATCCCGGTCATAGGCGGCGCCGACCTTGGACAAATCCGGTCCAACCTCGCCGCCTGCGCCGTTGATCATGTGGCAGGCATCACAGGTGAACTGGGCCATGATCGCCTTGGGATCGGCCAGGGCCTCCCGCGTCTCGGCCTCTTCCTCTTCCTCCGCCGCGTCGACATCGGTCGGGATTTCAACCGTGACCTCGGCGCCCGCCTGATCTTGTAGATAGGCTACCACGGCCGCTACTTCCGCCTCCGACAGACCGATACTGCCCCCCGACACGTTCGGCATGGGGCTTTCGGCATCATTGGTGCCCTTCTTGCCAAAGCCGGCGACCACGAAGGCCGAAGGCTCAACCAGGGATTCAACCAGATAGGCCTCCAGGTCTTCCGCCTCGCCCTTGTAGCGCTCGTCCTTCAGGCGCTTGGGAAAGACTTCGGCGATGGTGCCTAGCATGGGTGCCCGGCCCAGGGAGTTATGGCACAGGGTGCAGGTGCCCTTGCCTTGGAAAATCCGATCGCCCAGGGCAATGAACTGATCCATGGTCATGGAGCCAAGGTCCAGCTTTTCTTCCTTTGGCGGCGGGGCCGGCTCGATCTGCGGGATGCCGAAGTTGGAATAGCCCGCGAAAAAGCCGATGGTCAGCAGGATGAAGGCGACGACGGTGAAGAACTGTTTCATCGCCCTACTCCTTCCAATAACCGCTAGGCAGCGTCTTGTTGGAGCTGACCTGGGCGATCCAGAAGACGAATATCACCATAGCCATGAATATGATGGCGGCGACCGAAACCACGTTCGCGGCAAACCCCAGGGTCGGCGTGAAAGCATCCACCGAGCCATCCCGCATGATATCAAGCACGTGCCAATGCTGGCGGATGCCGGAGCGGATATAGCCCATCAACCCCATAAGCCAGGTAAAGGCGACAGCCAACAGAAACAGGGCATACATCGCCCGCCCCGGTATTCGTCCCCAATGCAGGGGCGCAACCTCTTTCGAATTCTTGTAGATGAAGGAATCCAGGGTGATGGAGCCGACAATCACCACCACCGTGGTCAGAACCTGCGGGATCGAAGCCGCCACCTTGTACACGGTGTTGGTGAAGTAGCCGTGATAGATGCCAAGGAACATGATGTTGAGTATGCCAGCGGTAAACAGCGCCACCTGAATGGCGTTGCCGGCGTTGACCCAGGATACCGTGGCGACCTTGTTGGCGCGGCGGTAGAACATAAAGCTCAACGCGGTGAAGATGATCATCACGTTCACCGCCGTGTTCTTCGCCGGCATGATGCCCAACGGCCCAAGGATCTTGTGATGCGGTCCGCCAAGCGCCTTTAGCTCTTCATTGGTGAGGACAAGGGTATGGGGCGTGAACCAGACCAGAAAAGCGCCCACCAGGACGATAGCAATATACTTGATGTACTTGGTATAGCGCTTGGCCCCGTCGCTGCGGCCCATGCCGCACCACAGGTAATAGTTGGCGGAAAGGAACAGCGTGCCGATCAGTACCGCCTGAATAATGAACAGCCAGGCAAAGATGCCGCCCATCAGGGTGATACCCATTTGCTGGCTGTAGAGATACATCTCGGCGGCCAGATAGTAACCGGCGAACGGCAGCGGCAGCAGGGCACAAATGGCGATAAAGTTGGCGTTGTAGCCCATCCAGTCGTAGTGGGCGCGCTCTTCCTGGCTGCCAGCAGTCAGGAACTTGAAGGCCGCATAGGCACCAACGATTGAACCGCCGTAGGCGATGTTGGCGACGAAACGGTGAATGTTGATGGGATGCCAGAGGAAATTATTCATCGCCGCCCAGGTATCGCCGCCGAAGACGCCGGCGGCATCGACACCGGCGGGGCTCATCATGAAGGTCAGCCAGCTATTGGCCAGCAACATCAGACAGGTTCCCACGACGTTGAGGGAGAGGCCCAGGCCCAGATGAATCCATTTTCTGATGCCGCCCTGCAACCAATGCCAGCCGTAGTAATAGATATAGAGCACGGCGCTTTCGGCGAAGAACAACAGGGCATAGTAGAACATGCTCTCGGAGAAAATGGTCGAGAGATAACCAAACAGATGCGGATAAAACAGGATCAGGAAGAACAGCAGACTGCCGCCCAGGATCGCCGTCAGGGAATAGGCGGTGATGGAAACCTTGATGAATTCGTAGGCCATATCGTCATAGCGCTTGTCCCGCGTGCGCATGCCGATGATTTCGATAATGAAAACAAAGATCGGCACCGCCAGGACAAAGGCCGCGAACCAGAGATGCAACTGGGCAAAAATCCAGACAGCGACCCTGGAGTTCACCCCGGCAATGGTCGGATAATCAGCGGCAGTGAGTTTCGGTGCGGGCGCGTAAGGTGCCGCGACAGCGGCATCGGCCGCAACCACCTGTTCCGCGGCGGCCTGTTCCGAAGCTAGGGGGCCTAGTTGATCGAAGCCGGTAAAGGTCAGCGCCAGCAGGGCAAAGATCAACCCGAACAACGCCAGGGCCGGGGCTTTTCGAAATGCACGAGGTCCCGTCATTTTACTCTTACTCCCTCATCCATCATTGCTGAAATATCAGGCTCAGGCCCTGCATGGCCATGACCGCGGTGTCGAGCAAAAGGAAGCCCGCCAGGCAAACCACCAGCGCGGCAACGAAGGGCAGAAGATAGCCTTTCATTTTCTTGGTACTCCTCTATTCAGCAATCTCGCTTCGGCCGGGTTTTTTCGGTCAAACTTCAAGCGCCCTTCCAAATCGGGGAAAGCGGAAAATCTTGATCCGTATCATTGATCCCGGTGCCCGGCCTCGGTTAGGTTGCGGACATGTCACATCCCAGAAAACGCATCGCAGACGTCGTGATCTTTATCGGAATGGCCGTGAACGTCGTGGTCATTGCCTTGATCCTCTATTTTTACGTCTTCTAGACTTGCACGACTTTCTGCCGCAGCCCTCTGCGTCTTTTGGTCGCAGCCCTGGCGCCGGTTTAAGAGAGCCGATTTAACCCTGCTTGCCTTTGCATTGGCACAGCACGCGTATGTGCTTGACCAAGCCATCGACCTGTTCCGCCGTCAGGGTCTTGCTCCACGGCGGCATCATGGGTGACTTGGATGCAGATGGGCCACCATCCATGATCACATTCTTCATGTCCGCATCAGAGAGCTTGTCCATCTCCTTGGCGGCCGTGAAGTTGCGCGGGCTGACGGGGAAATCCTTGGTCACGTTGGGACCGTCACCCTTGCCCGTCAGACCGTGGCACTGGGCGCAATAAAATTTATAGACTTTCTCCGTCTCCGAAGCGTTGGCAGGCGCCATCGCGAATAGGGAGGTGAGCGCGAGCGAGGCGGCAATTATCATTAGTTTTTTCATGGTTCGGTCCTCCCTTACTTCTTTTTCTTAGGCTTGAAACTGGCGACATGGCGAGAAATATTCAGCATGTCCTTATCGCTCAACAGGCCCGCGAAAACCGGCATCATTTTGACCGGCTTGAACGCTTCCGGCTGCATCATATAGGCCAGGATCCAATCGGGATTGAGGCGCACGCCGGCCTCAACCAGGGACGGTCCGCTGCGTCCACCACTTAGCTTATTCTTACGCCCGGCGTATTGATGACAACCGCTGCAGGGCATTTTTTTGGTAAAAATCTGCCGTCCCTTGGGGTTTTTCTTTGGCTTCACTTTACCGGCAGCAACGTCCTTGGAGGTCAAACCCATCAGGAAATCCGTGACCGCGGCCACATCGCCACCCGACAGCTTCGGATGGTCGCCGGGGTTATCTTCCGTCATGGAGTTATATTTCAGCGGCCTGATCGGCTTCGGATCCGCCAGCCATTTACCCAGCCAGTCTTTTTGAAATTTGGAGCCGGCATAAAACAGCTCCGGCCCTTTCTTGGCCAGCTGGTCGTCAATGGTTTTTTCCTTGGCCGGGCCGTCGGTGTAATGGCAACCGCCACAGCCCTTCGCCTCGAACACGTCCTTGCCCGTGGCCGCGTTGGCAGAGCCGCCCGAACCAACCGCCGTAGCGGCCAGCAATAAGGTCGCGGCATATATTGCTTTGCGTAAATGCTTCACGATGATGTCTCCTCAAATTCGCCGTCGGCGGCGCTTAGGCACCCTGCTCCGCCGGCTCTTCTTCTTTTTCTGCTTTCCGCATCAACCACACTCCCAGTGCTGCCGCAACCAGGAAGGCCAAGACGGCATAGACGTAGACGCTCATGGGCGTCGGCGCCTCCAAGAACACATAGTGCCAGGAACTCAAACTCATGATCAAGCCGTGCTCGCCGTTGGAACCATCCCAGGCGTTGACGGACATCGGGATAAAGATGCCGCGTTCGAACTGCACGTCGTTCTTGTCGCCGGTCTTCAATGGCCGTTTCATCACCACGGACCAGCGGCCCTGATCCCAGGTTGCCTTGCCCATGATCTGCTGGCCGTCTTCCGCCTGCGGCCTGATGGCTTGTTTCCAGCCGCGCGCATTGCCTTCTTCCGTGCCCTGCTTGCCGGCGGCATGCAGGTCCGCCTTCCAGACCCACATATGCACCTGATCGGACGAGCTGCCGCGATAGAAATGCGGTTTCTTGGTGCCTTGGGGCGCCTTCACCGGAAACTGCAACGCAATCGCGTCACGGAATGTCTCCAGAGCACGAGGGATCATGTCGTTGGCTTCGACATAGGAATTGAAGGTGCCGACCTTGGATAGTTCAGCGCTATCGAATTCCTGCTCGGCATCGTGCTTCACGTCCATGAAGGGATCATCCCAGATGATGCGAAAGGCGATGTCTTTGTCATTAAACAACGCTTGTATCGTCACCATCTCAACACTTGGGTTTTGCCAGCGCGGCGCGGCGACGACCTGTCCGGCCAGGCGCATGTCCATGGGCGCGGCCCCGTCCCAGGCCCCGTCGGCGGGATCATCGGGCAGCTCGCCTTGGACCGGCAGGGCGCGCAAGGTCTGATGGCCAGTCAGTTGATGCTGCAACGATTTGATATAGTTGGCCAGATTCCAGCGGTCGTCCTCGTTCAGGGATTTGACGAAAGACGGCATCGGCGTCCCCATGATGCCGGAGGTAAAGCGCATGTAGATATCCTTGACCTCACCGCCCGCCTTGATCTTCCAGGGATGGGTGACGTTGCGGATACGGATGGGGAAGCCCCAGTCATCCTTACGGAATTCCTTGTTGCCATCGCCCCGGCCCAGCTTACCGTGGCAGCTCCAACACTTGGCTTTTTCGAACACCACCTTGCCCTTGGCCACAAGCTCGGGGCTATAGGGGGGTTGGTTGGCGGGCAGCGGAATGACCTTGCCGGTCTTGACCGGGTCCAGCTCCGGATCACCGAATTCCTGGGCAAAGGTCTTGATATAGGCGATCACCGCCCAACGCTCGTCCTCGCTCAGACCGTTCTTGAACAGATCGCTGTCAAAGGACTGCATGGCGGTGCCATGCAAACCCCGGCTGACGGTACGGAACAAATCTTCGTTGGTGGGCAGCTCGCCGCTTTGCGTGGTGCGGAACTTGAAGGTGCCCAGGGTAAAGTCGCGCGGACGGGGATCGAGATACTTGGCGGCCGGGCCCTCGCCATCGCCCAACAGACCATGGCAGAAACTACAGCGTTGGAAATAGATTCCCTTGCCCTGTTCCAGCAAGGCATCGGTCGCCTCGGGCATGGGCTTTGAGGGTGTGAAAGCGGCCTGGGCCGGCATAGCCATGCAGACGAGCGCGAGAGCGGCGATCGCGGCAGCTTGAGATTTAAGGATGCTCCGCATTAGTGGCTCTCCGGTATGCGCGGGGTCTTCTGGGCCAGATTGTATTCGGCAAGGATGATCCGCCAGCGTTGTTCCTCGGTCAGGCTGAGTTTCCATTCCGGCATGGCCGAGTCCCAAGGCGTCGCTTCCGTCGGCAGGCCGGGGCCACCGTTGGTGACCCGCCAGAAGGTGTAGCCCTCGACAATCGTTTCGATAGTACCGTTGTCGGTAAAATCGATGGGGCGAAGCTTGAAGCCGTCCGCCATGGGTCCATCACCGGCGACGCTGTCGCCGTGACAGGCCCGGCAGTTCATGGCGTAGAGCGCGCGGCCCTCGTACAGGGTTTTCTCCAACAGCGCGGCCTTCGCCGTCGCCTTATCCACGTTGCCGTCTTGCACCTGGGCCAGCAGCTTTTTCATGGGGCCGTCGGGAAAGAATTCCAAGACGTGATCGGGTTCGCTCTCATCGGCCCAATGATCGATATCGTCCTGCACCTGCGGGATGAAGACGACTTCATTGGCCTTGGCCTGCTCAATGAAGGCATCCACCTCGGCCTCGGTCGGATCCGAGAATGGATTCTTCTTGGCCTCGAAGCTCTTGGGAAAGTTCGACGAAGGATGCTGGATACGCAGGGCTGAAGGCACTTCCACCTTGGGCACAACGATTTCATAGACCTGCCAGCCAATCACCGCCGGGATCGCCGTCAGCACCACCGCACGAAAGATCTTGGTATACCCGCCGCGCAGGAACTTCTTCACCGGGCGGAGGAAATCCGTCAGACCTTCTTCCGAAAAGGTCACATACAGAAACAGCGCAACGATCGTTAGCACCATGTAGAAGAACATCAAGGTGCCCGGCACCGGCAATGGGAAGGGCAGCGAGGTTATTTCCCGCGACATGGCCGGAATGCCCCATTTCACCAGGGCGTAAATGAACAACAGGGTCAGCAAGACCGATAGGAAGCTGCCAATTCTGATTTTCTTCATGACCGCCCGCCCATCACTGATATTTCACGGATATGCATCATCGGACCCCGCCTATTCCGCCGCCTTGGGCTTTTGCAACATCAGGAAAGACAGAATGTCCTGGTAATCCTTGACCGTCATGGCCTCGGACAGATCGTCCGGCATGACGCTCTTGGTATCGTCCATCTTGATTTCCTTGATATCCCCCTTGGCAAGGGTGACCACATCGCCGGTGGCCTTGGTGATATCAATCTCGCCGCCTTCGTCGCGAGTCTTCAGACCGATGGTTTGGCGGCCGTCCTTATTGATGGCGATATAGGTCTCGAAACCCTTGGTCAGAGACTTCGCCGGCTGCAGAATGGCTTCGGCGATAAATTTCAAACCCTTGGCACTGATGCCATCAAGCACCGGGCCGACTTCGCCGCCCTCTTCGCTCAACATATGGCATTCCGAACAATTATCCTCGTAAACGATGGCGCCGGCACTTGGATCGCCGCCACCAGCCTCGGCCGCCGCCGCGATCTTGGAATAAAACGCCTGGGTCTGCTCGCTGGGCGCGGTATCGATGGCCGCCATGTCCAGCTCGCCGCCCAGGGACATCAGATAGGCGACCACCGCCTTGATCTCTTTCAGGCTCAGCGAGATCGGCGGTGCATAGACCACGGCCATCTCGTTCTTATAGCCATTGACCACATAGGCGCCGGGGGAGGCCAGGCTCTCCACCATGTAATCGACGGCGGTGAATTCGGTGCCTTCCTTCTCGGAGCGTTCCTTGGCCCGCTCAACAGCGCGCGCGCCCATGGGCAGGGGGAATTTCTCGCCGAATTGGCCATGGTTCGGGCCGCGCACCGCACTGCCCTGACCGCCGACGCTGTGGCAGGTGAAGCATCGGCCCCTGCCCCAATAAATGGCTTCGCCGCCCTCGGGGCTGACATCGACGGCGGCGGAGGTCTTGCGCTCCCCCCCGGTCAATTCGGTAATGGAATAGCCAATCCAGAGATAGATGCCCAGGACGATCAGCAGGAACGGTAGAACCCTTGTAATGGTCACGTTCATGGCATCAATCCTCCGACTTCTTGGAGGCGATACCGCCCAACCAGAACATAAAGGCACAGCCGATCATAAACAGCAGCACGGCGCCGCCGACCTGCTGGGTCATGACGAAGTTACTAGGCGTATAGGCCCATTCGGAAGTATCGCGCATGACGCCGAAGATATGCCAGTCACCGCGCAGGCCGGAGCGGATGAAACCCATCAGGCCCATGTTCATGGTGATCACGAAGGTCAGCAGCAACAGCGCGTATTGCGACCGCACGGTCATCTTGCCCCATTTCAACTCGCCCAGGGACTTGGCCCGTTTGAACAAGAAGGCGTCGATGACCGAGACCAGGATCAGGCAACTAATCAGCTGCATGAACTGGGCCACGGCGACATTACGCAGCACCGGCGAGGCTTTCTCCATCACCACGAAGCCCCAGACGCCCAGGAAGATGGTGACGTTGAAGGCGGTTACGGCCAGATAGATCACTTGCCCGATCTTGCCCTTGTCCATCAACGCCAGGATGATGGCGACGACACCGGCGGCGCATTCGAAGACCAGCAGATAGCCGATCATGCGGATGTATTCGGCCCGATCGGCGGGCAAATCCAGTTCGGCGGGGTCCATGCCCAACATGGTCACGGCGTACTGGGCCACCAGGGCGATGGCGGCGCCACCGATGACGATGATGGCGATTTTCGCCCCCTTGCCCTGATCGCGGATAGAGACCGCGTCCAGCATATTGCCCCGCCGATACAGCAGGAAGCTGAAGAAGGTCGCAAGGATGATCAGATTGACCACCGCGTTCTTGGCCGGCATCAGGCCGAGGAATTTAAGTACCGGATGATACTGGCTGCCAGCCATCTGGCCCACCTCCAGCGAGGTCAGCGGCAGGTTATGCGGCGTCAGCCAGATCGCGAACGAGACGATCAACGCAAACAGTATGTATTTGATGAACTTGTAATAACGCTCGGCACCGGGGATGCGGGTCATGCCGCTCCACAGATAATAGTTGGAAATCACGAACAGCGAACCCACCAACATGGCCTGGATGATAAAGGTCCAGGAGAAATCGCCGCCCATCATGTTGTTGCCCATGACGGCGGACGTGGAATAGACCTCACGGCCCAGATAATAGCCGGCGAAGGGCAGAGGGATCAGCGCCGCGATGGCGACGAAGTTGGAGATATAGCCCATCCAGTCGTAATGCGCCTTGTCCTCGGCCGTCTTGGCGCCGATGAATTTCACCGCCGCATAGGCTCCCGCCACCAGACCGCCAAAGGCCAGATTGCCCAACATACGGTGGATGGCGATGGGCGTGGCCAGGATATTCTCAAAAGCATTCCAGACCGTGCCGACAAAGGCGCCGTCACCATCCACGCCGGTCGGGCTCATCATGAAACCGGCCCAGGAGTTGGCCAGCTGCATGATCGCGGTGCCGAAGATATTCAGCAGGATGCCAATAAATATATGCGTCGTTTTGCGGTCGCGGATAATCCAGAAGCCAACGGCCAGGGGCAGGATATACAGAAGGAACATGAACCAGCGCGTATCGACCCGCATGTCCGGACCGATGAAGCCCATTATGAACGCCAGGCCGCAGGCAGCGATAATCAGGCTAAGGCCCTTGAAAACCAATTGTGCGGGCTTGGAAAAAAGGCCGCCGCCCTTCAGCCAGTGCCAGCCGTAATAGTACATATACAGCGCGAAGGTCTCGCCGAAGAACAGCAATGCGTAAAGGAACATCACGTCCTTGAAGATACCCGCCATGTACCCCATGAAGGTTGGATACAAGGTGAAAAGGGCAAATGCCAGCAGACCGCCCAAGGCGGCGGTCGTCGCATAAGCGACACTCAGCAACGAGGTGAACTCATAGGCCAGATTGTCGAATTTCGGGTCCTTATTGCTGTTCCCGACAACCTCGATAATCACCGCGAACAGCGGCACGCCCAGTACGAAAGCGCCAAAGAACAGATGCATCTGGGCCAGGAACCAGACCAAGCGCCGGGAATCTATGCCCATGAATTGGCGATAGACATTTTCCTCCAAGGCGAATGCCGGGGTCGCGGCGACGGTCAGGCCAAGCACCAGCAAAGCCGTGATGCCCAGCTTTCCGAACCGGGCGCCCGCCAACCCGGAACCGAAAATACCGTTCCATAGTTTCTCTGCCATCGTCCGCTTCCCAGTATTCACTGCAATGTTTTCAGCGCGTTAAGTAAGGCGTCTACTTGGCCTCGGAGAACGCGAAGTCGGACTCGACCTTGCCTTTCGCGGCCACGGTGATCTTGGCCTTCTTGACGCCATAGCGGGGATGCCAAGCCTTCAGGGTGTACTTGCCCGGAGGAATGTTATCGATGGAATACGAGCCATCCTCGCCCACCACGACGGCATATGGGTGGGTCGGCGCCATGATGAAGCCGAACATGAAGTTATGAGCTTCGCAGTTAATACCGATGTAGGAAGACCGCCGCGGCTTGATCTTGTCCTTGATGTCGCCCGGGTCGGGCTGGCCAAAGTTGAACAGGGTTTTCTTGACGACGCGGCCCTTCTCGACACCAATCAACTCGCGCGCATTGATGTTATGCAGCACACCGGCATCGCTGTTGCGAATAATAATCGGGCCGGGCCGGACCACCTGGGCCCAGGGCTTGAAGGCGCAGCCCTTTTGATTGACCAGATATTCGCCCATTTCAGGTTTGGCCCATTTCTTGCCTTGTTTGATCTTGGAGAGGAAGACAAAGGCGCCGCGCAGGGCGCCGTCCTTGACATCAACCCAGGTGACCGAGCGTTCGCCCTTGCCGCAAACCTCCGGGTTCTTGGTGATCAGAATGTTTTCGACGGCGTCTACGGGCAGCGCACCCTCGAAACTGACCTTGCCCGAGACGCTGCCGCCATCGGTGACCGATACTTCCTTATACTTGCCCCGTTTCGCCGCTTCCGCCGGCATCGCCAACGCCACCGCGGCGGCCACACCAAATGTAAGACCGGCTAATAGTTTGTTGGATTTCATAAGACTTCCCCTCTGTTCTCCGTGGTATCCGTATCTGTCCGGCCCGCGACCGCATCGGTCCATGCCGGTTCTGAACAATTCAATTCCGCTAGAGCTTGAATGGCGACGGCCCACGTCCGCTTGCGTTCGGGATCGTGAAGCACATCAATAAATAGCGCGCTGGCGCCGGCTGGATCCAGACCCCGCAGCAGCCGGGCGGTCCGATTGCCGTGATAGCCTTCAAATGCCAGGGCGAAATCCACCAATGGCTTGACCGCATCGCTACGTCCCGTACCCGCGATCGCCTCGGCCGCGCTTTGACGCACCGCAGGGTCCGGGTCGTTGAGCAAATTGCCGATCTCCGCCCCAATCTCGCCCAGCTTGGCCAAGGCACGGATCGCTTCCTGGCGCAGGAACGCGTCGCTGTCGTGCAGGTGTGTCGTCAACAAAGCGACAATCTCATCGCCTCGGCAAGCGGCCAGAGCGCGGATCAGCAGCAGTTTCATATCCCTCCCAGCCACCGCCATAGCCGCCACGGTCATCGCCGCCACGTCGCCTTGCATGATGCCCATCCGCTCGCCGATGCGGGCCAGGGAGTCAGCGGCGGCAAGGCATACTTCCTGATCGCCCGAGGTCAGCGCATTGGCCAATTGCCTGGCCACGGCTTTTTGGTCAATGTCACCAAGAACCCGGGCCGCGAAACGGCGGATATCTTCGTGCAGCACCACGTTCGGCACCAACGAGACACGTTTTTTGCGCTTGATCTGCTTGGCCAGGGCCAGACGCTCCATATCGGCCGGCGTCAACTCGATGCCTTCCTTGGGCAGATTCAATACCTCCGAAGCTTCCGGCGTATCAGCCAGGATGGCATTCATGGTCGAGGTCGGGAACGCCGCATCGTCGTCCTTGCTTAGTTCGGCCGGCACCTCTTCGCCCGTGTCATCTCGGGCCTCTCCGCCGAAATCTGTGGCGCTATCATTTGGTACAGCTTCGGTTTCAGCACCGGCTTCCGGCTCGTACTCACCGTTCAGCGCGGAAAGCAGTGCCTCACCAGCCATATTGGGCCATTCGTCGTGGCTGGCCAGACGCACCAGGGCCGACATGGTTTCAAGACGGATCTGGCGCGCGCCGTCATCGATTACGCCGGTCAACGCCCGCACGGCTTCGTCGCCGCCGGCCATGGCCAGGCCTTGCAAGGCGCCCAGGCGGGCATCAACGGAACGATCAGCATCGGCAATCAGCAGGCCCAGCTCGTATTCGGCGACCTGCGGTGCCAGTTGGCCAAGGGCACGGGCGGCAGCGGCGCTGATCGCGTCATCGCTATGCCCAAGTTTTGCACGCAATGCCGTTACCAGCAGCTCATCGGCGGGACCATCATACTGGCTGGCCAAGGCGGTAAGTGCCGCGATTTGGACATTGGCCGAGGCATCGCCAATCAGGGCCCGCAGACGGACCGGATGGTATTGACCATGCAGCCGCACCGCATCGGCCCGAACAGCGGCATCATCATCTTCCAAAAAGCGGTTTAACCGGTTATCGCCAGGAAGCCGTGCCGCTAGCGCCCGCATGGCCGCCGCCCGCACGGAGGGAGCCGGATCGGCAAACGCGCGGGCCAATGGCGCCGCCGCTTCATCTGATCGGGAGGTGGCCAGGGCCGCCGCCGCACGGCGCCGCAGCCGGGTCGAATCCTCGTTTAAAATGCCATCCAGGGCCGCGATACCCGGTGCGCCCATGCGTGCGAAAGCCTTGAAGGCGGCTTCGGTCATGTCCTGGCCACCTTCATCCTGCATGGCCTCGATAATATCCGGGACGGCTTCGCCGGCATTCAGGTCGGCCAAGGCGTTGACCGCTTTTACCTGGATATCAACCCAATCATCCCAGCCGCTGGAATAGAATTCCTGCTCGTCCCAATTGATTTCTTCGTCGCGCCCCTTAACGATGCGCCGAAGCCAGGGGATGATCTGACCATCGCGTAATTTCGCCAGGGTCTCGATCGCCGACAGCTTAACCTCGGCAATCGGGTCGCCGAGAAAATTCTCCAACAGCTGTTTAGCCGACCGCGGGTCCGCCAGCTTTGACAGCGCGGCGGCGGCATCGGTGCGGACATCTTCGTCCTCGTCCAGCAGAGCGGCAATCAGGGGTTCAACCGCGCCCTCGCTGCCAATGGCACCCAGGGCTTGCGCTGCAAGACAGCGGTGCACATCGACGCCATTGCCTAGAATTTCGCTCAAAGCCTGACATACAGCTTGATCCAGATCGTCGGATATCGGCTGAGCGGTCTGGGATTTAGCCGTCGGAGATTGTGCGGTCTTGGGCGGTTGGATCTGCGGTTGGGTAATCATATCTAAATAACCAAAATCTAATACTTTAAAGTCATTCCAAATTGCTCACCTAAACGCGATTGCGGGCCCGGCTGAACAAGAGCGTTCAGACGCGGGCCCGCATTGCGATCAGATGATGTCTCTTGGCGCAAAGGACATCGATCGGAAGGTCTTCTTATAGGGCGACTCGCCGATCTTCTTCACATTGGCAACACCCATCTTGTAGTTGTAGTTGCCGCTGATCCAATCGACGACACGTCCTTCCAGGGCATTCGCCGGCTGCGACGTATGCAGGAAGTCCATGAAGATGATGCCCTTCTTGATGTGGCGCGTGACCATGGCGACGCCGGTGACGGCGGCCCTTGTCAGTTCCACATTTCCGGCCTTCATCTGCCCGGTGAAGGAATAATCGCTTCCCTCAACGCCCAAAGTGGTTTCCTTCAGGTTTGGCACCCGATCGGAATAGACCATCAACATATCGCCGCTCTCGATACCGCGCGCCTTGGCGTCATCGGGATGCATCTCGACATAGTTGTCCGGCCAGCGTTGCACGATGTAGGGCCGGCGCCGGTCATCGAAGCCCGACTGCCAACGCTCGTTGGTCCGCCCGGAGGTGCACCACAGCTCGTTACCCTTCGGGCTCATCCATTCCCAATAGTCCGAGAACAGGGACCAGGGGGATTTTTCGATGTTGCAACGGCCTGTCTGAGAGTTGAAGTGGGTAAGCTTCTTGTTGAAGACATTACCCGCGGCCGGTCCCGTTTCAGGCAGCTTGCGCGTGGTATCGTGCAAGCGTTTGGTCCCAACCAGGGTACCGTCGTCTTCCATATAGACGGGACCTTGGATGCCGTTGGTGCCGAACTCGCCCAACTTCTGATGCAAGGTCTTGCCCTCACGATGGGCGGCGACCTTGATCATATTGAAGTCCTTGCGGCTGCCGCGCGAGAAGCGGGAGGATTCTTCAGCGACATCGTTGGAATTTTTCCAATCGAAGCCGTCAAAGCCCATGCGCTTGGCCAACTCGGCGATGATCCACCAATCCGGCTTGGCCTCGCCCGGCGCGTCATAGAATTTGTTGTAGACGCGCAGACGCCGTTCGCCATTGGCCCGCATGAAGGTTTCCTCGCCCCAGGTCGCGGCCGGGAAGATGATATCGGCGTAACGGTTGCCGATCGGATCGACCAGATAGATATCCTGGTTGACGACCACCATACCGCCCGAGTCAGCGCGCCGCTTCAGACTATCGATGATGTCCTGCTTGTCGTAGGAGCGCACCTGATGGGGGTTGGCCACGGTCAGTTCCTCGAACCGTTTGGCCAGTTGCTGGCTGCCGCACATGGACTGGATCCAGGTGGTACCGATGACATGGGCAAATCGGGTATGCCCCGCCATGGTCCAGGTATCCGTATCCAAGGCCCGGCGCCGACGTCCCGGCACCTTCATGGGCGACTTGTTGCGGGGATACTTGCCGCCGCGCTGACCGCCACGTTGGTGACCGCCGGCCCGGCCGACAACCTGACCCGGCCTGCCGCCCGCACCCACCGTAATCGCCAGGGCACTGATCGCCATGGTGTTGCCGGTGTTGTTCGACCAATAGAAGCCCTTCTCGATCATGATCGAGGTTTTGGGCCGCTTGCCAGCTTTTGGCTTGGCCATCCATTCGGCGGCCGTCAGGATCTTGTTGACGTCGATCCCGGCAACCTTCGCCGCGTTGGCTGGCTTGAACTCGTCCTGGGCCAACAGCCACTTCTTCCAATCATCAAAGCCCTTGGTCTGGAACTTGCCCCAAGTGGTACGCCATTGCCATGGCGTGTTCCGGGTACCCTGGCCAAAGCCCGAGGAGGAACCCCACTTGTTATTTACCCAGTCCTTGATCCATTCGGCATCCTGCCATCCGGCTTCTACGATGACCCTGGCGATGGCGTTGACCACCAACAGATCCGTGCCGAGATTTACGTCGAGCCAGAGGCCGCCGTTCTTCTCGGCATAGGCCACGCCGGCGGT
Source organism: Rhodospirillaceae bacterium (assembly GCA_018701215.1). GTDB lineage: Bacteria > Pseudomonadota > Alphaproteobacteria. Next base: position 29,988 of record JABIWH010000010.1, read on the forward strand.
GCGGCGCGGGTTCATCATGATGCATTTCTGGCCGTTCTGGATGCCCTTCATGATCCATTGCGTCCACAGGATCGTCTTGGTCTCGTATGGATCGGTACCGCAGATCAACAGGGTCTCGGCATTCATCCAGTCTTCATAGGCCGGCCCGAAGTTATCGAAACCGGCATCACGGAAGCCCGGTGTCGAAGAGACATCGGATGGCGTGTCATGAAAGGTGAAGTTGGCCGTATTGACATGACGCAAGGCATATTTGGAGATGGCGTAAGTGTTCTCGATATACTGATACGAGTAGGTCTTAACACCATAGGCATTGGCGCCATGCTTGGTCCGTACGTAGTTGCCAACCTCGGCCGCCACGTCCAGGGCGAAGTCCCATGGCACCGGCTGCAGGATGCCATAGATCCGCATCATCGGCGACTTCAACCGATCACGGGTGGGCGTCTGCGGATTGTAGCATTTCTGGGCGATACAGCCGCCACGTAGCGAGGAGTCGCCATCGGTGTTGACGAACTTCGTGTCCTTGTCGGGGATGATCACCACATGATGCGGCACACCCTGGTGCAGCACGATGTTGTGCTGATTAGGCGCCACCCAGGGGCCCAGGGTTTCGACGGGGAAGTCGGCCCCAAAGGCATTTTCCTCGGCCTTGGGTCCGCCGTCATTTCTGCCCGCCACGGGCCAGCGATAGACTTTGTAACCACAGGCGACAATGCAGTAATCGCACGCGGTGGTGATGACCTCGGCGCTTTTCGGCGGCAGAGGCACATTGGTTTCCGGAATGTAATAAGGCGTCGACATTGCTCTATCTCCTATCCCTGCAAGTTGTCATAGCGGCCGAAGATCAAGCCGAACACGCCGACGGCATAAATGTCGTCGCCATCAAGTTCGAGCAGCACCTGCGGCAGGCTTTGGTAGGCCTGGCCGGAAATCAGAATGCCGTGCCGTGTCAGATCGTAGGTCGAAAGATGCAGCGGACAGGCACCCAGGGATTTGGTATCGCCCTTATAGGTGCCCGACAGATCGCCGCCCTGATGGGTGCAAAAGTAGTTGAAGGCAACCACATCCTTTTGAGGCCCAATGCCGCCGCCGGCCTCGGTACCCATCTTAACCAGCATGGACGCTGCGTATGCGCCATTGTCCGGATACTCAAAACCGATCGGCTGGTCGGTCTTCAATTCACTCAACTTGCCAATCTTCTTGCGGGGATAGGTTGCCACCATGGCCGGAGCCTTGGCCGCTGCTGGTCCGGCATTCACCGTAACCATCACCGTCGCCGTCGCCAGGCCGGAGGAAAATAGCATCTTCCGCCGTGACATCAGGCATTTGCCCGCCGGGTGATCCTTCTTCGACGGCAACTCGCGCGCGCCGGGTTCAGGCATCTGTATTTGATTTGTCATTATTTATGTACCCTTCAATTGGTCGCTGGGGGCAGCGGGGCATAGGGAGGAAGTTTCGGCGTCGACATCTTGATCTCCGGACCACTCAGGGATTCCAGGAACGAGATCAGGTCGGCTTTTTCTCCATCCGTGAGGCCAAGCGGTTTCAACAACTTTGTCTTGCTCGAGGCAAAGGTTCCGTCGGTGAACTCGTTGCTGCCGCCGCCGTCATTGTAGAAATCGACCAATTCGTCGAAGTCAAAGAACGTACCGGCATGCATGAACGGCGCCGTATAAGCGGTATAGCGCAGAGGCGGCGTGCGGAACTTGCCCATGTCGGACTTTTCCTTGGTGCGATAGTAGAGGCCCGCATCGTTCTTGATGGTGCGGTACATCTTCTCGGTCACGCCCTTGGCATATTGCTCATAACGGAACGTGATTTGCGCCATGCCATTGTCCAACCATTCCTCGGCCCTTGGCAGGCCAAGGTTGTAGTATTTTTGATCGGTCAGCAGCGGCCCGTTGTGGCATTCGATGCAGTTGGCCTTGCCCTCGAAAAGTTTGAGGCCACGCACCTGCTGCGCACTAAGGGCTTTCTTGTCGCCACGCATATATTTATCAAACGGCGTGTTGTCGTGGATCAAAGTACGTTCGAACGCCGCCATGGCCTTCCAGACGTTGTTGACCTTTGGCCAGTCATCACCGAACACATCGTTGAAGCGCTTGACGTACTCGGGGATAAAGGCGAGTCGCGCCTCGACCATGTCCCGCTCACCGTTGCCCGACACGCCACCCAAGGCGGCGCCAGGAGCCTGTGCCTCCAGCGACTTGGCGGCGCCGACCCAAAACAGCTTGCCCAGATAGGCAGAGTTGATCACCGTCTGGCTGTTGCGCCAATGGATCACACCCGGATAGCCGCGTGAGATGGGATCGTTGAAGCCCCAGCCCTGTTTCGGCGCATGGCAGTCGGCGCAGGAAACGGATGCATCGCCGCCAATACGGGAATCGAAGAACAGCAGTTTTCCGAGTTCGATTTTTGCCGCCGATTGCGGATTATCCTTGGGAACCGGTACCGGTGGCAACGCGGCCAGCGGTGGGTTGACGTCGGCCAAGGCAGTGGAGCCGAGACCGAAAGCGATCGCGATGACCGCGAGGGAGAGTGTTTTGCCCTTTTTCATAGCCCTGCTCCTAATTCTTCTTCTGCAGCCAGTCTTGGATGGCAACGTAGTTCACGTTGATTTTGTCCTTCCAGACGTGCTCCGGTCCGGTCAGGGCGTCGCCCGACAGGGATTCCAGGAAAGCCACCAAATTGGCCCGCTCTTCAGAGCTCAAACCGAGCTGCTTGATACGCGGGTCCTTGTTGGTATCGTTACCGCCGCCTCGGTTGTAGAAGGCGACCACATCAGCCAGGGTCGCCAGCATGCCGTTGTGCATGTACGGCGCGGTCTGCTTCAACTCGCGCAGGCTTGGCGTCATGAACTTGCCAATATTCGAGCCATCGGACTTTTGCAGGCGGATATTGGCGCCCACATCACGGCGGTGGTTCATATAGTTCTCAAGACCCATGAATTTGGCGAACGACACATAGGTAACGTGACGCAATGGGTTGGACCAGATTTCGGGATTTTCCGGCACTGCGGTGTTATGGGGTTGATCGTCCGTGAACCGCGGTCCGGAATGGCATTGCGCGCAACCGGCCTTGCCCTTGAACAGATCAAAGCCGCGCTGGGCCTCGGACGACATTTTACCCATATCAAACGGCGCGCCGCGAGACGTCAAGGTTTTCAGATATTCGGGGATCGCCTTGCGGATGGAGCCATTGGAAGGCTCGCCATAACCGGCATCCTTGAACATCTGCACATAGATCGGATCCTGCTTGACCCGCTCCTGCATCAAACGCATGTCCATGTTCATGGTGTAGGTTTCAGTGATCGATTCCCGGGTCACATCGTTCAGGTTGGTGCCGATCCGGCCATCGTGGAACCAAGCCGCCTTTTGCGCGGCATTGATCAGGGTTGGCGTGTTACGGAAGCCTTCCGAGCCTGGGTAGGCCTTAGCCAACGGCAAACCATCGCTAAATCCCTTGGCCGGAATGTGACAAGTGGAACAACTGATCGCGGCGTCGCCTGACAGCCGCGGATCAAAAAACAGCCGCTTGCCTAAAGCTGCCTTCTTGGCGTTGACCTTCGCAGGCTTCACAGGGCCGAAATCGGCCGCCATTGCCGCCGGCGCGATGGCCACGGCACCCACTGCCAAAGTCATAAGCATCGACCCAAGTACCGAAACTCGGGCGATCCTTGACGAGACTTTTCTATTCATCGCTAAACCTCTCAACAAAAGAACGGCCGTACCAAAAACACCTGCCATGAGGCTTTGACCTCATGTCGATCCGTCTTAATCATCCGTTTTCAACCCATCCTGTATTGGCAGGGGAACGCCGCTGATCCTTTCCAGAAACGCCTTCATTTCCGTCAGGTTCTGGAAATAACCCTCTTCCTCGCCTTGGACGTGCCGAATATGGCCGCGCCAAGTTGGGTTATTTCCCGGTTCTCCTTCCAACCAGATACGTGCCACGAACGATCCCGGAGTTCCCGGTTCAGCCATTTCGCATCTGCCGTTACGTTTGCTACTCCCACCCCGGCGGGGCGAGTTCGGTAACAGCCCAACACGAACCGGTTACGCTCCGGTAACACAGAGGAAACTGCGGCAAACCAGCACCGCCCGCATATGTAAAATGAAGTACCACGAGGGAGTAACACGTCGGTAACATCGACCCGGCAACATCCCGGGAGGCATATTAAAAAAACAGAATAAACGCTTAAAATCAGCGGTTTTCGATGGCCCTATCACCGATCAGGCGTTGATAAACCTGTACGGTCTCGTGGGTCGGCTGGAAGCCGTACTCCTCGTCCAGACTGCGACACCATGTCGCGTAGTGGGCCTCGGCCCAATCGGGCCTGCCAAGATTGACAAGGTTCTCCAATAACGCACGCAGGAAACTTTCACGGCAGGGATCATTGGCCAGGGCCGCCCGGCAGACCCGCGTGGCCTCCATGAAAAGGCCCTCTTCGGAATAGCATTTCGCCATGCCCGCCAACAACTCCAGATGAATCTCGCGCAGCCGCGCGCGCTCTTCGGCGCACCATTCGGCATAGGGTTCATCCTCTAGATAATCGCCGCGGTACAAACTTTCCGCTTCTTCGAATCGGGCCTGCGCCTGACCAAGGTCACCCTCATTCAGCAGACTCCATCCCGCCGATACCAGGGAGGCGAAAGTATCTGAATCGACCCAGACCGCATCGCGCCGCAACAAATAGGATTGCCCCACTGTCTCGATGGTATCGGCCACCGCGCCGCCATCCCGCAGTTTGGCCCGCAAAAATGAAATTGTTACCTTCAACCGCTCCCAGCCGCGCGTTTCATCGGCCTCGGGCCAGAGCCATTCTATAAGGCGTTCCCGATGAACCGGCCGGCCCAGGTGGCTGACCAGACATTTCAAGACCACGGCGGCCTGTTTACGCTTCCAGCTTTCAACATCCAGGCCTTCGCCGTTGATGGCCAAGCCAAACTGCCCCAGGGCGAAAATGCGCAACGGCGATATGGGCGCGATTGCAACCGTTACGCCACTGGCTTCACGCAGAAAAATCACCGCCACCGCGTCGCCGGCGCTCTGTTGCCGAACTTCCGGCGGCATTACCAGCGTAGAGATCCCGGCGCTGATCATCTCACCGCTCTTGTGGCGGATCCGGCAGGCCGACATGTTCCACTTTTCACCCACCGCCAGGCAGGCGCGGCCCTCGCACAACATGGAGCACAATGGTTCACCGGTGGGGTAAAATGCCTGCAGCACCTGACTGCAATGCTGTCCCATGGCCTCGGCGCTGGAATATCCCAGCAATTTGGCTGCGCCATCATTCCAGCCTACAACCCGCATGCCATCATCAACGGCAAATGCAGGGTCGGAGGCGAAGCGCACTAGATCGGTGGTCTTAATAACCCATCCCCCTCCGGATGAGAGCTTCTGTTCAAAAGCCCCATGTTATCGAAGGCTCGAACGCCATGGCGAATTGTTACCAGCGGCGCGTTTTGAAAACTGTTGTTAAAATGACGCCCAAAATCACTCTTGAGTATGATCTAGATCAAGTCCGAGGCGCGGCACGGCAAACACCGGCCAAATAACACAATCCGTGGCGAAAAAGGCGCGTTGCCTTTTCCGCGCTGGTGGTTAGGATCGGCCCAGTACATTCCTGAGGAGACGATTGTGGCGGATATAAAAGTTCAGTCTGAGATTACCGGCAAGGTTTGGGCGATCGAGGCCAGCATTGGCGATGCCCTGGAAGAAGAAGATACGATCATCGTGCTTGAATCCATGAAGATGGAAATTCCCGTGGTGGCCCCCTCGGGCGGTACCCTGAAGGAAATTCTGGTCAAGGAAGGCGATGCGGTAACCGAGGGCCAGGACGTCGCAATCATGGATGGCTAGTACCAGGACTCGCACCGGCGGGGTCCGGTGGGGAATGTGGGGAGAACAAGATGTATATCGCAATGAACCGCTTTCGCGTCACGACGGGCGCGGAAGGGGAATTCGAACGCATCTGGGCCGAACGAGACACGCACTTAGGTGAAGTTCCGGGCTTTATAGAATTCCATCTACTGCGCGGACCGGAGGCGGAGGACCACACCCTCTATGCCTCCCACACCCTATGGCAAAGCCAGGGGGCTTTCGAGGCTTGGACCAAATCCGACGCCTTCCGCAAGGCTCATGCCAACGCCGGTAATAAGAGAAATTCCGGCAAAAGCATCTACCTGGGCCCACCGCAATTCGAAGGCTTCGAAGCGGTTCAGGTGGTTAAAGCCGGCTAATAGAGCATTAATTGAGCTGCCGGGCCTGGTGTGGGCTGTCCAGGGAAAAGGCCGGTATATCAATCTCGAAATGGGGACCGCTCAATCCCGCCATTTCATAACTTCCCATCATCACGCCAGATGGCGTCTTAAGCGGACAGCCGGAGGTGTATTCGAAGCTTTCACCGGGCTCCAGCACCGGCTGTTCACCGACCACCCCGGGGCCCTGTACTTCCTCCACATGGCCGGCGGCATTGGTGATGATCCAGTGCCGGTTCAATAATTGCACCGTCTCGGCGCCACCATTTTCAATATGAATGGTATAGAGCCAGAAATATTGATCCGAGCCTGGGTCCGATTGCTCGGCCAGAAACTGCGGCTGCACCCGCACCGTAATATCCCGCGTTGTCGCCGTATACATTACCGGAACTCCCCATATTGCCCCTACTCCTTAACAATTAGTCCGCGCTAGGTGTCCTGACAAGGTCTCATATGAGGCTTCAATTGCACCCGAAACGCGGCCACGGTGGCCTCTGCCTGATCAGGCCAGAAAGCCGCCGCGACATAACGGTCCGGGCGGATCAAAAGGATCTGGTCCCGATGCGCCCATGTTGCCTTCAACGCCAGACCCGGCTGCGGCCGCAGCCGGACAACACCCTCCGGTGCCGGCCCCGCATCCGCGCTCAACAGAGCCCGCGCCGGGGCGAGTTCCGGCCACAGATCAGCTTGCTTCGCGGCCATGAATGCCGCCGTGCCGGGCGCTTGCGCCAGCAGCGCAAAACCGGCGCCAAGCGCATCGTCCATGCGTTCCACGTCGCTGGCCGCGCCATCAATTTCGACCTGGGGCAGCATGGCGCCGACCAGGGACCCGGCGAAACTCTGCTCATGCAGAGCAACAAACGGGCCGCCGCTATAACGGGGGCGCGGCTTGAACTTCATATTTACGATGAAATCCCGGGCCTGGGGGAAGCGTTCAAATTGGCGCAGGATACCTTGGCGGAAATCAATATCTTCCCGTGCCTGAGGCATGATGATCTCACCCATGGCCACGGCCAGTTGAACCATGGCCCAGGCGGGGCCTCGTCTTTCAAGATCATAGCTGTCCAACAAAGCGCGGTCGGCCTGCTCCCCAAGCACCGCCGCCAGTTTCCAGCTGATATTATGCGCATCCCGCAGGCCGGAATTCATGCCCTGGCCCGCGAAGGGCGGCGTCAAATGGGCCGCGTCTCCGGCCAGAAAGACCCGGCCAACCGAGAACCGGGCCGCGATACGGGCCTGAAAGGTATAAATGGTGATCCGGGTCAGGTCCGCGTCCGCCAAGGTCCGCAGCGGCGCCAAAAATTCCCGCACCCGTTCCACCGCCAGCATATCCTCGGCCCGTTCGCCGGTTTGCAACTGGAACTCATAGCGCCGCCCACCGCGCGGCGCGGGGATGGATACGAACGGCCGGTCAGAACGGCAAAAGAATTTCGAGACCGGTTCGGGGTCCGGATCATTCTCGGTATCCACCACCAGCCAGTCCTGGGGATAGGTATCCCCCTCCATGGCCAGGCCCAGTGTTTCCCGGACCGGGCTGCGTGCGCCGTCGGCGGCGATCATGTAGTCGGCCCGGATCTCGCCGCCATTTTCCAGCTTCACGGTGACGCCATCGCCATCGTCGGTGAAGCCGGTCAGGTTCGTGCCGAAGGCCAGCGTAACATGATCGAACCGGACCAGTCCGTCGGCCAGAACCCGCTCCATCTCGGGCTGATAGAAATAGTTGCGCCGGGGAAAGCCGAATTCGGGTGGCGGCGCACCCACCTCGGCAAATGCGACGCCATCATGATCATAGTAACGCGCGCCGGCGGCGGGCACCGTATGGGGCATGAAGATCTGGTCCAGGCCCACCGCCTGCAGGGTGCGCGCGCCCTCGTCATCGATGGCGATGGCCCGGGGGATATCCATGGTCGTGGGATTGCGGTCAATAATCAGGGTGCGGACCCCAAAGGTGCCCAGCAAATTCGCCGCCATCAAACCTACCGGACCGGCACCAACGATAGCTACACTGACCCTTTTGGGCAGCTGCTGTTGTCTCCTTGTCACCGGCACGCTCCTTCCAAGTTTCGCCATCCTAACTTGATCCCTTGCCCTGGGGCCAGCGCACGGGCACCATGGCGGGCAGGAACATATTGTAAGCGTGGTGCGAGGACCCCCATGGATGAACTGATCGCGGAACTACGGCAACGCCAGGCAGCCAGCCTAGAGCTGGGCGGCGCGTCCAGGGTGGAGCGGCAACATAATCAGGGCAAGTTGACGGCGCGGGAGCGTATAGCGCTGCTGTTCGACGACGGCAGCTTTGAGGAGCTGGGACAGCTGGCGACCCATGTTTACACCCCCGTCACCACCATTCCCAATAAACACACCCCGGCGGATGGCGTCGTCACCGGCTTCGGCAAGATCGAAGGCCGGCAGGCTGCCGTGGTGGCCGAGGATTTCACCATTCTGGGCGGCTCGCTTGGTATCAACAACTTCATCAAGAAAACCCGCATGATCGAACTGGCGCAGCGGGACAAGCTGCCCATCGTCTGGCTGTTCGACGGCGCCGGTGCGCGCACGGACGAATTCATCGGCGAAGGCCTGGCGCCGATGCATCATTTCATGGACATCGCCAAGCTGTCCGGCGTCACGCCGCAGATTGCCGGCGTGCTGGGCCCCTGCGCCGGCGACAGCTCGCTGTTGCCGGCGATGATGGAATTCATCGTCATGGTCGAGGGCACGGCCATGCTGGCCGCCGGCGGGCCGCCCTTGGTAAAGATGGGCACGGGCGAGGATGTCACCAAGGAGGAACTTGGCGGCACCGATCTGCATTGCCGTATATCGGGCGTGGCCGACAACCGGGCCGTGGATGACGCCGATGCGATCCGGCAGATCCGCCGTTATCTCTCCTACATGCCGACCAACACCTATGAGTATCCCCCTTACGTGGAACCCGAAGATAGTCCGGACCGCCGGGACGAGGATCTGGCCGGAATTTTGCCGGAGAACAAGCGCCGCCCCTACGATATGATGAAAATCATCAACAAAGTTGTCGATCAGGATAGCTTTTTCGAGATCAAGCCCGATTTTGCCAAGATGATGATTACCGGCCTGGCGCGCATGAACGGCCACGCGGTAGGCATCATCGCCAATCAGCCCAAGGTCATGGCCGGCGCCATCACGGCGGCCGCCGGTGGCAAGCACCGCCATTTCATGGATCTATGCAACGCGTTTCATCTGCCGATTATTTTCCTGATGGATACGCCGGGCGTGATGACCGGGCCGCAGTCCGAGAAGGAAGGCGCCCTGCGCGCCGGCATGACCATCGCGCATTCGTTCGCCTTTGCCCGGGTGCCGCTGTTGACCCTGACCATTCACAAAGGCTTCGGCTATGGCGCCGCCGCCATGGGGGGCCTGGGTGCCGGGCAGTCGACGACCCTGGCCTGGCCCAACGCCGACTTCAACGCCATACCTTTGGACAGCGGTATCCAGGCGGCCTATCGGGCATTGTTGGAAGCAGCCGATGATCCGGAGGCTGAACAAGCCCGTCTGGAGGCCGAGTTGGGCGCCCTATGCGGCGCCTTTCCCGCCGCCGAGCAAATGAAGATCGATGATATCATCGAACCGGCCGCCACCCGGCCCCGCCTGATCCAAGCTCTGGAGCGCGCCCTGACCCATCGTACCCAGGCCCCGGTGCCTGCGACCCGATGGGGTATCCTGCCCTGATTGTATGGGAGAGTATCCATGTCGTTTTCATTGACCGAGGAACAACGCCAGATCCAGGACACTATCCGCCGGGTGGCATTGGAAAAAGTAGCCCCCCGCGCCGCCGCCATCGATGCGGACGGCGCCTATCCCCAGGATATGTTCGATCTGTTGTGCGAACTGGGCCTCTTTACCCTGCCCTTCCCCACCGAATACGGCGGCTCCAACAGCATGCTGGCGGCCTGCCTGGCGGTCGAGGAACTTTGCCGGGTTTGCTACAACACCGCCTATCTGCTGGTGGTGCAGTGGACACCCTTTAGCGCCATCCTGGCGGGCGGCAACGAAGCCCAGAAAAAACGCCTGCTGCCCGGTCTGGCCAGCGGTGAACTGCGCGCCGCCTTTTCCACCACCGAGGCGCAGAGCGGCTCCGACGTGGCCGGCATCAATACCAAGGCCACGCGGGCGAAAGGCGGTTACCGCCTGAACGGTGCCAAGATCTGGTGTACCAATTCCTCCGTCTCAGACTTCGTACTGGTGGCGGCAAAGATTGTGGAGGATGGTGAAAGCGAGCCTAAGCGCGGCGCCATTAACCTATTTATTGTGCAGCATGACGCGCCCGGCTTTACCATTGGCCCGCCGGAAAACAAGATGGGCGCACGCGGCGTGCCGTCCTGTCCCCTGTTCCTGGACGATGTTTTTGTGTCCGAAGACGATCGCCTGGGACCGGAGGGCCTTGGCTTCAAGGTGGTCATGGAGGCCTTCAACAAGACCCGGCCCATCATCGGCGCCCGCGGCGTCGGCCTGGCCCAGGGCGCCATGGAATTGGCGATCGATTTCGTCCGCGAGCGGCGGACCTTTGGCCAGCAGGTCAGCAATTACCAGGGCGTACGCTGGATGATCGCCGACATGGCCATTCAGATCGAGGCGGCGCGCAACCTGGTCTATCGCGCGGCGGCCATGGTGGACGACGGCATCACGGGACAGGAACTCAGCCAGGCTTCCGCCATCGCCAAGGCCCAGGCCACGGACACGGCCATGACGGTGGCCACGGACGCGGTACAATTGTTCGGCGCGGCGGGGATCTCCAACGACTATCCCATCAACCGTTATTTCCGCGATGCCAAGGTGCTGCAGATCGTCGAAGGCACCAATCAAATTCAACGCAATATCATCGCCAACAATCTCATTGGCCGTAGCTAGGAATACGAGAATGGAAAATATGGAGACGGTCGGGCTGGGTTTTTTCTACGAGGATTTGCCCCTGGGCCGCCAGTTCAAGACCATCGGGCGGACGGTAACCGAACCCGATATCGTCAATTTCATCAACGCCACGGGCATGACCGAGGTGATTTTCATGGATTTGGAATTTGTCGAGCATCATTCCGATATCAAGGGCCGGGTGGCACCGGGCGCGCTGGGCTATACCTTCGCCGAGGGCCTGTTGGTGCAGGCGACCATGCAGCATACGGGTTTTGCTTTTCTGAACATGGAGCTGAGCGTCGAGGCACCGGTGTTTGCAGGTGATACCCTGCATGTGGAATGCGAAGTGATCGAAGCCCGCCTCTCCAAATCCCGCCCCGGCCGCGGCCTGGTGCGGACCCGCAACAAGGTGGTGAAACAGGATGGCACGGTAGCATTGATTTACACGCCGCTACGGATGATCAAGTGCCGCGACGAAAGCCTGCAGGGATAATCCGCCAGCCCGCAAAAGCCATCGACAAGGCAGCGCCGCTTTGCTATACCCCCATCCGTTCGGGCGCATAGCTCAGTTGGCAGAGCAGCTGACTCTTAATCAGCGGGTCCAGGGTTCGAGTCCCTGCACCTCTACCAGGCTTCGACCGCAGCGCAGCGGAGGTTGAAGCCTGCCTCGGCATCGTACTTTGAGCGAAAGCGAAAAGGGCGACGCCGGACCTTGATGCGCTGCGAACTACGCCCGGGCAAGCCTGAAGAAGCGGCGCCTGCCTCGGCGCAGCGGAGCGAACAAAACAAAGTTGGCTATCCCGCAAGG
>JABIWH010000009.1 GCA_018701215.1 Rhodospirillaceae bacterium
GCCATGTCCCAACCTACCGATCCGATCGCGCGCTTTCAGGCCTGGCTGGCCGAGGCGGAAACCTCGGAGCCCAACGATGCCACCGCCATGTCCCTGGCCAGCGTCGATACTGACGGCATGCCCAACGTGCGCATGGTGCTGTTGAAGGACGTGGATGCGCGCGGCTTTGTCTTTTACACCAATTTTGAAAGCGCCAAGGGCGAGGAGCTGCTGGCCAATCCCAAGGCGGCGCTGTGTTTCCATTGGAAATCCCTGCGCCGTCAGGTCCGCGTCCAGGGCGCCATCGAGCCGGTGAGTGATGCGGAGGCGGATGCCTATTTCGCCTCCCGCGCCAAGGACAGCCAGATCGGCGCCTGGGCCTCCCAGCAATCGAGGCCCCTGCCGGACAGATTTGCCCTGGAAAAGGCGGTCGCCGTATATGCCGCCAAGCACGGCCTGGGCACGGTGCCCCGGCCGCCCTATTGGTCCGGTTTTCGTCTGCTGCATGAACGCCTGGAATTCTGGACCGACAAGCCGTTCCGCCTGCACGACCGCGAGGTCTTCACCCGTGAGGGTGCCGGCTGGACGACGGTAAAGCTGTTTCCGTAGGAGTCTTTGCGCTCACGCTTGTGCGTTGACACGCACCGCTCCGCGAGGGCGGCGCAGTGGCGCCGGGCCGCCGTCGCAGCCTGGAAGACGTTTTCTAGCCGGTCCTCCATCGTCATTGCCGGGCTTGACCCGGCAATCCATGCTGCCGCCAGCGTGCCGCCAAATGCGCCGGCAACGGCGTTGTCCCCTGGATGCCCGGATCAAGTCCGGACATGACAGTTTGGCTGATCAGCTATCCCTGATCCGCACGTTTAATCCACTCTGGGCGTCAGCAGGATCGGGGCGAAGGTGAACAGGAAAATCGCGAAGGCGCCGGTCCAGCATAGGCCCGATGCCAGCAGCGCCGCCTGGGACGGGCCTTCATCGAGGAACGGGCTGGCGACCCGCAGCACGGGTGCCAGGACGATCAGGGCATAGGCGGCCAGCATGGGCCGGGGCAGGATCAGATCGCGGCCCGAATGGCCCAGGCTGACCCGGGGCATGATGGCCATGATCATGGTCCCCACCGCGCCCACGGCGGCGGCGTGGCGGGCGGCGGCCTCGGGCACGAAGTCTCCAAAATATGTGCCAAGGTATTGCCCGCCCTTCAAAAACAGCGCCAGGCAGAGCCAGAAATAGGCCAGGTGCAAGATCCAGACCAGGGGATGGGCATAGGTCCTATAGCCGTTCCAGCCGCGCAGGCGCACCAGATAGGCCAGGCCCGTCAATATTGCCAGAATGCCGATATAGCGTTCGTCCAATATAGGCGAGAGGAACTCCGCGCCCGCGACCAGGATCAGGCCGATGATACAGCCGCGTTTCAGCCATTCCGGATGCACGATGGGCAGCGCCTCGCCCTGACGGCGCATCCAGTTGGCCGAGAACATGGGGATCACCCGGCCCCCCATGATGGCAACGATGATCAGCAACAGGTTCAGCATCAGCTGCAACGCCGTGCCGGAAAGCTCGTCGACAAAGGCGCCTTCCAAATCATCGGTGAAGCCGGCCATCTCCATATGCCAGCAAAAATTCGCCAGTGCGGCCAGGCCCAGCAGGACGATGAAACCGTAATTGCGCCGATTTTGCGCCTTCACCAACTGCGCCCCAATGGCAAAACACAGACCAACTGGAAACAACAGGTCCAACACCATGGCCGCCACGGGCCCGATAACGCCGGCGCCCAGTATCGCCAGCCGTCCGATCAGCCAGGCGCCCGCCAGGGCGGCCAGCGGCGCACCGCGCAACGGTGCGCTGGCGGTCCATTGCGGCACCGACGTCAGCAGGAAACCGGCGATGGCGGCAAGGGCAAAGCCGAACATCATCTCGTGGCCATGCAAGGCGCCGGTGGGATAGACTTCCGGCAAGGCCCAAAAGTCCAGCAGCCAGCCGGTCCAGGCACCCAGCGCCAGGGCGCCGTAACCGCTGGCGGCCAGAAAAAACGGCCGAAAGCCGACTGAAAACAGGATTGGAGGATTGGGCATAAAGTCGGCGATCCTTAATTTTGGTTCGGTTGCCCGCAAGCCGGGCTATAGTAGGGCGAGATTAGAGCGCATCCGCTGCAAGAGGTTTCCCCATGTCCGCGTCTTCCTACCCCCTTGACGGGGTCACCATCCTTGATTTTGGTCAGATCTACAATGGCCCATATGCCTCCTTCATGCTGGCCATGGCGGGCGCGCGGGTGATCAAGATCGAACCGCCCGCGGGCGAACCTTTGCGCCGGCGTACCGCCGCCGATGGCGGCTCTGTCCCCCTGGCCATGCTGAACGCCAACAAGGAAGGCGTCACCCTGAACCTGAAGACCGAGAAGGGCCGCGCGCTGTTCCGCAAAATGGTCATGAAGGCCGATGTGGTGCTGGAAAATTTCGCGCCAACGGTGATGGACCGCCTGGGCGTGGGCGCCGATGAACTGATGGCCCTGAACCCACGGCTGATCTATGCCTCGGGCTCGGGCTATGGCCGGGACGGACCCCGGCGCGACGATCTGGCCATGGACTTGACGGTGCAGGCGGTGGGCGGCGTCATGCATGTGACGGGCTTCCCCGACGGCCCGCCGGTCAAGGCCGGCCCCGCCATTTGCGATTTCATCACCGGTACGCATCTGTACGGTGCCGTGATGACCGCCTTGTTCGAGCGCGAGCGCACCGGCAAGGGCCGCCTGGTCGAGGTCGCCATGCTGGATTGTATCTTCCCCACCCTGGCCTCGAACCTGGGCATGTATTTCGGACAGAAACAAAAAGGCGCCGAAATCCTGACCCGTACCGGCAACCGCCACGGCGGCCTGTCCATTGCGCCCTACAATGTCTATGAGGCCAAGGACGGCTATGTGGCCATCATCACGGTGGGCGAGGGGCATTGGCAGAATTTGCTGGTCGCCATGGGCCGCGAGGATCTGGCCGAGGACGAACGCTATTTAACCACCGATGCCCGCGTCGTGCATATGGAGGAAGTCGACAAACTGGTCGGCGACTGGGTCGCCACCATGACCAAGACCGAAGCCGAAGGCGCCGCGCAACGGCACCATATCCCCACCGCCGCCGTACGGGACCTGGAGGAAGTGGTGAACGACGAGCATCTGCATCAGCGCGGCATGCTGCAATGGATCGACCACCCCGTGGTGGGCCGCATCGCCGCCCCGCACAGTCCCATCAAGATGCATGGCGTCGAGCCCATGGCGCTGACCCTGAACCCCGAAATCGGCGAGCACAACGACAGTGTCTACGGCGAATGGATGGGCCTGGACGAGGCCGAAATCGCCAGCCTGCGCGAAGAGGGCGCGATTTAGCACCCGAAACCGCGTTTGACCAGCGGTGCGTAACAAGGAAAAACGTTCGCGTAATTTGTTGATCCTTCTGAGTTGCTTTGCGTTTCCTGCCGTCCATGACGTGGCGGCGCATCAAACGTAGGAGGTTCCAATGCAGCAATCCGTAAATGACGCAAACACGCTGGTGGCCGGTTATATGGCCTTGCGCAGAGCCGTTGGCATGCTTGGTCTGACCCTGCCGTTCGTCCTTGGCTTCGGGGCCTGGCTGATTTTTCAGACCGGTCTTCAGGAAACCGTCAGTCATTATTACTACACCGGTATGCGGAACATATTCGTTGGCGTGCTTTGTGCCATCGGTGTCTTTTTGATGAATTATACGGGCTACAAACAAGTCGGGGACAGGCCGGGTGATCCAAGGGGCGTCTTTCACCTCTCGGGCGCTTTTGCCATCGGTGTGGCGTTGTTCCCAACCTCGCCAAACGATCCCACGACGTTGGAGCAGATCGTCGGCATCATGCATCTGACATTCGCGGCGGCGTTTTTTGGCACGCTGGCGTATGTCTCGCTGGTTTTGTTCACGCGGACCGATCCGGCCCAGACGTTGACGGCGCGCCGACGGAAAAGAATTCAAATCTACCGGATTTGCGGTTGGACGATCCTGACCGCCATTGCCCTGATCGTGCTGTTGGGCATTTTGCCCGATGGTTTGGTACAGGGCCTGCTGGGCATCGACAATCCTGTGTTTTATTTGGAATCCGTCGTGGTGATGGCGTTCGGATTCTCCTGGCTGACCAAGGGTAGGATGATACTGCTGGATCTGGAGTGATCCGTCAGCCGCGTCCCGCCACGAGCTTGGGCGATTGACAACCCCGATGATGCCGCTGCCGTGCGCGGGGGGGTGCTGCCCGCTTTCGGCCAGCCGGTGGAGGCCGATCCATGCGGCGCCATTTCTGGAATTGGCTTAGACGCCGATCTTTTGCCGTTTCACCTGGATGCCCTCGGCCTCCCGGTCCCAAGTGTCGGCGGTGACACCGGCATCCTTCAATAGGTGTTTTTGCACCTTTTGCGTCGGTGTCTTGGGCAGATCATCCATAATCCGGATATAGCGGGGCAGCATGAAATGGGCCATGCGCGGCTCGAGGAATTGGAACAATTCCAGAGGATCAATACTCTGGCCCGGCGCCGGGGTGACCACGATCATCACCTCGTCCTCGCTCAGATCGCTGGACACCGGGATGGCGGCGACTTCACGGATGGCGCCAAAGGCCGTGACCTCCGACTCCACCTCGAAGGACGAGATATTTTCGCCCCGCCGTCGAATGGCATCCTTGATCCGGTCGACGAAATAGAAATAGCCGTCCTCGTCATATTTGAAGCCGTCGCCGGTATGGAACCAGCCGTTGCGCCAGGCTTGCGCCGTGGCCTCCGGGTTTTTGTAATAGCCGTGGTTCATATCCCAGGGCCGGTCCGCGCGCAGGATCAACTCGCCCGCGACGCCGGGCGGTACCTGGCAATCGTTTTCGTCCACCACGCGGGCCTCGACCCCGGGCCGCACCTTGCCGCAGGTGCCCGGTTCGGGCGGGAAGGGATCGGAAATCATCGGCGAGGAGACTTCGGTCATATTGAACGTCGTGCGCATCTCTATGCCATAGCGCCGGCCGACGGCGGCGGTGTCCTCGTTCCAGGGCACGCAGGTCGCCTTGCGCAGGACGTGATCATTTTCGTTCTCGCTGGGCGGCAGCTTCAAGAGGAACGGTATCATGGCGCCCAGCAGGCAGGTCATGGTGATCCAGTTCTCCCGCGCGGTCTGCCAGAATTCACCGGTCTTGAAGTGGGTGTCCAGAAAGCAGGAGCCGCCATTGGCCAAGGTGACGACCATGAACACCGTGCCGCCTACATGGAACATGGGCAGGTTGATCAGGATGCGGTCATCGCCGGTGATATATTCATAAGGTTCCGGCCCCATGGCATAGCCCTGAATATAGGACGACAGCACTGCCTTCGACGGCCCGGTGGTGCCGGAGGTGAAGATTATGTACTGGGTATCCCAGGGTTCGACCACATCGGGCATCGCCGCCAGGCCCGTTTCGGGCAGCAGTGTGCTGGCCGGATGCGTGGTCTGCTTGGCCAGCGTTGCTTCGCCGTTGGTGACGATGACATCCGCCAGGGCGCCGCAATCGATCTCGTCCAGGCGCGGCGCCAGATCGGCGTGGCAGATCATCAATGTGGCGTCGGATAGTTGCACCACGTGTTGTAGCAGGTTGCCCTTGTAGGCGGTGTTAACGGGTACGTAGACGGCGCCAAGATAATTCAGGCCGAACCAGATCAACACGGATTCTCGGTTATTGGGCTGCCACGAGAGCACATGGTCGCCCTTTTTGACGCCTCTATCGGCCAGGCCCTTGGCGGCGCGGCGGGTCAATGCAAGGGTCTCGGCCCAGCTCCATTGTTCGCCGCCGTAAAACATGATCGCCGTGTCATCGGGCTTTTCCCGTGCCCAACGTTCCAGCTGATTGCCAAGCACGCAGGCATCCCGTGACGGCATGCGGGGATCATAAACCATGTGAGAACCTCAACTCCGGAACTAGTCTGACGCCATTCTGGCACAGGATTGGGGGGTGCGGTCAATTTCCATGGCGCAAAGCGCAATATTAGGTCCAAATATGGACTGAAATTAGGATGTTCTCGCGCGCAGGTTATGGGATGATTTCCATGTAAAAAATGGGGGGCGCCCAGGGTGCAAGAGACAACAGCTGGATGACTGTCGATATCAATATTGATCCATCGCTTGGGCTGAAACAGGCGATATTGATGGAATTGCTGGAAATCTGGCGTGGCCAGTGCAATGGCGAGGTGATGCCGCCCTGGCCGGATTTTGACGTTTTGCAAATTCCGGCGGCGATGCTGCCGCGTCTTTATTTGATCGATGGTCTGGAAAACAACCCGCCGCGGCCCCGTTGGCGTCTGTTGGGAACGCATACAACCGAAGTACTCGAACGTGACAACACGGGAAAGTATTTCGATGAAATTTATTCGCCCAAGGATACCCAGGATATGTCTGTGCCCGTGCTCTGGGTGCGGGAACAGAAGGCGCCGTTGCGCCTTGATGGCCAAACCCAATTCGCCGACAAGGATTGGATACATTACGAATGCATTTACCTGCCCTATGCCGGCGAGAGCGGCGATGTTGCCATGGTCCTTGGCGGCATTGTTTATGAGAACGGTCCCATCTAGCGCATGTCGCAGCAAATCTGATCGTGCTTCAGGCCGCCAATGTGCATCCGGGCAATGAAGTTTCCCGCGCCGGGTTGTTCATATGGGTCTTGATGATTTTGATGACGCGCTCGGGCAAGCCGGGCACAGGGCACTGCATGGCGAAGAGCGTCCCCAATTTATGGGAAAAATATCTATCGCAATAGCAGCCCTTCCCGCATGGATTTGCGCTCTGCCCGCCGCTACACTCACGCCCTGGCGGAGGGAGACTGTTTCATGAGTTTACGCGTTGGTGTCGATATTGGCGGCACGTTTACTGATTTCTGTGCCTTTGATGAGGACAGCGGCGCCCTGCATACGCTGAAGGTGCTGTCCACGCCTGAGAAGCCAGGCGCGGAAGTCCTGACCGGCATCCGCGAGATCGAACGGCGCCACGGCGTCACGGCGGGCGATATCACCTACTTCACCCACGGCACCACGGTGGGCGTGAACACGGTGATCCAGCGCAAGGGCATCAATCTGTGCCTTTTTACCACCGAGCATTTTGGCGATGTGCTGGAGGTCGCGCGTCTGAAGATGCCTGATCCTTATGATCTGTTTTCCCGCCGCCCGGTGCCTCTGGTGACCCGCGAGAAGGTCTTCCCCATTCCAGGCCGTATGCTGTTCGACGGCAGCGAGGACATGCCCCTGGATGAAGCCGCCGTGAAAGCCGCCATTGCCGGCGTGCGCGCGGTGGGTGGCGAGGGTATTGTCGTGGCGTTGCTGCACAGCTATCGCAACCCCGTGCACGAGCGTCGCGTGGTGGAGATCGTCAGGACGGAGGCGCCGGATCTGTTCGTGATTTCGTCATTCGAGGTCTGGCCCATCATCCGCGAATACGAGCGCACGGTGACGGCGGTGGTGGCCGGCTATGTACAGCCCAGGGTCAGCCACTATCTGGGCTCTTTGCAAGCGGCCCTTGGTGAAGCCGGCGTCGTGGCGGAAGCCATGATCACCAAATCCAACGGCGGCGTCATGACGGCCGAGGCGGGCAAGACCCAATGCGCCCAAATGCTGCTTTCGGGCACTGCCGCGGGCGTTATCGGCGCCTGTCAGGTGGCCCGCATGGCGGAGGTGGAAGATGCCCTCAGCCTTGATATCGGCGGCACCTCCGCCGATGTGGCCGTGGTCCGCGCGGGAGAGCCGCAATACGGCGTGGGCGAGATGATTGGTGAATTTCCCATCCATATCCCCACTGTTTCGGTCACCTCCATCGGCGAAGGCGGCGGCTCCATCGCCTGGATTGATCCCCATGGGGTGCTGAAGGTCGGCCCGGAAAGTGCCGGTTCCACCCCCGGTCCGGCTTGTTACGGCAACGGCGGTGATCGTCCCACCATTACCGATGCCTTTGTCGTTTGCGGTTTCCTGGGCGAGATGGGGCTGGGTTATGGCCATGTCACCATGCGCAGGGACCTGGCCCACACAGCCATTGCCGGCCTGGCCGAACCGTTGGCGATGAGCGTCGAGGATACGGCGGAAGCGATCATCAAGATCGCAGTTTCTGGCATGTATCTTGAAGTTTCCAAAATGGTTTCACGCTATGGCATCGACCCGCGCGAAATGTCCCTGGTGGCCTTTGGCGGCGCCGGGCCCATGCTGGCCTGTCATGTGGCGCGCGAGCTGAACATGCGCCGCATCGTGGTGCCCCTGACGCCGGGTGTGTTGAGTGCCTTTGGCGGCCTGATCGCCGATATCAAGAACGATTTTATCCAGACCGTCTATCTTGATTTGGAGGCGGGCACGGTGGCTAGGATCCGCGAAGGCTTCGCGGACCTGCGGCAAGCGGCCTTGAGCTGGTTGCGCGATGAACAAGGCTTCACCGGCGAGGCAACGTTGCTGTATTCCGCCGACATGCGCTATCGCGGCCAATCCTATGAAATTGATACCTTGGTGGATGGCAGTGGCGACGTAGAGGCAATGGCGGCGGCGTTTCACCGTGAACATGAACGCCTGTACGAACATGCGGACGTGGAGGCGCCGGTGCAGGTGATCAACCTGCGCCTGGTGGTCGTGGGCGAGCCGCCCAAGCCCAGCCTTGCGCGTCTTGAGGACGCCGCCGGCGATGCGGTGCCCGTCAATTCGGTCGCGGTCCATACGGGCGGCAAACAGCACGAGGCGGCTATCTATCGCCGTGGAGACCTCGGCGCCGGACATCGCTTCCAGGGTCCGGCTGTCGTGGCCCAGGACGATTGCACCACCTGTGTGCTTGATGGCTTTACCGTCACCGTTGATGGTTACGGCAATCTTATTCTTGAGACGGAGGATTGAGCGATGGCCGTCGATAGCATCACCCTGGAAATCTTGAAAAACCATTGCCGGGCCGCCGCCGAGAGCATGGCCTTTACCCTTTACCGTACGGCGCATTCCACCTTCGTCAAAGAGACCGAGGACTTCACCACCGGCCTGACCACGCCGGCGGGCGAGACCTTTGCCACGCCCACCGATCTGGGCGCAACCTGGTTTGTCGGCCTGAACTACAAGAACGTCATCGACCTGATCCCGCATTATGACGAGGGTGATATCTGCCTGACCAACGATCCCTATTCAGGCTTTGTTTCCACCCATTCTCCGGACATGCATATCTGGAAACCGGTGTTCCATCAGGGCGAGATCGTCTGTTTCGTGGTCGGCCATATCCACAACACCGATGTCGGCGGCGCGGTGCCGGCCAGTCTGTCGCGGACCCTCTCGGAAGTGCATCAGGAAGGCATTCGTATACCGCCCGCCAAGATATTGGAGAAGGGCGTGATCAATGACGATGTGCTCTCCATCATGCTGGCCAATGTGCGCATGCCGGAGCAGAACTGGGGCGATCTAAAAGCCCAAATTGCTGCCATGAACACGGGCGAGCGGCGGGTGCACGAGATGATCGCCAAATTCGGCGTCGAGACTTTCAAGGAAGGCACCGCTGATCTGCTGGATTATGCCGAGCGTCAGGCCCGCGCCATTCTGCGCGATTTGCCCGATGGTGAGTACGTCTTCAATGACTACATGGACGAGGACGTGGCCGAGGGCTACCCCTGCCGCATTGCCCTGAAGATGACCATTGATGGTGATGATCTGCTGTTTGACTTCACGGGCAGCGATCCGCAGATCGAAGGCTCGGTCAATATCCCCACGGGAGGCGAAGTGCGCCATGTGCTGATGATGATCGGCCTGGTCTACGTGCTCTATTCCCTGGACAAGCGTCTTTTCCTGAATGCCGGGATCGCCCGGATCTGCCGCTGTATCCTGCCCTCGGGCAGCATCGTCAATCCGGACTTTCCCGCCGCCGTCGGCCTGCGCACCCTTTCGGTGCAACGCCTGCAGGCGATTATCTTCGGCGCCTTTGTCCAGGCCGCGCCCGACCGCATGCCGGCCAGCCCGGCCAGCGGCGGGCCGATCATGAACGTCAACGCCATCGACAATCTGACGGGCCGCCGGGTGGTCGCCTCGATCGATCCCATCACGGGAGGTTCGGGCGGCATGCCCTGGGGCGACGGCACCGAGGGTTCGGGCGCCAATTCGGCTTTTCTGAAAAACACCCCGGTGGAGATCAACGAAGCGGAAGTGCCGATCCGCATCCTGCGCTATGGCCTGGCAGCGGATTCAGGCGGGCCCGGCAAGTTCCGGGGCGGCATGGCCACGGCCTTGCATTTTCGCGCCGGCGCGCCCAATACCCGCGTTACCGCCCGCAACCGTGACCGCACGCGCTTTACCTCATGGGGTGTGCTGGGGGGACGGTCCGGCGCCGCTTCGGTGTTCCTGCTTAATCCGGGTGCTCCAACCGAGGTCAACCTGGGCAACACCGATATCCTGAGCATCGATCCCGGCGACGAGATCCTGGTCATCAGCGGCGGCGCGGGCGGCTGGGGCGACCCGTTGACGCGGGATGCGGGCGCGGTCTTGTTGGATGTGCGGCGCGGCTTTGTCTCGACGGTGGCGGCGCGGCGGGATTATGGCGTGATCATCGCCGGCGGCGGATTGGACGAGGCGGCCACCGCCAAGCTCCGCGCGGCGCGCGCGGCGGAGGGCTATGACGGCTTTTTCGACTATGGCAGCGGCCGCATTGAATTCGAACACTTGTGGACCGAGGCGAATTACGCCGCCCTGACCGAGTTGCTACAGGAGCTGCCGGTGCATTGGCGTTTTTTCGTCAAACACCGGGTGTTCGAGGCCATGGAAGCGTTGGCGGAAAACGAGCGGAATGGTGATGGCGGGGAGGTTCGCGCCATCTTTGCCGATGTCATCACCCGCTATCCGCAACTAGGTTTGGTGGCCGGAAATTGACGTTGTAAATCAAGGTTTTAGAAAAAATATAGCGGGCAGCCCTAGCAAATTTCGCTGATTTTGCTATGCTGCGCCACCGGATCATCTTTTCATCATTACTGGGCTCGATGATCCGCTTGCCAATCCGCCGGTGTATGACTGGTGTTTGATAGGCCCGTGCATGTACCCCGACCGCGCCGCAAAGATGCCGCGGTCTTGAGCTGCGCTCATGGGTGAGCCCAAAAGTCTATAAACGAGATAATGTAGTATCCGCTACAGGGAGCTCTATTGTGTCTATGAATACGGCTGAGACTGCCGAAGACATTTCGAAAATCGCATTTGGTTTCATGGCGTCGAAGTCACTTTTTGCCGCCCTTCATGTCGACCTCTTTTCCCACCTTTCGAAAAACCCCAAGACCGAGCCGGAGTTGGCCAAAGCCGCCGGCATACCCGTCAACCGCATCACCACCCTGACCCGGGCCCTGCGTAGCCTGGGCCTGCTGGTGCGGGAGGACGGCAAGCTGGCCAACGCGCCGGCCTCCGAATTCTTTTTGGTCAAGGGCGCGAAGTACGATTTCGGCGATTATCTGCGTTATCAGATCGATGGCCAGATGTATCCGGTGCTGGATCAGCTGAACGATGCCATGGACGGCAACCTGGATCCCGAAGCGATCGAATCTTATGCCAACTGGATGTCCGACCCGGAACAGGCGCGGATCTATTCCAAGGCACAGCACGCGGGCTCTCTTGGCCCCGGCATGACCATCGCCGGGCTGGTTGATCTCGATGATGCCCGCACTCTGTTGGATGTGGGCGGCGGCACCGGCGCGATGACCATCAGCCTGTGCAAGGCCAACCCGGAACTGAACGCCACTATCGTGGATTTTCCCAATGTCTCGGAAATTGGTTGGGAGTATATCTCCGAGGCCGGCCTGGTGGACCGGGTGCGTTATATCCCGGCCAATGCCCTCGAATGTGAATGGCCAACAGAACGCTGCGCCGTACTGATGTCGTATCTCTTTTCCGGCGTGCCGGAGGATGCCATCCAGCCATTGATCGAGGACGCCTTCAAGACCCTGCGTCCCGGCGGCACCCTGATGGTGCATGACTTCATGGTCGATGCAGAAAAGGCGGAGCCGCAATTGGCGGCGCTGTGGCACTTGCAGCACATGGCGTTCACGCCCGAAGCCGCCTCCATGACGGCCGCGCGCATCGCCAAGGCGATGGAAGCGGCGGGCTTTGTCGACCCCACGGACGCCGAGGTTGTCCCTGGCATGACCCGCATCGTATACGCCCGCAAACCTGGTTGAGGAGCTTAGATAATCCGCTCCACGGGTACGTTGCGCACGTCCATTTCGTAGTCCAGGCCGGTGACCGGTGGCCGGGCGTAGTACCAGGTCAGGCCGGACGACGCCGCGCCCCGGCCGATGATCTCCGAGGCAAGAAACGGATGCAGATCATAGACACTGTAGACCTGCGTGGTGCCGGCATCGGCCCAGCTTAGATCCAAGGCCGCCATCCGCGCCTCCATGGTGTCCAGCACATGGCGGGCCTTGTCGGTCATGGCATCGGCAGAGGTCTCGCCCAGGCGCACGATGCGTTCGGCATAGTCGCCGGGACCTTCCGTGGCCTCGCCGGAACCGGCGATGACGAAACTTTTGACATCGTTGTTGTCCTCGACCTGGGGCACCGTATAGCAAAAGGCCTGGAAAACAGGCTCACTGGGTGCGTTCAGCTCGGGACAGACATTGGAGCGCGCCACGGGGTTCTCGTCATTCTTGAAAATGCCCCAACGCTCCAACGTGCCCACATAAACCCGGTTAAAGGCGATGAAACCCGCGTCATCGAACGGCGCCGGCGAGCGTAGTTCACAGGCGCAAAACGAGGTAAAGGGCCGGCCCATGGCGGTCAAATGCGCCTCGATGGCCTGAAAACCCTCGGCAATGGGGCGGGGCCTGGCAAAGCGTACCCGTTCGATGGCAAAGCCCGGAAGTGCCGCAACACCCGCCGAATATTGAAAGGGCCCGCGCACATAGCGATAACCGCCTGGTTCAAAATCCGCTGTTTCCATCATGGTCCGTAATCTCCCTGAAAATGTTGCTGGCACGCTACACCATCCTCCGGCGGGGCGACAAGCCGCCATGGGCTAGCAAAAATGGGCATTTCGGATTCGCGGAAGAATTCGAATGGATGTTAGAATAATGACCAGGAACGAATTTGTGGGTTTTGGGGAGGTGGTATCCGGTGCGAGTGATTTTGTTGCGAAGTGCCTTGGTCGGGGGGCGCCTATGAGCGCGCGCAGTATCAGAGGCAAGGTCGCCATCGCCGGCATTGGCGAGAGCACCTATTACAAACACGGGCAATCGCCGGATGCGGAATTGGTTCTGTTGCTGCAGGCTATTCTGCGGGCGGCGGAGGATGCGGGCATTGAGCCGCACGAGATCGACGGTTTCGCCTCCTATTCCAACGACCGCAATGATCCCTCCCGCATCGCGGCGGCGCTGGGCATCCCTGATCTGCGTTTCTCCAACATGCATTGGGGCGGCGGCGGCGGCGGTGTCGCGGCGGCGGTGGCCAATGGCGCGGCGGCGGTGGCCGAGGGCTATGCCGATTGCGTCGTGGTCTTCCGGGCCTTGGCGCAAGGGCAGTTCCGCCGTTTCGGCCAGGGCGCGCCGGACCCGACGGTTTCGGGCGATGCTGCCTATATGTCGCCCTATGGGGTGATGTCGCCGTCGCAAAAGTACGCCATGCGCGCCACCCGCTTCATGCATGACTACGGCGTTCACCGTGATGTGCTGAAGGCCATTGCCATGACCTCGTACCAACATGCGCAAAACAATCCCCGCGCCGTGATGCATGGCCGGCCCCTGGATGCGGAGACTTATGACGACAGCCGCTGGATTGTCGAGCCGGTGAACCGGCTGTTCGATTGCTGCCAGGAAAACGACGGCGCCGCCGCGCTGATTTTGGTCTCGGCGGAGCGGGCCAAGGACCTGAAGCAAAAACCGGTCTATCTATTGGGTGCCGCGCAAGGGTCGGATCATCGTTGCGGCGCGCCGGTAATGAACGCCTCCAATTTCCGCTCGTCATCCTTCGCCACCGTGGCGCCGCGCCTGTACCAGACGGCGGGCGTGACGGCGGCTGATATCGATGTGCTGCAAAGCTACGAGAACTTCACCACCGGTGTCATGATGGCCGTGGTCGAACACGGCTTTTGCGCGCCCGAGGAATGCAACGAGTTCTTCACTTTGGAGAATTTGGCGGCACCCGACGGCAAGATGCCGCTGAATACCTCCGGCGGTAATCTGGCGGAATGCTACATGCATGGCCTTGGCCTGCAATTGGAGGCGGTGCGTCAGTTGCGCGGCCAGTCCTGCAACCAGGTCGAAGGCGCCAAGCTGGCAATGAATATCGCCGGCCCCATGGTCACCCCGGTCAGTAGTCTGATCATGGGCTCAGAGGAGACGCTGTAATGAGTGAGACATATTTACCCGCCGGCATGCCGGCGCCCGTACCCTCAGCGGATGGCCTGGATGTACCCTATTGGGAGGGTACCAGGCGCGGCGAATTATGGGTGCAGCAATGCGGCAGCTGCGGCAACTGGCAATGGGGCCCGGAATGGCTGTGCCACAAATGCACTTCTTTCGAAATAAAATGGGTGCAGGTCGAAGGCAGCGGTGTGATCTATTCTTGGGAGCGGCCCTGGCATCCGGTGCACCCGGCCCTGAAGGGACGCGGCGCCTATACGGTGGTGCTGGTGGAACTGCCGCAGGCGGGCAATATCCGCATGATCGGCAATCTGCTGGGACCGGACGACCAAGAAGTGGTCATCGGCGGGGAGGTCGAGGCGGTGTTCGAAGCCCATGACGACGCCGACACGCCATATACCTTGGTGCAATGGAGACCGAAGACTTAACGTATATAAATGGGGAAATGGGGACCAATATGAGCGAGCAAGTACAAGTCGACGACGCCAATCAATGGCGTATGGAAACACCGGGTACGCCGGGCTGGCCGCGTACGGCGCATCCGGATGATCCTGATAAATATCTGATGGTTTCGGCGGATACGCATGCCAACGAGCCCGCCGATCTTTGGGCCACGCGGATCGAGGCCAAGTATAAGGACCGCATCCCTCATGTCCGCATAGATGAAAAGGGCGATCGGTGGAGCGTGGTGGAAGGCAACCGCCCGACTAAGATCCGCATCGCCGCCATGGCCGGTCAGGATCAGGAACGTAACGGTGCCGGCGCCACCATTCAGGGCCGCGCAGCTGATCACAAACGTGACGGCATCGATGCCGAGATCATTTTTCCCAACAAGGGCCTGGCCATGTGGGCCACCCCGGACCCGGAATTGGCCATGGCGCAATGCCGGATCTGGAATGATTGGGCCTGGGAATTCTATGGTCCCCACAACGACACCATGTCGCCCATGGCCTGCCTGGCGACCGGTGATCTGCCCGGTACCATGGCCGAGATCGAACGCACGGCAAAGATGGGTTTCCGCGGTCTGACCATGCCGTGCAAGCCGATTTATGGCAGCCACGACGTGGATGACCCGAACTATAACCTGCCCTTGTACGATCCCATGTGGGCCTTGATCGAGGAAACAGGTCTGCCGATCACCTTTCATATTTCCACTGGCCGGGATCCCCGCGCCTCGAAAGGCAACGGCGGCGCGGTAATCAACTACGTCTCCCATTCCTTGAGCCCGACCATCGAGCCCATGGCCAATCTCTGCGGCTCTGGTGTGTTGGAGCGCTTCCCAAAACTGCAATTCGCCCTGATCGAATGCGGTATCGGCTGGATACCCTGGGCGCTCGAAGCCATGGACGAGGCCTACCGCAAGCATCATTTCTGGGTGCGCCCGAAGCTACAGGGCCTGCCCAGCGACTATTTCAAGGCCCATGGCGCGGCGGCCTTTCAGGAAGATCCGGTGGGGCTAGCATTGGTTGAAAAATTCGGCTTGGAGAAAAACTGCCTTTGGGCCAACGACTATCCACACCACGAAGGCACCTGGCCCCATTCCGCCGAAGCCATTGAGCGTACCATGTCGGGTATCTCCGATGGCACCCGGGCCAAGATCCTGGGCCTGAACGCCAACAAAATGTTCAACTTCAACCTACCGGAGGCACCGAATAAGGCGGTGAATTAGCGGGCTGCCTTGAATTTTACGGAAATATGTCATATATGATATAAAATGAGTTGGACTGTAGAAACTTTAGGCGTTGTTGTTGATCGGGAGTTAGAGGCGCTACCTCTTGATCAACGGGCCAAGTTTTTACGAATAGCCGAACTGATCGAGGCCAATGGTCTTGACCGTGTTCGCGAGCCCTATGTGAAACATCTCGACGGCCCTTTATGGGAAATACGCTTGAGGGGCAGGGACGGAATTTCGCGGGCAATTTATGTCACTGCATCTGGCCGCCGGGTCGTTGTGGTACGGGTCTTTGTTAAGAAAACCCAAAAAACGCCGCGCCGAGAATTAAGACTTGCTTTTGAACGGGCGAAGGAGGTGCGATGACCAGTATCAGGAAACTGAGCACGAAATGGAAAAAGGACCCTGCCTTTCAAGCAGAGTACGATGCCCTGGAGGAGGAGTTCGCCCTGGCTTCGGCGTTGATTGAGGCGCGAAGGCATGCGGATCTGACCCAGGAACAACTGGCCGAGCGGATGAAAACGTCCCAGGCATCCATCGCCAGGTTGGAAGGTGTTAAGGGGAACCCATCCCTGAATACTCTGCGCCGGTACGCCGAAGCTACGGGTACACGGCTGAAAATTACCTTCGAGGCAGAGGCCGCAAAATAATGGTCAATCCAGCCG
Organism: Rhodospirillaceae bacterium; assembly: GCA_018701215.1. Classification (GTDB taxonomy): domain Bacteria; phylum Pseudomonadota; class Alphaproteobacteria. The sequence goes on from JABIWH010000009.1 coordinate 16,654, forward strand.
GGTAAAATCGGGAGAGCGACATGGCTGCCTTTCTTGGCACCAAAAAGGCCCGCAAGCTACCGGACGTCGGGGCCCGGAACGGCTGGTATGAAACCCTGCCCGCCCCAGCGGAGGCGCTGCGCATTCAGGGCGAGGTGCGCCATGACTGGGCGGTGATTGGCGCCGGCACCTGTGGGCTGGCGGTAGCCCGGCGCCTGGCGGAGCTGCACCCCGATGCCTCCATCGCGGTGATCGAGGCGGGCCGTGTCGGCCATGGCACCTCGGGCCGCAACGCCGGTTTCATGCTCTCCCACCATGGTGTTGGGCGGATCGATGATCTGGAAATCGGGCGCCGCAGTATCCGTCTGTTCACCCTAGGCCACCGCTATCTGCGCGATATTGTGGAGCAGCACCAGATCCGCTGTGACTGGAGCGATTGGGGGCAGATCTATGTCTCGGCCACACCGCAGGGTGCGGCCCATCTGGATGTTGTGGGCAAGGGGCTCGAGAGCCTGGAGGTGCCGATCCGGCGCCTGGGCCAGGACGAGATGGAAGCGGTGATCGGCAGCCGCTTTTATGACCGCGGTGTTCGTCTGGCCGGTTCCGCCCTGGTGCAGCCGGCGGCGATGATGCGCGGCCTTGGCGCCACCTTGCCCCCCAACGTCACCCTGTATGAGGACAGCCCGGTCACCGAACTGCGCGCCGTGGCGGGCTTTCGCCTGCGCTGTCCCGAGGGCGAGGTCGCGGCAGGTAAACTCATCCTGGCCAATCATGTCTTTGCCGAGGAGATCGGGTTCGCCCGCCACCGGACCGTGCCCATAGCCACCTTCGCCTCCCTGACCCGGCCATTGGGCGAGGCGGAAAAGGCCCATCTTGGGGCGGAAAAACAGTTCGGCCTGTTGCCCGCTTCGCCCAACGGCAGCACCGTGCGCCTGACCCTCGATGGCCGTATCCTGATGCGCAACACCATGTCCTATGCCCGCGAGAAGCGCTTCGACGCGGATTTTATGGTGCAGGTCGAAGGCCATCATCGCCATAGCCTGCGGCAACGCTGGCCGGGTTTGGGCGAGGTCGAATTCATCTCCACCTGGGGCGGTGTCATGAGCTTCACCCGCAACGAAGGCGGCATCTTCGGCGAGATTGGGGACGGTCTTTATGCGGTGATGAGCCCGGATGCCGGCCCCATGACGCGGGGGGCCGCCGCCGGCAAGCTGCTGGCCGAGCAGATCGCGGGTATCGACAGCGAGGAGCTGCGTATCATGCAGTCGATCCCCAAGGCGGCCCTGCTGCCGCCCGATCCAATTCTACGCTTCATCTCGGAGCGGCGGATCAAGAAATTCGAGGCGGCAGAAGCAGCGGAGCGCTGAACGGGTAGGGGCCTAACCCCCACCCAGAAAATGATCCCAGATCTTGGGCAGCTCCACCGCCCTGGAAGTGGGTTTGACGTAGACGCTGTGCATGCCCATCAGGCGGTTGCGGCCCGGTTCGCCGCAGACGATCAGGTGTAGAATGTCCGGGCTGGGCAACAGGCGCACCAGCTCATCCGGGCCGACCAGGAAGTCTTCAGGGAACATGCCCTTTTCGACCTTTTCCTCGATCGTGAACGCTTGCGCGAAGCTATAGCGGGTATGCCATTCCAACTCCCGCCGGGTCACCGTGGCGTGTTCGTAGAGGTACTGCCGCACATCTTGTTTGGAATAGCCCTCGTCGGCCAGGGATTGCGCGATGGGCGGGGTTATCAACAGCGTGACCATATGGCGGAAACCGTCCGGTCCCCGCTCGGGCAGGCAATGCAGGATGGTTTTCTTGTACAACTCGCGACAGAGCAGCTCCAAGGTGACCTGGGCGCCGCTTTTTTCCGAGCGACTATGCGGTGCCGGCGGATAGCCCCAGATCATCGAGCCGCCGGCGGTGACGACGGATTGGTCCGCATCAAAGCCATGCTCCACATGAAATGGCTGCCAGGGGCTGGCGGCCTCGTTCTCGGCCAATGCGAACGGCAGCTGATAGCCAAAGGTGCCGAGATAATTCCGCCCCGGGCGATAGCCGGCGATGTTGCGCACGATCAGACCCAGGGCCCGGCCAAGAGCAGGATTCGGCCCGCGCGAGATCAACTGCCCGCGGCTTTCGATGCCCAGCTGTTCCACGATGGGGCCGTTGATCAACAGAAAGGGCACCAGGGTACCCGTGGTGCCGATATTGCCCAGATTATAGTGCTCATCGCCAATGGCCTGTACGGCGGCGATCAGGATCGGCATATGTTCGGGCCGGCAGCCGGCCATGATGCCGTTGGCAGCGATGTTACGCGGTGTCGCGGCGAGGTTGGCCTGGGGCAATACGGCGATGACTTCGTCGGGGTCGCGGTCGGTGAAGCGCAGGAAGGCGGCAACCCTTGCCGCGGTCGGCGGGATGATGGCCAGGCCGTCGCTCCATTCCTCTGCCGCGAAATGCGCGTTGACCCCTTCCAGGCTGCCTTCGAACACCGTGGCGTCGGGCGCCGCACCGGTGTGCTCGGTTTGCGCCGCGCCATTCACCGTGCTGGTCAGCCCGGCGACGATCTGTTCGAACAACGATGTACGAATGGTCTCCTTGATGTCGTTGGGGTTTTGAATGCCGATGGCGACGGGGTATTCCGCCACCGCCAGATCGGCCAAGCCGTCCGCCTTGGCGGCCAGACGCGCTGCCTCGGAGAAGCCGGTAATGGTGATGGCAACCCCTGGGATATTCTCTCGTTCCGCGTTAACTACCGACCGCACCACGGCGGGCGTGCAGGTGCCTCAGCCGCCGTTCCCGGCGATCACGGCGTCGCAGCCTTTTTCCTTGGCCAAGGCCAGCATCTGGGCATCGATATCGCGCTGATGCTCCGCCGTGCCCCGAATTGTCGAATAGGGGAATTCCGTAAAGGGCACGATTTTGATGCCCTCGTAGCGCTCCGCCAACAGCTCGCGAATAATCGGAAACGTGAAGTCACCCTTGAAATCGCCGTTCCACATTTCGCCGATGGTCATGCCATCCAGGCTCTCCGGGCGCGGCGCGGCGCCGCGCGCGGCTATGGTTTCGCCGCCCAGCGGGGAAATTACCGCGATTTTTTCGTCCGACATGCCAATACTCCCAACCGATGCAACAAGGGGCCAGTCTGGCACGATGTCGCGCTGGGGCTATTGATCCTTATCAAGGCTTGGAATCAGAGGCGGGTCCGGGCAGGACGCGCAGGCGGCAGCAGCCGGGTTGGCCCGGCTTCCAGGTTTCCCCGGCGAAGGTAAAACCGGCCGCCTCGAACAGGCCGCCGTCGATGGCGCCGGCGAATTTGCACAATTGTTGCATGTCGTGATCGGACTTATTCATCTCGGTCCAACCATCCTTCAGGGGGCAGCGCTCGAAATAGATCTGCAATTCCTCGTCATCGCATTGTACCACTTCCGGCACGAACAATTCACCGATGCCCGGAATACCGCCCAGGAAGGCCTCTTTCAGGCCATTTAGATCATTGGGTGCGAATTTGGCAAAGTTGGGGCCCATGTCCTGGCCCAGGCGGCGGGTGGCTTCCTGGCCGATCTCCTGCGCTTTCTCTTCGCCCAGATGTTCGCGCATGACGTCGAACATGTGGGCATAGGCGACGGCGCGCATCTTCAGGGCAGCGCGCAGGGCCGACATGGGGATCATTGTCTCGTCATTCATGATGCAGTCCCTGGTGTGAAAATATTCAGTCCATCGTCATGGGCCACCGTGCCTTGTGCGCCCATATAGTCGTTGGTGACCATATCCGCCAGCAGGTCTGGGTCTTCCGCCGTGTTGGCGATGCAGCGGCTACCGTCCTCCAGAATGGCCATGACAATGGCATAAGAGGGTCCCGCGCGGTCATGCATGACGGTATAGGTTTCGATCCGGCCGGCGCCATTGGCGGCTTCGACCGAGGTTCGACCCTTGTCGGCGTTCAAGGCCGCCTGATAGAGGCTGGGGTCTTTCGGTGCGAACGGTTTGTCAGGCACAGCCGTGCTGTAGATGCCCACCGCCTCCTTGGTGACATAGTTGCCGCACGAGGTAACCAAGCCTTTCATGCCCGGCTTGGCACGCACCCGGTTCATCATCTCGGCGATTGAATGGGTGACGTAGTTGTTTCCAGGCCCGCCAAAATACGGCAGGCCGCCGGTAATGGTCAGGCCGCGCGGATCATCCAGGGCCAGACCCAGTTCCTGACAGGCCAGCTGCACGGCGGAGGGGAAGCAGCTGTAGATATCGAAGGCGCCGATATCATCCAGACCGCAGTCCGCCATGGCCAAGGCTTCAACGCCGGCCACCCGCATGGCGGGGGAGGAATGGAAATCCTTGCGGTCGGAAATGAACCAATGATCATAGGTGTCCGAGCAGCCGTGCAGATAAACCCATTTATCTTGCGCGATGCCCAGGGCCTTCGCTTTGGCGACCGAGGTTAGGATCAGGGCGGCGGACTGATCGATGAAGGCATTGGCGTTCATCAACTTGGTATAGGGAAAGCCGATATAGGGATTGTCGGGGCCGACGCTGGCGATCTGTTTGGCGGAGAAGCCGTCGCGGCGGTCGGCCAGGGGATTGGCGGCCGCCACGGCGGCGAAGCGGGCGAACAGCTCGCCTAACTTGGCGCCATGTTCGGCGACCGTGCGGCCCTTGTGATGGCGCAGGGCGTTTTCAAACAAGGGATAGGCGAAGATGGCGCCGGCCATGCGGTGGCGGTCCTCCACATCGTTCCAGCCGCGTGTTTCCACGCCCCACATTTCCGGTTGGCCGCCCGGGTCTTCGTTCCAATCCAGTTCCAGTCCGCCGCGTTGGGCCGCTTTTTGCGTCGAAAGCGCCTCGCCGCCCGCGATCAGGGCGGTGCCCAGCTGGCCCTGGGTGATCATTTCGAACATCCGGTTGATGGACCATTGCACCATGTTGCCGCCCGGAAAGGTGTAAATCTGGCGCCGTGCATCGGCGGCGCCCAGGCGCTGGGCCAGGGTTCTTGGCGGATTGGTCGATTGCCCGAAGGGGGAGGCGAAGCGCCACGAGGTATCGGAGAAGGAGCGGATCACCAGCACCGTGTCCAATGCCTTGAGCAGCGCATCGCCGGCACCGGCGTCAACGGCGGCCTGGCGCGCCGCCGCTTCCGTCAGGTCCATGGGCGAAAGAGCCTTGGCGGGATCGTCTTCACGCTGGGTGATCTGGCTGCAACCAACCAGGATGGGAATTCTACTCTCGTCCATAACCTGTCCTCTAAGTCTTACAATAAGTCTTACAAATTCAGCGGATATGAGCGTCCGCGATGGCTTTGATGCCGTCGATACCGCTGCCGTCCAGAACCGTGACGACCCGGGCAATGCCCAGATCGGCCAGCAGCTTCAGGGAGTCCGCCCCGCCTCTGGGCCCCCACATGGTGGTCAGCTCGATCTCGTCATAATTGCGCCCCTCAGCCGCACACGCCGCGCGCAGATCCGCCAGCATGCCGGGCAACTCGTCAGGCTTGGCACCGGGGATGAACCAGCCGTCACCGTATTTGGCGATACGCTGGTATATCTTGCCGGCCCGCCCGCCCATGATGATGGGGACGCCTGGCTTTTGTACCGGCAGAGGGTAACTTTTGAAGCCGTGCCAGGACAGAAAATCGCTTTCATGTTCGACCACATCGCCCGACCAGACCTTTTTCATGGCCACCATATAGTCATCAAAGCGGGCGCCGCGCCGCTCGAATGGCACGCCCATGGCGGTGAATTCCTCCCGCAACCAGCCAATGCCCGCGCCCAGCATGAAGCGCCCACCCGAGATGAAATCCAGGCTGGCGGCCTGTTTTGCCAGTAGCAAGGCGTTGGTCTGGGAAACAATGTTGACGCCCGTCGCCAGACGAATGCTCTTGGTATGGGCCGCGATGGCGGTCAGCGCGATAAGCGGATCAACGAAAGGGGTTTCCGGTGCCCCGCCCATTTTGCCGGATTTGTGGTAGGGGTATTTGGATTGGTAATCCACGGGCACGATGACGTGCTCGAACGTCCAGACGCTTTCAAAACCGGCTTCTTCCGCCGTCTGGGCCATGGTGATCATCTGTTCGGGCGCAGCGATGCCGATGTTGATGGGAACCAGTCCGAATTTCATGATTATTCCAATCTATCAATGCGTTTGCGCCAAAATAACAGGCCCGGTGTAGCCTGCATAGCGGTTGCATTCCCGTGCCATGAGGTCGATTAATGAGTTTATAAGAAAACACATGTTAACTTACATTCGCAGTACGACATTGGGCATATTTGTTCAGTTTACGAGTGGTTGTTGAGCATGTATCGTCGCGCCAAGACGCTGTTTGCCAACGTCGTCGGAACGATTCCGGCTCCTGTGGGGTGTTATGGAGCTTAGCAGAGAAGAACAACGCCGACGTGACTTTGCCGATCTGATTTCCGGCTGGTTCTGGGAGTTCGATGCGGCCGGCCGCTTTACGTTTCTCACCGATCGCTATTATCAGATCACCGGTGATGCCCCGGGCTCGCTCATCGGCAAGAGCATCGCGGCATCGGGCTTCAGAGTTGAAGATCCGGTGGATAAGGCGACCTTTGAACAGGCCTGCCGCAAGCATCTGCCGTTTAATGAATTGGTTTCCCTGCGCGCTCTGTCCGATGGCAGGCGGTACTGGATACGGTCCAGCGGTATCCCGGTCTTTGACGATGATGGTGAATACCGTGGGCAACGTGGCACAAGCACGGATGTAACGGCGTTGATGGAAGCCGAGCAAATGCTGCGGCAAAGCGTGGCGCGGTTAAACGATTTCGCCGAGGCCAGCGCGGATTTCTTTTGGGAGACGAATGCCGACCTGCGCTACGTTTATCTTTCGCCCGTTGCCGAACAAAGCATTGGCCTGGATCTGGACGCATTTCTGGGACGAACCCCCCGGGAGGTCATCGGTGCTGAATTCGACGTCCAGGATAGCCTAAAATTCGTGGACCAATGCATGCAGGCGCGGCAGCCTTTCCGGAATGTCGAATTTTGGCGGCCCCGCGCGCCGGACGGCGGCAAGGTCTGGCTCCGGACCTCCGGTACGCCTTACCAGGACGCGGATGGCAGTTTTGCTGGTTTTCGCGGTTCGTCAACCGTCATCACCGAAAACAGGCGGGCCGAAGAAGCCTCCCGTGAGAGCGAACGGCAATTCCGCCTTCTGGCCTCGAACATCGCCGGCGGCCTACTCTATATGGATCCCGATGGGCGCTACCGCTTCGTCAACAAGGTCTATGCCAACTGGTTCGGCCTTGGGCCCGAAGATTTTGTTGGCCGGACGGCCAAGGATGTATTGGGTCATGAGATCGAGGCGCAGGTTCAGGCGCATTTTGCCGCCGCCCTTGATGGCAAGACGGTAACCTACGAGGCGACCCGTGAAACCATTGAATTGGGCCCCAGGGACGTTCAGGTCACCAATGTGCCTTCCGTCGCGGCCGACGGCAGCGTGGAAGGCGTCTTTGCCCTGGTCACCGATGTCACGGATCTGAAGGTCCGCGAACGCGCCTTGAAAAAGAGCGAGCAAAACCTGGCGGCGGCGCAGCGAGTTGGTCAAATCGGCCATTGGCGCGTCACGCCGGGGACCGATCAGGCCGACTGGTCGGTGGAAATGTATCGAATTTGGGGCCTGGAGACGACCGGTTCGCCGGCCAGCCTTGATCGTGTCCTGCAGACAATTCATCCCGATGACCGCCAGGCTGTATTGGACGCCCGGGAAACCGCCGCCGCCGAGAGAAGGCCCTATGGCATTGATTTCCGAATTGTCAGGCCGAGCGGCGAGATCCGGCATATCCGCAATGAAGGAAGACCGGAATATGATGCGGAAGGCCGGTTTGAATCATTTTTTGGGGTTTCCCAGGACATCACGAACCAAAAACTTCGAGAAACGGCGCTGGCGGAAAATTTGGCGCTGCTTCATACGATACTCGATACGGTACCGGCCAACATTGTGGTTCGTGACAATGATGACCGGATCACCTTCCTGAACAGGCTGGCATCGGACTATTATGGAGAACCGATCAAGGAGCTGCTGGGAAGAAAGACGGAAGATGTGTATGGAGGAAAACTTCCGCCGGTGTTCGCGGATTTTCTTGAGCGCAGTCGGACATCGGGAAAATTGGTGTCTGAACCAAACTATAGCTCTGCCAAACTTCCCGGCAGAATTCTGTGGATGCTTGGAGCAGCCATCACCGGGGAGAATGGCGATGTCTTGGGTAGTCTATCGGTTCACTTCGATGTGACGGAGCGAAGACGCGCCGAAGAGGCGATGCATGAAAGTGAGCGGAATTTCCGTGCCATTGCCGAGGGCTCGCCCGTTCCTCTGCTGATTACCCGCCACGACGACGGCACGGTCCTTTATGCCAACCCCAAGGTCGGGCCGGTGCTCGGCCTTGCCACCGAAGAGTTGATCGGAAAGCCAATCGGTCCCTTGTTCTGGCAGCCTGGCGACAGAGATGCCCGCGCCGCACGGTTGCGGCGGGAAGGGCTGATCAGCGGTGAAGCGCTGGAGATGGTGCGCGGCGACGGCACGCGGATTTCAACCATTCACGCCCTGCAACCAATCAGCTATGCCGGCGAGGACGCGATCCTGGGCAGCTTTCAGGACGTAACGGAGCGCCTGCGCCTGGAGGAGCAGTTGCGGCAGGCACAAAAGATGGAAGCGGTCGGCCAGCTTACCGGCGGCGTAGCCCACGATTTCAATAATTTGCTGGCGGTCATCATGGGTAACATGGAACTGCTGCTTGAACAGGCCGAGCCGGAGGGCAAAGCCTCCCAATTCGCCATGCGCGCGCTCGCGGCCACCCAGCGCGGCGCCGACCTGACCCATCGGCTATTGGCATTCTCCCGCCGGCAACCCCTGCAGCCGATCGCGGTTGATGTCAACGAGCTGATTGGCGGCATGCACGATTTGCTGGTTCGCACCTTGGGCGAGGACATCGGCATCGAATTGGTGGGCGGTGCCGGGTTGTGGCGGTGCGAGGTCGATCCGGGGCAATTGGAAAATACCGTTCTCAACCTATCGATCAATGCCCGTGATGCCATGCCGGGCGGTGGCCTGTTAACGATCGAGACCTCGAACGTCCGTCTCGACGAAAATTATGCCAGCTCGCAGGAAGACGTGGCGCCCGGCCAGTACGTCCTGTTGTCGATCAGCGACACCGGAACGGGCATGGAAAAAGATGTTATCGAGCAAGCGTTCGACCCCTTTTTCACCACCAAGGAAGTGGGCAAGGGCAGCGGTCTTGGGCTTAGCATGATCTATGGTTTCGTCAAGCAGTCGGGTGGCCACGCGCGTATCTACAGCGAGTCGGGCGAAGGCACGACAATGAAGATCTATCTGCCGCGCGCCACAGTCTTGGCGGACGCGGAGATGGATGGCGTTGTCCAATCCGGCGCCGATCCGGCGGCGCGGGGCGAGTTGATCGTGGTTGTCGAGGACGATGCCGATGTCCGGGCGGTGACGGTCGGGTGTTTGCTCGAGTTGGGCTATAATGTTGTTGAAGCGGCCACGGCGGTGGAAGGATTGGCGCAGCTGGAGCGGAACAAAGGGGCCAATTTGTTGATCGCCGATATTGTCCTGCCAGGCGGCATGGGCGGACGGGACCTGGCCGAAAAGGCCTGCGCATTGCAACCGGATCTACAGGTTTTATACATTTCCGGCTATGCCGAAAACGCCCTTTCCCATCATGGCCGGCTGGATGATGGCGTGCAGTTGTTGGTGAAGCCGTTTCGCCTGGCGGACCTTGGGGCCAAGGTCCGCCAGATCCTGGATGACGCGAAGGATTAATCAGCGCAGGGCGGTTTCAGGCGCTTCCAGGAAAGCCACCAGATCATTGATGAAATAGGTTGCCTCGGCACCGTCAATGTAACGATGATCAAAGCTAAGCGAGAGTGCCAGCATGGGCCCCGCTTCCAGTACGCCGGCACGTATTCTGGGCCGGGCCACGATACGGGAAACCCACAGAATTGCCGTTTGCGGCGGGTTGATGATGGGGCGGGTGGAAATAATGGTCGCCTGCTCCAGGCCGCCGGTGCTGGATAGGGTAAAGCTTCCACCCTGCAAATCATTGGTTTGCAGATCGCCCGCGCGGGCCCGTGCCGCCATGGCATCGATAGCCGTCGCGGCGGCCTCTGGTGAACTCTTATCCAGGCCGCGAAAAACCGGTACCACCAAGCCGTCCTTGGCCGCCATGGCGATACCTAGGTCGACGCCGTCATGGGGCAGCAAGGCGCCATCGGCTTGATCAATGGTAGCGTTGAAACGCGTGTGGCGGCACAGCGCCGCGCATAGGCATTTGGCGATCAGGGGCAGGGGAGAGATGCCATGCTGCGCCATGGCCTGGGCCAGGCCGTCGCCCATGGCTTCGAACGATGTCGTGGTCGTGGCCGCCGTATTTAGCGAGGCCGTCAAATGCCGCGCCGCCACGGCACGGGCGCCGGTCAAGGGCAGGCGCCGGGGCATGCTCGAGGCCTCAGCCGCGGGGGCCTCGGCGGTCATGGTGGACGCAGCGGCCTCGACATCGGCGGGCAGAATTCGGCCATCCTGGCCGCTGCCCAGCAGGGCGGTCAGATCAACGCCGCGTTCCTTGGCCAGCCGCCGCACGGCGGGGGCGGCGACAACGATATCCTTTGCGGCTCTCGCCGAGGTTCGACCCGCCGGTTTCTGCGGCGGTGCCAATGCGGTTGCCGTTGCAGGTGCATCCATCGTCCCTTGGGCGCTGTCTTCGGAGGCAATTTCTACCAGCACCGTGCCGACCTCGATAACGTCACCGACGTCGCCATGGATCGCCGTGATAACGCCGGTGCGGGGACTGGGCAGCTCGACAGTGATCTTGTCGGTATTGATAACCGCGATCTCGTCGCCTTCCTTGACCCGGTCGCCGGGCGCCACGCGCCATTCCAACAATTCAGCTTCGTGAATACCCTCGCCCACATCCGGCAGCTTAAATTCGAACATCAGAAGTCAAACTCCATGGCGCGACGGATGGCGGCGGCGATGCGGGCCTTGTTGGGGCGGTAATATTCGTCTCCACCCGAGAAGCCATAGGGCAGGTCGGGCGCCGCCACCCGGCCAATGGGGCAGTGCAGATAACCAAAGGCCCGTTCCTGCACGGTCGCCGCCAGCTCGGCGCCAAAGCCAAGGGATAACGGTGCCTCGTGCACCACCACCAGGCGGCCCGTGCGTTGCACCGAGGCGGTGATGGCATCAACGTCAAAGGGCATCAGGCTGCGCAGGTCAATGACTTCGATGTCATAGCCCGGATTTTCCGCCATCTGCTCGGCCACGGCCAAGACATCGTGGCACATGGGGCCATAGCTCAAGGCGGTCAGGTCATTGCCGGGACGCACGATGGCGGCTTCACCGATGCCAATGGCCTCGCCGTCGTCGTTCACCTCGCCGCGCAAGGTGCGGTATAGCGGCACCGGCTCCAACACCAAGGTGGGGTCCGGGTCGCGGATCGCGGCCAGCAACAGGCCATAGGCGTCCTGGGGCGTCGATGGCACGACGATCTTCATGCCGCCGCCGTGGCAATAATAGGCTTCGGGGCTTTGTGAATGCCAAAACCCGCCATTGATGCCGCCAAAGGACGGCGCCCGGATAACCATGGGCACGCTGTATTGCCCGCCCGTCATCCAGCGGTATTTCGTCGCCCCGAACATCAGCTGTTCAAAGGCGTCGTGGATAAAGCCCGAGAACTGAATTTCCGCGATCGGCCGCAGGCCGTACAGCGCCATGCCCACCGCATGGGCGGCGATGCCCTTTTCATCCAGGGGCGTATCGATTACCCGGTCTGGTCCAAAGCGTTGTTGCAACCCTTGTGTGGTACGGAAGATGCCGCCCGCTGTGCCGACATCCTCGCCCAGGATCACCACGTCGCTGTCCCGCGCCATCTCGTGCGCCATGGCCGCGCCTAGAGCCTCCAGCACGGTCATCTGGGTCATGCCCCAGTCTCCAGTTCAGTCTCCAGTTCAGTCTCCAACTCGGCCAACAGGCGCTCCCGCTGTTCGCGCAGCTGCCAGGTCGGTTCCGCGAAAACATCGTCGAACATGGCGGCCGGTTCACTGGGCGCCATGGCCTCGGCGGCGGTCACCGCCTCCCGCACTTCGTCCTCGCAGCGCTGTTGCATTTGCGCCTCCGCCCGCTCGTCCCAATAGCCGCATGCTTGCAGATACTTGCGCATGCGGGGCAGGGGGTCCCAACGCTCCCAGGCGGCGACCTCTTCTGGTTGGCGATACAGGTCAGGATTGTCCGACGAAGTATGAAAGCCCAGGCGATAGGTCACCGCCTCGATCAAGGTCGCGCCCTGTTCATCGGTGCAGGCCAGGGCTTCCTTGGTCGCGGCAAAGACCGCCAGGGGATCGTTGCCATCGACGCGCAGATTGCGGACCTTATAGGCGTCGCCCTTTTCGGCGAAGCTGTCGGCGGCGGTCTGCCGGTCGGTCGGGGTGGAGACGGCCCAGCCGTTGTTCTGGCAAAAGAAGACAATAGGGGGACGATGAATGCCGGCAAAGTTCATGGCGCTGTGAAATTCCCCGCGCGAGGTGGCGCCGTCACCAAAATAGACGATGAAGCGGGTTTTATCGCCCTTCAACTTGGCTGCCCAGGCCGCCCCGGCGGCATGCGGCAGGTAGGCCCCGACCTGGGTCATGCAGGGAATGATATTCAGGGCCCGGTCGCCCAACAGCAGGGGCAGGCGCCGGCCCTTCAGTGGTTCGTCGGCACGGCCGAAAAATTGCGCAAACAGGCTTTGCAGGCTGGCGCCGCGCAACAGCATGGCGCCGGGTTCCCGGTCGGCGAGGAAAATCCAGTCCGCCGCGTCCATGGCAAGGGCCGAGGCGACGTGGGCGGCCTCCTGCCCCCGGGACGGTATCCAGAATTCAAGCCGGCCCGAGCGTTGCAGTTGCCAGCCTTTCTCGTCGATCACCCGGACCAGGGCCATGGTCTCGTACATGGTGCGCAACTGCGCCTGGCTAAGATCCGGTTCTGCCAGGTTGCCATTGGGCACGCCATCGGCATCAAGCACCTGGGCAATGGCCAGGTCGGCGGCCCGCTCCAACAACGGCGCCACCACTGGGCGGGGCTGGCCCAGGAAGGCCGTCGGCGCGGATGGAGTGGACGTCCCGTTCACCATGACCTCGAATCCTGTTTGTTTGACCAAATATGACGGCCAAGTGAAACGGCGCGGCCTATCCCGGTCAAGGGCGGCGTGGCAATGTGCGCTGTTTTAGCGCAGGTCGTAGTGCACCGCACCGAGGATCATATTCACGGTCTTACCGTCGCTGGACAGAGGAAAAAGCACGCTTTCAAAGCACATCCAATCCTTGCCGGCAATGCCGGAAGTACCGGTCCAATGCAGCGGCTTCATGTTTTCTATGACCCATTTGAACGGCGCGCTGAGCGTGCTCAGGTCGTTGCTCGGATACAATTCATCGAAAAATTTCCCGGTGGAATCCCGGGCCACGGCGGCGGTGAGATGGGTGCCGATCAGGCGCCATCTAAGGCGCAATTCCGCTTCGTGGTAGACATCGACCAATTCCAGATGCGGCAACAAACGAGGCGGCAGATTGAGCGGATCAATGTCGCCGTGGGACGGCATTTGCCGCGCCCCCCGTAAAGACTGCCAATAGTCAGCGGTTTCGGTCAGCCGCTCGCTCTGAAAATCTAAGTCTGGATTGAAATCGCCCTGAACTTCCATCCGGATCCTCAATACTAGTCCACCAGAACCTATCCTAAATATTAGGACTTAATATTGTATGATCCCTATTGATCAAATTGTGGTGATCGCTTCTCAAGTATCGCGGCCATGCCTTCTTGGAAATTGTCGGACTGAATGGTGAGGACCTGGTTGCGGTCTTCCATGGCGATGGCATGTTCCAGACCCGGCGCATCGATACCCATGTTCATCCCCTCCTTGGTCAAGCGTAGGCCCAGGTGGGAGGTGGCGGTCATCTCGTCAAGATACGAACGCGCGGCAATCTCCATGTCGTCATCCGGCACCACTTCCGAGACAAGGTTGGTGCGCAGGGCGCGCTCGGCATCGATAAAGCGGCCGGTCAGCATCAATTCGGAAGAAATGGAAACGCCCACGATGCGCGGCAGAAGATAGCTCAGGCCCAGATCGCACGAGGTCAGGCCCAGATTAATGAAGGCGCAGTTCATCCGCGCGCTCTCGCCGGCGATGCGGATATCGGCGGCCAGCGCCAGGGCGAAACCGCCGCCCGTGGCGATGCCGTGGACCAGGGCAATGATCGGTTGCGGGCAGCGGCGCATGCGGCGGACAATTTCCGAGACCCGGCGTTGCGCGGCGATATCGGCGGGGATGCCGTTGGCCACGACACCTTGTCCCTGATTGATATCCTTGATGTCGATACCGGAGCAAAAGGCCCGGCCATTGCCCCGCAGAACCACGATGCGCACGGAGGCATCGGTCATCAACCGTTCCAGATAGTCGTTTAGCTCGTCCACCATGGTCATGTTTAGGGCGTTCAGGCGGTCGGGCCGGTCCAGGCTCACCCAATCGATGGCGCCTTCTTTGCGCACTTGCAGTGTTTGATAGTTGGCTGCTTTGGTCATGACGATCCTCTGTCGGTTTACTATTGATCCATTGCCGATCCATTGACGATCTACTGCCGATCTACTGCCGATCTAGGGGCCTTCCGGCCACCGCTGGCAAATATTTGATCTTGATTTAGGGTAATTATTCACTGTTAGTGGCGCGGAATGCAAACACGGCGTATTTCGGTTCGGGGTCACCAGGGAAAAATGAACAAAAGGCCAATCCTTCTCTTCGCAGTAAACGAGGCGTTTTTCTTTGTTTCCCACCGTTTGCCCATCGCCCTGGAAGCTCAACGGCAAGGC
>JABIWH010000046.1 GCA_018701215.1 Rhodospirillaceae bacterium
GCCCTGGTAGCGGGGGATCTACGTTGGTTGGAAGACCAATTCACCACTGGCTCGGGGCGAGGGGTCACCTTGCGTATCTACACCGATCCCGGCAACGAAAACCGCTGCGGCTATGCCATGGAAGCGTTGCAACGTTCCATGCGCTGGGACGAGGAGAAATATGGCCTGGAGTATGATCTGGACCTGTTCAACATCGTCGCGATCAACGACTTCAACATGGGCGCCATGGAGAATAAAAGCCTGAACGTTTTTAACGCCAAATACGTTCTGGCCAATCCCGAAACCGCCACAGATGACGATTACGCCAATATCGAGGCCATCGTGGCGCACGAGTATTTCCACAACTGGACGGGCAACCGGGTGACTTGTCGGGATTGGTTCCAGTTGAGCCTGAAGGAAGGCCTGACGGTTTTTCGCGACCAACAATTTTCCGCCGATATGCGCTCGGCCCCAGTACAGCGGATCAAGGATGTGCGGGCCCTGCGGGCGGCGCAATTCCCCGAGGACGGCGGCCCCCTGGCCCATCCCGTGCGCCCGGCCAGCTATATCGAGATCAATAACTTCTATACCGCGACGGTCTACGAAAAAGGCGCCGAGGTAATCGGTATGTTCCAAACCTTGTTGGGAGAGGACGGCTTCCGGCGGGGCATGGATCTGTATTTTCAGCGTCACGATGGCCAGGCGGTAACCTGTGATGATTTTCTGGCCGCCATGGCGGACGCCAATGGCGCTGATCTGGAACAGTTCAAGCTGTGGTACAGCCAGGCCGGCACGCCGGAAGTCCATGTTTCGGGCAGCTATGACGCAGCAACTCAGGTTTACGAACTCAATCTTAGCCAAAGCCTACCCGCCACCCCCGACGGCGTCATCAAGCAGCCCATGCGCATTCCCGTCGCTGTTGGCCTGCTGGACGGCAATGGCAATGATCTGCCCCTCGATGAAAGCGGCGCGACGACAACGGTCCTGGACCTGAATGAAAACCATACCTCTGTCCGTTTCGAAGGCCTGTCGGAGGCACCGGTACCCTCCATCAACCGCGGCTTTTCCGCCCCCATCCATGTGCGTCAGGAATTGGGCGATGACGAAGCCGCATTCCTGATGGCGCATGACAGCGATGCCTTCAACCGCTGGGAGGCCGGGCAGCAATATGCCACCTCACTGTTGGGCGGCATGGCCGCGGCGATCGCGCGGGGCGGCGAGGCCGCGGTGGATCAAGGCTTCATCGCGGCGCTGGAAGGTATCCTGACTGACCCGGACCTGGACCCGGCATTCGTCGCCCTGGCCTGCCAGTTGCCCAGTGAACAGTATTTGGCCGAACAGGTGGACAGGGCCGACCCGGTGGCGATCCACGCCGCCCGCAAGGCGCTGCGTACCGCCATTGCGCGGACCTTGCGCGATGACCTTCTGAGCATCTATGACGCCAACCGTTCCAACGCGCCCTATAGCCCGGATGCGGCCTCGGCCGGCCGCCGGGCCCTCAAGAACCTCGCCCTATCGTATCTCTCGGAGTTGGATGATGAACGTTGCCGGGATCTGGCCGCGCAGCAATTCCGCGATGCCGACAACATGACCGACCGCATGGCGGCGCTTTCCGCCTTGAATGACCGGGAGGATGAGGCCCGGGCCGATGCGCTGTCGGCTTTCCATGACCGCTTCAAGGACGATGCGGTGGTGATCGACAAGTGGCTATCCCTACAGGCGGCCTCGGCCCGCCCGGATGCTTTGGAACGGGTGGTTGAGCTGATGGCGCATCCGGTGTTTTCCATTAAGCAGCCGAACAAGGTACGGGCCTTGATTTCAGCCTTTTGCGCGGCCAATCCCTATCGCTTTCATGCCCCCGATGGCAGTGGCTACCGCTTTCTGGCCGACCGGGTGCTGGAGCTGGACCCGATCAATCCCCAGGTCGCCGCCCGTCTGGCGACACAGCTTGGCCGTTGGCGCCGCTATGACGAAGGCCGACAGGCACTGATGCGGGCGGAGCTATCGCGCATTCTGGCCGCCTCGGATGCCGCCGGCCTATCGCCGGATGTCTTCGAGATTGCCTCGAAGGCACTTGGCAGCGACAAGAGCGGCGGTGCGTCAGTCTAGTTTTTTCTGCCGCCAGCGGGAAGTTTAGGCCGTTTTTCAGGCTTATCAGGCCCCCAGACACGGCTGAAATAGGTGTCGGCCAGGTGCAGGGCACCGACCGGATTGTGGGCCAGAACCCGGTCCTTGGCCACCAATGTGGTTGCCAGACCTTCCGAATGCTTGAAAAACAGGCTGTCATGGCCGACGCACAGGCCCAGTACGATGTTCAGCTCACAGCCCGACTTGTTCAACAGCGTGGCTTGGCTGATCGGGTTGCACATGGCCTCGTAATTGCCGGGGCGGATTTTTTCCGCATCCGTTATGCCCATGTCTTCCTTTGGGACGGAGCCGTTCTTGCAGGCGGCAGAGGCGACTTCCAGGCCATGGCTTTCAAGAATTTCGCTGAGGGTCTTGGCCAGATCAACGAAGCTGATGCAGGTCGCGATGCCGACTTTCTTGAAGCCCATTTTCTTGGCGAACTGACAGATCTCTTCAACCCGGGTCCATTGGCAATAACCCTCGGCCTCGATCCGGCCCGATACCTGGGCGATTTTGAGGAGTTCCGGGTCGTCATAAAGGGCGACGGCTTGGTCCAGCTCGTCGGCCATGACTTTCGTTGGGCAAAAGCCGGGTCCCCGCTCGTCGGTTTCGCCCACCCGGCAGGCTCGGACATTTTCGGGGCAATACGCGCAACCTGGTTCCTCGTAACTCATAGCCGTTCACTCCCATCCCATTATGACTTATGAGTGATTTTTAACTGGGATGGTCCATCCTGTCCTTGCGCTGGATCAAGGGCACGGAGCGTATCCAATTTTATGGATAGGCTCAGATCACGCGAGATAGAGCAATTGAACCCATCATTTGGGCCGCTCTTACGACATCGGTTGATTGAAAATTGCTCTAAATTGCGAAAATGCGGCCCCAGCCCTTTAGGCGGGCGGCATCGACGCCGGCCAATTCCAAGGCACGCAGGACGACAACGGATATGCTGTCATAGACCGTAACGCCCAATTCGGCCTCCAACCGCTCGGCCAGGGCGGCCCCGCGCATGTTGGTGCAGATGATGGAAATCGCTTCCGCGCCCTCGGCGGCGACCTCGCGGCACATGGCCTCGACCTGATCCTGGTTGACTTCGGAAAAGGAATAATTGTCGCTGATGCCCAAATGCCGCTCGGCCACGCAGTCGAAGCCGGCGGCCTGGTAATTGTCCAGGATGCGGGCCTGGACATCGTCGGTATACGGCGTGACCAAGCCGAATTTGCCAATGCCATGGCGGCGGAACAGGTCATTGTTGGCCAGAATGGATGTGGTCGCGGGTGCGCCGGTGCTCTGGGTTATGCGGCCGCAAAGTGCCTCGTCATTGTCAAAACCCAGCCAGCCGGCGGAGGTGCCGTTCCAGGCAATGGCATGGCATTTGGCATCGGCCAACAGATCGGCGGCGCCGAGGAACTGATCATGATCGAATTGCGCCAGGCCCTTATCCGACAGTGAGATCTCGGTCACCTTGAAGCGGCTGAAATGCGCCGTGACCTCATCCAGGCCGGCCAGCATGGCCGTGGTCGTCGGCTCCAACACCGTGTTCGATGACGGCGTCAGCATGCCCAGAATGATCCGTTCGGACAGCTCATTCATGTTCGTGCCGGACCTGCCGCCGTTAGCGGGAACGCAGTTTGGGGTCGAGAACGTCGCGCATGGCGTCGCCAAACAGGTTAAACCCGAATACCGCCAGCGTGATCGCCACGCCCGGGAAGATCACCGCCCAGGGCGCGCTTTCGGCATATTCCTCGGCGCCGCTCTTCAGCATCAGGCCCCAGGCCGGGGTCGGCTCCTGCACGCCAAGGCCAAGATAGCTGAGCGAGGCTTCCGCCAGAATGGCCGCGCCCAGGAAGGTGGTCAGCATGATCAGATAGGGCGCCATGATATTGGGCGAGATATGGCGCAAAACAATACGGGCATGGCCGAAGCCCATGGCCCGGGCCGCATCCACATAAGGAATTTCACGGACCGCCAGGGCGGACGAGCGCACCACGCGGGCACAGGTCGGTATCATCGGAATGGTAATGGCGATGATCACTGGACCGACGCCGCGGCCTAGAATTATGACAATTGCCAGGGCCAGGATAATGGAGGGAAAGGCGATCAGCACGTCAACGACGCGCTGTACGATAATATCCACCCAGCCACCAAAATAGGCGGAGGTGACGCCGATCAACAGGCCGATGGTGGAGCCACAAATAGCGGCGGTGAACCCGACCAGCATGGCGGTGCGGGCGCCATGGACAATGCGGGAATAAATATCGCGGCCAAATTCGTCGGTGCCGAAAATATGCGCTAGGCTGGGCGCCTCCAACATCGCGCCGAAATCATTGATCTCCGGATCATGCGTCGCAATTTGAGGGGCGAACAAGGCGGCGGCGATCATCAGGATAACTACTAGTCCGCCAAGCGCGCCCAAAGGCTGGCGGCGGATTAAATCCTTGGCAACGCCACCCCAGGTCTGCTCCGCAAGCGGCTCTTCCTGAACTCCGACGTATGTTTCATTGATTGCCATTATCTGATCCCGTCTTGCCCAAAATCTCTTGGGGTTTAGCTATAATGGATACGTGGGTCGACCCAGGCATAGATCAGATCCACTAGTAGATTTACGATGACGAAGATCGTCACGACCATCATCACCAGCGCCTGAGTCAGCGTGAAGTCATGATCCAGCACCGCGTCAACGAATAATTTGCCCAGACCGTTGAGGTTGAAAACCTGCTCGGTCACCACGAGGCCGCCAATTAAAAACGCAAACTCGATACCGACCAGGGTAATCACCGGCAGCAGGGCATTCTTCAAGGCGTGTTGATTGATAATCACCTTCTCGAACAGGCCCTTGGCGCGCGCCGTGCGGACATAATCCTCGCGCAGAACTTCCAGCATGGCCGAGCGCGTCATGCGCACCACCACGGCTGCGTAACGGTAACCCACCGCGACCGCCGGCCATATGGTTTGCGACAGGTTTGCCAACGGGTCAACCCATATGGGGACAAATTGTATGGGCATCATCCACGGTTCACCAAAAACCATCTGGCTGACGATTAAAAGGCCCAAAATTATCATGATACCAAGCCAGAACGACGGCGTGGCAATGCCGGCGATGGAGACCAGCCGGATAACATAATCTATCCAGGTGTTTTGTTTGATGGCCGAGATCACACCGAACGGCAAGGCGATGATCACGGCCGTCAAGGTCGCCATGAAGGCGATTTGCAGGGTTAGTTCAAACCGGACGGCGATTTCCTCCGTGACCGGCCGCCCGGTCCACATGGAGTCACCGAAATTAAATGTCGCGATACCAATGGCGAAATCATAGAACTGTTTAGCCAGTGATTGATTGAGACCCAGGTTTTCGCGGCAGATATCAATCTGTTCCTTGTCCACCATCAGCCCGGTACCGCCCAGGCGGATTTCGCAAATATCGCCCGGGATCATGCGCATCAGCATGAAAACCAGTATGCCGGCCCCAATCAACGTCGGGATCATCAGTAGAATGCGCTTCACGGCATATTTGTACATGGTCCAACCAAATTTATGTCAGCAGTGTCAATCTTAGTGGCGTCAACTGATACTGAAAATAAAATCAAAATATAGGTATAAAACGCCGCGCATGGCGGCCGCTGTTACACGGCCGCCATGTCGGCAATAGACTTACTTGTCCAACCAGACCTGATCCAAATGCTGGTTCAGGTAATGGCTGGGTGCAATCTTCCAACCCTTAACATAAGAGCGGTGGGGGTTGATCTTGTACCACCACAGGGTCGGGATAATGTGCGCTTCTTCACCATAGAGGCGCGTCTCGAACTTGCGCATGATGGCGCGCTGTTCCGCCGGATCGCCCGAGCGGGACATCTTCGCATGCATGTCTTCCATCGGCTGGTCCATATACTGGGCATAGTTGTTAGAGGCACTGCCCAGGTACTTGGAGACATCGACGATGGGGTTCACGATCGACTGACAGTTGGCATCGATCGCCACCTGATAGTCTTTCTTCTTCCGCAGGGAATCTACCCAGGGACCCGTCGGCACGGCATTCTGTGTTACTTTCACGCCGATTTGCCGCCACTGGTCAATCAGCCAAACACCGAGAATACGATACGGTTGGTCAACCGCACGGTTCAGCAAGGTAAAGCTGAGGTTGGACTGACCGGCTTCCTTCAATAAGCGCTTGGCTTCCGCCCGGCTCTTTTTGATATCGGTCCAGAAACCAGGAATCTTGGTCAACTCTTCCTTGTTCGCGGCCAGGGGATGGGTTGGGAAGACAACGCCGGCAACCGTCTTGACGATGGCGATCTTCGACAGTGCCTTGGAGCCGCCCCAACGGTCAACGGCAAGGGTGAGCGCCCGGCGTACCCGCGCGTCATCAAAAGGTTTGACCTTATGATTTGGCGTTACCAGCAATGAGCAGTTCCAGTCACCTTCCTGCACGGTGATCTTGTCGCCCAGGGCCTTGACCAGATCATCGCGGGCTTTCGGTGGGAAACCACGGAATTCGATGCCGGCCCGGTCGCCACGAATTGCTTGTAGACGGACCGCCATTTTCGGTGCGGAAATTGCCTTGTAGCCATCCAAATAAGGTTTGCCCTCATGGTGATAGCCGTCATAGCGCTTGCCGGAGACGTGGGAGCCCGGCTGATATTCAACGAACTGAAAGGCGCCAGTACCGTTGACGTTTTTCTGATGCCATTTATAGCCGTGGGTATCGAGATCCTTCTTGGAATAGATGAAGTTGAAGGGCATCGCCACGGAAGGAATAAAGGTCGGCGAGGGATATTTCAGCTTCATCACCAGCGTATAGTTGTCCGGCGTGGTGATGGTGTCGACCATGGAAAAGAATTTTTTCCGCAGGCTCAAAATGCCTTTCGGCGGGAAAACCAGCTTGTCATAGGTCGCCTTCACATCGGCCGCGGTCAAAGGCGTGCCGTCATGAAACTTAATATCGTTACGGATCATGAAAGTATGGGTCTTGCCGTCATCGGAAGAGGAAAACGACGAGCAGACGTCACAAACAAAATCCGTGGTCGAGCTTGGGTTAGCCGGATTGACCCGGATCAGGGTGCTGTAGAATGGCCGGATTGGATGGATCATCCCGAAGGTGCCTTCCATATGGCCATCCATGGAGGGGATCTTGGAACCCACCACGAAATTTAGCGTGCCGCCGCGCTTCGGCGTCTCCGCCGCCGCGACGTTGGCCGCCAACAACAGCGCCGCTGTTGTCCCGGTCAATAATTTCAAGGTCTTAAACTTCATATTGAGGTCTCCCTTAAGGCTGTTTTTTTGCCGTCGTTAATTTGTTTTTCCACATAACGGCTATGACGAAATCCTAACACACATACAAATCTTTCAAAGAGCGCAATTTTCTCCTGCCTTTTGGTGCTGTCGTTTTTCAATCCCTCTTATTTCCCGAGCACCACGGGACAGGCCAGTGAATGGCCGGGGCTGAATTCCTGAAGTTCGGGAATATCGCGCTTGCAGGCCTCGGTCGCCTGTCGGCAGCGCGGGTGAAAAACACATCCCGGTGGCGGTGACATCGGCGAGGGCACCTCGCCCTCCAAAATCTGATGCGACCGCGTCTCTTCAATGGCCGGGTCCGGCACCGGTACGGCGCTCAACAGGGCCTGAGTATAGGGGTGTTGCGGGTTGTCGAACAATTCATCGCAATCGGCCAGCTCGACAATCTTGCCCAGATACATCACCGCGACCCGGTGGCAAAGATGGCGCACCACGGACAGATCATGGGCGATGAACAGATAGCTGAAATTGAACTGCTTTTGCAGATCCTCCAGCAGGTTGATGACCTGGGCCTGGATGGAGACATCCAGGGCCGAAACCGCCTCGTCGCAGACGATGAACCTCGGATTGACGGACAAGGCGCGGGCAATGCCCACGCGCTGGCGCTGGCCGCCGCTCATCTCGTGCGGGTAGCGGTCGGCGAAACGCGGATTGAGGCCGCAAATACGCAGCAGCTCCGAGATCCGCGCCTTCAGTTCCGCGGCGTCGGTGATGATGCCGTGTACTTTCAGGGCCTCGGAAATGATGCTGCCAATTTTCTGCCGTGGATTGAGAGAGGAAAACGGATCCTGGAAGATCACCTGCACATCCTGGCGCAGTGTGACCATTTCGCTCATTTTCTTATTGGCGATGTCATTGCCGTCAAAGATCACGCTGCCCGCCGTAGGGTCCTCCAGCCGCAGGATGCAGCGCCCAACCGTGGTCTTGCCGCAGCCGGACTCGCCGACCAGACCCAATGTTTCGCCCTGAGCCACGGTGAAGCTAACGCCGTCCACCGCCTTCACATGCCCCACGGTACGGCGCATGAACATGCCTTCCGTTACGGGAAAATGCATTTTCAGGTCTTTGACCCGTAGCAGCGGCTCGCCTTCCACGGCATTAGAGGCGGGCGTGTTTGTATCCGTCATGTTTCCCGCCACGCTCATGCCACTGGATCCTCTTGTCTCGCCTGGCTTTGTTGGCCCAGGCTTTCAAAATGCCAACACGCGCTTACATGATCACCTTCGACGGTTTGCAATTCCGGGATTTCATGGGCGCAACGTTCCGTGGCATAGCGGCAGCGCGGGCGAAAGGCACAGCCGTCGTCCAGCCGGGCCAGATCCGGCGGTTGCCCCTCGATCGGAACAAGCTGCGTTCCCCGCTGTTGATCCAGCCTGGGCACGGAGGCCAACAGCCCCAAGGTATAGGGGTGGCGTGGGTTGTGATAAATTTCCTTGGCCGTGCCCATTTCCACGATCTTGCCGGCGTACATCACGTTGACCCGTTGGGCATAGCGGGCCACGACCCCCAAGTTGTGGGTGATGATAAGTTGCGCCACACCAAGGCGCTCGGACAGGCCCTTCATCAGTTCCAGAATTTGCGCCTGGATCGTGACGTCTAGCGCGGTGGTCGGTTCATCGGCGATGATCAGCTTGGGATTGCAGGCCAGTGCCATGGCGATCATCACGCGTTGGCGCATGCCGCCGCTTAGATGATGCGGAAACTGGGTCAGGCGGCGGACAGGATCCGAGATGCCGACCTGGCCCAACAGCTCCAACGCCCGTTCATTCGCTTCCGCCTGGCTCTTGTCCGTATGACGCAACAATGTCTCGGTCAATTGCCGGCCAATGGTGAATACCGGATTGAGCGAGGTCATCGGCTCCTGAAAAATCATGGCGATATCGCGGCCACGCACATCGCGCATTTCCGCATCACTCAATTTCAACAGGTCGCGGCCTTCAAACAGCACCTCGCCTTTGACGATGCGCCCTGGTGGCTCCGGGATAAGCCGCAGCATCGACATGGCACCCACTGACTTGCCACAACCGGATTCACCGACAATAGCCACGGCTTCACCAGCGGCGATCGAATAGGATATCCCGCCAACGGCGTGTACCACACCGTCGGAGGTGTCAAATTCCGTGGTCAGATCGGTGATTTCAAGTAAATTGCCCAGCGGCCGTCCTCCTCAAAGTCCGACAACGAATTGAGGGACTGTCACCCTGTTTCCGGACGCAAGATCCTGAAATTGATTTCGTTGTTGTCTAAATTTTGCAGATGTTAAGAGCGTCATTGACCCGGCGTCAAGTATATCGCCTACGTCGCCGTAGTCGGTGCTGGCCGCACCTCGTGATGTGAGGAACCCGGACTGCGGGCTCCTGATCTCTAACAGCCGTATCACACTTGATCCCCCCGAGGGTAAAAGCCGTGGCCGGGATCTTTGCCCCGAAAGCTACACGCCAGCGACATTTAATAGATCAATTGCCTCGGACACAACTGTTTATGGCTGTTGGTTGAGGCAATTTGCCTCACGGCCAGTACGACTACGGGGGCTTGACCCCGGCAGCGAAGCGGGGCTTATCAGTGCCATGCGTATGCCCACCAACGGGCGCAACGAACGACACTATGACGAAACCGGCCCCAAGAAGGAGTATCCGATGCTTGAACGCTATGCCGAAAAATTTCCCGCCTTTGAATATGACAGCCCGAGCGAGCGCGTCCTGCGTATCACTTTTAATAAGCCCGAGACCTATAATTCGCTCGATTCCGCCGGCCACCGTCAGCTGACCTACATCTGGCGTGACATTGACGAAGACCCGGATATCAGCTGTGTAATCCTGGCCGCCAAGGGCAAGGCGTTCTCCTCTGGCGGCGATTTCTCCATGATCCAGGGCAATATCGAGAATTGGAACGACACCGTCGGCGCCTGGAAAGAGGCCCGCGATCTGGTCTACAACATCATCAACTGTTCCAAGCCGATCATCTCCGCCGTCAACGGCGTCGCGGTTGGTGCCGGCCTGGTGGCGGCGTTGCTGTCGGATATTTCGATCATTGCCAAATCGGCCCGTGTGCTGGACGGCCATGTCCGTCTGGGCGTTGCCGCTGGCGATGTGGCCTGCATCAACTGGGTGATCCTGGCCGGCATGGCCAAGGCGAAATACCATCTGTTGACGAACGAGCCGGTGTTTGGTGAAGAGGCCGAGCGTATGGGCCTGTTCTCGCTCTGCACCGAGGACGATGCCTTGACGGCGCGCTCGGAAGAAATTGCCGCCACGTTGGTGGCCGGCGCGCCATCCGCCATTCGTTGGACCAAGCTGGCCCTGAACAACTGGTACCGCATGGCCATGCCCACCTTCGAGAATTCCCTGGCCCTGGAAATGCTCGGCTTTAAGGGACCGGAGGCAAAAGAAGGCCTGGCGGCGCATTTGGAAAAACGCCAGCCCAACTGGGACAAGAACTCGCCCCTCTAGGCGGTCAAGCTACAAGAAAAAGCCGCGCGCGGTTTCCGATCGGGCAAAATTTTTTGCCGTTCGGGAGGCCGCGCGCGGTTTTATTTCGCCAGCTCCAAAGCCCGGCATTCGCCTTTCCGCGCCCGTCAAAGCCGGGTTAGCTCATAGCGTCCCCTTTAACGCTCAATAAGGGTAGCGTCCCCTTTTACCTTGATCCCTTTCATGTGTGACCCCATTCATGGAGACACGATTAATTGCAACTTGCTCTGGTCGCGGTTCATAATCTTAGTAGTTTCCCGTAACCCGTGATGTCGGCCTTAACGCCAGCCAATTGCAGGCAGTGCCACAAGCTGGCCTGGTTCGCCGAAATTACCGGCCGCTCCAATTCCTGCTCC
This sequence comes from Rhodospirillaceae bacterium, assembly GCA_018701215.1. Lineage (GTDB taxonomy): Bacteria > Pseudomonadota > Alphaproteobacteria. Next base: position 11,222 of record JABIWH010000046.1, read on the forward strand.
AGCGCTTCCAGAATGGCAACGCATCGAAACCCCGTGCCGGCAATTAGGATGCCATCCGCCGTGGCGGGACAGGATGCCTTGATCTGTTCATAAAGGGTGTCGACCTGCTGCTCAAATCCCAGGCCATGCCGGTAAAGATCACCTGGCGGCAGGTCTAGCCATTTTGGGCCGGGATCATAACGGAGGTGGGCCGCGACTTCATACCCATGATCTTCATAGTAACGGACACCCGCATTCATGGTCTCGTCATTGAACCAGGGTGGAAGCACGACGAACGGACGCCTTATTCCCGATGCACGAAGCGCGGCAAAAATATCCAGACCGTTTGTCGTCACGATTGCGTTTGAGCCGATGGTCGCGGCGAGATTTTCCACCACCGCCTCGTCCCACCCCTTGGTGCCGACGAAACTGCTCGAACTATGGCCAACGACCACGACGGATAGACGCATGGCGGAAAATTGCTGACTTCCCCGTATCAGATCGTCCGCAAGGTCGAGGCCCACTCGATTCTCCCGCCAACGGGCCCAGGGTGCAGGCGCGGTAATGCGGGCCGCGTGCACCGATACGTTCGAGGGGAGCATGGCCCACCATTCGGCTTCCGGTACGGCCTCACTACCGACGATGAACATCCCGATCCGTGCTTGATCGCCCCAATTATCGTTCTGTAACACTAATTCATGCCTCCAGCCGCAAGTCCTTAGAGCCCAATTCTCCATCGGAGACTATGCCATGCTCTACAACATAGGGGACGGTGCCCCAATCCGTAAGATAGGTTTGATGATCCGTATCGGTAAAGAACATGGGCTCGCGGCCAAATGCGCTTTGCAGGTATTTCCAGGGGGGTCCCGCTCAATTATGCCGCGCCAACTCCAATGTCAGCCATTCGCCCAGCCGGCGGCGGCGGAGCAGGTGCAGGCCCTGGCTTAAATAGGCGGCGCGCTTGAATTGGGGTCAGCCTGACCCCGCCTCTTTTCGCGATGTAACGTGATACACCGCGCCAGGATATTCGATCCGCAGGGGACGAACCATAGGATTATATTAGTATAAAATTATACAAAAAACAAGACCTGACCCCGGCTCTTTTTACGTGCGAAAATGAACCTAAGAAATTCCCTTTTGGCATTCCGGCTGGTTCAAGGCCACCACCTTCAACAAGAACACCGTCTTCGTATAACTCAATCCACATATGTGGCGCAGTGCCCCTATTCTCGACGCGAATTGAGTATGTTCTATCTGTCATTTGCTAGAACCTTCGGTTTTCTTAATTGGCAGGAAAATACGATCGAAAATGCTCCATGCAATTTCTAACGGGAAAGACAGTTCAGGTTTTATCGTCTTGATAACGTCCCCGTCATCATTTATTACAATTAAAATAACTATAGAATTTTCCAATTTAAAATTTTTACATCTATTGTAGCTGTGCATAGTAGAAGAAATTCTATAATCAATTTTTGATATACCATATTTACTATCGATATTCAGTATCTCTTGAAGATTAATTGGAATTCTACATGGGTTCTCTAGATATGAAAAAAGATTATCTAGAACTATTTTCCGATTTATCGAAAATGAATGTATAAGGTAACTTCTACATTCGAAAAACAAAAAGTAATTACACCAAATTGGCCCGCTAAAATCTGGCAATACACAATCAATAAACACGATTTTGTCGGAGGCATTGTTTTCCTCAATGGCCTTATAATGGGAACCTGTTTTCTTCATTAATTCATATGAATACCTTCTCCTCAGCGGCCTTTCGCATACGCCATCGTTTTGAAGTAACCATTGCCCCCCCTTTTCCATTTCAACGAGAGAGCCCACGATAGACCTCTTTAGCGTAGCGTAAGTGGGGTCGCCTGATTTCGGTGAGAAGAGAAAATCTCTGAGTAAAAACACGGCGAGATAGCATAGAATTAGAAGGACTATGATTAGAACCATATGCCAGACTTTGGGCCACCCCATAAAGGTAACAGGCAGTTTCTTTTGCATCCTGCAGTATCCTAGCCGCCCAGCCTTACTTGCCCCAAGTCCCGACTTCAAATCCCGCCCCATCCGCGCTCTGCCGCACGGTCTTCACGGCCCGGTCCTTGAAACTCTGCTCCCGCAGTTGCTGCACCGCTTCCCCTGTGCCGCCGAAGGGACAGACCAGATCAATGAGCCAGAGATTGTCGCCGCTTTGCCAGTCCTCTGGTGCGAGGCGCAGGCGGGGGGCCGCGAAGGTGGAGAGGGGCAATGCGCCCGCCGCCGCTGATGGCGCCGCGCTATCCGCCTGAGCATCTGCCTCAGTGCCGCCCTCAATGCACTCATCAATCCCCAGGCTCTGCATCACCCGCACCTCCACCTCGTTCGATAGCAGGGCCCAGGAGGCATAGGCGACGGGCATGTTGTTGCGCCGCCACAGGCGGAACTGTTTATGCGCGATGGGCGGGACCAGCAGCCATTCCATGTCGCCCACGAACAGATGCCGATGGGCCCGTGACTGCATCATCACCCAGGCCGCTTGGCCCAGAATAGCCGAGAGGTCCGGGGTGATCTGCGCGGTTTGGCCGCCGGCTTGCGGGGCGTCCTGAGCGTTGGTTTGAATATTATCTTGGCTGTCGTCCTGGGCGTCCACCTGGCCGTCCGGCGGCGCCGTGGCGCCTCCTGCGTCGTGCCCGGGCCCGCTCATGGTCCGACCGCCAGCTTACACATGCCAAACGCCTCCCTCCAGAGTCCCCTCATGATTGGTTAACAAAACCTTAACGGCAAGGA
>JABIWH010000008.1 GCA_018701215.1 Rhodospirillaceae bacterium
CTTGAACGAGGAATACACCCGCCGCGCCCCGCCCCAGACCCCGATGATCAGGAACATGGGGATCAGACCGCCTTCGAAGAACAGATAGAACAGCACGAAATCCAAGGCGCAGAAGACGCCGATCATCATGCATTCCAGCATCAGGAAGGCGATCATATACTCCCGCACCCGCATGGTGATGGAGCGCCAGGAGGCGAGAATGCAGATCGGCATCAGGAAGGCGGTCAGCACCACGAACAGCATGGAAATACCATCCACGCCCATGGAATAGTCAATATTGCCGCCCATCCAGGCATGGCGTTCGACGAACTGGAAGTCCGCCGTGCCGTTCTCGAAATTGGCCCAGATCACCAGGGAGATCAGGAACGTCAGCACCGTCGTCATCAAGGCAACGCCCTTGGCGTTACGGTCCGCCGCCTCGCCGCCGCCCTGGGCAAAGAGGAAAATAAAGCCCGCGCCCACCAATGGCAGGAAGGTTACCAGACTTAGAAGTGGCCAGTCACTCATGCTCAGTGCCCCCCGCCGCTGGAGAGATAGTACCAAGAGACAAGGACCGCAACGCCGATCAGCATTGCAAAGGCGTAATGATAGAGATAGCCGCTTTGCAAGGCGGAGGCCCGGCGCGCCACGCGCATCACCGTGGCTGCGATGCCATCGGGGCCAAAGCCGTCAATGATCCGACCATCGCCCCCCTTCCATAACACTCTACCAAGCCATTTGGCGGGGTTGACGAAAATCAGATCATAGAGCTCGTCAAAATACCATTTGTTGAGCAGGAACAAATACAGCTCGTGATGCATCTTGGCCAGTTTGACCGGGATATCGGTGCGGCGGATATAAAACTGCCACGCCAACAGAATACCGATAACGCCGGCCGCGATGGGGGCGATCTTCACCCACATGGGCACATGGTGCATGGCTTCGAGTATATTGTTTCCTTCGGCCATGAAAATCGCCTGACCCCAGAATGCCTCTGCGCCGTCGCCGACGAAATAATGCACGAACAAGATGCCCGAGAGGATCGAGCCTGCGGCCAGGAAATACAGCGGGATCAACATGACCAGAGGTGATTCATGAACGTGGCTCATCACTTCCTGGCTGGCCCGTGGCGTACCGTTAAAGGTCATGAACAACAGGCGCCAAGAATAGAACGCGGTCATCACCGCCGCCGCCAGGCCCAGATAGAAGGCATAATCGCCGGCGCCCGTGTGCGCGGCAAAGGCGGATTCCAAAATAGCGTCCTTGGAATAGAAACCGGCAAATATCGGCAAGCCGGCAAGGGCGAGGGAACCAATCCACATCAGAATGGCGGTCTGCGGCACATATTTGAAAATGCCGCCCATGCGCCGCATGTCCTGCTCATCCGACATGGCGTGAATGACCGAACCGGAACCAAGGAACAACAGCGCCTTGAAAAAGGCATGGGTGAAAAGATGGAAGATCGCCACTGGATAGGCGCCGACACCGAGCGCGAAGAACATATAGCCCAACTGGCTGCAGGTGGAGTAGGCAATCACCCGTTTGATATCGGTTTGCACCAACCCGACCGTGGCCGCGAAAAAGGCCGTCGTCCCACCAACTATGGTCACCACGACCAGGGCGGTGGGCGAGAATTCAAACATCGGCGAACAGCGCGCCACCAGGAACACACCGGCGGTAACCATGGTCGCGGCGTGGATCAGGGCACTGACCGGGGTCGGGCCCTCCATGGCGTCTGGCAGCCAGGTATGCAGGGGCACCTGCGCCGATTTACCCATGGCGCCAATGAACAGCAGGATGCAGATGGTGGTCATCACATCCCATTCCCAGCTTAGGAAAAGGAAGGTCTTGCCAACCTGGTCCGGCGAGGCGGCGAATACGGTGTCGAAATCGAGGGAACCAAAGACCATGAAGGTCGCCATGATGCCCAGACCAAAGCCAAAGTCGCCGACCCGGTTGACCAGAAAAGCCTTGATCGCGGCGGCGTTGGCGGACGGCTTGTGATACCAAAAGCCGATCAACAGATACGATGCCAACCCGACGCCTTCCCAGCCGAAGAACATCTGCAGGAAATTATCCGAGGTGATCAGCATCAACATGGCGAAGGTGAACAACGACAGATAGGCCATGAAGCGCGGCTTGTGCGGATCGTGGGACATGTAGCCGACGGAGTACACATGCACCAGGGCAGAGACGCCGTTGACCACCACTAACATCACGGCGGTCAGGGCATCAATACGCAGGGCCCAGGAAACATCGAAGGTGCCAGAAACGATCCAGCTGGCGATTTCGACCTTGACCGGCTGGCCGCCGAGCGCCACCTGCCAGAAGGCCACCAGCGACAGAATGGCGGAGGTAATGACCGCGCCGCAGGTAATCCATTGCGATGGCCTGTCACCAAGAACACGCCCGAACGTGCCAACGATCAGGAACGCCAGAAGCGGAAGAAAGACGATGGCGTGATACATCTAACGCTCAGCCCTTCATTAGGTTGATATCTTCGACTTCGATGTTGCCGCGGTTGCGGAAATACACCACCAGGATGGCCAAACCGATAGCCGCCTCGCCGGCCGCCACGGTTAATACGAACATGGCGAAAATCTGCCCCACCAGATCGTTCAGGAAGGCCGAGAAAGCAATCAGGTTGATATTCACCGCCAGCAGCATCAGCTCGATCGACATCAGAATGATGATGACGTTCTTGCGGTTCAGAAAAATTCCAAAAACGCCAATGGTGAACAACACCGCCGCCAGGGTCAGGTAATGGCCGAGGCCTATTTCAAGAAATGCCATCATATACCTTGCCCCGGCTGTACTTTCTTTAACTCCACCGACTCTTCACGCGTACGGGCCAACTGCTTGGAGATGACCTGTTTCCTAACGCCCGGGCGCTGGCGATGGGTCAGCACGATGGCGCCGATCATGGCGATCAACAGGATCATCCCCGCAGCCTGGAAGAGGTAGATATATTTGGTATAGATCACATCACCCAGGGCCGCCGTGTTCTGCCGATCAGCAAGATCGGGGATCGGCTCCGTCCCCGCCGCCATGACTTCCGGCGACATGGACGCGGTGCCCAGAACCATCAGCAATTCGACCAGCAGGATAATGCCGACCAAAACACCAACGGGCATGTATTGCAGAAAACCTTCGCGCATTTCGACGAAGTTAATGTCCAGCATCATCACCACGAACATGAACAGCACGGCGACGGCACCCACATAGACCACGACCAAAACCATGGCCAGGAACTCCGCCCCGATCAGCACGAACAGGCCGGCGGTGGTGAAAAAGGTCAGGATCAGGAACAGCACTGAATGCACTGGATTGCGCGCGGAGACCACCATCACGCCCGCACCGACGGCGATCGCCGCGAATAAATAGAATGTCAGGCCCTGCACAATCATGACCGCTTATCCATTTTTCTCATTTGGGCTTCTCATCTCGAACTTCTTTTCCCGGGCCTAGCGGTAGGGCGCATCGGCGACAATATTGGCCGCGATCTCGCGCTCCCAACGTTCGCCGTTGGCCAGCAGCTTGGCCTTGTCATAGTACAATTCTTCGCGGCTTTCCGTGGCGAACTCGAAATTCGGGCCCTCCACGATGGCATCCACCGGGCAGGCTTCCTGGCAATAGCCGCAATAGATGCATTTGGTCATATCGATGTCATAGCGGGTGGTCCGCCGGGAGCCATCATCGCGCGGTTCCGCCTCGATCGTGATCGCCTGGGCCGGGCAGATCGCCTCGCATAGTTTGCAGGCGATGCAGCGTTCTTCGCCATTGGCATAGCGGCGCAGCGCATGTTCACCGCGAAAACGCGGGCTGAGCGGACCCTTTTCGTAAGGGTAGTTGATCGTTACCCGCTTGCGGAACATGTAGCTGAAGGTCAGCGCCATGCCCTCGACAATTTCCCACAGCAGCAGGGCGCGGATATGTTGTTTCATGAAGCTCATGTGTTCGGCACCAAATCAAAGGCCACCAATACGCCCGCCGTCAGCGCCACCCAGAACAGCGAGATCGGCAGGAACACCTTCCAGCCCAGGCGCATCAATTGGTCATAACGGTAGCGCGGCAAGGTCGCCCGCACCCAGACGAAGACAAACAGCAAGGCCGCGATTTTCAGGAAGAACCAAATCGGTCCGGGGATCCAGTTAAACGGTGCAATATCAAAGGGTGGCAGCCAACCGCCCAGAAACAGGATAGCCGTCAGGCCCGACATCAGGATCATGTTGGCGTATTCGCCCAGGAAGAACAGCGCAAACGCCATGGCCGAATATTCCACCTGATAGCCGGCCACCAGTTCCGCCTCCGCCTCCGGCAAATCGAAGGGATGGCGGTTGGTTTCGGCCAGGGCCGAGATGAAAAAGATCACGAACATCGGGAACAGCGGAATGAAGAACCAAACGCCTTCTTCTTGCGCGCGGACCACGTCCGAAACGTTCAATGACCCGACGCACAACAAAACGGTGATGATCACAAAGCCGATGGAAACTTCATAGCTGACCATCTGCGCCGCCGAACGCAGGGCCGAGAGGAACGGATATTTCGAGTTCGAGGCCCAGCCCGCCATGACGATGCCATAGACACCAAGCGAAGAAATGGCGAACAGATACAGGATGCCCACATTGATGTCTGAAACAACGACGCCGTCATCGAACGGGATCACCGCCCATGCCACCAGGGACAGCAGGAAGGTGATCATCGGCGCGATTAGGAAGACGCCCTTGTTGGCCGATGTGGGTATCACGGTTTCCTTGAAGAACAGTTTGGCGCCGTCCGCGAAGGCCTGCAACAGACCGAACGGGCCGACCACGTTGGGGCCCATGCGCATTTGCATCGCCGCCATGATCTTGCGCTCGTAATAAGTCACCATCGCCACACACAGCAACAATGGCACGATGATCGCCAGGATTTGTGCCAGGATGATAATGCCCGGCAGCAGATATATGGACCAGAACTCAGCCATCGGTACCCGTCGCCTCTCCCGTGCCGCCCGCGCCAGTATAGAGCCGGCTGCATTCCGCCATCACGGCGGAGGCCCGGCAGATCGCGTTGGCCATATAATAATCGTTAATCGGACTTTCGAAGCCGTCCGCGCCCAAATCACCGGGCATGCCAAAGCTTCCCATTTCGCCGGGGCCGACTTCGTCAATGACGCCCAGGCCCGGTACGACTTCGACCATGTGATCGCGCAGTTGCGCCAAGTTGTCATAGGCCAACGGCTGCCCCATCACCGCCGAGAAGGCCCGCAATATGGTCCAGTCTTCCCGCGCATCGCCTGGTGGATAGGCGGCCCGGCGGCCATGTTGCACCCGGCCCTCGGTATTGACCCAGGTCGCATCTTTCTCGGTATAGGCCGCGCCCGGCAGGATGACGTCGGCGCGATGGGCGCCCGCATCACCGTGATGGCCCTGATAGACCACAAAGGCCTTGCCCAAGGTGGCCATATCGATTTCGTCGGCGCCCAGCAGCCAGAGCAAATCAATCTCGCCTTTGCCCGCGCCCGCCACGATGCCCGCCACGTCACGGCCGCCTTCGCCCGGCAGGAAGCCCAGATCCAGGCCGCCGACGCGCGAAGCCGCCCGCTGCAGCACGTTGAAGCCGTTCCATTCGGCCGCAATCATGCCAGTGCTTTCAGCGGCCTTGCGGGCCAAATCCAGCACCGCCGCGCCGTCATCGCGGGCCAGCGCGCCGCTGCCCACAATAATCATTGGCCGTTCGGCATCCGCCAACACCTTGGCAAAGGCGTTGCTGCCGTCGGCAACCTCGGCCAGGGTCGCGGGACCGGCGCCCAGGTAATCGTATTTATATGTCAGGTCCGTGCCGGGACCGTCCACGCCGCCAATCACGCCAACCGGAAAACCTCCCGCCGACCAACGCTTGCGAATACGGGCGTTGACCAGGGTAGCTTCCGTGCGCGGATTGCAGCCCACCAGCAACAAAGCATCCGCATCCTCTATCCCCGCGATGGAGCTGTTGAAGATATAGCCGCCACGGTGCCGCCCCTCGATCTTGGCGCCGTCCTGACGGCAATCCAGATTGGTCGAGCCCAGGGCCGTGAACAATTCCTTCAGGGCCAACATGGCTTCTACATCCGCCATGTCGCCGGCGATGGCGGCGATACGTCCACCGGCATCATCGCCCAGGCCGTCAAGCTTCGTCTTGATGGCGGCGAAAGCGGTTTCCCAACTGGCCGGCGTCAACTTGCCATCGACCCGGACGTAAGGTTGGTCCAGGCGTTGCAGAGCCAGGCCATCAGAGGCATAGCGGGAGCGGTCAGACAGCCACTCCTCGTTAATGCCTTCATGCAGGCGGGGCAGGATGCGCATGATCTCCGCGCCCCGGCAATCAATGCGGATATTGCTGCCGACCGCATCGTGTACATCGACGCTCTCGGTCTTGATTAATTCCCAGGGCCGGGAACTGTAGGCATAAGCCCGATGGGTCAAGGCGCCAACCGGGCAGACGTCGGCCAGATTGCCCGACAACTCCGAGGTCAAGGCCTCTTCGACATAGGTGCCGATCTCGGTCTCTTCGCCCCGGAAGGTCGCGCCGATTTCTTCCACGCCGGCGATCTCGGTGGCGAAACGGACACAACGTGTACAGGTAATGCACCGCGTCATCGAGGTAGCGATCAAGGGTCCGAGGTATTTGTCCTTTACCGAAAGCTTGTGCTCGGTGAAGCGGCTGTCGCCCTTGCCATAGGCCACGGCCTGGTCTTGCAAGTCGCATTCCCCGCCCTGATCGCAGATCGGGCAATCGAGGGGATGGTTGATCAAGAGGAATTCCATGGCGCCCTTGCGGGCCTTTTCCGCTACCGGTGAATTGGTATGGATCACCATGCCCTCGCCCACGGGCATGGCACAGGATGCGACGGGCTTGGGCGCCCTCTCCATCTCGACCAGACACATGCGGCAGTTGCCGGCAATGGATAGGCGGTCGTGATAGCAAAAGCGCGGGATTTCAATTCCCAGTTCCTCGGCCGCTTGCAGCACCGTGGTATTGGCTTCGACCGTGATTTCCTGGCCGTCGATGGTCAGCGTGGGCATGTTCTAGACGTCCTTACCTGTCGCTTCCGCTAGGCCGCAGCCGGCTGTTTGTTTTTACGCTGCATGATGCGTTCCTCGACCATGGGCCGGAAATGCCGCATCAAGCCTTGAATGGGCCATGCCGCCGCATCGCCCAGGGCGCAAATGGTGTGCCCCTCGATCTGGGTACTGACTTCCAGCAGCATGTCGATTTCGGCTACATCCGCCTCGCCCGTGGCCAGGCGTTCCATGATCCGCCACATCCAGCCGGTACCTTCCCGGCACGGCGTACACTGGCCGCAGGATTCGTGGGCATAAAATTGCGACAGCCGGGCAATGGCCCGTATCAGATCGGTGGATTTGTCCATTACGATCACCGCCGCCGTGCCCAAACCAGATTTCTCGGCACTCAGCGAATCGAAATCCATCAACACCGTGTCGCATATGGATTTAGGCAGCATCCTAACCGAGGAACCACCGGGGATGATCGCCAGCAGGTTATCCCAGCCGCCACGGACACCGCCCGCATGTTTCTCGATCAGCTCTTTGAGTGGAATGGACATTTCCTCTTCCACATTGCAGGGGTTCTCCACATGGCCGGAGATGGAAAAGACCTTGGTGCCGGTGTTGTTCTCGCGCCCCAGGCCGGCGAACCAACTGGCCCCGCGCCGCATGATGGTGGGCGAGACGGCAATTGATTCCACGTTGTTCACGGTGGTTGGACGGCCCCAGACGCCCACGCCCGCCGGGAACGGCGGCTTCAAACGCGGCTGGCCCTTCTTGCCTTCCAGGCTTTCGATCAGCGCGGTTTCCTCGCCGCAGATATAGGCGCCCGCGCCACGGTGCACGAAGACATCGAACGAATAACCGGAACCACAGGCATTGGGGCCGATTAGCCCCGCGTCATAGGCTTCCTGAACGGCGGCTTCGAGATTGTTGGCTTCTATGAAGAACTCGCCACGAATATAAATATAGGCAGCCGAGGCGCGCATGGCGAAACCGGCAATCAGGCAGCCTTCGACCAATTTATGGGGATCGTGGCGCATCATTTCCCGGTCCTTGCAGGTACCGGGTTCGCCCTCGTCGGCGTTGACCACCAGATAGGTCGGCTTGCCATCGGATTCCTTGGGCATGAAGGACCATTTCAGGCCAGTGGGAAAACCGGCTCCGCCCCTGCCACGAAGACCGGAGGCCTTGATTTCGTCCACGATGGCATCGGGACCTTTGTCCAGAATGGCCTTGGTGTTATCCCAATCACCGCGCTTGCGCGCGCCCTCCAACCGCCAATCCTGAAAGCCATAAAGATTGGTGAAAATACGATCTTCGTCGCGCAGCATTAGCCGTCCCCCCGCGAATCTTGCAAGGTAAAGTCTTGCAGGGTGGTCGGCCCGCCGGCCGGTTCCGAGCCACGGCGTCCACTTTGCGGTCCGGCCTTGGGTTTGTCGCCCTTGGCCAGAGCGTCCAGTACCGCGGCCGTATTATCGGCCGTCAGATCTTCGTAATAGTCGTCGTTGACCTGCATCATCGGCGCGTTGGCGCAGGCGCCCAGGCATTCCACCTCGATCACGGTGAACTTGCCGTCCGCCGTGGTCTCGCCCAATTCAACGCCCAGCTTGGACTTGCAAGCGGAGACGACGTCATCCGAGCCGCGCAGCCAGCATGGCGTCGTCGTGCAAATCTGTACGAAATGCTCACCCACAGGGGCGAGGTTATACATGGTATAAAAGGTGGCGACCTCGTAAACCCGGATGCGCGGCATCTCCAACATCTCGGCCACCGCATCCATGGCGGCGCGCGGCAGCCAATTTTGGTGTTGACGCTGGGCCAGATCCAGCAGCGGCATCACGGCGGAGGCTTGCCGCCGCGGCGGATACTTGGCGATATGCTGCTTGGCTTTTTCCAGATTTTCCGGCGTGAAGGTAAAGCTGTCAGGCTGAATTTCGTTGGGTGCGGGTACGCGCTTCATCGATCAATCTCACCAAACACAATATCTAGGCTGCCGATAACGGCCACGGAATCGGCCAGCAAATGACCTTTGCATAGATGATCCAAGGCTGCCAGATGGACATATCCCGGCGAGCGGATCTTGCAGCGATAGGGCATGTTGGAGCCGTCGGACACCAAATAAACGCCAAACTCGCCCTTGGGCGCCTCGATCGCCGTATAGGTCTCGCCGGGCGGCACCTTGAAACCTTCGGTATAAAGCTTGAAGTGATGGATCAAGGCTTCCATGGATTGCTTCATTTCGCCACGGGCCGGTGCAACGACCTTTCGATCCGTGCTGGCAACGGGGCCGTCGGGCAGGGTTTCAATGACCTGCCTGATAATCCGAACCGATTGGCGCATTTCCTCGACCCGGCAGAGGTAGCGGTCGTAACAGTCGCCATTCTTGCCCACGGGAATATCAAAATCGTATTTCTCATAGCCGTCATAGGGCTGTGATTTACGCAGGTCCCACGGCAGCCCGGTACAACGCAGCATGACACCGGAAAAACCCCAGTCCATGGCTTCGTCCGGGCTGATCACCGAGATATCGATATTGCGCTGCTTGAAGATACGGTTTTCCGTCAACAAGGTTTCCATATCATCAAGATACTTGAGCAGTTCGTCCATGTATGCGTCGATATCCGCCGGCATGCCCGCCGGCATGTCCTGGTGCACCCCGCCAACCCGGAAATAGTTGGCATGCATGCGCGCGCCGCAAACGCCCTCATAAAACTCCATCATCCGCTCGCGCTCTTCATAGCCCCAAAGCGCCGGCGTCACGGCACCAACGTCCATGGCATGAGAGGTCACGTTCAGAATATGATTCATGATGCGGGTGATTTCCGAGAACAGCACCCGAACCGCCTGGCCACGGGCCGGCACTTCCAAACCCAGCAGCTTTTCAATGGCCAGCACATAAGCGTGCTCCATTGACATGGGCGAGACATAGTCCAGGCGGTCAAAGTAGGGGATCGCCTGTTGATAGGTTTTGTATTCGATTAGCTTTTCCGTGCCGCGGTGCAGCAGGCCGATGTGCGGATCACAACGGTCTATGACTTCGCCGTCCAGTTCCATCACCAGACGCAGCACCCCATGGGCCGCCGGATGCTGGGGCCCGAAATTCAGGGTCATATTCTTGATATCGACTTCAGCCATTAGTTAGGCTCCTGCCCGTCTGCTTTTTCGTCGCCGGGCAAAACGGTGGGCACGGCGGCCGCGCCCTCCCAAGGCGAGAGGAAATCAAATTTGCGGAATTCCTGGGGCAGCTTGACCGGATCGTAGACCACCCGCTTGCGCTCGTCGTCATAGCGCACCTCGACAAAGCCGGTCAGCGGGAAATCCTTGCGCAGGGGATGCCCTTCAAAACCATAGTCGGTCAGCAGTCGGCGCAGATCCGGGTGACCATCGAACATCACGCCGTACATGTCCCAGACCTCCCGCTCGAACCAATTGGCGGAATTATGCAGGCCGGTGATTGAGGGCACGGGGGTTTGGTCATCGGCCTCGACCTTGACCCGGACGCGCTGGTTATGGACCATGCTCAGGAAATTGTAGATCACCTCGAAACGTTTTGGGCGTTCGGGAAAATCGGCGCCGCAAATATCCACCATCACCTTGAACAGACATTGTGGATCATCGCGCAGGAACGTCACGACCTTGATAATCTGCTCTGCCCTGGCCGTGATCATCAACTCGCCATGGGCCACGGAGGCCTCGATGACCTGATCCGCCAATACAGCCGCGATATGCTGACCTAAATCCTGCAATGCGCCGTCGTCCGCCATATCTTTGTCCGCTCTCGTCCCAGTCGCCGTTACTATATCTTCGTTACTGTCGTCTAATGCCGTCGTTCGTTATCAAGCGTCTATCGCAAAAATGTTCCGGTCCGGCGGATTTTCTTCTGCAATTGCAGAATACCGTAGACCAGCGCCTCCGCCGTCGGTGGGCAACCCGGGACATAGATATCGACCGGAATGATTCGGTCACAGCCACGCACCACGGAATAGGAATAATGGTAGTAGCCACCGCCATTGGCACAGCTGCCCATGGAAATGACATAACGCGGCTCCGGCATCTGGTCATAGACCTTGCGCAGGGCGGGCGCCATTTTGTTGGTCAAGGTGCCCGCCACGATGATCACATCGGATTGCCTTGGTGAGGCGCGGGGCACCACGCCCATGCGGTCCAGATCATAGCGGGGCATATAGGCGTGGATCATCTCTACCGCGCAACAGGCCAGACCAAAGGTCATGGGCCAGAGCGAGCCGGTACGGGCCCAGTTAACCACCTTGTCCAATTGTGCGGTGACGAAACCACGATCCGCCAGTTCATCGGAAAATTCCGCGAAAGACGGGTTTTGGCCCTCAACCACAAGGCCGGTTTGAGAAGACCCCGGTGTGGCCATGCCGGATTCGTTTATTCCCATTCCAGCGCGCCTTTTTTCCACTCATAAATGAAGCCGATGGTCAGGATGCCCAGGAAAATCATCATGGACCAAAAGCCCAGCAAGCCGATTTTTCCAAGCGAGACCGCCCAGGGAAACAGGAACGCGACTTCCAGATCGAAAATGATAAAAAGAATGGCGACGAGGTAGAACCGCACATCAAAGCGGCCACGCGCGTCATCGAAAGCTTCGAACCCGCATTCATAGGCCGACAGCTTTTCAGCGTCGGGGTGACTGGGCACAACCACCATTGAAGCAATCACAATAACCACCGCAAGACCTACGGCCACGGCTAAAAACATCAGGATCGGCAGGTATTCTCTTAAAAGATCATCCACGGCTGAAAGCCTCCTAAGCGTCTCCGGCGATACTGTTGCCGCGAGGCACCCAACCCTATAACGGCTTCTCTCCCCGGCTGCAATGGCGCGGAGGGGTTTTCTGTGCCAATTGGTGCAATTGCTGACCAAAGGCGAATATGTCGCAGGTTTCCTGAGCCGTTAATTGGCGTTGGAAATAGAGAAATCCCCAACGATTCTAGATAGCTTTTAAGGGTATTTGGAGGGAAAAAAGGCTTCGTGGCGGGAGTGACGGGACTCGAACCCGCGACCTCTGGCGTGACAGGCCAGCGCTCTAACCAGCTGAGCTACACCCCCCACGAAGCGGGCACCATGTACCTCCCCGCCAGCCTCAGTGTCAAGTCCAGTGTGCCCGGGAATCGGAGGGTAGCGGGCCTATTTTCCAACAACTGGCGATAACCCGGTTGTTGCCTAGCTACCACTCAGCTTTTGGGCTTCGCCGGTTTGCTCCGTTTCTGGGGCTTTTGCGGCTTTCGGCAACTTTCGAACATGGCGAAGGGGAACAATTTCGCCGCCGGTTCGTGCCAGCGCTCCGGATTTTCCTGCAGCCACTTGGAGAACATGGCCGTCAATTGCTGGGCCTGGCGCCCATAGACGCAGGGCACCAGCCATTTCATGCGCTCGAAACCGGCGACATAGCTCCAATTGTAGGCATCATTAACGCCGGTGACATAAACCTCGCGGTCATACTCCGCCAATTCAAGATAATCCTGACCGCTGAGCAATTGCCACGATCGGCCCGAGCCGGGGGTCTGGGCAGGTTCGGCCGCGGCCATGGGTACGGGCGCCAATCGCACCAGCAGAGCCAGGGCCGTTATCACTATTAATATGGTAAGCGCGCGCATCGCCCCGAATCCTACTTCTCATTGCCGCACTTGTCGCGCCATAAAGATAATAGTGTCCGGGGCGACGGATCGCGTTGATCAGACGGAGAGGTCGACGTTTTGACCAGTATCCGAATCTACAGCCGATTTTCTTGGCTGCTCCTCTTCACCGTCCTTGGGGGCAACCGCCACCTTCAAGGATTCCGCCTCGAGCGAGGCTTCTTTACCACCGCTTTCCTCGGACTTCTCGACCGTACGTGATGCTTTCGCGTCAACCGGTCGAATTTTGTCGCTGACTTGCGTCGACGACGGCGAAAGGTTGAGTTCCATTCTGCACTCCTTTCGGCAGCTCCGCTATCCAATCCGCCGGGATTGACGGTTGGACCGGTAGCTTTGCGTCCCGCCGTTACCGGCGGTTTGCCGTTGCAAACCCCAGCATGAACACATGCACAGGTCCGCACCTTGGAAGTTATCCACAAGAAGTTAAAAATTCGTTGTAAGGAGGCCGCTAATTCATAGTCCCCCACATGCGTCCCCACCGTGCCGTACCCGACAATTGGCGCATGCATAAGTTCGCCTTAGGGTTTTTTATATTCGATCTTAGAAACGTTTTAATCTATCCAGCTTTTCAATTAATGCCATCTAAATTCGATTTTTCTTGACAATCGTCAAGGCAGCCCACCGGGCAAGGTGACAATTTCCCTGCATGGTTCGTTTAGTAGGTCAAGTATCATGGTTTCGACCATCTCCAGAGCCGGTTTTCTAAGAGGACAATTCCAGCCCCAGGGCACAGCTTTACGCCCCCCTTGGGCAATCCCCGAAACTGACTTCACAGAGCAATGCAGCCGCACCCTGGATTGCGCCGCCGCCTGCCCGGAAGACATCATCGTCAAAGGGCGCAGCGGATTTCCGGAAATCTCATTTACGGGCGGCGAATGTACTTTTTGTGGCGAATGCGTCGCCGCTTGTAGGACCAACGCCCTCGGTCCACTGCTTGATAGGAATGGCCGGAAGCTGCCGCCCTGGAACCTGGAGCCAAGCATTTCCAGCGCCTGCCTGTCCACCAACGGCATCGTCTGCCGGGTCTGCCCGGAAAAATGCGACGCCCGCGCGATCCGCTTCGAGCATCCCGCCGGACACGGCAAGCCCGCTATTGATCCAGACGCCTGCACCGGTTGCGGCGCCTGCATCGCGCCCTGTCCGGTCGGCGCGATCACCCTATCACCTCGTCAACGAGATAACCTGCAAACTGGGGCAGCATGACCATGCCAACAAAATCCGAAGCACAATCCGAATTCAACATCTGCGGCGTTTTCGTTCAGACCACGCCCGACCGCCTGAGCCATGTCGAGCGCACACTCGCCGACACACCGGGCATTGATATTCACCAGACCGAAGAGGACGGCCGCATGGTCGTCACCATTGAAGATACACCGGACAAATACGCCAGTGAAACGCTGACGGATCTGCGTTCGGTGGACGGGGTGCTGTCGGCATCTCTCGTTTATCACCATTGCGATACCGAATCCAAAATGTTGGAGGACATTACATCATGAAGATGAACAGACGCGATTTCGTGAAAACCAATGCGGCCGCCGCGACCGCCGTGGCCGCCGGGATGACCCTGCCCGCCACATTGAAAGAGGCCAAGGCCGCTGATGATGGCATCCGCTGGGACAAGGGCGCCTGCCGCTTTTGCGGCACCGGCTGCGGCGTGCTGGTCGGCACCAAGGATGGCCGCGTGGTGGCCACCCAGGGTGACCCGGACGCACCAGTCAACAAGGGCCTGAACTGCATCAAGGGCTATTTCCTGTCCAAGATCATGTACGGCAAGGACCGCTTGACCAAACCGCTGTTGCGCGGCGCGGGCGGCAAGTTCGACAAGAGCTCGAACGAGTTTTCGGAAATATCCTGGGATCAGGCGTTCGATATCATGGCCGAAAAATTCAAGGCCGCGATTGATCCCCAAGACCCAAAAGGCGCCACCAAGGTCGGCATGTTTGGTTCCGGCCAGTGGACGGTATGGGAAGGCTATGCCGCCTCCAAGTTGATGAAGGCCGGCCTACGCTCCAACAACATCGATCCAAATGCCCGGCACTGTATGGCATCCGCCGTGGGTGCCTTCATGCGCGGCTTTGGCATTGACGAGCCCATGGGCTGTTATGACGATCTGGAGCACGCCGACGCCTTCGTGCTGTGGGGCGCCAACATGGCAGAGATGCATCCGATCCTGTGGTCCCGGTTGACCAACACCCGCCTGACCAAAAAGGGTTCGGAAGTGCATGTGCTGTCAACATTCGAGCATCGTTGTTTCGAGCTGGCGGACAACGGCATGATCTTTACGCCGCAAACCGATCTGGCGATCCTGAACTACATCGCCAACTACATCATCGAGACCAAGGCCTATGACAAAGACTTCCTCGACAAGCACGTCAACATCACCAAGACCGTGACCGACATCGGCTATGGCCTGCGGCCCAATCACCCGCTGGAAAAGAAGAAAACCGGCAAGGGCGGCAAGCTGACCAAGATCGCCTTCGCGGACTACGCCAAAGCGGTCAGCAAATACACCCTGGACTACGCCTCTGAAATATCCGGCGTGCCCAAGGACAAGTTGCTGAAACTGGCCAAGCTGTATGCCGATCCCAAAAAGAAGGTCACCTCTTATTGGACCATGGGCTTCAACCAGCATACCCGCGGCGTCTGGGTCAACGGCCTGATGTATAACGTGCATCTGTTGATGGGCAAGATTTCTGAACCCGGCAACAGCCCCTTCTCGTTGACCGGACAGCCGTCGGCCTGCGGTACGGCGCGCGAGGTCGGCACATTCGCCCATCGTCTGCCCGCCGATCTGGTGGTCAAGAACGCCAAACACCGGGCGGCGGCGGAAAAGATCTGGAAAATTCCCCCGGGCGTAATTCCGCCCAAACCGGGTTACCACGCGGTGTTGCAAAACCGCATGCTTAAGGATGGCAAGCTCAACGCCTATTGGGTGATGTGCAACAACAACATGCAGGCAGCAGCCAACATGAACGAGGAAGGGCTGCCGGGTTACCGCAACCCGAAGAACTTCATCGTCGTCTCGGATCCCTATTTCACCGTTACCGCGCAAGCCTCCGACCTGGTTCTGCCCACCTCCATGTGGATGGAAAAAGAAGGCGCCTACGGTAATGCCGAACGCCGCACCCAGTTCTGGCGACAGCAGGTGAAAGGACCGGGCGAGTCAAAGTCCGATCTGTGGCAGTTGGTGGAATTCTCCAAACGCTTCACCCTGGCGGAAGTTTGGGCCAAGGACGTGATCGCGAAAAGCGGCTACGCGGCGGACAAATCGCTCTATGAGGTGTTGTTCAAGAACGGTCAGGTCGACAAGTTCCCCGCCGACCCGGTCAAGGACGCTGCCGGAAATGTCTATGACAATGATGAATCCGCGGATTTCGGGTTCTATCTGCAAAAGGGCATTTTCGAAGAGTACCGGCGCTTCCAGTTCGAAGGTCCGAAAAAGGGCCACGAAATGGCCGAGTTCGATGCCTATCACAATGCCCGCGGCCTGCGTTGGCCGGTCATCGACGGCAAAGAGACCTTGTGGCGGTTCCGGGAAGGTTATGACCCGCACGTGCCGAAAGGTGCCGGCGTGCAGTTCTATGGCAAGCCTGACGGCAAGGCGAATATCATCTTCGCGCCATACGAACCCGCTGCCGAAAGCCCGGACAAGGAGTATGATCTGTGGCTATCGACGGGCCGTGTGCTGGAGCATTGGCATTCAGGCTCAATGACCCGGCGGGTGCCTGAGCTGTACCGGGCGTTTCCCAACGCCAAGATCTATATGCATCCCGATGACGCCAAGACTCGTGGCCTTAAACGGGGTCAGGAGGTCAAGGTACAGACGCGGCGCGGCGAGGTGCTGACCCGGGTCGAGACCCGGGGCCGCAACAAACCACTTATGGGCCTAATCTTCATGCCCTGGTTTGATGCCTCGCAGCTGGTCAATAAACTGACCCTGGACGCAACGGATCCGCTTTCAAAAGAGACGGATTTCAAGAAGTGCGCCTGCCGGGTGGTTAATGCCTAGCGGTAAACTGTTCGGGCGGCCGGCGGTTCCGCCGCCGGCCGCCGGAGCAAATCCCGAATTCGCAAGCACGGATGAATTCCAGTGAAACAGCACGGCACCAAGAACGCTGGCGCGCGCAATCGCAGAAAGTTTCTGGCTGATACGGCCAGGACCGCCTGCGGCGTGGGCTTGACGGGTCTGGCACTGGCTCATCTGGCGACGGCGGCCAAGTCCCGCCCCGTTGCCGCCCTGCGCCCGCCGGGCGCCGGTGCGGAGAACGCTTTCCTGTCCGCCTGTATCCGCTGCGGCCTTTGCGTCAACGACTGCCCCTACCCCACGCTTGGTCTCGCCCGGATCGAAGACGACGTCGCCGTCGGCACGCCTTATTTCGTGGCCCGCGATGTTCCCTGCGAGATGTGCGACGACATCCCCTGTGTCGCGGCCTGTCCCACCGGCGCGCTTGATAAAGGCCTAACCAATATCGATAACGCGCGCATGGGCCTGGCGGTTTTGACCGATGAAGAAACCTGCTTGAATTTCCAAGGCCTGCGTTGCGATGTCTGCTACCGGGTCTGCCCGGTGATGGGCAAGGCGATCACGCTTGAATACCAGCCAAATACGCGGACCGGCAAACATGCGTCGTTTATTCCCACCGTGCACAGTGAAGCCTGCACCGGTTGCGGTAAGTGCGAACACGCCTGCGTTCTGGAAGACGCCGCCATCAAGGTCCTGCCCAGTCATATCGCCAAGGGCAAACTTGGCAAGCACTACCGCCTGGGCTGGAAAGAAAAAGAAAAGAAGGGCGAAGCCCTTGTCAAAGGTATCACCGACCTGCCCGACCGTATGCCCGATAGTGCAGCGGAGGCCAAACCATGAGCACGAAACGTTATCCGGGCCGCGACGCCATCAAGACCAAGGGCTGGTTTGCCGCGCATCGATGGTTGCTCCTGCGCCGGCTATCCCAATTCGGCTTTTTGGCTCTGTTCATGATCGGCCCGATGAGCGGCTACTACCTGGTCAAGGGTTCCATCGCCTCGAGCCTGACTTTGGATACGCTGCCCCTGACCGATCCTTACATCCTGCTGCAGACCCTGGCGGCCGGCAATGTTCCCGAGATGACCGCGCTGATTGGCGCCTTGATCGTGGTGGCGGTTTATCTGGTGGTCGGCGGACGCGTTTACTGCGCCTGGGTCTGTCCGATAAACATCATCACTGATGCAGCCCATTGGCTCCGCGTCCGGCTCGATATCCACGGCGGCCTCAAGTTCACCAAAGCGGCGCGCTATTGGGTCTTGGGTATGACCCTGGTGGTCGCCTTCCTAACAGGCGTGGTCGCCTGGGAGCTGGTCAACCCCGTCACCATGATTTACCGCGGTCTGATCTTTGGCCTTGGCTGGGCCTGGGGCGCGGCGCTGGCACTGTTCCTGTTCGATCTATTGATCAGCGAACGCGGCTGGTGCGGCCATCTCTGCCCCGTGGGTGCCTTCTATGGCACCTTGGGCAAGGCTGCGGTGTTTCGGGTTAGCGCCATTCACCGCGACGACTGCGACGATTGCATGGACTGTTATGCGGTCTGTCCGGAACAACAAGTCCTACCACCCGCCCTCAAGGGGGCAAGAAGCGGCACCGGCCCGGTAATTGATGCCGGTGCCTGCACCAACTGTGGGCGCTGCATAGATGTTTGCGCCCTAGATATTTTTCAATTCGGTTCGCGCTTTGCCGGGCCAACGGCCACCACCTCTCGATCAGCAACTGACCATGATCTGAAAAAGGCCGCTTGATTGGCGGGGCCAAACAATGGAGTTCAAAATGAAAAATTCAACTTTGCGTTATCATTTAGGAGGATTTGTAATGAAACGCCTAATCGCCAAATTGTCGGGTTTTATACCAGCAACATTGGTTGTCGCCCTGCTCGCCCTGGCCCCAACCGGCCTGGCCAATGCCGATACCGTATCTTCGCTACGCGGCTCGCTTGCGCTAGAGGGCCAAAAATCTCCGGCGCCTGTTTACAAGCTTAAGCTTGACCTGGAAAAATTCGACCGGAACTTCAAGTCCCAACCGCCACTGATTCCCCATAAGGTGGCAAAATACAGGATCAACCTGAAGGCCAACCGTTGCGTAAAATGCCACGGCAAGGCCAATTACAAGGAAGAGGAAGCGCCAATGATCGGCGTTAGCCATTTCAAGGACAAGAACGGCAAAGAGGGCAAAAAAATCAATATGTCACGCTATTTCTGCACTCAGTGCCACGTCGCCCAGGTGGATGCCAAGCCGCTGGTCGCCAATACCTTTAAAGGCACGAAGTAGCCGCCGCCACGTAGCTCGAATATTTTCTGGCCGGTGCCTGGTTGACTAACCAGGTGCCGGCCAGTTCTATGCGCAATATATAATATTATTTGAAAGAAGAGCCAGACCCATGGACCAGAACCCGCAACAACAAAGTTTGTGGCGTAAATTGACCTCTCCCAGCCGGACGCTATCGCTTGCTAGCCTGCTCGCTATTGGCATTGCCATTGGCGTCATTGGCTGGGGCGGATTTAACTGGTCCATGGAACTGACCAACACCGAAACCTTCTGCGTCTCCTGTCACGAGATGCGTGACAACGTGTATCAGGAGTACAAGGAGACCGTTCACTACAACAACCGGACCGGCGTCCGCGCCACCTGCCCCGATTGCCATGTGCCAAAGGAATGGATCCATAAAGTCATCCGCAAGGTCCAGGCTTCCAACGAGCTGTATCACAAGGTGATGGGCACCATTGATACCCGTGAGAAATTCGAGGCCAAGCGCCTGCAATTGGCCAAAAACGTCTGGGCGACAATGGAGGCGACGGATTCACGGGAATGCCGCAATTGCCACAGCTTTGAATTCATGGACCTGACAAAGCAGGAGCGGCGTTCGCAGAAACGTCACAACAAGGCGCGCAACAAAGGCATTACCTGCATCAATTGCCACAAGGGATTGGCCCACGAACTGCCCGAAGGTTGGGATGACGAGGGTTGATGCCAACATACTGATGGCCAATAATCAGGCCAACTTGAGATATTAAAGGGGAGGTTACCAAGACCATGCGCATCAGCTCTATCGTCAACCGGGCGGCACAGATGAATGGGTCTGGGTTAGCCTCTAACTTTCAAGACCGGCAACAAAATTGGGGTCAGTTTGCCTCCCGCGTCTCGCGTCTGGCTGCGGGCCTGCAAGGCCTTGACGTCGGCGTCGGTGACCGGGTCGCCATGCTGGCCCTGAACAGCGACCGCTATTTGGAGTATTTTTTCGCGGTGCCTTGGGCCGGTGGGGTTTTCGTGCCCATCAATACCCGCCTTGCCCCGCCTGAAGTCGAGCATTGGCTAAACGATTCCGGCGCCACTGTTTTATTGGTCGACGACAATTTCACCGCAATGCTACCCAAGCTTCAGGGCCGCTTGGAAAGTGTTAGGACGATCGTTCATGTCGGCGATGGTACCGCGCCCGAGGGCATGTTGTCCTATGAAGGCCTGATCAATGGCGCCGGCGAGATCGCCCCGCTGGATGCGGGCGGCGATGAAATGGCGGGTTTGTTCTATACCGGCGGCACCACGGGACGTTCCAAAGGCGTGATGTTAAGCCACCGGAACCTGCTGTTGAACTCTCTGCAGATCGCCGGCGAGACCGGCTTCACCGCCGAGTCACATTATCTGCACGCCGCGCCCATGTTCCATCTGGCGAACGGCGCGGCAATGTTCGCCATCACCTCGATGGCCGGCGCATCGACGATTATTCCAGGCTTTGAACCGGTTGCCGCATTGCAGGCTATTCAAGACAACAAGATTGATCTGGCCCTGATGGTTCCAACCATGATCAATATGGCGGTCAATCACCCGGACGTCGGCAACTATGATCTAAGCAGCATCCGCCATGTCCTCTTCGGCGCCTCTCCCATGCCCGAGGCGGTCTTGAAGACAGCTCTGCAGGTCATCCCCAACGCCCAGTTCCATCATGTTTATGGCCAAACCGAGGCCGGTCCGGTGCTGACCGCGCTGCCGCCCAACCGTATGGTCGAGGAAGGACCGCTGGCCGGCAAAATCAAATCCGCCGGCGTCGCCATCCCCGGTGTCGAGATCAAGATCGTTGACGAAGACGATATCGAAGTTCCCCGTGGCACGGTTGGTGAAATCTGCGGCCAGGGCGAGAACGTCATGCTGGGCTATTGGAATCAGCCCGAGATGACCGCCCATACTCTGCGCAACGGCTGGCTGCATACGGGCGATGGCGGCCGCATGGACGAAGACGGCTTCGTCTACGTCGTCGACCGGGTCAAGGACATGATTATTTCGGGCGGCGAAAACGTCTACTCGGCCGAGGTCGAGAACGCCATCTATCAACACCCAGGCATCGTTGAATGCGCCGTGATCGGCATCCCGCACGAAAAGTGGGGCGAGCAGGTGCATGCCATTGTCCGCTTGGCCGAGGGCGAGGCGCTGGACGAGGCAGCCGTCATCGCCCATTGCCACGAATGGATCGCCAACTATAAATGCCCGCGCAGCGTCTCGTTCGTGACGCCCCCCCTGCCCCTCTCGGGCGCCGGCAAAATCCTAAAGACCGATCTGCGCAAGCCCTATTGGGAAGGCCACGAGAAGCAAGTTAACTAATTTATGACGTCATCAGTAGAAGCGGACTCCGGAACCGAGCCGGAGGGCGACCCGGTCCAAGGCTGGGTCATGGTTGGGGTCTGCTTTGTTCTGGGCGGCCTCGCCTTTGGTGTCCTCGGCTCGGTCGGGGTGTTCCTGAAACCTTTGGTGGCCGAATTCGGCTGGTCCCGTGGCCAGACCGCCTTTGGCTATTCCATGCTGTCCTTCGCGTCCGCCATCATGGGAGTGGCCTGGGGTTACGTCGCGGACCGGTATGGCAGCGAGCGCCTGATCATGGCGGGCGCTTTTTCAATGGTCGTTGCGCTATTGGGGTTAAGCCATCTGAGCCAGCTTTGGCATTTTTATGCCGCTTATTTTCTGTTCGGCGCGGTTGGCTTTTCCACTTTCATGGGGCCGCTATTCGGCAATGTTGGGCATTGGTTCAAACATAATCCCGGCCTAGCCCTGGGTATTGCCGCCGCCGGCGGCGCCTTGGGACAAGGGGTGATCCCTTTCATCGTCCGCCTGATGATCAGCGAATACGATTGGCGCACGGCCTATTTCGTCCTGGCCGTGGCGTATCTGATTATCGCCGTGCCGTTGGCCCTGGCGGTCAAGGATCCGCCTAGCCGGAAAGCGGTGCAGACAAATGTGCGGGTGCAAACCGATCCACGCTATTCCCTGCCCCCGATTGAGATCATGACCTGGGTTTGTGCGGCGGTGATATTCTGCTGCATCACCATGTCGATGCCCATCGTCCATGTCGTGCCGCTTATTTCCGACCGCGGCATCGCGCCGGAAACCGCGGCCTCGGTGCTTTTAGTACTCATGCTGTCAGGCGCGGCGGGCCGCATCGCGGGCGGCAAATTCGCCGACCTGTTGGGACCGCTGCCGACCTTCATGCTGGCCTCTGCCGGACAAACCATTCTGGTCATCTGGTTTCCCCACATCGACAGCATGATCGGTATTTACATCCTGGCGGTGGCTTTCGGTTTCGCCTATTCCGCCGACATGGTCTCGATCATCACCTGCATGCGCCTGATGATCCCGGTTCACCTGGCCGGCCGGGCCATTGGCTTGGGCACCGCATTCGGCATGGTCGGCATGGGGCTGGGCGGTTACCTGGGCGGTGCGCTGTATGACCTGCACGGCGACTACGTCTGGGCCTTCGCCGCCGCCGCTCTGTCAGGCGGGATCAATCTGTTGATCCTAAGCGGCCTCGTCCTGCGCCTGGGCATGGCACGGCGCAACGCGCTCCTACCCGAAAACCCTCGTAATGCGTCTATATGAGTCTTTATTACCGCACGTCGGTATTATTCGTTAACCGTACGCTCTGATTGGAAAAATGACCAAATAAGGCCAACACCGGCGCCATAGGTCAGGTCTTCGCGAAACAATGGGCTATCCTCGTTCGCCGCACCGTGGTGCGAATTGATGTCGCCGGCAAAAAACAGCCTCAAACGCTTGCCAAGCGGATGCTGCATCAAAAGGCGCAGCCTGCTGCCCAAATAGCCCCCCTGGCCGTCATAGGCCCCTCGTGTCGTGGTTACGAAAGGCGCCTGCACTTCATAAAAATAGTCCTGCAAATCCTCGTCCGCGAAGACGGTGGATAGGCCCAGCTTCAACTTGGTGCCGCTGCCGAGGAAATTACCATGTTGATAGGCCAGTTGCGGTTCGATCAGGAAACCACGATGTTCCACGCTTGAGAAGTCAGTCGAGAAAACCGCCCTAACTGGTAATTCTAAATCAAACTTTGCCCATCGTGCGGCCCTGGCGAAAGTCCACTGCAGGCGCGGTCCTACTTCTGCCATGTGATCGAGATCGGGCATGCCGCGGCGGGCATCGTTGTCATCGGAATCGGCATCCAACGACCCACCCAACGAGATATCCAATTCGAAATCACGGCTATGGACAAGGCGCCCCCGCAACAACCCCTTGCTGTCAGAACGGATAAACTCGCCGCGGTAAATGGGCAGCGGCAGTGCAATGCCGTTAAAGTGGTTTTGTCCCGCCGCCGGATAATCGGGCAAATAGCCCGCACCGCCCGCCACTCCAAGCTCAAACAACGGTTTTTCCGCCGCCAGAACAGGTACGGACAGGCAGGCACACAGCAGGCCAAGGGCCAGGGCGCGACGAACAACGGCTTGCGGCATCGGAGTACTTCCAGACTGCGAAAAGGGCGCTAACCTTCTAGCAATAAAGAGCCGGCATTTGCAAAGGCGTACTGCCAGCAACGGGGTTATTGGGCATGTGACAGCTTGTCGCTTGACTTCATTTCACATTCCGCTATGTAAACAGTACCAATTTAGTCCTGATTGCAGGGGTGAGTGATGATCCGCCTAAATAAGATGACCGATTACGCCGTTGTCATGCTGAGCCATATGGCCAATATCGAAGGCAGTGACACTGGCAGAATGGTGACGGCCGTACAGATGGCGCAGGATTCTGGCGTGCCCCTGCCCTCGGTCTCGAAACTGATGCAACAGTTGAGCAAGGCCGGTATCCTAACCTCCCATCGCGGCGCCGGCGGCGGTTACAGTCTGGATCGGGCGGCGGGCCAGGTTACCGTGGCCGACATCGTAACCGCCCTGGAGGGGCCAATTGCGCTGACCTCGTGCATTGATGGCGCGGATACCTCGTGCGGTTCCATGCCCTTGTGTTCCATGAGCGGCAACTGGAACCAGGTCAATCATGCCATTCAGGCGGCTTTGGAAAGCGTCAGCCTGGCCGAAATGATGCCCCGGCCTTTTGCCTTTGAACCGACCCCGGAAGAGCTGGCTAAATGAGTTATACATCCGAAACGGCGGAGCAAGTCTCCTCGATTGCCGGTGACAAGTACAAATACGGCTTTGTCACTGACATCGAGACGGAAATGGCGCCCAAGGGCCTGAATGAAGACATTGTCCGCTTCATCTCGGCCAAGAAGAACGAACCGGAATGGATGCTGCAATGGCGTCTCCGAGCCTATGAACGTTGGCTGGGGATGGACGAGCCGGTCTGGGCCAAGGTTGACTATCCGGAGATCGATTTTCAGGACGCCTATTATTATTCCGCGCCAAAATCCATGGAAGACGGCCCGCAAAGCCTGGATGAGGTTGACCCCGAGCTGCTGCGTACCTACGAAAAGCTGGGCATTCCCCTGCACGAACAGGCCATGTTGGCTGGTGTCGCGGTGGATGCGGTATTCGACAGCGTTTCCGTCGCCACCACCTTTCGCAAGGAACTGGCCAAGGCCGGGGTGATCTTCTGCCCGATTTCGGAGGCGGTGCAAGAGCACCCTGAATTGGTGCAGAAGTACATGGGCTCCGTCGTGCCCTATTCCGATAATTATTATGCGACGCTGAATTCAGCCGTCTTTACTGACGGTTCCTTCGTCTACATCCCCAAGGGCGTGCGCTGTCCCATGGAACTGTCGACCTATTTCCGCATAAATCAGGCCAACACCGGGCAGTTTGAACGCACCCTGATCATTGCCGACGAGGGCAGTTATGTCTCGTACCTGGAGGGCTGCACGGCGCCACAGCGGGACGAGCACCAGCTTCACGCCGCCGTGGTCGAACTGGTCTTGATGGATGATGCCGAGATCAAATATTCCACCGTGCAAAACTGGTATCCCGGCGATGAGAACGGCAAGGGCGGGATCTACAATTTCGTGACCAAGCGGGCGGCCTGTCGGGGGCGAAATTCAAAAGTCTCCTGGACCCAGGTCGAGACCGGCTCCGCCGTTACCTGGAAGTATCCCAGCTGCATTCTGCAAGGCGACAATTCGGTGGGCGAATTCTATTCCGTCGCCATCACCAACAACCTGCAGCAAGCCGATACAGGCACCAAGATGATCCATATTGGCGAGAACACCTCTTCGACCATCATCGCCAAGGGCATTTCGGCCGGACGCAGCCAGAGCACCTATCGCGGCCTGGTGCGGATGCAACCGGGCGCCAAGGGCGGGCGCAATTATACTCAGTGCGACAGCCTGCTGATCGGCGACAAATGCGGCGCCCACACGGTGCCCTACATTGAAAACCGCAACCGCACGGCGCAGATCGAACACGAAGCGACGACGGCGAAGATTTCCGAGGATCAGCTGTTCTATTGCCGCCAGCGGGGTCTGTCCGATGAAGAGGCGTTGTCCATGATCGTCAATGGTTTCTGCAAACAAGTTTTACAGGAATTGCCCATGGAATTCGCCGTGGAAGCGCAGAAATTGGTTGGTATCTCACTTGAAGGCAGTGTGGGTTAGGGAAATGGGTAACATGTTGGAAATTAAGGGCCTGCACGCGGATGTGGATGGCACGGAAATCCTCAAGGGCATTGATCTGAGCATTGGCGAGGGCGAGGTGCATGCCATCATGGGGCCCAATGGTTCCGGCAAGAGCACGCTGTCCTATGTCCTCTCCGGGCGCGACGGCTATAACGTCACCGCCGGCTCGATTACCTATCGGGGCCGGGATTTAAGCGAATTGAATACCGAGGAGCGCGCCGCCGAAGGCATCTTCCTGGGCTTTCAGTACCCGGTCGAGCTGCCGGGTGTGTCTTCCACCACTTTCCTGAAGACCGCCCTGAATGCGGTGCGCCGGCACCGGGGCGAGGAAGAGCTGGACGCGGTGCAATTCATGAAGCGCCTGCGGGTCCATACCAAGGCGCTCAACATCAGTGATGACATGCTGCGCCGTGGCGTCAATGTGGGCTTTTCAGGCGGCGAGAAAAAGCGCAACGAGATCCTGCAGATGGCCTTGCTGGAGCCGTATTTCGCAGTCCTGGACGAAACCGACAGCGGCCTGGATATTGATGCCTTGAAGGTCGTGGCCGAAGGCGTCAACGCGCTGCGCGGACCAAAACGCTCGATGCTGGTGATCACCCATTATCAGCGCCTGCTGGATTACATCGTACCCGACTATGTGCATGTCCTGGCCCATGGCCGGATCGCCAGATCTGGCGGCAAGGAATTGGCGCTGGAGTTGGAGGAAAAGGGCTACGGCGAGTTTGTCGCCGGGACGGAGGCGGCCTAGGCCATGGGGATGGAAGCCTATCAAGCGCAGTTCGCCGATCATCTGCCGGGCGGTGGTCCGGCTTGGCTGTCGGATTTGCGCCAGGCGGCGGCCACCCGGTTTTCTAGCCAGGGTCTGCCCGACCGCAAGGTCGAGGAATGGCGCTACACCAATCTGAAGCCGGTGCAGGCACAGCTATTCGCGCTGGATGCGGTGTCTGCTGGTGCTGCGCCACCGGCTCTGCTGGAAAGCAGTTATCGGCTGGTCTTCAGCAACGGCGTCCTGCAAAGCGGCGCCAATGATCTTCCCACCGGCGTCAGGCTGGCAGGCATGGCGGAGACCTTGAGCGAGAGCCCTGGTTCGCTGGCGGCGCATATGGGTCAAATCAACGCCGGACAGGATTTGCCGCTACCGGCTCTGAACCAGGCTTTGAGCCGAGATGGTTACATTTTGTCCATCGATCCCGGCGTTATGGTGGAGCGGCCCATGGAGGTCCTGTTCCTATCCGATGCGGGTACCTGCTATCCCCGTAATCTGGTGTTGGCCGGTGCCGGCTCTGAGGCGACGGTGGTAGAACATTATCTGGGCCGGGGTGACGGCGAATATTTCGTCAATGCGGTGACGGAGATCCATGCTGCGCTAGGGGCAAAGTTGCGGCGTTATAAGATCCAGCAGGATGCATTCGGCGCCTCTCATGTCGCAACCCTGGCCGGGCAGCTGGGCGACGATGCCCACTTCGAAAATTTTGACCTGAATTTGGGCGGCCAATTGGTGCGCAGTGAAATCCATATGGCGCTGGCTGGACAAGGCGCGGAAGCGGCCCTGAATGGCGTCTATCTGCTGCGCGGCAAACAGCATTGCGACAACGCCATTCAGATGGATCACGTCGTGGGTGCCACCAACAGCCATCAGGATTATCGCGGCATCCTTGACGACAAGGCGCATGCCGTCTTTCAGGGCAAGATCACCGTGCGGCCCGATGCCCAGGGCATTGAAGGCCATCAATTGAACAAGACCCTGTTGTTGTCCGATGATGCGGAAATCGACAGCAAACCGGAATTAGAAATCCTGGCTGACGATGTGAAATGCAGCCATGGCGCCACCGCCGGCGAACTGGACGAAACCGGCCTGTTCTATCTCCGCTCCCGCGGCATACCCGAGGCCGAGGCCCGGCAATTGCTGATGACCGCTTTTATTGCCGAGACCGTGGCCCACATTGGCCATGATGACGTACGCGCGGTCATGGAACGGCTGGTCGGCGAATGGATGGCGCAATGAACGAACTCGCACAAAGCAGCGGTTTCAGCGGCCATAACGTGGAAGGCGGCTTCGACGTTGATCGTGTCCGCCAGGATTTCCCCATTCTTGGCCGCCAGGTTCATGGCAAGCCTCTGGTCTATTTCGACAGTGGCGCCTCGGCGCAAAAACCACGCGCCGTAATTGATGCCATGACCGAAGTGCTGGAAGCGCAATACACCAACGTCCACCGCGGCGCCCACTATCTAAGCCAGACCCTGACCGACCGCTACGAAGGCGTGCGCGAGAAAATCGCCGCCTTTTTGAACGCGCCGTCGGAAAACGAAATCGTCATCACCCGCAACACGACCGAGGCCATCAACCTTGTCGCCGCCACCTATGGCCGCAAGTTCCTGAACAAAGGCGACGGCGTGCTGATTTCCGATATGGAGCATCACGCCAACATCGTGCCCTGGCAGCTGTTGCGTGATGAGATCGGCATTGAATTGAAAGTCGCGCCCATAGACGACCGTGGCGTGCTGGACATGGACGCCTATGCCGCCCTGCTGGACGGGAACACCAAGCTGGTGGCCATGACCCATTGCTCCAACGTCCTAGGCACCATGTTGCCGGGCAAGGAAATCGTGCGCCTGGCCCATGAACGCGGCATTCCCGTGTTGTTGGACGGCAGCCAGGCGGTGGTTCACAGTGCCGTCGATGTGCAAGACCTGAACGCGGACTTCTATGTCTTTACCGGGCATAAGCTATATGGTCCGACGGCCATCGGCGTGCTGTACGGCAAGGCTGATCTATTGGCGCAAATGCCGCCCTATCAGGGTGGCGGCGACATGATCGCCACGGTGACGTACGAGAAAACCACCTATCAGGAACCGCCCTACCGGTTCGAGGCCGGCACCCCGCCAATTGTCGAGGCAATCGGCCTGGGCGCGGCCATTGACTATGTCTCGGCCATCGGCATGGATGCCATCGCGGCGCATGAAAAGGCGCTGTTGGCCTATGCCACCGAACGTCTGACCGCCATGCCCGATATCCGTCTGTTCGGTAGCGCGCCTGAAAAGGCGGCCATATTGTCGTTCGTGCAAGACGGCATTCATCCCTTCGATACCGCCGCGACACTGGACCGGGCCGGGGTCGCCGTGCGCGTGGGCCAGCATTGCGCCGAGCCTCTCATGGCGCGCCTGGGCGTTGACGGCACCGTGCGGGCATCCTTGGCGATGTACAACACCAGTGGCGAAATCGATACCATGATCACCGCCCTGGAGAGAGCCCGGAGCTTGTTTGGCTAATGACGATCGCACCTGAAAAATTGGCTCAATATGACGAGTACGTTGAGGCGCTGGATCTGCTCGATGAAGAAAGCCGCTTTGAATACATCATCGATATCGGCAAGCGGGCCGACAAAACCCCCTTCCCGGCTGAATGCATGGATGACGCGCATCTGATGCATGGCTGCATGTCCAAGGTCTGGATCGTCCATGACCCGAATGGTGACAGCCACATTTTTCGTGGTCAGAGCGATGCCATAATCGTTAAAGGTTTGGTCTCTATGATGACCGGATCGTTCAGCGGTCTGACCAGTGAGGAGCTGGCCGAGGTAACCCTGGATCATGTGCGCGGGTTGAACCTGGGCGCCCTGACCATGCAGCGCCAGGTGGGGATGATGGCGATGTTGAAACATATGCAGAAACTAAGTCAGCGGTCCGACAGGACCGCGGAGACTTTAAGAGCCGCGGATTAGGAGTATAGAAATGGATATGTCGGATATGGATCCGCATGGGATGTTCAATCCCTTTGGCCACTTGCACGGACCGGAACTGGACGATGACGGCAAGGCGCGCGCCGGCGAAGCGTTGGCGGACGGCGTTGCCGCAGCCTCGGAATCAGCGGTAATTGATGCCATGCGGGAAGTTTATGATCCGGAAATCCCGGTCAATATTTTCGAACTGGGCCTGATCTATGACTACAAACTCGATCCCGCCGGCAATGTGGACATCCAAATGACCCTGACGGCACCCGGCTGTCCCGTCGCCGGTATCCTGCCGGGCCATTTAGCCCGCACGGTATCCGAGGCCGAAGGGGTGGCCCAGGTCGTGGTCGAACTGGTTTGGGATCCGCCGTGGGATATGTCCATGATGTCAGAAGCCGCCCGCGTCGAATTGGATATGTTTTAAGATTATGGCAAGATGATGCTGCCTAGTTTGGGGAAACTGGGTCTGTTTGGGGAACAGGAAGTATGAATATGCAAAGACCAGCAGTTATTACGATGACGGAAGCAGCCGTAGCCCGCGCCAAGGAATTGATGGCGCGCAGCCAGGGCGACGTTTTAGCCTTGCGCGTGGGGGTCAAGACAGGCGGCTGTTCCGGCCTGATGTACGAGGTGGAATACGCCAAGGAAAAGAAACAGTTCGAGGAAGAAGTCGAAATCGACGGCGTCAAGGTGTTCATCGATCCGACCGCGATCATGTTCCTGATCGGGGCGGAGATGGATTACGTCACGGACAAGTTTCAATCCACCTTCGTCTTCAACAATCCCAATGAGTCCGATCGCTGCGGCTGCGGTGAAAGCTTCCGCGTCGCCTGAAGCAAACTCGGTAAAATCACGGACGGGACAAGGCGCAAGTTCCACAAAAAAAGTGCCGTGCGGGACTTTCCGCACAAAATTTATTGCGCGCTTTGCCCGCCGCCGCACTACAATCAAAAAAAACCTATAGAGGGAATATCTGCACATGGCGGATCTTGATGACATCAAGGAAGGCAAGGAATTTGGCCTGGACACACCGGCCCGGAACGAGCCGTTCTTCCTGAAAGGCTCCAACGCCCTGGATTGGGGCATGCAGAACCGCCTCTCACGAATATTCAATCCCATCTCGGGCCGCACGGTGATGCTGGCCTTTGATCACGGCTATTTTCAAGGTCCGACCACGGGCATCGAACGCATGGATCTGGCCATCCCGCCCTTGATCCCGCATGCCGATGTCTTGATGTGCACACGCGGCGCCCTGCGCAGCTGTATTTCACCAACCGCCAACAAGCCGGTGGTGTTGCGCTCCTCGGCGGGACAAAGCATCCTGAGCGAATTGTCCAACGAACTGGTCGCGGTGGATATCGAAGACGCCATCCGCCTGAACGCCGCCGCCATCACGGCACAGGTCTATATCGGGGCGGAGTACGAACATAAGTCCATCGCCAATGTGGTCAAATTGATCGATACCGGCGCGCGCTATGGCATTCCCACCCTGGCAGTAACGGGTGTCGGCGCGGATATGGTGCGCGACGCCCGCTATTTCGGTCTGGCCACCCGCATTGCCGCCGAAATCGGCGCCCATTATGTGAAAAGTTATTTTATCGAGGATGGCTTCGAAAAAGTGGTTGCGGGCTGTCCGGTCCCCATCGTCATCGCAGGCGGCAAGAAACTGCCAGAGGGCGAGGCCCTGGACATGGCCTATCGGGCCGTGGATCAAGGTGCCGCCGGCGTCGATATGGGCCGCAATATTTTCCAGTCCGACAGTCCCGTCGCCATGATCCAGGCGGTGGGCGCCGTGGTTCACCGCAACGAAAGCGCGGCCAACGCCTTGCAGATGTATCAGGATTTAAAGAGCGATCTGGAGGCATAGATCATGGCTGATAAAGCCGCGGCCGATTGGAAGAAGACCGCCTGCGTCCTGTGTGGCAGTAACTGCGGCGTCCTGGTTCAGTTGGGCGGCAGGGACGGCCGGGAGATCGTCCGCGTGCGCGGCGACAAGGCACACCCCGGCACCAAGGGCTATACCTGCAACAAAGCCTTGCAGCTGAATTATTATCAATCCGCCAAGGGCCGCCTGACCTCGCCACTGCGCCGCCGCGATGACGGCAGCTTCGAGGAAATTGACTGGGCTACCGCGATATCCGAGATCGCCGAGAAATTCATCGCCATCCGCGATGAACTTGGCGGCGACAAGATCGTCTATTACGGCGGCGGCGGACAAGGCAATCACTTGGGCGGCGGCTATTCCCCGCCATTGCGCCGGGCCCTGGGCAGCCGCTATCGCGGCAATGCCCTGGCCCAGGAAAAGACCGGCCTGTCCTGGGTCTTCGACCGCATGGTCGGCGGCTTTTATCACGGCGATTTCGAACATTGCGAAACGGCTCTTCTGGTGGGCAAGAACCCGTGGCATTCGAACGGCTTTCCCCGCGCCCGCGTGGTGCTGCGTCAGCTGGCAAAAGACCCGAACCGCAAACTGATCGTGATCGACCCGCGGGTGACGGAAACGGCGGAACTGGCGGATATCCACCTCCGCGTTCAGCCCGGACGGGATGCCTGGCTGCTGGCCGCGATCCTAGGGCAACTGGTACAGGCGGACCTGATCGATCATGCTTGGCTGGCCGCCCATGCCCAGGGCCACGAGGAAGTGATCGATGCCCTGTCCACAATACCTGTTGCCCAATATGCCGCCTTTGCCGGCATTGAAATGCCCCAGATCGAAGAGGTGGCGGACATCCTTGGCCGCACCAACAGTCTCTCGGTGCTGGAAGATCTAGGCATCGAAATGGCGCCCAATTCAACGGTGAACAGCTATCATTGCATCCTGCTGTTCCTATTGACCGGCAATTTCGCCAAGGCCGGCGCGGTTAATCTGCCGGCCCAGTTGGTGACGATATTCACGCCCGATAGAATCAGCGAAAGCCGAGACGAACGCGGCCATGAAACCGGCTACAAGACCACGCCCGTCACCCAGTCGCGAATCATCTCCGGCTTGATCCCCTGCAATTTGCTGCCGGACGAAATTATTACCGATCATCCGGACCGCTTCCGCGCCATGCTGATCGAAAGCGCCAACCCGGTGCATTCCCTGGCGGATGCCAAACGCATGCGCGAGGCGCTCGCCACCCTGGATCTGGTCGTGGTGATCGATGTTGCCATGACCGAGACCGCGAAAGCGGCGGATTACGTGCTGCCGGCTTCCAGCCAGTACGAAAAACCGGAGATGACGTTCTTCAATTTCGAGTTTCCGGAAAACTGCGCCCAACTGCGCGCGCCATTGATGCCACCTCTGCCCGGCACCCTGTCCGAGCCGGAGATCCATGCCCGTTTGCTGGAGGCCATTGATCCTTTCAATGCTAGCGAATTGGAACCATTGCGGGCAGCAGCACAGGACGGATTGGAAGCCTACGCCATGGCCTATGGCGCGGCGGCCAAGGCTAATCCCAAGATCAACCACTATGGCGCCTATATCCTTTACCGCACCCTGGGCCCCAGCCTGGCAACGGGTATGTCGGAAGGTGCGGCCCTTTTGGGGGTGGCACAGATGTTCGCGGCCACCGAGACGGCATCATTGGCGCGGGCCGGTTTCGAGGGCACGCCAATGCAGGCCGGCAACAAACTGTTCGAGGCGTTGCTGGCGGCACAGTCGGGGTTGGTCTTTTCCATCGACGCGCCCGAGGATAGTTTTCGCCGCAACAGACTGGCGGGCGGTACCGTCAACCTGCACCTGCCCGAGATGCTGGATAAAGTCAGGGAGCTCGACGATTATGCCGCTGCCGAGACCACGGCTGAATTTCCCCTGGTCCTGGCGGCGGGGGAGCGGCGCTCCTACACCGCCAATACCGTCGTCCGTGATCCGGCCTGGGCCAAATCGAACAACGCGCTAACGCTTGCCGTTAATCCCACCGATGCCGCCAGCCTTGGTATTAACGATGGCGGCACCGCGCGGTTGACCACGGTACGGGATTCGGTCGAGGTGGTGGTGGAGCTGGACAAGCGCATGCTGCCTGGCACCATTTCACTGCCCAATGGCTTCGGCCTCTCCTACCCCGATGCCCAGGGCAACGAAGTCGTCACGGGGATTTCACCGAACGAATTAACGGCCGTGGAAGACCGCGACGATTTCGCTTACACGCCCTGGCACAAGTTCGTGCTGGCGCGTCTGGAAACGCCCTAGATATCAGGCCTTGTCCGGATGGGGCACACCCTGGTCCTCGATTACCTCCGCCGTGCCTTTTTCTTCATCAAAGCGCAGGCGTTCCACATGGTTTAAATCCGTGCCCGTGACGCGCACGAAGCTGGCGCCCTTGGGGTGATCAATGGCGTGGATCTCACCAACATCGAACAGGCCGGCCTGACCGGGATTAAGGCGGAATTCCTGGGTTACTTCCAGCTTCGCTTCACCGGCGCCACTGGCGCCACCAATTCTGTTGTAAACCTTCATGTCAGTATGTTTGCCGGCCTGGCCATAGATTGCCCAGGATGCGCCATGATCGTGCGGCGGCGAGGTACGGTCGCCACCTGCGATATAGGCCAGGACGCAGAATTCAAGATCGGGGTCTTCGTAAATTGTACGCACGCCTGGTTCCTGATCATCGCCCAGGGTGGCCGCCAGGAAATCCTGATCAAGCAATAATTTTTCCAGATTGCCGCGTGTCATATCCCGGCCCTCGTGGCCAGGGTTTGCCGATAACGTCTCACGCGTGTCTTGACAGAATTGCTCCAGTGAGTAGCCCATGATTTTTCCCCTTTAAGCTTTATTCGGAAATGCCTTGCGTAGTTCCGCGACTTGATCATCCGTAAGGTAGCGGGTTCTCTGCCCTTGTAAAAGCATGAAAAGACGCGCCGTTTCCTCCAATTCTTCCGCCGCGTCCAATGCCGCCGAAAGATCCGTACCCGCCACCACAGGGCCATGATTGGCCAGCAGCATGGCATGATGGTCCTGTGCTGTCTGACGCACCGCCTCCGCCAACTTCATATCACCGGGCGCATGGAACGGTACCAGAGGCAGCCTGCCCACGCGCATGACATAATAGGCGGTGATCGGCGGCAACAAATCGGCAGGGTCCAGATCGGCCAGGACCGAGACGGCCACGGAATGGGTGGCATGCAGATGCACCACCGCGCCGCTGCCCGGACGCTGATCATAGACCGCCAGATGCAGAAAGCTCTCCTTGGTCGGCCTATCGCCGCTGACATGTTCGCCGCTTTCGTCCAGGCGCGAGAGCCGGTCAGGATCAAGATTACCAAGGTTCGATCCGGTCGGCGTCAGCAACCAGCCGTCATCGAGCCGCACCGAGATATTACCCGTGGCACCGTGGGTGAGACCACGGCCATGGATCGAGGCACCCACATCACAAATTTCCTGGCGCAGTCGCTCCTCATTCATGGTGCACAGTCCAGAGCCTTGAGAAAGAAATTCTCGACGCCGAAATTGCCCGATTTCAGGGCCAGGGCCAATTCAGGCCCTCCTAAAGTCGTCGTCCATGGCACGCCGGGATCGATCTGCGGCCCGATACGGATGCCGTTCACGCCCAGGGCCTGCACCACGGCGCCCGAGGTTTCGCCGCCCGCCACCACCAGACGCCGCACCCCGGCCGCCACCAGTCCCGTGGCGATTCTAGCCATTGCCGCCTCGATCAACGCGCCCGCCTCGGCCCGGCCCAATCTATCCTGGGCCGCGCGGACATCATCGGGTGCGGCGGAGGCATAGATCAAGGGCGGTCCGTCATCCAGTTGCGCCATAGCCCAGGCCAGAGCCTCGGTGGCCTGATCCTCGCCGGCAGCCAATTTCAGGGGGTCGAGTTGAAACGACGGCCGGCTTTTTTGCATGGCCGCTACCTGTGCCAGGGTCGCCTCGGAACAGGACCCCGACAGCACCGCGCCCAGGCCCGGCACGCTTGGCAGGCCATCCGCCACGGTATCCGAGGATAGCTTACCCGCGCGGCGGAAGTTGTCCGGCAAACCGAGGGCCACGCCGGAACCGCCCGTGATCAGTTTCAGATCGGCACAGGCCGCCCCGATGGACAGCAGGTCGGCATCGCTCAAGGCATCGACGATCGCATGCTGCTTGCCTTCCGCCCGCAACGCCTTGAAGGCGGCATGGACTTGATCGGTACCAGCCGCGACGGTGCGGTGATCAACCAAGCCAACCGGATGCCGGCACTGGGCCGCCAGCACGCGGACCAGGGAAGAATCGGTCATCGGCGTCAGGGGATGGTTCTGCATCCCCGATTCCGATAGCAACTGATCGCCGACAAACAGATAGCCGTAACAAATCGTCCGGCCGTTTTCCGGAAAGGCCGGGCAGGCAATGGTAAAATCCTGATCCAGGGCCGCCAGCAAGGCCTCGGCCACGGGACCGATGTTTCCCTGCGGTGTGGAGTCGAATGTGGAGCAATATTTGAAGAAAAACTGTTCCGCCCCGGCCCCTTGCAGCCATTGCAAGGCCTCCAAGGATTGCTGAATAGCCTCGTCCACCGGATTTGTGCGGGACTTCAGCGCGATGACAACCGCCTCCGCCTCAGGCACGGTAACATCGGCGCCCGGTGGGCCGAAAAACTGCACCGTGCGCATGCCCTGGCGCACCAGGGTATTCGCCAGATCCGTCGCACCGGTGAAATCATCGGCGATACAGCCAAGCAAAATCGACATTCTTGAATTCCCAATCTGGACGCAAGCTTCATTTTGCATGACAGTAGCACGCCAGCACTGATGCCGCAGTAGTGGGCTGGAGGGGAGATTGCATGACTTGGTCGATTATAGCCCTTGATCGGGACAGCGGCGCGCTGGGTATCGCCGTTGCCTCGCGTTTCTTCGCCGTGGGCGCCATCGTGCCCTGGATCAGGAGCGGTGTCGGCGCCGTCGCCAGCCAGGCCATGGCCAATCCAACCCTGGGCCCCGCCATCCTGGATCGGCTGCAAGACGGAGAATCGGTGCAATCCGCCCTGGATAATGCCTGGGGCGGGGACGACGGCAGCGCGGTACGGCAGGTCCATGTCCTGGACCGTCACGGCAACCGGGCGGCTCATACTGGCAGCGACTGCATTGACTGGTGTGGCGATATGGGCGGTAAGTATCTCTCCGTCGCCGGTAATATGCTGGTCGGCAAAGAGGTGCTACAGGCCTGTCTGGATGAATATGGCGACAAAAGCCCCCTGCCCTTTGCCGAACGCCTGCTGGCGGGTTTGCTGGCCGGAGACGCGGCGGGCGGTGACAAGCGGGGCAAACAGGCAGCCGCCCTGAAGATATATACCACCGAGGACTATCCGGACTGGGACATCCGGGTCGACGATCATCCTGACGCACCGGCGGAACTGGCCCGTGTTTTCAGCGTTGGCCAAGGTGCCTACGCGGCCTACAAACCCTTCATTCCAACCCGCGCCAATCCCGCCGGCGTAACGGATAGGGCAAAAATGGCGGCGGTGCGGGCGAAAGCGGAACAACAGTGAGGAAGCATGGGTAAAGTCAAAAACATTCTGTTCATCATGTATGACCAATTGCGGGCCGATTATCTGGGCTGCGAGGGCCATCCGACAATCAAGACGCCGCACATGGATGCCCTGGCGGCGCGCGGCGTGCGCTTTAACCGGGCCTATTCTCAGGCACCAGTCTGCGGGCCTTCGCGCGTCTCGTTCTATACTGGGCGCTATATGTCCAGCCATGGGGCGGGTTACAACAATGTGCCGTTTTCCCTGGATCAATGGACCATGGGAGATTATTTGCGCGAAGTCGGCATGCGTTCCGTGCTGGTAGGCAAAACCCATATGGTGCCCGATCAAAGCGGCATGAAGCGGCTGCAAATCAATCCGGTCTCGGAATTGGGCGTTTGGATCAGCCAGTCGGGCTTCGAAGCGTTCGAGCGTGATGACGGCCTGCATCCCAACCAGGCGGTGGACCCGATGCTCACCTACAACGAATACTTACGCGGCAAGGGCTATGACGGCGACAATCCCTGGCACGACCATGCCAATTCAGCCGAGGGGCCCAATGGCGAAATATTAAGCGGCTGGCACATGCGCTACGCCCGCCTGCCCGCCAGGGTGGCGGAGGAAGATTCCGAAACGCCGTATATGACCAGTCGCGCCGTGGAATTTATTGACCAGGCTGGTGACGAACCCTGGTGTCTGCATTTCTCTCTGATCAAGCCCCATTGGCCCTATGTAGCGCCCGCGCCCTATCACGAAATGTATGGCCCCAACCAGATCATCCCCGCCAATATAAGTCGCGAGGAAGTCGACAACCCCCATCCCGTGGTGGGCGCCTTTCAAGGCCATGAGGGCAGCGAGAATTTTCGCCGCGAAGAAGTCCGCCAAACCGTGATCCCCACCTACATGGGCCTGATCACGCAATGCGATGACCAACTGGGCCGCTTGATCGCGTTCCTTGAAGAACGCGGACGCCTGGATGACACCATGATCGTATTGACGTCCGACCATG
This sequence comes from Rhodospirillaceae bacterium, assembly GCA_018701215.1. Classification (GTDB taxonomy): domain Bacteria; phylum Pseudomonadota; class Alphaproteobacteria. Next base: position 37,698 of record JABIWH010000008.1, read on the forward strand.
GCGACTACCTTGGCGACCACGGCCTGGCCGAAAAGGATCTCCTGCATGAAGAAGTGGCCCGCATTCCCATGATTATCTACGATCCTGATGCAGAGGCGGACAGCCGCCGTGGCAGCGTGGATGACCGCCTGGTGGAGGCGATTGACCTGATCCCCACCTTCCTGGACAGCCAGGGCGGTGATTTGCATAACCACCGACTGGAGGGACGCTCCCTATTGCCCCTGTTGCGCGCCAGCGGCGAAGTGGCTGAATGGCGTGACGCGGTATTCTCGGAGACGGATTACACCTTCCATCCGGCCCGTCAGGCCCTTGGACTGGGGCCCAACGAAGGCCGGGCCTATATGATCCGGACGGCGGAATGGAAGTATATTTTCTACGAAGGCTTCCGCCCGCAATTGTTCCATCTGGCCGAAGATCCCATGGAGCAAAATGATCTCGGCGAAGACCCGGCGCACGCGGCACAGAGTGCGCTGCTGCATGAAAAGCTATTCCAATGGCTGCGCAATCGGCGCATGGGGGTGATGCCCGATGCGGTGGCCGATCAGCGCACAGGCAAGGCCAAGGAACGGGGTTTTGTATTCGGAGTATGGTGATGAGCAAGTTGACGGGCGGCTGCCTCTGCGGCGCCATAAGGTTCGAGATCACCGGCGAGCCCATGGTGATCAGCCATTGCCATTGCGCCACCTGCCGCAAGGCGACGGGGGCGCCGTTCATAACCTGGATCACGCTGGCGCCGGATGGTTTCGCCTATACCCAAGGCAGGCCCGCGATTTATCGCTCGACACCCAGTATACGACGGAGTTTTTGCGCCGAATGCGGCACCACCCTGGGCTATGCCTCGGACGACTACGATGACGAGTTGGATATTGCCGCCGCCGCGTTGGACGATCCGGCCCAGGTTAGGCCCGATGACCACATCTGGGTTGACGGCATGCTGCCCTGGCTGAAGTTCGACGACGGCCTGCCCCGCCTGCCGGGCTCCCACTGGGAACATGGTTATCCGGACCGCTCAAACTAACGCTACGCGGCGTCCACCAAAATAAAGGCGATTTGGCAGGGTTCGGTTCCCCGGTTCGACCAGGCATGATTTGTGCCCTGTTGCACCACCGTATCGCCGGCCTTTAACAGATAATCTTCGTCGTCCATCATCATGTAGATTTCGCCGGTCAGAATCACGGCATAGTCCACGCTATCGGTGCGGTGCATGAAGGGATGGCGTGCGCCCTCGACAACATTGGCACCCGCGCCCATCTCGGCAAAAGCCGCCTTGCCGTCCAGATTGGCCAGGACTTCAGGGTCTTCCGGGTCGAATTGCACGATACGAAAGATTGAGCCATTTTTTGGCGGATGCAGGACCAGCGGCCCGGTGACGGGATCGTCATGCCGCTCCATCACCGCCGGGCTTTCGCTCACCTGCCACAGGTTGGTCAAGGTCACGCCAGGGCGGTTGGGCCGTTGCAAGATGCATTCAGCCGTATCGTCCATGATAACCGTCGCAACACCGTTTTCGTCGTGGCCGGTGACCACGCGCCGGATCGGACGCCCCATGTGGTTCTCCTAAAGTATCGCGACGGGTCGGACCGGGCAGCCAGTGGCGCCCTTGAACTTCACGGGCAAGACGACGAAACAGAAAGTATCGACAGCCATGCCGGCCAGCTCGCCCAGGGCCATATTCTCAATGATATGAACACCGGCTTCGGCCAGACAGTGTTGATGCACGGGCATCATGATCTCGGGATGATTAGTGCCGGGCAGAACTTCCAACGCCATGTTGTCAGCGCCAATGGCAACCACGCCCTGTTCGGTCAGCCATTTCGCGGCACCTTCATCAATGCCCGGCTCGCCTTCCAGATAGATTTCATTGTCGGTCATGAAATAGCGGCCCCAGCCGGTGTTGATCATCACCACGTCGCCGGCTTGCGGTGCCACGTCCCTGGCTTCACAAACCCGCTTGAGATCATCCGCCGTCACCGCCCGGCCCGCCGCCAGATGGTCGCCGTCATCCAGGCCCGAGACATCCAGACAAAGGCCTCTGGTGATCATGGGGGGAATATTTTCGATACCCAGATCCTTGAGGCCGAAATCACCGACACTGTCGTCGATGTTATGGCCGCCATAGAGATGCTCGCCGATACTGAAGTGGCCCAAGGCATCAATGTGGGTGCCCACATGCATGGTCATGCCGACCCGTTCCAGATTGGCGCCGACCTGGTTGGTGGCGCCCAGCTCGGCCCGCACCTTCATGCTGTTGCGGGCCGTGGCGCCGGAATGGATCACATACGGCGTTTGGTTCGGCGCCATGTACGGCGCGCCATTTTCGATGACGAAGCTCAAATCTAGGATCTGTCCGGACTTGGCCATGGCGAGCGCCGCCAAGGTGCTTTCGGGCGTCAGCTGGTTGGCGGCGCCAAGCTGGTCGCCCGCCCCCCAACGGCTATGATCATGCGCACAGCTAACCATTCCAGTGCCTCCTGCTAATGGCTATCGCGGGACTCGCCCCGCTCCTCGATCACATTGACGAACATGGTGGCCGGTTCCAAACAGGCGCCGGTTTCCAACTGCCCGACCATGGAACGATAGATCTCCTCCCACGGGGTTTGCGAGCCGGGGAAGTTTGCCTTCCAGGCCGCCTTGCGCTTCTCGATCTCCTCAGTGGGCAACATTACATCCACCGTGCGCTTATTGAGATCGACGCGGACCTGATCACCGGTCTCCAAGATCGCCAGACCGCCGCCCACCGCGCTTTCCGGTGAGGCATTGAGAATTGACGGACTGCCCGAGGTGCCGCTTTGCCGGCCATCGCCCATACAGGCCAGATCTTCGATACCTTCGGCGGCCAGGGCATCGGGGGGCGTCATATTCACCACCTCGGCCGAGCCCGGATAACCCACCGGGCCGTTGCCCCGAATCACCAAAATGCTCTGCGCGGTAATCTCCAGAGAGGGATCGTTGATGCGGGCGTGATAATCTTCCGGTCCCTCAAAGACAATGGCGCGGGCCTCGAACGCATCCTCGTCACCGGGGGTGGAGAGGTAACGGCCGCGGAATTTCTCATCGATGACCGAGGTCTTCATCACCGCGCTGTCGAACAGATTGCCGGAAAGAACCACGAAGCCAGCCTTGGCCATCATGGGATTGTTGTAGGCCCGAATGACGTCGCGGTTGACGTAGGGCGCGGCGGCACGGTCGGCTTCCAGGTTTTCACCCATGGTTTTGCCGGTGACGGTCATCGCACTGTTGTTCAATTTGCCCGCGTCCATCAGTTCCTGCATCACCTTGGGCACGCCGCCGGCACGATAGTAATCCTCACCCAAATACTCACCGGCGGGCTGCAGGTTGACCAACAGCGGAATATCGTGGCCGTGGGACTGCCAATCTTCCAGGGACAGCTCCACCCCCATGTGGCGCGAAATGGCAGCCAAATGGATCGGGCAGTTGGATGAACCGCCAATGGCCGACGAGGTGACAATGGCGTTAAGGAAGGCATCGCGGGTCATGACATCCGATGGCCGCAGGTTTTCGTGCACCATATCGACAATCCGCAGGCCGGTGCGATAGGCCATTTGGCCACGCTCCCTGTAAGGTCCGGGGATGGCGGCGCTACCTGGCAGCGTCATGCCCAGGGCCTCGGCCAGCGAATTCATCGAGGTCGCCGTGCCCATGGTATTGCAATGGCCAACGCTTTGCGCCGAGGAGGCCACCAGTTCAACGAATTTGTCGATATCAATCTCGCCCGCTGCCAACTTCACACGGGCATCCCACACGATGGTGCCCGAACCTGTACGCTCGCCCTCGTGATGGCCGTTCAGCATCGGGCCGCCCGGCAGCGCGATGGCGGGAATATTTACCGTCGCCGCCCCCATCAACATCGCAGGCGTGGTCTTATCGCAGCCCGTGGTCAAAACCACGCCATCAATGGGATAGCCGTGCAGGACTTCGACCAGGGAGAGATATTGCAGATTGCGGTCCAGCGCCGCCGTCGGCCGCTTGCCCGTCTCCTGGATGGGATGTACGGGGAATTCGATGGGTACGCCGCCGGCGCTGATAATGCCGTCTCGCACCCGCTTGGCCAGTTCAATATGATGGCGGTTGCAGGGTGAGAGATCGCTGCCCGTTTGCGCAATACCAATGATGGGCCGGCCCGAGCGCAGCTCCTCCGGCGTCAGGCCAAAGTTTAAATAACGCTCCAGATATAGCGCTGACATCTCCCGATTGTTCGGATCATTGAACCAGCGCTGGCTGCGCAATTTCACTTTGATTTCACCGTCCGACATGGCCCCGCTCCCTGCTATTTTTGGCGACAATTCTTTCACAGCCACCGCTTATAGCAGATTGCCAGACCGAGGGGCGACTATTACAGGCCCGGCTACTACTGCCCTCTAAATATCCTCGGCGGCCTCGCGCTCGGCGCGTTTTTTCTCGACCATACGGGCGCCCAGGATGGAGATTTCGTAAAGCAGCAGGATCGGCACGCCGAGGCCGACTTGGCTGATCACATCGGGGGGCGTCAAAATCGCGGCGGCGGCAAAGGTAATGACAACGGCGTACTTGCGTTTCGCGGCCAGACCCTTGGACGTCACCATCCCGGCCCGTGCCATCAGCATCAGGACCACCGGCAGTTGGAAAGACAGGCCGAAGGCGAAGATCAACTTCATCACCAACGAGAGATATTCGTTGACCTTAGGCTCCATCTGAATGGCCAGGGTGCCAAGGCCGCCGGCGGTTTCAAAGCCTTTGAAGAACTGGAACGCCAGTGGAAAAATCAGGTAATAAACCAGCGAGGCGCCCAACAGGAACAGCACCGGCGTCGCCATCAAAAAGGGCAGGAAGGCCCGGCGCTCATGCTTGTATAAACCCGGCGCAACGAAGGCCCAGATCTGTCCCGCCACGATGGGGAAGGTCATGCAGACGGAGCCGAAAAAGGCCACTTTCAGATATGTGAAAAAAGCTTCATGCAGACCGGTATAGATCAGGCGCCGGCCTTCTTCCCCTTCCATCACATCGGCCAGGGGCTGGACCAGAAACTCGTAGATCTCCTCGGCCACCACATAACAAAGCACAAAACCGATAACCAACGCGCCAATGGACCAAAGCAGACGGTTGCGCAGCTCCACCAGGTGCTGGATCAGGGGCATTTTTTCGGCTTCGACCTCATCCTCGGCAAGCTCGCCGTCAACGCTTTCGAGGTCCGTTTCAATTTGCTCCTGGGACACGGCTCAGGCGTCCGTGCTTTTGGTTGCGGCCTCGCCGTTCACGTCTTCGGTTGCCGCAACATCGGGCTCGCTATCCAGCAGATTGCCGCTCATATCCAGGCCTAAATCGGCAAGCTCTTCGTCGCTGGCATCTATCTCGTCATCGGGGGGCCATTTCAATGGCGTCGCGGGCGGCGTGGAATAACCGCTGTCCGTGCTGTCGGACTTGGATTGATCCGTCAGGTCGTCAATTTTGAAGTCGTCAGGTCCCATCATTTCGGCGGAACCGAATTCGCCAAGGCTTTCACCGGCCTTGCGCAGCTCATCAATTTCCGACTCGGCGATCATGTCGTTGACGCTGTTTTGCAGATCGCGGGTGATGCCCCGGGCCTTGGCAATCCATTGACCCACCGTTCGCAGGGTGCGCGGCAGATCCTTGGGTCCGATGACCACGATCGCCACCACGGCGATCACCAATATTTCGGTCCAACCTATGTCCAGCATGGCGCTAGATTCCGTTCCGCCGCCTCAGGCGATCCCGCCGCGCGCGGCGCGGCAACGGAAACCTTAACTCTTTGCCGTCTCGTCCTTGGCGGCGCTGGATTGCACTGGCTTGGCATCATCGCCATCAAGGTTTTCTTGCGGGGCGGAGACAACCTTTTCTTCCTCGGCCATACCAGCCTTGAAGCTTTTGATACCCTTTGCCATGTCGCCCATCAGCGCCGACAGTTTGCCGCGGCCAAATAACAGAACGACCAGCAGAACGACGATCGCGATTTGCCAAAAACTCAAGCCCATGAGTGTAACTCCGTATATTGGGGCGCAATCTCACGCCCACCAAATTCGCCGGCAATATGGCAGAAGCACCGCGCCGACGCAACGTAGGCAACATATGGCCCTTGCGCCGCCGTTCGTCGAGCAAAATCGTCCAATTAATGCCGCACCTAAAGCATCGTGCCCGGAGAGATTCAGCCCTGAATATCGATGATTTCCGCCGTTTGCACCGGCTCGCTATCTCCGCTCTGGGGGGACTTGTCGGTTTCAGCTGCTTGGGAGCTACCAAGTTTGGGCAAAGTGGCCTGACTGCCATCGTCACCATCTTCCAACGGGTCTTCGGGCTCTCTATGCGAGAGGGGCAAAAGATCGGTGCGCGCCTGTCCTTCCAACAACCCCGACGCCTTCAATTCGTCAAGCCCTGGCAGGTCCTTGACGTGTTGAAAGCCGAAATGCTCCAAAAAGCCATCGGTGGTGCCATAGGTCACGGGCCGGCCCGGTGTGCGGCGGCGGCCACGAATACGCACCCAACCCAGTTCCATCAACAAATCCAGCGTGCCTTTCGACAGGCTGACGCCGCGCACATCCTCAATCTCGGCCCGGGTCACGGGCTGATGGTAGGCGGTGATAGCCAGGGTTTCCAAGCCGGCGCGGGACAGTTTGCGCATCTGCTGGCGGTGTTCCTGTAACAGGAAATGCAGATCGGGAGCCGTCCGCATGGCCCATTTTCCCGCTACTTGCAGCAAATTGACGCCCCGGTTGGCATAGTGCGCCGACAACTCCGCCAAAAGGCTGGGCACATCCGCGCCCTCGGGCAGGCGCGCTGACAGGCTGGCCTCGTCCAGGGGTTCGGTGGCCGCGAACAACAAAGCCTCGACCATCCGCAGGTGAGCCGCTTCGTCTTCTTGTGCGGGCCTCTCCACCTCGTTTTCGACATGGTTTTCCACATGGTTTTCCACTGGGCTCCCGCTGGGGTCCTGAGTGGATGCATTATCAGCCGTCATCGGCCTTCGGCCTCCTTGATATAGATGGGTCCGAACGTCTGGCCTTGGCGCAGGTTCAGGCGCCCTTGTTTGGCAAGCTCCAGCGAGGCGGTAAAGGTCGACGCCAGGGCCGAGCGCAGCTCCATCCCGACTTTCAAATCGGCGGGTAGAAAGGCCTCCAGGCTGGCCCAGTCCGGCATATTACCCAGAAACAGGGATAATCGGCGTACCGCTTCCTCGATCGAAAGAATGGCCGGCGGCCGCGGCGTTATCGAGGTTACGACGGATCGGTCAACCTGGCCCACATAGGCCATCAACAAATCATAGACACTGCAATCATAGTGGGATTTGCGGATCACCGTGATGCCTTCGGGTGCGCCACGGGGAAAGATATCGACGCCCAGTCGTTCACGCTGCATCAGGGTATCGGCCGCCTCGCGCATGGCTTCCAGGCGCTGCAGCTGGTGTTGCAGGCGGGCCGCCAATTCCTCGCCGGTTGGTTCCTCGTCACCGGGCTGTGGCGGCAGCAGCAAGCGCGATTTCAAATAGGCCAGCCAGGCCGCCATGACCAGATAGTCCGCCGCCACCTCCAGGCGCAGAAGCCGGGCCTCGGCGATGAACGTCAAATACTGCTCCGCCAAATCCAGAATGGAAATTCCGGTCAAATCCAGTTTTTGCTGCCGCGACAGGGTCAGCAGTACATCCAACGGCCCCTCATAGCCATCCAAGCTGACCAGGAAGCTTTCACCCGTACCCGCCGCCAAGTCCGGGTTCGGCGGTGGCCCCTCGAAAGCTTCGTTGGTATCCGCCGACACACCCTCGCCCGCATTTTCAGCGGCATTTTTTATATTGGGTTCATTGCTCTGCACCATGGCGGGATTATACCCATTCCACGCCTCTGGCCAAGCTGATTAACGCAATATCTTGTGGGCAACTTTTCCCACACCCCAAAATAGATACAGCTTAACGCGCAACCAACAGCGCCTCCAGTTTCGCCAAAAGTTCATTATACGAGGGCATTTCGGCGGTATGGCGCCAGCTTTGGGCCCGCCGCCAGCGGTTTTGCCCAGCTTCTGAAAGCGGCCGGCAAGCGGCGGCCACGGCCTGCATTTCGGCCATCTTGCCATTGCAGTGCAGGGCTACATCACAGCCCGCCGCCAAGGCGGCCGCGGCCCGTTGGCCGATCTCCCCGCCCAGGGCCTGCATGGATAAATCGTCGGTGAATAACAGGCCGTCAAAGCCAATTTGTCCCCGGATCACCTGGGCAATAATGCGCTTCGATAAGGTCGCCGGGTGCGCGGTGTCCAGGGCTGGGAAAAGTATATGCCCGGTCATGCCCAAGGGCAGATCGGCCAGTTCGGCAAACGGTTGGAAATCATGCGCGGACAGGGCCGCGCGGCTGGCCGTTACCACCGGCAGTTCCAGGTGGCTATCCACGGTGGCCCGGCCGTGGCCCGGCATATGCTTGACCACCGGCAAAACGCCGCCCCGCGCCAAGCCGTCCGCCTGGGCCCGGCCCAGGCGTGCCACCACCGCCGCATCGGCGGAAAAGGCCCGGTCACCGATCACCTGATGACCGGCGGGATCGGTAATATCCAGACAGGGCACGCAATTGACATCAACACCCAGCGGCGCCAATTCCAACGCCATCAATTGACCGTTCAGGCTCGCGGCATCAATAGCGGCGGCTAGATTGCCCTCGGCCAGGCGGCCAATGGTGGCCGCGGCGGGGACCTTGCGCCATTGCGGCGGCGCCAGACGCTGCACGCGCCCGCCTTCATGATCCATCAACACCGGCGCATCATCCCGCCCCACGGCAGTGCGCAGGTCAGCCGTTAGCCGGCGGATCTGTTCGGGACTTTCGCAGTTGCGGGCAAACAGGATAAAGCCCAAAGGTCCGCATTCGCGGAAGAAAGCTGCCTCGTCAGCCAGCAGATTTGGCCCCGCACAGCCAAACACCGCTGCCATTGGTCCTGATAATGGCATCAAAAGGCCGGGTTATTTTTTCGGCGGCACAATGATGCAGTCCTGCTTTTTAGCCTTCAACTTGGCACAAGCCGCTCTGGCGCTGGCCGCGTTGTTAAAAAAGCCCGCCTGTAAACGGTAATAGACGCCGCGTTTGCCCAGATCGGCCCGCGCCGTATGGCCCGATAACGCGCCCAGTATGCCGTCATGGGTCTTTTGCAAACGTTGCCAGGCTTTCTCGGCCAAGGCCGCCCGACGGTAGGAGGCCAGTTGGATGCGATAGCCGGAAGCGGCAGTCTTTGCCGCAGAAGCCTTTTTCACGGTAGCCTTTTTGACGGCGGCCTTGGCGACAGGTGGGGTTTTCTTTACAGCCATGGCCGGCGCGGTGGCTTTGGTCGCCGGCACAGCCTCTTTCGCCTCCGCCTTGGACGGCTTATCCAAAGCCGGCAATAAACTCTCGGTCTTTGCACCCTCTACCTTGGGCGCCGCGCTGGAAATGGCCGGCGGGGCGGCGTGCTTTTCCGCCGTGGCAATTGCCGTCTTGGGCCGCGGCATAGATTTCATATCCGGTTTCGCCGCAGGTTTTTCTACCGCTGCCGATTGCACCACTTCTTTCGCCATCTTTGCCGCCGGCGTGGCGATGTTCGGCGCTGCCGGCGCACTTGAACCAGCTGTGGAACTGGTTGGCTTTGGCAGCTCCACCGTCTTGACGATGGGTTCCTCGGGCGCCGGTGCCAATTTCTCCGCCACGGGGCTCTGGGGTTTGGGCGTAATACGCTCGTAGACCAATTTATCCTGGTTTGGGATTTTCAGGCCGCCTGGATCTTCCGGCTTTTCCTTTACCGGGCCCTGCTCCGCCTTCACCAGGGGGACGTCAACAGCCGCCTCCGGCTGCATATCGTCGCGTTGCAAGGCGTACCAGGCCGCCACCGCAAAGACCGCCGACATGCCCAAAGCCGCGCCGATGCCGCCCAACCGGCCCCAATGGCGGACCGAACCGCCGCCATCACCGCTGCCATCGCCACCATCCCTACTGCGGGCAGTAGCAGATTCGGTATTCTGATTAGGCCAATCTCCGTTTGGCTCCGCAGCCGACATGGGACCTATCCCTTTTCTCATTCCGGTTTGGAAACGTCCCGGATACCTTTATCCAGGTTCGCCTCGCCAATTACATCCCGCCAAGTACATCCCAATTGTGCCGCTAAATGGTAACGACGACATGGCATCCACTACATGGAGTCGACCGGCTCGACACCGATGATTGCCAGCCCGGACGCCAGCACAAACGCCACGCCTTGGATCAAGGCCAGGCGCGCCTGGGTTGTCCCAGCATCTTCCGGCATGATAAAGCGCAGTCCCGGCTCGGCGTTACCTTTGTTCCACAGTGCATGAAAGTCCGACGCTAACTCATTCAAATAAAAGGCTATTCTGTGCGGCTCGCGGGCTTGAGCGGCGATTTCCACGGCCCGTGGCCATGTCGCCATATGCTTGATCAGGTCCATTTCCGCCGAATCAGTCAGGCGACCAAGGTCGGACTTCGCCAAACTTTCCGGATCAACCGCCAGATCAGGCAGCTCGTCGCCGACCCGGCGCAGCACGGAATGGATGCGGGCATGGGCGTATTGCACGTAAAAGACCGGATTATCCTTGGATTGTTCCATGGCCACTTGGAAATCAAAATCCAGGGGCGCATCGTTCTTGCGGGTCAGCATCATGAAGCGCACCACATCGCGGCCAACTTCGTCCACCAGCTCACGCAGGGTAACGAAATTGCCGGCCCGTTTCGACATCCGCACCACCTCGCCGCCACGCAGCAGGCGCACCATCTGGCACAGGCGCACATCCAAATGTCCCTGATCGTTGCTAAGCGCCCGCACCGCCGCGTTCATGCGCTTGATATAGCCGCCATGATCAGCGCCCCAGACATCAACCATCTGCTTGTAGCCGCGTTCCACCTTGTCGTGATGATAGGCGATATCGGCGGCAAAATAGGTCCAGGCGCCGTCGGATTTCTGTAACGGGCGATCCACGTCGTCGCCGAACTGGCTGGCCTTGAACAGGGTCTGGGGCCGGGGTTCCCAATCATCGGGGGTCTTGCCCTTGGGTGGCTCCAGCACGCCGGTATAGATCAATCCCTTGTCCCGCAATGCTGCGAGGGCGCTATCGATACCGCCTTCCAGGTGCAGGCTCTGTTCCGAGAAAAACACCTCCTGCTCAATCCCCAGCGAGGCCAGATCGGCCCGCACCAAATCCATCATGGCATCAACCGAAAGGCGGCGGAATTCTCCCAGCCATTCGGCCTCCGCCAAGCCAAGCCATTTATCACCATCGCGTTTCGCGATGTCCTGGCCCACGGGGATCAGATAGTCGCCGGGATACATGCCCTCCGGAATTTCGCCGACATCCTCCCGCAATGCCTCGCGGTAACGCAAATGCACGGACCGGGCCAGCACATCGACCTGTGCGCCGGCATCGTTGATGTAGTATTCCTTGCAGACATCATAGCCAACCTTGGCCAGCAAGGTCGCCAAGGCATCGCCGTAAACCGCGCCGCGCACATGGCCGATATGCAAGGGCCCGGTGGGGTTGGCGGAGACATATTCGACGTTAATTTTCTCCCCCGCCGCCAGTTGGCTGTCGCCATACGCAGTGCCCGTGCCGAGCACATCTTTCAAGCGCTCCCGCCAGAAATCATCCGCAAGACGCAGATTGATGAAACCAGGGCCGGCGATCTCGGCCGCCTCCACCACCTCAAGTCCGGCCAGACGTCCGGCCAGGGGCGCGGCTATATCGCGGGGCTTCATTTTGGCCTGCTTGGTCAGCACCAGGGCGGCGTTGGTCGCCACATCGCCGTGCGATGGATCACGCGGCGCCTCGACGGCCAGATTGGCAAAATCCATGCCCGCGGGCAGGATACCGTCATCAGCCAAAACGTCGATCATGGCGACAACCTGTTCACGGATATAAGCGTAGGGGTTCATCTGTTTCGTTGTGTCCTCAGGTCGTGTCGCCGAAATGGCGGCGGTGTTCTTCCAGGGCAAAGCGGTCGGTCATGCCGGCGATAAAATCCGCCACCCGGCGCGGCGTATCGGGTGGGTTCGGACCGCGGTGACGGGGTAAATGCTCTGGTTGCGCCGTATACAGCCCGAACAAATCCCTGACAACCCGGCCGGCCCGTTCGGTCATGCGATTGACCCGCGGGTGGCGGTACATCTGCTCAAATAGAAACTGCTTCAACTCACTCTGCGCCGTCGTCATGGCTTGGGAAAATGCAATAACCGCACCAGGCAAAGCGCGGATTTCCTCGACCCGCGCCGCATTCGCGCGCGCCAATCTGGCCCTGCTTTCACCGATTACATCATCGACCATGCCACCGATCAGGCGGCGCACGGTTTCATGCGCCAACTGCTCCCGGCTCAAATTTTTGTAACGTTCCCGCAATTCCGCCAGAACCGGCGCCACCTGTGGCACCTGGGCCAGAGCATCGGCGGGAAACAGCTCCGCCCGCAGGCCGTCATCAATGTCGTGATTGTCATAGGCAATATCATCGGCCAGGGCCGCGACCTGAGCCTCCGGCCCGGCGTAGGTCGACAGCTCCAGATCATGCCCCGCGATATATTCCGCCGTCGCCAGTGGCAGCGGATCATCCAGCACCGGGCCATTATGCTTGACCGTGCCCTCCAGAGTTTCCCAAGTCAGATTCAAACCGGGAAAATCCGCATAGCGGTGTTCCAACAGGGTAATAACGCGAAGAGCTTGCGCATTGTGGTCGAAGCCACCGTGGGGCGCCATCAGCTCGTTCAGCACGTCCTCGCCGGCATGTCCGAACGGGGTGTGGCCAAGATCATGGGCCAGGGCCAGGGCCTCGGCCAGATCCTCGTTTAGGCCCAGGGCCCGGCAGATTGATCGGGCGATCTGTGCCACTTCGAGAGAATGGGTCAAACGGGTCCGATAATGGTCGCCCTCGTGATAGACGAAAACCTGCGTCTTGTATTGCAGGCGGCGAAAGGCGGCGGAATGGATAATCCGGTCCCGGTCGCGCTGAAACGCGGTACGGGTCAGGCTTTCCGGCTCGGCAAACAGCCGTCCCCGACTCTTGTCAGGGTCGGTGGCATAGGGCGCAAGCATCTTGAGGCTAGTCATCGCCGGCAAACTAGCGGTATTTCCCGCCGGTTGGAACCTGTTGGAAGAGATTGACTTTTCGTTCCCTAATCTTACATTCAGTTAACCAATTGGGGATACGGTCTAAAAATGACAGATATTACGCAAAATGACGCAGCAGCGGGTGGCGTGACCGTCACCGGGGACGCCGCCAAGCGTATTGCTTTTTTGATGCAGCAGGAAGGCGCGGACGCAAAACTACGCATCGAAGTTCAGGGCGGCGGCTGTTCAGGCTTCAGCTATGGCTTCCGTTTCGATTCCGAGGTGCATGCCGATGACCTGATCATCGAACAGGATGACGCGGTGGTGCTGATCGACGAAACCTCCCTGCAGTTCCTGGGCGGCGCGAAAATCGACTATGTCGAGGATCTGATGGCCGCCGCCTTCCGCATCGATAATCCAAACGCATCCTCGGCCTGCGGGTGCGGCACCTCTTTCGCCATTTAGAGGGCGGCCTATATTGGCCATGAAAATTGCCACCTGGAACGTGAACTCGATCAAGGCACGGCTGCCCCGTGTCCTGGAATGGCTGGCCGAGGCGCAACCGGATGTGGCCCTGCTGCAGGAGCTGAAGGTCACGGACGAGGCCTTCCCTTATGAACCGATCGAGGATTTGGGCTACAACACCGCCGTGCATGGACAAAAGACTTATAACGGCGTGGCCATCCTGTCGAAACGGCCGATCGAAGACGTGCAACGGGGTCTGCCCGGCGACGACGGCGACGAGCAGGCCCGCTATATCGAGGCGACCATCGATACGGTTCGTGTCGCCTCCATTTATCTGCCCAACGGCAATCCCACCGACAGCGAGAAATATCCCTATAAATTGGCCTGGATGGACCGCCTGATTGCCCACGCGCGTGGACTGCTGGACTACGAGGAAGCCCTGGTTCTGGGCGGCGATTACAACATCATTCCCGAGGACCGGGATTGCCACGACCCCATCGGCTTTGCCACCGATGCGCTCTGCCTGCCCGAAAGCCGCGCCAGATGGCGGCAACTGCTATACCTGGGCCTGACCGAGGCGTTCCGGGCCCGGCACCCGGATATCACCGCCTACAGCTATTGGGACTACCAGGCCGGCGCCTGGCAGAAGGATAACGGCGTGCGCATCGATCATCTGTTGTTAAGCCCGCAAGCCGCCGACCGTTTGGGCGCCGTGGAAATTGACCGCAGCCCACGCGGCAAGGAACGCCCCTCCGACCACACCCCGGTGTGGTGCGAGATCGAGGCATAATCGCACCTCGGCGGCAGTTTTCACTGTTAGCCAATATTAACCAGTATTAACCACGTATTTCAGGGTTTCATTATGCTGTTACCAGTAGCATGCCTCTAACCATCATGGGATTGCGGCAGACAGGGCTGTAATCAGGATGGCGGGAACAATGCTTATGGTTTCGATTAACAGCAATAGCGGTCCGGTTTTTCCGCCGCAATATCAACAATTTAGAAATCCAGGAGCGGACGGTGATGCGACCGCGCCGGGAGCTGGGGCCAATGTATCGCCACCGGCGTCAAGCCCGCGCGTCGAGCCCGTTACACAGACAAAACCAAGCCGGCCTGCCCTGTCAGACGCACCAGGAACCCGGAATCAGATAGACGGCCTTGCCGCACTGGGAATGAGTTTTGCCAAGCTGATCGTCTCGCTCGGCCATCGTCTGAAATTGCGCTCGCTTTTGCCGCCACCGGAACCGAAGCCGGCGGATCGGAAAGAACCGCCAAAGGCCATTGATGAGCAAGAGTTTCCAGCGCCAACGGTGGCGGCCATGGCGCCGCCGATAGCCGAGGCGGCAAAGCCGGGACAGCGGCGCGATGACGCCAGGCGGCCGCGTCCTCAGGATCCCGCAGCGAAAATAGGCAAATAAAAAGGCCGGCCCGCAGCAAAGCAGGCCGGCCCCATTTTTTTGCCTGTTAGGGCGCTACAGATCCGCGTAGCGTTTCAGGTGATGATCCTTGTTGCCGAACATGGTGTCGATCATGGTCAGGCGTTTGAAATAATGACCAACGTGCAATTCGTCCGTCATGCCCATGCCGCCGTGCAATTGCACTGACTGCTGACCCACATAACGGCCTGAATTGCCAATCTGCACCTTGGCGGCAGAGACCGCCTTGGCGCGCTCGGTCGGATCTTCATCGGCAATCTTCAGATTGACCATGTAGCACATGGAGCGGGCTTGCTCGCACTCCATGAACATATCGACCATACGGTGCTGAAGAACCTGGAACTTCGACAGCGGCACGCCGAACTGCACCCGGGTCTTGAGGTATTCGTTGGTGGTTTCCTGCAAGACATCCATGCAGCCCACGGCCTCGGCGCAGATGGCGGCGATGGCTTGTCCCACGACCTCGTCCATCAGCGCGGCGCCGCCGCCGACCTTGCCCAAGACAGTGCCGGCGACACCATCCATTTCCAGTTCCGAGGCGCGCAGGCCATCCACGGTGGGATAATCACGGCGGGTCAAACCGGAGGAATTATTATCGATCAGGAACAGCGTGATGCCAGCCGCATCCCGGCTGCCGCCCGAGGTCCGCGCGGAAACGACGATCTTATCCGCCGTGGCGGCGTGGAAGACCACGCCCTTGTGGCCGGAGATACTATAGCCGTCACCGCTTTTCTCGGCCTTGCATTCCACATCATTGAGGTCGAAACGCGATTGCCGTTCGGCATAGGCGAAGGCCAGTTTCAACTCGCCCGCCGCCAATTTGGGCAGCAATTCGGTTTTTTGTTCCTTGCTGCCACCCGCCACCAGGAAGCCGCCGCCGATTACGATGGACGACATATAGGGCTCGACCACCAGGCCACGGCCGAATTCTTCCATCAACACCATGGTTTCGACCGCTCCGCCGCCGATGCCGCCGAATTCTTCCGGCAGGGGCATCGCCAGCCAGCCCAGCTCGGCCATCTTGGCCCAATTGTCTTCGCTATAGCCCGTGTCCGAGGCGACGAGTTTCCGCCTCGATTCCAGCACGTACTCATCACGTACGAACCGTTGCACGCTGTCCTTCAGCAGTTGTTGTTCTTCGCTGAGGGAAAAATCCATGACGCTCTCCTACTAATATTTTCTATCTATCAACTAACACGATCCGCGCAGGCGGAAAAGCACCCATTGCCGCATGTACGAACATTGGGCCCTACATTCCCAAGACAGCCTTGGACAAAATATTACGCTGGATCTCGTTCGAGCCGGCATAAATCGCTGTCTTGCGATAATTGAAATACTGCGGTGCCGCCGGCGCCGCATAGTCGGGACCTACCGCCGGCTGGTTGTAGCCATGTACCAGGGCATCGCGGATATAGGGATTGCCGTAGTGAGCGACCGCCCGCAACGTCAACTCCGAAGCCAATTGCTGTAGATCCGTACCGATTATTTTCAAGTACGAGGCCTCGGCACCGGGATTTGGATTGCCCAGAGTACGCAGCTCTAAAAACTCGTAGGTTCGCAGCTGCACTTCATAGTCCGCCAACTGCGCCGCAAAGCCCGGATCGGCGCTCAACGCCGCACCGTTGGCACGCTCCTGATCAGCGATTGTACGCAAACGGTGCAACTGTTGCTTCAAACCGCCCGTCAGGCTGTTGGAACGCTCGAACAGCAGCAGGAACTTGGCATAGGTCCAGCCATCGTTCTCTTCGCCGATCAGATTTTCCACCGGCACCCGAACGTCGGTAAAAAAGACGCTGTTGACCTCGTGGCTGCCATCAATGGTGATGATCGGCGTCACCTCGATGCCGGGGCTTTTCATATCGATCAACAGGAACGAGATGCCTTCCTGGGGCTTGCCCTGGTTCGAGGTGCGGACCAGGCAAAAAATCCAATCGGAGAATTGCGCCAAAGTGGTCCAGGTCTTGGTCCCGTTGACGATGTAGTGATCGCCTTCCCGCACCGCCTTGGTCTGCAACGAGGCCAGATCAGAGCCCGAGCCCGGTTCGGAATAGCCCTGACACCACCAGGCGGTGCTATCCAGAATACCAGGCAGGAAACGCTGTTTTTGCTCGGCACTGCCATAGGTGAAGATCACCGGGGCCACCATGCGCACGCCAAACGGCATGACCGGCGGGCAATAGCCTTCAACCAGTTCGTTCTGAAAGATGTAATGCTGGGTCGGGCGCCATTCCACACCGCCCAGCTCTACCGGCCAATGCGGGGCAAACCAGCCCCGTTCGTTCAGTTTTCTTTGCCAGAAAACATAGTCTTCCTTGTCCAGGTGCAAACCGTGCTGGACCTTATCACGCAGATCGGCTGGCAGGTTTTCACCGATGAATTGGCGCACTTCAGCCTGGAAAGCCAGGTCTCCGTCGCGAAATTGTATATCCATGGCTGAGCTTCCAATCTTGCCGGTCTAAAGTCCCAGCACCATCTTGGCGATGATATTGCGCTGGATCTCGTTACTGCCGCCATAAATGGTCGCCGCTCGGCTGAACAGATATTGCGGCATCTGCGCCGCTGCATATTCGGGCCCAATGGACGGTTCATTCCAGCCATCGGTCAATTGTTCCAATTCAAACGGGGCGGCGTAATATCCCAGGGCCTCGATGGTCAATTCCGTCAACTGCTGGCGAATTTCAGTGCCACGGATTTTTAACAACGAAACCTCGGCCCCTATGGGGCGCCCGGCAGCTTCCTCGGCCAGGAAGCGCAAGTTGAGATATTCATGAGAGGTCAGCAGCACCTCGGCCTCCGCCACTTTTTTGGCGAAGGATTTATCATCCATCAGGCTTTCACCATCCGAACGTTCCTCGCCCGCGATGCTTTTCAGCCGGCGCAGGCGTTGCTTCGATAGGCCGACTTCGGAGATCGATTGACGCTCATGCCCAAGCAGGTATTTGGCATAGGTCCAGCCCTTGTTCTCCTCGCCGATGCGGTTCTCCACCGGCACCTGAACATCCGTATAATAGGTCATGTTGAAGTGATGACCGCCATCGATGGAGACAATCGGATTGGGATCTATGCCCGGCGTTTTCATGTCGATCAGCAGGAACGAGATGCCCTCCTGCTGCTTGCCCTCGCTTGAGGTGCGGACCAGGGTAAAGGTCCAATCCGCGATATGGGCCGACGAATTCCAGGTCTTGGTGCCGTTGACCACGTAATGGTCGCCATCCAGCACCGCCTTGGTTTGCAGCGAGGCCAGATCAGAGCCCGCCCCCGGCTCGGAATAGCCCTGGCACCACCATTCCTCGCCATTCAGAATTTTTGGCAGAAAGCGTTCCTTTTGCGCGTCGGTCCCGAAGGTATAGATCAGCGGGCCGACCATCAGCAGACCAAAGGGCACGGTTTCCGGCGTATCGAACTCGGACATTGCTTCGTCAAAGATGTAGCGCTTGGTGGCGTCCCACCCGGTACCGCCATATTCCACCGGCCAGCCCGGCGCGGCCCAGCCCTGGTCAAACAGGATACGTTGCCAACGCTGGATATCCGGCTTGTCGATGGCACGGCCCTGACGTACCGATTCGGCAATATCCGCCGGCAAATTGTCCTTAACAAAAACCCGAACCTCATCCCGAAAGGCCAGATCGTCATCGCTGAAAGCCAAATCCATTACGAGTCACCCAAATTGATATTGCCAAATTTGGCGGAATGCTAGTGCTTGAGGGCCTCGAAAACAAGTGAACACGACGTCGCACCATCGACCGCAATATGGTTAACAAAAAAGCCCTGTCCGAAAGCTTGGAGTCAGAGGAAAAAAATGCTAACCAATTAGGACCTATTTGGGTTGAAGTATTCAGCTCGTGGTCGAAGAAGTTGTGCCGTAATTGCTTTTTTTGTCCCGATTGCTCGTGAGTTTGCCACCATGATAAGCCCATATTTGCAACGACCGCTACGCTCTCTCTCCGAGGCCGAGGATGATAGGTTGTTCAAGGAACTCCGCAATCGGCACAAGACGATCAAACTCGCCAATAAAAAGGTCGAATTGGTCCAGGCGGAAAATGTCTATCGTTTTGGCGCGCGTCTGCTCACTAAATACGGCCCGCAATCCTCCTAAGTCCTTATCTTGATTATCGTCTTTGGTTCTATCGGACTGGATATCGTCCAGACCGTGTGTCATTTGCCGCGCCCTGGTGAAACGGTTTTAACGGCGAATTACGTCATGCTGCCCGGCGGCAAAGGCGCCAACCAGGCCTTGGCGGCGGCCCGAGCCGGTGGGGAGGTCTGCTTTTCGGCTTCGATTGGTGATGATGATTTTGGGCAAAGGGCGCTGTCCAATCTGGCAGAGGCAGGTGTTGATCTGTCAGCGGTCGCGCGCCGCTCGCGGCCGACCGCGTGCGCCACGATTTCCGTTGACGGTGATGGCGAAAATCAAATCGTCGTCTCGTCCGGAGCCAATCTTGAGACCACAGCGGCACAGCTGAAGGCAGCACCAGGCGATCTGGTTCTGCAGCAAATGGAAATTCCACTATCTGAAATTTGCGCTGGCGTGGACCTGGCCCAGCAGCAAGGCGCGCAAATCATATTGAACGCGGCACCGTTTCACCCCATCCCGCCTGCAATCTTGGCCAAGTTGGATATTCTGATCGTCAACGAGGTCGAAGCGCGGATGCTGGCCGATGATCTTGGCCTCGGTGCCTCGGACCTGTCGAAAGTCTGCGCGGCGGCGCAACGGCGCTTTGCCATGACGGTCATCCTGACCCTGGGTGCGAACGGCGCCATGGCGTTTGCCCCCGATCAAACCCTGCGAGCGGGCACTCTGTCGTTGCAGGCTTTGGATACCGTTGGCGCCGGCGACGCTTTTGTCGGCGCCTTCGTCGCGGCCATGGCAAATGATGCCAGCCTGGCGGACTGCCTGCGCTGGGGCAGCGTGGCGGGCGGTCTGGCCTGTCTGAAACCGGGCGCCCAGGATGGCGTACCCGATCGTGCGGCGATCGAGGCACGTCAGGACGAGATCAGTATTTCCGGCCTCTAACGCAGCGCGGCGGCAATATTGCCGCCGTCGACCGTCAGCACCGCGCCCGTGGTTTTTTCCGCCTTGGCCAGACTTAGGAATGCCTGGGCCACATCCTCTGCCGTGACTTCTTGGCGCAACAGATTTCCAGCCATGTAGTCCGCCTCGCTCACCCCCCGCGCGGTTGAGCGGGCCGCGACCATATCCCCGGTCAAAAGGCCGCTGCGAATACGGTCCGCGTTAACGGCATTGGAGCGGATACCCTGGTCGCCGTAATCCACCGCGTACTGCCGCATCAGGAACATGGTCGCCGCCTTGGGCAGGCCATAGGGGCCGAAATCCGGGCCTGGATTGACCGCCTGCTTCGAAGCGTTGAACAACAACACCCCGCCCGTGCCCTGGCGCGCCATAACAGCCACGGCGGATTTGGCGATCAGTTGATGGGCGAAAAAATTTAATTCGAAACTGCGGCGCAGCAGGGCATCCTCGACCTCGCCAATCTTGCCCTGCCAGGCGGCGCCGGCGTTGGAGACGACGATATCGATGCCGCCGTGACGATTGCAGATCTGATCGAAGGCTGCCTGGACAGCATCGGCATCGGTGACGTCGCAGCCAATACCCATGCCACCAAATGCCGCAGCAGCAGCCGTCGCCTGGCCGCCATCCAGATCCAGCACCGCGACCGCGGCGCCCTCAGCGGCGAATGCCTCCGCCGTGGCGGCACCGATGGCGCCCGCGCCGCCTGTTACGGCGACCACGTGGCCGGCCAGCGGCGGCGGGTTCGCGCGGCCCAACTTGGCCTGCTCCAGGGACCAGTATTCGATCGCAAACAAGTCCGGCTCGGCAATAGAGGCGAAGCTACCATGCGCCTCGGCCGCCGAGATCACGGCAATGGCGTTTTCGGCGATATCGCCCACGATGGCGGCATCAGCAGCCGTACGATCAGCCGTAAACAAGCCCACACCCGGCATCAGGATGACCTTGGGCAAAGGATTTGCCATGACCTTGTCAGGGCCGGCATGGCGCTTGAAATAGTTCGTATAGGCGGCCACATAATCGGCCACCGCCGTCTTCGCCTGCCCGGCGAACCCTTCAAGATCGTCGGCATCGGGTGCGGCGAGAACAAGCGGTTGGCCCTTGGTTCGAATGGCATGGTCGGGTGTCACCACGCCGGCCTGGCTATAGCGCACCAAATCTTGGCCGTTAACGTAATTCATCACCTCTTCATTACCGCGATGCTGCAACACGACGCGCCGATAGCCGCCGGGCATGGTTTCGTCCGTTTGTGCCAACGCAGCCCGTAAAAGCGGGCCGACCTGGGCGGCTGCCGGCATGTTTTTCGGCAAGGCGGCGGCAGGAAAGATCTTTCGCCGGCCCCATTGCAGATGGTCCTCGGCCTGACTGACCAAATCTATCATGGCATGGTAGGATTCCGCCGCCGTTCCGGCAAAACTAACCAGGCCATGCTTGGACAAGATAAGCCCCTTGCAATTCGATTGCCCGGCATGGGTCTCCGCCGCCGCCTTGGCCAAGGCCAGGCCCGACATATGGTAAGGCACGACGGCAGCCTTATCCCCGAAAAGTTCGGCGCAAATGGCATCGCCATCGGGTTGGTCCGAGAGGGCCAGAATTGCCGAAGCATGGCTGTGATCCACATAGGCCTGGGGTAGAAAAGCATGCAGCAGGGTTTCCACGGACGGGTCCGGTGCCTGCGCATCCAGCAAATTGCCCCGTAGCAGGTTGACCATGGCCAGATCATCCAGGCTGTCCAGGTATTGTAAACGGCGTAAAGGTTCCAGCCGCACCGCCGGCATGCCTGCGGCCTCCAGCGCGGCCATGTCCCAACCGCTGCCCTTGATGAATAGAACCTCACCGTCATCACCGTAGGCATCCCTGGCGCGGGCCTTTAACGAAGCGTTGCCGCCACCATGCAGAACCAGATCCCGGTCGCTTCCCAACAGCCGGGCGCTATACAGCCGCAGGGCCAGTTCTTCGCCGATACCCCTATCGCCACAAACTTCGACATAGGCCTGTGCCTGTTTATCGGACCAAAGGTTTTTCATTCCACTACGCTGCGTTGGCGGCTTGCTCGGGGTATAAGCCGACCAACCCTTCCCGGCTGGCCGGGCAGACGCCCCGTTCGGTAATCAGGCCGGTGACCAGGCGGGCCGGCGTTACATCGAAGGCATAGTTGCCAACGCCCGAGCCTTCCGGGATCAGGCGGACCGTGGCCCCCTGCCCGGTTTCGGTAACACCATGAATATGAGAGACTTCCGCACCATCGCGCTGTTCGATAGGAATGCCGGCCACGCCGTCGCCCAACGTCCAATCAATAGTGGAGTGCGGCAGGCCGACATAAAACGCCACCCCGTTGTCATGGGCGGCCAGCGCCTTCAGGTAGGTGCCGATCTTGTTGCAGACATCGCCGTGGGCGGTGGTGCGGTCGGTACCGGTGATACACAGATCAACCATGCCATGCTGCATCAAGTGGCCGCCGGCATTGTCGACAATCACCGTATGAGGCACACCATGGCTGCCCAGTTCGTAGGCCGTCAAGGCGGCGCCCTGGTTACGGGGCCGGGTTTCATCGACCCAGACATGTACCGGAATGCCCGCGTCATGGGCGGTGTAGATGGGTGCCAGCGCCGTGCCCCAATCCACCGTGGCAAGCCAACCAGCGTTGCAATGGGTCAGAACGTTGACCGGGCCCTGCTTGCCCGTGCGCTCGTATGCCGCCGCGATCAGAGCGGCGCCATGGGTGCCGATACCTTGACAGGTCGCCACGTCATCGTCGCAGATCTCGGCCGCCCTGGCATAGGCCAACTCACGGCGCTGCCCTTGTGAAACCGCCAGCAGCCGCCCCCGCATATCATCAAGCGCCCAACGCAAATTGACCGCCGTGGGCCGGGTCGCCAATAGTTCATCATAGGCCGTCTGCAACCCACCGTCCGAGGCATCCGCCTGGGCCGCCAAGGCCATGCCGTAGGCGGCGGTGGCACCAATCAACGGCGCGCCGCGCACGACCATGGTTGATATTGCCGAAGCCGCCTCCGCTACATTTGTCAGGCGCATGATTTCGAAGACGTGCGGCAGCAGGGTTTGATCGATCACTTCCACGGACCAGCCATCCGCGCCAAGCCAAATGGTGCGGTAGTGCTTACCGGCAATGTTCATGATCGGCGTCCTCTAAATAATCGTCAAATAATCGTCGCATCAGCCTACAAATAACCCGCCATTGACGTCGAGGATAGAGCCGGAAAAATAAGTCGCGGCAGGTGAGCATAAAAAGGCGGCGGGCCAGGCGATTTCCTCGGGCTCGCCGATCCGGCCCAGGGGATAGCGTTCCTTGGGATAGGGCGTGGTGGCGGTCATGGCCGAGGCGATGGGCCCCGGCGCGATTCCGTTGACCAGCACGCCCTGGGGGGCGGCCCGTTGCGCCAGCCACCAGATCAGCGCATGCACGCCGCCTTTGGAGGCAATGTAATGGGGCTGCACGATGGGCGAGGTACCGCCCATACGCCCACCGATAGAGCCGATCATGACAATCTGGCCGGCGCCGCGTACCGCC
The DNA here is from genome assembly GCA_018701215.1 of Rhodospirillaceae bacterium. GTDB lineage: Bacteria > Pseudomonadota > Alphaproteobacteria. Next base: position 61,217 of record JABIWH010000008.1, read on the forward strand.
ATGCGCGGGATCAACTCCCGCGCCAGATGGATCGGCCCCAGCAGATTAACATCCATGACCCGGTGAAAAACCTCGTCCCAGTCCGGGTCATCGGCCCAGTCTTCCTCCAACGGGCAGATCCCGGCACAGGCCACGGCGGCATCCAGATCGCCTGCGGCGGCCACCAGATCCGCGTTGTCCTGGCGCCGGCTGACGTCACATTGATGGCCACTGGCATCAACCCCCTGATCCCGCAGTTCCTGGCACAAGGCATCCAGCGCCTCTTGCGGCCCCGCATCCGCCAGTACCAACTTTTCAACACCCAAGCTGGCACAGGCCCGCGCCGTGGCGGCACCAATGCCGCCCGCC
>JABIWH010000017.1 GCA_018701215.1 Rhodospirillaceae bacterium
ATCAGACCGTGGGTCTGGTAGCGAGAGTTGTTGAAGAAAGCGGCATTCCGACGGTCAACGTTTCCACCGGGCGGGATATTACCGCCCTGGTGCGGCCGCCGCGGAGCCTGTTCGTGAACCATCCCATGGGCAACACCTTTGGCCGGGTTGGTGATACGGCGACGCAGACGAAAATCCTGCGCATGGCGCTGGATTTCGCCGTCACGGCTTCGGGCCCGGGCATCCTGGTTGATCTGCCGTTGCAGTGGGACGAGGATTTCGTCTACTTCGCGGGCGAGACCACGCCCGAGGCAATTGCCAAGCAGAAGAATAAGTAGACTTGCCAAACAGTCTTGGTCAGGGCCGCCTACAGCTAATTCCGTAGGCGGCCCTGCTGTATTTCTAGCCGTAGCTTGTAGAGATACTGTCGAGCGGTGACTTCCCGACGCCGTGGTTGGGGATCGGGTAGCGCAGGCCAACCTTGCTCAATTCTTCCAGGCCCTTGACTACGCTGGGCAGAAAGCTGGGCGGGATCGCCACCAGCATTTCCTCGTCCAGGACGCCGCCGAATTTGCGTTCCGCATAACAGGGGATGGAGACCGATGGCTCGCCGGTGGCCAATGCCTTGCCCCAGGAATCAGCGCAGGCGCTTTCGCCGACACAGCTGAATTCGTACTTCTTGTAGTTGATGTGCTGCAGGCCGTTGATGAAGGTGATCATCTGCCCCGGCGTCATGTAAATCAGGCAAATATCCGGATTGTCGATCCTGCCCGACGTCAGCGGCGAGGTTACCAATGCCTCGTAGTCGCCGTAGGAAGCGCAGGTCATGGCCGCCTGATGGGCCGCGCTGTCTTCCAAGGTGCCGTACCAGACACCGTTCATCCGCTCGCCCGCCAGCCATTCTTCACTGCGGGGGTGCAGGCCGACCACGGCGCCGCATTGCGCGCCCATCAGATTATCCATGGTGATGCCAAGGGTATAGCCGATCCAGCGGGTCTGGCCGACGACCTGATCCATGGCGATTTTCTCGGCCGGATTGGGGCGGCGGACTTTTGGTACCGCCTCCATCTCCGCCACGGTTTTGAAGCGTTTCAAGCCAATTGGCGTAGCCTTCAGGCGCAAGTAGCGGTTCAACCCTTCGACAAGGCCGGCATAGTCGTATTCAAATTTGTCGTTGAAACAATTGGCGGTGGTCATGATCACTCTCCAAGGTGCCATCCGGGATGGACGGATACAGCAGGCGGTACAGATATGAAACCGCGTGTGATGAATTTCTCCCGCGGTCCGAAATTTTAGATTAACAAGCCCGAACCGGTTGTCAATTTGATACCGCCCGGGCAGTTTCTGCCAGTCTCATAATTGCTGCGGACGGGGGTATTACCGGTTAGAATCCGTTCTGGGAATCAAGCGAAAAATTACGATTGAAAAGACATGAATAGTGACAACACCGAAGCGTCCGTGGCCTCTATCGGCGGCATCGGGTTCTTCGAAAAATGGCTGTCGGTATGGGTTGCCCTCTGTATTGCGGTGGGAATTGGCTTGGGCAGCGCGTTGCCGGAGCTGTTTCAATTTCTTGCTGGTCTGGAATATGCCTCGGTCAATATCGTTGTTGCCGTGCTGATTTGGGGCATGGTCTATCCGATGATGGTGAACGTGGACTTTGCCAGCCTTCGCCATATCGGTGACCGTCCAAAAGGTTTGATCATCACCATCGCCGTCAACTGGCTGATCAAGCCGTTCTCCATGGTTGCCCTCGGCATCATTTTTTTCGAGGTTTTGTTCGTTGATTTAATTGCGCCCGCCGATGCCCAACAATATATCGCCGGCCTTATACTGCTTGGCGCCGCACCGTGCACGGCGATGGTCTTTGTCTGGTCGCAGCTGACCCGGGGTGATCCGACCTACACCCTGGTCCAGGTATCGCTGAACGACGTCATCATGGTTTTTGCGTTTGCGCCCCTTGTCGCATTGTTACTGGGCGTCACCGATATCATCGTGCCATGGCAGACCTTGCTACTGTCGGTCGGCCTATACGTTGTCATACCCCTGATCGCGGGTGCCGTGACAAGGCAAATATTGACCAACCACGCCAAACGCGGTGAAGACGCCGCCGCCGCCATTACGCGTTTCACCGATCTGCTTAAACCGTTTTCGATAATCGCGCTGCTGGCCACGGTGGTGTTGCTGTTTGGCTTTCAGGGTCATGTCATCCTGGACCGCCCCCTGCTCATTGCCTTGATCGCGGTGCCGTTGTTGGTGCAATCCTATGGCATTTTCGCCATAGCCTACGGCGCGGCCTATTTGTGGCGGGTGCCGTTCAATGTGGCCGCGCCCTGTGCCCTGATTGGCACATCGAATTTCTTTGAGTTGGCCGTGGCGGTCGCCATTAGCCTGTTCGGCCTGAATTCGGGTGCCGCGCTGACGACAGTGGTGGGAGTATTGGTCGAGGTTCCGGTGATGCTGTCGCTGGTCGCTTTCGCAAACCGGACCCGTGGTTCATTTCCAGGCGCATAGCCGAACTTGGATCATTTTGTCTGGATGCGGTTGATGAATTCAGCCATGGCGTCCAGGACCTCGTCTGTTGCGCTGTGCTGGGGGACGTGGCCGCATTCGTCAATTATCAGCCGCTCAAAACCGCCTTTAACAATGGCCTCGATCGCGTCCAACTGCGCGGCGGAGAAATACTCGTCCTCCGCGCCTTGGATAGCGAAAACCGGACAGCGTACTTTCGAGACATAAGGCTCGACACCCCAATCCGGTGCATCCGCCGCCGTCCAGCTTGTTACCAGCCGCTGGAACAGGACTTCGGTCTTGGCGCCGTGATAACGCGCCAGACGGGCCTTTAGATCGCCGGTCTCGAATTCCTCGATCCGCTCCCGCACCGCGTCAAGGGTGCGGGCTTCGCGGTACAGATGCGGTGCGATGGCGATAACGGCGCGGATTTGATCGGGCGCCGCACCGGCGTAGGTTAGGGCAATGGTGCCGCCATCGGAATGACCGATCAGGATGGCGTCCTCGATCCCGCCCGCGCGCAGGACATCGGGAAGCGAGCGAAGCGCTTCGTCAGCCATGTAGAGTTTTTCAAATGGTTGCTCCAGGGGGTCGGAATAGCCGGCGCCAAGGCGGTCATAAACCAACGCGGGCAGACCAGTGCGCTCACTCAGGCGGTGGCAAAAGCCGCGCCAGAAGCGGGTGCAGCCCAGCGCGTCATGCAGAAATACTAACGTCGGTCGGTCCCGTGCGGGCCCACCAATAAGGTGCCCGCGCAAAACCTTGCCGCCGCTGTCGATCGAGAGTTGGCGGAACGCCATGTCTACGGTCCGGCAGAAATCCGCCGGCGCCAATTCCAGACACTCGACCGCGCCTTCGTCAAACATCCGCGTGATGATATCGCTGACCTCCCCGCGGGCCGCGCCACGCAGGCGTGCTTCAAGATCGAAAACCGCCCTTGGCGGCGTGATGAAAAAATCACCGCTCAACAGAATATCCTGAATGCGGGCCCGGCGTGCGTCGGGGACACGGATATCCGCCCTGATGGCCCCGCCGTCCAGGTTCAGGGTCGCGCTCAGATGGGTCTCGCCGCTTTCAGGCACGGCGATGCCGTCGACGAAATCATCGCGGCCTATTTCATCGCGCAGCAATTCGTTGGCGAGGGTTTCCTCTTCCATTGTGATCTCGCCCGGATATGGCGCGATATCCAAATGCTCCGCGAACCCCGCCAGCAGGGCCTGTTGTATCACGGCCGTATCGGGCAAGGCGCCGGGCAGCAATTCAGCCAGACAGACGACCCGTTCATGGGCCTCGGTCAGGTCGCGGCGGGCCAGTTTGTGGGCCGGTGTCTTCAACGCCGCGATCATCCGGGAGGGATCGAAATCAATCAAAAGCGTGCCCTGAAAAAACAGGATCTGGCCGTCGTGGATACCGCCGGTGCCGCCGAGTTTGCGCCCCGCCACTTCGATATCGTTGCGCGGCCTGAATTCGGCGGCGATACCAAGGCGGCCGAGACCGGCTGCCGCTGCCTTGCAGATGCGGGCGCTGATATTGGCCAAGCTGGCAGCGCCAGGACGGCTCCCCCGAAACAGCGACCGGTCAAAAACCAATTCCCAACCCAACTGCCTCTCGTCCATGAATAGCGCCCCGCCCCCCGTGATGCGCCGGGCCACTTGAATGCCCTGTTGATGGCAATACGCAAGGCGGACCTCGTGCGGTAGAACCTGATGCACGCCGATCAGGGCGGAGGGGGGGAAACGCAGAAAACGTATGGTGTTGGGAATGCTCCCGGCTAGGCGCGCATCGATCAAGGCCTGGTCAAAGGCGATGTTGGCGCGGGCGTCACGCAGGCCGGTATCGATGACCCGGAAGGCGCGCGCCGTCTTGGCCATGCTATTCGGCCCGGTTCAACAGTTGCAGGGCCCCAGTTGCCGGCGCACTTTAGCTACGTCCTTCTTGTTGAGCTTGAACGGATAGGACGCGATATCGCTGGGCGGGCTGTCGCCATAGGGCCGATCGCAGGCCGAAATATCCTCGCCTTCCTTGCCGGGACAGCCGGAGGTGCGAAAGGCGACGCCGGTATCGATTACCGCCTCCAGGTCCGCCTGCGGCAGGCCGAAACCGACAACGCGGCCGGCTTCGTCAAAGCGCATCTGCTCCAACCGTACGCCGCGATAATCGATCAGATAGCGGGCCAGTTGCACCCGCCGCCACTGCGCCCGTGGGGTCGGCGGCAGATGATCCATCAACGAGCCTTTTTCGGGGAAGAAGGCAAACATGTGGCTATGCCCGCCCATATCGCGCAGCCGCTGCACCTGGCTGAGGACATCGTGCTCGCTCTCGCCCATGCCGACAATCAGATGGGCGCCGAATTTTTCAGGCCCGAATATATCCGCCGCATCTTCCAGGACGCTCCAGTATTTCTCCCAACTGTGCGGCGATTGCACACCGGAACCCCTGGTCCGATCAAACACCTCTGGGTTGGCGGCATCGATGGCGACGGTAAAAATCTCGGCCCCAAGGTCATGCAATTGCTGGACGTCCTGGCGTTGCATGGTGGTGGGGTTGGAGAGGATGGAGACCGGGATATCCTTGATTTTCTCCGTCCAGCGGCGCAGCACCGTCACCGTATCGGCATCGGAGTTGGGGTGGGTAATCATGGAAATGCACATGCGGTGGAACCGGCCGCCGTCGCCGCCTGCGGCAACAATGTCGATGACATCATCATAGGGTACCGCCGGCCAGTCGACGCGGATGAAATTGCGGTCGGCATAATCGCGCTCCGCCTCGCGGTGCCGGGCCAGGCCGCAATAGGCGCAATTGGCCCGACAGCCTTCCGGATAGGTCAGCAACAGGTTGAGGCAGCGGGTACATGAAGTGCGGTACATCTTCCCCGGCAAGACGCCCAAGGTAATCGCCGCCGCCGTGGACATCTGCACGTACTCCGGCGAGCGCATGTTCGGTGTCAGGATGCGGTAGTCGGGCCGGTAAAGGCCTTGGGCATTAATGTCGTTACCCTTAACGCGGCCACCGTTGCGCGTTTCCGCGGGTGCTGCGCTTGGCGTGCGCGGCTGCATCTCCTTGGCCAGGTTAATGTCTTTGCCGGCTTCATCGACAAAATCCAGAGCCGGTTGTTGCGGCATTTCCGAACAGGACATCTTCGGCTTTCTCCCTATTGCTCGTTCAGGCGGCCCAATACGCATCGTAGGCGATCCAGCTTCGCCGCAAGGCGGCTGCGTCCGGGCGCCCGCCATGGTCATATTGGCTTAGCATTTCGGCCCTTCTTCGGCAGGCCCGTTCCAGCGATGTTTGATACAAGTCTTCGAGTTCTACTTCGTATTCGGCCAGCGCCTCGGGCGCGCCGGCAAACCAGCCGCGTAACGCCGCGCCTGCCAGCATGCCGGAATGGATTGCGGCGGGAATGCCGGCGCCGGGAATGGGATTGGTCAACCCGGCGGCATCGCCAGCCAGTAACACCTCTACCGTACCTAGCTTGCCCAGACACTTGATCATACCGCCGACGGGGATTGCACCGCCCGTATGCTGGATAATTTCCGCGCTGACCCGGCCCTGTTCCTGCAACTCGCCGTGCAATTGATGCAACAGTGGTTTCAGTCGGTCACGCTCGTTGGGCACAACGCCCAGGCCTAGATTGGCGAAACTGCCCTTGGGGAACAACCAGCCATAGCCGCCGACAATATCGGCGCGTAGAAATATGTCGGTGCCATTCAGTGGCTGCAACAATGCTACCGTGATCTGCCGGGTTTCAACCAACTCCGTATTGCGGGAACCCATGGCGCGGCCCACTATCGAGCGCGGCCCGTCGGCGCCGATCAAAACGCGGGGGCGAAAGCAGCGCCCGTCGGTGGTTTGCAATATACCGTCCGCCGATATCGCGGCGACCCCGATGCCTATTTCACATCTGGCGCCCATGGCCCTAGCCTGCGCGACCATTTGCGCATCGAACCGGTCACGATCAATCATATGGCCGCGAAAGTCAGCGGTATCGTCCGGCGGCTGTCCTTCAACGAAGCTGCGCATATGTGAAATCAATTGCTGCGTCACTGCCTTAATATGGGCTGTTTCATGATGGAGCATGGCGGGTACGAATTCTGCGCATTGCACAGGTTGGCCCGGCGTCTTCTTGCGTTCAAACGCGACTACGTTCAGGCCGGCTTCGGCGGCACCGGCAGCGGCCAGCGCGCCCGCCGGTCCCAGACCGACCACCACGACATCCACATCCTCAATGCTGCTAACCGCTGCCATGACCGTCAGGCAGCGCAGGTGATCTTGCCGCCCACGCCGTCTACCACCATGGAACAGCAGGCATGTTGTTGATCCACCGCCCGCCCGATGGCGCGCGACAGGGCGACGGCGCCCTCGGCGGGGAAGGCGATGCCGTCCAGGCCCGCCATGGCCGCGTAAGTATCGGTTATCATCTTGTGCGTACCCGCCGGTCTGGCACAGCCCAGTTGCACGGGTTTGTCCCCTAGGCGCGCGCGCGCGGCCAAGAAAATTTCGCCGATTTCGCTGGGATCGACGGTGGCGAAGGCCTTCTCTTTTGGTGCATAGAAGGGCATGACAACGACCAGAACCAGACTGTCGGGATCATGCCGGGCGATCATTTCCAGCGCGTTAAGCTCGCCCAGGATCCGACCGTAATGCAGGCCGATGACGATATGGGGCACCACATCCATGGCCGTAGTGCGCAGGGCCTGCAGGGTAGCCTCGAAATCATCAATGGAGCGCTCCAGATGATAAACCTCCCGGATGGTGTCCTGATGGCCGATGACGTCGGTCATGGCAACATCGACACCGGCGCTTTCCATGCCCTTGGCCCCGGTTTCATCCAACAGGGCGGTATGCATGGCAATCTTCAGATAGGGAAAATCCCGCTTTAGCTTTTCCACCGCAGGGTAATAGCGCTCGTAAGGCACCTCGTTACGCTTGTTGGAACCGCCCGAGAGCAGGAAGCCTTTCAGATCCTGCAACATGATCAGGTCGCGTACCTTACGGTCGAGCTCATCGGGGTTGGTGGCGGGGATCATCGGCTCCAGAATCTTGGCCTGGCAATGATCGCAGTTCAGGGCACAGGCGGGGCCGGTAATGGAAAAGGCGGGAAAACTGTTCTTGCCGCAGCCTTGAATTTCGTCGCTGGCATAGGATCGAAATGTCGGGGTATGCATCCGGATGGGCCGCGTGGGACGGGAGCCTGCCGCTTGTTCGAACCGATCGATAAGACCGGCGTCAAATTGCAGCTCGAAATCCGCGAAGGCGTCCAAGTTGGAAGCCAAGTCGTACCAACTCATGAAACCGCCCATCGTCAGTTGCAAAAAACTTAATGTGTATTTTAAGCTGGATTCCCATGCCTTCGCCAGCCCGAATTATCAACTAAACAACCATGCCCCTGGCCGCCACCTCCTCGACGGAAAAGACCTCGTCACCGTCCATCAGGTAGACGTGATCAACCATGTTGCTGACCACGCAGGCATGGTTCGGCACAATGCGGATACGGTCGCCGACCGATAGACTTCCCGGCGCCCGGCTGCAATCGATGTGGCCATGTTCCTCGTTCAGGGCGGCTACCGCCAATGCCGGGTGGTCAATGACCACGCCGTAGCCGTCCAGGCCAAATAGATCCGTGGTCAGGATTTTGCTGCCCGCGTCAATGATTGCTCTCTCCGGCGTTGGTGTGCTGATCACGGTAGCCAGGACGTGCAGGGCGCAGTCGCCCAAATTGCAGGCACCACGGGCCAACAACGAGCGGTCGTTGTAGATATATGTGCCAACGCGGTATTCCTCGACCACGGGGGCCAGATGGGCCTGACGAAGATCGGGGCTGCCGCCGCTGGATATGGTGGCGCAGGCATAGCCGGCCTCGGCCAATAGAGCCTTGGCCCCTGCCATGAAGGCCTGCACATCCGCCGTACCGCCGGCCTTGGGGTAGGTCATCAGGCCGGCAAAGCGCAAACCCATGCTCTGGCCGATCTGTTCCGCCAGTTCGACGGCTGCTTGCGGCGATTGCACGCCGCAGCGGTTGCCGCCGGTGTCGCATTCGATCAATACCGCCAGGGGCCATTCCGCATCCGCGAAGGCTTCGCTCAAACCCCGCAGCACGGTTGGGTTGTCGGCGGTCACGGACAGTTTGATTGCATCATGCAGGCACCGCAGCCGGGCCAATTTGGCTGGACCCAGAATATTGTAGGTCAGCAGGATATCCTTGATACCGGCCGCCGCCATGACTTCCGCCTCGCCGATCTTTTGGCAGGTGATGCCGATGGCGCCGGCATCGATTTGGGCCTGGGCCAGACGCGGCAATTTGTGGGTCTTGATATGGGGCCGCAGGGCGATGTCATGTTCATCGCAATAATCCTGGCAGTCCTGGATATTGCGTTCGGCTACTTCGATATCAATCAATACCGCCGGTGTTTCGACCGCGTCGAGCATCATGGCGCTAATGGTTCCGGACCACCTGGCCGGCCCGATCAGGGCAAAGATTCCCCAACATCAACGACATGGTGCCGTTGACCAGCACATAATCAATGCCGGCGGATTGTTGCAGCGGTTTTTCGAAGGTAGCCAAATCCTTGACCGTCGCAGGATTGAAAACCACCAGGTCGGCAAAGGCGCCTTCGCGTACGACGCCGCGGTCTTTCAGACCGAAGGTTTGAGCCGACAGACCGGTCATCTTGTGCACCGCTGTTTCCAGATCGAACAAGCCTTCGTCGCGGCTGTAATGTCCCAGAACCCGGGGGAAGGTGCCCCACAGGCGGGGGTGGGGATGTTCATCGTGGGGCAGACCGTCAGAGCCGATCATGGTTGGGGGATAAGCCAGGATGCGCTGCACATCCGCCTCGTCCATCTGAAAATAGATCGCGCCCGCGGGCGATAGTTTGACGGCGGCCTCCTTCAAAGAGCAGCCCCAATCTTTTGCGATGTCGGCTATATCGCGGCCCGAGGCCTCCGGATGCGGTTCGGATTTCGTGATCATGATGCGGATCCGATCGTGCACCCAATCGGGATCCAGCACTGTCGAGCCGGCGGCATAAGGATAGGCGTCCAGGCCCATGGTGGTGGTTTTCCGCGCTTCTTCGATAAAGGCCAGGGTCTCGGGGCTGCGGCCCCAGTTGGCCGGTTGCGAGCATTTATGATGGGAGACGACCACGGGTACATTGGCGCGTTGTGCCGTGGTCTGAGTTTCCGTCAGAGAGTCGATGATATGATTGGCTTCGTCGCGCATATGGGTGGTGTAGATGCCGCCCCGATCCGACAGTATTTCGGCCAGGGCAATGACCTCTTCCATGTCCGCGGCGGCGGCGGTCTTGTAATACAATCCCGTGCTGAGACCGATGGCGCCGGCATCAAGGGATGCTGCCAATTTCTCGCGCATGGCCGCGATTTCATCGCCCGTCGCGCCACGTTTGAGATCGTCCATCGCACCGGCCCGCAGGGTGCTGTGGCCGACAAGGGCGGCAACATTGACACTGGGCCTGGTGTCCGTCACGGCGGCGAGGTATGCCGCCATGGTGGCAAATTGAAAATATTCCCGGCCCCCGAGCAAGTTCAGCGGCGGCGGCGGGTCGATATCGGTGATCGGGGCCAGTGAGATGCCGCAATTTCCGACGACCACCGTGGTCACGCCCTGGCTGATCTTGGCCGCCATGGCGGGATCGCGCAATACCGCGTTGTCATCATGGGTATGGACATCGATGAAACCCGGCGCCAGCACCCGGTCCGAGGCATCAATCTCCAACTTACCCCACCAATGGCCGCTGTCAGCGGGCGCCGCGATGGCGGCGATCCGTTCGCCGGAAATCGCCACATCCAAGGCCCGCGCGGGCCCGCCGGTACCGTCGATTAGCTGGCCGTCGCGGATGACGACGTCGAAATTTTCTGCTTCAGTATCGGACACTAGACCTTGCCTTCTTCTTTTAAATCCTTGTAGCGCTGTTTCGCCTTGAGCCAGTCGTTGTGGGCGTTCTCATCCAGGAAGGGTTGTTCTTCCGAGAAGATCAGGCGTTTCCAATCGTCGCCGCCGGGCCACTTCTGAGGTGCGACAACGGTGCTGCGGGGCTCGGTTGCATCGGCCAAGAGATCCAGGGCCAAGTCAAAAATCTGCCGCTGCTCCTCGATCTCGAATGGCCGGCCGCAGGGATTGCCCAGGGGATAGTCAACGAACAGCATGCGGGCGACGCCACAATATTCGACGATGTCCCGGGCGTTGGCGATCAGCACGGTGGGGATGCCGTTTTCTTCCAGATAGCGTGCGGTCAGACTCACGGTCTGATGGCAAACCGGTCAGACCGGTGTCAGGACAACCGCATCGACGCCGTCCTCGCGGCAGCGGGCCAGCACCTCGGGGCCATCGACAGTCAAAGTCCGGCGTTGACTGTAGGCGGTGAAGACGCCATGCACGCGGTCCGCCACGCTGCCAATGCGCCCGGCGGCGGCGGCTTCGTGCAGACGGGTGATGGGGAAATAACTGTCCACGTCGTCCAGATTGGTGGCGTATTTATCGTAATGGTCCTGTCGGCTGTAAAGCTGATCGGTGGGTGTGCCGGCGGGGATGGAATAAACATTGCCGGTAAATAATTCGTCGGCATGATTGCCGCCATCCTCGCTACCGCGCACGGTAACGTCCGAAGTTGACACCAGCGAGATCCGCGCCTCTGACAACGGTTTGTTCAGGCGCGCGAAGGGCACGTCATCGAAATGCGCCCATGCATAGGGTTTTTCATAGCCTTGGCTGAGGTAGTAATCGCGGGTTTTGTCGATATATTTGACATGGGACATTGTTAAGCCCTTCCATTGAACGAACGCGGACCGGTAATAGCAATCACGACTGTAATCAATTGGGACTCTGCCATGCTAAGCCTGTTTTTGGCCAGCTTGTTGTTTTTTGCCATACATGCCCTGATCTCAGGCACGCGGCTGCGTGGCGTTCTGGTCGCCAGACTGGGCGAGGGGGTCTATATGGGGCTTTTCTCCGTCGTCTCGGCAGGGGCGCTGTTCTGGGTCATCCTCTCCTACGGTTCCGCGCCGCAAGTGGAGATATGGCCCGACCTGAAGGGCCTGAAGCACGTCTCGCTCTCGGCGATGCTGCTCGCCTCGGTGCTGATGGTGCTGGCCTTTACCACGCCGAACCCGACGGCGGCGGGAGGCGAAAAATCCTTGGCCCGGGTGCAGGCATCGGGCGGGATCATCAAGGTGACGCGGCATCCGTTTCTGGTCGCGGTCAGCCTGTGGTCCGGCTGTCATATCCTGGCCAATGGCGATTTGGCTTCGTTGATTTTTTTCGGCGGCTTCCTCGCACTGTCCCTGATCGGGCCAAGGCAAATCGACGCCAAACGGGCGCTTAAATATCCCAAGGATTGGTCCCGTTTCGCCGACCAGACGTCCTGGCTGCCCTTTGCCGCCATTCTGCAAGGCCGGACAAAAGTCACATTGGCGGAAATAGGCTGGGGCCGGATGGCTATTGGGGCGGTGCTGTATTTTCTGTTGTTTTTTCTGCATGGCTGGGCTTTTGGCGTGGTGCCCCATCCCTTTACCTGAGGCAGGACAATTGGTCACAATCGGCTGATTTGAACGATTAAGGCTTGCAGTTGGCAAGGTAGCGTGGAATGTGTTGGCGCAAATTAATTGGACTTAGAGAGCTATGGATTCGTCGATCCTTCTGAAATATGACCAGCGCGTACCGCGCTATACGTCCTATCCCACCGCCGTGCAGTTTACCGACGAGGTCGGCCAGGCACGGCATGCCCAATGGCTGGGCGAGGTGGGCCGGGACGGCGCGGTTTCGCTGTATGTCCACGTACCGTTTTGCGAGGTATTGTGTTGGTATTGCGGCTGCAATACCCAAGTTGGCCGGCATCAAAATACCTTCGAGACCTATACCGATCTTGTCTGTCACGAAATAGACCGGGCGGCGGCGCATCTGAGCGTGCGGCCAAAAGCTGCGGCGGTACATTGGGGCGGCGGCACGCCCAGTTCCATCGGGCCTGGGCGCATGGCCCGGATCATGGATAAATTGCGCGAACATTTTGATTTCCTGCCCGATGCCGAAATCGCGGTGGAAATGGACCCCCGCGTCATTTCAGGCGAAGATATCGTCACTTTGACCCGGGACATGGGTGTCAACCGCACCTCGATCGGGGTACAGGATTTCGATGCCACGGTGCAAAAGGCGGTCAACCGGGTACAGCCCTACGAGCTGGTGGCCGAGGCGGTGAAGAACCTGCGTGCGGGCGGCATCACCGATCTGAACCTGGATCTGATGTACGGCCTGCCTTTGCAGCGCCAGGAGCAATTCGGCGCCTCCGCTGATCTGGCCGTCGGCCTGAAGCCGGAGCGGATGACCCTGTTCGGCTATGCCCATGTGCCCTGGATGTTCTCGCATATGAAGCTGATCAAGGAAGGCGATCTGCCCAACGCGGAAGAGCGCCTGAATCTGTTCAACGAGGCCTTGGAACGGCTGCACGCCGCCGACTATGTACATATCGGGTTGGACCATTTCTCCAAGGCTGGCTCGGAGATGGATGTGGCCCAACGTGAAGGCCGCCTGCATCGGAATTTCCAGGGCTACACCACCGATACCGCTAAGACCCTGCTGGCATTTGGCGCCTCGGCCATCTCCACCCTGCCCAGCGGCTTTATCCAGAATAGGCACTCGGCACGGGACTATATGAAGGCCATCAAGGACGGTGGCCTGGCCACCGCGCGGGGCGTCGGTCTGACGGATCAAGACCGTTTACGCTCGGACGTTATCGAGCGTTTGATGTGTGATTTTCAAATCGATCTGGAAGCGATCTGTGACCTGCACGGTGTTGCGGTACAAAGCCTTGCCGGCGATATGGAAAAGCTAAATCCATTGATTGCCGATGATCTGGTGACGGTCGATGGCTGGCAGGTCAACGTTCTGCCCAGGGGGCGCATGCTGGTGCGCATGGCCTGCGCCGCCTTTGATCAATATCACGCACCCGACCCGGACAAACCGGCCCACGCCCGCGCCATATAGCACGCGGTTACGAACCGCCGGCGTTCCCCCTCTGAAATACGGGCGAAATCCACCCTGCCGCGCCGCCATCCCCTGAAGCCCGTGCTTCGGGTAAACGCGACGCAGCATTTTGTGTTTTTTAATGTGAAAAATTATGAAAACGAAATAACACTCAGTAAAATAACGATATATGACTATCATGACTTAAGTTAAAGGTTCCGTCACGCGAGCAAGGTATGCTGCGGATATTAAATTCGGAACGAATGGTACGTTGGCATGGCACAAATATATGGAATAAGAACTGTCACTGATTTTCCATCTGGAATTGATCAATTCAATTGCATTTCGGGAGGTAATTTCCGTGACTAGGAACCGATTTCTATCCGCGTTGGAGGTTATTTACGGGACTGCAGGGGTTTTAGGAGCGGTTGCAACGTTCCCGCAAGCAATAAAAATTTGGCATACCCATACGGATCATATTGATGGCCTGTCGCTTATAACGTGGGCCGCATACCTTTTGATCGCAATCATTGGTTTGCTCTATGGTCTTGTAAATAAGAGAATTGCATTGGTGTACTCGTGTGGCGCTTATTGTTTTATGTACCTGATTGTTGTCGTGGGAATTGCCATGGAAACCAGGTCATTTTGGTAATCCACCTCCCTGGCAATAACGGACAATAAATGGGACAGTTTACTTGAATCGGGCTCCGATGATGAGCGCGCATGGCGACGAATTAGATGAACTGTCCCATCTATTTATCTAATCCGGGTCCACCAGAATGCCGGGGTTGAGCACGGCTTTCGGGTCGAACCGCCGTTTCACCGCCTTGATACCCTCGGCAAACAGATCGGGGCGTTCCTGATCGTACCAGGTGCGGTGATCCCGGCCCAGGGCATGGTGGTGCGTTATGGTGCCGCCCGCATCGATCATGGCCTGCGAGGCGGCCGACTTGATGGCCCAGAATTGTTCGACCAAGGCTGCCTTGTCGCCCAGGGCATGCCAGGTAAAATACGGCGCCGGTCCGTCAGGATATAGGTGGGTAAAGCGTACGGTGCAGGTGCCCTCCCGGCCCGTGACCTCGCGGATCGCCTCGAGCGTTCGGCGTTTGACCTGATCCTGGAAATCCAGATAGCGGTCCCAGGTGATGCAGCTTTCCACCGTGTCGCGCATGACGCCCCGCGCGATGGCATGTTCACGCAGATACGGCCCGCGCAGGAATTTGTTACGCCAATTGCCCGCCGCGCCACTGCGTTGTGACTCCGCCTGGCTCAGGGCTTCGCTATCCCATTCCCCGCCATGATCACCACAGATTTCCAGGGCCCGGTCCATCCAGGGTTCCAACGGATGATCGGCGGATTCAAATGTCAGCACCAGCACATCGGCGCTGCCGTCGCCGGCCTCGGTAAAGGCGGCTTCCGAACGCTCGAGCAGACGCGCATTGGCCGGGTACAGTCCGGCCTGGGTGATCTCGCGCACCGCCGCCACCGCCTGTTCGTAGTCGCCGAAGCGCACCGTCGTGGCCAGCCGGATGGTCGGGCGGCGGTGCAGGCGCACCCAGGCTTCGGTAATGATGCCCAGCGTGCCTTCCGAGCCGAGGAACAGCCGGTCGGGATTGGGCCCGGCGCCCGAGGCAGGGACCCGGCGCGAAGCGATCAGGCCCTCGGGCGTGACTACGCGCAGGCTTTCCACGTGGTCGTCGATCTGGGTGTAGACGGTGGCGAAATGGCCGGCCGCCCGGGTGGCGATCCAGCCGCCCAGGGAGGAAAACTCCCAAGCCTGCAAAAAGAAGCGCATGGTCAGACCGGAAGCGCGCAGCTGGTTTTCCAGATCCGGTCCCAGGACGCCGGCCTGGACGCGGGCGGCTTGCGAGGTTTTATCGATTTCCAGAACCTTGTTCAATTTGCCAAGGTTGATGGTTACCGTGCCCCGGTAACGCTCATCGCTGGGCGGATTGACGCCGCCAACGACGGAGGAGCCGCCACCGAACGGGATTGCGGCGAGATCATTGCTGCCGCACCAATCCAGCACCGCCTGAATATCGGCTTCATCGCGCACATAGGCCACGGCATCAGGCGGATTGGAAAAGTCGCGGTGATGGATCATCCGCGCCAAATCATGTACCGAGGCGCCATAACTGTGGAACAGACGGTCGTATTTCTCCGCCGTGCAAAATGCCTGCAAGGTTTTCGGAATGGCCATGCGGGGGGCGCGAAGGTCGATCTCGCTCTCGCTGGGCATTGGCGCGGGCTCGAAACCATCGACCTTAAACAGCTTTGCCCAGGTGCCTTCGAACCAAGCCATCTCGTCGACCGAGACAGCGTCTTGCTCAAATCCCCAACCATAAAAACTACGGCGTTTATCGGCCATGGCCCGGTCACTCCCATACAGGTTACGAACACCGTGGAATGGTAGCCAAAGCCTGGGCCTGGAGGAAGGTAAATTCGGCTTTGGCCAGACCAGTGCATCATAACGCTCCGCAGCAAAAAATTGCCCCACGAGGAAAAAAAGCCAGCGGTCGGCATATCTGCATTATGCTGGCAAAAAAATGTTAGAGGAGAGACGCCATGAGCGACCCACACAGCACCCTGGAAATCGTCGACGGCATTGCCACCTTTACCATGACCAGGCCAGAGGCGCGCAATGCCTTGAGCCTACAGGTACGGGACGAAATCGCCGCGATGATCGAGACCGTCCGTGGCGATGACGAGATCAAGGCCCTGATTATCACCGGCTCCGGTGGCGTGTTTTGCGCCGGCGGCGATACCAAGGCCATGGCGGGCGGCCTGGGCAAGGCCGATAAAGTACGCAGCCGCGTGCTGGACGTGCATGCCTGGCTGGAACCGCTGTACAATCTGGACTGCCCGGTAATCGCGGCGGTGGACGGCCCGGCCTATGGTGGTGGTTTTTCCCTGGCCCTGGTGGCGGATTTCATCATTGCTACGTCACGGGCGCAATTCTGCGCCGTTTTCGGCCGCATCGGCCTGATCCCGGACATGGCGATGCTTTATACCCTGCCGCGCATGGTCGGCGGCCAACGGGCCAAGGAATTGATGTGCACCGCGCGGGCCATTGGCGGAGTGGAGGCCATGGATTTGGGCATTGTATTGGAAGTCTGCGAACCTGCTGAGCTGATGGCGCAGGCCCGCGCCCTGGCCGGACGCCTGGCAGTTGGTTCCAAGGTGGCGCAGGCAGCGACCAAGGCCCTGGTCAATCAATCCCTGCACCAGGACTACCGCTCCATGGCCGAGATGGAAGCCTCGGCCCAGGCGGTTTGTTTCGATAGCGATTATCATGCGGACGCCATCGCCCGCTTTGCCGCGAAACAACCCTTGGCCTATGATTGGAACAAACTGTCTAGAACTGAAGAGAAGTAACGGAAGCAAATGTCAGAAGTTGAAAACAATGCTGAAAAGCGCATCGTCTATTTTGAAAAGTTCGCCCACCCGGTAACCGCCGAGGTCCTGGCCCGCGATCCCTCCATCTCAGTGCAGAGGCTGGAGCTCGGCTCCACAGATGCCGAGAATTGGCAGGCACTTTCAGGGGCTCATGGCTATCAGATCCGCGCCACGCGGGATGAACTGCCCGATCAGTTTTTTGCCCACGGCGAATTTCTCGGCCGCTGCCCCAATATGCTGGTGGTCTCGTCCATGGGCTCGGGCACCGATACGATTGATCTGGCCGATTGCACCAAGGCCGGTGTCCTGGTGGTCAATCAGGCCGGCGGCAACGCCGAGGCGGTGGCCGAACATGCCCTTGCCCTGATGCTTAGCCTGTCCAAGCGCGTGGGCGAGACCGATCAGTATATGCGGGCCCAGGACGGCATTGAGCGCAATGCCTTCATGGGCCGCAATATTCACGGCAAGACCGTCGGCATCATCGGCTTGGGCCATGTTGGCCGGCGCGTGGCCGCGCTCTGCGGGACCTTGTTCTCCATGCGGGTGCTGGCCTTTGACCCCTATCTCGAAGACGGTGACTTCGCGGAACGCGGCGCCATCAAGGCATCGTGGGATGATCTGCTGGCAACGGCGGATTACATCACCGTGCATTGCCCGCGCACGGCGGAGACGGAAGATTTTCTGAACCATAAATCCTTCAATCAGATGAAGCCCGGCGCCATTTTCATCAACACCGCCCGTGGCGGCATTCATGACGAGGCGGCCTTGTTCGCGGCCCTTGATAGCGGCCATCTGGCGGCCGCCGGCCTGGATGTCTGGGCCGTGGAGCCGCCCGCCTCCGATCATCCGTTGTTGAGCCTGTCCAACGTCCTGGCCAGTCCGCACACGGCGGGTGTGACGCACGAATCCCGACACCTGATGGGCACTTACGCGGGTGAGCAGCTATTGCAAATCTTCGCCGGCCGCCGTCCGCCGCGCTTGTTGAACCCGGAAGTCTGGCCGGTCTTCGAGGAGAAATATAAGAAGCTGTTTGGGGGATAATACGCCAGATCGCGATGCGGCGATCGTCGGCGCTGCGCCGTTTGGCGCGGTCTTTCGAGCATAGAACACAATGCGGTTACAAATTTTACGTTTTGTATACAAATATCCCCAATAATATTTTGAACTGCAAAAAACGCTAATAAATCCTGTCATGCATGTGCATCGGGTTTATTGATAGGGATATGTAAAATGAGTAAGCCTGTGCACCTTACGGGTGTTGAACGCACCTTCGCGAAAAACGAAATCATCGTCAGCAAAACCGACCTGAAGGGACGCATTGAATACGCCAACGATGTGTTCATGCGGATAGCCGGATTTACCGAGGCGGAGTTGCTGGGCCAGCCCCATAGCATCATCCGGCATCCCGATATGCCGCGCTGTGTCTTCAAGCTGCTTTGGGACACCATTGCCGAAGGTGCGGAAATATTCGCCTACGTCATCAATCGGGCCAAGAATGGCGATCATTATTGGGTCTTTGCCCATGTAACGGCCAGCTATACCGAGGACGGCACGATCAACGGCTATCATTCCAGCCGCCGGGTGCCGAACCCGTTGGCTCTGGAAAAGGTCAAGCCGCTTTACGCGGGCCTTTTGCAAGAGGAGGGCCGCTTCCAAAATCGAAAGGACGGCATGCATTCCGCCGGCGATATGTTTGGTGAATTTGTCGGTCAACAGGGTTTGGACTATGACCGGCTCGTATTTTCGCTGCAGACATTGTAGAGCGCGGGGCGGACACCATGACATTGCATAGAGTTAGCGGCCTTTCCAACTTGCGAACGGCCAGCATCGCGATCGTGAGCAACGGTCTCTTGGGTCTTGCGGTTTCAGTAATGGGTCTGTTGTCGCGGGATTGGTTACAAGCCGCCTACGGCCTGGCGTTCGCGGTACTTGCCGCGGCCGGGTACCTGGTGCTGCGGCAGATGACCGGCAGCATCGGCAAGGCGGCCCAGGTCGCCGACCGAGCCGCCAATGGTGATCTGGGCGCCCGGGTACTGCGGATCGAGGGCAGCGGCCCCGTTACCGAGCTGATGCGCAGCATCAACCGGCTGATGGACCAGGTGGAAGTGTTCACCAGGGAATCCAGCGCCGCCATGCAGAAGGCGTCAAAGGGCGAATACTACCGTCACATTCTTCTCACCGGCATCCGGGGCAGCTTTGTTGACCGGGCCAAGGCCCTCAACACGGGTCTTGATGCCATGGCCAGTCGAACCGAAACCTTTGCCGATGAAGCCACGCATATGGGTGACAAGTTAAAGGATGTCGTCCAATCCATGTCCGCCGCCGCCGCCGAGTTGCAGGCGACGTCCGACACACTGGGGCATACTGCGCACAATACATCCGATCAGGCCACGGCGGTTAGCCGGGGCGCGGAGACGGCCACGGCCAATGTCTCCGGCGTGGCCGCGGCAACCGAGGAGTTCAGCGCCTCGCTTGGAGAGGTGTCCGACCAGGTGCAGCGTTCGGCGGAGATGGCGAACAAGGCGGTGCATCGCGCCGAAGAAAGCGATGTCACGATCAAAACGCTGTTTGAGGCGGCGGAAAATATTGGCGAGGTTGTCTCCTTGATTAACGATATCGCCTCGCAGACCAACCTTTTGGCACTGAACGCCACGATTGAGGCGGCCCGCGCGGGAGACGCCGGCAAGGGCTTTGCGGTGGTTGCCAACGAGGTGAAGAACCTGGCCAACCAAACCGCTACCGCCACCGAGGATATCGGCAAACAAGTCGAGAATATGCAACGTGGCGCGCGCGAGGCGGTCGACGCCATCGCCATGGTCAGCAAAATGATCTTGGAAATGAACGAAGGAACCTCGCTGATCGCCCAAACGGTGGAGGAACAGCGCGGCGTGGTGACGGAAATCAGCGGCAACGTTCAGACGGCGGTGGATGGCGTCTCCTCCGTCGCGACGTCCATTGCCGCTGTCGCCGACGGCGCCCAGGAATCGTCATCAGCGGTGGTGCAGATCGGTGGCGCCGCCGCCGAATTGTCGCAAATCGCCACGCGCCTCGGTGCTGACGTGGACGACTTTGTCGAGACGGTGGCGGTGGGCCGATAACTGTCCCGCCGGTCCGGGCCATTTCATCACTGCCAGCGCGGTTCCGCCTAGAGCGCATTTGAAAAAAATGCACTCAGACACTTAAGAATCGAGCAATTGAACCAATTACTTACGTCGCGAGAGCGACTCCGAGTAATTGAAAATCGCTCTAACCCGGCGCGGCGATAATCGCACCCTGCCCGCGCGCGCCTGATTCTGTCTGACTTGCCAGCGCCGTTTAGCTGCCGCATTCTAACTCCCGAACGGGGATGGGGGAGGGTTATGAACGGCACGGAGTTCATTATCAAGGCGGAAGACAGCGGCTTCGGGGCCGAGATCGGCGGCGTTGACCTTGGCGGCGTTGTGGCGGAGGAAACCTTCGCCGCGATCCGCGAGGCCATGATCCGCCACAAAGTTCTGGTCTTTCGCGGCCAGCATTTGGACGACGCCCGCCAGCTTGCCTTCGCGCAGCGTTTCGGTCCCCTGGAAGGCCATATTAACCGCGGCACGCGGCATGACGCCCTGCCGAAAATTCAAGTCTTTGGCAACGTGGATCAAAATGGAAACACCACAGGTGTGCATCCTGAACGCGGCACCCTGGTCTGGCATACGGATAAATCCTATGTCGCGACGCCGTCCATGTTCACGGTTCTGCGCTCGCCTTCTGTGGCACGCGAAGGCGGCGATACGCTGTTTGCCGATATGGAGCGGGCCTACGCCGACTTGGAGGAAGACCGGGCAGCGCGCCTGCTGGAATTGCACGTGGTGCATGATTGGAAGCGCAGCCGGGAGAAATCCAACGAACGGGCGGCGACGGCGGATGAAATCGCCGCCGCACCGCCTGTTGAGCATCCCCTGGTCCGTACGCACCCCGAAACCGGTGCCAAAGCCTTGTATCTGGGCAACCATACCTCGCATGTTGTCGGTATGGAGCGAGCGGAGGGCGAGGCGCTGATTGCCGAGCTGGAGCGTCATGGCACCCAGGCGAAATATATCTACCGCCACCGCTGGCGGGACAATGATGTGTTGATGTGGGACAACCGTTGCACGGTGCATTGTGTAACGGGCTATGATGCCGCCAAGGAGCGGCGCATCGTCCACCGTGCCGTGGTCCAGGGTGACAGGCCTGTATGAAGAGGAAGCGGTAATGAGCGGTAATTTTGACGATCCCAGTATTGCGGAAATCACGGCCCTACTAGGGGACTATTTCGACGGCCTTTATGATGGCGACCTGGAAAAGTTCGCCCGGGTGTTTCATCCCGACTCCCATCTGTATTCGACCGACGGCGCGGCCATCACCGATATGTCCCGGGCGCAGTATTTCGAATTGATCGGCAGCCGGGACTCTTCCCGCAGCCAGGGCCTGAAGCGTCACGACCGCATCGTCTCGATCCACAAATCCGGCCCTGATACGGCGCATGCGGTGGTCAATTGCGCCATTCCGCCGCGCTATTTCACCGACTATCTGACCCTGATGCGAACCTCGGATGGCTGGTGCGTGATTTCTAAATCCTATCACACGGACGTTCACGAATAGGGCGCATCAGACCAAGACGGCCAGCGCGACGGAGAGCACCAACAGGACCGCGAAGACGATATTTATGGCGCGCCCGGTACGGGGGTGACGCAGGATACGGGATAGCGATGCGCCTAGCAGCAGCCAGGAGATATTGATTGGCGTGACAATGGCAAGCATCACCGTGAATTTAACAACCGCGTCAAGAACCGGTTCCCCCGGCATCACGACAAAGCTGGAAAAGACCGCGCCAATGGCGGCGAAAGCTTTCGGATTGCTGATGCCTAGAAACAATCCGCCAAGCAGGGTCGGCGGGGCCGCATTCCCGGTTGCCTCGGACAGGACCGGCGCCGTGGCGATCTTGTAGGCGAGGTAGAGAATGTAGCCGAATGCGCCAACCGTCAGCACTGGCAAGACGCCGGGGACAGCAAACAGCACGCCGGTAATCCCCGTCGCGACAATGGCGATCACGGTCGCGGTCCCCAACATGATACCGGTCAGATATGGCAGGCTGCGTTTGATGCCAAAGACGGACGCCGCCGCCGCCGTGCTTAAGGTCGCCGGACCGGGACTGCCCATTAGCGGAATGGCCGCCAGCAGCAGGAGAATGACATTTTCAACCATGGTTGAAGCCTTCTGGAAATGCTATGCCGGTCCGGGCGGGGAAGAAACTGGGGATGCCCGACTTATGGCAGGCACTAAACCATTGCGACGCCAACCCGGTCTTGAACATTCGTGCGAGGCTGGGATTGATTTAGCTGATCAAATCGTGACCGCGCCTTCCGCGCGGGGCATGGCGCGCCTACAGGCCTACTTCAAGGGGCGGCCTTTTGCACCACATCGCCACGATACCTATGGCATTGGCATCACGACCCTGGGTGTGCAGTCATTTAGCTACCGGGGCGACACCTTTCATAGCTTGCCCGGCCAGGTATATGTTCTGCATCCCGATGAATTACATGATGGGCGGGCGGGAACCGAACAGGGCTTTGGCTATCGTATCCTCTATCTTGATCCGGGCCTGATCCGCGATGCCGTCGCGGGCCGTGGATTGCCCTTCGTCGCCGATGCGGTCAGCGATGACCGTGGCCTGCGCGCGGCTATTGGCGGCTTTCTCTCCCGCATGAACGAGGCGATCTGCGACCTGGAAGGCATTGACATGGTGCTGGCGCTCGCCACTGCCTTGGAGCGGATATCCGGGGCCGTGAACACCGAATTCAAGGTTGATCAACAGGCGGTCGGCAAGGCCCGTGATCTACTAGCCGCCAGTATTGAAGGTGATGTCGGCAGCCGGGATTTGGAAACCGTCACCGGGCATGACCGGTGGGCGCTGGCGCGTCAATTCCGTGCGGCTTTTGGTGTTAGTCCATACCGTTTCTTGACCATGCGCCGGCTGGAAAATGCTCAAGCACTGATCGCTGCGGGGTCATCATTGGCGGAGACGGCCCAGGCATCGGGCTTTGCGGACCAAAGCCACCTTACACGGCAATTTCGTGGCGCCGTCGGAATGCCGCCGGGCGCGTGGCGCCGGCTTAACAAGGCATGGCGCCGCCGCGTGATCAAACCGGCCCGAAGTCGTACAAACGGCTCGGGTTATCCACCAGGATTTTTTTGCGCACGGCCTCGTCCGGGGTCCAGGCCAGCAGACGGTTAAACAGATCACCATCATTGGGCATGGGCGAGGGATCAATGTGCGGATGCGGCCAGTCGCTGCCCCAGAGCAGACGGTCCGGCGCCTCGCGGACCAGGCATTCGGCAAACTGGTCGGCGATGGGCCAGGGCGCGCCGGCATGATCGACGCGATAGGCGCCTGATATCTTGGTCCAGGCCCGCCCGCCGGCCAACATATCACGCAGCGCGCGGAAGCTCGGTTGATCAATGCCGCCTTGGGGATCTGGCTGCCCCAGATGATCGAACACCAGATCCACCTCCAGGGTCTTCAGGCGCGGCAGCAACTCCAACAAGGTATGGCGGTCGATAAAGCATTGGATGTGCCAGCCCAGATCCTTGATCCGCTCGGCGACCGCTTCCAGCTCGCGCAAATCGATGCCACCGTCGGTGACGAAGTTAAAGCGGGTGCCGCGAAAGCCTGCCTGGTGCAGGCGCTGCAGTTCGGCCTCGGCCACATTCTGATCGATCACCGCGACACCGCGGCCATTGTCGCCCATGGCCTCGACCGCCTCGCGGCTGCAATCATTGACCGTGCCATAGAGGCTGGGTTGGACGATCACGCCGCGCTGGATGCCCAGGCTGGCCAGCATCGCTTGATAGGATGCCAAGGTTGCTTCCGGCGGCGTGTAGGCCCGATTGGGACTTAGATAGTGCGCGTCGGGGGCGGCAAAAACATGGGCATGGCAATCAATGGCGCCGGCGGGTGCTCTCTCCCGTGGCGGTTTGATCACCGCGTCGGGTGACGGGATATCGGGTTCTATTGACATGGCGCGATACTAGATCATGTCGCGGCTAATCTGAACCGTTTGCTGGCGCCGGATCGGCTATGCGCCTGGAAATTCGGGCGGAAACTCAGGGCGCGCGACCAGCATGCCGTCTTCCGTTACGACGCGAATGGCAAAGTTCATGCTGTCCGCCGCCAGGGCAAGGTCGCGGTCTTCGGGGGGATAATCACCGCTGGCGACCAGCTGCTGGTTTGCCGGCGGGACCAATGAAGCGACTAATGTCCTCAGTGCTTCTTTGTCCGGCGACAGGCCTTGCAAAAGCGCCCGGTGGTACAGCGCGCAGACTTCGTCCTCGGCCGCGGGACGTTCCGCCGCCCCCATGGCCACGATGCAGACGGTTTCGGGACCGCGGGCCCGAATACAGCGCACCGTCGCTGCCGCTGTTACGAAGGCGCCGGTATAAATCTCCTCCGCCCCGGTCGCCGCAAGCAGGCCACGGGTGCCATTGGAGGTCTTCTGTGCCAATACCTTGCCTGATAAATCCGCCTGGGAGACCGCATGCGGGGAGTTGCCAAAGTCGAAACCGTCAACCTTTCGCCCCTCGGCCTCGCCCATGCACAGATCGGCCCGTCCGGAGGCCTTCAATGCCAGGGCCGTGTCCCCATCGCCCAGCATCAGGATCTCTTTCGCGCCCCGCTCAAAAGCATGCGCGGCGGTGGTGAAGGCGCGAAAGACATCGATAATGACCGCGATGCCGCGTGCCTGGCGCGCGCCCTGTTCGAGGTTGGCAATTTCGACTTTCATTGCGTTGGACTAATCAACGTTGTCCGGTTTGCTGAACACGGGCTGGCGTTTCTCGATGAAGGCGCGGACGGCTTCACCATGATCGGGGTGGGCCGAGGCTTTGACCAGCTGTTCCGCCTCGTTGTCCAGGGCGGTGAAAAAATCCGTCTGCATGGCCAATTCCAGATTTTCCTTCATCAGGCGTTGTGCCACGCGGGGACCGTCGGCGAAAGATCTGGCCATGGCCATGGCCGCGTCCTGGAGTTCATCATCAGGTACGACCCGGTTGACCAGGCCGACCCGTTCGGCGCGCTCCGCTTCGATCCGCTCGCCGGAGAACATGAACTCCCGCGCCCGCGCGGTGCCGACTAATCTGGTCATGGTCCAGGACAGACCGTAGTCGCCGCTCAACGCCACCCGGCGATAGCCGGTCGAGACAAAGGCCGAGGCCGCCGCGATGCGGATATCACAGGCCAGCGCTATGGCCAGGCCGGCGCCGACGGCAGGGCCGGGCAGGGCGGCGATGGTTGGTTGCGGCAGGGTAAAAAGCGCACCGGTCAGGGCCCGCTGGCGGTGTTGCAGATCGGCGATGCGTTCTTCCGCCGTCATGCTCTTCTTGCTCGAGTTACCACCCATGCCCTTAACATCGCCACCGGCGCAAAATGCGCTGCCGGTGCCGGTCAATACCAGGGCGCCGATGCTGTCGTCCGTGGCCGCCGCCGCCAGCATGCGGCGCAGCGCCGGGGATAGTTCATCGGAAAGGGCGTTTCGGGATTCGGGCCGGTTCAGGGTAATAACCAGAACGCCATCTTCAAGGCGCGCCAAAAGATGATCGGTGCCGGTGTCCAAGACCATTGCGGTCATATCGGGAATGCCCGCCTAATCCTTGCGGAACTGATCAAGGGTGACCACATTGTCGCCATTCTCGCCGCTGTCGGCGTCTGGCTCGGCTTTGGTCTCGGCATTAATATCGGGCGCCGGCTCGGGCGCATCGCCCGCCGGTGCTTCGCTGGCTTCGGTCTTGTCATCGTCATCCTGTTGACCGAATTGCAGGCCAAATTGCACTGAAGGGTCGAGGAACGAAGTCAGGGCCCGGAAGGGAATATACAGGCGCTGGCCCTGACCGCCGAAGCTCAAGGTGATTTCAAAGGCTTCTTCGCCGACTTCCAGACCCCAGAATTTGTGCTGAATGACGATGGTCATTTCATCAGGGTATTGGGCGGCTAGATGAGCGGGGATATCCACGCCGGGATACTCGGTTTTAAAGCCGATATAAAAATGATGCTCCCCCAACAGACCGTCGGTGGCGGCTCGGTTAAGGGCCATGCGCACGACGCCACGCAGGCTGTCTTCAACCATCTGTCCATATTGCATCAGATCTTGCGCCATCCCGGCCCACCTTATTTTCGTACTTATCCGGCTATGCGGACATAACCCCATGCCGGCGGGCGGGTCCAGTAAATTAGTAGGGGGCTTCTGTTGCCCGGTGCCCCCCGAACCGCGCTTACCTTTTAATTAGGCAGCGAGCACCATTTCATTATCATTGGCACTTGTAGAAATGGCCCGATAACGGTGGAGCCATGCCGAACGCAAACCGTGCCTTTATTACGCGCGTCGATCCTATTTCGCCCCCATCAGCAGCACACTGCCAAGCCATACGGCTCGTGATTCGGTGTTCAGTGTGCTCCTGGTGGAGGCGCCGGGTACCGCCCCCGGGTCCGCTACGTTTATTCCGCAAAGCGTTTAGCGTCATAGCCAGACAAGCCGGCACCACAAATATAGGCATTTTGGTTGATTTTGAAAGGGTATAGCTGCAAATCAGTGATTTTGACGGACCGGCCGCGCGTCGTCGTTGGCGCGAAGGCGGGGGCGCTGTATGTTGGCACCGGAGTGAACATAGTGTCCGTCGAAGAACTTTGGAGAGCCCGATGCCGGTAAGTGAAGCGCAACAACAGGAAATCGAACAGCTTCGCGATGCATCCGTCCCAACCTTGCGGGCCACGGTGCCGGCCTTGGAAGACATGCTGTATCGGGCGCTGCCGGTGTTGGATCAGGGCTTTATCCGGGTCATCGACTATATGGGTGACGATGCCGCCGTGGTGCAGGCCGCCAGGGTCTCGTATGGCCGGGGTACCCGCATGGTGAGTGAGGACCGCGGCCTGTTGCGTTATCTGATGCGCCATCGCCACACCACGCCGTTCGAGATGTGCGAGATTAAATTTCACGTCAAACTGCCGGTTTTCGTGGCCCGGCAGTGGATCCGGCACCGCACGGCATCGGTCAATGAATATTCCGCCCGTTACTCCATTCTGAACCGGGAGTTCTACATTCCGGCACCGGATCAATTGTCCGCGCAATCCCAGGATAACCGCCAGGGCCGGGGCGCGGTCCTGCAAGGCGATGAGGCGATCCGGGTTCTTGACATTCTGCGCGAAGATGCAGCGCGCAATTATGCCGACTATCAGGAAATGCTGAATGAAGATGATGAAGGTAATGTCATCGATCCAAACCGCCAGGGCCTGGCGCGGGAGTTGGCGCGGATGAACCTGCCGCTCAATATTTATACCGAATGGTACTGGAAGTGTAATCTCCATAATCTATTACATTTCCTATCGTTACGGGCGGATCCTCATGCACAATATGAGATACGGGTCTACGCCGAAGCGATGATGCAGGCGTTGCGGGCCTGGGTGCCGCTAACAGCGGAAGCGTTCGAGGATTACCGCATGGGCAGTGTGCATCTATCCGCCGCCGGGCTGGACGTGGTCAAGCGGCTGCTGGCGGGTGAGGATGTCACGGTTAAGGACAGCGGCCTGGCGCCACGGGAATGGCGCGAATTGATGGCCTCATTGGGGCGTGCTGGGTAGCCCCGCCATTATGCCGGATTGCGGCCTTTCATGACCAAGGGCAGCCCAGCGGCGACAAACAGGACATTGTCGGCAAGGGTGGCGATTTCCTTATTCATGATGCCTGAATAATCGCGGAAACGTCTTGCCAGGGCATTCTCGGGCACGATGCCCAGACCGGTCTCGTTTGAAACCAGAACGACTGGCGCGCGGGCCAGGGGCAAGGCGGCCGCAAGGGCCTGGATTTCAGCCTCCGTATCCCGCTCGGCCAGCATGATGTTGCTTAGCCACAAGGTCAGGCAGTCGATCAAAATCGGTACCTCGGATACCAGCAAGACCGGCAGGGAGGCGGCTAGCTCAAGTGGAATTTCCTGGGTTTGCCAGGACTGGCCGCTATCCAGGCGCTGTTTGCGGTGGGCCGCGATGCGTTGGCGCATTTCGTCGTCGTGTGCCTGTGCCGTGGCAATATAAACCGCGTCTCGCTTTTGCCGCGCAATGATGGCTTCGCCCAGGCTGCTTTTGCCGGACCGGGCGCCGCCCAGGACAAAGGTGATCTCACCCCGATCCCCATTTGCAGCCATTATGAGGGCTGCCCCGCGCTGTCCTGTTCGTTCCCCAGCTCGTTTAGGGCCTCGGTGGTGGAAATGACCCGTCCGAACAGGCGCTGGAAATTGGTCACGGTGGCGTTGTGCAGATCTTCGTGGGTGGTGGCGCAGGCATCTTCGATCAATGTCACGCCATAGCCCCGGTCGGCGGCTTCCCGCGCCGTGGTATCGACACACATGTTGGTGGAGACACCGGTCATATAGAGCTGATCCCTGCCGAGCGAGCGTAGCAGATGATCGATGCCGGTCGAGGCGAAGGCGCCGATAGTGGTCTTGTTGATGACACTTTCGTCAGGCCGCGGCTTCAATTCATCAATAATCTCATGCTCCCGGCTACCTTCGTAATTATCCAGCGCCTGGAACATCCCCTTCATGTGTGGCGGCGCATCCGCGCAATCCGCCCTATCCGCGCCCACGGTCAAATAGACAACCGCGCCGCCCTTGCCACGGAAGCGTTCCAGAAGCTTGGAAATATTGGGTACCACGAGGCCCTCGATCCGGTCAAAGCGGTAACCCGCGACATTGGAGCCCTCCGCCGTCAGCCGCCGGCCCAGGGCGCCGCTTCGGTGACCGGTGGCATATTGCATATCGACCACGATTAGTATCGCACGGTCAAAATCGGGCGCCGGATGCGCCATGAAGGCCTGGATATAGTCGCCGTCCTTGCTCGCCGGTGTGCTCATGACAGGGTCCTCTCGATCCATCTCGCCCAATGTAGCAGCGTTACTTTGCGGTATAGCCGCCGTCGGCGCAAATCACCTGACCGGTGATGAAGGAGGCGGCATCGGAAAGCAGAAACAGGTTCAGATTGGCGATTTCCTCCGGCTCGCCAAAGCGGCCCATGGGAATGCCATCCAATAGGAAATCCCGCCGCTCTGGTATGGCGCGGCTTGCCGCCGTCATCTCGGTCGCAATAGGGCCGGGGCCGACCGCGTTGATGCGTACATTGCGGGGGCCCAATTCCATGGCCATGGCGCGGACCAGGCCATTAATACCTGATTTGGAGGCGGCATAGGCCGCCGCCCTATGGTGCCCGACCAGGCCGATCTGGCTTGATATTATCACGATGGAGCCTCGGCCCCGTTCCTGCATATGACGGGCGGCGGCGCGGGCAAGATGGAAACTGCCGGTTAGATTTACCTCCAGAACCTCGCTCCAGACCGCGTCCGTCGTTTCCGTCGAAGTGGCGACCGCCAGTATGCCGGCGCAGGCCAGGGCGCCGTCCAAGCCGCCAAACGTCTCGATGGTTTCGGCGATGGCGCCTTCGAGGGCCGCGCTGTCGGTCACATCCAGGTCATGAATAGCGCCGCCATCCAGATAGTCGCGCAGGGCATGGCGCTGTTCATCGCCCCGCACGGTGGCCGCGATCCGGGCACCCATGGCACTGGCCAGCTTGACCGTGGCCAGGCCGATACCCGAGCCGGCACCGGTGATGAACAAGCTGCGGTCCTTGAGATCTATCATCTGGACTTTCAATAATCTGTCGTAGGCAACGGGGTGGTGGACAATGTGGTGGTAGACAACTTGGTAGTAGACAGGGCGGGGGCAATTTACCATTTTGCGGTGGCATCGAACAATGACCGCGGCAACAAAGTTTTGGAGAACGGATATGGATTTGCAATTGGCGGGCCGGGTTGCCCTGGTGACCGGTGCCAGTATCGGGCTGGGTGCTTCCATCGCCGAGCATTTGGCCGCCGAAGGCTGCCGTCTGGCTTTGCTTGCCCGGCGCGCGGAATTGCTCGAAGCCGTGGCCAATGCCATCGCGGGGCAAGGCCACGAGCGGCCCATGGTAATTGTCGAAGACGTGACCGCCGATGGCGTGGCGGATCGCATTGGCAAGCTGATCGAAGGCCGCTTCGGGCATTTGGATATCCTGATCAATAACGCCGGCGGCTCCCGCCCCATGCCAGGTTTGGGCACGGAGGCGGAATGGGAAGAAGCTATGTTGCTGAATTTCAGCGCCGGGCGTCGCCTGGCGCAGACCTTCGTGCCGGGCATGCAGGCACGCAAATTCGGCCGCATCGTCAATATCACCGGGGCCGACGAACCGGTCAGCATGAATGCCGCCGTGCCGCCCAATGGCGCGGTACATATCTGGGCCAAATCGCTCTCCCGCCTGGTCGGCGGCGACGGCGTGACGGTGAACTGCATCCCGCCCGGCCGCATCCATTCCGAACAGATTGACGAGCGCCTGTTGCCGACGGAGGCGAAACAACGCGCCTGGGCCGAGGCGAATTGTCCAGCCGGCTACATCGGCGAGCCGGAGGATTTGAGCGTCCTGGTGGCTTTTCTATGTTCCCCACGGGCCCGCTATATCAACGGTCAGGTCATCCATGTTGATGGTGGCGCGCGGCACTTTTCCCACTAGACGATTTTCGATATTCATCGAGTCGCCGGGCCACCCGCTCCCCCGTCCCGACCACCCATTAATGGTACCCTGTGGGTAGTCGGGACGGGGGAGCGGGTGGGTAGTTCAATTTCGAAATGGTCTAGCTCAGATGAGCACCCAAAGTGGCGCCGCTGTAGTCCGTACGGAACAGGCCGCGCCGTTGTAGTTCGGGTACCACCAGATCGACGAATTCCTCAATCGCGCCGGGACAATAGATCGGCGAGAGCATGAAGCCGTCGCCGCCCGCCGTAGCCATGAACGCCTCCATCTGATCGGCGATTGAACTTGGCGTGCCGACGAATTGCGGCAGGCCGACGCTTTGGCCATGGCGCTGGGCGACCTCGGCCACGGTCATGGGCTGCCCCGATTCTTTGTGGTAGCGCGTTTTCAGGCGTTGCAGCTCCGGTTCCTGGCGTGCCGCCATGGCTTCATTCGGATCCAGTTGGGATAGATCGAAATCCAGATGCGCCGACAGGATCGCCATGCCGCCCTCGATTGGTACCAGGGAGTTATGCAGCTCTTGCTTTTCCGCCGCCTCTGCCTCGGAACCGCCGATGATCGGCTGGATGCCGAACAAGATCTTGCAATCCGTAGGTGCCCGCCCGAAATCCGCCATCCGGCCCTTGACCTCGGCGAAATACTTCGCGGCATCCGCCGCCCGGGGCTGTATGGCGAAGATGCCATTCGAATAGCGGGCCGCGAAATCCATCCCCTTGGGCGAGGTGCCGGCCTGCAGGATGGCCGGGCCAACCTGGGGCGAGCGGACCACATTCAAAGGCCCGCGCGATCTGAAATGGCGGCCCACATGTTCGATCCGGTGGACCTTGGCGGCGTCCGCGAACATTGGCGCGGCCCGATCCATCACCAACGCGTCCTCGTCCCAACTGCGCCACAATTTTTGACAGACTTCCATGAACTCCTCGGCCCGTTCATAGCGGGCATCGGCATCCTGGCGTTCCTCGCCGTAATTGGCGGCCTGGTTGTGGTTCAGCGAGGTGACCACGTTCCAGGCGGCCCGGCCCTTGGTCAGATGGTCGATGGTGGCCCACAGGCGGGCGGCATAAAAGGGGTGGTGATGGCTGGTCGACAGGGTGGCGCCCAGGCCGATCTGGCTGGTTGCCGCCGCCATCCACGACAGCAGGGGAATGGGGTCGTGCTCCGGTGCCTGGGCGGCATTGGCGAGGGCGGGTTCAAGGCTGCCCTGGTAGGTGTCGGAGATGTAGTTCAGATCGGCGAAGAAGACCATGTCGAACTTGCCCCGTTCACAGACCTGGGCGATGTGCTGGTACAGCTCCGGCTGGGTCCAGTCGTAATTCCGTGCCGCGGTTTCGGGATGCCGCCACATGGCCTGGCTGTGATAGGTCGGCCCATGTACCAGGAATTGTGCCAGATGCATTTTGTTTTTCGGCATTTTTTTGTCCCCCTATCCGAACGCCCGCCCGCAGGGCTCTCGCGGCCCTTGACGGCCCCATTGGCTTGTCCGATGCTGGGCTATTGTCGCCGCTCTGTCCATGGGGTATAGCGGCGGTCAGTTCCAGACAGCTTCAGTTTCAGACAGTTTCAGTTTCGGGGGTAGCCGACGTGAGTGTAAAGGCAACGATCTATCAACCGGCCAAGGGCGCTATGCAGTCGGGGCGCGGCAAGGTCAAGGTTTGGCGCCTGGATTTCGATCTGAGCGCGGGACGGGGCGTTGAACCCCTGATGGGCTGGACCTCGGCCACCGACATGCGGCAAGAGGTAAGCCTGAACTTCCCCAGCCAGGAAGAGGCGGTTGCCTATTGCCAGCGTAATAACATTGATTACCGCGTGAGAGAGCCAAAGAAGCGGCAGATCCGCATTCGTCCGTACGCGGATAATTTCGGCCCAGGCACGGTCCGTGGTCCCGGTACCGAGCCACTGTAATTGGTCAGAACGATCTGGCCCTGGGCGCCCATAGCTCAGCTGGATAGAGCATCGGATTTCTAATCCGGGGGTCGCAGGTTCGAGTCCTGCTGGGCGCGCCACTTTTTTCCCTTTAGTTGCAACAGCTTAAGCCTTCCTGTCCTGGGTGTTAGGGGGGCTTTTTGCATTATTAACCACTATTAGATAAGCGATTG
>JABIWH010000007.1 GCA_018701215.1 Rhodospirillaceae bacterium
GGCACTCAAAGCCAAGGAACAAACACCGAACATAGTCACCCATTATGGTCCCTCCGTGGTCCACGGACCAGAGGGTACAATAAGGGAAAGGAAAGAAAACCCTGGTAAATCAAGGCACTATCCAACACTGGCCCAAGGGGACCATTTTGCCGGATTGCAGGCACAAAAAAGCCGCTAACTCATTGAGATAGCGGCGTTTTTCTTGGTTGCGGGGGTAGGATTTGAACCTACGACCTTCAGGTTATGAGCCTGACATGCGCGTGAATGTTTAGACAATTAGGTGTCGGATACTTCCACTTTTTCTCTCAACCTTAAGTGCCGTTTCCAAGACAGTGATATTTTGCGCGACACATTTGAGAGCGCGGTTGAGCGTTGCATGGTGGAAGGTTTGTTCGGCGGCGAGAACTCTGCCATTGATGCCTCTCCGATGGCGGCTCCAAGATAGTTATTGCTTTTTCCATTAGACTTGGATAAACCTATGGAAATAACCTGTGGATATTCCAATTTGAAAGATCGCCAATGCCTATTCGCGTGAGAACTGCCCTAGCAGCCCGGATAGCCCGGATTGACCACCAGCGCTACAATGAGGCTGTGGCAGATGACTTGTATCCCTGTGCCCCACTCACGATGAAGGGATCATCGCGCATATTCGATAGTGATGACCTTCTTGGTCTTTTCATTTATGGCAGGTTGACCACAATGGGCCTTCCTCCCCGGCACGCCGGTCGCTTGGCATGTGAGGCAAAAGGCACACTGGAGCGCAACTCGGAAGAAGAAAGAATTGTTTATGTGCGGTCAGAAGCTGACCTGCACGCCATGATCCCCGGCAGCCAATATGACCCAGACCATGAAAAAAAGGGCAGAGGGTATCGGGGTTTGGGCCGTATCGTATTCACTATAGAATTCTATGTGGACACCATCCGCGACATTATCGCAAAAGCGATTGAAGACGAGCAAAGCATTCTTGGTGAAGAAGACTAGCCATGCTCATCCGACCTCTCCAGCGGCTTCGCGGCCGAGCCAAGCTTACCAAGTCTTTCTCCCTTGGTCGGTTGGGTCCTACTTTGCAGGGTATTCATAGGGGACAGGGACATAAGGCCACATCAGTCAATTGGGCTTTCCACCATTTTGTTGTGCACCGCTATCGGCTAGCCAGCATGAGGTGGGCGGCATGAGCAACGCCACCAACACCCTGCCCCAATCTCTGCCCCCGCGCGGTTTGCAGCGCGAGCAGGCGGCGGCATATGTGGGAGTTGGTTGCAGTAAGTTTGATCAGATGGTTGACGATGGCCGGATGCCCAAGCCCAAGCGGATAGATACCCGCAAAGTATGGGATCGCTTCCAACTTGATTTGGCCTTCGAAGAATTGGACGGCG
This sequence comes from Rhodospirillaceae bacterium, assembly GCA_018701215.1. GTDB lineage: Bacteria > Pseudomonadota > Alphaproteobacteria. The sequence continues at coordinate 1,377 of JABIWH010000007.1, forward strand.
GTACGAATTCCGTTGACGCCAACGAATGGGATGAGGTGTTGTGATGAAACGACGCGGCCTACCCAAATACGTCTCTGAATTCCAGGATCGCCATGGCAAATGGCGGACCCGCGCACGCCGTCGCGGAATGCCAACCCATTACTTCAGTGCCCAGCCCGGCACGGAGGAATTCGAAAACGAATACCGCGCTTGGCGAGACGGGGCACCCCTGGACATTGCCATCAGTCGCACCCAACCCGGCACCATAAATGATCTGGTGGTGCGCTATTATCGCTCCGTGGGCTGGGCCAACCTGGCCGCATCGACCAAGACACAACGGCGCAATATCCTCGAACGCTTTCGCGAAAAAGCCGGCAACAAGGCCGTGGCCACATTGCGCCGGGAAGATATCACCCGTATGATCGAGGCAAAATTACCCGCCGCTGGTCGCCATTTCCGTAACGCCTTGCGCGCCTTGATGGTGGTGGCCCTTGATGCCGGATACATTCGCCAGGATCCCACCGCCGGCGTAAAGATTAAGCGGGCGAAGGGCGATGGTTACCACACTTGGACAGAGGACGAGATCGCGACTTTTGAGGCCGCGCATCCGATCGTTAGCCGCCCGCGCCTGGCCTTCGCCCTTTTGCTCTACACCGGCCAACGGCGGAGCGATGTTGTTCTCATGGGCCGCCAGCATATCCGCGACGGGCGCATTTTCGTCAAGCAGGTCAAAACCAAAACCGAATTACTGGTGGCCATCCACCCGCGCCTACAGGAAGTGTTAGACGCCCACGGGCTGGACAACCTCACATTTTTGGTGACCGAATTCGGTAAGCCGTTCGCCGTCGCCGGCTTTGGCAACTGGTTTAGAAAGCAGATCCGCACCGCCAAGCTGCCCGAGCATTGCTCGGCCCACGGCCTGCGCAAGGCCGCCGCCCGCCGCCTGGCCGAGGCCGGATGCACCGCGCCGCAAATTGCCGCCGTAACAGGTCACAAGAGTTTGCGGGAGGTGGAACGCTACATCAAAGACGCGGCCCAAATCGGCCTCGCCGATGCCGCGATCGCCACCGTTTCAAGGACAGAAACAGAACATAAATTGTCTAACCTTGATGGTCGGTTAGACAAATTTGGGTCTAAGTAATTGAAAACATTAGCCTCAAAAGAGGGAGTGGTGGGCCCGGCTGGACTCGAACCAGCGACCAGACCGTTATGAGCGGCCGGCTCTAACCAACTGAGCTACAGGCCCGTAACTCTATATGAAGCACTACGCTGCGTCACCGGCCCGCGCCCCCTCCCGGCCACCCATTGAGTATGATCCGCAGAAACATACCGGGGTGGCCGGGAGGGGGCGAGGGCTGGCCAGGCAACCGAAGGGTTTAAGTATCCAGGAAGCTGCGCAGTTTGCGCGAGCGGGACGGATGTTTCAACTTCCGCAGGGCCTTGGCTTCGATCTGGCGGATACGTTCCCGGGTGACCGAGAACTGTTGGCCGACCTCTTCCAAGGTGTGATCGGTGTTCATGCCTATGCCGAAACGCATGCGCAGGACCCGTTCCTCGCGCGGCGTTAACGAGGCCAGAACCCGCGTCGTGGTCTCGCGCAGGTTGGAATGGATCGCCGCATCCACGGGCAGCACCGCATTCTTGTCCTCGATGAAATCGCCCAGATGCGAATCTTCCTCGTCGCCAATCGGCGTTTCGAGACTGATCGGCTCCTTGGCGATCTTCATCACCTTGCGGACCTTTTCCAAGGGCATGCCGAGTTTCTCGGCGAGTTCTTCCGGCGTCGGCTCGCGGCCGATCTCGTGCAGCATCTGGCGCGAGGTACGGACCAGCTTGTTGATGGTCTCGATCATATGCACCGGAATACGGATGGTGCGGGCCTGATCGGCGATCGAGCGGGTAATCGCCTGGCGGATCCACCAGGTCGCGTAAGTGGAGAATTTGTAACCCCGGCGGTATTCGAACTTGTCCACCGCCTTCATCAGGCCGATGTTGCCTTCCTGGATCAGATCCAGGAACTGCAGGCCACGGTTGGTGTATTTCTTGGCGATGGAAATCACCAGGCGCAAATTGGCCTCGACCATTTCCTTTTTCGCCTGACGCGCCTCGCGCTCACCTTTTTGCACGGTGGCGACAATGCGTTTGTATTCAGGGATCGGCAGGCCGGTCTCGGAGGCGACGGTGGCGATGCCGCCACGGATGGTTTTAATCTCGTCCCGCTCCTTGGTGGCGAACTCGGACCAGCCCTTGCCTTTCAGGCGGCGCACCCGGGAAACCCAGCGCGGATCGGTTTCGTGGCCCTGGTAATGCTTGAGGAAGTCCAGGCGCGACACCCGGCGGGACTCAGCCAGACGCAGCAGCCGGCCTTCCAGGCCGATCAGACGGCGGTTGATGCCGTAAAGCTGATCGACCAGCGCCTCGATGCGGTTGTTGTTGAGATGTACCGCCGTGACCAGGGCGATCAGTTCCTCGTGCAACTTCAGATAACGCTTTTCCTGGGCCGCCGTCAGTTCCTGATGTTTCAGGGCGGCTTCGACGCGCAGATCCTGGACCTTTTTGAAACGCTTGTAGACCTTGGCGATTTTTTCGAAGGTCGCGATCACGCCCGGCTTAAGCGCCTCTTCCATGGCCGAGAGAGACAAGGTGGTATCCTCCTCCTCCTCGTCATCGTCGGACTTATCCGCGTTCTCGTTACTATCACTGCTGTCGCCACTATCGTCGTCATTGGCGGCGGCGGCGCCATTGGTAGCCCCATTTGCGGCCCCATTAGCAGCCGGCGCGGCGGCACCATTCGTTGCCCCATTCGCAGCGGGCGCGGCAGCACCATTCGTTGCAGGTGCGGCCCCATTGGCCCCATTGACCGCATGATTGGCCATGCCCTGGTTCTTTTTGCCGTCGGGCCCGGCGCCATAGGTGGCATCCAAATCGATAATGTCGCGCAACAGCACATTGCCGGCCATCAGCAGATCATGCCATTCGATCACCGCGCGGATGGTCAGCGGGCTTTCACAGATACCGGCGATCATCGCCTCGCGGCCGGCCTCGATCCGCTTGGCGATGGCGATCTCGCCCTCGCGGGAGAGCAGCTCGACACTACCCATTTCACGCAGATACATGCGCACGGGATCATCGGTCCGTTCCAGGGTTTCCGACTTTCCGGCGGGCTTGGTGGCGACTGCCGTACCTTTGGTGGGTGCCAGTTCGGCGCTCTCGGCCGGCGCGTCCGCATCGCTTTCGCCGTCGCTTTCGGCCGTACTGCCATCGCCGCCATCGGCGGCTTTGGCGGTGCCGGCACCATTGGCGTTCTGTTCCTCGGCGTCATCCGCCTCGATCAGGTTGACCCCCATCTCGGAGAGCAGGGTCATGAAATCCTCGATCTGCTCGGAGGAAACCTGATCCTGAGGCAGTGCCTCGTTCAGTTCGTCGTAGGTGATATAGCCGCGCTCTTTCCCCTGCGCGATCAAGCTTTTCAGATTGGCCTCGGCCTTGGAGTCGATGAGCGGCCGATCGCCGCTTTCTTCGCCTGCCGTCTTTTCCGCTACCTGTGCTTTCGCCATGAATGTCCGCCTATTTTCGTGCCAGGGCGTATTCCGCCCGCACAATGTCACTACAAAAATTAATGCCCCGATAACAATCGCGGCAAAAAAGCCGCATTTTATTCACTTTAAGTATCGTCGAAACCGACCGCTTCGGCCGTTGCCACGTCAACCGCCTCTTTTAGCGCAAGAAAGCGGGTCTGCTTTTCATCAGTCATGTCGCGGCCCAAATCATCCTCCGCCGCCTTAAGGTCGCGGCGCAGATCCTCCAGCCGGTGCCATCGAAAAACGCTTGTCCAGTCCTTTATAGCCCGTGCCAACGTCGTATCCGGGCGCGCGAGCGGATCAAGATGCGCAATACCTGGGCCCGTCAATTCCGCTATTAATCGGGTGGCGGCATCAGCCATCCCACCACTTAGGAAATTGTTACGAAGGCCTTCTAGGTCAAGGGGCACGCCGGACGTGGCCTTTTCTATTATCACGGTACGGATGTTGTCAAGCGCTGGAGAGGATAAGCGCAATTCGCCAACCTCCTCAAAAACTTCATGAATAAGGTCCGGATGGTTCAACAAGGCGGCAATCAGCAGGCGTTCGCGCGACGAGGTATCGGCATCCCTGCCCTGGCCAAGCCCCCGATGAGCCGGAATTGGCGGCGCGTAAAGCGGCCTACGGCCACTGCCCGGGCGCCAATTCCTGTTGTATCCCGCCCTATTAAAGCCGCCTTCGGCGCGCGATTGCCGCCGTCCTTGTGATGGCGCGAAGGCTTTTTCCAGCCGGTCCTTGAAATGGTCCCCGTAATAGGTCCGTACCGTGCCATCGGCGATTTCACCCACCACCGCGCGTAAATCCTTGCGCAGACCGGCGCGTTGTTCAGGTGTCTCCAAATTCTTGCCCTCGACCTGCATGCGCCAGAGAGTTTCGGAAAGCGGCACCGCGGCGGCCAATAAATCGGTGAATGCCGCCGTTCCCTTGGCCCGCACGAGGCTGTCGGGGTCCTCGCCCGCCGGCAGGGCGATAAATTTCAGGGAATGGCCGGGCTGCAATAGCGGCAACGCCCGTTCGGCGGCGCGGTGGGCGGCACGCTGGCCGGCGGCATCGCCATCAAAACAAAGGGCGGGCTCGGCCACCAAACGCCACAGCCCGGCCATTTGGTTCTCGGTCAGGGCCGTGCCCAGGGGTGCGACGGCAAACGGCAGCCCGGCCTGATCCAGGGCGATGACATCCATATAGCCTTCCACCACCACCAGAGTATCATCGTCACGGGCAGGTTGGCGGGCGTTGGCGAGATTGTACAACAGATCGCCTTTGTGAAAGATCGGCGTCTCGGGCGAGTTCAGGTACTTGGCGCGCTGCTCACCCAGAGCCCGGCCGCCAAAGGCCACCACCCGGTCCCTGGCATCGGTAATGGGAAACATCAGGCGGTTGCGAAAACGGTCATAGCTGTCGCCGCCGTCCTCGGGCGCGATCAGCAGGCCCGCCTCGATCAGCTGCGCCTCCTCCAGGCCGCGCGCCAGCAAGGTCTGTTTCATCAGATCCCGCCGCACCGGCGCATAACCAAGATGGAAGCGCTTGACGGTCGCCGCCTCCAGGCCGCGCCCCTCGATATATTGCCGGGCGCCATCCCCCGCCAGACCAGCCAACTGTCCCTCGAACCAATCAGCGGCGATCTGCATGACGTCATAAAGGTTCTTCCGCCGTTCCTCCGCCTCACGGTCCCGTGGTGCCGATTGCGGTACTTCCATGCCGGCTTCACCCGCCAGACGCTCCACCGCCTCGGGAAACGACAAACCTTCGGTATTGATCACAAAGTCGATGGCGCCGCCATGGGCGCTGCAGCCAAAGCAGTGGTAAAAACCCTTATCCTCGTTCACCGTGAAGGAGGGCGTTTTTTCGTTATGAAAGGGGCACAGGCCGGTATGTTCGCGCCCGCGTCTGGTCAGCTTGACACGGCGCCCAACCAGCTCCACCAGCCCGACGCGGCTACGTAATTCCGCCAGAAAATGCTCCGGTATGGCCATGCCACGACGCCTTTGGTTCGCCTTTGCCCGCTCACAAAGGCCCGCTCGAATAAATTGGCCTAGCTGCTCAACAGTGTTTTAACCTGTCCGGCGGCCTGGGCAAAATCCATACGGCCCGCGTACCGCTCTTTCAGCTGCGCCATGACGCCGCCCATGTCCTTGAGAGAGGTGGCGCCGGTTTCCGCGACCACAGCCGCCACGGCGGCTGCCAGCTCGTCGGCGCCAATCTGTTCGGGCAGAAATTCCTCGATAATGACGATTTCCTGTTCTTCCTGCTCGGCCAATTCAAGACGGCCGCCCTCTTGATACAAAGTGGTCGATTCGCGCCGCTGTTTGATCATCTTTTGCAGGATCGCCAGGATTTCCTCGTCACTGACGCCGTCACCACCGCCATCGCCCCTGCCCTCGGAGCGCGCGGCAATGTCACGGTCCTTGATTGCCGCCAATATCAGGCGCAGCGTGGCGACGCGGCGCTTTTCCCCGGCTTTCATGGCCGTTGTCAGCGTGGCCTTCAGCTGTTCACGCACCATTCCGCCTCCTCATGCTGTTTGCAGGGGCTGGAAGGATAAAGGATAATGGCGCAAATGGCAATCATTGCCGTCATCACGGCATAATTATAACTAATTGATTTTATTATGTTTTTTCATTCACCCGAAGCTTGACGGAGGCCTGCCTTTTGCTTAATCTCCGCGCCAATTTGCCCGCCCAGACAGCCATGCGCCGGAGCCGCAAAAACCATGAATAATCAAGATGATACAGCCGCCGCGACACCTGCCGGGACAGCCGGGGGGGCGCCTGATTGGGCGACGGCGGCGCTGGTGCTGGCGGACGGTCAGATTTTTTGGGGCCAGGGTATCGGCGCCAGTTCAGATGAGGTTGGGGACGCGGTGGGCGAGGTCTGTTTCAACACCTCCATGACCGGCTATCAGGAAATCCTGACCGATCCCAGCTATGCCGGGCAGATCATTACCTTCACTTTCCCCCACATCGGCAATGTTGGCGCCAATGACGAGGATATCGAAACCTTGAGCCCTGCCGCCCGCGGCCTGGTTCTGCGTGCTGACATCACCCAGCCCTCCAATCACCGCGCCATGAGCCATCTGGACGCCTGGCTGGTGAAAAACAACCTGCCCGGCATCTGCGGTATCGACACCCGGCGCCTGACCCGTTTGATCCGCGACGGCGGCGCCCCCTCCGGTCTGGTCTATCACAGCCCCGCGGGCAGGTTTGACGTTCCCGCCCTGCAAGCCAAGGCGGCGGCCTGGCCCAGCCTGGAAGGCATGGACCTGGCGGCGGAAGTTACCTGCGCCGAAAGCTACACCTGGGACGAAACCGAATGGCAGTTGGGCCTGGGCCATGGCAGCTTGGCAACGCCCAGCTATCACGTGGTGGCCATGGATTTCGGCATCAAGCGCAATATTCTACGCTGTCTGGCCTCGGCCCAGTGCCGGGTCACGGTGGTGCCGGCCTCGACCTCCGCCGAAGATATCCTGGCGCTTGACCCCGATGGCATCTTTCTCTCCAACGGACCAGGCGACCCGGCGGCGACGGGACAATATGCGGTGCCGGCGATCCAGGGCCTGATAAAATCCGGCAAGCCAATTTTCGGTATCTGCCTGGGCCATCAGATGCTGTCGCTGGCCCTCGGCGCGGCGACGGAAAAGATGCACATGGGCCATCGCGGCGCCAACCAACCGGTCAAGGATCTAATCACGGGCAAGGTCGAAATCACCTCGCAAAACCATGGTTTCGTGGTAAAGCGCGACAGCCTGCCAGCCGGTGTGGTGGAGAGCCATACCTCGTTGTTCGACGGTTCCGTCGAAGGCATCCGCGTTGAAGGCCAGCCGATTTTTTCGGTGCAGTATCACCCCGAGGCCTCCCCCGGCCCGCAAGACAGCCACTATCTCTTCCAGAGGTTCATCGATCTGATGGCTGCGTAAACCATGACCAACCCGGATATCATTATCCGCAACGGTACCGTGATCGATGGCACCGGTGCCGACGGCTTTCAGGCGGATGTTGCCATCACCGGCGACCGGGTCACGGCGGTCGGCGATCTGGGCGGCCAGAGCGCCACGGAGGAGATCGATGCCCTGGGCCGGGTGGTCGCGCCCGGTTTCATCGATGTGCATACCCACGACGACCGTTATCTTTTCACCCACCCCGAGATGGCGCCAAAAGCCAGCCAGGGCGTGACCACGGTGGTCGTCGGCAATTGCGGCTTTTCCCTCGCGCCGTGGAAGAACTACGGCAAGGCACAGTTTCCGTTTTCCCTGTGGCGGGATCGCGAGGATCTGATGTTCGCCACCGCCGGCGACTTTCTTGACGGCTTGGAACGCACGCCGCCGGCTCTGAACGCGGCCATGCTGGTGGGTCATTCCTCCCTGCGCTATGGCAACATGGACGACCTGGACCGTACCGCGACGGATGGCGAAATCGCCGCCATGCAGGACAGCCTGCGCGAATGCATTGATGGCGGCGCCATCGGCATGTCATCGGGGCTGTTCTACCCCCCGGCCCAGGCCGCGAAAACCGAGGAAGTCACGGCGGTGGCCGAGGCCATGGCGGCCAAGGACGGCATTTACACCGCCCATATCAGGGACGAGGCCGATCATGTCCTTGATGCCCTGGAAGAAGTGGCGCAGATCGGCCGCGATGCCGGCGTTCAGGTGGTCGTCTCGCACCACAAGGCTGCTGGGTTAAGCAATTTCGGCAAGACCAAACAGACCCTGCCCTTGATCGAAAAATTCCAGGGCCAACAGCGCCTAACGTTGGACATGTACCCTTACCACGCCTCCTCCACCATGATCCTGCCGCACCTGGTCAAACGCTGCCGCAAGGTGTTGATCACCTGGTCCAAGCCCCGGCCCGACGTGCGCGGCCGCGATCTGGCGGAACTGGCGGCGGAGATGGAGTTGAGCCCGGAAGCTGCGGCGGAGGCCCTGGCACCGGGCGGGGCGATCTATTTTCAGCTAGACGAGGAAGACGTGCAGCGGGTGCTGTCGTACCCCGGCGCCATGATCGGTTCCGACGGTATTCCCGACGATCAGCATCCTCATCCGCGCCTGTGGGGCACCTTCCCCCGTGTGCTGGGGCATTATTCACGCGACCTTGGCCTGCTGCCGCTGGAGGCGGCGGTGCATCGGATGAGCGGCCTGCCGGCGGCGCAATTCGGCTTCAAGGATCGCGGCGTACTGCGCGATGGCGCCTTCGCGGATTTGGTGATTTTCGATCCCAAGACAATATGCGACAGCGCAACATTCGATGCGCCAACGGAGCCGTCCATCGGCATCGACCGGGTTTTCGTCAACGGCGCGCCCGTTTGGCAACAAGGCAGGCCCAGCGGCCAGCGGCCGGGGCGACCTATTCGTCTTGGCGATACCTCGCGCGGCGGTTAAGCTTGAGCAAGCAAAATTTCAGGAGACAGTCATGATTACCAAAGGCGTCAAGGAACTCTGCGAACACGCGGAAACCATTATCGAGACCTGGAGCGTTGAGCAAGCCATGGAAGCCCATGGCGACGACGACGTGGTCTTTGTCGACATCCGCGACATCCGCGAATTGTGGCGTGATGGCGCTGTTCCCGGCGCCATGCATTCGCCGCGCGGCATGCTGGAATTCTGGGTCGACCCGGACAGTCCTTATGCCAAGGAAGACTTCCAGTCCGGCAAACGTTTCCTCTTTTTCTGCGCCGGCGGCCTGCGTTCGGCCCTTGCCGCCCTGTCCGTGCATGACATGGGCCTGGCCCCGGTCTGTCATTTGCGTGGTGGCTATACCGCCTGGAAAGAAGCAGGCGGCGCCACGGAAGAAAAAAAGCAGCGCCCGCCCAAGCAAGGCTAGATAGCTTGAACAGCCGAAACTACAGCTGGGCCGATGCCAAGCAGACGGCGGAGGCGGGCCAGCGCATGGCCGGCATTGATTACCTGCGTGCCATGATGAACGGCAGCCTGCCCCGGTGCTCGTACCAAGAGACCATGGACTATGACCTGGTCGAGGTCGCCGAGGGCCGCGTGGTGTTCGAGGGCCGGCCCCAGGAATTTATGCTCAACCCCCTGGGCACGGTACACGGCGGCCATTTCGCCGGCATGCTGGATTCCGCCATGGGCTGCGCCATTCACAGCCTGCTTGGGGCTGGACAGTTTTACACCACGTTGGAATTCAAGCTGAACATGGTCCGCCCCCTGCCCGTTGACGGCAGCCTGATCCGGGCGGTCGGCGAAGTGCTGCATCCTGGCCGCAAAATCGCCACCTCCGAGGCAAAGCTGGTGGATGAAAACGACAAGCTATATGCGCATTCCACCTGTTCCTGCATGATCTTCGCGGCCGAAGGTTAGCGCTAACGGTTAGATCGCGCGACACGCAGAATAGCGGCAAGGGTTTTGGCGACATCCGCGTCCGTGGTCGCGTGCGAGGAGAAGCTGATGCGCATGGCGGCGCGGCCATGCCAGTGGGTGCCGCCGCACCAGGCCGTGCCGTCGGCCTGCAGGCCCTCGATTACCCGCGCGGTCCGTTCATCGTCGCCAAACGAGACCATGACCTGGTTTAGCCGGACCTCGTTCAAGACCGCATAGCCCGCCCCCGCCAGCCCCTCGGCCAGCATGCTGGCCTGGCGGCAGCAGGTCTCGATCAAGTCGGCCAGGCCTGCCTGGCCCAGGCTGGCCAGCACGGCCCAGATTTCCGTCGCGCGCATGCGCCGGCTGCATTCGGGCGTGTAATCATAGGGTTCGCGCACCGCCGCGTCGGGCAAATAGGCGGCGCTGATCGACATCGCGGCGCGCAGATGATCGGGCTCGCGCACCAGTGTCACGCCGCTGTCATAGGGCACGTTCAGCCATTTGTGGCCATCGACCGCCAGGCTGTCCGCCGCTTCGTAGCCCGCCGCCAGTTCGGCACGCGCCGGCGCCGCCTTGGCCCAGATGCCAAAGGCGCCGTCCACATGCACCCAGGCACCGGCCTGTTGCGCGGCCGGGATCAGCGCGGCAGCCGGATCAAAGGCACCGGAATTAACGTTGCCCGCCTGCAAACATAGGATCGTCGGGCCGTCGATTACCGGCAGGGCATCGGCCCGAATGGCGCCCTGATCATCAACCTCGAGGCGCCGGACCCGGCCCTCGCCCAGACCCAGCATGCGTACCGCCTTTAACATCGCGGCATGGCCCTCGCCGCCGACCAGAACCGTAATCGGCGGCGCGCCGAACAAACCATCCTGTTCCACATCCCAGCCGCGCCGCGCCAGCACCGCATGACGGGCCGCCGCCAGAGCGGTGAAATTGGCCATGGTGGCGCCGGTCACAAAGGCCCCGCCGACGCCCTTGGGGAAGCCGAAAATCTCACGCAACCAATCCAAACAGGCCATTTCCAAGGCCGCGCCCAACGGTGATGAGACCGTGGAAAAGGCATTCTGGTCCCAGGCCCCCGCCAGCCAATTGGCAGCCAGGGCAACAGGCAAACTACCGCCCGTTACGAAACCGAAATAACGCGGCCCGGCACTGGCAATGGTGGCGGGGCTACCCAGACGATCCAGTTTGGCCAGGACGTCATCAGGATTTGAACCTTGCGCCGCCCACGGCCCAGCCAGTTCCGAAAGTGCGGCCAAGGCCTCGGCGCTGGGCCCCACGGATCGGCTATCCAGACCATCCAAATAGGTTAAGGCCCGCGCCACCGCATCGTTAAGTAGCTCGTTCATTTCGTCTCTCCGCTCGAGCCATGACTTACATGCCCGCCGCTTGCCGGGTGGTTTGGCGGGGATTTTGCTCGGCAATAAGCGCCTCGACGGGAATACCAAGGCCCTCATGGAGCTTTCGGATCATGGGCAGAGTCAACCGGCGTTTTCCCGAAAGAACCTCCGATACGCGGCCTTTGGGCCCGATGAAGGGCACAAGTGCCGCCTGATTGAGGCCGGCTTGCTCCATGCGGAATTTGATCGCCGCGATGGGATCTGGAGTCTCAATAGCGTGATGCTTCGCTTCGTAGGCTTCAACAAGGGTTGCCAGAACGTCCAAGATATCGGCTTCCGCCGTACCGGGCTGGGCATCCATGAGGCCGGCAATAGTTTCCAGCGCGGCATCGTAGTCAGCTTCCGAGCGGATCGGTGTGATTGCAAAAGCCATGGTTCTACCTTCTTGTTTCTAAATCGTTTTGACGTCTATGTTGTCGTATTGCTTGTGCGTACCGACAAATTTAACAAAGGCAATCTGGGTAGCATAATTGATCCAGACCACGAGGCGGTACTTGTTGCCAGCGATATTGAACACGACGCGGTCGCCAACCAAGGATGCATTGCGATAGTGAGATTTCACTTCAGCCGGGTTCGACCATTCCGCCCGCGCGGCTTCCTGGTGCCACGCTTTCAGCGGCTGTTCGGAATCTGGATATTTCAGCCAAAATTCCCGAAGCGTTCTTTTCGCAATGGTCCTCATGGGCAATATATAGCAGTTCCCGTTACGGGAACAAGCGGTGAATTTGAAACAAGAGCCGGACCGAAAACAATGCAAGAAATCAAACTCTGTTCCAACCCCGCCCTTTCGACCACTTAAATGCTCACGCGTCATTGTGACAAAAGATGACGCGCGCGAGGATGAGACTGAAGGAAACTCGGTCATGTACTGAATGTGGATGGCGGCCACGGTGGCGCCGCTCCGGCCTATGATGCGGCGGAAATCGCCGTCAGTCCATAACACCGAATTGCCCTAATTCCGCGCCAGAGAAACGTTGAATGGCAAAGGCCTCAATCGGCAGGCTGGCCTGGCCCGTGGTGATCAGTTCCGCCAACAAACGTCCGACAATCGGGCTCAATTGAAAGCCGTGGCCGCAAAAGCCGAAGGCGTGATAGGCGCCCGTCGCGGCTTCACTGGGTCCGATCACCGGGATACCGTCGGGCATGACCGCCTCGATCCCGGCCCAGCAGCGCACGACGTTTACCGGTCCTAGCTGTGGGAACAGCGCCTTTACCGTGACGGCGCTATTGCCCATGCCGGCTAGCTGGGTCTGGGCCAGGTTCTTCTCGGGCACGGCGCGGCCCCGCTGGCCACCGCCGATCATCACTGTGCCGTTGTCGTATTGTTTGAAGGACAGTTTGCGCCCGACAGCGCCCAGCACCGGCGTGATGAACGGCGCCACCCGTTCGGTAATCATCAGCATGGGCGCCGCCGGCTCCACCGGCGCATCATCGCCGATCATGCGGCAGACCTGATGCCCCCAGGCCCCGGCTGTGTTGACCAGCACGGGTGCAAGAAATCTGTCCTGGGCGGTTGTCACCTGCCAGGCATCGCCCGTCCGCTCGATGGCCGTGACCGCCGCGCCCAGTTTCACCACCGCGCCCAAGGCCTGGGCGGTATGAAAATAGGCCTGGGTGGTCCGGTAAGGATTGGCGGCGCCATCGTCGGGGCACCAGATCGCGCCCAGGCAATGGCGCGCCAGGGCCGGTACGATATCACGCAACGCGGCTTGATCGATTAGCTGTTCGTGTTCGAAACCGTGGGCTTGCAGTTGACCGACGCGCTCGGCTTGCTGTGCCAGTTCGGCCTCGGTCTCGGCGATCTGGATATGGCCACAGGCCGAGAAGCCGCAATCGTCGCCGACAAAGTCAGAAATATTTTCCCAGATCTCCCGGGCCGCGACCGAGAGCGGCACCTCCGCCAGATGCCGGCCCAGGCGGCGAACCCCGCCGGCGTTGACGCCCGAGGCATGGCGTCCCGGATAGTCCTTTTCCACCACCACCGCCCGCAGCCCGGCCTTGGCCAGATGGATCGCTGTCGACAGGCCATGCAGACCGCCGCCAATAATGATCACATCGTATGTGTCAGCCGCCATCGTCAGCCTCAACTTCGGGCTCAATTTCGGGCTCAATTTCGGGCTCGCTGAATTTTGCAAGTTCATCAAGCGGCACCGGCTTGGCCGGCCAGCGCAGACGAAAATAGCCCACATCGGGCACCGGAACGCCCTGCGCCCGCGCGAGGACTTCGGCCACGCCCAGGCCGCAGATACGGCCCTGGCACGGCCCCATGCCGAGCCGGCCAAAGGATTTCAGCTGATTGGCATCGCGGCAGCCTTGCACGGCCAGGCCTCTGATCCGACCCGCCGTGATCTCCTCACAACGGCAAACGATCGTGTCATCGCCGGGGTCGAGGAATTCATCCCCCGGTGCGAACAGCCTGTCGATAAAAGGCCGGGCGGTAAGGCGCCGGCGCAATTCAATGCCCGCCTCGGCAATCTCTTTCGCGGGCATTTGGAGCCCCATCTCCCGCGCCACTGCCAGCGCGGCCAGGCGTCCCTGCAAGGCCGCGGCCCCGGCCCCGACGATACCGGCGCCATCGCCGGCCAGTCGGATGTTCGAAATTTCAGTTTCGCCGGCGGTCCCGCAACGTGGCCGCCAACAACGCTGCACCTGGTCCCAATCGTGCGCCAGATCCAGGGCGCGGGTAAACTGCACGTTCGGCGTGACGCCCATGTGCAACAGCAACAGATCGCAAGCGATCTCGTGTTCCTGGCCATTGGCGGCAAAGCGCAACGCCTCCACCTGATCATCGCCCATGGCGCGCAGATCTTTGGCTTGCTTGAAATGCGGCACGCCCTGGCGTTTAAGCTCCCGGCGCAAGGCGCGGCCCTGGCGCAGCAACGTCCCCTCGCGTAGCAGGCCCGGCAGCTTGAAGACGGCTTGGTGATAATTGCCCCTCGGCGTGGTCTCGACCAGGGCGGCGATGTCAACGCCGGCGCGGCCATACTGCACCGCCAACAGCCACAACAGCGGCCCGCTGCCGGTAATGACGAGCCGGCCCTGGGGTACCAGGCCGGAACTTTTCAACATGGTCTGCCCCGCCCCCGCCGTCATAACGCCCGGCAGGGTCCAGCCGGGGATCGGCATGGGGCGCTCGATGGCACCGGTGGCCAGAATTATATGTTCGGCCCGCAGCGCCGCCGCCTTGCCTCCACGGCTGTAATAGATCTCGCCATCCGCCGTGATCTGCCAAACCGTGGCGCCATACAGATCATGGCGGCCTGGATCTTCAGCGGACGGCAGCAGCGCCCGGCCATCGGCATATTCGGCACCAAGCATGGCCATTCTGTCCGCGTCGGCGTAGCCAATGCCGCGATAGATTTGCCCGCCGGGCCCGGATTGTTCATCCAACAAGGCCACGTCGATGCCATAGCGCCGGGCCACGGCGACGGCTGCCAGACCGGCGGGCCCGGCACCAATAATTGCCAATGGTATGCTGGAAGGAACTTGTTCAGTCATCGTCATCCACCGGACGCAGGCCGCCCATGGCCTCGATACGCATACCCTCGCGCACCGGGGTCATGCAGCCCTGGCGATTGTCTTCGCCGTCGATCCGCAGCAGGCAATCGAAACAAGCCCCCGTCATGCAGAAGGGACCGCGCGCGGCGGCGCTCTTTGGGGTTTGGCGAAAGCTGCTCACGCCCGCCGCCAACAATGCAGCCGCAACGCTATCGCCCGGCTTGGCATTGACAGGCTGACCGGCGAAATAGATCGTCAGGCGGGCCTCGCCGCCCGCCTCGTTCATGCGCCTGAAAAGCGGTCGGTCCATCTACGCGGTGACCCCGGAATGATACTGATCATTTCGCACAACAGGCACACCTTCCTTCGTAAGCAAGTTCATTGTCCCCGGATCATTCTGCCCTTGTCCCGAAGCCTGTCAAGGTTGACCCCGAACAACCTCGCAATCTCTGGATCGGACAAAAGTGCTATGCTCAGCCTCTATAACAAAAAGGAGTCGAGCCATGGATCATACGCAAACGGATTCCGACAGCACTGCTCTGACGGACGCCTTAAAGGAAAAAGCCCGAGAGTTGGGCGCCGACGACGTCGCCGTGGCGCCCGTCGCGCGCTGGAAAGATCCGGCGCCATTCGATAGCGAGGCCGTGCGCGTCTATCCCCATAGCGGCCATCGCCCGGACGAGCTGATGCCATCAGCCGAAAGCGTCGTCATGGTGGCGGTCAAGCTGCTTGATGGTGTCTTGGATACCACCACCACGCCCATCAAGAACACCGGCGTGCAGGGCAATTTCGGCTATGTCTTCCCGAACCGGAGATTGAGCGAGATTACCTTTGGCCTGGCACAGTGGTTGGAGCAAAACGGCCAGCGTTCGGTGCCCATGGGCTACAACATCGGTTCCCGCTACGACCACAAGGCCGACGCGGACCTATCGAACATCGCGCCTGCCTACTCCATGTTCTCCATGAAGCGGGCCGCCGTTCTGGCCGGCCTGGGCCGCAAGGCAAGAAACGGCCTGGTCAGCCACGACCGCTTTGGCACCCGCATCCGTCTGGGCGGTGTCTTGACCGCCGCCCCGTTGACGGGGACGCCGTTGCAGGCAGGCGACCCCTGCCCGCCCAGCTGCCGCATCTGCATGGGCGTCTGCCCGACCGGGGCGATTAGTGACGCCGGACGCGTCAGTCACCTGCGCTGCTTTGCCGATGCGGGCCGCCGGGGCATGGATTTCAAGACGCTGAAGGCCGGTTTCAGGCAACGCTACCCGTCCGACCGGGGCGACGAGGACTACACCATGAACGACTACCTGGCCATTGAAGGCAATGACAATAGGATCTGCAAGATCGCCTGCGTCGCCTTCTGCCCGCTGGGTGAGAAGCCCATGGCGGACGTGCTGCGCCGGGCTCGCGATTTTGCCAGCATCGTACCGCCGGTCGAGCTGAGCGGCTTCCCGCCGGTGCAAGATTTTGCCGCATCGGCACCAACGGAGGAATTGTGATCGGTGACCGTATTGCGTGTTAGGGCGCGAACGAAGAGCGTAGTTGCGCTGCCCAGACACCATTGATTTCCGCGATCACCCATAGAGATCTGAATTTTCCGAGCACGGAGTTGTCCTCCCGATAACGGGTGAACCTCACATCAAGGTGGACCTTGCCTGGCTCCGCCGCGATCACATCCAGAGAATCCCAGGCGCTATGGTGCCAGCCATTGCCGGCACGGGCGAGGAAATCAGCCAAGTATTGCCCCGGCCCATCCCAGGTCTTCAAGCTTCCGCCCGATAGCCGATAGTGGGGGAAATGCAGCGTCGCGGCCAAGCCCGCTTCGTCGCCGGCGTTCAGCGCGGCGATGTGTGCCGCCATGACACCTTTTGCCCTTGAAACAGGATCACCGACGGAACCATCACCATTGCTATTATTCATAGTCCCTCACCCGATTATTCGGCGGCCTCCGCCCGGGAAACAAAGCCCTCGCGCAAATCACGCTCCACATCGCCAGGGGCGCGTTCGCTGCGGGCGCCATAGCCGGCGCCTCCCCCTGTGCGGATGACCAGGATATCGCCTTTATTCAGGGCAAAAGAGGTCTTCGAGGCCAGCTGGATGACCTCGTCGCCGCGCAACACCTGGGTTGAGGCGCAGACGCCGTCGGCGCCGCCGAACAGGCCTTGGGGGGCCAGGCGGAACCGGTCGGAGTATGTCGCAAATGTCACGCCGTCGCCCAGGATGTGATAGCGGCGCTGGAAACCCAGGCCGCCGCGGTAACGGCCCGCACCGCCTGAATCCTGCACCAGGCTATAGTCTTCGACACGGAAGTAGTCGTATTCCATGTCCATGGCCTCGACCGGCACGTTGGAACAGTTGGACAACGGGCTGTCCACCGCGTCACAGCCGTCGCCATGGTCCGAGGCGCCAAAACCACCCCCCATGATTTCGAGATAGATGGCGTAGCCGTCCTGTTTCAATTGGCTGAGCACGATGATCTCGGTGGAATCGAAGCCGGCCGCGATGACCTTGTCCGGGGCCGAGGGCGCCAGGGCCTTCATCACCGCGTTATAGGCCCGGTAGGCCGAGAGCATACGCGCGCGCACTGGCGCCGGGCGGCGGGGGTTAAGCAGGCTGCCATAGGGCGCACGGACCTCAATGGCCCGCTTGCTGCCTTCGTTAAAGGGAATGTCTGGGCTGGTCAGCACGGCCTTGACGCAGGACAGGCCGGCGGCCACGGTGGAGGCATAGGGGCAGTTGACGTTGGTGAGCACCTGATCACAGGTGCCCTCGTAATCGACGATAACACTGTCGCCCTTGATCTCCACCCGGGCCTGGACCCGCAGGGGCTCGTCCGTGATGCCGTCGTCGTCGAGGAAATCCTCGCCCTCGTAAACTCCGTCGGGCAATTCGCGGATCGCCGCGCGCATGCGCCGCTCGGAATAGTCCAGCAACTCGTCCATGGCCTCGATCACCACGTCCGCACCAAACCGGGCGCAAAGATCCATCACCCGGCCGCCGCCGATACCGTTGGCGGCAAACTGCGCGTTGAAATCACCGATGGTCTGGTCCGGCACCCGGATATTGGCGCGCACCAGGCGTTCCAGCGGGCCGCCGTTCCAATCGTGATCCATATTGTATTTGGAGGGCGGAAAGATAATGCCTTCCTGGTGCACATCGCGGGCCTCGGGGTTCAGGCCCGGCGCGCCGCCGCCCAGGTCCAGATGATGCGCCACCGTGGCGCCAAAACCCACCAAGGTGCCCTCGAAAAAAATCGGCGAGAACAGAAAAACATCTTGGAGATGCTGGCCGCCCTGAAAGGGGTCGTTGTTGATATAGAAATCCCCCTCCACCAGGGTATCGGTGGGAAACAGCTCGGCACAGGGCCGAAAGGTGGCGCCAATGGGCCCCAGTTGCATGGGGATCAGCTCGGCCTGGGCCACCACGTTGCCATGGCGGTCCAAAAGTGCGGCGGAGCAATCATTGGCCTCGCGCACCACGGGGGAATAGGCGGAGCGGACAAGTTTGACGCCCATTTCGCGGGCGGCGGCGATCAGCCCCTGGCTGATCACGGCTTGATCGACGGTGTTCACGGCCATGAGCTTAAGTCTCCCACTGCAGAATTATGTTGTCCTGATCATCGACGGTGGCGGTCCAGCCGTGCGGCACGAAGATGGTCGAGGTGCCATCCTCCACCAGGGCCGGCCCCGGAATACCCGCCGCCTCCGCTGCGATTGCCGCGCGGCTGAGCAATTCGCAGTCCCGCCACTCGCCCAGATCGAAGATTTTCGTCTGGCCCCGCACCACCTCGTCACCGATACCCTCGTTCAGGGCCGGTACCACCTCCGGCGGGGCGGAGGCGCCAAGACGGAATGAGACGATCTCGGCCCGGTGCATGCCGGATTCACCGAACGAGAAAACCCGGTTATGGGCCTCGTTAAACAGCTCCAGCAGATCGTCGGCGGCTAAATTCGACAACGTTTCGCCATCGATATCAACGGTGATTTCAAAGGCCTGGCCGATAAAACGCATGTCCAGGCTGTAGCTGAAGTGCAAATCCGCCGCGATGCCCAGGTCCCGAAACGAGGCCGTGGCGCGGGCTTGCAAGTCGGCGAACAGATCCTTGACCTCCGCCGCCGCGCCTGCCGTCAGCGGAATTCGCCGGGTCATGGTCTCGTATTGCAGGAAGTCCGAGGCCAGCAGGCCATAGGCCGACAAGACACCGGCGTTGGGCGGGATCAGAATGGTCGAGATGTCCAATTCCTCGGCCACGCGGGCGGCATGCAAGGGGCCCGCGCCACCGAAGGGCACCAAGACATAGTCGCGCGGATCGCGTCCCCGTTCGGTCGAGACAAGCTGTATGGCGCCAACGATATTGGCATCCGCCACGCGCACGGCGCTGTCCGCCGCTTCTTCAATCGACATATCAAGATTTTCAGACAAGCCTTTGAAAACACGCGCTGCTGCTGCGCCATCTACGTCCATTTTACCGCCCAAAAAGGTCTCGGCCCGAATGGTACCGCGCAGCATATGGGCATCCGTGATGGCGGGCCTATCGCCGCCCCGGCCATAGCAGGCCGGGCCCGGATCGGCGCCGGCGGACTCCGGGCCCACCCGCAACATACCGCCATCATCCTGCCAGCAGATGGAGCCGCCACCCGCCCCCACGGTGACAATATCAAGCACCGGCGTGCGGATCGGTAGGCCATCAACCTCGGTCTCGCCCGACAGGTTCGGCTTGCCATCGGCCACCAGACAGACGTCGGTGGAGGTGCCGCCCATGTCCAGGGTGATCAGGTCGCCATAGCCCGATAGTCCGGCCTGGCGCACGGCCCCCATGACGCCGGCGGCGGGGCCGGAAAACAACGAGGTAATGGCATTGCGCGACATCCCAGCCACGGGCAGACGGCCGCCGTTGGATTGCATGATGGAAAAGCGTCCGGTAAAATTCTGTTCGCCCAGCTGGGTTTCAAAACGGCGCAGATAACTGTCGATCACGGGTTGGACGTAGGCGGCCAAAGTGGTCGTCGAAGTGCGCTCGTATTCGCGGAATTCCCGGGTCACATCCGCCGAACAGGTCACCGTCAGGTCGGGGAATTGCGTGGCCACCATGGCGGCCAACTGGCGTTCGTGCTTGGGTTCGGCATAGCCATTCAGGAGACAGATGGCGACGGATTTGTATTGCCCACCGCCGAGAAATTCCGCCAGCTTCGCACCCGTGGCGGCCTCGTCAAGAGGTTCGACCACCGCGCCCTGGGCGCTCATGCGCTCGTCTATTTCCAGGATATCGCGCCGCGCCAGCACCGGATCGGGCTTGCGGTAGAACAGATCATAGATCTGCGTGCGGTTATGGCGCTGCAAAAACAGCACGTCACGAAAACCCCGCGTGGTCAGCAGCGCGACCGGGGCGCCCTTGCGTTCCAAAATGGCGTTTGTAGCCACGGTGGAGCCATGCACCAGATCCTCGACCGCTGCCAGATCAATCTCGCCCGCCACCAGGGACGCCATGGCGCCCTCGTCCGGGTGCGCCGGCACCGAAGGTACCTTCGCCACCCTGACGCGGCCGTCTTCAATTGCCACCAGATCGGTAAATGTTCCACCAACCTCTACACCAACACGCATACCTACCTCCTACCAACACGATTGCGTCCACTATAGGGCCTTGGTCTCGCGAATTCATCCCTGCCTATAGCCTTGGCGGTGAAAATCGCTGAAACTGAAACTCAGGGAGGACGTTGAAAATGGTCATGGCGCAATTGGCGGCGGATTTACGGGACGAGGGCGATGAACTACATGCCCTGTTAAGCACCCTGTCGGATGCGGACTGGCAGCGGCCCACGCCGTTCAAGGACTGGACGCCGGATTACGTCATGCAGCATCTGTTCATGGGTGATTGGATGAACACCTTGTCCCTGACCGATCCGGCGCGTTTCGACGCCGTCATGGCGATACGCCAGGCCGACCGGGCCAAGGGCCTGAAAACCATGGGGTTGGAACATTTCGACGACGGTGAAGCCGGCCAGGGCACCGTTTTGCTGGCGCACTGGCACCAACGCCTGCATGCCCTGTGCGATATCTTCGCCGCCGCCGACCCCAAGGCGCGGATGAAATGGGTCGGCCCGGATATGTCCGTACGCTCCGCCGCCACAGCCCGGTTGATGGAGACCTGGGCCCATGGCCAGGATATTTATGATCTGCTGCACCGCGCCAGGGTGCCCACGGACCGCATCAGGAACATCGCCACCCTGGGCGTCAACACCTATGGCTGGACCTTTCAGGTGCATGGCCAGAAGCCGCCCGGCCCCGCGCCGCATGTGCGCCTAAGCGCACCGTCCGGCGCCGTCTGGACCTGGAACGAGCCGGACGAGGCCAACATGATCGAAGGCCCGGCGGTCGATTTCTGCCACGTGGTCACCCAGGGCCGCAATATCAACGAGGTGAACTTGATGGTCACCGGCGCGACCGCCCAACAATGGATGGCCATCGCGCAATGTTTCGCCGGCGCGCCCGAAACCCCGCCGGAGGTGGGTCGGCGGGGTTGGTAGACAGCTCCATACCTTCACGGCATAGTGCCGCTTTATCCAGAATAGCCGGGCGAAAACAGTATGAGCGATGATGGTAAGATGACGGGCCTGCAACAGGGTCTAACCAATTATGGCGACAAGGATTTTTCGTTGTATCTCCGCCGTTCGTTTGCCAAGTCCATGGGCTATTCGGACGAGATGCTGGACCGCCCCATTGTCGGTATCATCAATACCGCCTCGGGCTATAACAACTGCCACCGGGGCATGCCGGAGCTGGTCGAAGCAGTGAAGCGCGGCGTGCTGATGCGCGGCGGGCTGCCAATTGATTTTCCCACCATATCCCTGGGCGAAGTGTTCCTGAATCCCACGTCTTTGATGTTCCGCAACCTGATGGCCATGGATACGGAGGAAATGATCCGGGCCCAGCCCATGGATGCGGTGGTGATGATCGGCGGCTGTGACAAGACCGTGCCAGCCCAGTTGATGGGCGCGGCCTCGGCCGATCTGCCCACCATACAGCTGATTGTCGGGCCCATGATGACCGGACGTTACGAGGGCGAACGCCTGGGGGCGTGTACCGATTGTCGGCGCTTTTGGGCCGATTTCAGGGCCGGGCGCGTGGGCGAGAGCCAGATCGCCGCCATTGAGGGCAATCTGGCGACGACCATGGGCACCTGCGCCGTGATGGGCACCGCATCCACCATGGCCTGTATCGCCGAAACTTTGGGCATGACCCTGCCCGGCACGGCGGCCATACCGGCGGTGCATGCCGACCGCCTGCGCGCGGCGGAAGCCACCGGCGCCCAGGCCCTGGCAACCGCCCGCCTGGGCCTGACGCCAGCGAAGCTGATTACCGAGAAATCCGTCGAGAATGCCCTGCGGGTGCTCCTCGCCCTGGGCGGTTCCACCAACGGTATTCTGCACCTGACCGCCATCGCGGGGCGGCGCGGCGTGAAAATCTCGCTCGAGCGTCTAAACGAGCTCTCTGACACCACCCCGGTGCTGATCAATCTAAAACCCACCGGCGTGGGTTATATGGAGGATTTCCATACCGCCGGCGCCATGGGGGCGCTGTTGCGGGAGTTGGAACCGCTGTTGCATCTGGATTGCCCCACCGTCACCGGGGAAACCCTCGGCGACCGCCTGAAGGCGGCGCCCGGTTTCGTGGACCGAACGATTATCCGCCCCCGCGACGACGGCTTCGAGGATGTGGGCGGCCTGGTGGCCCTGTTCGGCAATCTGGCCCCCGGCGGTGCTATTTTAAAACGTTCCGCAGCCGATCCAACCCTGTTCGAGGCCACGGGCCGGGCGGTCGTCTTCACCTCGTTGGAGGATCTGGCCGAGCGCATCGACGCAGAGGATCTTGACGTCAAGGCGGACGATATTCTGGTGCTGCAAAACGCCGGTCCGAAAAGCCCATCCGGCATGCCCGAGGCGGGCTATATTCCCATTCCCAAAAAACTCGCCCAGGCAGGTGTGAAGGATATGATCCGCATCTCCGACTGCCGCATGAGCGGTACCGCCTTTGGCACCATCGTCCTGCACGTGACGCCAGAGGCGGCGGTGGGCGGGGCCATTGGCTTGGTCAAAAACGGTGATGAAATAAGATTAAGTATAGCAAATAAGACATTGGAATTATTGGTTGATAACGCTGAACTGAAACGGCGCCGTCAGGCCAACCCGCCGCAACCGGCGACGCCCACGCGGGGTTATGCCAAGCTCTACGCCGATCATGTCACACAAGCCGATCAGGGCGCCGATTTCGATTTCCTCATGGCCCAGGACTGATCGCTGCAATAGTGCCGATCCCTGCTTTCCTGCTATCATAAAACGAAATGGTAACGGTTACGGATTGAACAATATGGTCGGGACAAGCGCGGGACACTGGCGCGGCACGATTTCGGCCCTCTGCGCCCTGCTGGTCGGCATCGGCCTGGGGCGCTTTGCCTATACCCCCCTGATCCCGGCCCTGGCCTCCGCCGAATGGTTCACGGCCAGTGATGCCGCCTACCTGGGTGCGGCCAATCTGGCGGGTTATCTGGCCGGCGCCGCCCTGGCGCGGATACTGGCCGCCAAAACCTCCACCCGGTTCGCTTTGCGCGGCGGCATGTTACTGGCCAGCGTGGCCTTTTTCGCCTGCTCGCAACCGTTTCCGTTCGAATGGTTTTTTGTCTGGCGCTTTATCGCGGGGATGTGCGGTGGCATCCTGATGGTACTGGCCGCGCCCACGGTGCTGCCGTTCGTACCCGCCAACCGCCAGGGCCTGGCGGGCGGCATCATCATGACCGGCGTCGCCCTGGGCATCGCGCTTTCGGGCACCATGGTGCCCCTGACCCTGGATTTGGGCCTGACGGAGACCTGGGTCGCCTTGGGTCTGCTGGCCAGCCTGCTGACCGCCATTGCCTGGCACGGTTGGCCCGCGCCAACCGAAGGCGGCACGGCGGCGGCCGCATCCCGCCCGCCCGGCCTTCGGGTGCTGAAATCCCTGTATATCGAGTATTGCCTGAACGCCGTGGGCCTGGTGCCGCACATGGTTTTTTGGGTAGTCTTCATCGTCCAAGGCCTGAACCGGGGCTTTGAGGTCGGGGCGTTTTATTGGGTGATCTTCGGCCTAGGCGCCATGCTGGGGCCGGTCGCGGTGGGTTATCTGGCGGACCGGATCGGCAGCCTATGGGCCCTGCGCCTGGGCTATGTCCTGCAAGCGGTGTTCGTCGGCCTGATCGCCGTCACGGACAACACGGCGGTCCTGGTCGCCTCCTCCCTGGTGATGGGCGCCTTCGTCCCCGCCTCCACCACCCTGGTGTTGATCCGCCTGCGCCACGTCATCGGCCACGACGCCGGCGCCCAAACGAGCGGCTGGCGCCTGGCAACCATAGCCTTCGCCGTTGGCCAGGCAACGGGCGCCTACGGCCTGTCCTATCTGTTCGATATCAGCGGCGATTACACCCTGCTATACGCGGTCGGCGGCGGCGCGCTGGTGCTGTCCCTGGCGCTTAATCTTGTCGCGGGGCGGGAAGGAAAAGCGCCTCAAATTGACGTAGGTAATAAAAAAAGCGAGACCTGATCCCAGCCCCCTCTCATTCGCTTTTCACGTGCTAAATTACTAGTCCGTCAAAAAAAAGCCGGCGCTAGGCCGGCTTTTTCGCTAACGATTTCGATACCGCTACCTGGAATAATACTCGATCACCAGGTTTGGCTCCATGGGCACCGGATAGGGCACCTCGGAGAATTTCGGTGTGCGCACGAAAGTGCCGCGGCGCTTGCCGAAGTCGACGTCGATGTATTCGGGCACGTCACGCTCTGAACTGTCCATGGCTTCCAGCACCATGATGATCTCGCGGGACTTTTCCTTGATCTCGATGACATCGCCTTCATTGACCCGGTAGGAGGCGATATTGACCTTCTTGCCGTTGACCGTGACGTGGCCGTGGTTGATGAACTGGCGGGAGGAGAACACCGTGGGGACGAATTTCATGCGGTAGACCACCGCGTCCAGGCGCCGTTCCAACAGGCCGATCAGGCCCTCGGTGGTGTCGCCCTTGACCTTCACCGCCTCGTTATAGGTGCGGCGGAACTGCTTCTCGGTGATGTTGCCGTAGTAACCGCGGAGCTTTTGCTTGGCGGCCAGCTGGATGCCGTAATCGGACGGTTTCCGCCGGCGGCCCTGGGCGTGCTGCCCCGGGGGATAGTCGCGTTTGTTGACCGGGCTTTTGGGCCGGCCCCAGATGTTTTCGCCCAAACGGCGGTTCAGCTTGTATTTCGAGCGCAGTCGCTTCGTCATCTAATTCCGTCTCTCTCGCAAAAGAATCTTGAATGCCTGATTTCCCATGCGCGGCCAGCCACCCAAGCGGATAGGGCGCGCAATGTGGCGCGAGTTATACCCATTCACGGGCGCAAGTCAAATGGCAAATGCGGGGAATTCGGCCAAAATGCCCCATAACGATGGTGCTCAATCATTGATTAGTCACTGATTAGTCATTGGCTTCGTCATCAGGACGGATCAGGGCGGAAATCACGCCGTGCAGGCTGCGCACTTCCTGGCCGGTCAGATCGGCGCGGCGGAAGATATTGCGCAGGTTGCGCATCATCGAGGGCCGCTTCTCCGGCGGCTTCAGGAAGCCTTTGCGGGAGAGTTCGTCTTCCAATCGGTTTTCGAAAAAGGCCAACTCGTCCCGGCTGGCGGGCAGGCTGTCACCGGCCACGACCGCCTCGGGCACGGGGCCGGAGGTGAACCATTCGTATGCCACCAGCAATACCGCCTGGCCCAGATTGAGCGAGGAAAACGCCGGATTTGCGGGGATCTGGATAATCGATTGCGCCAAGGTGGCGTCGTCGTTGGAGAGGCCGGCTTTTTCGCCGCCGAACAAAATACCCAGCTGTTCGCCCCGTTCCAGGCGCGAGCGCATATCCGCCACCGCCTCGCGCGGGGTCAGACAGGGTTTTTCCATCTCGCGGCTGCGGGCGGTGGTGGCATAGACCGCGTGCAGATCCGCCACCGCTGCCGGCGTGTCATCATACAAAGCCGCGCTATCGAGAATATCATCGGCCCGGCTGGACATGGCGATGGCTTTTTCGTTGGGCCAGCCGTCGCGGGGATCGACAATGCGCATTTCGCCCAGGCCGAAATTCTTCATGGCCCGGGCGGCGGCGCCGATATTCTCGCCCATCTGCGGGCGCACCAGAATGACCGCCGGAGCGGGCCCGACGATCACCGCCGTTTGCGTGGAATCAGTGCCGGCCATAATGCCGCCCTACGGCGCCGTGGCCGGGGCGCCGTCCTTGAACAGCTTGTAGGTGATGGAATCCACCAAGGCCATGAACGAGGCATCGACGATATTGGGCGAGACGCCAACCGTGAACCAGCGCCGGCCCTTGCCATCGGCGCTTTCGATCAGCACCCGCGTCACCGCACCCGTGCCGCCATCCAAGATACGAACCTTGAAATCCACCAGGTTCAAATCGGTGATGTAATCGGCGTAACGGCCGATATCCTTGCGCAATGCCATATCAAGCGCGTTGACCGGGCCATTGCCCTCGGCCACCGACATAATCTGGCGCCCGTCCACGGTGATCTTGACCGTCGCCTCGGACACCGTGATCAACTCACCCTTGGCATTGTGGCGGCGTTCAACCATGACCCGGAAGGCATCGACATCGAAGTATTCCGGTACCTCCCCCAGGGCGCGCCGGGCCATCAGCTCGAAGCTGGCCTCGGCCCCGTCATAGGCATAGCCCTCGAACTCCTTTTGCTTCACATCTTCCAACAGCCGGTCGACCTTCGGATGCTTGGGGTCGATCTCGATGCCCACTTCGGTCAGCCGCGCCAGGATGTTGGAGCGCCCGGCCTGGTTGGAGACTAGAACCTGGCGGCTGTTACCCACTAGCCCAGGATCGATATGCTCGTAAGTCTGGGGATTTTTCAGCACGGCGGAGACGTGCAGGCCGCCCTTGTGGGCAAAGGCCGAGGCGCCCACATAGGGCGCCTGGCGGGCCGGAGCCCGGTTCAGCAATTCATCCAGCAAATGCGACGTCGCCGTCAGGTGCCGTAGACCGTCATCATCAATGCCGGTTTCATAGTTCTCGGCAAAGCCTGGCTTTAACTTCAGGGTCGGGATCAGGGCCACCAGATCGGCATTGCCGCAGCGTTCACCCAAGCCGTTCAGGCTGCCTTGCACCTGACGCACACCGGCCTGTACCGCCGCCAAGGTGCCGGCAATGGCATTGCCCGTATCGTTATGGCAATGGATGCCTAGACGGTCGCCGGGGATATGTTCGATCACCTCGTCCACGATGCGGGAGATTTCGTGCGGCAGCGCGCCGCCGTTGGTGTCGCACAGCACGATCCAGCGGGCGCCCGCGTCCAGGGCCGACTTCAGGCAGGCCAGGGCGAATTCCGGGTTGGCCTTGTAGCCATCGAAGAAATGCTCGGCATCGAACAAGGCCTCGCGCCCCTTAGCGATACAATGCGCCACGGACTCGCCCACCATGGCGATGTTTTCATCGCGCTCGATGCCCAGGGCCACATCCACATGATAGTCCCAGGTTTTGCCCACCAGACAGACCGCGCCGACGGGCGCATTGACCACTTCCGAAAGCCCTGGATCATTGTCGGCACTGCGGCCGGGCCGCTTGGTCATGCCGAACGAGGTAAAAATGGCACGCTTCAAAGTCGGTGGGTTCTCGAAGAACTTGCTGTCGGTGGGGTTGGCGCCGGGCCAACCGCCCTCCACATAGTCCACGCCCAGGCGGTCCAGTGCCTCGGCAATGGCGCGCTTGTCCTCAACCGAAAAATCAACGCCCGAGGTCTGCGCCCCATCGCGCAGGGTGGTATCGAATATATAAAGCCGTTCTTTCGCCATTGTCCTATCCCCCGCCCTTAACTTCTGCGCCAAGTGGTGCCGCCCGCCCCGTCTTCCAGGATAATGCCCTGGGCCGCCAACTCGTCACGAATACGATCGGAAGTGGCGAAATCCTTGTCCGCGCGCGCCTGCCGCCGTTGTTCGATCAAGCCATCAATGGCCGCGGCGGAGAGATCATCATCCCCCCCCTCGCCCTGGAACCAAGCCTCCGGCGTGGCCTGTAGCAGACCTATTACTTGCCCCACCGCCTTCAGTGAAGCAGCTGCCGAACCGTCGCCGGCCATGGCTTGATCCGATAGTCGGTGCATCTCGGCGATGGCCTTGGGCGTATTCAGGTCATCGCACAGGGCGTTCATCACGGCCTCGGGCAGTTCCGCCGCCGCCGCGTCACCGATGGCGCGGTACCACTTATCCAGGGTGCGCCGGGACTCGGCAATTGCATCCTTGGTGAAATCCAAGGGTTGGCGATAATGCGCCGACAACAGGGTCAGACGGATCGCCTCGCCGGGAAATTCATCCAGCAATTCATGCACGGTGAGGAAATTGCCCAGGGACTTGGACATCTTCTCGCCAGCAACGGTGACATGGCCGTTGTGCATCCAATAATTGGCGAAGGCCGCACCGTCATGGGCGCAGGTGCTTTGCGCGATCTCGTTCTGATGATGGGGAAAAACCAGATCGATGCCGCCGCCGTGAATATCAAAGGTCTCGCCCAACAATGCCTCGGACATCACCGAGCATTCCAGATGCCAGCCCGGCCGGCCCTTGCCCCAGGGGCTGTCCCAACCGGGTTGCTGATCATCGGAGGGTTTCCACAGCACGAAGTCGGTGGCGTTGCGCTTATACGGCGCCACCTCGACCCGGGCGCCGGCGATCAGTTCCTTTTGGCTGCGTTTGGAGAAGACGCCATAATCGGCCATGGACGTGGTATCGAACAGCACATGACCGTCGGCGGCATAGGCATGGCCCTTGGCCACCAACGCCTCGGTCATGGCGATCATGCCGTCCACATAATCCGTGGCGCGGGGTTCATGATCGGGCGGCAGGGCGCCCAACGCCGCCATGTCAGCATGAAAAGCGTCAGTGGTATCCGCCGTCAGCGCGGCGATGGTGATGCCCAGTTCGTGGGCCCGGTCGATGATCTTGTCCTCGATATCGGTGATATTGCGAACATAGATCACCGTGCCGTAGAGCCCGCGCAACAGGCGCACGAAGCTATCGAAGACCACGACCGGGCGGGCATTTCCCACGTGGGCCAGGTCATAAACCGTGGGGCCGCAGACATAGAGGCGAACCTCGTCCGGGCGCAGGGGCGTGAAGGTTTCCTTGGTTCGGCTCTCGGTATTGTGGATTTGAAGCTGGGGCATCGGGACAACTCCCGTCAAAAATTACAGATGCTGAAATCAATAATGCGCCAAAAAATGCCTTACTTGGCGCCGCGCCATTCAGATCAGGCGCGGTTGGGAGGCGTGCAGACAATACCTGGACAACCTCCGCCGGTACAACAGCCCGGCAAGGTGGTAATTCGGAGGTATTGATCGTTACGCTGCATCGTCGCAAGCATCCTCGTTGTGCCGCCCCACGAGCGACGGCGCCCTTATAACGCCGGGAAACGACAATTGTCCAGCCGACATCAACAAATTGCTAACGCAAATCGCTGGCGAAGATCGATCCCATGCGGGATAATGGACCGAAATATGGCAACAAATAAAATTTGGAGGAGCCCCATGGCGGGTTTAACAGATAAGTGCGCGATCACGGGCATCGGCGAGACGGAATATTCGAAAAACTCCGGTAAATCGGTTGCCGCCCTGCAGATGGAAGCATCATTGAAAGCCATCGCGGATGCCGGCTTGAAGCCAACCGACATCGACGGCGTCATTCCCTATGGCAATATGGAAATGGTGGCCGAAGACTTCATCACCAACCTGGGCCTGCCGGATCTGCGCTATTCCGCCGTCACCCCGCTTGGCGGGGCCAGCGCGGTCGCGGCGATCCAGGCCGCGGTCTCGGCCGTGGCCTCGGGCATCGCCAACAACGTGCTGATCCCCATCGGACGCAACGGATCGTCAGGCCAGCGCATCGGCGCACGCGCAGGCGAAATGCCGCAATTCCGCCTGATCGGCGAATTCGAAATGCCCCAGGGCAATATCGCGCCGCCACAGCTGTATGCCCACATGGCGCGGCGGCATATGGAATTGTATGGCACCAAGTCGGAACAACTGGCCGAGATCGCGGTCAGCACCCGGGCCAATGCGATCCTGAATGACAACGCGGTGATGACAAAGCCCATGACCATCGAGGATCATCAGAATTCGCGCATCATCTCGGATCCGCTGCGCTTGTTCGATTGCTGTCTGGAAAGCGACGGCGCGGCCGCCGTGATTGTCTCGGGCTCGGACCGGGCCAAGGACCTGGCGCAAAAACCCATCTACATCATGGGCGTGGGCGAAGGCCATCCCGACTCCCCCTCCACCATCACCCAGCGCCCGGACATCACCACCCTAGGCACGGCCAAGGCGGCGCCACGGGCGTTCGGTATGGCAGGCGTCAGCCACAAAGACATCGACGTGGCCGAAATCTATGACTGCTTCACCTATATCGTGATGTGTCAGCTGGAGGATCTTGGTTTTTGCAAAAAAGGCGAAGGCGGGGATTTCGTCTCCAACGGCCGCATCGCCCGTGGCGGCGAGCTGCCCATCAACACCCACGGCGGCCTGCTCTCGCAAAGCCATATCGTGGGCATGAACCACGTCTGCGAACTGGTCAAACAGCTGCGCGGCAGTGCCGGCAAGGCCCAGGTAGCGAACGCCGAGATTGGCCTGGTCACCGGCTATGGCGACATGGGCGATGGCTCCGTCGCCATCATGCGCAACTGAGCAGAGTAGAAAATCCAATGACAGAGCTTGATTACGATAAACCCATGCCGCCCCTGAACCGGGACTCCAAGCCGTTCTGGGACAGCATGAAGGAGCACAACATGCGGCTGCAGCGCTGTGTCGGTTGCGGCAAGATCCGCCATTACCCCCGCCCGGTCTGCGACAGCTGCTATTCCATGGAATACGACTGGGTCCGGGCCTCGGGCAAGGGCAAGGTGCATACCTGGACGGTCTCTGAACATGCCTTTCACCCCGGCTTCCTGGCAGCCCTGCCGATGACATTGGCCACCGTGGAATTGGAGGAAGGCGTGCGCGTCTGCGCCCAGATGCGGGACGTGGAACCGGGGCAGATGGCCGTCGATATGGCGGTGGAGCTGGGCTACGAAGACACCGGGGCCAACTTTACCCTGCCCGTGTTCCGGCCTGCCTAGCCAATTGGGCGCCACATGACTGACGAAATCGCAAAGGTCGCGGTGGTGACCGGTTCCGCGCGTGGTATCGGGCGCGCAACGGCGCAACGTTTTCTCGAAGACGGCTGGCGCGTGGCGTTGCTGGATATCGACGGCGAAACCTTGAGCCATACCGAAACCGCCCTGGGCAATAGCGGCGAGATCATGGCTGTTATCTGCGATGTGGCGGAGCCCGAGCAGGTACAGGCCGCCATCGACAACGTGGTGGAGCGGTTCGGCCGCATCGATGCCCTGGTCAACAACGCCGGCACCGCCGTCTTCAAACCCTTGCTGGATACCAAGTTCGAGGAATGGCGCCGGGTGCTGGACGTTAACCTAAGCGGGCCGTTTATCTGTTCGCAAGCCTGCGCGCCGGTAATGATAAAGAATGGCGGCGGCAGCATCGTCAACATCACCTCGATCTCGGGCCTGCGCGCCTCCACCCTGCGGGTGGCCTATGGCACTTCCAAGGCAGGACTGATGCATCTGACCAAGCAACAGGCGGCGGAACTGGGCGAGGTCGGCATCCGGGTCAACGGGGTCTCTCCCGGCCCCGTGGACACGGCCATGGCCAAGGCCGTACATAGCGCCGAGATCCGCGCCGACTATCATGATGCCATCCCCCTCAACCGCTATGGCCTGGAGCGGGAAATCGCCGATGCGGTCTGTTTCCTGTGCAGCGATCGGGCCAGTTATATCACTGGACAGATTCTGGCCGTCGATGGCGGCTTTGACGCCGTTGGTATCGGCCTGCCGACCTTGCGAACTGATCCATAGATCACCAGGTGCCCATCACGATTTTGAGAACTCCCCATATTTAGTATATACTGAGGCAGAAATCGCGATATGTATGGTTAATGCAATTGGGTTTGTTGGGGGAGATTTGAGATGACTGTTGAATTGACGATGCTGTTCTGGGCCGGGGTAATAACCGTTGTCCAGATGGTGATAGCCGTGCTGCTGGCCATTGGGCAATTGGGCATGGTGCCCCTGATCGGCAACCGCGAGGGCATGGGGCCGCCCTCGGAAATGGCCGGACGGGCCAAGCGGGCGCATTCAAATATGCTGGAAAGCCTGATCCTGTTCGCGATCCTGGTCTTGATCGTGCAGCTAGCCGGTTTGAACAACGATCTGACCGCGTTGGGGGCGAAAATATTCGTTATCGCCCGCCTGATTTACGCCGTGGTCTACCTTGTTGGCATTCCCTGGTTGCGTACAGTGGTCTGGTCGATTGCCGTCGTTGGTATGGTGATGGTTGCACTACCTATAATTTCAGCCTGATCGTAAGCCATAAGGCCAGCCATATTACTTGATACGCCTTATTAGCGCGTTCTGTTTGGCCGCGCGTTGACGCGTGTGCTATTGTTTCCGGCCCTGCGCTAAATGGGGCATATTATGGCTCGAGCATCATGCTGATAACTGACCCCGTTGCATACTGGGCAACGCCGCCAAAGTCTGACGAATGACGGCCTCGGAGACGCAATCCAGCGACGACGAACTACTGCGTGAAGTGCAGCGGTTGCGCCGCTCGGAAGCGCAATTCACCCGTATATTTCAACAAAGTCCCGTATGCCTGACGATCACCGCCATCGATACCAGCGAGTTCTTTCGGGTTAACGATACCTGGTGCCAAACCCTTGGCTACAGCCAAGACGAAGTCATCGGCCAGACCGCGGTGGGACTGAACATCTGGCAGGCGACCGATCGTCAACGGGGCGGCTATCTCAATCTGCTCAAACGAAATGGCACGGTCCGCAATTTCGAGACCCGGATGCGGACCAAGGATGGTCAAATCCTAACCGTTTTGATTTCCGCCGACCTGCTTGATTTCGAAGGTGAGGCGAGGCTGTATTCCACGATAACCGATATCACCCAGCGGGCGGAGGCCGAACGTCTGTTCGCGGTCGCTTTTGACGCCAATCCGGAATCCGTCGCCTTGAGCCGGGTCGACAATGGCGTTTTCATCAACGTTAACCGGCGTTTCCTGGATTATTACGGTCTGGAAAAAGAACAAGTGATCGGCAAAACGGCGGCGGATTTAAACTTGTGGGCGAATGGCGCCGCGCGCCCGCCGTTTATGGACAAGCTCAGAGAAGACGGCCGGCTACGTGACTATTCGGTCGAAATGCCGGCCAGGGATGGCCGTCGGGACCACTTCCAATATTCCGTTGAGCAGGTTGAGATTGAGGGCGTCGCCGCCTATTTGACCATTGCCCGCCGCGTGACCGAGGCGGAAGAGGCCAAACAGGCCTTGATTGAAAGCGAAGAACGGTTCCGACTGTTGCTGGAGGCCGCACCCGTACCACTGTTCGTGGTCCGCGACGGAACTTATTTTTATACCAACAAACTGGCCTGTGAAATACTTGGCTGGCCCGACGGCGCGTTGGTTGGAACGCCGACGGTGGATAGTTTCGTGGATGTGAGTGTCCGTGGACACCTTGTCTCGGAACTGGCGCGGAACGGTAAAGTCAAAAACTTCGCAGTACAGTACAAGCGCCGTGATGGCAGCACCTTTTGGGGCGCGGTCAACATCACCGGGATCACCTACCTGGGTCAGCAAGCCTCCCTTACCGGTATGCAGGACATCACGGAACAGCGGCGTTTGGAAGATGCGCTGCGATTGAGCGAAGCACGGTTTCAGGATTTTGCCGAGATTGGTTCCGACTGGCTATGGGAGATGGATGCGGAGCTGCGCTATACCTATTTTTCCGAACGCTTGGAGAAACTGATCGGCTATTCGCCTGACCGCTCTCTGGGTAAGACCCGGCAGCAGGCGGTCAAGGCGGACCCACATTATGAAAGCTGGTTGCGCCACGAAGAAGACCTGCAGGCACGCCGCCCGTTTCGCGACTACCGTTATACCTATGCCCGCGACGACGGCCGAATACTGCATTGGTCAGTGACCGGCAAGCCGGTCTTTGACGGTGACGGCACGTTCCAAGGCTATCGCGGCACCGGCACCGATATCACGGCGGAAGTCGAGGCGCACGACCGGGCCGTGGGTTTCCAACAACGCTTCATTACAGCCGTGGAAAACATGCCAGTGGGCATTGCCTTGTACGATGAAAATGATGAATTGGTGCAATGGAACGAGCTTTATCGCAGCATCAATCATGAGGTGGCGGATGCCGCCAAGACGGGAGTCAGTTTCGAAACTCTGTTGCGGCTCCGCGTCGATCTGGGCACGATCACGAATATGGGCGAAGACAAGGAGGCCTGGATCCAGGCACGCCTGGAAAAGCACCGAAATCCCGGCGATCCGATCCAGATCGTTCTGGGCACATCAATCTACGAGGTCCGCGAACACCGGACGCCGGATGGCGGCACCCTTATCATTATGGCTGATATAACGGAGTGGCAGACCGCCCAATTGAATTTGCGGCAGGCCAAGGAAGAAGCGGAACTGGCCGACCGCGCGAAGAGCGAATTCCTGGCCAACATGAGCCACGAACTGCGCACGCCGTTGAATGCCATTATCGGCTTCTCCCAAATGCTTGGCATGGGCATCCATGGGGAGCTGAATGAAAAGCAGAGTGAACAAGTGGGCTATGTGGTCAAATCCGGC
Organism: Rhodospirillaceae bacterium; assembly: GCA_018701215.1. GTDB lineage: Bacteria > Pseudomonadota > Alphaproteobacteria. The sequence goes on from JABIWH010000007.1 coordinate 35,894, forward strand.
GAGCACCTGCTGGATCTGATCAGCGACATTCTTGATATCTCCAAAATTGAAGCCGGCCGCGCTGAATTGTCCGAGGAGCTTATTGAGGTTGCCGGCATGATCAACGTCAGCCTCAACATGGTCAAATCGAAAGCCGACGAAACCTCGTTGGCCCTCGTCACCGACCTGCCCCTTGAACTGCCCGGCCTGTATGGCGATGTGCGGATGGTCAAGCAGATCCTGCTGAATTTGCTGTCGAATGCGGTGAAATTCACGCCCAAGGGCGGCCAGGTTAAAGTCATGGCCGGCCAGGATAGTGACGGCAGATTGTGGATAGATATTGTCGATAACGGCATCGGCATCGCCGAGGATGATCTGGCCAAGGCCTTGTCAACTTTCGGCCAAGTGGATAGCGCGATGAACCGGGCCCATCAGGGGACAGGTCTTGGTCTGCCTCTCGCTTCCACCCTGGCTCAATTGCATGGCGGCGGACTGGTTATCAACAGCGAGCCCGACATTGGCACCACGGCGCGCCTCTGGTTTCCCAAGGAACGCGTTCGATCGCCGGCAAGCCCCTCATAGGCCTAGCTTTGAGCCCGCATGAGAATTTTGGAGGACGCAGCATGAGGATTCAGCAATCGCCGCTATCCCATATTGAGCGCTACTATAATATTGTTTGGGTACCAAACAATATAGACCTATAATACCGCAGATAAAATGGGCTATCGATGCAGGAGAGCCGCCGTGACCAAAACAATCGCGAAAACCGTCCTGTCCCTGAACCTCAACGGCGTTGTCCGTGATGATGTCATTCCGGACAACTTGCTGTTGGTCGATTATCTACGGGAAAAGGCCAGCCTGACCGGCACTAAAATCGGCTGCGATGGGGGTGAATGCGGCGCCTGTACCGTGCTGATCGACGGCCGTCCGCGCCACGCCTGCCTGACCTTGGCGGCAACCTGTCAGGATAGCGAGATCGAGACCATTGACGGTCTGTCCCGCGATAGCCGGCTGACGGCGCTGCAAAGAGGTTTCAACGAAAAACTGGGCGCCCAATGCGGTTTTTGCACACCGGGGATGATCATGGCGTCCGAGGCCTTATTGCGGCGCATCCCCAATCCAAGCGAAACAGATATCCGCGATGCCCTGGCGGCCAATATCTGCCGCTGCACTGGATATGTAAAAATAATCGAGGCGGTACAGTTTGCCGCCCAGGCCCTGACCGAGGGGGAGCCCGCGGCATGAACGAGACCAGCCCCGCACAATCCATCGGCGTCCCCAAGCCCTTGGTCGATGGCCCGGAAAAAACCACCGGCAAGGCCATGTTCGCCGCCGATTTCCAGACGGCGGAAACTTTGGTCGGCCGCATTCTGCGCAGCCCCGTGGCCCACGCCAATATCATCGCCATGGACATAGCAAAGGCAGAGGCCCTGCCCGGCGTCCACGCCGTGGTCACCGAAGCTGATTGCAGTGACAGTTATGGCGTCCTGCCCATTGCCATGAATGAATGGGCCCTGGCCCGTGGCCGGGTGCGGTACCGCGGCGAACCGGTTGCCGCCGTCGCCGCCATTGATGTTGCCACGGCACAGCGGGCGCTGGATCTGATCGAGGTTACCTACGAGGAATTGCCAGCCTACTTCACGGCGGAGGCCGCCCGTGCCGAAGGCGCCGTTCTTTTGCACGACGACAAGCCCGGCAATATCGAGCGTGATGCTGAATTCGATCTGGGCGATGTGGATGCGGAATTGGCCGCCGCCGATCTGGTGCGCGAGATTGATGTCAATTGCGCCGAGGTCTGTCAGGTGCAGATGGAGCCCCATGCCGCATTTGCCGAGTATGACGGCGCACGGGAACGCCTGACCATCCGTCCTTCAACCCAGGTGCCGTTCTACGTTCATAAGATGCTGGCCCGCACCATGGGCATGGCCGAGGGTCATATCCGCGTCATCAAACCCCACATCGGTGGCGGCTTTGGCTCCCGCACCGAAACCCTGCAAAGCGATCTGATCGCCGGGCTGCTGGCGCGCAAGGCCAGGGCCACGGTAAAAGTCGTGTTGAGCCGGGAGGAGACGTTTATTACCCATCGCGGCCGGCCTGAAAGCCGGATCAAGATGAAGGTGGGCATGAAAGCGGACGGCACCATCACCGCCGTCGATTTCACCGTGCAACAGCGCGGCGGTGCCTACAGCGGTTATGGCATCGTGACCATTCTGTATTCCGGCTCGATGATCTATGGCCTGTACAATATCGTCTCGGCCCGCTTCCAGGGCGTCAGGGTGCTAACCAACACACCGCCCTGCGGCGCCTTTCGCGGCCACGGCACGGTAAAGACCCGTTTCGCCTTTGAAGGCCTGATCGATGACATGGCCCGGGAACTTGGCCTGGATCCCTTCGCGGTGCGACGGGCCAATCTGTTGGTGGCCCCAACCATGACCGAGAACGATCTGCTGGTGAACAGCTATGGCCTGGATCAATGCCTGGACTGGGTCGAGAACGCCTCGGGCTGGAAGTCGCGCAAGGGCAAGCTGGCGCCCAACAAGGGCCTGGGCATGGCCTGTTCGCACTATATTTCCGGTGCTTCCAAGCCCAAACATTGGACCGGCGAGCCGCATGCCACGATCCATCTGCGGGTGGACTGGGATGCCTCGATCACCCTGTTGACCGGCGCGGCGGAGATCGGCCAGGGCTCTTCCACGGTCATGGCGCAATGTGTCGCCGAGACCCTGGGCGTTGATATGGGGCGGATCAACGTGATTTCCTCCGACAGTGCGCTGACGCCAAAGGACAATGGTTCCTATTCATCCCGCGTTACCTTCATGGTCGGCAACGCCTCGATCGATGCGGCGCAAAACCTGAAGGCCCGCTTGGTCGAGGCCGCCGCCCGCAAGCTGGAGATCCCGGCGGCGGACGTGGAATGCCTGGGCGAAGTCTATCGCGGCGGCCAGCAGGACCAGGGCCTGACCTTCGAAGAAGTCGTCATGGAAGCTTTAAGCGGCGAAGGCACCATCACGGTCAAAGGCAACTATGACACCATTCCCGAATCCTGGGGCGGGCGAAAATACCGCGGCGCGGCAATCGGCGGCACCATGGCGTTCAGCTATGCCGCGCAGGTGGTCGAGGTGACGGTAGACCCCCACACGGCGGAAATTACCGTGGACAAGGTCTGGGTCGCCCACGATTGCGGCAAGGCGCTGAACCCGCTGGCGGTCGAGGGCCAGGTCCAGGGCTCGGTCTGGATGGGCATGGGACAGGCCATGTCCGAGGAGACGGCATTTCACGAGGGCCTGCCGCTGGCCGCCAATATGCTGGATTACCGGGTGCCGACGATCATCGAGAGCCCACCCATCGAGGTTGGCATTATCGAAGCCGCCGACCCGCACGGACCATTTGGGGCGAAGGAAGCAGGCGAAGGTTCGTTGAGCGGCTTCCTGCCCGCCCTGACCAATGCCGTGGCCGATGCCATGGGTGTGCGCGCGGCCGAACTGCCCCTGACCCCGGACCGCCTGCTGGAGCTTTTGGAAAAGAAAGTCCGGGAGGACGCTGCGACGTCCGGCAGAAATAGGGGGGCCGCCTGATGGAACTTCTGTCCGAATTGAAACTCCACCACCCGATCAGCGTCGAGGATGCCGTCAGCCTGCATGCCGCCGCACCCACCGGGCGTTATCTGGCGGGCGGCAGCGATTTGCTGGTCAATGTGCGCCGGGGCATCGAACAACCCGGCAGCCTGGTCTATTTAGACAATATCGCCGAGTTGCAGAGCATCACCGATGCGCCTGATCAAATTACCATTGGCGCCGGCGTGACACTGCGCGAGCTGGCCAACAGCGCTTTGGTACATGAGCATTTCGCCGCCGTGGCCCAGGCCGCCGGCGAAGTCGCGGGGCCCAGCCACCGTGAATACGGCACCCTGGGCGGCAATCTGTGCCTCGATACCCGCTGTGTATTTTATAATCAGAGCGAATGGTGGCGGGCGGCGAATAATTACTGTCTGAAAAGCCGGGGCGATATCTGCCACGTCGCACCGGGCGGCAAGAAATGCTTCGCCGCCTTTTCCGGAGACGTCGCCCCCGCCCTGTTATTGTTCGATGCGGAAGTGGAACTGGCCGGCCCCAGTGGCCGCCGGCGCATGGCCCTGGCGGAGCTATACCGCAATGACGGCATGGATCACCTGACCCTGGAAACGGGCGAACTTCTTGTTGCGGTGCATGTGGCTAAACCGTCCGTGCCGGTAACGTCCGCCTACGCTAAATCGCGGGTCCGCGGTTCCATCGATTTTCCCCTGGCCGGCGTCGCCCTGCGAATGGCGATGCGGGATGGCCGGATTGCCGAGTTGCGGGTGGGCCTGACCGGCGTCTCGCCCCTGCCCTTCCTGGCCGGCAAGCTGGACAAGTTTATCGGCCGCGCGCCCGACCAGGCCTGTCTGGAAGACCTGCGTGATGCCATACGCAGCCAGGCCAAGGCCATGAAGACAACCGTCACCCCGCCCCATTACCGCCGGAGGGTCGCGGGCGCCCTGACGCTGAAATTGGCGCAAAGTCTCGCGCAGGATTTGGTGGAAGCTAGTTCTTAGCCACGTCCTTCGTGGCTATTTTCATGACTATTTTCATGACTGCGACCCAGGCGACGAAAGACGCCCTTGGCGGTCATCATCAGGCGTTTGCGGGTAAAGACCTCGCCCTCGACAAAAACCAGCGTCCGGGTACGGCGGATAATTTTTGCCTTGCCCTCGACCCAATCGCCCAAATGGGCCGGGCCGACAAAATCCGTGGTCATATGCAAGGTCACCGCCGGGCCGGCGCCGCTATTGGAGACGGCCCTGGCCAGCAGGTTGTCAGTGAAACTCATCACCATGCCGCCATGGATGATGCCGGCATTGTTGATATGAACGCCCGAAACCCAAAAACCACGCCGCCCGTCCGCATCATCGGGGATCTCGTAAAACGGTCCGATCAGGGTGGTGTATGGGCTTTTCCGCGTTGCCATCACGAAACCCGGCGGCGGCAACTTTTCGGCCGTCTCTTCGTCTTGCGTCATATTCAGTTTCGTCTCGTCAGACTGGGGTGCAAAACGCGGTCTCCCACCTTGATTTTCAGGCGCCGGCTGAGGCCGCCGTTGATTTCCAAGACCGCCGTCACATCCACATTCGAGCTGATCGGCGTCAGGGAATGGGGTCGGGCGTTGTGATGCAGATGCATGATACGGCCATCGCCGGCGAGGAACAGCATGTCCAATGGGATCAGGGTATTCTTCATCCAGAAACTCTGCCGGCTGCTGCGTGAAAAAATGAACAGCATGCCGGCATCCTGGGCCAGCCGACGGCGGTGCATCAGGCCCGTGCGCCGTGTTTCAGGCGTCGCAGCCAGCTCGACCTGAAAATGATGCCGCGCCTGGGCCGTGACCACGGTAACTTCATTTATGGAGCCGGCAGCGGCCGCCGGCGCACCCGCCGCGAGCATCAACAATAGCCAGAGCAGTTTTCGAAGATAACGCACATCATCCACCCGAATGTCTTCCAACGACCCTTGATATAGCCCAAGACCGCATGCTTGCAGAGCCCAAAACGTGAAACCGCCCGGCCAACTTTGCTGGCCGGGCGGTCACCGGGGTCGGACGCGGAAGCGTCCGGGTCGAGACTGGCTTTATTCCTTTGGCTGTCGGCCCTGGGTGATTAGGCTGACAGACCCTCCATGATGGAGCGGTTGACGTCGATCAACGGCTCGATCTTGGCTTCACCGCGCAAAACCTTGCGCGAGTGTTTATCTACCCAGATGGCGAGAGAGATAATTCCGGCCCGCGTTTCATCCGGCAGCACATTGCTTTCCATGGCGCAATCCGCCTGTAGCGCCAGCCAAAGCCGCCGGTTCCAATGGACTGCCTTGGCCAGAGGTGACTTGGAATCCTCTTTCTGGCTTTCCAGAAGGGCGCGGGTGACTTGCGCAAATAATCGATATTCCGTCTGCCGCGGATTTTCGGTCGTGTTTTGCGCGACCGTATAGCTATGAAGCGACATAATTCAATCTCTCCTCTTCGAACGGAAACAACTTTCTGCAACCAACCAAGGCCTTGTAGTATTGTTTCGCATGAACCTGCTGTATGACATTGACGCATTGCGCCACCGCTTCGGCATTGCTGATCGCATTCATGAATGACGACATCAGATCCAGGAAACTGTCCTGATTCTGTTTTAGCGAACCCTCGTCGAGATACAGCATCATGATCGTGAAATAGACCCGGCGCATAGGCGTTGTCGCATCTTCAGGCAACATAATGTCTTTTTCCCGAAGCAGAGACGCCCTGTTCTGGATGACCAGAGTTGTACGCCGATCCGAATTCTGCACCACGGCGCCATTGATGATGAATTTCTCACCTGGCTTAAGTGTCAGTTTTAGTGCCATTTTCCTATCCACGGCCGGTTTTACCAGCCGCTCCCTCTATGCCTGGCTTTATGGTTAACCGTTGAACAGGCTGAGGATAACCTGAGGATTGGAATTGGCAATCGATAGTGCCTGGACGCCCAATTGCTGCTTGATCTGCAAGGATTGCAATTTGGCACTTTCCTCGGCCATGTCCGCATCAACCAGGTTACCGACACCAGCACGCAGGATATCGATCAATTTGACTGTAAAGTCGCTTTGAATCTCCAGTCGTTTCGATACCGAACCAAGTGCCGCCAATTTGTCGGCCACGGCGGTAATCGCCGTGTCAATGGCCGTCAAGGCCGTAGCCGCGCCCGCCGACGACAGCAAGGTCGTCGACTGAATGGCCAGGGTCGTCGGATCCATGGTCTGGGCCGACACCGCGATGGTGGAGCCGTCAACCGTGCTCAAAACCGACAGGTTCGCGGCACTGGCCTTAATCAGGTTGGTGCCGTTGAATTCAGCCGTTCCGGTAATGGTTTCGATCTGGCTCCGCAGGGCATCGAAATCGTTGTGCAAGGCGGTACGAGAGGTAGCGTCAAGGCCGGCCTGGTTGGCTTGCACCACCTTGGCCTTCATTTCCAGCAGCAGATCATTAATCGCCACGGCGCCTTCCAGCGCCACGTTGACCGTTGATTCACCGCCGGCAATCGCGGTTTTCACCGCCATCATGCCATTGATATCGCCGCGCATGTTCTGGGCGATAGCATAAGTGGACGCGTCATCCTTCGGACCATTGACCCGCAGGCCCGTGGTAATTCGCAGCTGGGTGTTTTCCAGCATGCTGTTGGTGGAGTTAAGGTGCTGTAGGGCAACCATCGCTCCGAGGTTTGTATTAATGGATAAAACCATTGTTCGTTCTCCTAATCCCCGATTTTCGGTACACCGTTCGACCAACGGCGGGCTTTTGCCACCCAACTCAACGCAAAGGTCGTGCCAAGTTTTGCCAAACCCGGGAAAAAAAGTTACAAGCTATTGTTTTAATTGATATAATTTGACATAGCCGGTTTTTTCGACGAAGCGCTTCCGAGCACGAACTGGGCCGTGCCAGGCAAATTTTGCCACCCATGGAGCAAGCTTTGCCGGGCAGGAAGCAACTTCCGCCCCCCGCGGCAATTCACTAGGCAAGAGATGACGAGATGTGATGCGGGGATGCAAAGAGGGAATGAGATGGAAGAACGACATGAAGGGCTGGGCTTCAAAAAATATTAACTGTGTAAGTCTATGAATCCAGGTCATGAACATGCCCAATCAGACCTATCAGGCGGCCGTGGCCCAACACCAGGCAGGCCAGGCCTCCGCCGCCGAAGAGCTGTATCAAGAAGTACTCGTCGGCGACCCCCAGCATATGGATGCTGTATTTAATCTCGCCGCCTTGTTGGCGTCCCAGGGCCGGTTTGGCGAGGCTATTCCCCTTTATCAACAGGTTCTGGCGGTTCTGCCCGAAGATCCCGATACCCTTTCCAACCTGGGCAATGCCCATGCCCAGGCAGGACAATTGGACGAAGCAGCCGATTGCTATCGGCGCGCTTTGGCGGAAAACCCGCTTTTTTCCGCCGCGCATGCCAATCTCGGCAATTTGCTATATCAGCAGGGCGACACAACGGCGGCCATCGATTGCTATCATCAGGCCATTAGCATCGATCCCGCCATTCCCAACGCTCACAATAACCTTGGCAGCATCCTGATGGCCGCCGGACGAAACGAGGAAGCCAGAGAAAGTTACCAGGCGGCCTTGCGCGCCGACCCCAACAGCCCGGACGCATGCAAGAACTTCGGCAATATTCTATTGTCCTTTGGCGATGCGGAAGGTGCCGTGGAAGCGCTGCACCAGGCCACCGTCCTGGCGCCCAAATGGGCCGCGGCACATGCGGACCTTGGCCTGGCTTTAACGCGCCTGGACCGGTTTGCCGAAGCGCGGGCGGCGTTGGAGGCAGCCCTGGCACTGGAGCCGAACTTTATCGAGGCCTGGAATTGCCTGGGAAACCTGTTGCTGTTGATGGAACAGCATGATGATTGCGAACAGGTATTGAAACGGGCCCGCGAACTGGATCCCGACAATACCTTGACCGCATTCCATAGCGGTACCTTGTATTTCAAGCTATCCCGATACGAGGAAGCCGCGGCCGCGTTCGAGCGTGCCTGCGCCGGCCAGCCCAATTCGGCGGACTACCGCAACAGTTACGGCAATTCCTTGTTGGCCCAGACCCGCATCAGCGAGGCCGCCGAACAATATAACCAAGCCATCAGCCTGCAGCCGGACTTTGCCGAGGCACATAATAATCTGGCCAACTGCCTTGTTTCCCTGGAGCAACGAGAAGATGCGGTGGCAAGTTATCGCCGTTCGCTGGCACTGAAACCGGAACAGGCCCTGGTGGCCTGTAATCTGGGCAATACGTTGCGGCATATGGGGCGGTTGGCGGAATCGGTCGAGGCATTCGAACATGCCCTTCGGTTTGAGCCCGATTTATTCAATATATACAATGGTATGGGCCTGACCCTGCAAACGCAAAACCGCCATGAAGAAGCCGCAGAAAAATTCAAACGCGGCCTGGAGATCAATCCCGACTATCCCGAAGCCCTGAATAATCTTGCCATATCAGAGGCGGCCGTCGGTCACATCGACGAGGCAATCGCTGCCTACAGCAAATTGCTGGAGATCGATCCGGATCTGGCCGAGGGCTATTTCAACCTGGCCAGTCTGCTGCAAAGCATCAACCGCTGGGACGAATCCATCATGGCCTTCATGCAGGCCCTGCGCGTCCGCCCGGACTATAACGTCATCTATCCCTTTTTGGCCCATTCCCTGATGCAGCAGTGTAATTGGTCCAACCTGCATTCGGTGGTGGAAAAAATCCGCACCAATACCGAGCAGGAACTGGCCGCGGGCAATCCGGTCGCGGTATCAGCGTTTGCCCTGCAAAGCCTGCCGGGCGAATTTTCCATGGCCCTGCGTCAAGCCGTGGCCGAACAGATTTCAGACCGCAATGCCGACTATGTGGCCGAATTGGGCCAGAATTTGAACTTTAATTATAACCGTCAGAAACGCCACGAGCGCCTTCGTGTCGGCTATGTCTCACCCGATTTCCGCTTTCATAGCGTTTCGGTGGCTTTCAAGGGCATTCTGGACAATCACTGCACCGACAAAATTGAAGCCTATGGCTATGCCCTGCATTCAGGCGGCGACGACCATATGACCGACGCCTTGCGTGAACGCTTTCACGGCTTTCATAAACTGGTGGATAATTCCTTCCAAGACTCCGCCCGTCTGATTCACGACGACGAAATTGATATTTTGATCGATCTCGCCGGCCATACAAAGGGTGGGCAATTATCGTTGCTGGCGCTGCGGCCCGCGCCCATCCAGGCGCATTATCTTGGCTATTCAGCGACCATCGGGGCCCGTTTTCTGGATTATCTGATCACCGATCACCATCAGGTACCGCCTGAACAGCGGCCCTTTTTTACCGAAAACCTGGTTTATCTGCCCGACACCTTCATGGCCACACAGCGCGCGCCCATTGCCGTCGACGGCCCCAGCCGGGCCGAGTGCGGCCTGCCCGATGACGCCTTCGTATTCGCCAATTTCAACACTCACTACAAGATCGAACCAAAGATGTTCGCGATCTGGATGCGGCTGTTGCGCAAAATACCGAACGCGGTGCTATGGCTGATACGCGGGACCACGTCAAGCACGGACAATCTGCGCCGGGAGGCATCGGCCCGCGGCGTTGATCCGGACCGTCTGATTTTTGCCGAAAAGGTCCCCCACCCGCAACATTTAGCGCGGCTCTCCTACGCTGATTTGGCCCTGGATAACCTTTATCATGGCGGCGGCGTGACCACGGTGGATTGTCTTTGGGTGGGCGTGCCCTTGCTGACGCTGGCCGGTCCCACGCCGCAATCTCGCAACGGCGCGACATTGCTATCGGTGATTGGACAGGAAGACATGATTCAATACCGGATCGAGGACTATGAAGCGAAGGCCTTTGCCCTGGCAGCCGACCGCGACCGCCTGGCGGCGATCCGAAGCAATCTGGTGGCCAGCCGGGATGACTATCCCCTGTTTAATTCAAAACGGCTGACCGGGCATCTTGAACTGGCCTACGAGATGATGTGGCAGGCCCATGAAGACGGCAAGCCACCGCAAATGATCGACGTGCCGCGCCTGCCCCCAGAATAGAAGTGGTTTAGAAGTAGTTTAGAGGCGGTTTAGAGGCGTTCCGGCGTAAATTAGAAAAGGACGCGCCCCGGCATCGGACGCGCCCCTGTTTTCATCACCACGGCCCTGTCAATCGCCGCTGTCGACCGCTTTTTCGACATCAAGTGAATTGAGATACTGGGTCATGCCCGTGAATAGAATATCCTGGCATGACCGGTCCAATTCGGCGCAGGTATTGTGCAGGCGATTATAGCTCGCAAGCTCCAACCGCAGGGTCAGAGCTTTGCGTTTTGGCTTTACCAGCGCAGCAACCGGTGGAACGTTTCGTGTTTCAGGGTTGTTCGCGCCGGAATGATGCGGCATCGGCTGATCCGGGACCCAAAGATCCAATACCGGGCGCTTGGATACCGCGACCGCGCCGTTGCCCCGGTTGTAACGCCGGCTGAAATCACCATCAAGTTCTTCCGGCAATACCGTCCAATCCGGGACGCGTTCCAGCAGAGAGCGATTGGGCGGGGTGTTTTTCCGCGCCCGCGAAAAATCAGGGCCGGTTTTGGCAGCCGACTCCGGCATCAAGGTTTCCAGCACCTTGCCGCTGTCGCGGCTATTGTCGTTACTGTTGTTGTTGTTGGAACTGCGTACCAGCATGCCGGCATGCAGCGAGGCGAAATTTGAATTTGTCATGGCTCCCTCCCACTCCCACGTCTAACCGTTATCCGAAGCAAGGCGCCGGCCGAACCGGACGCCGGATTGAACCGGCCGGCGTAGCCCGCCGCTTGCCTGCAATGACTGATTATCTGTTTGCAAACCAATCGGGGTCGGCGGCTGGGGTTGATTGCGCGAACCAAACGAACTATTCGCATCACTGACCAGCCGGGCGGTCTCGTAAGGCATTGGAATTTGATTAATCCGCTCCATGCGCGCCTCGATGTACGCCCAAAGCACGCTGATCTCGGTCGCTGATTTACCGTCCGGGCCGGTTTCCATTACCGTGCGGCCATCAATCATGGAGGCAGCGAAGTCGACCCTGTGATGCAAGGTTGCCGGCGCGACCGTGCCGTGTTGCGACAACGCGACAGCCGCTTCCGAGGTAATGCGGGCCCGCCGCGTGGCGCTGTTGACCACAAAGACCATGTGTTTTTGCCAGCGCTCGACAATATCGACCGTGGCGCCAACGGCACGCAGGTCATGCGGGCTGGGCCGGCAGGGAATAACCACCAGATCGGCATATTGTACGATTTCCGAAATAGCCTCCGTCACCGCCGGTTGGGTATCCACGATCACCAGGCGGTGGCCTTGGCTGCGTAGATGCTCCAAGTCCTCGGCTATGTCGTTTGCGTTCGAGCGGATCAGCGTCGGCATGGCCGCTTCACGCATTTGCCACCACCCGTGCAGACTGCCTTGGGGGTCTGTATCGATCATGGCGACGGGGCCAATTCCGGCCTCGCTTGCCTGTACCGCCATATGGGCCGCCAAGGTGGTTTTGCCGGAGCCGCCCTTCTGTGAAGCGAAAACGATGGTTTGCATGTCTAATCCCTCAATAAAGCTATACTGCTTTCCGCCGGGCCCTCCCCAGCGTCAGGATTAAATTGGCGTCAACCTATGGGATTTCGAGTGATGATGGTCACCCAAAGACGGCGTTTCGGCACCTTTCAAAGACAAATGTGATCGCCGTCACGGGCAGAAAACTGCCATTTTTGGTTAACAAACTCTTTACGGGCGAGACCGCGCCCGCCAGTCCGTTATTCTCCCCTAATATGGCTGATCTCGCCCTGTTCTGCACCGGCACGCTGCAAATCGACGCCATCTTGACGCAAACAGGCTTGAATATCCCCGACGGCAAGTTCGCGGGGCTGTTGGCCACCCTTGACGGCAAGTGCCGCGGCAATGCCGGCGGCGTGCCCGGTAGCCATGCAGTTGCCCATGCTTTTGCCGGCGGAGGCACCAACATGCGTGGCGGATATACAGCGCCCGGCGATCAGCAGACCATCGACTTTTTCCGGCACCAGGGCGCCGTAGGGTACGTCATGAATTTTCATCGGTTCGAAACGGACAAAACCGATATCGAGAAAACCGCTGCGCCAGGCCACCGTATCATCGGCGCGCCGGCCTTCGAGCGCATCCTCCTCGCGCATCACATACAGGCCCTTGACCCGGCGGCGGGGGCGGATACCAATTTGCGGCCCCGTCGCGATCAGTTCGATGCCGGCCAGCGCCTCACCACCGAATTCATGCATGGCATCAATCATCTGCACGGCTTGGCGGCGGCTGAGACATTCGGCTTCGCTCAACTGTAGCGGGTCGGTGGCGTCGTAGTTGCCCAGGTCCTTGGTGCCGCCATGATTGATATAAAAACTGCTATTCGAAGGCGCCCGGGTCAAACGCCACTTCTCGGGGATCAGCGGGTAGGTCTCGCGGGCCTGTTTGGACAGCCGCCACATGCCTTCGTCGCGCTGAAAGTCCTTCGCCGCTTCAAAATCGACATTGCCGACCTTTTGCGCCAGGGTCATCGGCGCTGGCTGATCGGTATCCTTCAGCATCTCGGCACCGGCGAAATGCGCTACATCACCATCGCCGCTGCAATCGACGACAACACCTGCCTGGATCGTCAGCAGGCCATCCGAACTGCCGACAACGACGCCGGTGACGCGATCCCCGGTGACCAGGCTGTCGACCACGTGGGCATGAACAAGGTAGCGGCAGCCGGCCGCGTCCAGGGCGTCCAGGATCGCCACCTTGAGGTATTCCACATTACAGCGCAATTGATGCTCGCCCAGCCACACGGCCTTGTCACCGTATGCGGCGAGCTTTTTGATCAGCGTTTCATGAATGTCCGAACGGGCTTGATGGCCAGTGCGCATCTGATTGATCGGCATGCCCATGGCAAAAGCCCCGATGCCGCCGAAGAAGCCATTTTTTTCGATCAGCATGGTTTCCTTGCCGGCACGCGCCGCCGCCAGCGCCGCGCCCACACCCGCCATTCCCCCACCGACAACCAAAACGTCCGTCTGACACAGCTGTTTCATTTTTTTATCGCCCTATGATGGCCGTACGATGATTTCCTCTCGGCCGAGTGTATCGCCAAGGGCGGCGTTCGTCGACGTACCAGGCCCAATGGCCGGCGCCTATATCATCAGTCCGTCAAAGCAGGATCAGTCTATATTCGCGGTACTCATATCGATACCTTCGAACCGGGTCCCCGTCAAATTGGCCCCCCGGAACGAGGCATCGGTCACATTGGCCCAGGAAAGATCGGCGTTAGTCAAATTCGCGCCATCGAAACTCGCGCCCGTCAGATCAGCATCGACAAGCGACGCCCCGGTCAAATCGGCATTTTGGAAACGGGCATGGGATAGGGAGCTGCGCCAGACCCGGTTGGAGGGGCCGGTGCTTTTCAGCGGACCGAGGTCCACACCCGTCAAATCCGAACCATGCAAGCTGGCCCGATCCATGTTTACGCCGCGCATGTCCGCCCCCTGCAAATTAGCCTCACGCAGGTCAGCGCCTGAAAGATCGGCCATGCTAAGCACGCTGGCCTTTAGATTTGCCGCCTTGAAGATGGCAAATTTCAGGATCGCCGCGGCCAGGTTGATGGTATGCAAGTCCCGGCCGCCTAGATCGGCATACGATAGATCGGCACGGCTGCCGCCTTTGCTAGCCGCCCATTGGCGGTGCCCCTCAAGAATTTCATCCAACCGCTCGCCTATGGCGGTATCGGTCTTTGGCAGCTTGGCCCCTTGCAACTCCGGTGCCGCAAGGACATCGGGATCAATGATAGCGCCGGCCAGTTCGGCGCCGCTGAAATCAGCGTCTTCAACGGTAACGCCGCTGAGATTGGCGCCGGTCAAATTCGCCCCGACCAGTTTGCAGCCGGACAGATCAGCCCCTTCCATCTGCGCCCCGACGAACAGACAGTTGCGCATATCGGCGCCGTTCAGGCTGGCGTTGCGCAAGACCGCGTCCGAGAAATCAGTTTGCGCGACGAAACTGGTGGACATCTTGGCACCGGTAAAATCAGCGCGGACTGCAATAGCCGCGGAAATTTCAGTGTTGCGGTGCTCGTATTGCGACTCGGTGCCATCATGCCAGGCAAGAACCCCTTCACGCATGTCGGCATCGATCATGATTGCATCGCTTAGATCCGCACCGCGCATACAGGCGCCACGCAAGTCACAATGGGTCATGTTGGCGCGGCGCAGATTGGCAACCCGCAGGTCCGTGCCAAACAGGGTTGCGCGGGTAAAGTTGGTTTTCATCAGCATGGCATGCTGCAGACTGGCGCCCGAAAAATCGGACGTGGAGAGATCAAGACCTGAAAATTCCGCCCCCGTCAGATCATGGAAGGAAAGGTTGGCCCGCTCGCCGTCATTGTGTCCCAGCAACAAGCTCTGATGCGCACGTATGACTTCCGACATTCCAGGCCGGTTGATTTTTTTCAGCTCCACGGTTTTGATTCCCGCCAAACCTTGTCGGCAATTTGCCCACAGGTATGAAGCACCATGGCTGTTGGGCCATGCACGATCTGTTTTGCCACGTCCGGGCCGCCGCTTCCCACTCTATGAGAGACCACGAATTGCATCACTTTCAATTACCCATTAACGGCCAGAGCATGGGAAATAACGGGCCCGGCATTTCGCAGTGCCTTGTTCGGCACTTCGAATTGTTCGAAGCCGTTATGTTTGCCGTACACCGCTGTATTCGGTTCAGGTTGCGCGCGTGGCATATTGGTCGTCCCATGGATCTTATCGCAGCCATTCTAGCAAAGATTCGCAATATTATTCTAGCGGGCAAGCTTACATGCGATCAGGTAAACAAGCGCTTAAGCATACGCTGAAACATGTAAGCTAGATCCAATCCAGTCCTACGGCAAATAGCCAAAACGTTTCATTTGCTCGTGATGGGCGGCGACCACCGCGTCCACTTGCGCCGTTGAGAGGACAGAGGGCCATTGCCCGGATTTGCCGGAACGGAAAAATGCCTTGGAATTCGCGCTGCGCTCGCGAAAACCGCCCTTGACCTCCTGGGCCCGGAGCACCTTGAAGGATGAAAAACGGATCGCCTTGTCCAGGCGGGCCTTGGGCGGCTGCAGGCCTAGAAATTCCGCCGCCCGGCGAAACGTCCGCTGCGGTTTGGCGCTCATATCCTCATAGCGCAGATAGATCAGACGTTCATTCTCGGCCGCCGTCCAGGATGCCACATGCTGCGACCAGGTGCCGTAAAACTCAAAGGCGCTGGCTTCCGTGCTTGGGGTTCCGGCGTTGGGGTCGGCCAGCATGGCGATGGCGTCATCAAGGCTCAGACCAAAATGGTCGGCCAGGGAAATCACCATATCGAGGGGATTGCGCATGATATAAATGGCGCCCAGAGTGTGCGCCATGCTGACCAGCGGGACGCCATGGGCCTCACCCAACAGGTTATGGGTCTTGGCGAACACCGTATCGGGATGCGCCTCTGTAAAGGCCTGGTGCACCAAGGGGCGCAGGGCGGCGACCTCCTCCACCGCCATGTCGATGGGTTTCCGGCCCTGAGCGACATGGGCGTACCAGTGCGCCTGGGAATCGCCGAGGCAGAATTGGTCAAGCTGATTGATCTCCGCCGGCTGGGCCGGGTTACGCAGCAAATTGTGCAGGAATGCCCGCAGCCAAGTGTTGCCCGACTTGGGATAGGACGCCAGCCAAATTATTCCGCCCATGCAACAACCCGCCAATGGCGCTAGTTTTGGCAATCGGCGCAACGGCCGCGCAGCTCGACGGTTTCATCCGCGATGGCAAAGCCGGTTCGCCCGGCCAAATGGCTGATGGCCCCGTCCAATTGGCCGTCGCGCACCTCAACAGCGGCGCCGCAGTCCTGGCAAATCAGGAAATGCGCCGGATGCTGGCCATCGCCATCACGATCACTGTCATCGCTGGCGTTGGCGTGACCGCAACCGATAAACGCCTGCAAACTGTCCAGGCGGTGCACCAGACCCTGGGCACAGAGAAAATCCAGGGCGCGGTAGACCGTGGGCGGGGCCACGCGGCCCCGTTCATCCTGCAACAGGGCCAACAGATCGTAGGCGCCCACGGGCCGGTGGCTGCGCCAGACCAGTTCCAAGACCCGCCGGCGCAAGGGTGTTAGACGGCCGCCGCGCCTGGCACAGACCGCCTCCGCCCCATCCAGGGCGGCGCTGACACAGCTGGCATGATCATGACCGGGTTGGGCGAAAGGATTTTCCACCCGGTTTTCCGCCGAATTTTCCGCCGGATTTTCCAAGTTTTGTCTCATTCCCCCCGCACCCCTTTCGCCCGGCCAAAGCGGCGGCCTGCAAGCAGCGACAACAGGAACAGCCCCGCCGCCGCCGCCACGATGGCCGCACCCGTTGGCAAATCCCAAATATAAGAGACCAGCAATCCCAGGATGACCGACAAGGCCCCGCACAGCGCAGCCAGCAAGGCCATGCGCTCCGGCCCCGTGGCCAGCCGCCGTGCCGTAGCGGCAGGGATAATCAGCAGCGATATGACCATCAAAATGCCCACCACCTTCATCCCGATGGCGATGACGACGGCCATCAAAAGGGTAAAAATCAATTTCAAGCGGCCCGTCGCCAGGCCTTCGACACGGGCCAGGTCCTCATCAATGGTCGCCGATAGCAAAGGCCGCCAAAATACCAGCAAAACTGCCAGGACCGCCGCCATCAGACCGTAAATGACCAAGACATCCGCTTGGCTCAAGGCCAGAATATCGCCGAACAGATAGCTCATCAGATCAACTCGCAAGCCCTCCATCAAGGCCAGGGCCAAAAGTCCCAGGGCCAGGGAAGCATGCGCCAAGATACCCAACAAAGTATCCGATGCCACGAGTTGGCTGCGATCCAGGGCCAGAAAGCCCAGGGCCATCAACAGGCACAACACCGCAATGCCTAAATCCGCTGGCAAGCCCAGGGCTAGACCCAATGCCACCCCCAGCAGGGCGGAGTGCGCCAGCGCGGCACCGAAATAGACCATGCGGCGCCAAATCACGAAGCAACCCAGTGGGCCAGCGACACCGGCGACGCCAAGACCGCCCAACAGGGCGCGCAGCATGAAATCCTCAATCATGCCCATTCCCGCTATGATCGTGCCCGCCATGATCGTCCGCGCCATGATCGTCCGCGCCATGATTGTGCCCGCAATGGCCATCTTGCAGGGGAATGACATCGCCGTGGGCGTCGTGGTCATGGTCGTGATGATGATGATAGAGCGCCAGGCGGTCCGCCACAGCCGCACCGAACAGGGCCCGAAACTCCGGATCACCGACAACGGCATCGGGCCGGCCCGTACAGCAAATATGGTGGTTCAGGCAGATCACCCGGTCCGTCGCCGCCATCACCACATGCAGATCATGGGAAATCAACAATACCCCGCAATTGTAACGATCGCGGACATTTTCGATCAACCCATACAGCTGCCCCTGCCCGGCCACATCGACGCCGCTCATGGGCTCGTCCAAAACCAGGAAATCGGGTTTTCGCAGCAGTGCCCGGGCCAACATGGCGCGGTGCAGTTCGCCGCCGGAAAAACTGGCGACCTGTGCGCCCAGGCGGTCCGGCAGACCGACCTCTTCCAGGGTCGTAACCAATTCGGCCTCCGCCGCCCTGCCGCCTAGGGTCAAAAAACGCCGTAACGTCAACGGCATGGCCGGATCAATCTTGATTTCCTGGGGCACATAGCCATGGCGCAGATGCGCCGCCCGCCAGACCCGTCCGGCCTCTGGCTGCAGCAAACCCAGCAATATGCGGGCCAGTGTCGATTTGCCCGAGCCATTCAAGCCGATCAGGGTCACGATTTCTCCCCGGTTCACGGTCAAATCAACTCCGGAAAGTATCTGCCGCCCCAAAAAGCTCATCCCCACGCCCTCGGCGGCCACGAGAGTAGCTTGGTCCCGGACTTCGCTGACGACGGCGCCGGGGGCGTCGGGCGGTGACTGAATATTCATTTTGTTATGTTATATCATTTTATTCCAGCTGCCCAGACGTTTGCCACCGACCTGCCGTCAACCCGCCGCCGATCCCTCCACAAAACCCCGCCGACTTGATCGAAGTCATGGTGAAAAAAGCGGCCCGGACCTATGAATTCTTAACTGTAGCAAGTGTGTATGTGGTCATGGTCAAAGTAACTTATATCGAAAGCAACGGCGTGGAACGGGTGACCGCATTACGCCTGGGACAGACCCTGATGGACGGCGCCATCGACAACGAGGTCGAGGGTGTAATGGCGGAATGCGGCGGCCTTTGCGCCTGTTCGACCTGTCATGTTTACGTTGAAGACGCCTGGTTACAGGCCTGTGGCGAACCGTCCGAATTGGAGGAAGGCATGCTGGATTTCGCCGCGGATCTGCGAGCCAACAGCCGGCTGTCCTGTCAAATTCAAATCACCGAGGCCATGGATGGCATGGTCGTGCGTGTGCCGGAGCGGCAGTACTAGCGAAAATCGCGCCGCATGCCATTGAAACGACACAGAAAAATGTCAAATCCAACAGCTCTCAACAGGCGCTAGTGATCGGCCAGATGCAGGATCTTTTCCCGCAGGCCGGTGTCATAGGCCTTGCCCGCCTCGGTCAGGATCAAGGCCATGGGAAAACTGCTTTCGATCAATGACTTACGCTCCAACGCGCGCCAAACACTTTGGTTTTTCAAGCCCGTCGCGTCAGCCGCCATGACGACGCCGGCGCCAAGGTGAAAATGATTGCCGTGGGCCTGCGGCAGGGCGGTAATCAAGGTGCCGCCGTCCTCGCGCGCCGATGACGTCTCGGGCGAAAGCGCCAATTCTTGAAATAATGTCAATGTCTTCAACTGCAGCTTGTTCAGACGCAGAGGATTTTGTTTTGGCGGCATGGAAATTCGCTCCTATATGCCATGCGAAGGGTATTGAAAGGCCCAAATTATTTGGGCCGCAAGGTTTTGTTAATCTTTGTCACTAAAAATTAACAGGATAATTTTTCGATTCGCGGAAATGCGCCGGATCTTTTGGACGATGGGCGACCGGCTAGCAGAAGCACCGGCCACCCGTACCAACGAGATGTAATTGAGTGTCGATAGGCAAACTCGATTCTCCGAGGGAACAGCGCATGCAAAAGTACTCCCTGCGTCGCGGGCAATTGGAACTATACCCAGAGCGCCACCGCGCCAGTTGGAAGGGCCGCGAAGTCTCCCTGACGTTGCGCGAATACGCCATTGTCGAGCGGCTGGCAAGACAACCCGGAGAAGATTTACAATATCGAAACCTATATGATTTAGTGCGCGGCTCCGGCTTCTCCGCCGGTGTTGGAACGGATGGCTATCAAGTCAATGTGCGCGCCTTCATCAAACGTATTCGGCGCAAGTTCCGCGATATAGACCCGAACTTCAACGCCATCGAGAATTACCCCCGATTCGGCTACCGCTGGCGTCCAGGCCGGGGTCCAAGGCCGTAACTTCGCACCTAGTCAGACGCCCAAGCCTTCTTCACGGTCATTGACGTCGGCAATATCAGCTTTTAGGTAAATATGAAAATAATTCAATTTATCTTTTACATCAACAGGTTAAATATTTTTCTTATGGTGACGCATTAAATTTATCGAACATATCCGCAAACTGGACCGGATTACAAATGGCCCTGAAATTGTCACAATTTTGCCCACCCAATGCCTCCGTTCGCGGCGCTTAATAGATCCTGCGCCGGTCAACTTATTGAGGGCAAAAAGTTGAAACACGAAAAGCACTACAGCAGTACACTAAGCCGTTTCACCGGCCTGCAACATTGCGATATGCGCGCCATGTTCTCTTCAGGCTCCCCTGCTTCCCCGAAAACCCGTACTAACATTTTGGCTGACGGCCCCGGCACGGCGGACCATCTGCTTGCCGACGGCAATCTGCTTGATGAACTGCAGGCGCTGTTCAGCCGCCTGGGTGCGGCGAAAATTCTGTTGACCATGTACCTGGTGGAATTCGGCGGCCTGCCCGAGCCTCTGGCCAAGCCGCTGTTGCAAGAGGCCGCGGGCAGCTGCGCTATATTGCGCCGGCCCACGCCGGGCCATCATCTGGTGATCTACCTGGGCCCTGAACCCTCGGAAGAGGCGGGCGGATTTCTCGGCCGGCTGCGCCGCGGCCTGACCACCCTGACGCCATCCACCGGGGCCAATCGCACCGGGGCCAATCACGCCCGGGCCGAATGCGCCTGGGCCGAGGTCAGGGCGCTGCGGCGCTGCAATCACGACGTCACCGAGCCGATGCATTTGCTGCTCGACCTGAACGCCGCCACGCCCAGGGTATTGGGCATAACGGACTGGTAACACCGACCACACTTAATCTGGGGCATTTGCCCCCGACAGCCCGCATCCGCTATGGTCATCCAAGAACTAGTAACTTGGGTAACATAGAGGAGAGACGCCATGGGACCGTTGGCGGGAATGAAGATCGTTGAATTGGCTGGCATCGGACCGGTGCCGTTTTGCTCCACCTTGCTATCGGACATGGGCGCGCAGGTTATCCGTGTCGACCGCACCGCGCCCTCGGGCCTGGGGATTTCGGGCAAAAACCCAGCCTTCGACGTCCTCGGCCGTGGCCGGCAATCGATTTCCGTCGATCTGAAAAATCCCGATGGTGTCGAAACCGTCCTGCGCCTGGTGGAAAGCGCCGATGCCCTGGTCGAAGGCTTCCGTCCCGGCGTCACCGAACGTCTGGGCCTTGGACCCGACGTTTGCATGGCCCGCAATGAAAAGCTGGTCTATGGCCGCATGACGGGCTGGGGCCAGGACGGACCCGTAAGCCATGCCGCCGGCCACGACATCAACTACATCGCCCTCTCGGGTGTGCTGTATTCCTGCGGCACCAAGGACAGCGGTCCGGTGCCGCCCCTGAACCTGACCGGCGATTTCGGCGGCGGGGCGATGTTCCTGGCCTTTGGCGTCATGGCGGCGCTGTGGGAGGCGCAACGGTCGGGCAAGGGCCAGGTGGTCGATACCTCCATGCTGGAAGGCTCCGCCTATCTGATGCTGCCGATCTACGGCATGCATGGTTCGGGCTTCTGGACCGATGACCGGGGCACAAATATCCTCGATACCGGGGCGCCGTTCTATGGCACCTACGAGACCTCGGACGGCAAATATGTCTCGATTGGCTCCATCGAGCCGAAATTCTATGACGAATTGCTGGAAAAAACCGGCATGGACAAGATGAACCTGCCGCCGCAGATGGACCAGGACAGCTGGCCGCAGGTGAAGGAAATCTATGCCGAGGTCTTCAAGACCAAAACCCGGGACGAATGGTGCCAGATCATGGAGGGCTCGGACATCTGTTTCGCCCCCGTTTTGTCCATGACGGAGGCACCCAGCCATCCCCAAAACACCGCGCGCGACAGCTTTGTAGAGGTTTCCGGCGTGACCCAACCGGGCCCGGCGCCGAAATTCTCCCGCACCCAGGCCGGCGTGCAAGGGCCGCCACCATCCCTGGGCCAGGACACCAAGGAAGGTCTGACCGATTGGGGCTTCTCCGATGACGAGATCGGCGCCTTGTTGGCCTCGGGCGCCGTGGTTCAGATGGAACCCTACAAGGGCTAGATCCTAACGATACGGCTGCCGCCCGCTTGGTTGGAGTCCGGGTGGGCGGCAGCCTCTATCTTTTTGAGCTATCGGGAGCAAGGCATGAGCACGGGCGGAGAAGACAGCAACGGGCAGGAGCTGTTGCGGAACATCGAGGATGCCCGCCGCAATGTGCTGGACGAGGGCCGGCCCGAGGCCGTTGCCAAACAGCATAAGTATGGCAAATACACAGCGCGCGAGCGGATCACCAAGCTGTGTGACGCTGACAGCTTCCACGAATTCGGCTCTCTGGTGGAACCCTTGCGCGATACCGGTTTCAACAAGGACTTAGACGCGCCCGCCGACGGCATCATCATTGGCAGCGGCCTGATCGACGGCCGGCCCGCCGCTATTCTGTCGCACGACTACACCGTGCTGGGCGGCAGCACGGGTCGGCATGGCTCCTACAAGGCAAACCGGGGCATTACCAAGGCGACCGACGACGGTGTCCCCTTGGTAGCCTTGCTAGAGGGCGGCGGCCACCGCATTCAGGACGGTCAGGACAGCCGCCACTTCGCCTCCGGCTCACCGATCTTTCAATACCTGGCCCGCAACTCCGGCTGGGTGCCCCAGGCCATGGCAATGCTGGGCCAGGGTTTCGCGGGGCCAACGAATTACGCCGCCCTGGCCGATTTCGTGGTCATGGTGCGCGGTCAAGCGACCATGGGCATGGCCGGCCCGGCCCTGGTCAAGGCGGGCCTGGGCGAGGATATCGACAAGGAGGCCCTGGGCGGCGCCAAGATGCAAACCAACCGTTACGGCATCTCGGACCTGGCCGTGGATACCGAGGACGAAGCCCTGGCCGCCGTGCAGCGGTTTCTCTCCTACCTGCCCGCCAACGCGCAACAATCTCTGCCCATCACGGCAACCGACGATCCGGTGGGCCGGGCGGAAGAGGAATTGCTGGAAATTATTCCCGCCAACCCGCGCAAATCATACGATGTGCGCCGGATTATCGAGCTGATCTCCGACAAAGACAGCGTGTTCGAGAAGAAACCGTCCTATGCCCGCAACATCGTTACCTCGTTCGCCTGTCTGAACGGCCGGCCCGTGGGCTTTGTCGCCAACCAGACGCGGCATCTGGCCGGCATGCTGGACGTCAAGGCGTGTGAGAAAGCCTCGCATTTCATCGGGCTCTGCGATGCCTTTGGCCTGCCCCTGGTGATGCTGATCGACCTGCCCGGTTTCGCCATCGGCTCGGAGGCGGAAAAGTCCGGGCTGGGCCGCCGCTCCGGCCGGCTGTTTTTCGAAATGGGCCAGGCCACGGTGCCCCGCGTCTCCATCGTGCTGCGCAAGGGCTATGGCGGCGGCTACTACGCCATGGGTGGGGGGCGGGCGTACGACAATAACGCCTCCCTGGCCTGGCCGACGGCGGAGATTTGCGCCATGTCCGTGGAAGGTTCGGTTGATGTGGCCTACCGCAGGGACTACGAGGCAGCGGAAGACCCCGCCGCCCGGCGCCAGGAAATCATCGATCTTTTCAAAAGCCAGCTCGGCGCGGTCCGCGCGGCGGAGGCCTTTGGTATCGACGAAGTGATAGACCCGCGCCAGACCCGGCGGATACTCTGCGATACCTTTGATCGCTGCCCACCCCGGCGGCCCAGCAAACTGCCGCCGCACATTCGCGCGGTTTCACCGATTTAGGCCGGGTCAGGAGCAGGATATGAGTAACACAGGTGATGAGAGCAACGGCCGGGCCCTAACGCAGGAAATCGAGGATGCCCGCCGAATGGTGCTCGACGAGGGCCGCCCGGACGCGGTGGCCCGGCAGCACAAGTACGGCAAATATACCGCAAGAGAGCGGATCGCCAGGCTGTGCGATGGGGACAGTTTCCACGAATACGGCTCCCTGGTGGAACCCTTGCGCGATACCGGTTTCAATAAGGATCTGGTCGCCCCCGCCGACGGTGTAATTACCGGCAGTGGCATGATCGATGGCCGGCCCGTCAGCCTGTTGTCCCGGGATTATACCGTATTGGGCGGCAGTACCGGCAAGCATGGCGCGGACAAAGCCAATCGCGCCGTTACCCAGGCCACTGAACAAGGCCTGCCGTTCGTGGCGTTGCAGGAAGGCGGCGGCCACCGCATCCAGGATGGCCAGGACAGCCGTCATTTTTCCGCCGCCTCGCCGGTCTTTGAATTCCTGGCGCGCAATTCCGGCTGGGTGCCAACGGCCATGGCCATGCTGGGCCAGGGTTTCGCCGGACCCACCAACTGGGCCGCCTTGGCCGATTTCGTGGTCATGGTACGCGGCCAGGCGACCATGGGCATGGCCGGCCCGGCCCTGGTCAAGGCGGGCCTGGGCCAGGAGATCGACAAAGAGGCACTTGGCGGCGCGGCACTGCAGACCAACCGTTACGGCATCTCGGATCTGGCCGTCGATACCGAGGATGAGGCCCTGGCCGCCGTGCGCCGTTTCCTCTCCTACCTACCCTCGAACGCCCGGCAACCCCTGCCCATCCAGGAAAACGACGATCCCATTACGCGGGCGGAAGAGGAATTGCTGGAGATCATTCCCGCCAGTCCGCGCAAATCATACGATGTGCGCCGGATTATCGAGCTGATTTCCGAC
This sequence comes from Rhodospirillaceae bacterium, assembly GCA_018701215.1. Taxonomy (GTDB): domain Bacteria; phylum Pseudomonadota; class Alphaproteobacteria. The sequence goes on from JABIWH010000007.1 coordinate 60,597, forward strand.
CAGGGCAGCGTGTTCGAGAAGAAACCCTCCTATGCCCGCAATATCGTTACCTCATTCGCCCGCCTGAACGGGCGGCCCGTGGGTTTTGTCGCCAACCAGGCGAGGCATTTGGCCGGCATGCTGGATGTCAAGGCGTGCGAGAAAGCCTCGCAATTCATCGGGCTCTGCGATGCTTTCGGGCTGCCGTTGGTGATGTTGATCGACGTACCCGGTTTCGCCATCGGCTCGGAGGCGGAAAAGGCCGGGCTGGGCCGCCGCTCTGGCCGCTTGATGTTCGAGATGGGCCAGGCATCGGTACCGCGCGTCTCCATCGTTCTGCGCAAGGGCTACGGCGGCGGATATTACGCCATGGGCGGCGGCAGCGCCTTTGATAACAACGCCACCTTTGCCTGGCCCACGGCGGAGATCTGCGCCATGTCTGTGGAAGGCTCGGTCGATGTGGCCTACCGCAAGGATTTCGAGGCGGCGGAGGACCCCGCCGCCCGGCGCCAGGAGATCATTGATATTTTCAAGAGCCAGCTTGGCGCCCGGCGCGCGGCGGAAGCCTTTGGTATCGACGAGGTGATCGACCCGCGCCAGACCCGGCGCATTCTGTGCGATACCTTTGACCGTAGCCCGCCAAGGCGGCCCAATAAGCATCCCAACAGGGTGCGCGCGATTTCACCAATTTAGAAGAATCTTCATGCTGGCTAAACCACCCACATCCCCTTCCCGGCCACCCTCAGAGTACCATTAATGGGTGCCATAAGAGTCTGGTGGGAAGGGGGCGTGAGTGGCGCGGAAAGTCAACGAAGTTGAAACAAATACAATAGGAGTTAAACCATGTCACTGAACGGACGCGTAGCACTGGTAACGGGCGCGGGCAGAGGGATTGGCCGCGCCATCGCGGCGGCCCTGGCCAAGGATGGCGCCGAGGTTGCCGTCAACTATCGCCGGGATGATGCCGCGGCAGCGGCGGCGGTCGCGGAAATTCAAGCCGCCGGCGGCAAGGCGAAAGCATACCGCGCCTCGGTCGACAATCTGGACGAAGTCACGGCCATGGTCGCCGATATTGGCCGCGAAATGGGTCCAATCGGCATTCTGATCAACAACGCGGGCATCGCCAGCCGGGGACAATCGGTGGCCGATACGGACCCGGCGGAGATGGAGCGGGTGGTCCGGGTGCATGCCTTTGGGCCGTTTTACCTCTCAAAGCTGGTGCTTCCCATGATGCGGGATCTGGGCCGGGGCGATATCATCATGATTTCCTCGGTCGCGACCGATAGCTATGGCGCCTTTGGCAACCCCTACAACATGGGCAAGGCGGCCATGGAGGCGTTGGCGTTTACCATGGCAAAGGAAGAACACCGTAACAATATCCGCACCAATATCGTCGCGCCTCCCCTGGTCGAGACCGATATGGGCCGCCGCCTGGTCAAGGCGCGCTCGGGCATCGAGGATCTGCGGCAGCTGGACGCCGGGATGCCGTTCGGCCATGTCTGCCAACCCGACGACATCGCCAACACGGTGCGCTATCTGGTTTCCGATTTGAACAGCTACGTCAACGGCCAACGCATCGCCGTCGATGGCGGCGGCAGCGCCAGTGCGCCGAAGTTCGACAAGTGAGGGGGTTGGGGCGAGCCGGATATAGCAGGCTGAAACGTCAGAACTGAGTTAGCCTAATTCGCTATCCCTCACGTTTCGGCGCTACAATATAGACCGAGCCCAGCATGATCATGTTGACCGTGGCGCCGTCGCCGGAAAGCGGTAGGTACAACGTCTCGCTGCTACCTGCATTGCGGCCCGGCCTTGGTGAGAGGCCGATGGCCCGCAGTGGTCTTAGTTGTTGCATCAGCCAATCCGCCCTTAGGTACAAGGAGGCCAGAACCTTATCATTGTAGATTTCATCCCAATAGGCGCCGGTGACGTCCCGGCCCAGGGTCTCGGTAATATGGGTTCCCACCAAGCGCCAGCGGAAACGCAGTTTGGGTTCATACTCCACCTCAGCGATCAGGATATAGGGCAGCAGGGCCGGGCCGATTTCAAGAGGGTCGATATCCGCCCGTGCCGGCAGCGGTTTACCCGCTTTCGCGCCCTCCCAATATCGCAAAAGCTCCCGCAGAATAGGGCTCTGCAGATCCAGGGCGGGGTCCAACTCCGGATGTGACCCGATCTCACTCATCATGGCTGCCTACAAAACACGCCGGTGTGATTGGTGAAGATAGCATATTGGCCGGCAACCCACAGCAGCAAATCATCCTATACTACCGCCAGGCTCACCGCACCGGGACGCGTGGGGAGCCACGGTTCCGGATGCGCCCATAGGGAGACCACGGCATGGACAGGTTTTTCGACACCGCCGATCTGCAACAGGTTTGGCAGGATATTTTGCATTGGCTTGAACTCAACGCCCTCAACATCGACAACGCAGTGCAGTTGGGCGTGGTCGGCGGCGCTTTCGTGCTGGCGTTAGGCATCGCACCCCGTATCCGGCGCGGTGTAATCTGGGCCTCGCGCCTACACGTTGGCCAGGCGGAGAACGCATGGCGGGCCATGGCGGGGGATACCCTGGCCACGCTTGCCTTGCCGCTAAGCTGGCTCTGTCTGCAATGGATTTCCGGCCTGGCCGCCGAACAAGCCGGCTGGCCGCATCATCTGTTGACCATCACGGTCAGCCTGCTGACGGCATGGATCGTGATCCGGCTGGCTGCCTCCCTGATCCGGGAACCGGGCGCGGCAAAGGCCGTCACCATCGCCGCCTGGTCCATTGCGGCCCTTAATATCTTGGGCCTGCTGGACCCGACGATCAGCCTGTTGGATGGCCTGGCCTTGTCGGTGGGTGAGCTGCGGATCTCCGCCCTTACCGTGATCAAGGGGGTCATCGCTCTGGGCGTGTTGGTCTGGGCCGCCATGCTGCTGGCGCGGATTACCGAACAGCGGATCTCCTCCCTCACCAACCTGACCCCATCGGTGCAGGTGCTGTTGACCAAGCTGGTCAAGATCGTCCTGGTCAGCGTGGCCGTGATCATCGCCATATCGTCCGTGGGCATCGATCTGACCGCCTTCGCGGTGTTCGGCGGCGCCATCGGCATCGGCGTCGGCCTGGGTCTGCAGAAAGCCATCGCCAATTTGATCTCTGGCGTGTTGATCCTGTTGGATAAGTCCATCAAGCCCGGCGATGTGATCGAAGTCGGCGCCACTTATGGCGAGGTAAAATCCCTGGGCGGGCGCTATGCCTCCATCATCACGCGGGATGGCGTGGAGCATCTGATCCCAAACGAGGAATTGATCTCGCAACAAGTCTCCAACTGGACCCACAGCTCCAACGAAGTGCGACTGCGCATCCCCGTGGGTATTTCCTATAAGAGCGATGTGCGCAAGGCCATGGACCTGATATTGGAAGCTGCACTGGAAACTGATCGGGTCATCGCGCGCCGGCCCGCCTCGGTGCTCTTGATGGGCTTCGGCGATAGTTCGGTGGATCTGGAGCTGCGTTTTTGGATCGAAGATCCCATGGCCGGCGTTGCCAACGTCAAGAGTGCCATACTACTGGGGATCTGGGACAAGTTCTTGCAGCAGGATATTGAGCTGCCATTCCCGCAACGAGATATACACCTGAAATCGGCAGTGCCATTACTGGCTGCCGAATAAAATGGGCCGGCAGCCAGTTAGCTACCGCTCCAATTGTGTCGTGATAGAAACCGTTAGGCGCACTAGCGCCGCCGCTAGATTGCAGCTACGCGCACATACGGGTATCTTAAATTGTTGTCATAATACAGCGTTGATCGACTGGGGAGAGATTACATGGCTAAGGCATTTTCCGTACTCTCATGGAACATCGAACATTTGTCGGGCAAAAAAGCAGCCCGCGTGCAACGGGTCGTGACCGCTCTCAGGGCCGAAAGCCCGGATATTTTTGGCCTCTATGAAATCGAGGGCAAGGATATCTATCAGGACATTTCCTCGAAAATGCCGGGCTATAGCTTTCACATAACGGAAGGTCCGCAGACCCAGGAAATCCTGCTTGGTGTGAAAGGCAAATTTACCGCGTTTTTTAGCCAGCGCGTACAATTCAAGGCCGGCAACAGCTGGCTGCGGCCCGGAGCCATGTTGAGCATCAAGCTCGGCGGCAAGGATTACACTCTGCTGTTTTTGCATTTGAAAAGCCTGACCAAACCCGTCGGGCTCGGTCTTCGCGATGATCAGTTTGAGCGCATTTTCAAGCTGAAGAAGAAACTCGACAAGAACTTGCCGGCAAATATCCGCGCCAATCTGATTGCCTTGGGGGATCTTAATACCATGGGCATGAACTACCGCGGAAAAAAGCACGACATTCCGGCGGCTGCCGAACTGGACAAACTCGACAAGGACATGCAACGGAATTCCATCAAAATGCGGCGGCTCAGCAAGACCACGCCAAACACCTGGTCAAACGGTTCAAACAGCAGCTACAAACCTTCAAATCTCGATCACGTGATTGCCTCGGATCATATGGCCTTCAAGTTCTGGAATAATAAGCAACCAAAGAACGAAAAGCCGGCGGACTGTCCCCCTGGAAAGTCAGAAGTTGACGTGCGCGGCTGGGTGGATGAAACAACCATCGCCAAACAGGACAAATGGATAAGAGATCATTCAGATCACTCCTATCTATTTTTTGAAGTATCGAAAGTCGACTGACTGAAGCGTATCAGGAGCGGGATTGCTTTCGCCGATCTTGCCGGTACGCAACATTGAAAAACCACTTTGGCGAAAGCAAAAGAAAATGGGGACGGCGGCCAACTGGCTGCCGTCCCCACTAACTTAGAGTTCGAAACCGCTAGAGCAATTTTCAATTAACCGGAGTCGCCCAAGACTGGTTTGGCGCGGCTTAGATTATTGATTCAATTGCTCTTTCCTCAAGAGTCCGCGCATGTTTTGAAGAAACATGCTCTAGGCGGCCTGCACTTCGCGCAGGAAGGTTTCGATCTGATTACGCAGACGATCGGCCTGTGACTTCATCTCGGAGGAAGCCGAGGAAACCTGGCCTGCCGCCGTACCGGTCTCGCCGGCCGCGGTCGCCACATCGGTGATATTGACCGTGACCTCCTGGGTACCGGCCGCGGCCTGTTCAACGCTACGGGCGATCTCGTCGGTCGCGGCACCTTGTTCCTCAACCGCGCTGGCGACGGATGCCGCGATGTTGTTGATCTCCTCGATCACGGCATTGATGGAGCTGATCGCGGAAACGGATTCCTCGGTCGCAGATTGGATACCGCTGATCTGCGTGGCGATTTCATCCGTCGCCTTGGAGGTCTGCGTTGCCAGGTTCTTAACCTCGGAAGCGACAACGGCAAAGCCCTTGCCCGCCTCGCCGGCCCGCGCCGCCTCGATCGTGGCATTGAGGGCAAGCAGGTTGGTCTGCGAGGCGATATCGTTGATCAGACTGACCACATCACCGATGCTTTGCGCTGCTTCGGCCAGGCCCTGGACCTTCTCGCTGGCACTGCCGGCTTCGTTGACCGCATCCTGGCTGCGGGCCGACGATGCGGCCATCTGGCGGGAAATCTCGCCGATGGACGAGGTCAGCTCGGTTGCCGCCGTGGCCACGGTCTGCACGTTCGCGGCGGCCTGTTCGGCGGCCGCGGCAACCGCGCCGGAACGCTCGTTGGTGCGGTCCGCGGTTGCCGACATGGCGGAAGATGAAGATTGCATCTGATCCACCGAGGAAGCGACCACATTCATGGCCTCGCCCACGTCGCCCTCGAAGCCCGCGACCAACTCTTCCATTTTGTGGCGGCGGATTTCCTTTTGCTCTTCTTCCATCTTCTGGACGGCAGCCAATTCCTCGGCCTTGATCATGTTGTCCTTGAAGACCTGCACGGCACGGGCCATGTCGCCAATCTCGTCCTTGTTCTCCAGGGCCGGGACCTTTGTTTCCAGATCGTTGTCGGCCAACTGCCCCATGGCACCGGTCATCTGATTGATAGGCCGGACGATGGAACGGGCGGTAAAGAAGCCAATGGCAACGGCGATCATCACGCCCAGCACCAGAATGATCCACTGCATGACCAGCAGGGTTTCAATATCGGCTGCATTCTTGTCAGCATCCTTGTTCAGCAGGGCTTTCTGATTATCAACCATGCCGCCGGTACGGACACCGTCCTCACCTTTCGGACCACGTAGGGCGGTCAGAAGTTTGCCGGCGCGCGGCGCGGCTTCCTTGATCAACAAATAGTTGGCCATGTTCCACTGCTTGGACGCACGGATAGCAAACATTTTGGCCGGCAAAGGCAGGAACTTGGTCCGCGCGGCATCGAATTTCTCGAAACTTTCAAGCTGCTTGGCGGTCAAGAGATGCTTGTTATTCTTCAAATCGCCAAAGCGCACGGCATTCTTTTTCCACATCACATCGAAGCTTTTCTTGAATTTCTGATTGCCGGTCAAAAGAAAAGCCCGGATGGAGGCAAGGCCGCGCGCGGTGGTGCCGCGGGTATCGGCCATCATGCCCAACAACGCCTTGCGTTCCGGTGTTGCCGGCAGATCCCGCTCCAACGTAATGATTTTGGTGATTTCACCAACCAGGACAGAGGCCAACGGCGCGGCGTCGCGGGCCAGGATCAGGGTCGCGGGTTGTTCCTCCGGCGTATTTGCAATCGCTTCAACCTTTTTCTGGGCCGCAGAAAATTCGTCCAAGACCGCCTTCATGTCGGCCCAGGCTTCCTGGTTTTTTGGATTTGTCCATTGTGCCGACAAGCCATCTATATCGCTGCTGACCTGGGCAATATCGGCCCAGACAGCGGCGCGTTCGTTTTTGAAGGCCGGATTGCCCGTCAGCATCCAACCCCGCAACGAGGCCAGCGAGGCGTTGATATTGTTGACCAGCCGGGCGCTCGCCTGCGAAGTCGGCGTGCGCAAATTCACGATACGGTCGGTGACTTTCTTGGCATTGCTGACTTCGAACAACGTCGTTGCGACGGCGGCGATCAGCACCAATACCAGCACGCCAAAGCCTAGGCTTAGACGGCCGGATATATTTAATTCTGGCATTTTCATGGCATTCCCCAATTCATAAATCCGACACTTGCGATGCATTGTGTAAGATATATTTTCTTATGTTGAAAAAATTCAAAGCAACTATTTACCCTTGTCGACAAAACTAGGATAAAATTCTTAAGAAAACTCTTATTGTGAAATAAGTAATATGGCGTATAACCTTATTCATGCGCTATATCTCCTATTTATTATACTAAATTGATAATACTTTATCGACAACATCGACATGTTATTCTATGTTTTATTCATCAAATGGGTCTAGATTTGAACAGTTTTAGTAATGGTTACTTAGACCCAGATTGTTTGCCGCCGGCTATTCTGGTACTCCGAAAGATCCGACGATGTCGGCATCGCGGATATCTTCTGGATCCGGACTTGTGAGTTCGAGGCAGGGCGCCTAAAAATGTCCGGCAATCAATTACACGGACCAACAGGGGCTGCGGCGGGAATAATGGCGAAGACAGCTTTGGAAACGCTCGTATTGACCTTCATCGCGGATGACCGGCCGGGCCTGGTCGAACAGCTATCCGAAGCCGTCAGTGCTGCGGGCGGCAACTGGTTGGAAAGTCGGATGGCGCGGCTTGCGGAAAAATTCGCCGGTATCGCCAGGATTGAAATTGCCCGTGACCAGGCTGATACCTTGAACAATGTGCTGTCCGCGCTGGAGGCTGATGGTTTTAGCCTGACCATCGAGACGGCGGCAACTCAGACGCAGCCCGACGGTGCGGTCTTCAACCTGGAGCTGTTGGGCCCGGATCAGCCCGGCATCGTGCACGATATCAGCCGCTGTCTGTCGGCCCACGGTGTCAGCGTGGAAGAGATGGAAACCGATCTACGCCGCGCGCCGATGGGGGGCGACATGCTATTCCAGGCCCGGGCCCGCGTCCGCCTGCCCGCCAGCCTGAATGCGGATGCCCTTGGCCTGGCCCTGGAAGACCTGGCCGGCGCCCTGATGGTCGATCTGACCCTGAGCCAGGACATGGCCGAACGGTCCTGACGTCGTTCTCAGCTAACGGCCCGTGACGGGATGGATGGTGACGCCGCCGGGTATTTGTTCCGTCGCCGTCAATTCGATCAGGCTGATATTAACGCGCCAGGGCTGATCGAGCGCCCAGACCACTGCTTCGGCGACGTCTTCCGCTGTGATAATCTCGAAACCATCCACCATGGCGTCTTGGGCTTTTGCGTCATCGGTCATGGTGGCAAAAATCTCCGTCGCCGCCCGTCCGGGCGAGACTTCCGTGACGCGGATGCCGCTGCCCTTCAGGTCGTGGCGCAGATCCTGGCTAAAACGGTGCACCGCCGCCTTGGAGGCGCCATAGACAGCCGTGCCGATCGCATGCAGACCAAAGATCGAGCCGATGTTGACAATATGCCCCCTACCCCGTGCCACCATGCCTGGACTGACCGCGCGCACCGCATGCACGGTGCCGGCCACGTTCGTGGTTAGGGTGGCATCGATTTTGTCTGGATCCAGCTCCTGAAAGGGATCGAACTGACTGCCAACGCCAGCGGAATTGACCAGAATATCAACATCCAGGGCGCCCAGGACGTCATACAGCGCATCCCGTTCCTGCATATCCAGGGCATGCGGGACAACATCACCGCAATCCGTCAAGGCCGACAAACGGTCGCGCCGGCGCGCCACCGCATGGACCTTCAGGCCACGGGCCGCCAGCATCCGCACGGTCGCCGCCCCGATGCCGCTGGAGGCGCCGGTCACCAACGCGGTCTGATAATCCTTCAACGCCATCACGCCACCTTTTCAAAATATTCGCCGGCAACGGCAAGGATAGATCAGCCATCTGCAAATAGGCTAGACTTAATGTCAGCCAAAATGCCGCAGCCGGGAGCCGTCAACATGAACATTCGCAAGACAATGATTATCAAGGAAGTTATCGAAGCCGACGGCACGGGTAAAGCTTGCGACCCCATAACCCGCGTCGTCGCCATGGCCGTCGTGCAAAACCCTTTTGCCAGGCCCGCCGCCAATGGCTTCGTCGAGGATCTTTCGCCACTCTATGACATCAGCGGTCAGCTTGGCGAACGCCTGATGGCGGAGGCCGTCGCCCTGCTTTCGGGTGCGGCGGTCAGTTACGGCAAGGCGGCTATCGTCGGTGTCGCGGGCGATTTGGAACAGGGCGGCGCGATGATCCATCCAAAGCTGGGCAAGCCCATGCGGGCCGCGGTGAATGGCGGCAAGGCGCTGATCCCTTCCAATGCCAAGGTCGCGGCCATGGGCACGCCCATCGATCTACCCTTGGGCCACAAGGATGAAGCCTGGTCATTCGATCATTTCGATACCATCACCGTTATGATCGCGGATGCACCACGGCCGGATGAAATCGTCCTCTGCATGGGCGTCGCCGACGGCGGCCGTCCCCACCCCAGGCTCGGCAGCGCACCGATTTTGGACTAAGTCACATTTTTCAGGAAGCTCAACAACGCCCGGTTCACTTCGTCGGGGCGTTCCTGTTGCACCCAATGGCCGGCGCCCTCGACCATTTCGACAAAGTGCAGATTGACCAGGTTCTTTTTCATCGTCGCGATCAGGTCCGCGCCGGGTACGAAGTTTAAAACTGGCTCCAATGTGCCGGCGATAAATCCGGCTGGCTGTTGGATTTTCTCGCCCGAATGCGGCAATAAATAGGCGAAATCCCGCTCTGAATTGCGATAGCGGTTCAGCGGCCCGCGTAAACCGCCAGCCTCGAACTGGGCAACATAATAATCCAGATCCTCCCGGCTCATCCAGGCCGGCATTTCGCCCGGATCGGCCATGCCGTCAAGCAGCTTGGCGTCTGCCGGCTTGCGACGCGGCGGTGCCGCGGCGAGGCCCTCACCAGAAATCCAGTAGTAGATCTTGCGCAGGCTGGCACGCACATCCGCCTCCAACTCGGCCTCGGCCACGCCCGGTTCCTGGAAATAGATCTGATAGAAGAACTTGTCCTTGTAGACCTGCTTGGCCACCTCAATGAACGGCGCCGGTCCGGGACCGGTATATGGCACGCTCAGCCCCGCCACGGCGCGAACCCGGTCGGGATGTAGCAGAGCTGTGTTCCAGGCAATCGGCGCGCCCCAGTCATGACCGATCACCACCGCCTGTTCCGCGCCCAGCGCAGTGATTATTCCGGCCATGTCGGCGGTTAGCGAGGCCATGTCATAGGCCTCGATCGCGGCCGGTTTGTCGGAACCGCCATAGCCCCGCACATCGGGTGCCGCAACCCGATAGCCGGCCGCCGAAAGGGCCGTAATCTGGTGCCGCCAGGAATACCAGGATTCAGGCCAGCCATGGATCAACAGCACCAGCGGACCCTCGCCCGATACAGAAACTCGGAATCTTAGACCATTGGCTTCAATGAATTTTAGGGAATTGTCCATTTCCCAAAGCCCTACAGCCGGGCGACGCCGAAGCTGTTGGGATTGACGCTGCGGCGGGCCTCTTCATCGCACGTCGCCAGCAGCAGACCCAGGGCATTGCGGCTGTCGCGGGGATCGATCATGCCATCCGTCCACATGCGCGCGGTGTAATAAAGCCCGGATGCCATGCTGTCATACAACTCCGCCACCTTGGCTTCCAGGGCATCCAGTTCCGCCTCGTCCAGGGCCGCGCCCTGACGCTTGGATTTGGCCTCGTGCACGATACGCATGACCAGACCGGCCTGTTTGCCGCCCATCACGCCGGCCTGAATATTCGGCCATCCCAGCAAAAAGCGCGGTTCGTACGACCAGCCCGACATGGCATAGGCCCCGGCCCCGAAGGAAGCCCCGATCATCAAGGTAATGCGCGGTACGGAGACATTGGAGACGGCCTGGATCATCTTGGCGCCATGTTTGATCATGCCGCCTTCCTCGGCCTCGCGGCCAACGATGAAGCCGGTGGTGTTGTGCAGATAGATCAAGGGCGTGTTGGATTGATCGCAAAGCTGCATGAACTGCGTCGCCTTGGTGGCGCCATTCGGCGTAATCGGGCCGTTACTGCCAATCAGACCACAGGGATAACCCATGATCGCGGCATGTCCGCAAATCGTCTGATGGTCGTACTCGGCCTTGAATTCCAGAAAGTCGGAACCATCCACCAGCCGGGCGATGACTTCACGGATATCATAGGGTTTTTGATATTCCACGGGCACGATGCCGCACAGCTCGTCAATATCATAGGCCGGCTCTTCCCAGGTTCTGGCAGCCGCCGCCGACAGGCGCGCGGGCCAGTTCAGGTGGCTTACAATATCGCGGCAAATGCGCAGAGCATCCGGGTCATCCTCGGCAACATATTCGGTCAAACCGGAAATTTGGGCATGCATGTCGGTGCCGCCCAGGGCCTCCGCATCGGCGATCTCGCCCGTTGCGGCCTTCAAAAGCGGCGGTCCGGCCAGGAAGGCCATGGCCTGTTTGCGCACCATGACCACATAATCGGACATACCCGGCATATAGGCGCCGCCGGCGGTAGAGGCGCCATGCACCACCGAGATTACCGGACAACCCGCCGCCGACAACTTGGCCTGCATATGGAACATGCCGCCCGCGCGCACCCAGGTCGCGGGTACGTAGTCAAGCAGATCCGCGCCGGCGGACTGCACCAGATGGATGGTTGGCAGCTTGTTTTCCAAGGCGACATTGAAGGCGCGGATCATCTTGTCCACACCATGGGTATGCAGGGCACCTGCCAAAATACCGGAATCGTCCACGATAACCACACAGCGCACACCGGCGACCATGCCAATCCCGGTGATCAGGCGGGCGCCGGAGATATTCTTGTCCCCGTCATCGTCATAGGTCTTGTAGCCGGCGGTGGTGGAAAGCTCCAGCCATGGCGCGCCGCGGTCCAGCAACAGCTCCAACCGGTCCCTGGGCAACAACTGGTTGCGGGCGGCAAAACGCTCCCGGCTTTTTTCCGAACGGGCCCGGATCATCCCCTCCAACTGGCGCAGCCCATCGATTTGGGCCAGCATATCGGCGCGGTTATCCTGAAAGGCGGCGTCCTTGGTATCTATGGCGGAAATTATCTTGGGCATAAGCGGGAACCTGTACAGCGCTATGAAGGACCGCGCGCGTCGCAGTACGGACGATCACGGCATATAAAATTCAGGCTACTATCGGCAGCAGGATTTCATTCGTCAATCGTCTCCAGTACAGGAGCTTCATTTTTTCGTCAGTCGTACAGGGCAGCCCGCACCGCGACGGCAAGCTCATCCAGGCTATATGGTTTGTCCAACAGCCTCGCCTGTAGTTTTGAACCATGGCCGTTGACAAGCATATTGTCGGTGTATCCCGAACAGTACAAAACCTTTAAATCAGGAAATTTGGCGTGCGCTTTATCGGCCAGTTCGGGACCGGACAGGCCGCCGGGCAAAACAACGTCAGAAAACAGCAGATGCACCGTTTCTCCACTATTCAGCACGGCCAGGGCTTCCTCCGCATCGCGCGCCTGAAGCGCACGATAGTTGAGGCCCTCGAGCAAATTTACCGCCGTTTTGAGCAAATCCTGCTCATCCTCCAGCACCAGCACGACCTCACCCTCGCCCAGGGGCCATTCAGGCGCCGTGTGTTCCAGCGCGGCGACGTCTACGTCCGCCGTGATCAACGGCAAATACAGGCGTACGGTACTGCCGACGCTGACCGTGCTGTCAATGGTGATATGGCCATTTGATTGCCCGGCAAAACCATGCACCATGCTCAAGCCGAGCCCGCTGCCCTTGCCAAATGCCTTGGTGGTAAAGAACGGATCGAACGCCTTGCTCAAGGTTTCCGCATCCATACCGGCGCCGGTATCGCGAATTTCAATAAGGTAGTATTCTCCTGGTTCCACAGTTTGGCTCAGGGCAAATTCACTGCCATCCAACCGGCATTCTGATGTCCGAAGCGTCAAGACACCTCCCTGTGCCATGGCATCACGGGCATTGATTGCCAGGTTCAGGATGGCATTCTCCAATTGCTGCATATCAGCCATCACCGCACGGCCATCATGCAAATCATATCGCAATTCAATGGCCGCGCTCAGGGTGCGCTCCAACATTTCCTTCAAGCCATCAACCACCTCGTTCACCCGTACCACCTGTGGCCGCAGGGGTTGATTGCGCGCGAATGCCAATAACCGATGGGTTAGGTCAGCGCCCCGTTTTGCCGCCGCCAGGCCTTCCTTGAGGAATTCCTGATTAGCTCCGGTCAGTCCTCCACCATATTCCAGCAGCTGCAAATTTCCCATTATGATAGCCAGCAGGTTATTGAAATCGTGGGCGATGCCGCCTGTAAGTTGGCCAATTGCCTCGAGCTTTTGCGCCTGGTGCAGTTGCCCCTCGATCGCCTTGTGGTCCGTGATGTTGCTGCCTATGTGGGCAAGGGAACCATCGGGCATTTTCTGCTCCCGCAACGACAAAGTCGTGCCATCGCTTCGGGTTACTTCAAACGAGGCATCCGATACGCCATGTCGGCTCATCCTCTCCTTGAGCCAATCGGCTTCGCGCCCGATGGCATCTAGCGGCGGTTTTTTTTCAAGCAACAGCTGCATCCGCGCCTCGAACGTCGCGCCCGGGCGCAGGGCTTCGATGAGTTGGTGATCCAGATCGAGCAGCGCCTGATTGGCGTAAACAAGCCGGTCATCGGAATCGTAAATCGAGATGAGTTCATCGACGCCGTCAATGGTTGCCATGAGCCGGCGCTGGGTTTCCTCGGCCTGCTTACGCTCCGTAATATCTTCCTTCACCGCGATATAATTGGTTATGCGCCCATTTTCGTCCGTTACGCCGGATATGGTCGCATGCTCCCAGAATAGATTTCCGCCCTTGGCCTTGTTCTGTAGTTCACCCGACCAGGTATCACCCCGGATAATGGTCTGCCACAAATCCTCGTATACTTCCTGCGGCGTGTTGCCGGATTTCAAGACCCGCGGATTGCCGTGGCGCAATTCATCCAGATCATAGCCGGACAGTTCCGTGAACTTTGGATTGGCGTATTCGATGGCGCCGTTAATATCGGTGATAATGACGGAGACCGGACTTTGTTCAACGGCACGGGAGAGCTTGCGCTGGGCTTCCTCGGCCTGTTTTTGGGCCGTGATATCGCTCAGGGTCACGGAGACCATCCGCTCGCCTTCCCAGGTTATGAATTGAGCGGCAATGCGAAACCAAATCGCCGAGCCATCCTTGCAAATGCCCTCGACCTCATACTCCAAGGGAATTTCTTCGCCACTTTTACGCTGCTGGTATAGACGCTCCATGCGCGCACGTTCGCCCGGGGCCCACATCCGCGACATGCTTTCTAAATCAAGAACCTCATCCCGACTGTCGTATTTCAGCATGCGGACCAGCGCGTCGTTGACATACAGCGGCCGCAGGTCGTCGTGGATGGCGAAACCGTATAGGGAGCTTTCGATCGAGCCGCGAAAATTCGCTTCACTGGCGCGCAACTCTTCCTGCGCCAGCTGCAAATCAGTAATATCGGTTCGCACACCGATAATACCGCCCTCCTCCGTCCGCTGCTCCGATGATTGGACCCAACGGCCCGTGGCCAGTTTGTATACCGCCGGCTTCGACGGATTGCGGTGCAGATCCAGGCGTTGTTGGATCCACTCTTCCTCCCGGCCTACCGCATCCAAGACATCGCCCTGTCCGACCGAGGCACGAACCAGCTTTTCATAAACCAGTCCCGGCACCAGCATATGGGCGATGCTGGGATAGAATGTCTTGAATTGCTGGTTGCAAATCACCAGCGCATCGTTGGCGTCCCACAGCGCAAAGGCCCCGGCCATACTTTCGATGGCCGAGCGAAACGTCTCCAGGGAATTATTGAGTTGCGCGTTGCTTTGCAGCAATTGCTCGGCCTGTTCGTTGCGCGCCGTAATGTCAACAAAGTTGCCAAACAAAACCCGTTCACCACCGAATTCCAGCGCCCGCATGGTATTTTCAACCACGATTTTGCTGGCATCGGTTTTGCGCATTTCGAATTCAAATGACGCCGGCGTATCACTGTCATCGGCGACCCGCGATACCGCTTCGCTTTCGCTTGGATCCCAATAGAATTCCGCCATTCGGCGGCCTTCCACGCTGGCTATGGGCGCAGCGACCAATTCGGCGAAGGCCGGGTTCGCGGCAAGAATTGTTCCATCGGAACGGCGCATGATGATCATCGAACTTGGCGCGGCATCGGCAATAATCGATCGCAATTTTTCACTCTGCCGCAACGCCAGTTCCGTACGCTTGTGGCGCATGACCAAAATAACGGCGGTCCAGATAAGCGTTAGGGCCAAACCGCGGTTTGTAAGCACCACCCATTCGATGCCGCCCTTGGGCGAGAGAAAGTATCCAAGGACCGTCAAAAGCGACGTCAAAAGGCCAAACACAATCACCAACCGCCCACGCGGCAGCCAGATCCCCAAGAGCACGACGGCGATGTAAGGCACGCCACCGGCAACGCCGAGGGGAAGGGCAAGATCAAACGCAAAGATCAGCGCCGTAACAAACCCGGCCAGAACGGCAACTTTACTCTCTTGCCGAATTTCTGAATTCATGGCCGCAGTCCCTTTAATAACTCAGCCCCCGTAATCCCGCCCATTATCGTGCTTTATGACAACACCGCCTGAATATCTTCAATGGATATCGGCTTGCTATGATAGTTCACCTGCATACCGCCACTGGCTTCCGCCAGTTCGGCCGCCATTCTGGCATAGTTCGGCGCATATCCGCTGACAACGAGGAGCCGGCCATCATAACCCTGGCAGGTCAGCCATTTGATGATTTCAATGCCATCAATATCGGGCATCACGATATCAAGCACGATAGCATCCCAGGGCAATGGCGCGGCTGTTTTCATAATATCCCTGCCCGAACCGCTCATCTCGACCTCATAATCGAGCAGCTTGGCTGCGGAGTTGACGAACCTGCAAAATGCCGGCTCGTCATCGAGGACAAGAAGCGATCTGCCCGTTGAATTTACTTGCATGGCTCCATGACCCTCGGAATCTCCAGCTACGGTTCATTTGTTTGACCGCATAAAAAATGACGCAATACGCAATAATGACAAGCAACACATTACGCCGAGCGGCCGCAAAATGGTGTCAAGGATTGTAAAGATTTGTCATATCGCGCAAACGGCGAGCCCTCGCGGACAGGCCGGTCAGGGCGGCAGACCCTTACCGCTTTGCGCCGCGGCGTTACCCAGGTTCAGCGATCGTTGCCAACATATAGCCCACACCGCGCACGGTTTTTATCAGTTGCGGGTTAGCTGGATCCTGCTCAATCTTTTTGCGCAAATTGCCGATATGGACATCAACGCTACGATCATATCCGCTGCGGCTGTTGTGGCCGGGCGCGGCGCCGAACAGATCGTCCCGGCTAACAGGCCGACCGTCATTTTCCGCCAGTGTGGACAACAGGTCGAATTCGATTGATGTCAAGGGCACCTCCGCACCGCTGGGCGAGAGCAAGACCCGACCTGTCCTATCAAGGCACCAGCCGACAAACCTTACGGTCGCGGCGCCCCGTGACGAGGCCTTATTCAAGGCTCCCAACCGCTCGGACCGGCGCATATAACTGCGGACGCGGGCCAGCAACTCCCTTGGATCAAAGGGTTTGGTCACATAATCGTCCGCCCCCACCTCCAGCCCGACAATGCGGTCGATGGCATCGCCTCTGCCAGAAAGAATAATTATTCCCGTCTCGGGGTGGTTTTGTAATTCGCGCACCAGATCAAGTCCGTTTTCCGCGCCAAGACCCAGGTCCACGATCGCGACATCCGGCCGCCGCTTTTTCAAGGCGCGCAACGACGCCGCCAGATCGTGCGCAATCTCAATCTCGAAACCTTCGCCTTTGAGTGAATTTTCTATCAAACGGCAAAGCTGAACGTCGTCATCGACGACAAGGACATAATGCATAAATATTTACTCAAAGTATCGTGGCTGCCGCCAATGCCATCAGAATATAATGTCACAAAATAACCAATGCCATTGGCAAGCATAGGATAAAATTAATGGAATACTAATATTAAAAATTTTGGGACGAAATTCTCCTAAATAAAACCCGTCATTCGCCCTACACTGTAGTAGTACCGTGTTCCCATGGCCAGATCCAATACCTTATTCTTACTTTCGAAGTTTTACAAACCCTTACCCAAATCCACGACTCCCTTCGGTATTCTTTCTCCACCGAGCACTGGCAGATCGCCACGGATACCGACGCGGCGGCATAGACCACCGGGTATCCTTAGTTGTTGAGCAGTGTTCCCTCGACGTTCAGTCGTTTGTCTGAAATTGTAAGACATAGTCGCGGCCGCTAAGAGCAATTCGTCAGCATTGATGATTCATGCCTTATTTAACCGGTTGAAATTGGTTATGCTGGGTCATGGCATTTCTGTTACGGCATATCGCCCGCTATGCGGCACGCAAAATCGCTTCTGATCCGGTGGCCCGCGATCAGGCCGCCCGCGCGGCACGCGGTGTCGCCAAGGAGGCCAAACAGATCGCCACCGACGAAGACCCCGCCAAGGCCGCCGGGCGGGCCATGCGCCGGGCGCTGAATAAATTGCAGGGTGATTAGCGCGTTTTTCATGCGTACGCCGCTTTCCCAGCCCGCCTGATCAGTGTATGAAACTCGTAAATCATAGCTTCAGCCAATAATAAGGATCCGGCCCATGATCCCGCGCTATTCGCGCCCCGAAATGGCGGCCATTTGGTCGCCCGAGAGTAAGTTTCAGATCTGGTTCGAGATCGAGGCGCATGCCTGCGATGCCCAGGCCAAGCTGGGCGTAATCCCGGAGGAAGCCGCCAGGGAAGTCTGGGAAAAAGGCGCCTTTGAAGTTGCCCGCATTGATGAGATCGAGCGCGAGACCCACCATGATGTCATCGCCTTTCTAACCAACCTGGCCGAATACGTGGGCCCATCGGCCCGTTTCGTGCACCAGGGCATGACCTCGTCAGATGTACTGGATACCTGTTTCAGCGTGCAGTTGGTGCGCGCCACGGACATTCTGCTCGACGATATGGAGCGTCTGCTGGCCGCATTGCGCCGCCGGGCCCATGAACACAAGGATGATATTTGTATCGGCCGCAGCCATGGCATCCATGCCGAGCCCACGACGTTCGGTTTGAAATTGGCGCAAGCCTATGCGGAATTCGACCGCTGCCGCGCCCGCCTGCGCCAGGCCCGAGAGGAAGTGGCGACCTGCGCCATTTCCGGTGCCGTGGGCACCTTTGCCAATATTGACCCAAGGGTCGAGGAACATGTGGCCGCGGCCATGGGCTTGCAGATTGAGCCGGTCTCAACCCAGGTTATTCCCCGTGACCGCCATGCCATGTATTTCTCGGTACTGGCGGTCATCGCCTCGTCCATCGAACGGCTGGCTACGGAAATTCGTCATCTGCAGCGTTCCGAAGTGCTGGAAGCGGAAGAATTCTTCGCCGAGGGGCAAAAAGGCTCCTCCGCCATGCCGCACAAGCGGAACCCGATTTTGACCGAAAACCTGACCGGTCTGGCCCGTCTGGTGCGCATGTCGGCGGTCCCGGCCCTGGAAAATGTCGCCCTGTGGCACGAACGGGATATCTCCCACTCTTCCGTCGAACGGGGCATCGCGCCCGATAGCACCGTGACCCTGGATTTTGCCCTGAACCGGCTGACCGGGGTGATCGAAAAGCTGACGGTCTATCCCGAAAACATGACCGCCAATCTGGATCGGCTGGGCGGCTTGATTTTTTCCCAGCGCGTCCTGCTGGCCTTGACCCAGGCCGGGGTCAGCCGCGAGGACGCCTATAGCTATGTGCAGCGTAATGCCATGCCGGTCTGGCGGGGGAAGGGCAATTTTCTCGATCTGCTAAAAGCGGACGAGGATGTCATGGCCGCCATATCAGCCGCCGAATTGGAAGCCATGTTCGATCTGGGCTATCACACCAAGCATGTGGACACGATTTTCCAACGGGTCTTCGCGGACGGCGCTCCTGGATCTGACTAGATTCCCTCACCGGCCCGGTTGAAGCCCGATAGACGCCTTATTCAGCGGTAATCTGGTCCCGCGCGGTTTCCAGCAGGTCCTGCATTTGCTGGCGGACCTGTGCCTCGGTCAAATCCAGACCCTTGCTCTGAACATCGGCCCAGACCTTTTCAAACACGTCCTCGTCCCCCGGCTTCTCGAAATCCGAGGCGATAACGGCCTTGGCATAGGCCTCCGCATCGGCGCCATCCAGACCGAGATGTTCCGCCATCCATAAACCCAGCAACTTGTTGCGCCGCGCGCCAATCTTGAACAGGGTTTCCTGATCATGGGCGTACTTCGCCTCAAAAGATTTTTCACGTTTGTCAAAGGTCGTCATGGCTACGCGGCTCCCGCACTTGATTGTTCAACTGTTGCTCCACCCATAACCGTCCGAAGTCAATGAAGCAACTTCATATCTGGGTATTTGCAGCATCAATTGCCATATTCTCATCAACAAATCGACGAAACTAGGCCGTCTTACCCGCCCCTAAGGTTGCCATGGCTTGCTGGCGCAGCTCTACCTTGCGCACCTTGCCGGTCGGGGTCATGGGCAGTTTGGGAATGATCAAAATGTGCCGGGGTACCTTGAACGAAGCGATCTTGCCACGGCAATAGTCCAGAATGTCTTCCTCGCTGGGATTTCGCCCAGGCCTTGGCACGACAAAGGCCACGGCAACCTCCGTCAGGCGCTCGTCAGGCTGGCCAACCACGGCTGCCTCCAAGACGTCCGGTTGCTCTTGCAAATAGGCCTCGACCTCCATGGGGTCGACGTTCTCACCGCCGATCTTCAGCATATCCTTGTAGCGGCCCAGAAATCGCAGATAGCCGTCCGCCCGCAGATAACCCATGTCGCCGGTCAGGAACCAGCCCTCGGCGTTATAGGATTTCGCCGTCTCTTCCGGCTTTTTGTAATAGCAGGTCATGATGTTGTATGACTTCAAAACGATCTCGCCCGGCGTGCCATGGGGCTGCTCGCGGCCCGTATCGGGATTGATGACGCGAAAGTCAAAACCCGGGCACGGATGGCCGGAGGTCTCGCACATCTGCTCCGCCGTCGAATCCAGGAACGACAGACAGGCATTGCCGCCGATTTCGGTCATGCCATAGGCGGAGATCGGTATCATGGGCGCCAGCACTTCCAGCGCCTGTTGCATGATCGGCACGGCGGAAAAGGTGCCGGCGCCGAACACGCCCGTGCGCAGGGAGGAAAGATCCCGCGGCTTTCTCAGCTGTGCCTCGACCAGGCCTTTGACATGGGTTTCAAAACCCGAGAACTGGGTAACGCCTTCGGCCTCAACCGCATCCAGGCAGGCCTCCGCATCAAAGGTCGCGGTCAGGATCTGCCGGTTGCCCGTGGCCATGGACAGCATGGGTCCATCCAGATAACCAAAAATATGGAACAGGGGCAGATAGTTGTAGATCACATCCGCTTCCGTGGTGCCCAGGTGATGCACCCGGTCGACCTGGTTGCGGAGAAAGCCGTGACTGCGCACTACCCCCTTGGGAAAACCGGTGGTGCCGGAGGTGTACATGATAAAGGCCGCATCCTCTACCCGCACCGCCGCCGCGCGCGTCCGCAGCTCCACCTCCAGCTCGGGTCTGTCGGCGCCGATAATGTCGCGCCAATGGCTGGTGCCCTCGGGGCTGGCAACATTCGGGTCCGTCGTCTTGATGATGATCCGTTCCAGATACGGAAAAGCCTTGGCATTGAGCTTGCCATCGGCGCCCCGCTCGGCATCGGGCACCATCTCCCGCACCATCCGCCAATAGTCGATGGGGCCGGAGGTATCGTGGGTGATCAAGGTGCTGCATTCGGCTTGACCAATGATGTAGGCGGCATCAGCGGTCCTAAAGCGGGTATTGATCGGCACCTGGGTGGCGCCGACCCGGGCGATGGCAAAAATCAGGTGGATCCATTCGGGACAATTGTTCAGCCAGACACCGACCCTGTCGCCGGGACTGACGCCCGCCGCGATCAGGCCGCGCGCCAACCTATCAACCTTAATCGAGATTTCGGAAAAGGTTTCGTGCCCGCCCTTGAATGTCAGGGCCACCCGCTCACCCCAGCGATCCGCCGCCAGTGCAGGCAGATCAGCCAGGGTGGTGGATGGAGTCCAAGGCGTCGGTATCACGATGCAGGAAAGCCGTACAGTTTGGCGGCATTGTCATAGGTCACCTTGCGCCGGACATCCGCCGATAGATGACCCATTTCCCGTTCGATAAACTCCTGACTATCGGGCCAGATGCCATCGGGATGTGGGAAGTCGGAGCCCCACATGATGTTATCCACGCCCAGGTTATCCACCAGCTGCATGCCGACCGGGTCGCTTTGGAAGGTGGCATAGCATTGCCGGTACCAATAATCCGATGGCTTCATCTTCAGGGTCAGATCCTTGAATTGGTCTTCCCACTCCAGATCCATATGCTCCAAAATATAGGGTATCCAGCCGATGCCGCTTTCCGCGATCACCACTTTCAAGTCCGGATGCATCTCCAGCTTGCCGCCGAAGATGATCTCCATCAGCTTGTTCGACATATACATTTGAAAGGCGGTGATGAAGACGGCAAAGGCCTGGCGTGCTTCCAAGGGTTCCATGGCATCGAAATCCGGCGCCTTGGCCCCGCCAGTGTGAAAATGCAGCGGTAGCTTCGAGGCCGCGGCGGCGGCAAACACCGGATCCCAATGTTTGTGGTACAGCGGTTTGCCATCCGGGATCGAGGGGATTTCCAAGCCCTTGACCGCGCCGCGTTTGGCCACGCGCTCGATCTCGGCCACCGCCGCCTCGATATCATGGCCGGGAATGGACGCCAGCCCAGCCAGACGGTCAGGGTACGCGGAGCAGAATTCCGCCAGCCAGTCATTGTAAATCTGCATCATCACGATCGAGGCTTCCGGATCGTTCAGACGCGCCGCGCCGCCAAGGATGCCGAACATCACCTCGCCCACCACGCCATCCAGATCCTGGTCCTTGATCCGCAGATCAGGTTCGGTCAGGCGCCGGATGCCGTTCTTGCCGTCCTCGTATAGGCCCTGCGCCGCCATGCGGTCGGAACGGTGAATGACGCCGGGGACATATTCCCGGCCAGCCGATCCCATGCCGTTTTGCAAGCCGAATTGGCCGCCGTTCTTCGAGACCCAGGTGGGTCCCTTGGGACCATCAGTGACGTAGGGCATGCGTGCCTTCATCGCCGCCGGCGCGTTGTCGGTGAACAGATCCGGTGGCAGCCAGATCAGGTCAATATGGCAATCGGCGGAAATTACGCCCCCCGAATGGTTTCCGATATTGTTGTTGCTCATGGATCTCCCCTTCCATTCCTTGGTTGACATTCATGTGTCTTGTAAGCATTGCAATTCAGCCTACGCCGCGTCGAACATCTTGTAGGACAAGCCTTTTCTTCCCCAGCAATCCCATTGCCACCAAGAATACGCAATTTCTCCCGAAACACCAAAAACGAGCTGTTGACGGCTATGTCCCACGGTCAATTTACTTGCCTCTCGCCGAGCCGCATCGTTAGCTATGTGCAATGATTAAAGGAAGACGAATGAACACACCGGCGCGCTTGAATGCCCTGGCCACGGCGGTACCGGATCACATACTGCGGCAGTCGGACGCGTTGCCGGCGGCGGCACGGCTGTTTTCAAAGCAGGCCGCCGAGATGAGCCCGCAACGCCTGGCCCGGATTTTCGGCAATACAGCGATTGAAACCAGGAATACCTGCCAACCGTTGGATTGGTACCTGGCCCCCCACGATTTTTCCGAACGCAACGGGCTGTACCTGCGGCACGCCGCCGCATTGTTGCAGCACGCCGCCGAGACAGCCATAGCCGAGGCGGAACTGGCACCGGGCGATATCGATATGATTATCACCGTGTCCTCCACCGGCATCGCGACACCCAGCCTGGATGCCTTGCTGGTGCAGCGCATGCCGTTCCGCGACGACGTGCAACGGCTGCCTGTCTTCGGCCTGGGCTGCGCCGGCGGCGTGCAGGGCCTGGCCAGGGCCGCCGCCCTGGCTCGCGGCCAGCCCGGATCGAACGTCTTGCTGCTGGTGGTGGAGCTGTGCAGCCTGACCTTGCGCCATGGCGATCGCAGCAAAAGCAATATTATCGCCACCGCGCTGTTTGGCGATGGCGCCGCCGCCGCCGTGATCTCGACCGACGCCCCCGGCCCCGCGATTACGGCCTGGGGTGAGCATACCTGGCCCGATACCCTGGACGTCATGGGTTGGGATGCCGGCAATGACGGCCTGCGGGTAATATTTTCGCGGGACATCCCGACCATTATCGAACAGGATTTTCAGGCTGCCTTGGACATCTTTCTTGGGCGACAGGAATTGAATTGCCGACAGATCGACCATTTCGTGGCCCACCCCGGCGGCGCCAAGGTGCTAGACGCCCTGGAAGCCGTGTTCGGTCTTCCCCTTGGCGGGCTCGAGGCGTCGCGGGAAGTCATGCGCCGCCATGGCAATATGTCCGCCGTGACCGTGCTGTTCGTATTGCGGGAGGTATATCAGGCCGGCTTGCAGGCCCAACAGCGCCTGTTGCTGAGCAGCATGGGCCCCGGCTTCACCGCCGCGTTTACCCTGCTGGAAACCGATTGACCGCCGCCTGGATCATTCTGGCCCTGGTCGCCGCCCAGCGCCTGGGCGAATTACTCTACAGCCGCCGTAACGAAGCGCGTCTGCGGGCCCAAGGTGGTGTCGAGGTAGGCGCCGGGCATTACCCGTTGTTCTTTTTGGTCCATGGCGGCTGGCTGGCCGCCCTGGCCCTGTGGGTTGGCCCGGATACCGCCGTCAACTGGTGGTGGTTGGCCGTCTTTGCCCTGTTACAGATTGGCCGGGTCTGGGTGCTGGCCAGCCTGGGCCCTTATTGGTGCACCCGCATTATTACTCTGCCGGGGGCGCCGTTGATCAAAACAGGACCGTACCGTTGGCTGCGCCACCCCAATTATCTGGTGGTGGCGGGCGAAGTCGCCGTGCTGCCGCTGGTGTTTTCCGCCCATGGTATCGCCATCACATTTTCAATCCTCAACGCCCTGCTGCTTGTCCACCGCATCCGGGTCGAGAGCACGGCGTTACAGGACCGGTGTTGATTATTGCACGGACGAAAAAGAGGTCGGCGCCAAGAACTGGCTGTTTACCGAAGCCACGATCTGGCCATTGGCCTCTGTCTCGGCGCGCTTGGTGAGCCATTCGGGATCGACGGCGAAGGCGCCGAACTTTTCCTCACGCTCGGCCATGGAGTCCCATGCCAGAAGATAGGTCAGATCCTGGTTCGAATCGCCAATCAACGTGGTCCAGAAGCCAGCCTGGCGAATACCAAAACGCTCCCAGATCGGCAAGGTGATGGTTTCGAAGCGTTTCAACAAATCCGGCAAACGGCCCGGCACGCAGTGGTAAATCCGCAGTTCATAAATCATGGCTTTTTCGCCCCCAGGTTAGAATAAAATTATTCCGCTACCTTTCTATCCGGTTGCTGTCAAAATGGGAACAGAACCGATGTGGGAGTGAAACGACATGAGTGTGGATAATATGAATAGCATGGGCGCCGGCTGCCTGAACGGCGTGCGTATTCTGGATCTGACCCAGTTCGAGGCGGGACCGTCCTGCACCGAAGCGCTGGCCTGGCTGGGGGCTGAAGTGGTGAAGGTGGAGAACCCCAAGGGCGGCGATCCGGGGCGCGGCTCCTTCGCCGAGCCGCCCGGCAAGGATTCCTGGTACTTTCTGCTGTTCAATGCCTCCAAAAAATCGGTCACGCTGAACCTGAAGGATCCGGCGGGCGTAGCCCTGTTCAAGGACCTGGCGCGGCAAGCCGATGTGGTGGTGGAGAATTTCGCGCCCGGCGCCATCGAACGTCTGGGCCTGGGCTATGACGCTATTCGCGAGGTCAATCCCTCGGTCATTTATGCCCAGGTCAAAGGTTTTGGCGAGGGCAGCCCGTATGAGAACAATCTGGCGTTTGACATGATCGCCCAGGCCTGCGGCGGCGTCATGAGCATTACCGGCGAGCCGGACCAACCCCCCGTCAAACCCGGCACCACGATTGGCGATACGGGCACCGGTATGTTGCTGGCGATTTCGATCCTGGGCGCGCTGTACAAGCGCAAGGAAACCGGCCAGGGCGAACGCCTGCAACTGGCCATGCAGGATGCCATGCTGCATTACATCCGCGTTGCCTTCGCCTCCCAGGCGTCCTTTAACAAGGCGGCGCCCAGGGCCGGGGCCAAGCTGTTATCCGGCGCCAACCCGCCCTGCGGCATCTTTCCCTGCAAGCCCGGCGGACCCAATGACTATGTCTATATCTATACCTCGCGCGCCAATCCGCTGCATTGGCAACGGCTGTTGGAACTGATCGGGCGGGAGGATCTGATCGGCGATCCAAACTATGAAAACGCCGCCGTCCGCGCCGAACGGGAAGACGATATTGACGCGATGATTTCCGCCTGGACCCGGCAATACGACAAGCACGAGGCCATGCGCCTGGTCGGCGCCGCCGGCATTCCCGCCGGCGCGGTGCTTGATACGGATGAATTGCAAAACGACCAGAGTTTCGCGGACCGGGGCATCATGCAGACCATGGCGCATCCAACCAACGGTGATTTCAGGATGCCGGCCTGGCCCGTGCGTCACAACGGCGCTGCGCCCGAACTGACGGCGGCGCCGTTGCTGGGTGCAAACGCCGAGGATGTTTTTAACAGCTGGCTGAACATGGACAAGGCCGCGGTCGACAAGCTGCGTGATGACGGGGTGATTTAGGCGCCGCCTGAATTTGGTAGTGACTGTGCTGTGGGTGAATGCGGCCCGTCATTCCCGATTAATAGTGCACCGGTACGGTGCAGGCGAATGCCAGTTTGGCGACTTGCATAAAATGCCAAATCACTTCGGCATAAAGAAGTTATCGCCCATGATGACATTGTTTTGCGGCGGCTTTTCGGCTATACGTCGAATCCTTCGGTGCAGGGCCTATTGCATGCCCGGGAAACGCACCGCCCCACAATTTTGAGGTTACCATGGCCAGGCGTAGAAAAGTCTACGAAGGCAAGGCGAAAGTCCTTTACGAAGGTCCGGAGCCGGGCACTTTGGTGCAGTATTTCAAGGACGACGCCACCGCGTTCAACAACGAGAAAAAGGGCACGGTGACCGGCAAGGGCGTTCTGAACAATCGGATTTCCGAGCATATCATGCTGCGCCTAGCGGAGATCGGCATCCCGACGCATTTTGTTCGCCGCCTAAATATGCGCGAGCAGCTGATCCGCGAGGTGGAGATCATTCCCGTCGAGGTGATTGTCCGCAATATCGCCGCCGGCTCCATGTCGAAACGCCTTGGTATTCCCGAGGGCACGCCCCTGCCCCGCTCCATCGTGGAGTTTTGCTATAAATCCGACGACCTGGGCGATCCCCTGGTCAGTGAAGAACATGTCACCGCCTTTGGCTGGGCCACGCCGCCGGAGATCGACGACATGATGGCCCTGGCACTGCGCATCAACGATATTCTATATGGCCTGTTTGCCGGTGTCGGCATCCGCCTGGTGGATTTCAAGATCGAATTTGGCCGCCTTTACAGCGAAGAAGACGTGCGCACGGTACTGGCTGACGAGATCAGCCCCGACAGCTGCCGCCTGTGGGACATCCGTTCCAACGAGAAATTGGATAAGGACCGTTTTCGCCGCGATTTGGGCGGCGTGGCCGAAGCCTATCAAGAGGTGGCCCGGCGCCTTGGTATTTTGCCCGAAGGCGGCCCCAATGACCTGAAAGGCCCGACGGTGATGCAATGACGGTGACACGATGAAGGCCCGCGTACATGTATCTTTCAAAAACGGTGTCCTGGACCCCCAGGGCAAGGCGATTGGCCTGACCTTGGCGAATTTGGGCTTTGACGGCGTCGGCGACGTGCGCCAGGGCAAGCTGATCGAGCTTGATCTGGCCGAGAGCGATCCAGGCGCGGCGCGGAAATCAGTCGAGGCCATGTGCGAGAAGCTGCTCGCCAACACGGTGATCGAAAACTACGCTATCGAATTGGAAGAAGATTAAGCTGCGATGAAAGCATCGGTGATCGTTTTTCCCGGCTCAAATTGTGACCGCGATGTGCAAGTGGCATTGGCCAATGCCATCGGTGGGCCAGTCGACATGGTCTGGCACGGCGATAGCGAGATGGCCAAGACCGACCTGATCGTGCTGCCGGGTGGTTTTTCCTATGGCGACTATCTGCGCAGTGGCGCGATGTCCGCCCGCTCGCCCGTAATGCGCGAAGTGGTGGCGCGGGCCGAACAGGGCGTGGCCGTCCTGGGTATCTGCAACGGCTTCCAGGTGCTGACCGAGGCCGGTCTGCTGCCCGGCGCGCTGTTGCCGAACGCGGGCCTGAAGTTCGTCTGCCGGGATGTCCAAATTCGCGTCGAAAACAGCCAGACCCTGTTCACCAACGGCTATCAAGCGGGCCAGACCTTGCGCATTCCGGTGGCCCATCACGACGGCCAATACTTCGTCGAGCCCGACAGATTGGACGAGATGCAGGCCGGTGATCAGATCGCCTTCCGCTATTGCGCCGGCGAGGAAGGCCGCAAGAATAATCCGAATGGTTCGATTGATGATATCGCCGGCGTTTTCAATCGGCGCAAGACCGTGTTGGGCCTGATGCCGCATCCCGAACGGGCCGCCGACGCCAGCCATGGCGGCACCGACGGCCAGGGTCTATTGAACAGCCTCGTCTCCGCTCTTTCCTAAGGGTAGCCGCTTTGCGCAACGAACCAAATATCACGCCCGAACAGGTCGCCGAACATGGCCTCACCCAGGATGAATACCAGACCATCCTGCACGTTCTGGGGCGGGAGCCGAACCTGACCGAGCTGGGCATCTTCTCGGTCATGTGGTCCGAGCATTGTTCCTACAAATCCTCCAAATTCTGGCTCAAGACCCTACCGACGGAAGCTCCCTGGGTGATCTGCGGCCCTGGCGAGAACGCCGGCGTGGTGGATATTGGCGAGGGCAAGGCGGCCATCTTCAAGATGGAAAGCCACAACCACCCATCCTTCATCGAACCCTACCAGGGCGCGGCAACCGGCGTGGGCGGTATCCTGCGCGATGTCTTCACCATGGGCGCCAGACCCATCGCCAATATGAACGCGCTGCGTTTCGGCGCGCCGAAGGATGCCAAGACCCGTCATCTGGTCTCAGGCGTGGTCGCCGGCGTGGGCGGCTATGGCAACTGTGTCGGCGTGCCTACCGTGGGCGGCGAGGTCAATTTTGACGCTGCCTATAATGGTAATATTCTGGTCAACGCCATGACGGTGGGTCTGGCGGATGCGGATCGGATTTTTTATTCCGCCGCCGCCGGGATCGGCAACCCCGTGGTCTATGTGGGGTCCAAAACCGGACGCGACGGCATTCACGGCGCCACCATGGCCTCGGCTGAATTCGACGATGCCACGGAAGAAAAGCGTCCCACGGTACAGGTCGGTGACCCGTTCACGGAAAAGCTGTTGATCGAGGCCTGTCTGGAGCTAATGGCGACGGATACCATCGTGGCGATCCAGGACATGGGCGCGGCGGGGTTGACCTGTTCATCGGTGGAAATGGCGGACAAGGGCGGCGTCGGCTTCGATTTGGATATCGACAAGGTGCCCCAACGCGAAGAGGGCATGACACCATACGAGGTCATGCTGTCGGAAAGTCAGGAGCGCATGTTGATCGTGCTGCGCCCCGGAACAGAGGCTCAGGCGCAAGCCATTTTTGACAAATGGCAGTTGGATTTCGCCGTGGTCGGCCATGTCAGCGATACCGGCCGCTTCACGGGCCGGGTGGATGGCGAGGTGGTTTTCGACATTCCCGTCCGCCCCCTGGTGGAAGAAAGCCCGGAATACGAACGCCCCTGGGTCAAGCCGGCGGCACCTGCCCCGACCGCGCCCGTAACGGCACCCATGGGCCATATGGAAGCCCTGCAAAGCCTGCTCGCCGGGCCCGATCTGTCATCCCGCCGCTGGGTTTGGGAGCAATACGACCATACCGTCATGGCCGATACCGTACGCAAGCCGGGTGGAGACGCGGCCATCGTGCGCATTCATGGCTCCGGCCGCGGCCTGGCCATCGCCACGGACTGCACGCCGCGTTATTGCCGGGCCGAACCGCACCAGGGCGGCGCCCAGGCGGTGGCGGAGGTCTGGCGCAACATCACCGCGGTAGGCGCCAGGCCCCTGGCGATCACCGATTGTTTGAATTTCGGCAATCCCGAACGGCCCGAGATCATGGGCGAGTTTGTGGGCTGTATCCAGGGCATGGGCGAAGCCTGCCGCGCCCTGGATTTTCCCGTGGTCTCGGGCAATGTCTCGCTTTACAACGAGACCCATGGCCAGGCCATCCTGCCCACCCCGGCGATCGGCGGCATCGGGATTTTGGATGATTTGGAACGCCATGCCGATCTGGCCCTGCGCCGGCAAGACGACATCCTCATTCTGATTGGCGGGACCGCCGGCCATTTGGGCCAGTCGATCTATCTGCGGCACTTGCTGGGCCGTAGCGACGGACCGCCGCCCCCCGTTGATCTGGCGGCGGAACAGCGCAACGGCAACTTCGTCCGGGAGCTGATCACGGAAAGCCGGGTTGATACCTGTCACGATCTTTCCGACGGCGGCTTGTTGGTCGCGGCGGCGGAAATGGCCATGGCGGGCGATATCGGTCTGGAACTGAGCGGCCCGGACGAGGCGGGCTATTGGTTCGGCGAGGATCAGGGGCGATACCTCATCGCCGTGCCGGCAGGAGAAGCCGCCGAGATACTGCAAAAAGCCGCGCAAGCCCAGGTACCGGCAGAAAAACTGGGCCGCTCGGGCGGCGGGACGTTGACCCTGAACGCCGGCGCGCCTATATCGTTATCAGAGCTGCGCCGTACGCACGAGGCTTGGCTGCCCGATTTTATGCGTAATGACTTACATGAGTAACGACTGAATACCTACGTCTGAACACTTAAGACTGAACACTTAAGACTGAACGCTGGAGATACGCATATGGCCATGGATGCCGCCGAGATCGAACAATTGATCAAGGAAAGCATTACTGACGCGCAAGTCACCATCGAAGATTTGCGCGGTGATGGCGACCATTACGCCGCCATGGTGGTCTCTGCCGCGTTCGAGGGTAAGTCCCGCGTGCAACAGCACCAGATGGTTTATCAGGCCCTGCAAGGACGCATGGGCGGGCAATTACATGCCCTGGCCCTGCAAACCGCCGTCCCGGGGGCGGATAGTTAAGGGCCGACAATTCGACAAATTTCAAACGGTGGCCGTGGGGTGCCACCCGAACCCGAAGGAACCAGACTATGAGCGACAATCCAGTTTTCGACACCATTCAGGGCGAAATCGACACCAATGACGTGGTGCTGTTCATGAAGGGCACGCCGGTATTTCCGCAATGCGGCTTTTCCTCCATGGTGGTACAGGTGTTGAGCCACGTTGGCGTCAAGTTCAAGGGTATTGATGTTCTGGCTGACGATGCGGTGCGCAACGGCATCAAGGAATTCTCCAACTGGCCGACCATCCCGCAGCTCTACATCAAGGGCGAATTCGTCGGCGGCTGCGATATCATCCGCGAAATGTTCGAAGCGGGCGAGTTGCAGGAGACCTTGAAGGCCAAGGGCGTCGAAACCGAAGCGGCATAGGGCAGATCCAGGCCATGACCGCGCCGGCCAAAGCTCCGGCTCCCGCCGCTATTCAGGACTATCACGCGCATATTTATTTTGACGCCGATAGCCGGGAGCCCGCGCTCGCCTTGCGTGAGGAGATCGAAGCCAATTTCAATATTGAAATGGGCCGCTGGCACGAAAAAATGGTCGGGCCACACCCGCGGTGGAGCTATCAGGTCAAGTTCCGCTCGGATGCCTTTGCCACTTTGGTTCCCTGGCTGATGCTGAACCGCCGTGGCCTGACGGTGTTTCTGCATCCCAATACCGGCCGCGACCTGGAAGACCATCGCGACTGGCCCGTCTGGATGGGTGAAATGCTGCCCCTGAAATTGAGTTTATTCGAAGACAAGCAGTAGTCCCAAGCAAGCCACGCGGACTGCAGCTCAATAGCCGAAAACCGCCATCATTCCAGAGCGGCCAGTAATGCCTCCGTGTGCTCCCCCAGCCCAGGCGCCGAGGGGACAACGCCAACCGTGCCGTCGCCGAATTTAAAGGGCGGATTGGGCACCAGGAAACCGCCGTCCGCATCGTCCACCTTCGCCATCACGCCGCGGGCCACGCTTTGCGGATCGGTCATGGCCTCGCCCACGGTTCTATAGCGTGAACAGGGCACGCCGGCGGCGATCAATTGATCCTCGCAATCGCGGGCGGTCCGGGTGGAGGTCCAGCTTTCCATACAATCGACCACCTCCCCCCAGTGCTCGCGCCGGTCGGGGGCGGTAATGAAACGGGGATCGGTTTTCCATTCCGGATGGCCCATGGCATCCGCCATGTCCTCGAATATTCGCTGACCAATGGGCGTGACGATGACGAAGCCATCCAGGGCGGCGGTCGGCGGATACAAGATGCGCGCCGGCGCATCCGGGAACTGCGCCAGCTGGCATTCATAAACCAGCAGATTAATCACCGAGTCCATCAACGCCACATCAACGAACTGGCCAACGCCATTGCGTTCCTTGCCCAAGAGAGCCGTCTGAATGGCGCCAAAAGCAAAAATCGCGGACATCACATCCGCCGTGTAGACACCGCATTTTTCCGGCCGGGTTAATTCGTCCTGATACTGCAACTGCGCCATGTCCAGGCCGCTGCCCGCATGGATCATGGGCGCATACGCCGGCTCCATGGCGCGCGGGCCGGTCTGGCCAAAGCCGGATATGGCACAATAGATCAGATCGGGATGATCCACGGCTAGCGTCGCATAGTCGAGGCCAAGGCGCTTCATCACACCGGGGCGAAAATTCTCCACCACCACATCGGCGCTGGCGATCAATTTCCTGGCCGCGGATAGGCCATCTTCACTACGCAAATCCAGCACGGCGCTTTTCTTACCGCAATTAAGATGTGCGAAATATGAGCTGGCGCCATCGCTGATAGGCGGCACGGCACGAATAAGATCGCCGGTTTCGGACTCGATCTTAATGACCTCGGCACCGCAGTCGGATAGCAAACGGGTACAATAGGGACCGGCGATCACGGTGGTGAAATCAATCACACGGATCCCCGCCATTGGTGCAGTCGGCATGTTGTTACTCATCCTCCAAAAACGCGGTAAGTCGATCTATTGGTTGGCAAATTTCCGCCCATAGTACGCCACCTGACAAGACAGCGGAAGTGAGCTCACTTTAAGGTTCCACCCAGTGCTGCAATTGCGGACCATAGGCGAAAATGGCCGGGGTGCCGCCAGTGTGCAGGAACAGAACGTTGCCACCCTCGGGCAAGGTTCTGTTCGCGGCCAATGCCATCAGCCCGGCCATTGTCTTGCCGGTATAGACCGGGTCCAGGAACAGACCCTCGCAGCGCGCGGCCAGTACGATGGCATCCGCCGTGGCCGGGTTCAATTGGCCATAGCCGGGCGCCAAAACCCCATCGAACAGTTTTATGTCCTGTTCCGAAACCATCGCCTTCAAGCCAAGCATACTGGCCAGTTCAGCGCACTGCAGGGCGATCCGCACCGCCTGTGCCTGCGCATGCCGGCGCACACAGACGCCATGTACCGCCATGCCCTGGCCCAGAGCACGCAAACCGAACAACAGGCCCGCGTGGCTAAAGCCGCTACCAGAACCCATGACGATGGCGTCGATGCTGGTGCCGCTGGCTTGCAGCTGCGCCACGATCTCGCCCGCCGCCAGGACATAACCCAACGCACCAAGCGGCGGATGGCCGGGGGCAAGGGGGATCACATAAGGCCGGCGCCCCTCGGCCCGCAGGCCTTCGGCAATGGCCTGCACCGCCTTGTCGGCGCCTTCCTCGTCCTCGCCCGAGGGATAAGCATAGCGATGCACACCCAGCAAATCACCCAACAGAATGTTGCCTGAATGACGGTAGGTGGCATCCACGTCCGGCACCCGTTCTTCCGACTGGACATGCATATCCATGCCCAGACGGGCGGCGGCGGCGGCGGCGACACGGACATAGTTAGATTGTACCGCACCGGTAATGACGATGGTATCGGCGCCCTGGGCCTGGGCCGCGCCAAAGTAAAATTCCAACTGCCGGGTCTTGTTGCCGCCAAAGGCCAGACCGGTCAAATCATCCCGCTTCACCGACAGGTTCAGGCCAAGCTCCGCCGACAGCCTTGGCATGGGCTGTATCACCGTCGGCAGCACCGAGAGCGGGACACGGGGATATTCCGATAAGCGGCCAAATTTAGTGCTCATTACGCAAATACTTCCAACAGTTCGTTTTTCGACGCCATGCTTTTCATGGGGCAAGAATAACTTGCAAATTGAAGCCTGTCTTGACGGATATCCGCGACGCCCGGGCACGTCGTGCAACGCCATGCCAACTCATACCAAGTTGCAGTGATAGGTACGTCAAGGCGGGGGAGCTGTTCCCACGGATGGTGACAGCAGTCTGATACCTACGCCGTTGCGGACGTCTGGTCGGCGAGCGCCATTGTTCGCTCCTGGGGGAAGGTAATGATGACCCGGGTGCCCTGTCCCTTGTTGCTGTCGATCACCAGCACCGCCTGGTGCAGCTCGGCCAACGAGCGGGTCAAAGGCAGACCCAGACCGGTGCCTTGTGAAGGATTGGTCATCATTTCGCTCTCGACCTGCCCGAAAGGCAGGAGAGCAACTTCGATATCAGCCTCGTTCATTCCCTTGCCACTGTCTTCAACCGACAGGCAAATCCGGCCGTCCACCAAATCGGCACGTGCGATGACCAAACCATCTTCGGTAAATTTCAGGGCGTTCGACAGCAAGTTCAACAGGATCTGCTTGATACGCAATTCATCGCCCATCAAGGGCGGTAAATCCGGTTCAACGCGCACTGCCAGGTGGACCTTGGCATCCTGACCCGGCGGCCGGACAAGGGCGGCGGTGTCACTAATTAATTTGCCCAAATCCACGGCTGCTTCATGTAAGCGGATCTCGCCTGCCTCGACCTTGGCGAGGTCAAGCACGTCATCAATGATCCGCAACAGGTGCTGACCACTATCGCCGACATAACCGGCATATTCACGATAACGGTCAGGCAACGGACCCAGGACTTGCTGCCGCATCATATCGGAGAAGCCGATAATCGCATTCAAAGGCGTCCGCAGCTCGTGGCTCATCTGGGCCAAAAAAACCGATTTGGCATGATTGGCCGCCTCCGCCGCTTCCTTGGAATTGATCAGCGCGGATTCCGTGCGGTGCTTGACCATGGCAATGGCTGCCAAATGAGCTGCCCGCCGGGCCACCGCGAGTTCCATATCCGTTGGCGAGCGGACATCGCGGTAATACAAAGCGAAAGTCCCCAGCACCTGGCCCGTGGCATCCTTGATCGGCAACGACCAGCAGGCCGCCAGCCCGGCTTCGGTGATCAACGGCAAAAACGGCCGCCAAAATGGATGCTCGGGAATATTTTCCACGATAACCAGTTCGCCACGAAAGGCCGCCGTCCCGCATGAGCCGACACCCTCGCCGATTTCCAGCTCGTCAATCGCGTCGTTATAAAAATCCGGCAGGCGATTTGGAGTTCTGGCCCGTAACTTGCCATCTTCCAAGGCCAATATGCTGCCGATCATGCCGGCGCATTGCTGTTCCGTTGTTCGCAGCAGAAGCGCAAGGATATCGGGTAACGGCTGGCCGGAGGCAATCGCCTCCAAGACCACCGTCTCGCCATGAGCCGGGTTCTCGCCCCAAGCCGCATGCCCACTCGCTCCATGCACAACCATATCCGCCAGCAAGGCCTTCATGGCCTACTCCTCTTATGCGCCATAGGGTGCATGCTATAGATTAAGAAAATCTTTACCGTTGGAAACGGCTGTCGGATAATGCGTCGAAACCGCGCGCTAATCGCCTTATCAGGAAAAAAACATGCCGGCGAGCAGCTTATCAACGGTCTTGCCATCACTGGCCAAGGGCATGCCGACGCATTCGAACGTCAGCCAGTGTTTCTCCACGAACTCGGAATTTCCGAACCAGCGTAAGGGTTTCGCATTTTGCGCCGGCCAGACATACGCCGCGAGGAGATTTTCATGATTATCGCCAGCATATATATCCTCGAAATAGAGGCCGGTAACATCCCGGTCCATCTTCTCGGTGATATGGGTGCCAACAAGGCGCCAGCGAAAGCGTAGCTGATCGCCTTTACGAACAACATCGGCGATTGCAATATAGGGCAGCAACCGCGCGTTCAGGTCCAGAGGGGAAAAGTCAGCGCGGGACGGCAGCCGGCTATCGACGCACAAACCCAACCAAAATTGGTATATTTCAGACAAAATCGGAGACTGTAGATTAGTTAAATCCGGGTCTCGTTTGATCAGGAAACGTGTACGGTCCGCCGCATTCATGCTCAATCACATCGCAACAAAACTACTCTCGGATCAGTAGCGTATAAATTACGCCTTTTCCACCATAATTTAGTCGCAAAATGCCTGCACTATCCAATCCCCGGATGTTTTAGTCGCGCCGACAGAGAATTTCGATGGGCCGGGTGCGCCCTTCCATTTGATTGCGGGCTGCATTGCGGGCCTTCTCCTTGGCGTTTTCGCCCATGAGGATAAAATTGCCCAATCTTGGCGGGCCGTCCCGGCGTACCGCTTCCTTTTGCGCCTCGAAGAACTGGCGTACGGCGTCGCTATTATCCTGCACGGAAACAATTTCGAAGCCCGCCTCGCGCAATGCCTCCACGGTCTGTTGCTCGCTCAACAAATGCGAATGCACACCATCGGAAGACCAAGGCGCTGGATAGATGACCTCGCCGCCATCGCCCAATGCCAATTCGGACAAAGCAAAGCCGCTGCCCGGGCGCAACACACGATAGGCCTCGCCGAATAACGCGGCCTTGTCGGCGATGTTCATGGAGACGTTCTGAGAATAGGCGGCGTCAAAGCGGCCATCGTCAAAGGGTAGATCCGTTGCGCTGGCCTGCTCAATGCTGATTTTATCCGCCAGGCCAACGGCGGTGTTCAGTCGTCGCGCGACGTCACAAAATTCGGCCGTCAGATCGATGCCGACCATACGGCAGCCGAAGGTGCGGGCAAAATAACGGGCGGGTCCGCCGATCCCACAGCCAATATCGAGGATTTCATGCTCCGGCGCCGGTGCCAGGCTAGCCGCCAAATCCGCCGTGGCCGCCAAACCGCGGCCATGAAAATGTTCCACCGGGTCAAGATCTTCCGGCTTCAGATTGGTCAGGTCGACACCCTCGGCCACCAGCGCATCGGTAATTTCCTGAAACAAATCGCCCCGGCTATAATGCCGCTCTACTTCAATATCGGTCATCAAAAATCCTCTCCACGTTGGCGCATGATACCGCTATTCTGTAGCTAAACCAGCACAGGAGTATCGAGATGCATGTAAGGGATAAAAACATTGTCGTGACCGGCGGGGCCAGCGGCATTGGCCGGGCTCTCGCCCGCCGTTTCGCGGCCGAGGGAGCAGCCAAGGTCGTTGTCGCAGACCTGAACGAAGAGGGCATAACCGCCGTCGCCGATGAAATAGGCGGCCTGGCGATCGCCGCCAATGTGGGGGTTGAGGACGACGTCATCAATCTGGTCAAAATAACGGAAAGCCAGGTTGGCCCGATCGATCTGTTTTGCTCCAACGCCGGGATCGCGGTGCACGGCGATCTGGAAAACAGCAACGAAGAATGGCAGCGGGTTTGGGACGTCAACCTGATGTCCCATGTCTATGCCGCCCGCGCCGTGGTGCCGGGAATGATCGAACGGGGTGGCGGCTATATTCTCAACACCGCCTCCGCCGCCGGTCTGCTCAGCCAGATCGGTTCATCAACCTACTCCGTGACCAAGCACGCCGCCGTCGGCTTTGCAGAATGGCTGTCCATCACTTATGGCAACCGGGGCATCAAGGTCTCGGTGCTGTGCCCGCAAGCGGTGCGCACGGCGATGACGGCAGGTCTGGACAACGGCGGCGTTGCCGGTGTTGACGGCATGATGGAGGCCGAGGAGCTGGCCGAAGCGGTGATCAAAACCCTAGCCGAGGAACGCTTCCTCTGCCTGCCTCACGAGGAAGTCCTAACCTACATGCAGCGCAAGAGTGGCGACTACGACCGCTGGCTGAAAGGTATGCGGCGTTTACATGAACTTTATGGCTAACGTGGCTGGCGCCTAAATATCCTGGACGCTTTCCAGCCCTGCCGGCTGCTGGCCACGCTCCACTGATTGCACGGCGGCGATCAGGCCGGCGTTGGCGGGTGCCTCCATGCCCAATTCGGCGGCCCGCTCCACCACAAGACCGTTGAGAAATTCGATCTCCGTGCGCCGGCCCTTGATCATATCCTGGCCCATGGAAGGGCGGGCGGTATCGCTCATGTTCTCTGCACCCGCCAGCATCTTGGCTTCCAGTTCGTCAAGCACCGGGGTGTCATTCGCCCCGGTGGTCAATTCCTGAGCCGCGGCGACCCATATTTCAGGTTCCACGCCGCTGATTTTCTCCAGCGCCAGGCCCTGTAGCTGGCCCGCCCGCACAGCCTCGCCCGCCAGGCGGATCGATAGACGCCGGGCGGTTTCATTTTGCGTGAACTGCTTGTTGGACATCCCCGAAGCAGCCGAAAGGCCGTTACCCATGGAATTTTGCACCAGCTTGGACCAGCGTTCCCCCCACAGGTTGGTGGTGATCTTGACGCTGTCGATATCGGCCAGCATATCGTGGATCCGCTGCACCCGTGCGGTTGGCCGGCCATGGGGTTCGCCCACGCGAAAGACGGTATAGCCAGCCCCGCCCTTGGAGACGGAGCGCCGAATAAAGCCCGGCTCCACCAACTCCACGACGATTTTTGAGGCGATGCAGCCGATTACCTTGCTCCAGCCGACGACGGCGGCAATGGCGTCCTCGTTGATGCCGTTTTGCAAGGAGACCATGAAACCATCGGCGGCAAGATAGTTTTTCGCCAACGCCGCCGCCCAGGGCGTGTCATAGGATTTGACGCAGATGAAGGCGATATCGGCCGGCTTTTCCTTGGCCAAGCTTTGCAGATCGGTGAAATGCATGGCACGGATAGGTGTAGAGAAACACTCCGGCTCCGTCATGCCTTCCAGGCGCAGGCCATGGGCCTGCATATGCTCCACATGGGCGGGCCAGGGATCCGCCATGATGACATCATGGCCGGCGCGGGCGAAATGCGCCCCGACATAGCCGCCGACAGCGCCGGCACCAATAATCAAAATGCGTTTATTCATGAGTGCGTTTTGGGGCTCATTCATGGTCTTTAGGTCTTTCTCGAAAAAGAATTAGACGGGCGTGTCGCCCTCGATGGTCAGCCGCCGCATGCGCCGGCGTTTGCCCGGATAGTCATCGATGGCAAAATGCAGGGTACAACGGTTGTCCCACAGGGCGAGCGAGCCGACCCCCCAGGAGAACCGGCAGGTGAATTCCGGGCGCACGCAATGCGCCGCCAGATAATCGATCAAGGGCAGGCTTTCCTCTTCCGTCATATCCTTGAAACGGACCGTATGCCCCCTGCCCAGGAACAACGCCTTGCGCCCGGTTTCAGGATGGGTGCGTACGATGGGATGCTCCGCCTCCATCTCCACACTATCCATATTTTTAGGCGCCATTGCCGTTGCGGTCTTGAACGATTTAGCACGCCCGCCACTTCGTTTCAGGGCGGCGCTATAGATACCGATCAACCCATCCAGCATATCCTTCATGCCATCGGATAGGGCATCGTAGGCCAGGGCGGTATTGGCGAACATGGTGTCGCCGCCCGCATCGGGCATTTCCAGGGCATACAGCATGGTGCCCAGGGGCGGCTTGGTGGTGAACGACATGTCCGAATGCCAGCCGCCGCCGAAGTTCCGCACGTCGGTTTCGGTTTTCAGGATTTCAAAAGCCTCGGGCGCTTCGGGCAAACCTTCCATGAAGGGATAAATACTCATGGGCCCAAAACGCCGGGCAAAGGCGATTTGCTGATGCGGATCAAGATCCTGACCATGGAAAAAGATCGCCTTGTGTTCCAGAAAAGCCTGATGAATTTCATCAAAGGCCTGATTGCTCAAATCCGCCGTCAGATCCAGGCCATGAATTACGGCACCCATGGCACCAGCCAATGGCTCTACGTCCAATGTTTGATAGCCCATTACAACGTCTCCCCTATATTGAGGCTACATTGTGCCTGCTTCAAGCCGCCGGCTCAAGTCCGGGGCTAGATCACAAGAAACCAGCGCGGAACCGCGCTAGATGCAGGAGCGAAACATATTCTTGGCGACCCTTTGCAACATGGCGCAAAGTGGCCCGTTCCGGAAGGAAACCCCGGCCAGCGCCTTTTCCTGCTGACCGTCCTTCCAGATCGTTGGCTCGCTCGGCGCCTCATCGGCGGCGGCGATCAAGGTGCCTTCGGAACGCTTGGTCAAGGTTACCGTCCCGGCCTCGTTCGAGACATCGACGATGCCGTGCATCAACAGGACACCGAAACCATCATCAATTTCGCCGGCCCAAAAATCGGTGCCGCGAATACCGATGGTCGCGACTGGCATCTGAATTTTCAGGCCCGGACGGCCCATTTTGCCTGAGGTAAAGCGCATGGCGCCTTTCAACAAGGTGATGACGCCACCCGTATTGCCATAGACATATTCGTCCAGCACCACCTCGGCGTCAGCCCCGATGCTCAACACGCTGCCATCGCGAAAACGCAACACGGCCCTGGCATTGTTGCCGGTCGTGACTTCCTCGTTCTGAAAAACCGGCAGGTCGCGCTGCAAATCCCGGCGCCGGTCGCCCAAGGCGCCCTCGACACTGGCCTTGGTCCTCGTGACACCGCCAATTTTCTTGCTTGCCGGGGTAATTGGCCGAGCCGGTGCCAGCATGCTGGTCTTGCCGCCGCTGGATGCCGCCGGGCTGAAAACGCTATTTCCCGCGTCCGTGGCCGCAGCAAAGCCCACGAGCATCACCGGGCTCGCCAACAGTGCCAGCATATAGGCCTTCAAGCGTCTATTCATCGCGGTTCCTGATCCGTATTGCCCTCGAACCACCGTCCATAGTGCTTAACGATAGGTCGGTGTCACTCAACAGGTACCGGGTTAACCAACGAGGTGTCGGCAACGGACGGTCCCTTCCAGAGAAAATTCCGCTGCTTTGGAGTAGGCCTAGAAAATTAAGATTTTCGAAAAATGAATAGTTAACAATTCCTTGCGAAAATTGCCTGCGACGCGGTCAGCTACCGGTCCCTGATGTCGCGCTTACCCTGGTTCATTTCCGTCATCAATTCCACCGCCTCGTCACGCACCAGCAAATCTGCGAATAACGTGCGTTCGGCGGACAAACCGTCCATGGGCGCGACCAGTTCGCTTCGGCGTACCAGATGCTTGATATAGGCCACGGCGTGGGGTGATTTCGTCGCCAGTTCGTGGGCGATTTCCAGGGCTCTATCCAGGGCGGGACCATCGCAGCATTCGGTGACCAGGCCGTAGGCAGCCGCCTCCCGGGGCGAAAGGGTTTTGCCCAGCAGGGTCAATTCCAGGGTCTTGGCCTGGCCGATAATGCGGCTAAGCCGTTGCGTACCACCAGCACCTGGCAGAATGCCGATATTGATCTCCGGCAAGCCAATTGAATAAGGGCCGTCCTGGGCAATTCGGAAATCGCAACGCAAGGCCAGCTCGAAGCCGCCGCCCATGGCGGTGCCGTTGATGGCCGCCACAAATGGTTTCGGGCTGTCTTCGATGCGGCGGAAATCACGGTGCAGATCACGTTCTGGAACAGTCTGGCTCAGACCGGTGGCCTGAACGCCCGCCTCGCGCAGGCCGCGTGCCCGCGCCTCCAGTTCCACGACGGAATAATGACGCACGAATACGTCCGGCAGGCCACCCGTCAGGATGACCGCACGGACCTCGTCATCGCCTTCCACCTGGTCCAGCATGGCGGTGATTTCCGGCACCGTCTCGCCGTCCATGTAGCCATCGGGGGGATTGGTAAACCGCACCACCGCGACAGCGCCGTCTTCTTCAATCGATATCTGCGCCATTTGAACTATTCCTCCAATTGCAACAAGGCGGCGCGGACCTCCGGGTCATCGCCGAGGCCAACTTCCGCCAGGATTTCTTCCGTATGCTCGCCAACACTTGGCGGCGGGCGGCGGACCTGGGCCGGGGTGCGGTTGAAACGCCAGGGAAAACGCGGCGACCTGATCTCCGTGCCGTCCCCCGCCGTCATTTCCACGGTCATGCCCAAGGCTTTCGCCTGCTCGCTGTCAAAGGCCTGTTGGATCGATAGCACTGGACCATGGGGGATATCGTTCTCGATCAGCCAGGTCAGCCAGGCATCGGTGGATTTTTCCACCATGGCCTCGGCCACTACGGCGCGCATGGCGTTCTTGTTGATGGAGCGGGCGCCGGAGGTGACGAACCGCTCATCGTTCTTCCATTCCGGGCGGCCGCAAAAATCGGCGAACAGTTCGAAATCCTCGTTGCGGGCCACCATGATCTGGATCTGCCCATCAGAGGTTTCAAACAGGCCATAGGGTGCGATGGCAGGGTGGTGATTGCCCTCGGCGATGGGATCCTGCTGGGAGGCAAAATACTTACCCGCCTGCACCGTCAGCATGGACATGGTCGCCTCCAGCAACGAGGTTCGGACTACCTGCCCCCTGCCGCTGGCTTTCTTTTCCATCAGTGCGCCCAGAATGCCGATGGTATTGCACAGACCGCCCAAAACATCCGAGATCGCAACACCGGAACGAACCGGTCCGGTTTCGGCACTACCCGTTATGGCCATCAGGCCGGAATAACCCTGTACCAACTGATCGACGCCGGAGCGGTGCCCCATGGGGCCTAAATCGCCAAAGGCCGATAACCGCGCCACCACCAGATGGGGAAAGTCCCGCGCCAAAACTTCGTCGGTAAAGCCCATGGCGTCGAAAATACCGGGGCGGAAATTTTCCACCACCACATCAGCGGAATGCAGCAGGGCGCGTAGCAGCTTACCGCCGCCCGGATGCCGCAGGTCCACATGCAGGCTCCGCTTGTTGCGGTTGGCGGTGGTGAAATAACCGCCCATGCCGGGGCTGAAAGAGGGCGCCTGTTGCCGCAGCCCATCGCCCTTGCCCGTCTCCACCTTGATAACGTCGGCTCCCATATCGCCCAGCAGCATGGGCCCCAAGGGTCCGGCGATAACCCGTCCAAGATCGATAACCCGAATTCCACTTAACGGCATGGTTACTCCAATTTCGAAGTTCAGTATTTGCAGCCGGGATCATAGCAAGCGCAGGGCAAACCCACTAGCATGGCAGATAATTGAAGGAGACTGCGCGTATGGTGGATCAAGCCCGGGCCCGGGTCATGGAGATGGATTTTTGGCAGGGAGAGGTCAGCGTGCAGGTGATGCCCGGCGGCCTTTCCAATCATAGTTTTCTGGTTGAGGATGACGGGCAGAAATATGCCGTGCGCATCGGCGATGACCGGCCCGAACACGCGGTATACCGCTACAACGAGATCGCTGTCTCGCAAGCGGCTTACGAGGCCGGCCTGTCCCCGGCCCTGGTTCACCACGAGCCGGGCGCCATGGTGTTCGAATATCTTGCCGGGAGTAATGTGATCGATGCCGCCGGCTTGGAACAAACGGTCAATATGGACCGCCTGATAGGTACCTTGGGGCAGTGCCATCTGGATCTGTCCGGACATTTGGAAGCACCAGGACCGATTTTCTGGGTATTTCATCTAAACCGGCGCTACGCCCGGATCATCATGCAGCACGGCGGCGCCGTTGGTAGTGCTTTTGGTGCGACCGGGACGCCTGTGCTGGGCCGCCTGATGGCCATGAACGACGAGTTGGAGACGGCGATCGGCGCCATTACGCCGGTTTTTTGCCACAACGATCTGGTGGCCGAAAATATCCTGGACGATGGCCAACGGTTTTGGCTGATCGATTGGGAATATGGCGGCTGGAACGACGGTTTGTATGACCTGGCCTGCCTGGCCGCGCACTTGGATCTTGGCGCGGAGATGGCGGATGAAATGCTGCACCGCTATCTGACGCTAAACGGCGAGAAAATTGGCCAAGCCGAGCGGCGCCGGTTCGCCGCCTGGAAATGCGCCGCCCTGATCTGGGCTGCTCTATGGGGCGGCGTCGGCGGGATGTTCGCCAATCTGGATTTTGACTACGCCGCCTACAGCCGCGAACGTCTGGACCACCTGGAGCGCGCCAGCGCCGCATTTCGCGAGCTATAAACGGTTTTTTTGACTGGCCAGGGCTGATCTGTTGAATGGACATTCGTGCCCGTGGTGGCGGGCAGCTATGACATCCTTTGCGACATCAAGGATCAGAGCGGCAAGACCCACACGGCAATGGGCATGAAAGCTACCATCGTGGTGAAATAACGGCGCGCCGGATATTTTTGGCGCAGTTCCGGGCTAGAGCATGTTTCTTCAAGACATGCTTAAACTTTTAAAAAACGAGCTATTGAATCAATAATCTAAGTCGCGCCAAACAAGTCTTGGGCGACGCCGATTAATTGAAAATTGCTCTAGGCCAAGGTCAGGCGCATATTTTCACGGCCCATCAGGGCGCCGTCCCAGGTCATGCGGGCCTCGGCCTCCAACAGCTCCATGAACGGGTCTTCATGATCAGGATCATGATGGAAGATGATCAAGCGTTTGGCATTGGCGCGTTTGCACAGACGCACCCCTTCCTGCCAGGTTGAATGCCCCCAGCCGATCTTGGAGGTGAATTCCCGATCTGTATAAGTGCAATCGTAAACAACGACATCGGCACCATCGATCAATTGCAGAATATTTTCATCCGGTTGATCGGGCACGTGCTCCGTATCCGTGACGTAACAAAAACTCTTGCCGCCATAGTCGATGCGGTAGCCAGTGGCATTATCGGGATGGCGCAACAGGGTGGTGGAGACCTTGATCCCCTCCCCCAGCGTGAAACTATCGCCGGCGACAAAGTCCTCGAACACCATTTTAGACTGCATGGCCTCGATCGGAACCGGAAAGGTCGGCTGGTTCATCTGACCCGACATGATGTCGTGGAGGTTTTCCTTCATATCGAAAAGGTGCCCGGCCATGATGCGAAATTCACAATCTGGCTGGAAAGCGGGTGAGAAGAACGGGAAGCCGTTGATGTGATCCCAATGACTGTGGGACATCAGAATATCCGCGCGGCGCACGCCTTTTTTCATCATCCAGTGACCAAAGTTCCGGATGCCGGTGCCGCAATCAAAAATGACCTGCTGGCCACCACAAGAAACCTCGACACACGACGTATTGCCGCCGAACATGACGTATTTCGAGGACGGGCACGCAATGGATCCCCGAACCCCCCAGAATTTAACCTTGAACCCCATCGGATTCCCCTAATTGGTGCAGTTAGTCGGCTAGTCGGTTCAATCGATTTGCCGGTTTAACTTGTCCGCCAGCTCAGCCTACCCAACCGCGATTATTCAACGCAATCAAGAACTAATGGTACCAAACTTAACGCTAGATCACAAGTCCGCCGAGCGTCGTTAGGCGGCAGCCAATTCCTGTTCCACCAGCTTCACCCAATAGGAGGCGCCAATGGGTAGTATTTCGTCATTAAAATCATAATTCGGATTGTGCACCATGCAGCCGCCCGGCTCATTGCCGACACCATTGCCCACCCAAACATAACAACCGGGCCGGGCCAGCAACATCCAAGAAAAGTCTTCCGCCCCCATGGTTGGCGGCAGATCACGGCGCACATTTTCTTCCCCCACCACCGTGGCGGCGGCCCGATGGGCGTTCTCCGTCTCTTCCGGGCTATTGATGGTCGGGGCATAGCGGCGATCATAGGTATATTCAACCGTGGCACCATGGGCCGCGGCGATGCCCTCGGCCACCCGCTT
Organism: Rhodospirillaceae bacterium; assembly: GCA_018701215.1. GTDB lineage: Bacteria > Pseudomonadota > Alphaproteobacteria. Next base: position 105,481 of record JABIWH010000007.1, read on the forward strand.
GATCTCGACTTCCATGATATCCTGCACCTTGGTCGAAAAGGCCCGCGTGGTCCCCGCGATCAGGGCTGTTTCAGGGATCACGTTGGTGGTGAAGCCGGATTGGAACTTGGTGGCCGAGATCACCGCCTGTTTCAACGGATCAACAGTGCGCGAAACAATTCGCTGCAAACCCGTAATGATTTCGGCGCCAACCAAAATCGGATCAACGCCCTGATGGGGCATGGCCCCGTGGGCGCCGATGCCGGTCACCACGATTTCAAAGAAATCAGCCGAGGCCATCATCGGCCCGGGCATCAAGGCGATCTGGCCAACGGGAATGCCGGGCATATTGTGCATGCCATAGACCTCGGTGCAGGGGAATTGTTCGAACAGGCCCTCATCGACCATGACTTTGCCGCCCGCCTCGTTCTCTTCCGCCGGCTGGAAGATGAAATATACCGTACCATCGAAATTCTGCGTCTCGGCCAAATAGCGGGCCGCGCCCAACAGCATGGTGGTGTGGCCGTCATGGCCGCAGGCATGCATCTTGCCGTCGTGTTTCGATTTATGGGCGACGTCGGCCAGCTCCTGCAGGTCAAGCGCATCCATATCCGCCCGCAGGCCGATCTTGCGGTCTGAATTACCGCACTTCAAGACCCCGACAACGCCGGTCTTGGCCAATCCGGTATGAACTTCCATGCCAAACGAGCGCAGCTTTTCCTCAACCACGCCCGCCGTGCGAACTTCTTCAAAGGCGGTTTCGGGATGGGCATGAATATCATGGCGCCATTCCACCATATCGTTGTGAAAATCCGCAATTCGGTTGATGACCGCCATGTTGCACTCCAGCTTTCGGTTCCCTACGACCATCGCCGCAGTTAATGAATTAGGGCGGCCAGCCCATTAGACCAGCCGCCCTATTCATGTACCCCGAAGCCGGCGCAAGAGCAATTTTCAATTGCGCTATTCTCAAGCGTCCGAGCATATTTTAAAAAACATACTCGGGGTCATCGCTTAGTGCGACATCATTACAGGGCAAGTCATCGACTGCATGATGGCCCTGGTCGCGCCGCCAAAGGCCAATTCGCGCAGGCGGGAATGGCCGTAACCGCCCATCACCAGCAAATCGATGCCGTTATCGGCAATGGCCGAAAGAATGCTGTCACCAACCCGCATGTCAGGCGCCACAATATGGCGTGGCGTCGCATTGACCCCATGACGGGCTAGATGGGTGCAAATATCGGCGCCGGCGATGTGATCCTTGTCCTCCGGGTTGACGGAGAAGACAACAACTTCCTCGGCCTGTTTCAACATGGCCATGGAATCATGCACGGCCCGGGTGGATTCCCGCGTTGCACTCCATGCCACCATGACCCGCTTGCCCATATGGCTTTGATCGCCAGCATAGGGCACCACCAGGATGGGCCGGCCAGAGGCCAGCAGCAAATCTTCGGCCAGACCATCGGTCGGTGCGGGGTGATCGGGGTCAGGTTGGCCGACCACCAGCAAGTCGCTGTAGCGTCCGCATAGAGCCACGGCATCCGCCGTATCGCCCTCCATGATGCGAAACTCGCCCGGCACACCTTCGCGCGCCACGGCGGCATCAAATTGCTTGCGCGCCTCTTCGCCCGCGGCGCGTATCTCGGCATAGCGTTGCTCAATGATCTCGCTAGGCAATTCGGTTTGCACAAAACCCGGTACCGTTGGGTAACTCAGGACATAGACCCCGGTCAGATGTGCGTCGAACTGTTTAGCCAAATTCAAACCGACAACCATCCGCCGATCCGCATGGGCGTCTTCACCCTGATGTACGACGATATCCTTAAAGGCCATTTTTCTACCCCTTGCAATTTCCGCCACCGGCTTTGCACCGGCGGCCCACACTAATTTAGATAAGGATCATGCGCGCCAAATCCAGTTTTGAAATTGACCAATATCAGGTTAAATCCGCGACAAAGCAACGCACACGCTCCAACGCAGCCTGGATTGCCGCGATTTCGTCGCCACGCACCGCCGCCGAGCTGTTGCCGTGCGCCTCCGCCCGCTCAGCCAATGCCGCCAACTCGCCCGCGCCAACGCCAAGTGCGACACCCTTTAGACTATGCGCCCCTTTCCACCAGCTGTCGCCCTGGCTCAGCGCCATGCTGTCGATATATTCCTGGGCACTGGGTAGGAACATGGTCAGCAATTCCAGCTCCAACGCCTTGTCGCCCTGGGTATAGGTACCCAGGTGGGCGAGATCGATTGGCAGGTCTATTTTGGACACTATCGACTTAGACGCCATTCTGTACCAGTTCGCGGATTGCCTTGGTCAAGCGCTCCTGGGATGGAATAACCTCGCGTTCCAAAGCATCGTTGTAGGGCATGGGCACGTCCAAACCACCGACGCGGACGATGGGCGCATCCAGATCATCAAAGCCTTTTTCAACCACCAACGCCGCCACTTCGGCGCCAAAGCCGCCGTTCTTCCAAGCTTCATGCGCGATCAGCAAACGGTTGGTCTTAGCGACGGAATTCAAAATAATATCCTCGTCCAAGGGACGCAGAGTGCGCGGATCCACCACTTCGACGGAAACCCCTTCCCGCTCCAGCACCCGGGCGGCGGCCAGGGCTCGACCGACCATGGTCAATGTCGCGACCACGGTAACGTCCGTGCCTTGCCGCTTGATATCACCCTTGCCGATGGGAATTGCATAGTCCGCTTCGGGCACCACGCCCTTGCTTTCCATATAGAGCATCTTGTGCTCCAGAAAGATCACCGGATTGTCGTCCCGGATCGCCGCCGTCAACATGCCCTTGGCGTCATAGGGCGTGGACGGCGCCATCACCACCAAGCCCGGGACATGGGTGAACCAGGCCTCCAGACTTTGGCTATGTTGCGCCGCCATGCGGATACCGCCGCCCTGGGGCCCGCGCACCACCATCGGCACGGTCGGCTTGCCGCCCAGCATATAGCGGAACTTGGCGGCCTGATTGACCAGCATGTCCATGGTCAGGGCGACAAAGTCAAATATCTGGATCTCCACCACCGGGCGCATACCGGCAATGGCAGCACCAACCCCGGCGCCGGTAAAGCCAACCTCGGTGATTGGCGTATCGCGGACCCGGTCGTTGCCGAACCGCTCCCACAGGCCCTTGGTGACGCTGAAGATACCGCCTGTTTGACCGACATCCTCGCCCATCACGAAAACCCGCTCATCGCGGGCCATTTCCCCGGCCATGGCCTCGTTCAGGGCCTCAACATAGGTGATCTCCCTGCCGCCAGCCGCTTCGATACCCGGTTCATCATAATCCGCATGCGGCGAATAGACCGCATCCAGCATCATTTCGACGGTGGGTTCCGCCCCCTCGGCACCGAAGGCCACGGCGCTTTCCAAATCCCGAACGACTTGATCGCCAATTTCCTTGACCCGTTTGCCCGGCACGGTCTTTTCCGCCTTCATCCGCTCTTCCAACAGCTTGATGGGATCACGGGCGATCCAGGCGTCGAACTCCTCTTGCGGGCGTGGATCGCGCAGGTTGGCGCGCATGGAATGCTGACCCCAACGATAGGTCATGCATTCGATCAGGCTGGGGCCCTCGCCGCGCCGGGCGCGTTCAACGGCCTCGCCAACCACGGTGTACACTTCGCCCGCATCGTTGCCGTCAATGGTCACGCCGGGCATGGCATAGCCCACGGCCCGGTCCGAAATCTGCCGGGCCGACGTGGTATCCCGGTACGACGTGGTCAGGGCGTATTGATTGTTCTCGCAAATAAACAGGATCGGCAGTTTCCAGATGCTGGCCAGATTGCAACATTCATGAAAAGTGCCCTGGTTCGAGGCACCATCGCCGAAAAACGCCACCACCACCTGATCGCCGCCGCGCAGCTTGATGGCCAGGGCCGCACCCGTCGCCAGCGGCATGGTGGCGCCAACAATGCCGTTGGCGCCCAGGATGCCGACGCTGAGATCAGCGATATGCATGGAGCCGCCCAAGCCGCCGCAATAGCCGTTCTCGCGGCCCATTAATTCAGCCATCATCAAGTTCAGATCCGCGCCCTTGGCGATGCAATGGCCATGGCCCCGGTGGTTCGATGCCATATAGTCATCATCACGCAAATTGGCTGAAACCGCCGCCGCCACTGCTTCCTCGCCGATATAGCTGTGCGCCGTGCCCTTGACCTCGCCCTTTGCGAATAGATCGATGGTTTGCTCTTCAAAGGCGCGGATACGGCGCATGGTGGTGTAGATTTCTTCCGCCGTCGCCGCCGAGAGTTTCACATTCGATGGGCCCGAATTTTCCATGGATTCTGTTTTCGTCGCCATATTGCGTTGACCGCCCGGGCGGCCCCTCCAAAAGCCTGTTTCCGTTTAGGAGCTAGCTTAGCAAGCATTGCGCCATTCTGGGAAGCGGCGGGTTGCAAACCTTACACCGCAACGCCGGCGCGCAGGCCCTCTAGAACAGCCTCCTCGACCGTTCGCGGCGCCAGACAATCGCCAATCAGATGAAATTCACCATCCCATCCGGCAAGATCCTGTTCCAGTCCGGTCGCCGATTGATGGCCATGGGCGGTTACCAGGGTATCCACACCTTCGCACAAGACCGGCTCGCCCGAAGTGATATGTTGCAGATAGACCGTATCGCCATCGGCACCATGCAGGCGCATGTATGGCAGGACCTCAACGCCCAGGCGATGCAGATCACCCAGCCATTTATCGCGGGCATATTGCGGGATCATTTGCCCAGCGGTGATGCCGTTGACGGCCAGGCGCACATGGCAGCCCTCGCGCACAAATTTCTCCGCCAGGCCAAGGCCGATCCAATCGCCGCGCCAATCGGTGATGATCACGTTCGCGCCCACGTTGGCCTCGCCGCGCAGAACCTGCCAGGCGTCGACCACATGGGCCTCCTCACGGCCCTCGACCTCCGGCAGGTATGGCGTGGCGCCGGTGGCGATGATCACCGCGTCGGGGGCAAGGCTGTCGAGCAAATCGCGGTCGACCGCCGTGTTGGTCACCACCTTGACGCCGGCCAGTTCCATCTCGCGCTGAAGATTGCTGATGATACCGCCGAACTCGGAACGGCCCGGCAACAATTGCGCCAGTTTGACCTGGCCGCCCAGGCTGGACGAGGCCTCGTACAGGGTAACTTCATGGCCCCGTTCGGCGGCAACGGCGGCGGCCTTCATGCCGCCAGGACCGCCGCCCGCGACAAAGATGCGGCGCGGCAGTGCGGCAGAGCCACGTTCGCCGAATTCCAACTCACGCCCCGTTTCGGGCCGCTGAATGCAAGAGATCGGAAAGCCGCGCAGCATATGGTCGATGCAGGCTTGATTGCAGGCGACGCAGGCGCGGATGTCGTCAAAGCGGGCGGCCTCGGCCTTCATGGGCATTTGCGGATCGGCAATCATCGCCCGGGTCATGCCACACATATCCGCCTGACCGCCGGCCAGGACCTGTTCGGCGATTTGTGGCTGGTTGATCCGGCCCGCGACAAACACCGGAATGTTCAAGCGTGCCTTGATGGCGGCCGCGAAGGGCGCGACATAGGCCTGCTCAATCGCCATGGGCGGCACGATATGTACCGAACCGCCCAGCCCGGCGGAGGTGCCGGCAGTCACATTGATATAATCAAGGCGATCTTCACCCGCCAGGGCGGCGGCAATTTCCAACACCTCGTCAGCTTCCAGGCCGTCATGGTCCATCTCGTCGCCAGAGATTCGCATGCCCACTGCCATTTCCGGCCCCGCGCCCCGCCGCACGGCCGCCAACACCTGCTGTACGAACAGCAGGCGACCATCGCGGTCGCCGCCATATTTATCCGTACGCCGGTTCACCGCCGGGTTCAGGAATTGCGACAAAAGATAACCTTGGCTGGCGATCACCTCCACACCATCCAGGCCCGCCTGGCGCAATCGCGCGGCAGCAGCAGCAAAGCCTTCAACAATCTCCTCGATCATTGCCACGGGCATCTGTCGCGGCATGACGTGAAAGCGCTCGTTCGGCACAGCGGATGGCGCATGCGCCACCGCGAAGGTGCCATCCGATGCCTCGCTCATCTCCCGTCCCGGATGGGCCAGCTGGCCAAAGACCTTGCAGCCATGGGCATGGCAGGCCTCGGCAATGCGGCGATAGCCAGGAATACAATCATCGTGAAAGGCGGCGATGGATGGCCGGCTGGAGACGCCCGAAGCATGCGCCCGTGCGGCCTCGATAATGACCAGGGCGGCGCCACCCGCCGCGCGCGCCTGATGATAAGCCACCATGCGATCGCTCGGGTTGCCGTTTTCCAGCATCACGGTCATGTGGCCGGTGGAGAAAATTCGGTTTTTCAGACGGTGGCCGCGAATGGTCAATGGCGAAAAAAGATGCTGCAACGGCTTCTCCCAAGGCGTAACGACGTTTGTTGATTAGCTTAGCAAGCCATTTGGACGATGCTATTATTTTTAACCGCAATTCAGTGGACGATAGCATGGCAGACAACAGCCGAAACCCCGATACCTTCCGCATCATCCTGCTGGGCACGGGCTCGCCCCGGCCCAACCCCGAGCGCCAGCATCCCGCCGCCCTGGTGCAATGGAGTGAGGGGGGCGAAGATGGCCAGATGCTGGTGGATGCGGGCGATGGCGTGGTCGGCCAGCTGCTGGCGGCAAATATCCCATTGCAGCAGGTTCAAAACGTCGCCCTGACCCATATGCATTGGGATCATATCCTGGGCTATCCCGCCTTCGTCTGGGGCAGCTGGAATGCTGGGCGCCTGAAGCTGACCGTCACTGGGCCCGAAGGCACCTCGGCCATGCATCACCAGCTGGTGGAGAGTTATTATCGGGAGCAGGCGGAATGGGCCATTGATCTGGGCTTTCCCCGCCCTGGCTGGGACGACGTCACGGTGCGCGATGTTCCCGTGGGCTGGTCGGAGACCATTGCCGATTGCCTGGTCGAGGCCGGTCCAGTTTATCATCCGCCCATGCATGCCCTGGCCTATCGTTTCACCTATCGGGGCCGAAGTCTCGTGGTCACCGGCGATACGGCGATGTGCGACGAGTTGATCGCGTTTTGTCAGGGTGTCGATGTTCTGGTCATAGATGCCTGCGCCGCCGCGCCCTCGCCCGATCTGCCGCCCGAGCGCCGGCGCCTCATCGAGAGGCTGCACGAATTCCATGCCAGTCCCCAGGACTGCATCGACATCGCCGCCAAGGCCGGCGTGGCAAAGGTGGTTCTGACACATCACCTACCCGGCGTCACACCGGAATTCGATGCCGCTGGCTATACGGGCGAGGTGGTGACAGGCGAGGATCTCGACGTCATCGATATTTGAAATGGTTTAGCTGATACGACCATCGGCGACGGCGTGGCAGGAGACATGCACGCCATCGTATTCGCGGGCCTGGGGCGCCTCGCTGCGGCAGCGTTCCTCGGCATGGGGGCAGCGGGGATGGAAGGCACAGCCCGATGGCGGATTGATCGGGCTGGGTACTTCGCCCGCGACGGGTATGCGCTGGCGGCCGGACATTTCCAGATCCGGAATGGCATCCAGCAGCATCCGCGTATAGGGATGGCGCGGGTTTTCGAACAAGGTCTTGGTATCGGCCCATTCCACCAACCGGCCCAGATACATTACGCCCACCTTGGTGGAGACATGATAAACCACGGCCAGGTCATGGCTGATGAACAGGTAGGTGAGGCCAAGGCGGTCCTGCAGTTCCTTCATCAGGTTCAGGATCTGCGCCTGCACTGAGACGTCGAGGGCCGAGGTCGGCTCGTCACAGACCAGGAATTCAGGCTCGCCGGCCAGGGCACGGGCGATGGAAATACGCTGGCGTTGACCGCCGGAAAATTCATGGGGGAAACGTTCGCCGTCCGCCGGCGAAAGCCCAACCTGGCTCAACAATTCACCGACCCGGTTGAGGGTTTCCGCTTTGCCCTTGATCAGGCTGCGCACGCGGATGGGCTCCGCGACGATATCGGCCACCCGCCAACGGGGATTGAGCGAGGCATAGGGATCTTGAAAGATCATCTGCATATGGGGCTGCATGCGCTTGCGCTCGGCGGCGGCGCTAACCGGGCCGATCTCCACGCCATCATAGCGGATTGATCCGGCGGTCGGCTGATACAGCCCAACGATCAGCCGCGCCACCGTCGATTTTCCACAACCGGACTCACCTACCAAAGAGAAGGTTTCGCCGCGCCCAATATCAAAATCGATGCCATCCACCGCCCTGACGTAGGAACGATCCAGACGCTCGATCAGACGGTTCAGGAACGGCGCGGAAACATCGAAGTGACGAACAAGGCCGTCCACCGACAATAATGGTGCCGCGCCATCGCTGGAATTGTCACTCACCCGCCCGTGCCTCCACCCGTTGCGCGTCAAATAAATGACAGGCGACTTCCGATTGCTCCACGCCTTGCAGATTTGGCCGCTCAACCCGGCAGCGGTCGGACGCCTCCTCGCAACGGGGATTGAAGGGGCAGCCGGACGGAATTTCCTGCAGCCGCGGCATGGAGCCTTCGATCTGGGTCAATTGATCAACGTGGTGGCCAATGTGGGGGATCGAACCCATCAGGCCGTGGGTGTAGGGATGCTTGGCCGCGCGCACGACTTCCTGCACCGGGCCGATCTCGGCAATGCGGCCCGAATACATCACGGCGACGCGATCGGCTGCCTCGGCGATCACGCCCATGTCGTGGGTCACCAACATCACGGCCGTGCCATGCTCCTTGCACAGACCTTTCAACAACGAGATGATCTGCGCCTGGATGGAGACGTCCAGCGCCGTGGTCGGCTCGTCCGCGATGATCAAGCGCGGTTCGGCACAAAGTGCCAGGGCGATAACCACACGCTGGCGCATACCGCCCGAAAATTGGTGGGGGTAATGGTCGATGCGTTCGGCCGCGCCCGGTATGCCCACCTCATCCAACAGCTCCAACGCGCGGGCACGGGCCTCCCGCTCGTTCAGAGGCAGATGGGTCTGAATGGTTTCGATCAACTGCCGGCTGACCGAATACAGTGGGTTCAACGAGGTCAAGGGGTCTTGGAATATGGCACCGATCTGGCGGCCCCGGATCTTTCGAATTTCCTCGTACGGCAGATGATCTATTCGCTGACCTTCGAGAAATATTTCACCCTGGGCGATGCGGCCAGGGGGTTCGATAAGACCGATAATGGCGGCACCGGTCAGGGATTTTCCGGCGCCGGACTCGCCCACCACGCCCAGGATCTCGCCCGGCGCGATATCAAAGGAAATATCATCCACCGCCACCAGGGTGCCGCGCCGGTTGGGGAATTCAATGCGCAGATTTCGCACCGAAAGGAGGGCCTGGTTATCACCTTGCATGGATATAACCGCCCCTATCGCAGCTTCGGGTTCAGGGCATCACGCAGCCAATCGCCCAACAGATTGACGGCCAGCACCAGAACGGCCAGCACCATACCGGGGAAGATGGTAATCCACCACAAACCGGAGAACAGATAATTCTGCCCCTCGTTGATCAAGGTTCCCAAGGACGGCTCGGTCGGCGGCACGCCAACGCCCAGAAATGACAATGTCGCCTCCGACAAAATGGCTATGGCCAAATTGATCGTGGCGATGACCAAAACCGGGCCCATCACGTTCGGCAGGACATGCCGCCACATGATGGAAAACCGCGAAAGCCCGATAACGCGCGCGGCCAGGACATATTCCTTGTTGCGTTCCACCAGGGTGGAGCCCCGTACGGTCCGCGCGAATTGCGGCCAGATGGAGGTGCCGATCGTCAGGACCAGGACATAAACAATGGCATCGTTGTAGGCTTCCGCGCTGAGCACGCCGCGCAGGGTGCCGGCCAGCAGCAAGGCGATCAGGATGCCGGGGATGGAAAGCTGAATTTCCGCCACGCGCATGATGAAACTATCCACATAGCCACCCACATAGCCCGATACCAGGCCCAGGCTGACGCCGACGACGAGGCCAAAAATGACACTCAGGAAACCGACAGCCAGGGAAATTCGCGTACCAAACAATATTGTCGACCACAAATCACGGCCCAGATTGTCGGTGCCCAACAGAAACCTCGGGTCGCCTTCCGCTTCCCATGCGGGCGGCAATTCGGCATCCATCAAATCCACCGTGGCGACGTCGTATGGTGAATGGGGTGCAACCAATGGCGCGAATATGGCGAGCAGGAATATCAACGCCGTCAAAAACGCGGCGACCATTGTGATCTTGGACGAGCGGAAGGAATAAAAGATGTCGCTGTCCCAAATCCGGTGCCAAACCGACGGCGGCCCCACCGGGGCCTCGGGCATTTGCAGGGGGCTTCCGCTTGTTTGATCAACCATGCCCGCCACCCCCAGAAGGTTGATCCACGCGCAACCGCGGATCGACAACATAATAAAGCATATCGACGATCAGATTGATGACGACGAAGAAGAAGGCGATCAAGATCAGGTAGGCGGACATGATCGGAATATCCACCACTTGTACCGCCTGCAGGAACAGCTGCCCCATGCCGGGCCATTGAAATACGGTTTCGGTAATAATGGCAAAGGCAATCAACGAGCCAAGCTGCAGGCCAATTATTGTGATCACCGGCACCAGGGTATTCTTCAGCGCATGGCCGTAATGAACAGCCCGGTTCGGCAATCCGCGGGCGCGGGCGAATTTGATGAAGTCCGCGCGCAAGACCTCCAACATCTCCGAGCGGATCAAGCGCATGATGAACGTCATTTGAAACAGCGCCAAGGTGATCGCCGGCAAAATGATCGACTTGAGACCGGAAACAGACAGGAAATTCGTTTCCCATGCGCCAATTTTTACGATTTCGCCACGGCCAAAAGACGGCAGCCAGCCAAGAATAACGGCAAACAAATATATCAATAAAATACCGATCAAAAATGTCGGCAGAGAAATTCCAATCAGCGACAAGGTCATAATAAGCTTGGAGGTAAAGCCAAATCGCCGCAGGCCCGTATAGACCCCCGCCGGAACCCCCAGCAATGCCGCCAATATGGCCGCGGTCACGGCCAATTCCAATGTCGCGGGCATACGTTCCACGATCAGGGTGGAGACCGCCCGCTTGTGCTGATAGGACACACCGAAATCACCCTGCGCCGCCTTCAAGGCGAATTTGCCGAATTGCACGGGTATGGGATCGTTCAGACCAAGGCTCTCGCGCAGGTATTCACGATCCGCCTTGGTAGCATCTTCGCCAACCATCTGGTTGACGGGATCACCGACGAATTGGAACATGAAAAAGGCACACAAGGCCACGACGGCCATGACCGCGATAGCCTGCAGCAAGCGTCGGACCAGGAATGCAATCATCGATTGGTTCCGTAAAACATTGAATATTATTTCGAATTCATATCGCAAAAAAACGGTGCGCCGCCACGGCATTTTACCGTGGCGGCACCCGACTACGTTTTACAGGATCGTCTTTACTTGATGTTCACATAGCGGAAACGGAACACATTATCCGCGCGTTGTTTCAAGCTGACATTGTCGCGCTTGCCCCACGCCAGGCCCTGTTGATGCAATGGAACGTAATAGACATTGTCATGCACCAATTGGAAGACCTCGGCGATCATGGCATCGCGCTTCGTCTTATTGCTTTCCGATTGAATCATCGGGTTCAAGGCATTGATCCGCGCGTCGCTGATGTTCGACAAATTATACCGGCCAGTCTTTTCGGTATAGCCGGCGATTAGATTAGTGACCACATTGTGGCTGTCGAACGAACCCGGGGTCCAACCAATCAGGCCCACGTGATAGTCGCGATTGGTGGGATTGAGCACCTGTTTGAAGTACTGCGCCTTTGGCTTGGCCGTCAGGTTCAGCTTGATGCCGACCTTGGCGGCCATGGACGTCACCGCCTGGCAGATTTGTTCGTCATTGACATAGCGGTCGTTCGGACAATCAAAGCGGGCCGTAAGGCCGTTGCCATACCCAGCGTCCGCCAACAGCTTCTTCGAGGCCGCCGGATCATAAGAATGACGCTTGAATTCGGCGGAGCGGTCAAACAGGCTGGGCGCGATCATGATGGCCGAAGGCGTGGACAAGCCACGCATGATCTTTTTCTTGATCGCCTCCATGTTGATGGATTGATACAACGCCTGACGGACCCGCTTATCCAGGAAGGGGTTCTTGGTATCGGTACCGAACAGGGTCTTGCTGTTCTGGTCCATGAAGATAAAAATGGTCCGCAATTCCGGGCCCATCACAACCGATGTGCCGCTATTGCTGTTGACCCGGTTGATATCCTGGGTCGGCATCGGATAAGCCATATCCAATTCACCCGACAGCAGGGCCGCGACGCGGGTTGAATCCTGCTTTACCGGCGTCATGGTGACCTTGGTCAGATTATGGGTCGCCTTGCCCCACCAGTTCTTGTTCGGCACCAATGTGGTTTTCACCTGGGCCGTCCGGTCGGTGATGATGAAGGCGCCCGTGCCCATGGATTTCTGACCGGCGGGGCTGATCTGATCCTTGTCCATCACCGTGACCTTGGTCGAGCCGGTTTCTTCCGACCATTCCTTGTCCATGATGAAGACACTGTTCAAGCGCCCGGTCAAAATCGGGTTCGGTGCGGTGGTGATGAATTCGACCGTGTGGTCATCCACCTTGCGGACCTCCTTGACCGAAGCCACGTTGGTCTTCATCTGCGCATCTTTGTCAGAAATCCGCTTGTAGCTAAACAATACGTCATCGGCGTTGAAATCATTGCCGTTGCTGAATTTCACGCCTTTGCGCAGCTTGAAAGTCCAAACCTTGGCATCATCAGAGACGGTCCAGGATTCCGCCAAGGCCGGCTCAATCTTCAGGTCGGCGCCGCGGCGCACCAAGCCTTCGTAGACATTGCCCAGAAAGCCGATGGTAAAAGTAACCGCATGCGCATGAGGGTCGAGACTATCGGTGTCGGTCTGAAAACCCCAGCGCAGCTCTTTTGCATTGACGCCCGTGGCGCCGGCAACAACCATTGCCAAGGCAGTAGTTGCCGCAAGTAAAGTGCGTTTCATAATGCTTCCCCGTCAGTGTGTTTTTCGGATGTTTGTTATGATGATAATTTCTTACACGGCCTAACCATCACTACATGGTTGAGCCACACGCCCCAGCATATCCACAAATAGCTGGTAGATACAATCGTCTGTTTCTAGCACATTTTTCACTGCGCGTTGCGGAAACCATTGGTGATGGGATAGCGGCGGTCGCGGCCAAAGTTTCGGGCCGTCAATTTTACCCCTGGCGGGGCCTGGCGCCGCTTATATTCAGCCAGATACAGTAAATTTTCGATCCGCCGCACGGTCTCGACTGTATGGCCGCGGTCGACGATTTCGGCAACGGCCATTTCCTCTTCCACCAAGCAGCGCAGAATATCATCCAATACCTCGTAGGGCGGCAGGGAATCCTCGTCCATCTGATCGGGACGCAATTCAGCCGACGGCGGCTTGGTAATGGTATTTTCGGGAATGACCCGGCCATCTGGCCCCAGGGCGCCTGCGGGTTTTTGCTGATTTCGCCAGTGGGACAATTCGAACGCGGTGATCTTGTAGACGTCCTTGAGGACGGAAAAGCCGCCGCACATATCGCCGTAGATGGTCGCATAACCCACCGACATTTCCGACTTGTTGCCCGTGGTCAGCACCATGTGGCCGAATTTGTTGGAAATCGCCATCAAGGCCATGCCGCGGGCCCGGGATTGGATATTCTCTTCCGTGATATCCGCTTCCCGCCCCTCGAACAGCGCACCCAGCATGCTTTCATAGGCCGCCACGGCCGGCTCGATCGTCACCTTGTCCACCCGGCATTGCAACAACTCGGCACAGGCGATGGCGTCGGCGAGGCTATGGGGGGAGGAATATTTCGACGGCAGCATGATGCACCAGACCCGCTCCGGGCCAAGGGCATCGACGGCGACGGCGGCGCTGAGGGCGGAATCGATGCCGCCCGAAAGGCCCAGTACCACGCCTGGAAACCGGTTCTTGTTGACGTAATCGCGCAGCCCCAGGGTCATGGTCCGGTACAATGCGTCCAGGCCCTCGTGCGGCGCAGTGCGCGGCCCTTGGGCACAGACCCAGTCGTCGCCCTCCTGGCGCCATTCGGTCAGCACCAATCCGCTATCAAAAGTAGGCATTTGCACCGCCAGGGAACAATCGCCATTAACGACAAAACTGCCGCCATCGAAAACCAGCTCGTCCTGGCCGCCGACCTGATTGACATAGACCAGGGGCAGGCCGGTTTCCGTGACCCGGCCCACGGCGTGGTTCAGGCGCACATCGAACTTGCCGTCTTCAAAGGGCGAGCCATTGGGCACCAGCAATAGTTCGGCGCCGGTCTCGACCAGGCATTCGCAAACTTCCGGCGTCCAGATATCCTCACAAATGGGCACACCCAGACGAATGCCGCGAAAATTAATTGGCCCCGGCAGGGGCCCCGCCGCGAACACCCGTTTCTCATCGAACACGCCGTAATTGGGCAGGTCATGCTTGTAGCGCGCCGCGACGATCTCGCCGCCATCCAACAGCACCACCGCGTTGTACAGTAGGCCCTGGTCGCGCCAAGGTGCCGTCACCAAGATACCCGGCCCGCCATCGGCGGTTTCCGCCGCCAGTGCCGCCACCGCGTCCGCCACCGCGTCTTGAAAGGCTTCCTTCAGGACAAGGTCTTCCGGCGGGTAGCCGCATAGCACCAATTCACCGAAGACAACCAGATCCGCGCCCAGGCCCGCAGCCTCCCGGCGGGCTTCCCGCACCAGCTCGGTATTCTCCGTGATATCGCCGACCCTCGGATTGATCTGCGCCAGGGCAATTTTCAATGTATCCACCATGGCCGTTGTTTAGGACGAACAACGGGATTTCTCAACGGTGCATTTTTGCCGGCAGGCGCTAACCGGCCTCCTCCTCCAGAACAACCAGCAGCTCGCCGTTATCAACCTGATCGCCAACCGCCGTGCGCATCTGGCTGACGGTACCGGCAACGGGCGCGGTGATGCGGTGTTCCATCTTCATGGCTTCAAGGATCAGCAACAGCTGCCCCTCTTCCACCCGATCGCCTTCCGCCACATGGGTGGCGGTGACATTGCCAGGCATTGGCGCCACCAAGCCGCCAGCAAACTCCGCCCCGCCGCCAATGGGAAAGCGCGGCAGCTCCCGGAACTCCACATCACCGCCCGGTCCATGTACCAGCCAGCGATCGGCATCCGCCGCCAGTGATAAATTCACCCGGCGGCCATTGATCTCCAGATCAGTGTTATCAGCGCCGTCGGCAAACACCGCCACCGCATAGGCACTGTCATTGACCGAGACAGCAAAGGTGCCATCCCGCAGGGCCCGGTAGGTCACCACGATCTCGTCATCACCGTGTTTGAAGGTCGTCATCTGCGGCGGCATGATCGAATTCCGCCAGCCGCTGGCGATACTGCCCAAAACCCGCGCCCCGGCCCGCCGCCGCGCCTGTGCGTGGATCACGGTCGCGATCAAGGCCTGATGCAACGCCGCCTCGTCAATCAGCCGTTTTCGGCCAGGGTCGACACGCTCGATGAAGTCAGTCGTCGTATCACCCTGGATGAATGCCGGATCGCGCAGCACCGCGACAAGAAAATCGCGGTTGTTGGTGACACCCTGCAGGCGGGTATTTTCCAGCACCCGGGCCAGGCGGCGGGCGGCTTCGGATCGGGTTTGCGCCTTGACGATAACCTTGGCGATCATGGGATCGAACTGCAAGCCGATCTCGCTGCCCGCCTCGATACCGGAATCAAAACGCGCGCCGGTCGCCGTATCAGGCTGCCAGGCAATGACCGTCCCCGGCGCCGGCAGAAAGTCGTTGCCGGGATCTTCCGCATACAGCCGCGCCTCGATGGCATGGCCGTCGATCGACAGATCGTCCTGGCCATAGCCCAGGGCTTCACCTTCGGCGATGCGCAATTGTTCGCGCACCAGATCAAGGCCGGTGATTTCCTCCGTCACCGGGTGTTCCACCTGCAAACGGGTATTGACCTCCAGAAACCAGAAATCACCGCCATCGAGCAGGAATTCCACGGTTCCGGCGGAGGCATAGCCGAGCTGCCGCGCCGCCGACAGGGCGGCGGCTCCCATGCGGGCGCGCAGTTCGTCATCCACCGCCGGCGACGGCGCCTCTTCGATGATCTTCTGATGCCGCCGTTGGATCGAGCATTCACGCTCGAACAGATGCACCAGATTGCCATGCTGGTCGCCCAAGATCTGGATCTCCACGTGGCGCGAAGACGTCAGCCAACGTTCCAGAAACAACGTATCGTCACCGAACGCCGCACCGGCCTCGCGGCGTGCACCATCAACGGCATCCCCCAGATCCGCTTCCGCCTCGACCACGCGCATGCCGCGGCCACCACCGCCCGCGGAGGCCTTGACCAAAACCGGGTAACCAATTTCGCGCGCGGCGGCGGCAACGTCCGCGTCCGTGCCCAACTCCCGCGCCGGCAGGGTCGGCACCTCTGCTTGCTGCATCAACCGCTTGGCCGAAAGTTTATCGCCCATGGCGCTGATCGCCTCGGGCGATGGCCCGACCCAGCGCATGCCGGCATCGATCACGGCCCTGGCGAAGGCCGCGTTTTCCGACAGAAAGCCATAGCCCGGATGCACCGCGTCGGCGCCGGCGCTTTCGCAGGCGGCTAAAACTTTGTCCATATCCAAATAGGTTTCCGCCGACGAAACGCCGGACAACGCGACGGCGCTGTCCGCCTCGTGCACGAACGGCGCGTTGGCATCGCCATCGGCATAGACGGCCACGGTGGCAATGCCCATCTCGTGGGCGGTGCGAATGATACGCCGGGCAATCTCACCCCGGTTGGCGATCAACAGACAGCTGATGGGGCCTGTTATTACATCCGCCCCACTTACATCCGCCATGTGCCGAACTCCTTGGTGCCGGCCACGTCCTGGTTGTGGCAGATCGAGAGCGAGATGGCGATCACCGTGCGGGTGTCGCGGGGATCGATCATACCGTCATCGGAGACGCGCGAGGTCGCGAACAGCCCTTTCGAGCGTTCCTCGGCCCAGTGTTCGGCGATCCCGGCACGCTTCGCGTCCGCCTCCTCGTCAAACTCAATACCCCGGCGCTCCGCCGCCGCGCGCTGAACGATGGACATCACGCCGGCCATTTGTTTGGGGCCCATGACAGCGATCTTGGCGGTCGGCCAGATATAGGTAAAACGGGTGCCATAGGCCCGCCCGCTCATGCCGTAGTTACCGGCGCCGTACGAGGCGCCGACGATGATCGAGATATGCGGCACCGTGGAATTGGCCACGGCATTGATCATCTTCGAGCCGTTCTTGGTGATACCGCCCTGTTCGAAATCCGTGCCGACGATATAGCCGGTGATGTTATGCAGAAACAGAATCGGCACATCGATCTGATTGCACAGCTGAATAAACTGCGCCGCCTTCTCGGATGGTTCCGACAGCAACGGCCCGTTGTTGCCGACAATGCCGATGGGATAGCCATGGATGGAGGCCCAGCCCGTCACCAGGGTGGGGCCGTACAGCGGCTTGAACTCCTCGAAGCGGGAGCCATCGACGGTGCGCGCGATGACATCGCGAATGTCGAACGGCACGCGCAGGTCCTCGTTGACGAGGCCCAGCAGTTCCTCCTGGTCATACAAGGGTTCGTCAATGGGCAGGGTTGCTCCCGGGCCCTTCTTGCGCCAATTCAGGTGGCTGACAACTTCACGGCAGATGCGGATACCGTCCAATTCATCCTCCGCCAGGTAATCGCCCAGGCCCGAAGTCCGCGTGTGCATATCAGCCCCGCCCAGGCTCTCTTCGTTCGCATCCTCGCCGGTGGCCATCTTGACCAGCGCCACACCGCCCAGGAAGACCTTGGACTGGTTCTTGATAAAGATGTTGTAGTCGCTCATCCCAGGCTGATAGGCACCGCCGGCGGTGGAGGCGCCAAAGACCACGGAGATGGTCGGGATGCGCATTTTCGAGAGCTCGGTGATTTCGTAGAACAATCGGCCGGACTCGGCGAAATGCCCGCCCTCGCGCCGGATCGCCGCCTCCGGATCGTCATCGCCCTGGCCCCGCAAATCCGCCCCGGCAGACTCGACGAATTGAACGTAGGGCAACCTGTTGACCCGGGCGATTTCAAGACCGCGCATCAGCTTTTTGGCATTGAACTGGTTGAAGGCGCCCGCCCGCACCGATGGATCATGGCCCAGGATCAAACATTCCGTGCCCTCGATAACACCAAGGCCGACAACGAAGCCGGAGCCGACATTGAAGTTCGAGCGCCACGCCGCCAAGGGGCTGATCTCGAGAAACGGCGAATCCTGATCCAGTACCATGGCGATGCGTTCACGGATCGGCATCTTATCCCGGCTGCGCAGGCGCGCCATGGCTTCCTCACCGCCGCCCATGGCGACCTCTTCATGCAACTCATCAAGGGCGGCGAGCATCTTCAGCATACCATCACGGTTCTGCTTGAATTCCTCGGACCGGATGTCGAGGGTCGTGTCTAATACGGGCATTGGGTTACTCCGAAACTACGAGAATCTAGCGACGGGAGGATCTAGCGGCTTAAGGCATCGCCCTCTTTCCATGGCGACAGCTGACCCTCATAAACCGACGGCCCCTTGCGGAAATGGGCCGCTTCCTCCAACGTCTCCACGAACGGCATATTGGTGGGATACAGCCTTTCACCCCGTGGCAGAGCGCCGGCTTTCGAGACATGGCCCCATAGGGAATGGCCGACAACTTCTTCGGCCACGGCGGCGGCCTCGATCAACTTGTCCAGGTTATAGCCGGTCTCGATGCCCAGCTCGTGGCACAGATTGACGAAATCCTCCGTCGGCACATGGCCCGCCGCGCGGCCGTTACCGCAATAGGGGCAACCGCCCATGCCGCCGATGGAGGTATCGAATTCCGTCACACCCAACTGTAGCGCTTCGTAATAGCTGGCCAGTGTCGCACCTCGGCTGTCATGCAGATGCATATGGAAATCGGTGATCTCGGGATAGCGTTCCTTGATCGCCAGCAAGGTCTCGCGGACAGTGTGGGGCATGTTCCAGCCCATGGCGTCCAGGAAGGAACATTTGTTCACCTTGATGCCGGCGGCGTGCCATTTGCCCATCAACAGATCCAGCAGCTCCATCCGCTGCGCCAGGGAGAACGGCCCTTCGAAGTTGGAGCCGAAGGGATTGCCCAGGCCCACGCCGCCGTATTCGGCGCCGGCCTCCCGCGCGGCTTCAATCGCGGCATCCACGCCGGCGATTTGTTCGGCCTGGGAGCGGTTATAGTTGCGCCGCGCGAAGGTGTCGCAAAGTTCGACATTGGTGCGGAATTTCTTCCCGCGCACATCGATCTTTGGATAGTAGCTGTCGGCCCGCTCAAAGCCGCGTTGATTGAATACCGCCGCCGTGTATTTGATACCCGGTTTCGGCACGAAACGTTCCGCGATCTCGTCAATACAGGCCATGGACGGCGTCCATTTCGGATGTGCGAAGGAACCGATCGAGATCACCTTGGCCCCGGTCTCGCCCAGCGCATCCAGCAGCCGCAGTTTTTCATCCACCGAAATATCGGCGCTCTCGATTTGCAGGCCTTCACGCATGGTGTCATCGGTAATCGTCACGGATTTGGGCAGCAAGCTCATGATGTATCCTTCTCCTTGTCTGCAGCGGTTTTACCAGGGCTTCCAGCCCGAGTCGAACGGCTCACCTTTGCGAATGCGCGGCGCGCTCAGACGTCGATGTGACGATAGCCGAAGGCATCGCCCCGGCTGATAATATGCCCCATGGTAGGCGAGGCGAAGTGGGCAGGCGCGATCAGGGTATCGGTATCGGCATGTCGCTCGATAAAGGCGCGCCGGGTGGCGGTGGACATGGCGGGGTCCTCGCAGGCACGGCTTGACCATTCGGGACGTACCAGTTGCAGTGGATGGTGCATGACGTCGCCGCACATCACCGCGTTGTGGCCTTGCGACTGTAGGTTCAGGACCACGTTGCCGGCGGTATGCCCCGGCGCCGGTTCGAACCACATGCCATCGTCGATCTGGTGATCCATATCGACCAGCACCGCCTGTCCCGCCTCCATCACCGGCAATACGCTATCGTCATAAACGTTGGGCACCGGCCCCTCGCTGCCATCCAGATGGCGCTGCTCCCAGAACTCGTACTCCTTGCGGGCAAAGATGTATTTGGCATTGGGAAAGGTCGGTACCCAACGGCCATTGACCAGTTTGGTGTTCCAACCCACATGATCCACGTGCAGATGGGTGCAGAGCACGAAGTCGACTTCTTCCGGCTGTACCCCGGCGGCGGCCAGATCGGCCAGGTAGGGTAGGTTGAGTTGATCGAACATGGGCCGGCCCGGACGGGGTTTGTCATTTCCAACACAGGTATCGACCAGGATGGTGTGGCGCGGCGTGCGCAGGATATAGGACTGGATCGTCAGCATGATCTTGTCGGTGCCAGGTTCGATATAGCGCGGATAGAGCCAGTCGCGGTTGGCGTCGATCACTGCCTGCTCGGCATCGGGAATAAAGTCCTGGACGGGGAGGAACGGACCCTCGCTCTCAATCACCCGGCTAATTTCAAACTGGCCAATATGCAACATCTAAACCTCTTCCTCTCAAAGCCTGCTACTATGGCGCGGCGACATAGGGAAATTGGAGCCTACAGGATAAATGACTAAATCAGCATGGGGAATTTGGGGCTTTGTGCTTCTCTCCGCCTGTCTTTTCAACAGCACCGCGGCCCTATCCCAGGCGTTGCGCCCGGTCCGCGGGGTCTATGATCTGAAATTGAACCAGGACCGGGACAGCGGCAGTATTGATACCGCCAGCGGGCGCCTGGTCGTCGAATTGGTCGAAGACTGCGGCGGCTTTATCTTAAATCAGGGCTTCATCACCCGCATCACCAGCGGCGAAACATCCGAGATAATCGGGAATATGCAGGCCTCCGTCTGGGAAAGCCGCGACGGCCGGGCCATGCGTTTTAACGTGGTGAACAAGATCAACAGCGCTGTCGCCGAACGGGAGCAGGGCCGGGGCGACGTGCATCAGGGCGGGGCCGATGCTGGCTCGGGTCTGGGCGTCTGGCAATTGCCCACGACACGGGAGCTGGCCCTGCCCAAGGGCACGCTGTTTCCGATTTCGTATAATCGCGCGGTATTGCGGGCGGCACTGGCCGGCCGCCGCAGCTTTGAAACGACCCTGTTCGATGGCAGCAACGCCGCCGGCTTTTATTATGCCTCTGTATTCATCGGTGATAAATTCGGCCCAAAGCGCGCCAAACGCGGCAAGCTGCTGGCCAACGATCTACCCAGCTGGCCGGTGCGCCTGGCCTATTTCCACCACGACAGCCAGATCGGCACGCCTGAATTTGAAGTCGGCTTCACTTTGTATGGCGACGGCGTGGTTGATGAATTGATGCTGGATTATCCTGATTTTAGCCTGATCGGCCGCCTGGTGGAGTTGCAATATCTCGACCAACCGAACTGCGACTAACGTATCAGCGCAACCCCCGACCCTTGCCGATGGCCTCGGTGCCGAAACGTTCACGCACCTTATCCAAGGCCCGTTCCGCATCGGCCCGGCGCCCACCGCCTGGATCGGCCAGGGACAGCGGGTCCGCCTCGACACCATCGACCAGACCGCTCAAACCGACGCCCAACAAACGATACGCCGTGCCATTGATTTCCTTGGCCAGCAGCTCGGCGGCCTCGTGATAGATGGTATCGGCCAGTTGCGTCGGATCGGGTAGGCGGCGGCTGCGCGTCAAAATACGGAAATCCGCACGGCGCAATTTCAAAACCACTGTGGTACCGGCCAACTCGGCGCTTTTGATGCGCCGGGCAACGCGGTCCGCCTGGCGCCAGAGGATCTTCTTTAACGCTTCGCCATCGGCGATATCGTTATGGAAGGTGGTTTCCGACGAAATGCTCTTGGTGGGCCGATTGGCACTGATCCGGCGCGGATCCTCGCCCCGCACGAATTGCGCCATGCGCTGTCCCATGGCGCCATAGCGGGCGAGCAATTCGTTCTCCTCGATCGCCTGCAATTGCGCCACTGTTGTGATGCCTTCCTTGGCCAGACGCCGTTGCAGGGCCTTGCCCGCGCCCCAGATGATCGATACCGGTTGCGCGGCGAGGAAATCCACTGCCTCGGCCCGTCCGATCACCGCAAAACCTTTGGGCTTGTCCAGGTCGGAAGCAACCTTGGCCAATGACTTGTTATAGGATAACCCGATGGAGGCGGTGACACCGACCTCGGCGACGATGCGGTTCACGATTGCCGCGGCGGTGGCGGCGGGCGCTTGGCCATGC
Organism: Rhodospirillaceae bacterium; assembly: GCA_018701215.1. Lineage (GTDB taxonomy): Bacteria > Pseudomonadota > Alphaproteobacteria. The sequence continues at coordinate 127,720 of JABIWH010000007.1, forward strand.
AGCCGTTCCGTCCCGGTCAGATCCAGGAATGCCTCGTCCAGGGACAGCGGCTCCACCAAGGGGGTGTAGTCCTTCATGATGGCGCGGATCTGATGGCCGGCGGTAGCGTATTTCGCCATATCAGGCTTGATCACCACGGCCTGGGGACAGGCCTTACGGGCCTTGAACATGGGCATGGCGGAACGCACGCCGAAGGTCCGCGCGATGTAACAGGCCGCCGAGACAACGCCGCGATGGCCGCCGCCAACAATCACCGGCTTGTCGGCCAGGGAGGGATCATCGCGCTTTTCGACACTGGCATAAAAGGAGTCACAATCCAGATGTGCAATACACAGATCCAGCAATTCAGCATGGCGCACCAGGCGCGGCGAACCGCAAGAGAGGCAACGTCCAGGCGCAGTATCCCGCGCGGCAACCGTCAGGCAGTCGCGGCACAGGGCTGCCATGGTTAAGCGGCCACCGACGGCGGCCAAAGCCAGGCGGCCCCGCGCACGCCGGAGCTATCGCCGTGCTTGGCCTGCACCAGTTTGGTCGAAAGCTGATCGGAGAAGGCGAACTCGCCCCACAACCGAGGTACGTTGTCGTACAGCCGTTTGATATTCGAGACCCCACCGCCCAGCACGATCACCTCCGGATCCAGGATCGAGATTACCATGGCCAGGGATTTCGCCATGCGCCGCTCGTAACGCGCCATGCAGGCTTCGGCCACGTCGTCACCCTGGGCGGCCAGTTCGGCAACTTCATGTGCTTGTAGAAAACGGCCCGCCGCCGCTTCATAACTGCGGCTCAGACCGGGACCCGAAAGAAAGGTTTCGATGCAGCCACGCCGGCCGCAATAGCAAGGCGGGCCGGGCCGTTCGTCATCGTCGGGCCAGGGCAGCGGCGCATGGCCCCATTCGCCCGCGATCAGATTGGGCCCTTCATGCAGGCGCCCGCCCACGATGATCCCGGCGCCGGTGCCCGTGCCGACAATGACGCCAAAGACACTGTCCGCGCCCCTGGCGGCGCCGTCGCTGGCTTCGGAAAGTGCAAAACAATTGGCATCATTCGCCAGACGCACCGGCCGGCTCAAGGCGGCGCTCAAATCCTTGCCGAACGGCCTGCCGATCAGACAGGTGGAATTCGCATTCTTGACCAGACCCGTGGCAGGCGATACGGCACCGGGTATGGCCACGCCCACGGGCGCTGGCGTTGCCACGTCCACCGCCTGCCCCTCGGTTACCGCCGCCAGCAAATCCCGGATGGCGGCGACAATGGCGTCATAGTCGCCTTGCGGCGTCGGCACCCGGCGGCGTTGCAGCTCGGTCCCATCATCAGCCAGGGCCAAGGCCTCGATCTTGGTACCGCCCAGATCAACACCGAGACGCATGGCTTAAAACCCCTGCTCGCTCAACCGCCCTTCGATAAAACGGCGGACGCCGGGCCAGTCGTCGATGCGCACATCCGCATCTTCTGCCTGACCAAGCAAGCTGCGCAGCCGGTGATCAGCAATGAAATGCAGCCGCGTCACCGTCTCCGCCTTGCGCGCGACGGAAGAAATATTGTGCGGAATATCATCGAGGAAAAAGATCGGCGCCTGGTGCCGATCCGCCAGGTAGGCCATGGCACTGCCTTTTCTGCCGATGTTCGCCACCAGGGGATAATCCATGCCGTTCTTGACCAGGGCCCGGCGGCGGGCCGGGATTTGATCCAGGGGAACGTTGGAGAGAACCAGGATCTGCGCCCGTTCGGACAAGGCTGATAAAGCCTCCGCCGCGCCGTCCACCGGCTCGATCTGTTCTGTACGCTCGGAGAAAAAATCACCGATCAGCGATTTTACCATTTCGGCGGATACCGGCTCCCGGGTCGTGGAATCGCGAATATTTCCGCTCAACGCAAATGACTGCAAATCCATGAAATGGCCATTATCAAGCAGAAAGCCCTCCAAACTACGCACAAAGGCAAAGATCACCTCGTCCGCGTCACTAACGATCAAGGGCCGTTCCGGCGTCAGGCTCAAGGCCTCCAACTGGCTCAAAACTTCATCGTGCAAACTATCGCTTTCCACCTTAACTCCATTCCTCATATTGGCCGCCAGCGAGGCTGCGCCGCGCTCTCGCGGGTGCATCCGCCGCAATCTCCATTGCCGCGCACATATCCAGAAGTTGGGCCTCATTGCCAAGAAAGAAATCCAAGACCCCCGCCAGCATGGCCGGATCATCGGCGCGCTGGCGTAAATCCGTCGCGTCACTGCCGCTAAGATCCATGAATCTCTGCAGTATATCTTCTTCGCCAACCAAAAATGTCAACGCCTGCAGCGCTATGATTTTCGCCTGCTCTTCATTCATGATAATGTCCTGTATTAACCATCGACCAGGCACAGGTTTTCATGCTTTGTTAATCATGTTCTGTGATGGCTATACCAGATATTAACTGTCTTACTGGATAATTTCACAAAACACGCCCATACGGGCGCCCTCGGGGACTTGGTAACAATGTCAAAAACCGTACTGATTGTCGAAGACAACGATCTAAACATGAAGCTTTTTCATGACCTGCTTGATGCGCATGGTTACGACACCCTGCAAACAAAGGATGGCATGGAAGCATTGGCGATCGCGCGGGAAAAGCGGCCCGATCTGATCCTGATGGACATCCAACTGCCGGAGGTTTCCGGTCTGGAAGTCACTAAATGGATCAAGGAAGATGATGAATTGAAATCCATTCCCGTGATTGCCGTGACCGCCTTCGCCATGAAGGGTGATGAGGAAAAAATTCGTGTCGGCGGTTGCGAGGCTTATATCGCCAAGCCAATCTCAGTGCAGCTGTTTTTGGATACTGTAAAACGGTTTCTCGAGTAGAGGTAGGAGTTATCTCGGACAATGACAGCACGTATCTTAGTCGTTGATGATGTTCTACCGAACGTCAAGCTTCTGGAAGCAAAGCTTTCCAGAGAGTATTATGACGTTCTAACTGCGATGAATGGGCCTGATGCCCTAGAGATCGTTGAACGTGAAGTGCCCGATATCATCCTTCTCGACGTGATGATGCCCGGTATGGACGGCTTTGAGGTCTGTGAGCAGATCAAGGCCAATCCGAACCTCATGCATATTCCGGTGGTCATGGTCACCGCCCTGTCGGATACCTCGGACCGGGTGCGCGGATTGGAAGCCGGCGCCGATGATTTCCTAACCAAGCCCGTCAACGATATCGCTCTGTTTGCCCGCGTCCGTTCCTTGATCCGGTTGAAGATCATGATGGACGAGTTGCGCCTCCGCGAAGCTACATCGAGCAGCTTCGGCATGGCGGAACCGGAAGAAGATGAATTGAGCGTCAATGGCGGCCGCATCTTGGTGGTCGAGGACCGGGAAATCTATGCCCGCAATATCAATCAAGCATTGGAAGACAACCATACGGTAACCATGGCGATCAACGCCGATGAGGCAATAGAGGCGGCAAAGACCGGCAATGTTGACCTGATCATCGTCTCGCTGTCCCTACAGGAAACCGATGGTCTGCGGTTGTGCTCACATCTTCGGTCGATGGAAGAAAGCCGGCAGATGCCGATCCTGATCCTGGTCGATGACACGCCCGATCAAATGGAGAGTCTTGTCAGAGGCCTTGATCTGGGCGTCAATGACTATTTGATCCGGCCGGTCGATCAGAATGAGTTGATAGCCCGCTGCCGGACCCAATTGCGCCGCAAGAAGTACGAAGACCGCTTGCGCTCCAACTATCATCTGAGCATGACCCTTGCGGTAACGGACCCGCTGACGGGACTGTACAATCGCCGCTATCTGGAAACCCACCTTGAAAACCTGATGCAGCGATCCGTCCAGGAAGACAAACCGGTCGGCCTGTTGGCATTTGATATCGATCATTTCAAGGTGGTCAACGATACCCACGGCCATGCCGCCGGCGACGAAGTTCTGAAGGAGTTCGCGGCGCGGGTGAAACGTTGTGTCCGCTTTATTGATTTGGCGGCGCGCACGGGGGGTGAGGAATTCGTGGTGATCATGCCCGATTCAAACCGAGATACCTGTGTGGGCGTTGCCGAACGCCTGCGTGAAGCCATTGCCGAAAGTCCCATGACGGTGCCCGATCAAGGCATTGATATCCCCATCACGGTCAGCATCGGCGTCTCCATTTCCCAAGGCGCCTCCGACAGCCCGGCGAACATCATGCGACGCGGCGACGAGGCGCTTTATGAGGCCAAGAACAACGGCCGCAATCAGGTCGTCTGCGAGGCACAGGATGCACCCGTAGCGACCGCACAAGGCGGCTGAGCCGCATTTAGAGCAATTTTCAATTAATCGGAGTCGCCCAAGACTTGTTTGGCGCGACTTAGATTATTGATTCAATTGCTCTTTTCTTAAGAGTCTGAGCATGTTTTCAAGAAACATGTTCTAAGGGCAGACAAGCCGGACAATCAGCCGAACAAACAAAAAGGGCCAGCGCAAGCGCCGGCCACTCATTATTCAGACATGGATATTATTCAGACATGGATATTCGAACTCGGATATTCAGTTTCGAATACTCAAACTCGAATATTTTTCCGCTGAAATTTCGCGATGCCCCGAACCTACGTCAGGGCAGCAGGATCAAAAAATTATTTGATCTTGCCTTCCTTGAATTCCACGTGCTTGCGGACCACGGGGTCGTATTTCTTGACCACCATCTTTTCCGTCTGGGTACGCGGGTTTTTCTTGGTCACATAGTAGTAACCGGTGTCAGCACTGCTCACCAGCCTGATCTTAATGGTTGACGGTTTTGCCATCACCAAATCTCCGATAATTGCGGCGCCTGCAGATGCGGCACCCTTGCCATTAAATTCCGAGTTGGGAACATAATCCTCCCAACGGTTCTGTCAAGTGCGGATCAGCCTCAAATCAGCTGAAATTCAACCTTCGTAGCGGATCACCGCGCGTCCGTTGCGATAGCTGAACAAGGGCACGCCGGGTGGCCGCCAGCCTTCCTGGCGGCGCTGGATTTCCTGCAGCACGAATTCGGTCACATCGACCAGGGGCATGGCCAGGGCCTCGGCCAGGGGGAACCACTGCAACAGCTGCAATTCATGGCTGTCACGCACCCGCCCGGTGGTATGTTCGGCGTCAATACAGAAGAATCGGGCATGAAAGCGCATGGGGCTGTCAGGCGGCGTAATGGCCCGGGCCACGTAGTCCAGGCGGGCCAGGTCGGGCCGCACGCCGCCTTTTTTCTGCCGCTCGCCAATGACCAGGCCCGTTTCCTCGAAAGTTTCGCGCACGGCGGCGACGGCCAGGGCCCGAGACATCACCGGTGTGAATTTATTCTGTAGCTTTTTGGCCACTGGTTTGGCCAGCTCCGCCGCCACATCAACATCCCGGTCGGCCACATCAACCCTGCCGCCGGGAAAGACGAAGACATTCGGCATGAAGCGGTGGCGCGAGGCACGCCGGCCCAACAGCACCTCCGTCCCGCCCTTGCGCTGGCGCAAGATCACCAGGGACGCGGCATCGCGGGGCCTTACAGGGTTTTCCGGACGGACATAGTCGCGCCCAACTTTTTGGGCTTGTTCAAGGGCGCTCATTCGTACTCCACCCGGCGTGTGCCATGGCGCATGATGCGCACCGGTACCTTGCGGCGGCGGCGGATCTTGCCGTCCGCGTCCACCAGACCGGGCAGCGCCTCCAAAACGATCTGCTGGATTGGCGGGGTCTGCAACTCAATCGCCTTGGGGATGGGTACCCATTTCAGATTCAAAAGTTCGCCATCGCCTTGCAATTTACCGTGCAGATTGCTGCCGTCTGCCAGGAAAAACCGCGCATTGAAGCGGATTGGACGAAATGGCGGCGTCACTGCCCGGTAGACGTATTCCAGATCTTCCAGGCACGGCGCGAAGCCGGCTTCGTAAAACGGTCGCCAGCTTGGCGCGGCCTTTTCGGGCACCAAATTCGGCACCTCGTTGACGGGTTTGCCAAGGATCAGACCCGTTTCCTCGAACGTCTCGCGTACCGCCGCCATGGCCAGGGCACGGGCCCGGTGCGGGGACGAAGTCCGCGCCAGGCTGTTGGAAACATGGTTGCGCAATTCCGAGGCGGAGTGGGCATAACCATCCGCGCGATCAACCCGGCCGCCGGGAAAAACCCATTGATCGGGCATGAATTTGTGCTTGCCGTGGCGCAGGCCCATGAGCACGGTTGTCTTGCCGCGGACTTGGCGCAAGAGCACCAGCGTGGCGGCATCGCGCGGCCGCGCGGCGCGTTTGGGTGTTGTTTGTTTTTCGGACATATCACTCTAAAGGCAGGTTTACCGAGGCCCTAAAATCGCATGGCGGACACCCTGCTGTCCAGTCCGGAGGATTAATGGCTGAATTCAGCCATAATTCAGGACATTAGTAGCGTGCCATTTGCTGATCGATAACCTGGGCCCAGGCATCGATGCCCCCTGATAGATTGAAGATATTGGTGAAGCCATTTTCCCGGAGGAAGCCGGCCACCATGTCGCTACGCGTACCATGATGACATAGAACAATCAGCGGATGCTCCCTGGGCAGCGTGTTGATTTGCCCAGGCACCTGTTGCATGGGTACAAAGGTACTGCCGGCAATGGCACAGACGGCGACTTCGTTGGGTTCCCGAACATCAAGCAGGGTGTGGACGACCCTTTCATCGCGCAATTCAGCCAGGTCGCGCACGTCAATGTTCGACCCCCACGCCCGCGTCTTGTCATCCAGCATTAACTTATCCCCTATTTCGTCCGCAATCCCGGTTGCTTATCCGGCATGATGCGCCCTTGTCAATATAATAGCGATACGCTATTATATCGCATGTCTCCCGATACTCAAAACACACCTGAAATACTGATGGAATTGCTGCTCCATCTAGGGCGGCTGGCACAATCCGACACCACGCCGGCCATGGTGCTGTCGCCGGCGCAATGGACGGTATTGCGTTATCTGGAAAACGCCAATCCGACCTCGCGCACCCCCTCGGCGTTCGCAAAGTTCCATGGCACCACGCGGGGCACGGCCTCACAAACCATTCGCGGTCTAATCAAGCATGGTTATCTGACACAATCCCGCGCCGCGCGGGATGGGCGAAGCAAACAACTGGATTTGACCGAAAAGGCCAAGACGATGCGTCGCAATGATCCGTTCGAGGCGGTGACCCGGGCGGCCAATGATTTGCCGTCGGCGGCGCGGCGCCAACTGGCCGAAACACTGCAACGGATGCTGGCCCACGTCGCACGGGAAAAGAACGGACAAGCATTTGGCAATTGCACCAACTGCGCCCATATGGAATGTGTTGGGCACCGCCCTGAAAGTGATGACAGCTATCACTGCGCCATTAGTCAAAGCCTGTTGGATGTTGCGGATCTGACGCGGCTCTGTGTTAATTTTCAACAGACCAAAGCAGCGTTTTCCCCGCCCGCCGCAACATGATAAACCCACCACCAACGACCGTTTAGATAAAGGACCGCCGCCATGTTCATCCAAACCGAGGCTACGCCAAATCCGGCGCAGATGAAGTTTCTGCCGGGGCAGACCGTAATGCCATCGGGCAGCGCCCATTTCCCCAATGTGGCAACGTCCGAACGCTCGCCCCTGGCGCAGCGGCTGTTCGCCGTCGAAGGCGTCGCGGGGGTCTCGCTGGATGAAGATTCCATTACCGTCTGGAAGGCTGATGATTGGGACTGGCAGCTTCTGAAGACCTTTGCCCTGGCCGCCATCATGAACCATTTCACCGCCGGCGAGGCCGTCTTCATTGAAGTTGATGAGGATGCTGAAGACAGTTTGACCGATCCCGATGCCGATCCCGAACTGATCGCCAATATCAAGGATCTGCTCGATAGCCATGTCGCGCCCGCCCTGGCCGATAGCGATGGCGAGGCCATATACCGTGGCTTTCGGAACGGCACGGTGATCCTGGAATTGACCGGTTCCGCCCGCGACCTGCGCCTGAATATCGAGCATATGATGCGCCACTATTTGCCCGAGATCGAAGGCATCGCGGAATTCGATGACATGACGCCCAAGCCCGGCCTGCAAACGGCGGACGGCCTGGCAATCAAGAAACTACTGGATGAACACGTCAATCCCCAGGTCGCCGGCCACGGTGGTCATATCGCCTTGGTCGATGTGGTCGAAGATACGGTCTATTTGCGCCTGGAAGGCGGCTGTCAGGGCTGCGGCATGGCCGACGTCACCCTGAAACAAGGCGTCGCGACCGAGATCAGGGCCATTGTGCCCGCCATCGTGCATGTCCTGGATGTCACCGATCATGCGGGCGGCAACAATCCCTACTACCAACCGGGCAAAGGTGGCTAAGGAGCCCACCGCCAGCGGCCGTCTGCTGCTGCTGGTCCCCACCACGTCGTACCGCATCGGTGATTTTCTGCAGGCCGCCGAACGGTTGGGCGTCGATGTCGCCGTTGGCTCGGACCAACACAGCGTCTTGGCACAATTTTCCCCTGGCCGCACCATGACGGTCGATCTGATGGATCTTGCGCGCGGCGTCTCCCAGATTGCCGGCTATCACCGCGACTACCCCCTGGCGGCAATTATCGGCGTCGATCAGGAAACCACCCTTTTAGCGGCCAAGGCGGGCGAAGCCCTGGAGCTGCGCCACAATGCCCCGGCTTCGGTAGAGGCGACCGGAAACAAGTACCGTTTCCGCAACCGGCTGGCCAATTCCGGTCTACCCGCACCCTGGTTCACTTTGTTGGACTTGGCGGATGATCCGGGTGGTCAGGCTCGGAACATGCCCTATCCCGTGGTGCTAAAGCCACTGGCGCTCTCGGCCAGCCGCGGCGTCATCCGCGCCAACGATCCGCAGCAATTCCTGGCCGCCCGCAAACGTATCGAAGCGATCCTGGCCGGTTCCGGGCAGCGCGGCGAGGCCGCAAGTCATATCCTGGTCGAGGCCTATATTCCGGGCCAGGAGGTTGCCCTTGAAGGCCTGCTCGATGCTGGCGAGTTGAAGGTTCTGGCCCTGTTCGACAAGCCTGATCCACTGGAAGGCCCATTTTTCGAAGAGACAATTTACATTACGCCGTCGCGGCTGCCCACGGGCATACAGAGCGATATCGCCGCCACCGTCGCCAATGGCGTGGCCACGCTTGGCCTGCGCCATGGGCCCATCCATGCGGAATTGCGCATCAATGCGCAGGGTGCCTGGTTGATCGAGGTCGCCGCCCGGTCGATCGGCGGGCTGTGCGCGCGCGCCTTGGATTTTGGCGGCGCTGGACGATTGGAAGATCTGATTATCCGCCATGCCTTGGGCATACCCGCAACCGACGGCGCCGCGCAAACAGCCTCGGGTGTGATGATGATACCGATCCCGTGCGCCGGCGTTCTGCGCCAAGTCGATGGACTGGAGGCTGCCGCCGCGGTACCCGGTATCCAGGATATAACTATCTCAATCCCACTTGGAGACAGCCTTGTGCCGGTGCCCGAAGGCAACCGTTATCTCGGCTTCATATTCTCAAATGGGGCTACGCCAGACGCGGTGGAAGCGGCCCTGCGCCAAGCACACGGACTGCTGCAATTCGAGATCGAGGCGGCCTAATCAGCCCGCTCGCCAAAACCGTGCATGCGATGAGCCCATTGAAAGCCGATCAAGGCGCCCTTGATGCGCGGTAAAATCAGCATGGACAGGATCAGGGTCAGAGGCAGCCATAGAGTAAAATGCAGCCACAACGGTGGCGAAAAAGCCCGCTCCAACATCAGCGTCAGAGGCACCAAAATATGACCCAGAATTAACATGGTGAAATAGGGCGGCGCATCGTCGGCGCGGTGGTGATGCAGGCCCAGGCCACAGGCGGTGCAATCACTATTCACCTTCAGATAACGGCCAAATACCGCCCCCTGGCCACAGGCCGGGCAACGGGCCAGGGCACCGCGCCCCATGGCCTGACCCAGTCGCCTTTGCGCGTGTTCCACGGTTGGTACGGTGCTCATGACTATTCCCCATCGGGCTAACCGCGGCCACGAATGACAGCGCCAAAATAAAGCGAAAACTTACGCTTCTGCAATACCGTCGCTTATATGGGAAATGCCCACATAGGTCACGCAACATTGGAACCTGGCTTCGCGCCGAATTCTGATTACGATGCCATTTTGAGGCGGCTCAGAGACGAGTTCCTTGATTATGCCGGCGATGCGCTGGACGAACTTGATGCCTTGATCGATGCGTCCCGGGCGCCGGACAACGATGCTGCCCAAACCATCAATGCCATTCGCCGCGGCGGCCATAACCTCAAGGGCATGGGCGGCTCCTTTGGTTTTCCCCTGATCACCCAGCTGGCCCATTGCATGGAAGACTATTTCATAGTTCCCGATTGCCTGGATCAACGCGGCTTGGAAGGCAAAGGCGACGGCTTCGCCGACGATCTGGCGGAAGCCTTGGCAAGGCTCGGCATTACTTAGGGCGCCGGCGGCCCTTTCGTTTTCCGTGTTTGCTATGTTTGTGGTCGCTGCCGCGCTTGACGCGCTCCTTGCGCGGTTTGCCGATGCGGGGATGGCCATAGGCCCCTTCCGTCGTTTCGGCGCTCATGGACGGTAGTTCAAAGATTAGCCCGCCGGTTAGAGTATTTACTTCCACCAACCGTACGGTGACGCTGTCGCCCAGGCGGTAGCGAACCCCCGAACGCTCGCCAATCAGCGCCTTTTGCGCCTCGTCCACCTGATAGTAGTCGTTGTGCAGATAGCGCATGGGCAAAAGACCGTCCGCACCCGTATCGACCAGGGTCAGAAACAGCCCGGCCCGGGTCACGCCATTGATGCGGGCGATGAATTCAGCGCCGGTCTGCTCCGCCATGAAGGCGGCCATATAGCGGTCGTTGGCGTCCCGCTCGGCCACCATGGCGCGGCGTTCGGTGTTGGAAATATGCTCCGCCGTCTCCGCCAGATGCGCCGCTTCCTCATCGTGCAGGCCATCCTTGCCAAAGCCGCCGCCGCGGATCAGGGCACGATGCACCAACAGATCGGAATAGCGCCGAATGGGCGAGGTAAAATGCGCATAACGAGGGCGCGACAGGCCAAAATGGCCAATGTTGTCGGGGTCATAACGGGCTTGCGATTGAGAGCGCAGGATTGATTGGTTGACCGCCTCCCAATGATCGGAGCCCTTGGCCTTGGCCAGGATACGATTGAACAATTCCGGGCGCAGGCGCTCGCCCATGGCAAATGAAAGACCCAGGCTGGAGAGGAAATCCTTCAGGCCCAATAGTTTTTCACGGTCCGGCTGATCATGCACCCGGTAGACACAGGGCATTTTCTGCGCCTCCAAGGTTTCCGCCGCCGCCACGTTGGCCTCGATCATGAATTCCTCGATCACCCGATGGGCATCCAGACGCTGGCGCTGGCGCACATCTTCCACATGGCCATCCTCGCCCACGGAGATCTTCATCTCGGGTAGATCCAGATCCAAAGGCTGGCGGCTTTCCCGCGCCCGCATCAGGGCGCCCCAGGCGCCATACAGCGGCTCTATCACCGTATCCAGAATGGGTCCGGTCTGTTCGTTCGGCTCACCGTCATGGGCGGCCTGCAGGTCTTCGTAAATGACCCGCGCGGCGGAGCGGATCATGGCGCGATGGAATTTATGCTCCAAGCGCCGGCCCTTGGCATCCAGGCGCATGGTCACCGCCAGCACCGGCCGGTCCTCGTCGGGGCGCAGGGAACAGAGGTTGTTCGACAGCGCCTCGGGCAACATGGGCACCACGCGGTCAGGGAAATAGACGGAATTGCCCCGCCGCCGCGCTTCCCGGTCAAGGGCGCTATTGAAGGTGACGTAATGGGAGACATCGGCGATGGCGACGATAATCTGCCAGCCGCCCTTGTTTTTGGGATCGTCATCGGGGGCGGCCCAGATGGCGTCGTCAAAATCACGGGCGTCGGCGCCATCGACGGTGATCAGCGGCAAATGGCGCAGGTCCTCCCGCTTGCTTGCGGCACTCATGACCACGGGCTGCGCCGCCTCGGCCTGGGCCACGGCCTCGGCGGGAAAGACATCGGGAATATCGTTCGAATGAATAGCGATTAGCGAGATCGCCCGGCGATCATCCATATCACCCAGGACTTCGACCACCCTGGCCTCGCGCAAGCCATGACGGCGGCCGATCAATACATCGGCGACCACCAGATCGCCCCGTTTCGCGCCACCGTTCTGGCCCTTTTCCACCGTGTAGTCCGATTTTTGCCGACGGTCCGTCGGTCTGATCCGCGCGCCCTGGCCCGGCACCTCCGAATAGACACCAATGACCCGTTCAGGACCCTTGGGCAGAACCCGGATAATGCTGGCTTCATAGCCCGCGCCCTTACGGGTCAAGCGGGCCAGAATTCGGTCACCGATACCCAGGCTGGCGGCTTCGCGTTTGTCCGAATTGATCCGGATGCGCGGTTTTGGGATGTCATCGGGATTGGTGTTGTCGTCCGCCTTGGGCATGGGCTCGGCCAGCAACATGGCATTGTCATCGACGCCAGAAATCCGCAACACCGCCACGGGCGGCAATGCGCCGGCCTCGTTGTAGCGTTTGCCCTTGCCCCGGCCGATCACGCCTTCATCGGCCAGTTCCTTGAGGATCGCGCGCAGTTCGACCCGCTCCGCGCCCTTGATGCCAAAGGCGCGCGCGATCTCGCGCCGGCCCACGGAACCGGGCGCATCGGTGATGAATTTCTTGATCGCCGCCTTGTCGGGCAGGCCGCGCGGGGCGCTCAATCCGAGGACCCGGCCACCGCTTCACTGGATGCAGGCGCCGCCTTCTTCGCTTTTGGCTTGGCTTTTGGCTTGGCTTTCGCCTTCGCTTTTGGCTTGGCCTTGGCTTTTGGTGCAGCCTTCGCCTTGGCCGGTTTCTGACCCGCTTTTTCGGCCTTTGCCTGCAACAGATCCAAGGCATCCTGCATGGACATTTCCATTGGATCGGCGGTCTTGGGCAGGGTGGCGTTCAGCTTTTTGTATTTGACGTAAGCGCCAAAGCGGCCGTCCAGAATCTTGATCTCGCCGCCATCGGGATGTTCACCAATGGTGCGGATTGTATTGGCACCGCGCCGGCCGCCACCCTTGGCCATGCCGTCGGCAATGACCGCCACCGCATGGTTCAGGCCAATACTCAAGGCATCCGCCGTGCTTTCCAACTTGTGGTAACGGGCCTCGCTCATCACATAGGGGCCAAAACGGCCAATACCGGCGAAGATCGATTTACCGGTCTCGGGGTGATCTCCCACGAGCCGGGGCAGTTGGATGATTTGCTGGGCCAAATCCAGGTCCAATTGCTCAATCGTGACATCGGCGGGCAGGCCGGCACGTTTCGGCTTGCTCTTCTTCTTTTTATCCCCTTCGACCGCCTCGCCCAGCTGGATATACAGCCCATAGGGGCCCTTGCGCAGGGTCAGGGGCATTTGGCTTTCAGGATCATCGCCCAGGGCGATGGGGCCGGCGGCGAACATTTCATCCGCATCGCCCTCTTCCGCCTGCTTCATGGCGCGGGTGTAGTGGCATTCGGGATAGGCGTCACAGCCCAGGAAAAAGCCGTTGCGCCCGCCGCGCAGGTTCAGCGAGCCTTTTTTGCAGGCTGGGCAGATTCGGTCCGCGCCGCCGTCGGGATAAAGATGCGGCGCCAACATATCGTTGACCTTGTCCAGAACCTCGCGCACGCGCAATTCCGAGGTGCCTTCGACGGCATTGGAAAAGTCCCGCCAGAAATCACGTAGCACTACCTTCCAATCCACTTCGCCGGCGGAAACGGAATCCAGGCGGCCTTCCAGATCGGCGGTAAAATCGTACTCCACATAGCGGTGGAAATAGCTTTCCAGGAATGCCGTTACCAGGCGGCCGCTGTCTTCGGGCACGAAGCGTTTGCGGTCCAGCACCACATAATTGCGGTCCTGCAAGACGGTCAGGATCGAGGCATAAGTGGAGGGACGGCCAATGCCGAGCTCTTCGAGCTTCTTGACCAACGTCGCTTCGGAATAGCGGGGCGGCGGTTCGGTGAAATGCTGTTCGGGGCGGACCTTTTCGTTGCTCAGGGCCTCGCCCTCGGCGACTTTCGGCAAGCGGCGTTCATCATCATCGCCGGCCTTTTTCTCGTCCTGGCCCTCTTCATACAACTTCAGAAAGCCGGGGAAATCCACCACCGTGCCCGTGGTGCGCAGGTTGGACGAGCCGTCATGGGCGGCAATCTCGACCGTGGTGCGCGACAGACGGGCCGATTCCATTTGCGAGGCCATGGCCCGCTTCCAGATCAGGTCGTACAGGCGCTGTTGTTCATTATCGAGATAAACCGACATATCCCGCGGCAGGCGGGAAAAATCCGTCGGCCGGATGGCTTCATGCGCTTCCTGGGCGTTTTTCGCCTTGCTGCGATAGACGCGGGCCTGCCCGGGCACATAGTCGGCACCGAATTCCTGGCCGATCACACCGCGGCAGCTGGCTATAGCCTCGTTCGCCATCTGTACGCCGTCGGTCCGCATATAGGTGATCAGACCGACCGTCTCGCCGCCGATATCAAAACCTTCATACAGGCGCTGGGCAACCTGCATGGTGCGCTTGGCGCCAAAGCCCAGCTTGCGCGAGGCTTCCTGCTGTAGGGTCGAAGTGGTGAAGGGCGGCGCGGGGTTACGCTTGGTCGGCTTGGTTTCGACCTTGGCAATGGAGAATTCGCCCGCTTCCAGGGTGCGCCTGGCGGCTTCGGCGGCCTCGCCATCGGCAATAGAGAAACGGTCCAGTTTGACGCCATTCAGGTGGGTCAGACGGCCTATCAGAAGCGCATCGGCGGCGGTTTTGAAATCGACCTCGACCGACCAGTATTCCCGTGGTCTGAACGCCTCGATCTCGATCTCGCGTTCACAGATCAGGCGCAGGGCCACCGATTGCACCCGTCCAGCCGATTTGGCGCCAGGCAATTTGCGCCACAAAACCGGCGAGAGGGTAAAGCCGACCAGATAGTCCAACGCACGGCGGGCCTGCTGTGCGTTGATCAGATCCATATCCAGGTCGCGGGGATTGTTAATGCCGTCGACCACCGCCTTTTTGGTGATCTCGTTGAAGACCACGCGTTTGGCAGGGATGTCCTTCATACCGTAATCGTCGGCCAGCGCCTTCATCACGTGCCATGAAATCGCCTCGCCTTCACGGTCCGGGTCAGTCGCCAGGAACAGTTTGTCGCTGCCCCGCATGGCATCGGCGATGGCTTTCACATGCTTGGCTGATTTATCGTCCGTGACATAGGTCATGGCGAAATCATCGTCGGGCACGACCGAACCATCCTTGGACGGCAGATCGCGGACATGACCATACGAGGCCAGCACGATGTAATTATCGCCCAGATATTTATTTATTGTTTTGGCCTTGGCCGGGGATTCGACGACCACTACGTCCATGATGGGAAGACTCACCTTTGCTGACACTCGGATAGGCTACGCGACAATAAATGCAACGATATCCAACCAATACAGAACGCAGATGGTTAAGATATTGATACTCGATTACCGGCATGACGGTCTAAACGACCTGCTAGCTCAAGTTCAAGCAAAATGGTGATGACATGGGCCGGTGTCAACTCGGATAGACGGATTAGATCATCCACCGCCACCGGCGCGGCCCCTAAAAGAGCCGTCAAACGCCGCCGTTCAGCGTCGGAATCGGACTGCTCGGCGCCTGCCTCCTCGTAATTCAGCACCCCGCTCTCGGGTTCTTCGGACATCGCCCACAAAGCCGGCTGCTGGATCATCGGGCCAATAACCTCCAACACCTCGTCGGCATTCTGGATCAATATGGCGCCCTGGCGGATCAACCGGTTGGAGCCGCGGCAGCGCGGATCCATGGGTGAACCGGGCACGGCGAAAACCTCCCGCCCTTGTTCCAATGCAAAGCGCGCGGTGATCAGCGAACCCGAACGCTCCGCCGCCTCGATTACGACCACGCCCAGGGCAAGACCCGAGACCAGGCGGTTGCGGCGGGGAAAATGCCGGGCCTGTGGCCGGGTACCCGGCGGCATCTCCGATATGGCGGCGCCTTGAGCAATAATATTTTCGTACAAGGCCTCGTTTTCAGCCGGATAGACCACATCAATGCCGCCCGCCATCACCGCCACGGTGCCCGATTGCAGGGCCCCGGCATGGGCCGCGGTATCTATCCCCCTGGCCAGGCCGGAGGCGATTAGCAGCCCCCCCTCGCCCAGATCGCGCGCCAGGCGCTGGGTATAACGGATGGCCGAGGCCGAAGCGTTGCGCGCGCCCACGATCGCCACTGCCGGAGCCGCCAGCCGCGTCACATCACCCAACACATAAATCAAGGGCGGCGGGTCGGCCAAGGCACCCAGGCGCTGCGGATAGGCAGCCTCGCAACTGGCCAAGGGCCTGGCACCGATAGCCTCGGCAGCGGCCAGTTCATCTTCCGCCGCCGCCACGGTGCAAAGCTTGATGCGCCGCCGGCCACCGCGCCGGGCCAAGGCCGGCAACGCCTGCAGCGCCGCGCCGGCGGAGCCATAGCGCGCCAGCAATTGGCGAAATATCACCGGGCCTACGTTTTCGCTACGGATCAAGCGCAACCAATCCAAACGCGCCGCCGCCGATAGGTCCCCGCGGCCCCGTTCGCCATCACCCATTGTTTGCGCATTCATTGCCGTAGTTTGCGATACACAACCGAAACGGTCAAGATTATTAATATCAGCAACTTTATGCGATTTTTCGGCATCTCTGAAAATTCACGCCTAATTTATCATCATATTTCATATTTTGCCTATTTTTTAACCAATAACAAATACCTAAATCTGCTGAATATCGCGCAAAACGTCATCTAAAAATTTTCTTTTCCTTTCTTTCCAACGGGTTAGAGAAATCGATCAAAAACCGGCACGGTTCTTGGATAGGAGTCAGGTGTCAAGGCACGTTACCGCCTTGTACAGCATAGAAAATCAACAGGAGCGTACCCGATGAAGATGGTGATGGCGGTAATCAAACCGTTCAAATTGGACGAAGTTCGCGATTCCCTGACCGAACTGGGGGTCCAGGGTGTGACGGTTACCGAGGTCCGGGGCTTTGGGCGGCAGAAGGGCCATACGGAAATCTACCGGGGCGCCGAATATGAAGTGAATTATCTGCCCAAGCTAAAGCTGGAATTGGCGGTATCGGACGAAATGGTGGACCGGGTCATGGAAACCATCGCCGCCACGGCGCAAACAGGACAGATCGGCGACGGCAAATTGTTCGTCTGGGACCTGGGTACGGCGGTCCGCATCCGCACCGGCGAGAGCGGTTCCGATGCCCTCTAATTTTGTAAATATTGATCCAATCAGGAGAATTTTCATGTCTATTTCACTCCGGCGCGCCAGTGCCGCAGGCGTCATTGCCGCCACTCTTCTCGGTTTTTCCGAATCAGCCCTGGCGGCGGACGAGTTGAATTCAGGCGATACCGCCTGGATGTTGACCTCTTCGCTATTGGTGCTGCTGATGACCGTGCCCGGCGTCGCTTTGTTTTACGGCGGCATGGTGCGCAAAAAGAACGTCTTGGCGACCTTGATGCAAAGTTTCGCGGTTTGCTGCATGGCCACCGTCATCTGGATGGCGATCGGCTATAGCCTGGCGTTTTCCGGCGAAGGCCCCTTTGTTGGCGATCTGGGCCAGTTGTTCCTGATGGGGATCGGCGTCGATTCCATGAGCGGCACAATTCCCGAATCCGTTTTCATGATGTTTCAGATGACCTTTGCTATTATTACCCCGGCCCTGATTACGGGCGCGGTGGCCGAGCGGATCAAATTCTCCTCGTTGATGGTCTTCCTCGCGCTTTGGTTGGTCGTGGTCTATGCCCCGATCTGTCATTGGGTCTGGGGCGGCGGTGGTTTTCTGGGCAGCGCGGGCGTATTGGATTTCGCCGGCGGCACCGTGGTTCACATCAACAGCGGCGTCGCGGCCCTGGTGCTGTGCCTGGTTCTGGGCAAACGGGTCGGTTTTGGGCGTGAAAATCTGGCGCCCCATAACCTGGTACTGACCATTATCGGCGCTTCCTTGCTGTGGGTCGGCTGGTTCGGCTTCAACGCGGGTTCGCAATTGGCCGCCGATAACAGAGCGGGCATGGCCATGGCGGTGACGCAAATCGCCGCTGCCGCCGCCGCCCTGTCCTGGATGTTCGCGGAATGGCTGACCCGGGGAAAACCCTCGGTCCTGGGGATTGCCTCGGGCGCCGTTGCGGGCCTGGTCGCCATTACGCCGGCGGCGGGCTTCGTCCTGCCCGGCGGCGCGTTGATCCTAGGTCTGCTGGCGGGCCTCGGTTGTTTCTTCGCCGTGATGTGGCTGAAAAGGAAATTGGGCTATGACGATGCCCTGGACGTCTTTGGCGTGCATGGCGTCGGCGGCATCATCGGTGCAGTTTTGACTGGCGTTTTCGCCGCCGAAGCGGTCGGCGGCACAGCGGGCCTGATCGAGGGCAATGCCGGCCAGGTTGGCCTGCAGCTGTACGGCATCGGCGTGACCATCGCCTACAGCGCCGTCGCCACCTTCATCCTGGTCAAACTGGTCGGTGCGGTCATGGGCCTGCGTGTCGAGGAGGACGAGGAACGCGAGGGTCTGGACACCAGCCTGCACGGTGAAAGTATCGCCTAGGCAGGCACGCCGATAGAGTATAAGCAACAAACAGGGACCCGGAGGTTGTAGCCTCCGGGTCCTTGCGTTTCAGCCGTACATCGCGGCGCAAGGGGAACAAAAGGCGAAAGCCGATTCGTGGCCCGCCTACAGTTGTGATCAAATGATAAGTTCCCGACGCAAGTCCTTGTATACACAATGAAAGGTAGCTACATTATCTATTATTCGTTTATATTATGTTCTCGATTCGCGAATCACATGCGAATCATCCACAGCACGTCCACGGCATCTGTGGATAACAATTGAAGGCAGGCGTGCAGATCGTGACAACCGAGACCAATAATTCCCATCGTCGGATTATAAATCCGCGCCTGAACGAACTGCCCGATTACCCGTTTGAGCGCCTGCGCGATCTGCTGGATCCACTGCCGGCGCCCAGGAATTTGGACCCGGTGGCGCTGAGCCTGGGGGAGCCGCAACATCCCTATCCCGATTTCGTGGGTGAGATTTTGCATGCCAATCGCCACCTCTACGGCAAATATCCCCCCGTGGCCGGAACCCCGGATTTTTGCCTCGCCGTCGCCGATTGGCTGACCCGCCGCTATGACCTGCCGCACGGCATGATCGAACCGGAGCGCCATGTAGCACCCTGCGCCGGGACGCGGGAAGCGCTGTTTCGCACCGCTTTTCTAGCCGTGCCCCCGACCAAGGCCGGGCATCAGCCCGCCGTGCTGATGCCCAATCCATTCTATCAATGCTATGCCGGCGCGGCGATCGCGGCGGGGGCGGAACCGGTCTTTGTCTCGGCCCTGGCGGAAAACAGCTTCCTGCCGGATTTCGCCGCCTTGGACGAAGATATCCTGGCGCGCACCGCCCTGGTTTATTTCTGCACGCCGGGCAATCCGCAAGGTGCGGTGGCTAGCCTGGACTATCTGGAGAACCTAGTCGCACTGTCGCGGCAATACGATTTCACCCTGGTGGTGGATGAATGCTATGCCGAGATCTATAATGGTGCCACACCCCCCGCCGGCACCCTGCAGGTCTGTGCACGGGATGGGGATATGTCCGGTGTATTGGTTTTTCATTCCCTGTCCAAACGCTCCAACGTGGCCGGCTTACGCTCCGGCTTCGTGGCGGGCGATCCAGACTTGCTGACGCTCTACCGCCGGCTGAGCGAATATGGCGGCAACCCATCCCCGCTGCCGGTTTATGCGGCGGCGGCGGCGTTGTGGCGGGATGAAGAACATGTGATCGCCAACCGGGCGCTCTATGTGGAAAAATTTGATCTTGCCGAACGCATACTGTCGAACCGCTTTGGTTTTTACCGCCCCGAGGGCGGCTTTTTCCTATGGCTGGATGTGGGTGATGGGGAAGCGGCGACGGTGGAGCTTTGGACCCGCGCCGCGCTCCGCGTTCTGCCCGGCACCTATTTATCGGCGGATGGCGGCACTGGAGAGAACCCCGGCAGCCGCTATATCCGGGTCGCCATGGTACATGACAGAGCGGTAATGGCGGACGCCCTGGGCCGCATGGCCGAGACATTGTAAGAGACGATCGGCAAGAGACGATACGGGACGAGATATGACGGAATATTTGAGGGTGGATCGAGATGTCACAGCATAGTGGAACGCCGCGCAAGATCGCCTTGCTGCCGCCGGGTGCGGTGGCGTTCATGCAGCGGCGCGCGGTGGAAGCCGCCGGCCTGGTGCTCTTCGCCCTGGCAACGGCCTTGGCATTGGCGCTCGCCAGCTATCATCCCGACGACGCCGCCTTGAACGTCGCCACTGCCAACCCAGCGGCCAACTGGTTGGGCACCCCGGGCGCCTATGCGGCGGATTTTCTGTTACAAAGCCTGGGCTTGGCCAGCATTGCCGTGGTCGGCATCTTGGCCCGCTGGGCCTGGCGGATCGCCTCGCACCGGGGCTTGCCCTGGTATGGCCTGCGCCTATTTCTAAGCCTGCCTTGCCTGTTCCTGCTGGCCGCGTGCGCGGCCTCCGTGACGGCGCCTGAACAATGGCCGCAGGCCGCTGGCCTGGGCGGCTATGGCGGCGATTGGCTGTTACGGATCGTGACGCCAGCGCTCGCCTTGCTGGGCCTGGCGCCGCAGTCGCCGCTGGTAATTGGGGCCCTGTACCTCAGCGCTTCGCTGATGCTGTTGTATCTGTTGGGCATTCAGCTTGCCGAATGGCTGGCCCTGGCAAGAGCAGGCCTCGCCGCTCTGATGCGCACCATGGGCGCGGCCCGTTTTGCCGCCGCCACGGCCGAGCGTCTGGGCCGCCAGGCCGCGACCCATCCGCTGTTTCGCCGTGAACTGCCCATGCTGGCAGAGGACGACGCAGGGGAAACGGCTGTTCCGGCCATCCAGGTCGGCGACAGAATTGCCCCCGAACAACCTTCCGGCCGGGTCAGCAAGCCCAAACGCAAGGTGCGCAAGAGCCGCCGGGCGCAAAAGGAACAACAACCCGCCCTGGCCCTGGCCCTGTCCGAGGGCGAGGAATATCAACTACCCGCCCTGCATCTGCTCGCCACGCCAGAACGTCAACAGCGCGGTAGGGCGATCAATGAAAGCGCCCTGGAACAGAACGCCCGCATGTTGGAAACCGTTCTGGATGATTATGGCGTGCACGGCCGTATCGTACAGGTCCGCCCCGGCCCGGTGGTCACTTTGTATGAATTGGAGCCCGCGCCGGGCACCAAGACCTCCCGCGTGGTCGGCCTTTCCGACGATATCGCCCGTTCCATGTCCGCCCGTAGCGTCCGCATCGCCGTGGTGCCGGGGCGCAATGCCATCGGCATAGAGCTGCCGAACCAGGATCGCGAAACCGTCTATTTGCGCGAGCTGCTATCGACCACTGACTATGAGAAATCCAAGCTGATGCTGCCGCTGGCCTTGGGCAAGGATATCTCCGGCGCGCCGGTGCTGGTTGATCTGGCGAAGATGCCGCATCTGCTGATCGCGGGCACCACGGGTTCAGGCAAGTCCGTGGCCATCAATACCATGATCCTATCGCTGCTGTATTGCCTGCCGCCCGAGCGCTGCCGCATGATTATGATCGATCCGAAAATGCTGGAATTGAGCGTCTACGACGATATCCCCCATCTACTCACCCCCGTGGTCACCGATCCGGGCAAGGCGATCATGGCCTTGAAATGGGCCGTCCGCGAGATGGAAAACCGCTATCGCGCCATGGCCAGCCTGGGCGTGCGCAATATCGATGGCTATAACCAGCGCATCACCGAAGCGGCAAAGCGGGGCGAGGAGTTAAAACGCACGGTGCAGACCGGCTTTGACGCCGATACCGGCCAGCCGGTGTTCGAGGATCAACTGCTTGATACCGAACCGATGCCCTATATCGTCGTCATCGTCGACGAAATGGCCGACCTGATGATGGTCGCGGGCAAGGAAATCGATGCCGCCGTGCAGCGTCTGGCGCAAATGGCACGGGCCGCGGGCATTCATGTCATGATGGCGACGCAACGGCCATCGGTGGATGTCATTACCGGCACGATCAAGGCGAATTTCCCGACCCGGGTGAGCTTTCAAGTCACGGCCAAGGTCGATAGCCGGACTATTCTGGGCGAGCAGGGCGCCGAACAATTGTTGGGCATGGGCGATATGCTGTACATGGCCGGCGGCGGCCGCATCAGCCGGGTGCATGGCCCCTTCGTTGGCGACGATGAAGTCGAGGCCGTGGTCAAGCATTTGAAAAGCCAGGGCCGGCCCGAGTATCTCGATGCGGTGACCGAGGATACGGAAGGCGGCGGCGAAACAGGTTTTGCCCAGCCCGACGGCAACCTCAGCAGCAACAGCGGCAATGCCTTGTTCGATGCGGCGGTGGATGTGGTCGCGCGGAACCAAAAGGCATCGACCTCGTTTTTGCAGCGGCAGTTGAAAATCGGCTATAACCGCGCCGCCGATCTGATCGACCGGATGGAACAGGAAGGTGTGATCGGCCGCGCCAACCATGTGGGCAAGCGCGAGATCCTGGTGCGTAATCCCGACGAGGACAACTGACTTGGCCAAGACGCCAGCCCGCGGTGCGCCTGCTGCAGCACCGCAAACATCCATCAACCGCCGTTCTATCCTGACCGGCGCTCTTTCCCTGGCCAGCCTGCCGCTGGCATTTAGCGCCCCCCTGGCCGCGAAAGCCAGCAGCCACGATGCGGTCGTCGCCCGGGTGGAAGCATATCTGAATGGGGTCAAGAGCCTCTCGGCACGGTTCCTGCAGGTTGATAGCGCGGGCAATGTGGTACACGGACAGCTCTACATGCGGCGGCCGGGGCGCCTGCGTTTCGAATATGATGCCCCCTCGCCCCTGCTCCTGGTCGCCGACGGCGTCTGGTTGGTGCTCCATGACCGGGAGTTGGAGCAGATCACCCGCTTTCCGCTGTATGAAACACCGCTTGGCGTACTGGTCGATGACCCGGTGAACCTGCGTGAGCAGGTCGAGGTGGTGGAGGTGGAAGAGGGCCTTGGTGTCCTGCGCTTGAAGATCATTGACCGGGAGTTACCTGACGAAGGCTGGATGGGCGTTACCTTCACCGAGCCGCCGTTGTTATTGCGGCAATGGAAGATCAAGGACGCCCAGGGCGGCGTCACGGCGCTGTCACTGACCGATATCCGGGTCAACCAAAAGCTGGACCCGAAATTGTTCGTCCTGACCGATCCGGTGCGCCCCAACGAATAGGTTCACGAATTGGTTGCCATTGCCCCTGTTTATCTGCTCATCTGCGCGTTGGTCTAACTGGGGGAATTTTCGATGGGGCAAACAAACATTTTGTCGGAGGCCGAGATCAACGGCCTAACGCTTGATCAGTTTGATGTCAGCGATCCGGCAATCTATCAACAGGATAACTTTCGCGGCTACTTCAAACGCCTGCGCCTCGAAGACCCCGTGCATTATTGTGCCGACAGCGAGTTTGGCCCCTATTGGTCGGTGACCAAATATGACGACATCATGCAGGTGGAACTGGACCACGAGACCTATTCCTCGGCCTCGCATTTGGGCGGCATAACGATCCGGGACAATCCGTTTGGCAAGGAGATGACAAGCTTCATCACCATGGATCCGCCCAGCCATACGCCACAGAGAAAAGCCGTGGCGCCGATCGTGGCACCGGGCAACCTTAGGAATATGGAGGCAATGATCCGTGAGCGCACCGAAATGGTGTTGGACTCCCTGCCCCGCAACGAAACCTTTGATTGGGTCGATAAAGTATCCGTCGAACTGACCACGATGATGCTGGCGACCCTGTTCAATTTTCCCTGGGATGACCGGCGCCTGCTGACTTATTGGTCGGATGTCGCCACCGCGAATTTCGACGCGCCCGACGCGCCCGTCCGTTCCGATGAGGAACGTATGGAAGTGTTGAAGGAAATGGGTGCATACATCGCCAGGCTATGGCGGGAACGGGCGGACGGAGAGCCCGCCTTCGATCTGATTTCCATGCTGGCGCAAGGCCAGGACACCAAAGATATGAACCACATGGACCTGATCGCCAACTTTGTCCTGCTCATCGTGGGCGGCAACGACACCACCCGCAATTCCATGTCGGGCGGCCTGATGGCGCTGTGCGACAATCCCGATCAGTTCGCCGCCCTGCGGGCTGACCACGGCCTGGTCAAGACCCTGGTGCCCGAAATCGTCCGCTATCAGTCAGCCATCATCCATATGCGCCGTACGGCGTTGAAGGATGCGGAACTTGCCGGCAAGCGCATTGCCAAGGGCGACCGGGTCGTCATGTGGTATGTCTCGGGCAATTGGGACGAGGATGCCATCGAGGCGCCGGACACCTTTGATATTCGGCGAACCAAATCACGCCGCCACCTGGCCTTTGGCGCCGGCATCCATCGCTGTGTCGGCGACCGTCTGGCAGAACTGCAGCTGCAAATTCTGTGGGAGGAAATCCTGAAGCGCGATATGCATTTTGAAATCACCGGCCAGCCGGAGCGGATCTATTCAAACTTCATTCGCGGCATCAAGCACCTGCCGGTACGCATCACATAAGCGTGCACCCGCCGCCCTGATGATGTAAAACTCGTTTACATGAGCAAGTCGAAACGTCAGGGAAGCAGCCGCCGCGGTTACCACCATGGTAACCTGAGCGAAGCGTTGGTGCAGGCCGCCCTGGACCTGATCGCAAAGGTCGGCCCCGCCGGTTTCAGCTTCGCCGAAGTGACCCGCGCGGTTGGTGTTTCGCCCGCCGCGCCGTATCGGCATTTTCGTGACCGCGATGCGCTGATGGCGGACATCGCCCGGCGCGGTTTCGACAAATTCGCCGAGGAACTATCCGCTGCCTGGAACAACGGCCGACCTGATGCGATGACCGCCTTTAAGGCCGTGGGCCAGGCTTATCTGGCTTTCGCCCGGAACGAGCCGGCCTATTTCGCCGCCATGTTCGAGGCCCGCCTGCCGCCTGCTTCCAGCCGGGAGCTGGCCGAGGCGACGGACCGCGCTTTCAATGTCCTCCGCCAAGCCTGCGAAGCGCTGATCGCCGGCCTGCCGGAACGCAAACGCCCGCCCGCCTTGATGATGAGCCTGCATGTCTGGAGCATGGCGCACGGCATTGCCTCCCTGTTCGGGCGTGGTGACGGCGCCCGGCGCAACATTCCCATGCCGCCCGAGGATCTGCTGGAAGCCAACATGTTGATCTATCTCGACGGCCTTGGCCTGGGCAAGGACTGATATTTTTTTGCCTTTGCACCCTTGAAACATTATTGAGCCTCCCCATTTTGAATAATGTAAATACTATTTACATGAGGATCAGATGGAACTGACAAGAAAACTGGACGAGCACGGAAAAGGGGCATGGATCGGTGTGATGGTCCTCAGCTTTATTCTTTTTTGGCCGGCTGGATTGGCAATTCTGGCCTATTTAATATGGAGTGGACGTATGAGCTGTTGGAAACATGGCGGACCGGGCCGTTGGCATAATTCCCGGCGCCGCAACAAGCGGCGCGGCAATAATGCAGATGCACACTATCAGGGCGCATCAAGCGGCAATTTAGCCTTTGACGCCTATCGCGAGGAAACCCTGAAACGCCTGGAAGACGAACAGAGCGAATTCGAGGGCTTCCTGGAACAGCTGCGCCACGCCAAGGACAAGGCGGAATTCGACCAGTTCATGGACGACCGCAAAAGCCGCCCTGCCGAACCGCCCGAAGGTAGACAGGACCAGCCCGGCGCCTAAATCAACGCCTCAGGCAATGGCCCCGGCGGCGCGGAAGTCAGCTTCCGCCGCCGCAAGGGTCATTGCCAATTTCTCCACCAATTCATCACACTCGGCCTCGGTAATGATCAACGGCGGCATCGCCATGATAAGCATGAGTGATTAGGGGTTAGCTCAGGTCTTGTATTTTGCATGATGGAAATCTGATTTATGTGACAAGAATATCATCGAAATGCAAAATACAAGACCTGACCCCTCCCTCCCAGCTTAACGGTGTTGTTATTGAGCTCTTGCCTCAACTTGGAAATATCGGCGAGTAGTTCCAGATTACCTTTGTAGCGTTCGGCGTCGGCGGCGGCAAAATTTCCTGCTTTTTCATACTGCTGAGCATCCCAAAAATACTTGTCATGCTTCATGAAGGCGCGGTCCAACTTATCGATTGGAAGAAGCGGATTTGTTCCATCTTCGCTGAAGATGCCTGGAGGACTAAGGTATGGCTCTTCCTCCGGTGCGTAATGGCCGTTGGTGTAACCAGAACCGCCGAAATTGCCATAGCGGTCCTTCAGCACGATATCTACAAACCAACCCATCGCCTATTTTCTCCCGCCTACATTCTTGGTAATCGTAGCTAA